>NZ_MU158697.1 GCF_015210005.1 Sphingobacterium hungaricum
GTGCGCCACTCTCATCAGTTTGCAGCAAGCTGCTCCCTGAATCCCGTCCGACTTGCATGTATTAGGCCTGCCGCTAGCGTTCATCCTGAGCCAGGATCAAACTCTCCATTGTAAAATGTAGTGTTCGACACCTAACTATCTATAAAATAATTAGAATTGTCTTTGTGTATTTCTAATCCGATTTGCTTAGCTTAAGTTTGTTTTTTGGAAGAAAAAATCTTCCTTGCGAACTTTCGCTCTCTTAAAGCTACTCGCTGCGTTTACATGATCATTTTCTTAAAGAACTTCTATCGCATCCGCTTCGCGCTTCTGCTTATATAACCTCGCTGCTGCCAGCTTGATCTTTTCGTTTTTATTCCCAAGATCCCTTCAGATCTTGTCCCCTTCGTTTCCGTTGGGACTGCAAAGGTAGAAATCTTTTCCGAACCTCCAAAACTTTTTTTTGATTTATTTTGTCTGGAACGTTCTGGGCTCGCTTTCCGCTATCGCTAGCTTCTAACTATATCCCCGATTTCCTTGCTTTTCAATGCTGTCCCTCCCTTGCGGAGTGGTGCAAAAGTAGAACTTTTAAACGCTAACTTCCAAATAGAATCTGAGAAATAATTTCGACTCTTATGTAAAGAGCTGTATTATAAAACGATAATTTTTTAAGAATAGTATAAAAAACTTTATTTTTTAAATACCCAATACTTTTGAAGCGGATAATTGAACCCTAAAGAAACAATAAGCTCAATCATTAGTCGGGTAATTTTATAATCGATTCCGGTAATTTCTGATAAGATTGGAGTGCCATGTGATTTTAAAAAAATACTGCCAATGACAACAATTACAAATTTCCAAAGCTGGTTTCCTATTGGGGTCGAGTTCTTACTATCTTTAAAAGTCCAAAATCGATTGATGGAAAAATTAACAACAGCACCGACTGTTCCGCTGACACGTATCGCATTCGTAACGGAAAAACCAAAAACTTCTTTGCACAAAAGCATGACTCCATAATCAACCATGCCTCCGATAAACGCCGAAAGTTGCGCTTTAAAAAATTGCTTAATCTTAACCCAGTTCATTTACTAATTATTAACCGACTTATTTTCTTTCTCTAATCGATCGCGCTCATCACCTAAATCCAACAGTTTTTTTGTATCCCCAATATTGATAAAAAATAGAATACATGTAATGACAATTACTAAATAATCCATTGTGCCAGGAAATAAAACTTCAAGCAATAAGACTAAGCAGATAATCACTCGTATTTCGGTCGGACCGACCAGGCCTGCATCGATGGTATATTTATCGGATATCTTATATCGAAGCTGAGAAATGATCATGCTCCAGCCATAGCAAGCGACAAGAAGAAAACCTGTCAATTCCCATTTGCCGTCAGCATAGATTACATAACCCAATCCGATCATGACCGTACTAACCCAATCCATAATGATATCTAAAGAAAAGCCATACCATTTACGAGATTTATTGCGGTAATAGGCAATCCGGCCATCCATGGAATCTCCTACCCAATTGATAATAAATCCCAGAATCCCTAAGAGCAAATAAGGAATGGCAACATACTTAGCCAGAATAAAACTAATCAATATCAATACCGAGCCGAACGTTCCGATTGCAGTCAATCCATCTGAACTGATCCATGAAGGAACACGCGGAACCAAATAGATAATTAATTTCTGCTCAGGCGAACTTAATATATTCGTGCGTTTTCTATCTGAGAATAGCGATTTATTTGCTTCCATTTATGATAACCATTTATTCACTTTATACCATTCAAGGGTTTCTTTCAAACCACTCTCAAGGTCATATTTTGGTTCAAAATTTAATTTATTTTTTACTTCTTCTATATCACAGCCCCAATTTTCCGCGGTCAATTCATTTAACCGCTCAGGATAAATCACTGGAGTTTTAGAAGATTTACTATACAGTTTCTGCAAGAGAATTGAAAAATACTCAACAATTCCATAAGGAATATGCACTCTGAATAATCTCTTTTTGAAAACACTTTTAAATATGTCAGCCATCGCATATTTTGTATATACGTGGCCATCGGTAATGTTGTAAGCTACAATTTCCGTTTCCCGTCCTCGAAGTGAGAGCAATAAAACGTCAACCAAATCCTTTACGTAAATAAAACTTAGTGCTTGGGGTTTGCGTCCTATATAAGGTTCGAAACCTTTATTCATGGTATCAAACAAAATAAATAGGTCTTTCTCGCGAGGTCCATAAACTGCAGTCGGACGGATAATCGTAATAGGCAAATCAGCGAAGTTCTCCTTGATCATCAGTTCCGCATCGCGTTTACTTCTCCCGTAAACCGTTACGGGATGATATGGACTATCATTTAAAATAAACTGATTTTCTTGAAAAGGAATTGGGCCTATCGCAGCAAGGCTGCTGACAAAAACGATTCGTTGGGGTTTTTCCGTTAATTTAGAAACAGAGGCTAAGAGGTTTTTAGTGAAATCTACATTCACGGTATACATCTCTTGTTCCGATTTTGATTTGGTCAAAGCTGCTGCATGAATAACAAAGTCATACTTCTCATTGCGCAGCAACTCATCTAAATCTTGGGAATTGTTCCAATCTGGATAAACAAATTTATCAACAAATGGAGCTATTTCGTCTTTCAGGCTTGACTGCCTAACAGCAGCATGCACTTCAAAAAGCTGGCTTTTGGCAGCTTCAACTAAATGCGAACCCACGAAACCACTAGCTCCAGTTATTAAAATCTTTTTTGTCATAGCGTCTTTTCGTAAAGACGGTATCTTTTATAAAGTTTGGCATTAATTTGTTCGATGGCATGATTCATTAAATAATTATGCTCCAACATCCATGAACATTCAGCTTCCTGAACATTATCTATCGTTCCATTTTTAATAATGCGCCCATACAGACATGCTTCGATACCCATTTTGCGATAATTCTCTAAAACACCAAGCATCATCACGCGAAGTGACTTCACTTTTTTAAGACCGAAAAGCAATTTGAAAATACCGAAAGGCAATAATCTTCCTCGTTTTATTTTTATCAAGATCTCATTGATGTTTGGAACACCTAAAGCAAAACCGACAATTTCGTCCCCTTTTTCTGCAATAATTGCATATTTAGGATTTACGATCTGTTTTAAATCTTTCGCCACATAATTGAATTCCTCATCTGTCATTGGGACAAAGGCTAGATTTTTATCCCAGGCTTTGTTGTAGATGGTTTTGATTTTCGCAACTTCGTTTTTAAAATCTTTTAAATTTATTTGGCGAAGCCGAATACCTGAACGTCCGAGGCGCTCTTCCAATTTATCCAATAATAGAACAGAACGCTTATTGGCATCATCTGAAGAAATTTGATAAGCTCTCAAATCAACTTTTTGACTAAAGCTGTAATTTAAAATCAAATCAATATAATATGCTTTATTGTATGGCATCATGGCCATTGGAGGACGGTCAAAACCTTCGACTAAAAGTCCAACGGTATCATTTGTCGTCAGATTAATCGGTCCAACAACGGTTGTTGCACCTTTCTGCTTTACCCAATTTTCTGCAGCTTCAAACAATTTATCGGCGACTTCCTGGTCATTGATGCAATCAAAAAAACCAAAATGACCTTCTTGAACATGATTGAATGAATTATTGTTCACATTCCAAATCGCGGCAATCCGGCCAACAATTTTCGCATCGCTGTAAGCCAAAAACAATTGAGCAGAAGAATGCAAGTAAAATGGATGTTTACCCGGAGTTAATAAATCTTCTTGCGCTAAAAATAATTCTGGCACATAATTCGGGTCTTCCGCATATAAATCATGTGGAAAATCAATAAAAGCCTTACGCTGCTTTTTTGATTCAACTGGAATGATCGTAATCATTTAGCTAATGAATGATTCTACTTCTAAACTTTTAAATGCTTTTGCCATTTTATCCACAGCTTCATCGATTTGGTCAAATGTATGTGTGGCCATAAGCGATAAACGGATCAATGATTCCTCAGCTGGAACTGCAGGAGCTACAACTGGGTTAACAAAAACGCCGTCGTCTTGAAGCATTTTGGTGATGATATAAGTCTTTTCGTTGTTGCGAATAAATACAGGAAGAATAGGACTTTGTGTATTTCCTAAGTCAAATCCATTTTCCAGCAACAGCTGTTTCGCATAATTTGTATTCGCCCAAAGCTTTTCAATATGTTCGGGTTCGTTCTCGATAATTTCCAGCGCTTTTAACGTTGATGCTACTGAAGCTGGCGTCATGCTCGCACTGAACATTAAAGAGCGTGCTTTATGTTTTAAATATTCGATCGTCGATTTATCCGCAGCGACGAAACCTCCTAAAGAAGCTAAGGACTTGCTGAATGTCCCCATAATCATATCCGTTTGATCGGTCACTCCAAAATGACTTGCAGTACCAGCTCCACGCTCTCCGATCACACCTAAACTGTGTGCATCATCAACCATAACAGCCGCATCAAACTCATTCGCCACTTTAATCAATTCTGGCAGGTCGACAATATCGCCTTCCATGCTAAAGATACCATCGGTAGCAATCAGCTTAAAACTATCTTCAGGAATCCTGGACAACTTGTCTCTTAAATCCTGAATATCGTTGTGTGCATATTTAATAACTTTGGAAAATGACAATCTACTTCCATCGATAATGGAAGCATGATTCCGTTCATCCAATAAGATATAATCGTTTCTTCCAGTAATGCAAGATAAAGGCCCAAGATTGGACTGGAAACCCGTACTGAACAATATCGCCGATTCCTTACCTACAAACGCCGCCAATTTTTCTTCAAGCTCAACGTGGATATCTAAAGTCCCGTTTAAGAAACGTGAACCTGCACAACCCGTCCCGTATTTTGCCAAAGCCTGCTGCGAAGCTTCGATAATACGTTGGTCAATTGTCAATCCTAAATATGAGTTTGAGCCAAACATAAGCACACGTTTGCCATCAATAACTACTTCAGTATCCTGTTTTGATTGGATAGGTCTAAAATAAGCATATAAATTTTTCGCTTTAAGTTCATCTAACTCAAGCAAAAACTTTGATGTTTTTTCATTTAATTTTCCCTTGCTCATTCTGGCGGTATATCTTAATAAATGATTCGTTTTTACTTTTTGAACATTTTTAATAAAATGTCAGTTTTTTTGTTTCCAAAGTTAAGTATAAATTAAGTAAATATGTACTAACGTTTTTAAACTTTATTTATGGAAATTGCGCAAACTTACAAAACTTCTCTTTTTGTTTTAGATTTGATTAACATATAAATATCATAAAATTAATTCAATATTAATAACTTGTTAATAAAGAATTGCTATTCAATAGGTATTAGTAGTATTTTGCTACATTTGTAGCTTATAAATAAGAATAAAAACAACGTATGGCTATAGAAGCAAGAGTCAATATAAAAAATAAAAAAGCATCATTTGAATACCATATTTTGGATAAATATGTGGCTGGATTATCTTTATTAGGCACTGAAATAAAATCGATTAGAAGCGGAAAAGCCAATATCAACGATAGTTTCTGTGCGTTTTTTGAAGATGGACTTTATATCCGCAACATGCACATCGCTGAATATTCATTTGGTTCTTTTTATAACCATGAATCCAAGCGCGACAGAAAACTTTTGCTGACCAAACGCGAATTAAAAAAGCTGAAAGAAAAAGGCGAAGAAAAAGGATTTACGATGATCCCATTGCGTATTTTTATCAATGAGCGTGGTTTCGCTAAAGTAGAAATTGCTTTAGCTCAAGGTAAAAAAGATTTCGATAAGCGTGACACAATCAAGGAAAGAGAATCCAAAAGAGAGTTAGACCGCGCGATGAAACACTAAAAGTATTGTCCGGCATACACGCCGGGCGTCACCCCTTCTCTCTTTTTAAATAGCCGAATAAAATAATTTACATCTGTAAAACCTGCGGTAAAACAAGTTTCTTTAACACTTTTCCGCTGGCTCAACATAAATTTAGCTAGGTTAATCCGTTCAGCAATAATGAATTCCATCGGACTGATCCCGAATTCATTTTTAAATATCCTAAATAAGCCTGCCTTACTCATATTCACTTTTTTAGCCAACACCTCAACGGTCAATTTATCGCTGATGTTATTCCGAATAAAATCTTTTAGATAATCGAATAGCGAACGGTTTGTCAACGTGTTTTCTTGCAAGACTAACAATCCCTGAGTCTGCATAACTTTAATCATCAGCTCTTTTAACGTTAAGTCTGCCAATGCTTCTTTGTGCATATTTTGGCTAAGGCTAATCTGAAATAATTTATTCGTTATTTCCGTTAATTCCAGACTGTTGTAGAAGTGAAATTTATCCAATTGGAATTCCCAAGAAGCTGTCCCATGATGTTTTGGGTAAAATTCATTGACATAATTAATGACATCGTTGATTTTTTGCTGGCTGATGGACAAGGCTGTACATTGGGTGGGATTGATCGATGTTGCTTCAGGGAAATCAATGATCATTTTTGAATAGGCTGGCAACACCAAAGTCTCACCTGGCGAGTAATCAAAAGCCGAAACGTCTTTAAGATGCATCACCTTCTTTCCTTTCAGCATATTGACGATTACCAAATCATCGAATTTCAAAGGAACCTCCAAACTTTTCTCATAGGTTTCGAAAACATTCAATTCAAATTGATTTAATGTAAACGCACGTCTGTTTTCAACCAATGTATTGATTTCATTTTTCTTTGAAAACGGAAGAGATTCTAAAAGATGCAAATTACCCATAGCCTGTACTATTTATAATTGGAGAGTCTATCAAATATACTAATTCTACTTACAATTTAAAAAATGTGATTGTCACGATAATGCTATTACTTGAAACCATAATGCTACTTAAAAAATTCTTTTCCAAGTAAATTTGAAGATAACCATTACGTAAAATATAAAAATTAGTGATATGAGTATAATTCAAAGACCTGCGTTCAAAGAACGCTATGACAATTACATCGGAGGAGAATTTGTTGCTCCGATCAACGGAAATTATTTTGACAACATTTCTCCATTGGATGGAAAACCATTTACCAAAGTTGCGCATTCTTCAAAAGAAGATATTGCCTTGGCAGTGGATACCGCGGCCAAAGCTTTTGAAACTTGGAAATTGACATCTGCAACAGAACGCAGCATTATTCTGAATAAAATTGCAGACCGCATCGAACAGAACTTAGATCATATTGCGGCAGTAGAAACGATTGACAATGGTAAAGCAGTAAGGGAAACCTTAAATGCGGACATTCCCTTGGTTGTGGATCATTTCCGTTATTTCGCAGGCGTGATCCGTGCGGAAGAAGGTTCGCTGAGCGAATTGGACAGCAACACGGTTTCGCTGATTGTTCACGAGCCTATTGGTGTGGTTGCTCAAATTATTCCTTGGAATTTCCCAATTCTAATGGCTGTTTGGAAATTGGCTCCTGCATTAGCCGCAGGCTGTACAGTTGTCTTAAAACCAGCAGAAAGCACACCCGTTTCAATATTGGTTTTAATGGAACTGATCGGTGATTTGTTGCCTCCAGGTGTTGTGAATATTGTGAATGGATTTGGATCAGAACTAGGACGTACATTGGTCACCAATCCAAAAATCTCGAAAGCAGCCTTTACAGGTTCGACGGCTACAGGTAGATTGGTGATGCAGTATGCAACAGAAAACATTATTCCGGTAACATTGGAATTAGGAGGTAAATCGCCGAACATTTTCTTCAGCTCCGTAATGGATCAGGATGATGCATATTTGGACAAAGCCATTGAAGGCGCTGTTTTATTTGCGCTGAATCAAGGTGAAATCTGTACTGCTCCTTCTCGGTTATTGATTCAAGAAGATATTTACGACAAATTTATTGCTCGTGTCATCGAACGCGTCAATCAGATTAAAGTCGGCAATCCATTAGATCCAACCGTCATGATGGGTGCGCAAGCTTCAAAAATCCAAAAAGACAAAATCATGTCGTACATCAAGCTGGGTAAGGAAGAAGGTGCAGAAGTATTGACCGGTGGTGATGAAAATATTCTTGGAGAAGGTTTGGAAGAGGGATATTACATCAAACCAACCTTGTTCAAAGGCAACAATAAAATGCGCATTTTCCAAGAAGAAATCTTTGGCCCTGTATTGGCGGTGACTACGTTTAAAGATGAGAAAGAAGCGATAGAAATTGCGAATGATACGATCTACGGATTAGGCGCAGGCGTCTGGACGAGAGATGCGCATCAGCTGTACCAAATTCCAAGAGCAATTCAAGCTGGTCGCGTTTGGGTAAATCAATACCACAGCTATCCAGCCGGAGCGCCGTTTGGAGGATACAAACAATCTGGAATTGGCCGCGAAAACCATAAAATGATGCTGGGTTATTACAGACAAACTAAAAACATGCTCATTTCGTACAGCAAAGAAAAATTAGGATTTTTCTAAAATCAATCCCGTAGTGGATTTATATCTAGAAGTTTTAATAATCAAACAACAAAACCTAGCTTTATGCTGGGTTTTGTTAAATTTAAGGAGGACAAGAAATGGTATCAAGACTAGATGCAACAGAGAAAGCTTTGGCTCTTATCGATGAGCTGGAAGAAAAACACGGACCGCTGATGTTTTACCAGGCTGGAGGATGCTGTGAAGGAACGCAGCCTCAATGTTTTGAGAAAGGCGGATTTTATCCTCGGATGAATGACGTTCTGATCGGACATATAAAAGGATACGAATTTTGGATAGACCGAGATTTATTCGAGTATTGGCAATATTCGCATTTTATGCTAGATGTACTGGACGGATTTGGACCGGGAGGGTTTTCGTTGGAAACACCTTTGGGAAAGACATTTAAAGTGCACTATCGTTTATTTAATGAAGAAGAGTTAAAAGATTTAGAACCCGTAGAACGCAACGCATAACATACATGACAAAATTATTTGAGCCTTTGGCTTTAGCAACAATTTCTTTAAAAAACAGATTAGTCGTATCGCCGATGTGCCAATACTCGGCGGATCAAGGATTTCCTACGGACTGGCATTTGGTACATTTAGGTCAATTCGCCGCAGGCAAAGCAGGCGCAGTAATTCAGGAAGCTACTGCAGTCGCGCCTGAAGGCCGGATTTCTTATTGGGATTTGGGGATTTGGTCGGACGAACAGGGAAAAGCCTACCAAAAAATCACTGATTTTATCAAATCGCAAGGTTCAATTCCAGGGATTCAATTGGCGCATGCTGGCCGAAAAGCAAGCGACAACCGTCCTTGGGAAGGACGCGGACAATTTGCTCCTGAACATGAATTCGGCTGGCAAACCGTGGCTCCTTCTGCTATTCCTTTCAGCGAACGAGATTTTATCCCGAAGGAATTAACGGTTGAAGAAACTCAAGAACTCGTTTCCCAATTTAAATCTGCGGCCGAACGAGCGGTAAAAGCGGGCTATGAAATTGTTGAAATCCATGCTGCTCATGGCTATCTGATCCATCAATTCCTTTCACCTTTGGTGAATAAAAGAACAGATAATTACGGAGGAAGTTTTGAGAATCGAATCCGCTTTCTGTTGGAAATCGTGGAAGCGATTAAACCTATCACTGCAAACAAATCCCTTTGGGTTCGAATATCGGCAACAGACTGGGCGGAAAATGGCTGGGATTTAGAACAATCCATTGCGTTAACATCAGTTTTAAAAACTAAAGGTGTGGAAGTGATTGATGTTTCTTCCGGCGGGGCTGTACATCATCAAAAAATTACGGTGGAGCCAGGATATCAAGTTCCTTTTGCTGACGCAATAAAAAATCAGACAGGAATGATTACGGCGGCAGTTGGCTTAATCACAGAAGCACAGCAAGCCGAAACAATTTTAGAAGAAAATCAAGCTGACCTGATCTTAGTCGCTAGAAAATTCTTGCAAAGTCCGCATTTTGTTTATGAAGCAGCCAAAGAATTGGGAGCTGAGTTAGACTGGGCGCCGCAGTATGCGAGGGCGAAGGGGTAGTTCTAGATATGAGACGGGAGATTTGAGATTTGAGAAAATTGCATAACTTATTATTGCTCCGTAGGAGCAAAATGTTTGTAGAAAGAATATCCCTTTGAAATTTGTGCTCCGTAGGCGCCCAACCTTTTTGAGATTTAGGATGAGTAGATTTGAGATATGAGATTTAGTTTCAAGTAAAATGCCTCCAAAAAGTAGAGGCATTTTAATTAAGAAAATTCTTCAACACCTAAATTTTCTAAAACCGGTGTTGGCTTTTTATCTTCGCCGATCGCGACGAATGAGAAGACGCCTGAAATCGCCAGCTCGCGACCATCAACATACATGTCTTCCAAAAAGATATCTACACGAACTTTGATGCTCGTGCGCCCGACATGAATGACTTCCGCAATTGCTTCAATCATGCTCCCAGATGGAATTGCCTTTTTGAAATCAATTCGGTCTGAAGAGACCGTGACCAATGTTTTGCGGCAAAATCGAGTTGCACACATAAATGCCGTTTCATCCATTAAAGCCATTGCTTTTCCACCAAACAAGGTATCGTGATGATTTGTCGTGAATGGAAAAACAGTCATAAAATGGCGCGTAATGGACTGTTCAATACGCTCTGCTACCGTCATATCAGAAATATTCAATTTAATAAAATTATAATTTATCTACATCAATGCCTATACCCTTTAACAGCATTGACGCGTTAAAAATCGTACAAGCACCCTCCTTTAATTTGTAATCAAATATCATTTCTCCATCTTTGACCTGAATGTCAAAATGAAAATTATGTATTTGATCGTATTCATCGGCTAGGGAAGCCAATTGCAAATCATGCGTGGCAACCATACCTTTACCTTCTAACGAAAGCAATTTTTTAATAATGGCCTTCGAGCCTAAATATTTATCAACTGAATTCGTTCCTCTAAGCATTTCATCGATGATGAAAAAACTTGTTTTATCGGCTTCTACAGTTTGGAGAATGTATTTCATTCTATCCAATTCCGCTTTAAACGTTGATGTGCTTTCATTCAGCGAATCCTTGATTCGCATATAACTGATCAAGGAGTAAATCGGTGTTGAAAATTGCTTTGCACAAACAACAGCTCCTGCATACGCCAACACCGCATTAATGCCCACAGTTCGTAAAAACGTACTTTTACCAGCCATGTTTGAACCGGTGATCAATGCAATGCGATGATCTTGGTTCGTATAGTCATTGGCCACCGCCACATCAGAATGGATCAGCGGATGATTAATTTCATCGCAAGAAAGCTTATCTTCCAAAGGATTTGCCAAAATTGTAGGCGTACCCCAATCTGGATGATTTCTTTTGAGAATCGCTAAACTATTTAATGCTTCTATTTCGGCGATGACGTCGAAAGCACGCAACACAATGTCTTCATTTTCTTTTTTCCAGGCGATGATCGCCATGACTTGCTTAAAATCCCATAGAAAAATAATGTTTAAAATCGTTGCCATAAACATATTGTTTCGGGCATCAAGTTTATTGATCAAGGAAGACAATTGATCGATCGAAGACGAAATCTTCTTGTCTTTTAGCAAGATTTTTTGCTGCAGTTCTTTATTTCTTTTGGCATTCCAAGTTCTGCTCTCTACCAATGCAATTGCGTCAGCATAGGATTTCAGGAGCTCGCCAACCTTGTCGATTTTACTCGAAAACACGCCAATTCGTCCCGCCTGAGACATCGCTGCGAACAAATGCAACAACGCTAGAATAGCCATGTAACCCCAAACCGGATAAATAAAAACAGAAACTAAAACTCCAGCTATAAAAATAAATGGCGAAGCCAATACATAATAGTTCAACAATGTTGAACCAAAATTAAATGCCGAATCTTTAAAGTAGCGTGTTAGGAAAGACTTAATCTCAATCTTTTGCTCCAAATTAAATAATAGTTTCGACTGAAAGTCTTGACTCCATTCTACATTTTCGGCCAACTCGGCAACTGCTTGCTGACGCTCTAAAATTTCATCTCTTGCACTCGATTTCAAAAACCAATTTGACAGGATGGTATTGCCTAAAACTGTCGCACAGCGATTGACCAGCGTATACAAAGAATAGGAACCAAAAATATCCAAATCGGATGTATACGGATGATGACCATCTTCATGCGTTTCGCCTTTATTGTAAATGGTTTTCCGATCTTGCTTTAACGTAATTTCATTTTCATTTACACGCAAAAAAGCCATTCTTTCTAGCTTCAGTTTCTCCAATCTGCTCTGGCGATTGACTAAAAAGAAAAACAAAAGAACTAGCACAACTGTGCTGATGAGCACTAAAGAAACGTTATTGAGTTGAAAGGTGTAGAACAAAAAACCTGCACCAAAGACGATAACCGCCAGTCGTGCTAAACTATTTTGTGTGATGGATTTATCTATTTTGTTGATTTCTGCTTGAGCAAGCTCACCGTTTTTTTTGTAGAATTCAATCATTTATGTAAAATAAAAAACTTGGAAAAGCCAAGCGCGATTTTGTCAGCCATAAAAATAGGAAATATCCCACCTAAGTGAAAACTTACCAGGCTTTATCGCCGACCAAAGGTACGAAACGAAACGTATCCAATTCAATCCGTTCAAAATCATTTTCACCAACGCGAAGAATGGTGATCATTTTCTGGGATTGCTCATCCCCTACCGGAATGACTAATAAACCGCCTAATTTCAACTGTTGCAACATAACCTCTGGAACAAAAGGTGCTCCTGCTGTGACAATTATTTTATCATAAGGCGCATGCTCAGGAATTCCTTTGGAACCATCCCCGCAAAAAAACTGAGGTCTGTAGCCCATGTAAGGCAATACCTGAATCGTCCGGTTGTATAGATTTTCTTGGCGTTCGATGGTGTAGACTGTCGCGCCAAGCTCCAACAAAATGCAGGTTTGATAGCCAGAACCTGTGCCGATTTCTAGAATTTTGTCGCCTTTTTTTACGTGCAGCAGTTCAGATTGATAAGCAACCGTGTAGGGCTGAGAAATGGTCTGTCCATCTCCTATCGGAAATGCAATATCCCGATAAGCTTGGTTCCAAAAAGTTTCGTCGAAGAAAAAATGTCTAGGAACTTTTCCTATTGCCTTTAATACATTTTTGTCTTCAATACCTCTATTTTCTAAGAGTTTTACGAGTTGTTTTCGAGCCCCTTTCTCGCGGTAGTTGTCATCGAATTTGTATGCCATTGTTATCCAAAAATAGCATTGTTAAGCCATATTTAGGCAATTTAACTACAATATATTCTACCTGAGTGAGATAAAGTTTTGGAAATTGAGTAACTTAGAATCCTCAACAATATCCAACATGAAAAAACTCTCGCTCTTTATCATCATCCTGTTTGTTCAAATAAGTGTTTGCCTCGCTCAGATCAATGAAACGCTAAAAGTTTTGGCTATTGGCAATAGTTTTTCTGAAGATGCGATCGAACAGTACCTGCATGAATTGGCCTTAGCGGCGGATAAGCAGATCATTATCGGAAATTTATATATCGGAGGCGCGCCTTTGGATTTGCATGTGCAGAATTCCATCGAAAATAAAGATGCTTACAGCTATCGGAAGATTGGCCTAGATGGCAAAAAGGTTACCGTAGAAAAAGTAAGCCTTGAGAAAGCACTGCATGATGAAGATTGGGATTACGTCAGCCTACAGCAAGCAAGTCCCTTATCGGGAAAATATGATTTAATTATGGAAAGCCTCCCACTGCTCATCGGCTATGTACAGCAGCAAACCAGCGAAAACATAAAACTTATTTTTCATCAAACATGGGCTTATCAGCAGGATTCAAAACACGATGGATTTAAAAATTACGATAGCAATCAGATGACCATGTACAAAAGCATCGCGAGCACAACGAAAGAACTTGATAAGTCAGGCTTATTTGCGATGATCATTCCGTCAGGAACAGCGATCCAAAATGCGCGCACTAGCAGCATTGCTGACCATTTCACACGCGATGGCTACCATTTGGAATTAAATTATGGACGATTTACGGTCGCTTGTACTTGGTACGAAAAATTATTTGGGCTGGATGTCAGAAAAAACTCGTACAGACCTGAACAGGTCACTGAATTGCAAGCTAAAATCGCAAAAGAGGCGGCGCATAAAGCCGTCAAGAAACCTTACAAAATATCGAAGGTTAGGCTATAATAATTTAAATTGAAATAGCGTTCTAAGAAAAATTGATCGGATAGGCCATGATCAACATAGGTAGACATAGTATTTTATTTTTTGTCTTCACAACCCAAATCTGCTTGGTCCAAGAAAGCAACAAAGAAACCGCTGCCATGCAAACAGAACGATACAACAGAGGTTGGGAAAAATTAAAAGAAATTGACGGCGAAGCCGGCGAAAAGGTAATTCAATCCCTGAAAGACATTTCGCCCGATTTAGGAAGGTTTATTATCGAGTACGCATTTGGCGATGTGTATAGCCGAGATGGGCTCCATTTAAAATCGAAAGAAATCGCAGTCGTAGCCGCATTAACGGCAATGGGCAATGCACAGCCTCAATTGAAAGTACATTTACACGGCGCTTTAAATACAGGAAGCACAATCAACGAAATAAAAGAAGTGATTTTGCAGATGGTCGTTTATTCGGGTTTCCCCAATAGCCTGAACTCCATGAACGCGTTTAAAGAAGTACTGTCAGAGCGAAAAGAACATGGATTGAATGATGAGATTGGAAAAGAGCCCTCAAATCTGCAGTCCGACAGCAGACTTGAACAAGGCGAAAAAGAATTATCAAAATTAGACAGTTCACAAGTACAGCGATTACAAGATGCTTATCAAGAATTCGCTCCCGACTTGGTAAAATTGACCTTGGAATTTGGTTATGGCGATATCTTTTCGAGGGATAATCTGGATAAGAAACATCGGCAGATAGCGACCATCGCAGCTTTGACGGCCTTGGGAAATGCAAGTCCGCAGTTGAAATTCCATATCAATGCTGGATTAAATATTGGACTTTCCATTGAGAATATCCGAGAAATCATGTTATTGATGACGGTTTACGCAGGCTTTCCTGCTGCAATTAATGGTACAAATGCATTGAAAGAAGCCGTTAATGAACGCTTAAAAGCAAAAGATTAATACGGATCTACATCCAATAAAACACGAACGCCATTGTTATTTTTATCCACCTGAAATAGCACGATTGATTTAGTCAAAAATTCTTTGACTTTCGATACAGAGATTCCAACACGGTCGATTTTTAAGGTAATATTCTGAATGTATTGATTCCGAACCCGACTGATCAATGGCGGTTCCGGACCAATTACGCGATGCGCTAGTTGTGTGCGGAGAAGTTGCGCCAAACGTTGCGCAGCATCCTGAGCGGTTTGTTGGCTGCTATGTTTTAATGAGATTTGAATCAGCTTATAAAATGGCGGATAATGATAATTCTTCCGTTCGATAATTTCTTGATTGAACATGCCCTCGTAATCGTGATTAACGACCTGTTGCAAAACCCGATGGTTTGGTGTGTAGGTTTGAATAATCACTTTACTTTCCGACTGCCGTCTGCCAGCGCGGCCAGCAACTTGAGAAAACAAAGTGAATGCACGTTCGTACGCCCTGAAATCCGGATAATTAATCATGGAATCTGCATTCAAAATCCCTATTAAATTTACGCGTCCAAAATCCAGTCCTTTTGCAATCATTTGTGTACCGATTAAAATATCGTATTCTTGCTCATCAAATGCGGTCAATATTTTATCGAAACCGTACTTTCCTTTTGTGGAATCCAAATCCAGCCGGGCAATGCGCGCCTTGGGCAATAATAGCTGCAATTCCTCTTCGACCCTTTCGGTTCCAAACCCTTTGCTATCAATATGCGGCATTCCGCAAGCTGGGCACACCGAAACGGGCGGTTCTGTATGTCCGCAATAATGGCAATGCAAATGATGTGTCGCTTTGTGGTAAGTTAAACTCACATCGCAATTCACGCATTTCGCTACCCAGCCACAGGTTTTGCATTGCAAAAATGGCGTATGACCTCTCCTGTTTTGGAATAGAATAATCTGTTCTTTTTTAGCAATGCTCTCTTCCATACTTCGCAGGAGCGTTCCTGTGAAATACGTGAACATATCATCTTTCCTACCTTCTTCGGTCATGTTCAGAATCTGAATGCTTGGTACTTCAGCATCGCCATAACGCTCTTTCAATTCAACTAAAGCATATTTTTCGGCTTTCGCATTGTAGTAACTTTCAATCGAAGGCGTTGCCGAACCCAAAAGTATTTTTGAACCGAACTTAGAAGCTAAATAAATGGCCGTGTCGCGCGCATGGTAGCGAGGCGCTGGGTCTTGCTGTTTGTACGATGTTTCATGTTCCTCATCAACGATAATCAGTCCCAAATCTTGGAAAGGCAGAAATATAGATGAGCGGGCACCGACCACGACTTGAAACTCTTTGCTCATGACTTTGTGCCATACCTCGGCACGTTCATTGTCGTTAAATTTGGAATGGTAAACCCCCAATTTATTGCCAAAATATAATTTAAGGCGTTCGGTAATTTGCGTAGTTAATGCAATTTCAGGAAGCAGAAACAAAGCCGATTTTCCTGAAGCTAACATTTCCTCAATCAACCGAATATAAATCTGCGTTTTCCCTGAAGCAGTCACTCCATGCAATAACAGCACATCTTTTTCCGCAAAGCCACGATGAACTTCTTCCAAAGCGGTTTGCTGTGCCGGACTAAAGCTGTATTCTTTTTGAATATCCACGTCATATCCTGCAAACCGGCTTACGACCTTTTCATTGACGACAAATATTTCTTTATCAATCAACGCCTTCAAGGTACCAGCTGCGACTCCTGCGAGCTCCATCACTTCCTTACGGGAAATATCTTTCTTTACTTTTTGCAACTGAAAAAATGCCAAGACAGCATCTTGTTGTTTCTCTGCCTTATTTAATGAATCCAACAATTCTTTAAAACCTTCGGCATCAGAAAATTCCGGATTTAAGGTTAAATATGCTTTTGTTTTAGCTTTATAGCGCTGCTTTATTTCTTCAGAAATCAGAATAAACCCTTTGTCAAAAAGCGATTTCAACAATGGAAAAACAGATTTTTGACCAAGAATCTTCATCACATCACTGACTTTTAGTTCAGGTGCAATATCGAGCGCATCAAGCACCAAAAAAGCCTTATCTGAAAGTGTAGAGCGGTCTAATTCTGGATTATTGGAAGCAACAATTTTCGTTTCCGAAGCCATTTTCAGTGCTGCCGGCAACGCAGCCTGCATAATTTCGCCTAAATAGCACATGTAATAGGATGCCATCCAATCCCAAAGTTCCAGCTGTTTCGGAAGCACAATCGGCTGGTCATCCACTACATCTAAAATATACTTGGCTTCATATTTTTGCGGGGCTTCTTTTTGGATGCTTCGAACAATGGCGGAATATATTTTATTCCGTCCGAATTGCACAATCACTCGAACTCCGACTTGAATGCGGCTGTTTAAATCTTGAGGAACACGATAGGTATAGGTTTTCGCTATTGCCAAAGGCAAAATCACTTCAATAAATAAAGTACTATGATGGTCATCAAATAATTCCTCGTTTGCCATTTCAACAAAAATAACAAAACATCAAGATAATACGTGTACAATATTTTTAGATGTGAGATTTGAGATGTGAGATTTGAGAATTAATGCTTATTATCAAATACCTAAAGTTTTCTCAGCAAAATTTAATTCCGCTGAAATCTTTCCACTCTTTTGAATTTTTCTTTTTTAATTTTTACTTATTATGCCTTGTGCTTCATTGCAGCGACAAACAATCCAATCCATCCAACAATAAAAAACAAACCTCCTATCGGTGTGATTGGGCCTAAAAACGAACTATTTGTCCATCCAATTAAGTCACGGACGCTCAATAAATACAAAGAACCCGAGAATAAGAAGATTCCGATAACGAATGCGATAAAAGAAACGCGAATGGATTGACTTTTTGCTCTAGAGAATGTAGATAAAAACAGAATGGCCAGCGTGTGATAAAAATGGTATTGATTAGCAGTCTTCCATGTGTCTATTTGGTATTCGCTTACTTCCCCCTCCAAACCATGCGCTCCGAAAGCACCGAGAATAACTGCTAAAAGCCCAAAAAGCGATGCAGTAAGTATGATTTGTTTATTCATGTATATGCAAAAAAATTAAATCAATTAATAATTGTGGATAAATGTAAAAAATATAGCTTAAATACCTGTCATTTTTTTCCGAATCTGTCTGTTTTTAGACATTGGGAATAGCTAAGTACATTCATCCAAGCGTAGAAAGAGGCATCTTAATTGGCATTTTTTGTTAAAAATGAATACCACATGAATTAAATTAGTTATTAATTAAGTACGTTTGTACTAACATGAGAAACACGATAATCGTTACTATTTTGTTGACTATTGCTGTTGTAGGAGCTTCTATTTATTACTTTTCGAGTATCAATGGCGAGCAAAAAACAGTTAGTAAACCGCTGACCTATTTGCCTGAAACAACGCTTTTGATTGTTGCTACGCAAAATGATGAAACCACGGATAATATTTTCAAAGATTTTGAAGTGTTTGATGCTTTAATCGGTTTCAAGCAATCAGAACAATATGATTATTTGAAAAATCATTTGCTTCGCAATAAAGCCATCAACAATTATGTGCATGGAGCTGAAATGTATGTTTCGTTTCATCCAATAGCCAAAGAAATTGAAACCTTGTTTACCATTCCCACGATAGAGGATATTTCTAAAGCAGATTTTCCGGAGTTACTAAAAACATTGAATGGCGACTTCAAACTCAGCACACAAGATACCTTGGGCGAATCCATTTATACAATACAATATGGAAGTAAAGATTCGGTTGTTCATTTGGCATTTTTGAAGCAAGTTTTTTTCGTCTCGCCATCTAAAGAATTGATTACGCAAATCATTGACAAGAATATTCCAAAGTTAGCGAGCCAACAAATCGATTTTTTTGTGGCTAACAACAGAAGGAATGCTCCTTTAAGCGTTTATTTTCCACATCAGCAATTGGACACCTTGACGGATATATTCAAACAAAATAATCCGGGTGACTTTTTGAAACAATTTGCAGGCTTGGATGGCGAATCGGCTTGGAATATTAATTTCAAGCAAGATGCGCTGATGCTTTCGGGTGAATCCCAATTGACTCATAAAGAAGGGAACTACATCGCACTTTTTAGTTCGCAGGCAAAAACCGCACAGCGATTGTACACGTATTTTCCAAGCAATACGGCATTTTACATGGAATATTCGCTGGCGAGTAAAAATCTATTTCAAGACGAACTAGGAAAATTATTTACTTACCGAAAAGAATCCACGCTCTTAAATGCAACTGATGGAAAGCAGGTTTCCAAAACAGCCCAAGACCTTCAAAAGGCGCTCGGTAAAGAATTTGCATTGGTAGAATTGACTAATCGCTCTTATCTCGGTTATGTCTCTGTAGAAAACAATTCAGTCTGGGAACAGTTTGTCAATCAAGGAACTGAATCGCTTGGCGATTCCATTTATCGATTTAGGGAATCTAATCTCTTGTATGCTTATTATGGTGATGCATTGAAACCTTTTACAAGGCCTTATCTTTATAAAACAGATGATGTTGTGATTGTTTCCAACGAATTATCGACGCTTAGGGATTATATCCAAAATTGGAAAAGCAAAGATTTACTGATTGGAACATTAGGCTTTAAAAACTTTGAACGCTTAGTTGGCAACGAAGCGAATGTGACCTATTTCGCTCATGCGAAAAATGCTTCCAGTACCATTAGCAATCAGTTAACTTCAGCCTTTTCTAAAAACTTTCGCGATAAAGAGAATTACGGTTATCAAGATTTTTATGCTTGGTCTGCTCAATTATCCGGAAACAATGGAGCATTTCTTAGCCGCGTATATGCGGTCTATAAAAGCAAAAACACTTTAGGAAGCAATCCTGCATGGAAATACACTTTTAATAACCGACTAATCACACAACCTTACGTTTTTGAACATTCGGACACGAGCCAATTTATTCTAGTACAGGAGCAAGACCATACGGTACATGCCATCAGCCCAAGCGGAACTAAAATCTGGTCGTCGGTATTTTCGGGACGCATTGTTGGCGACGTTATCCAGCTTTCAGACCGCAGTCTGGTTTTGGTAACTGACCGCAATCGGCTTTATCGTTTTGACCCCGATGGAAAAATGCATTCCGGATTTTCAAAAGATATTGGCAAGGAGCCAAGTTCTTCGGTCACGCTTGGACAAATAGCGGGTGAGGAAATCCTATTTATTCCTGTAAAAAATCAAATCTTAGCTTATCATCTGGATGGACAGGCGGTGGAGAACTGGACAGAAGAAACAGTTGATGGGGAAATTATCGGAGATGTGAAACAGGTTAATGGACAACTCGTCGTAGGCACAACATACGGCCGAGTCTATGTTTTTGATCAACAAGGAAGAAAACAAAAAGAATTTGATGCCGAGGGCAATGTGGTATTTCGAAATCCTATCGGAATCGCAAATGCATCTACAGACTCTTACAGCATTTATGCCACAGATACCAGTAGCCGGATTTATCAATTCAATACCGCAAAACCAACAGTAGTCAAGCAATTGGAAAAATGGAGCTCTAAACATTATGCTGACTTTGTCAATATCCAATCTTCTTCGAACCCAGAGATGATTATACTGGACCAAGCACAGCTTCGTGTTTACGAACTCGCTGATTCGATACGCCTGTCATACACGTATAGCTTTACCAAAGAAATCGATAACAAGCCACAATTTTTTAAAGCTGATGGCGGACTCTATAAACTAGGAATCGCTTCGCGATCTACGAATTTGATTTACTTGTTTACGGAGAGCGGCGCTGTCGAAGAAGGTTTTCCTGTCGAGGCTTTGCCTTTGTTTTATTATGGCAAAATAAACTACAATTCAGGAAATTATCTGCTATGCAGCCGTAGGGACCATACCCTCTATGCCTACCCGCATTAGCCGGTGAGTCAATGCATTTATCGGCAAGCAAGCGAACCGAAGAATCTTCTCAAAAAGTTTTTTTTAAAAAAGATTTTATGGTAGGTTTGCATTCACAATTTAACTATGCTTAAAGGAGAGAAGAATTTATACTTATTAGATGAACCAAAAAAGATTGTGATCACTACGCATCACAAGCCGGATGGCGACGCATTGGGATCATCTTTAGGTCTGTATCATTGGTTGAAAGCAAATAAGCATCAGGTAAACATCATCTTATCTTCCGATTTCCCTACGTTTTTAGACTGGTTGCCGGGACGTGAAGATGTAATCATTTATCCAGATCAACAAGAAGAAGCGCAGGAACTTATCGACGAGGCAGACATCCTATTCTGCTTAGATTACAGCGCACTTTCAAGAACAAATATTTTAGAACCCGTTATTCGCGAAGCGAAAGGCCAAAAATGGATGATCGACCATCATTTGGATCCTGAAGATTTTGCGGATTTATGTTATTGGGATTCATCCGCAGCGGCGACTGCTCAACTGGTTTACACATTTATTGTGGATGTTGTTGGGGATAAAAATGGAATTACGCCAGAAATTGCAACCAATCTGTATTCAGGAATTATGACGGATACAGGATCGTTCCGCTTTCGTTCTACCACATCGGCTGTGCATCATATTATAGCAAATCTAATTGATGCTGGCGCAAAAAATTGGGAAATTCACGAGCAGATATACAATAGTTCAACAGAATCACGTTTAAAGTTTTTAGGCTATTGCTTATTAAACTGTTTGGAAGTGATTCCAGAGTACAATACAGCATTGTTTGCGATATCCAAAGAAGATCTTGCTAAATTTGACATAACGACTGGAGACACAGAAGGTTTAGTCAATTATGCGCTCTCGATCAAAGGAGTTCGATTGGCAGGATTATTTATTGACAGAACTGAATTAATTAAGTTATCTTTGCGTTCGATTGGAGATATTCCATGTAATGAGATCTGTAAGAAACATTTTAACGGTGGAGGTCATTTAAATGCTAGTGGCGGAAGTTCAACGGATGACTTATTGACAACAGTTAACCGATTTAAAGCCATTTTACCAGAGTACAAAGAAATTTTAACAAAATAAAAAAAAGCGATAAAAATAAAATGAAGAAGTCAATTCTATTATTAACGGCGGCTGCAGGATTGCTATTTACCACAGCTTGTCAACAATTTAAAAAGGGCGATGGTGGCCTAGAGTACAAAATAGTAAAAGATGAAGGCGGCGAGAAAGCTGTTGCTGGAGATTTAATGGCAGTTGATTTGATCGTTACTTCAGACCGTAAAGATTCATTATTACAGAGCACGTATGATTTAGGATTACCTCAAATCGTTCAGATCGCTCCAGACACAATTCCTGGATTGTACCCTGGCGATTACAACTCAATGTTTAAGTTTTTAGGTGAAGGCGATAGCGCTATTTTCCGTTTGAACTTAGATACTATGGCGGCTAAAAACGGTCAGCCAAAACCTGAATTTGCAGACAAATACGTTACTTTCAATGTAAAAGTTAGAAAAGTCTTCAAAAAAGGAAACTTAACTGATTCTTTATTCTATGACCAAGTAAACAAATACTTCGAAGCAGAATTAGAAAACTTGAAGAAATCAGAAGATGCTAAATTAGCAAACTACGTTAAAAATAATAAATTAGAGCCTAAGAAAACTGCTTCTGGATTACAGTACGTGATCAAAGAAGAAGGTAAAGGTGCTAAACCAAATGTTGGTGATACCGTAGTTGTAAATTACATAGGTTCATTAGCGGCTACAGGTAAAGTGTTTGACACAAACAACCCAGAAGAAGCTAAAAAACACAACATTTTCAATGCAATGAGACCTTACGAGCCATTGCGCATCAGCATCGGTAGAGATCCTGTGATCCAAGCTTGGACTGAAGGTATTCAATTATTGAACAAAGGAACAAAAGCTACATTTATCGTTCCTTCATCAATTGGATATGGTGATCGTGGAGATGGTCGTGGAACAATTCCTCCATACGCACCATTGGTATTTGAAATCGAATTAGTAGACGTAATCCCTGCTCCAAAAGTAGATTCTACAGCTGCTCCGGTTAATCAAGCACCTCCAGTAGTTAATCCTACTCCAACTGTAAGATAATTTAAGATTTTATAAATTACTAAAACGCGTTTCATTGAAAAATGAAGCGCGTTTTGTGTTTCTATACTTTTATGTGGAAGCAAAATATTATTTTTGAACCTTATGTCGCAAGAAATACCAGGATCTTACCAATTAACAGATACCCATACGCATCTGTATTACCATGCTCAAACGGATGAGCTGGCCAATCAGATAAACTTATGTCTAGATAAAAACATTGACCGTCTCTTTTTACCGAACGTAGATGCCGCATCTATTCCTTTGGTACTCGAAACGGTCAAGCAATTTCCTGACAACTGTTTCCCAATGCTGGGTCTGCATCCTTGCAATGTGAAAGAGAATTACAAAGAAGAACTTGCGATTATCGAGAAAGCCATTGCGGAGCACAAAATCTATGCAATCGGTGAAATAGGGCTAGATTTGTATTGGGACAAATCAACCTTGGAAATCCAAAAAGATGCATTTCGCATTCAGTGCAGATGGGCAAAAGAATTGGGCCTGGCAATTGATATTCATTGCCGGGAAGCATTCGACGAGTTGTTCGAACTTTTAGATGAGCTTAAAGACGAACGCTTATTTGGTATTTTCCACTGCTTTACCGGAACATTAGCACAGGCGCAACGCGCCATTGCGTTAGGCTTCAAATTGGGTATTGGAGGCGTGGTTACATTTAAAAAAGCAGGGCTTGATTTAGTCGTCAAAGAAATCGACTTGCAACACCTGGTTTTAGAAACCGATGCACCTTACCTTGCGCCAGTTCCTTTCAGGGGAAAAGAAAATAAAAGCAGCTATTTGCATTACGTCGCTGAAAAAGTTGCTGATCTGCATGAGTTATCGATCGCCGAGCTAGCACAGATTACCACAGCAAATTCAAAACAAGTATTCGGAATATAACATGAATAATATTTTTATCATCTATACAGGTGGAACCATAGGGATGGTTCAGGATCCAAATACGGGTTCGTTTATTCCATTTGATTTCGAATTGATTGCCCGCAATCTTCCAGATCTTAGCCGTTTGAATTACAAGTTGACGGTCCACTCATTTGTTCCGATTATCGATTCATCCAATATGAATATGGATATCTGGAAAGAAATGGCTGTAATTATTAAAGACAATTACGAGAATTACGATGGCTTTGTCATCTTGCATGGCTCAGATACCATGGCCTATTCTGCCTCTATCCTAAGCTTTATGCTAGAAGGATTGCAGAAACCTGTTGTCTTTTCAGGATCTCAATTGCCTATCGGTGAAATCCGTACAGATGCTCGAGAAAACTTGATGACGGCTTTGGAAATTGCCTCTGCGAAACGTGACGGAAAATCCATTATTCAGGAAGTCTGCATTTTATTTGACAATAAATTATTCAGAGGCAACCGGTCCTTTAAGTACAACTCGGCTAAATTCGAAGCTTTTCGATCTCCAAATTATCCAGTGCTTGTGGAAGCTGGAATACATTTAAAATACATTGATGATGCGCTGCTAGACAACAGCGACAAAGAATTTATCTTGCATACCCAACTAGATAACCGTGTAGGCGTTTTGAAATTATTCCCAGGCATCAACAAAACAACGATTGAAGCTGTTTTGAATTCAGATGTCCGCAGCATCGTTATGGAAACTTTCGGTTCGGGAAACACAATGACGGATGCTTGGTTTTTAGAATTATTGGAAAAAGCCATTCAGTCGGGTAAGAACATTTTGAATATTTCACAATGCAAAGTAGGTTCAGTGGAATTAGGGCGCTACGAAACAAGTCAGGGCTTGAAAGCGATCGGCGTATTAAACGGCTACGACATGACATTCGAAGCGGCTGTCACCAAGCTTATTTATCTGCAAGGAGAATTTGAAGACCAACAAGAAGTGGCGTATTGGATCGCACAGAATATCCGAGGTGAACTGACGGTGAATGATTAGGGTTTAAGGAACAGAGATCAAGGAATAAGGCTGTTTTCTTACTCTTTAAATGATTATGTATATGAATATAGTTATCGCTTCGGATTTGCATTTAGCACTGACAGATAAAAGTCAGCTGGAGGAGTTATTTATGACCATCCAGGAAAATCGGGATCATCTAATCCAATACCTTTCATGGGTAGAAGGAATGACTAGTCTTGAGCCTTTAGCTGCTTACATCGATCAATGCGATTATAATTATTGGGCTGGAACAGACATTTCTTTTGTCATTGTTTATCAAGAGAAAATTGTCGGAAGAATAGGATTGCATTACATCAATCGGCATAATAGAAACGGGGCAATCGGCTACTGGCTGAAGAAATCCGTCGAAGGAAAAGGCATTATCAGCGCCTGCTGTAAAAAATTGATCGACTATGCTTTTGAGAAAGTCGGTTTGGAACGTTTAGAATTAAAAGCTGCTGTTCAAAATCAGCGCAGCCGTTCTGTTGCTGAGCGCATGGGTTTCCAGCAAGAAGGCATTATGAGAAATGCTGAAATCGTAAATGGAACTTTCAACGACTTAGTCTTATACGCGATGCTGAAAGAAGATTGGGAACAAGCAAGGCGCGATGAGATACACGCTATTTAAGTAAAAATTCAAAAGTAAAAAATGCAGGGGTGCTATATAGTGCACACGCGGAACGCGCGCGCTAGCGAAATTACTAACAGCTAGAAAGGCTTTTGAATTTTGAATTTGAAACTAATCGCTGTTCGATAGGCTCCGAAGGAAGATGTCGAACTAAGAGTAAATAGGGATTTGCAATCCCTATCATTAGTTTAGGGCGGATTACAAATCCGCTTGTATCAGGAATTCAGGATGACCCTACGGAACATCCTGAATAGCGAAATAGCGAATGATAACAGTCTGACCTGTTTTTTTACTTTTTAATTTTGAATTTTGAATTGAAACTAATCGCTGTTCTATAGCCTCCGAAGGGAGTTGTCGAACTAAGATTAAATAGGGATTTGCAATCCCCATTATTAGTTTAGAGCGGATTGCAAATCCGCTTGTATCAGAAATTCAGGATGACCCTACGGAACATCCTGAATAGCAAATGATAACAGCCTGACCTGTTTTTTACTTTTTAATTTTTAATTTTTACTTAAACACCACTACTCCGCTAAAACTACAAACTCTGCCCCCGATGCAAAATCCTGTCCGTTCTGAGAGCTAAGCGCAGTGAAGCGAATATACCTAGCTTCGATCGGTTTCGACAAAGAAATAGTTTTTAAGCCTTTTCCTTTATCAAATTCACCTCCTGCAACAGCTTCGCTCCAGTTTTTTCCATCGGAACTCAATTGGATTTTATACGTTTTGATATGACCATTCGAACCATCTTGACGAGGGAGGTAAGTAAATCCTTTAATTTTCTTAGTTGTTCCTGCATCAAAATCTACCCAATGTGGATACTGCGCCACCGTGACTGAATACATCGTATGCCAGATTGTGGATGGATCGCCATCAATTAAGTGCTCGGCATTTCCCTCTCCCCTTTCTTGGCTGGATGCCGATAGAATTTCCATCGGTATGCTTTCAATTTTTGGGAAAGAAACCTGAGCGATTAGTTTTTCATTTTCTGGATACCAAGCTTGCACCATTCCACCTTCACGTAGGTTGAATGGAGTGAAATAGTTTTGCACTTTCCCATTTCCAATCTGGTACTGCAATTTGGCGTTCGCATCTTCGGTAGCGATCGAAACCAATCCATTTTTATCTCGGCTGATCGTAATCGGCATTTCTCCGGCGACCTTCACTTTAGCTTGTTCTTTATCATTCGATTTACGCACAGGACGAATAATAAATCCAAACGTATGCGGATCTGCTTTTACACGATCTTGTTCCAATGGCGGGCCTTGCCCACAGCTATTTCCTCCCAAACCCGTCACATCCGCCAATAAATAAAGATGGGTTCCAGTACTCTTTGGCAATTGATAGATATGCGGTGCTAAAGTCATTTCCAGTTCAGACCAAGGCAATGCAGAAGTTGAAAATTTATCTTTCGCAACAAAAACTACCCCGTCACCTGCGTCATCGATCAATGAAGCGTAGCGCACTTCCTCTCTGTTTCCTGTAGATTGAGGTTTTGGCCATTGTACAAACTGGTCGCTAACCGTACTCGAATACCGTTGAATAAACTGCCCCGTCTTACGGTCGGCATAGTTATTCATTGGGCCTCGTCCATAATAGCTGTAATTTTTAAAACTTTCGGGCAATTGCATTGCAAAACCGATGTGAGGCAATACCACACTGCTGTTGTTTGAAGTAATGCTACTTTCTAATTCAATCGAACCGTCTTTATAGATTGTCCAAATGTAGTTGCTCATGAATTTGAAATCTTCCTCTCCAAACGAATGATCGGCATTTTCTTGAATGGTATAGGTACCCGAACTTCCTCCGCGTATAGTCCCGCCATTTGGCGCTTGGGATTCCATCGTATAAGCAATTACGTAGGCGCCATCTTCGCGGTGATAGCTTGTCGAGGACAATGCACGATGTTTCAAATTATGCAAACCCTTCTCAAACCATTGCTGATAAGCCCAATTGTCGTTGTCCAAAGGTGCGCGCAAGGCGTCCAACTTCGGCCCCTCACCATCACGGATTACCGTTTTGTTTTGGTAGGAAAGGTTGTAGATTGTTCCTGAAAGATTATCAAATTTCACGGCGAAATCCTTTCCAGAAATCAGCTGAAAGTTTCCCTCTTCTTTGACAGACAGCTCATTGCCTTGAGCAACTTCTGCAATTGAAGGAATCGAGGTAGATTCTTTAATCCGCATTTGTTCTTCCATCTGCACATCGCCTTTCTTAGCCCAAAGCTGATCGTTTTTCCAGATAAACTGCACTTTCACAAAATATTCGGACTGTGGGTCGAGTTGCTGGAATTCATATGGAATTTCGACCAATTGTTTTGCGCGAGGCGCAATGGATGGTATCCTATTCTTAAAGTTTGTTCCTCTCTGGATCTCCTGTCCATCTTTCCACAAGGACCAAACGATATCGTAATCGTCGAGCGAGGTAAAATAATTCTTATTGAAGATCTCTACACGTCCGGCAATGCTGTCGACCAGTTTCACCCCAACATTTTGATAGACCTTACGAACTTCGTAGTAATGAGGTTTTGGGGTCAAATCAGCAAAGATCAACCCATTCATCACAAAGGTGCCGTCATTTGGCTTGTCGCCGAAGTCACCACCATAAGCTAGATACCGCTCTCCCGTTTCTTTGTTGTAGCTATACATGGACTGATCGATCCAGTCCCAGATTGCACCGCCCATAAAAAAGTTAGTCGACTCGATCGCATCCCAATAATCAATCAGATTTCCGGCAGCATTTCCCATGGAATGGGCATACTCCGAAATATGGAATGGGTATTTCAGTCTATATTTTCCTTTCACCGCTTCTCTGACCCAGTCAATGGATGGGTATTGATTTGATCCAATATCCACAATGCTGTTGTTGCGCTCATACTGCACCGGTCTTGAAACATCTACCTTCTTGATCGCGTCATAAGCAGCGACAAAATTATTTCCGGGACCGGCTTCATTTCCAAGCGACCAAATAATAATCGATGGATGGTTGATCGTTGCATGCACAATTTCTAAATTCCGAGCCACGTGCGCATTTTTCCATTCGATAGGATGAGATAATGAGGCATCGCCATAATAATATTCATGGCTTTCAATGTTTGCTTCATCTTCCAAATAAATTCCATACTTATCACACAAGTAATACCAATAGGGATCATCGGGATAATGGGAATTGCGGACATGGTTGATGTTCGCTTGTTTCATCAGGATAATTTCTTTTTCCATCTGCTCATGCGACACGACTTTACCTTTTTCCGGATTCGTTTCGTGGCGGTTGACGCCTTTTAGTTTTACGGTTTTTCCATTGACATAAAAATACCTTCCAGCAAGGCCGAATTCATCATCCGAAGCTTTGGTATCTTTCACTTCTACCTTTCGGAAACCGGTATAGGTCGAAACCACATCAATGACTTTGCCACGCGCATCCAACAATTCGGTAATCAACGTATAGCGATACGGCTGTTCAGCAGACCATTTATTCGGATGATCCACTTTCAGATTGACCTCCGATACGCCAGTTTTCTGTTGATCGATTGGGTTCACAGAATTAGTCAGATTGATTTCTGCAACTTTCGTGTTCTCATCGCTATACAGTTTATTTGCATAAAGGCTATAGCGCAATTTGTAACCTTTCGCTAGTTTATCAGAACTGTTTAACAATTCAGCCGTTACTTTTAATGTTGCATTGCCATAATTTGCATCCAAATCAGGAACAGCGACCAAGTTGCGGATCTGCACCTTCGGCTTTGCCGTCAATGAAACTGTACGAAATATTCCCGGAAGGCGAAACATATCCTGCGCTTCGATAAAGGACGCATCGGAATTTCGATAAACTTCTACGGAAACGGTATTCTCTCCTTTAGCATTCAAATACGGCGTGATATTAAACGCAGCGAGATTGCGGGAGTTCTTAGAGAAGCCAACATATTGGCTATTGATCCATAGGTAGAAAAAGGAATCAACACCATCGAAATTGATGTAAACTTCTTTGCCTTCCCAATTCTTAGGAACGGAGAAATTCCGTTTATAGGATCCTACTTCATTTCGATAGATAAACGTTGTCCACTGCTGAGGAGGCGTACGCATCACACCGCCACGCCAATCATCCACTTTCACTTGATGCTGAAAAATGACAGGTTGGTTTACGTAAATCGGCACACCATATTTTAATGAACCATCTTTCTGAATACCATAAATATTCCAGCTCATTGGAACCGGAACTTCGTCCCATCCAGAAACGTTATAATCTGTTTTATAGAAATCCTTTGGTCGTTCTTCAGGTGTCTTCACCCAACTGAATTTCCATGTCCCGTTTAGCGATTTCCAATAATCGGAGTTTTCAGGGAGTACCTTTCGCGCTTGCTCTGGATTCGCAAACGAAAAGTGATAAGCATGTGGCAACTCCTTATTCAGCGATAGCTGTTCAGGCGACTCCCATTCTTTTCCGGTCGGCGCACTTGATTTGCCATACGCGAATCCTTCTATTTTTTCCGTAACCGGAATAATTTGTCCGCAAAGCTGTACTGGTGTTGTTAGCAATAATGCGTATGTAAAATATGTTATGACTGATCTAATCATCTGTTTTTATTAAAGAACGACCCATGTCGCTTTTACCATGTAATTGTATGTAAGTTTTTGTCAACCAAAATTCCATCAATGGCTTTCAGGTCGAATTTGACTGAGCGCTGCGCTTTCAATGTAATGCGAAACAGATCTGCTGTTCCCGATAGGGTTTGCTCATTGCCTATATTCACAAAGGTCGGATACAATGCTTTGACCCCATTGGTATGCAAGCGGTCGTTCGTCAGGTTATCCATCGCTTTCATTCCTATCAATTCCGTAGAGATGAAATCATAATCTGCCGGATTGTAAGGCAATGCAAAACTCAGGGCATTGATATTTTTCAAATCAGTTCCGCTGACAAGAATCGTGACTAATTCATCGGGCTTGTAAGTTGCTTTGTCTGGGGTTAGCGAAATCGTTCCTTCTGGATTGGATGATGCATTCGCCTTGACGCCTCCATTTAATTGCGTAGCAACCACAGAAATATCATACGCATCGATTAGGTTATTTTTGTTGATGTCGCCAACACTTACGTAACCCTCGAAATCGCTATCACCTAAACGAAGTCCGGTATAATTCGTGTATGAAGTCAAATCATTGCGATCGATCAGTCCATCGCTGTTAATATCTCCAGGAATAAAGCTTTCGGTTCCCGGAACTTTAAACACATAGAGCTCTCTTCCGGACCCAAAACCGCCTACCGCTTCGCTAACTTCCAGTTTGATGTAGCGAGCTGTAGGTTGATCAACAAAATTGATAATTTTAGTCGAATCCGTATTGCTCCACTTGAATGCAGTAATTTCTTTCCAGTCGGTCTTATTCAAACTTGTGTAAACCTTTCCGGCTAGGATTATTCCATTTCCTCGTCCCGAACGTGGTAAGTAATGGAATTTGTCCAACTGATTGATGGAATGTAAATCGATAACCATGTCAAATGGAACAGCTTTGGTTCCCCATTTGGTATGCCACATGTTCCCTTCGTCGAAGTCAAATAACTGCGCCACGCCAGCCCCCCCTTGGTCTTCGACACTGAGCTGTGCGCTGATGCCATGAATAGCAAATTCCAAAGGATTCGACTTGGTCGTTGCGGAGAAGGATACCCAATCGGAAACGCCTTCTTTATTGACCGACCGAATTTTAAATGTGTAGTCCGTTTCTTCTTTCAAGTTATCAAAAAGAAAATGATCTTGCTTGATTGTACTATACAACAGATCATTAAATTCAATTTCGTAATAATCCGCATTCGCGACAGCATCCCAAGATGGTTGCAAGGTATAGGCCTCACGGTTTTCTTCAGACACCCTAGCATTGGGAGGCGAAGTCAACGCACCCGTTTTGTTGGTCAGCTGATTTGCCAGCTGAAGCTGAAATCCAGCTATCGTGAGTTCAATCCCATTTACCGTGACATCCGTTTCTGTGAGTTGGACAAGAAGCTGTGGATTTTTGGTAAGTACTGTTTTCGCAAATTCCGAACCCTCAGTTGCGAAACGGTTTATTGTCGGCGAAGCCTCATAATAAAACACATTCTGGCCTACCTGAAATTCTTCTTTACTCTTAGCTTCAGTCAGGCGGATTGATTTATTGCCAATCTTCGCTGTGAGTTTCTTCGGCCTTTGCGAGACATTGACAATAAAGGATGTCGCTTTCCTTTTGTGGAAACCTTTAAAGTTCCCTTCAGTCGGATAGATGGTCAGTTTAGCCAAGCCGTTTCCATTCGCATCGGATTCGATGCGTGTCGTCGTGCCTTCACCTGCTTTGTATGCTTCAGTTACACCATCATCGTCGTATTCGGTAAACACGCTTATTCCGGCAGGATAAAATTCATAGCTACGTCTTGTCGAATCAATTTCGCTCACATTGTTGTTTGGGTTTGTTATTGGAATAATGGAGCCTGCTTTGACAAATACCGGAAGTTTCCAGATTGGTGCATCGAAGTTATTGATGACCCGATTTCCTTCATAGGATTGCGCAGCAAAATAATCATACCATTGCCCTTCTGGCAGGTAAATATTATCCCTTTGGTCATTGCCCTGCTCGTCAGCTTTTGTATTCTGATAAATCGGCGCCACAAGAAATGCAGAACCGTACATAAACTGGTATTGCGTGGATTTTCCTAAGGTATAAGCGTTCGCATTTTCCAGAAACATCGCGCGAATCATTGGCAAACCCGTTACAGACTCGTGCGCAATGCTGTACGTATAAGGCATTAGAATCGATTTGAGTTTCAGGTAAGTCCGGTTAATGGATGTATACGGCTCTCCCAATGCATGTGGATATTTTTCATTCGAACCCCAACCGTCCATGTTCAATTCCATGGGCGTAAAAGTTTTCCATTGAAAATCACGGGTATTGATTGTTGCATTTTTACCGCCAAAAATACCGTCCATATCGGACGAGATATTCGGCTGTCCAGATAAGCCCGAACCGATATACGTCGGGATATGAAAACGAATATATTCCCAAATACCACCTGTTTGGTCGCCCGACCAGATGGTCGCATAGCGCTGTGTTCCTGCCCAACCATCTAAGGAAATAATAAACGGCCGAGCATTATTGCCATAGTAAGACATGATTTGTCCTGCATCAGTTACGCCATTTAAACCGAAAGAATAGCCAGGACCTACCCAAGCCACATCGGTTTTCAAAACCCGAACACCTGCGTCGCGCACTTCTTTGACAATGTCGCGTTGCAATAAAGCAGAAATTTCTGGTTTCGGATGCAAGTCTGATTGTGTCCAAAGACCGATCTGCACGCCTTTTTGGCGTGCATAATCGCCAAATGTTTTTAGGTTCTGTATATTTCCGTCGAGCGTTTCGGTTTGACCATATCCTGCACCGTATCCATCATTTGGCGAAATCCAGCCAAGAGGCATATCCTGAGCTATATACCGATCGATAACCGCTCTCGCAGAAAACTGATAATTTTCAAGTTCACCATTTAAAGATTCTTTGGTTCCTCCGTTATCCTTTTGCGATTCGTTGTATCGCTTCCCATCTTCGAATAGAATTCCTTTTTCATCTTCTTTCCAATAATCCCGGTTATATGCATTTAGATGTCCTTGATAAAATCCGAATTTGGGAATCAGCACGGGGTTTCCGGTCAGTTGATAGAACTTTTGCAATAGAGGAACAGCACCTTGATCAAAGAAAAGAAATACGTCTAGGTAATCGGTTTCATGGTAAGCTTCGACCAAATTATTCTGCTTGGACGCGAAGTCATAACGGCCTTTTTTAAAGGTATGCCATAACAGACCATAACCCTTGGTCGACCAGTAGAACGGCGTTGGCGAAGCCACCCCACCGTCGGTCCAGCTATTTTGGTTTTCGATCGAAATGGCTTTTCCTTTATGAGAAAAACGTCCATTCTGTACGCCTCCGCCATAAAAGAATTCATCGGGCTGTTCTTTGAACGTCAAGGTCACGCGATCTTTGTCAAATTGTATGGGTTTCGCAAATGCGAATGCTTCCTGATTTGTCTTTTTATCTTTGGCGGAAATTAAATTGCTTGCTTTATCGATGGATAGCGTAATGCTAGCAGTCTGTATGATAAGCGCTGTCGCATTTTCAGCATAAGCGAGATCGAGCGAAGCGGAACGTGGATTTTCCACCAAGATTTTTGCTTCTGGATTTGCTTTCGGATCACGTATAATTCCACCTTGGTTGTCCTGAAAAAGGCGAACGATCTGATCGGAATAGAAGTCGAGCCATAGGCGCGTGTTATTCGAGTACAGAATTTCAATCGTCGAAGGATTGATTTGCTTGACGCTGCTGATTTTAATAGGATCGTTCTGTTCCTGTGCAGCCCTAGCTGTACGAATAGCTGCAGAACTTGTTAGCGTACCGCCGCAAAATAAGGCCAATAAAGCAATACGAATTGTCTTCGAAATTAGCAATCGGCTAAAGAGATTTTTTTTCATGCAAAGATTAATGTATTGAGCGTACTGATTAATCTGCTTTAAAAAAGGTGATTTGTTGTTTGTCGGCTAAAAATACAAATCTAAGGCTAGAAAAGAAATCATTTGGACATTAATTTGGGGATAAAATGCTATGTCACTTGTATTTTACAAGTACAATCGATTGCGTAGAATAGATCGGAGATATGAGATGTGAGAACTGTTCGATAGCCTCCGAAGGGAGATTTGCAATCCCGTAATATCAGCGCGCATTACAAATCCGCTTTTATCAGGAATTCAGGATGACCCTTCGGAACATCCTGAATAGCGTCGCTGTTCGATAGCATCCGAAGGGAGATGTCGAACTTTAAATAAAAAGGGATTTGCAATCCCGTAATTCTAGGGCGGATTGCAAATCCGCATTAATCAGAAATTCAGGATGTCCCTTCGGAACATCCTGAATAGCGTCGCTGTTCGATAGCATCCGAAGGGAGATGTCGAACTTTAAATAAAAAGGGATTTGCAATCCCGTAATTCTAGTGCGGATTGCAAATCCGCTTTTATCAGAAATTCAGGATGACCCTTCGGAACATCCTGAATAGCGTAGAAAAAACATGCTTTTTTTTCGATTGTACCCATCGGAACACAGTCACCGTGGCACAAGCACACTCATCCGACCCATCGGAACACCCTGACCGTGGCACAAGCACACCCATCCAACCCTTCGGAACATAGCGACCGTGGCACAAGTACACCCTTCCGACCCATCGGGACATAGTTACCGTGGCACAAGTACAGCCTTTCGATGTATTAATTTGCTTATTCCTGCACACGCGGAACCCGTGCGCTAGCGAGGCTAGCGAAATTTTTAACAGCCTGAAAGGGTTTTTACCTTTTTAATTTTTACTTTTTAATTTCAAATTACTCGCATATCTACTGCCGCCGTCATCGTCCGTATCGACCGCAACAGCTGTCGATAAGAAAATCGTTTTCTGTTGTTTGGCGGATTGCATGGCTGCTTCGAGAATTTCTACGGCAATGGTGTTGATGGCTAGTCCGTATAAATCATTTTTTTCTAAAACTAAAGAGCCATTGACAACTGCAGCCAAGAACGAGAATGGGTCATTAAATGGTGATGGACGTTTATCAAGCGTAATGGTTTCTTCGGGTTGGCGTTCTTCCAAACGCTGACGAACCGTTGTTGGGTTGACGGCAATGGCGTAACCCTTTGTGCCGAAAACTTCCATATCCTTTCTGGAAAAAGTCCAGTTCCACGACCCTTGGATAATGCATTGCGCCTTTGGATATTGCAGAATAATGGAAGCTTCATCATCTACATTCGTGTAGATTTCGGGTTTGTTCTGATGGATAACAGCAGTTACGGAAACAGGTCTTTCGCCGTCCATTAGCCAGGTCATTAAATTAGCGCCGTAACATCCAAAATCAACAAGCGCACCTGCTCCATTCTTTTTCGGGTCGGTCAGGATGTCGAGAAATTCCTTGCTGACACCGATTTCTTTTGGCCCTTGATGCCCATCATTGACCATCACTTTTCGAATTTCGCCAAGCTTCCCTTGCTCTGCCAAGCTTTTCAGCTCTTGATTGCTTTGATACCATGACGTTTCAAAATTGGTCAGCACATGTATTTGGTGTTTTTCTGCCAGTGCTCCTATTTCTTTGGCATCGGCTAGCGTGGTTGCCAATGGTTTTTCGACCATGACATGTATTTTGCGAGGCGCGGCAGCGCGTACCAGCGCGATGTGCTCGCTGATTGCGCCAAAAGCAGCCACTGCTTCGGGTTTCAGCTTATCCAGCATGTCTTCCAAATTGGTATAGAACATGGCTTTGTCGAGGTTGTAGCGCTTTGCATAGCGCTCGATAAGTTCGGGATTGGTTTCAAAAATTCCGATGAGCTCGACATCCTTTTTGTCCTTTCGATTAAAAATCCAGTCGACATGGCCATGGCTTAAGCCAGCGATAGCAAGTTTTAATGGAACTTCGGCGAAAGCTGCCGTGATACTAAAAAAGAAGAGCAGGCTGCAAAGGATTGGCTTCATAGTCATTATTTATTTGGATGTTTTAAGATAGGGATTAATTCTTAAAATCCAATAGTTAGCGCGCTAAGAATTCATTCCGCGAAGCGGCAATGAACGATAAGAAGGCTAATGTCCCATGACAATGATGAACTGCAGCGAAGGAATTAAGCCGATAACAATTCAGCAACGACGAAATTACTTCCGCCCACAAAGATTAATTCGCTTGGCTGATAGGCAGATTTTGCCGCTTCGACTGCATCCATAACCGATGCATAGGCATTGCCTTGCAAACCGTAAGTCAGCGCAATATCTTTCAGCTCCGTAGCCGGCATCGCTCGGGGCATGTCGGGTGCGGAGAAATAATATATGGCATCATTCGGCAACAAAGGAAGAATATGGCTCAAGTCTTTGTCCTTCATGGCGCCAATCACAAAATGAAGCCTTGAATATGGAATGGTCTGCAGATTTTTAATCACTTCTTTGATTCCATCCTCATTGTGACCGGTGTCGCAAATAAGCAATGGGTCTTGAGAAATGGTCTGCCAACGTCCCTGAAAACCGGTTAATAGTTGAACCTGACTCAATGCGGATTTGATGTCCAGATTGGAAATGTGATAATTTCCCTGACGATTTAATTCATCCAGCACAGCCAGGACTCCAAGTACATTTTTGCTCTGGTAAGAACCTTGCAAATCAAGCAGAAGCTCGTATGTGATTTGAGTTGTGCTGTTCTCCACATCAATTTCATTTCCTGCCTTAGTCCGACTTTCTCTTCTCACATGGAAGCTGTCCGAAGCAAATGCAATCGGCGCATGAACTTCATTCGCCTTCGCGATAAATATCGAATCGATTAAGGAATTATGTTCGGAAATAATAATAGGTGTATTTGCTTTGATGATTCCAGCCTTCTCGCCAGCAATCTCTTGCAAGGTGTCGCCAAGCAGATTCATGTGGTCCATGCTGACATTGGTAATCAAGGCCACTTCGGGCTGAATAACATTGGTGCTATCCAATCGTCCGCCCAATCCAACTTCAATGATTGCGATGTCGACTTTTTGCGCAGCGAAATATTGGAAAGCCATGCCTACCGTCGCCTCAAAGAAAGAAGGCTTAATGGTTTCGAAAAGATTTTTGTTTGTATTGACAAAGTCAATGACGGCACGTTCGGTAATCATTTCGCCATTGATGCGAATGCGTTCGCGAAAGTCAACGAGGTGTGGCGAGGTATACAATCCAGTTTTATAACCTGCGGTAGCCAAAGCGGCGGCCAGCATATGCGAACTGGAACCTTTTCCGTTGGTTCCGCCTACATGGATGGATTTAAATTGATGCTGTGGATTGCCCAAGGATTCGCAGATGGCCAGTGTGCGGTCAAGGTCTTTGTGAAAAGCCGACGCTCCATCGCGAGTAAACATAGGCAATTGAGCATATAAAAACTCAATTGCCTCTGCATATGTATTCATAAAATTGCTTTTATTTTAGTCGGAAGTTGAACATGATAACACCAGTCTGTGAGTCCGGTGCATTCGGTAATTGGTTCAAACGTGCACCCATTACCGCACGTTCACATTTTTCCATCAACGAACGGTCAGAAATAGTTGTCCCTTTGACACCAGCACGCGCATAGGTAATGACACCTGCTTTGTTGACTCTAAATTCAACGGCAACACGGCCAGCTTGCTGTCCATTATCATCGATTTTAGGGCGAACTTCAAAACGTCGGTTAGCAATTGACAACATCATGTTGCCATCGCCTGAACCACCCTCGCCATAATTGCTAGCCAATGGGTCGCCTAAGGCAGAACCTTGGTTTCCGGCAGTTGAACCCGTTCCATCACCAGTTCCTGTCGCGTTATTTTTCTTTCCTTTGTATAAGGCGTTCGGATTAACTGCAGGCGTTGAATTTTTCTTCTCTACTGTTGCTTGTTCGGCTACCGTCTTAACCGGCTTCTCCGCTTTTGCGACCGCAGGTGCATCTTCTATATCTTGTGTAACTACCGTTTTGTCCGCAACCTGTTGAGAAGGCGTTGGAATCGGTGTTGTATTTGGGTCAATTTTATCAGGGCGTACATTGTTGGCATTTTCGTCCATCGAAGGCTCGTCTACACTCATGTAGTCATCGCCCATGCCTTCCGGAGAAGTACCATAATTAACGATAATACCACCCATTCCGTACTTAGGCAAATCGCCACCAAAGACTATAAAGAATCCAATTAGGACAAATAGACCCATCACCGCTGTGGAAATGAGCAGAGCCTTTGGTAAATTATTTTCTTCTTGAATGTGATAATGCATACTGTAAAATTAAAACACTTTGACTTAAGTTAAAAGAATAAGTTTAAAAAGCTTAATCCTTTTTAGGCTCTGTCGCCAGAACTAGTTTGACTCCGTTTTTGTTGGCTACATCCATAACCGAAATCACATTTTGAATCGGCACCGAACTGTCTGCATACAACATAATCGTCAATTCCTCGCCAGTCACCATTTGGGATTGGATAGTTGCTTCCAAAGCATCCAAAGGAACTGTTTGTTTATCGACATGGTATTGCAGGTCGGAAGTAATGGAAACGGTCATCGTCTTTTTAGCAACGGACTGTTCGCCAGCGCTCGAACGTGGCAATAATAATTTAACTACTTGTGGATTTGCCACGGCAGAAGCCAACAAGAAGAACAACATCAGGAAAAACATGATGTCATTCAGCGCAGCTGTGTGCACTTCGGCTGTGGGTTTATTTCTTCTATTTCTAATATTCATAAGAATTGAATTTAAGGGTTAGAAATTGCAGGACTTAAGCTCCTGGCTCATCTAATAAATCGATAAATTCTACTGCATCCGTTTCCATGCGAAGGATTAAACGCTCCACCATCATGTTCAAAATATGGTAGCCGATATACGCCAAGATACCAATCGTTAAACCTGAAGCAGACGCAATCATTTTGACATAAAGACCACCGGAAACCGAACCGATATCGATACCGCCAGCCATCTCCACATCGCGGAAAATCTGAATTACCCCAAAAATTGTACCTACGAAACCAAGCATCGGAGCAATACCGGCGATGATTCCTAAGATGCTGATGTTCTTTTCTAACTTCGAAACTTCTAGTTTACCTTGATTTTCGATTGCCCCTTCGATGTCTTTAATCGGACGGCCAACGCGTGAAAGCCCTTTTTGCAACATGCGGGATAATGCTGAATTGCTCGATTTACATACGGCAATCGCAGCGTCTAAACGACCTGAAAGTACATTTGTTTTTACTTGTGCCATTAAGCCACCTTCGCGCTTCGATGCATTGCGGATTGTAATGTAACGTTCAATAAAAATGACCAAACCTAAGAAAAACAAGAGGATAATCGGAAGCATAATCCATCCACCTTTCATTAAAAGCTGAATAAGATTTAGGTTTTCTTGCGTGCTTGCCAGTTCAACAGTTTGTTGTGGTACTTGATTTAAGGTATTTACTGAATCTTGAAGTAATGACATAATGTTATGCTTTCTAAATGTATGTTTGTTTTATTTTATTTTATCGCGCCAAGCGTCCGCTACGAAATGCTTCTTGACATAAACCAAAGCTGAATCAGCTTCTTCTTTTGTCAAATAAGAATCCCAAATGACTTTCTTTTTATTGCGAGCCATGTTGCTAGGGATAACTTTTACAGCTGGATATCCAGCCTTGTGAAACGATTCCGCTGCTTCGTAGGCCTGAGCCAAGGTTGGATAAGTCCCTATGACAATCTGGTAGTGATGTTTCTTATCGACCGTATTATCTAGTTTCGCAGAGTCAACTGCATTTTTCACTGAATCTGCATTTCCAAGGGTATCTGTCAGTACCAAATCCAACGAATCTATCGGCGGATTATTAATCGCTAAGGTATCCGGGTCGATTTTAGTCGAATCCGAAGACCCTAAATCTGTCTGTGGCTTTTTTAGCACATTTTGGTAATACCAAGTTCCAAGCACAAGCGCTAAAATAAGCACGGTAAGTGCCAAAAACCACAACGAGTTATTTGACTTCTTAGGCAAATCTTCCGTTTCGAAAGGATAAGTCTCCTGAATAATCTCGGCAGTGAGTGGCTGATTTTCATCTACAGGCGGAATCTCTTCTACCGGTTGCTCCTCCAAAATTTCTTCTACGGTTTTGACTTCTTCCTGAATAACTGGAGGCACGTGTCCAGAACCGCTAGCAACTGCATCAAACTGAAAACCGCTTAAATCCTGCGCCTTAAACACATAGTCGTTGCCATATAAAACCAGTTGGCCAAGCGACTCTAAATTGTATTTACCGTCTTCTTTAATCTTCGTGTGAATATCTTCGACTTTGCTAGCTAGCAAAGACAAAGCGTCCTGATATGGAATCTCCAAGACTTGCTGCAGATAAAATGCAAAGTCAAAACCTTGCGTAGCATCCGCATCAAATTCAATGTACGAAATCGGAGGCAGATAAACCTGCTGTTTGCTATCGAAGGTTGCCGAAGAATGAATACGGGAAAACACGCCCAATCCATTTACATAGACTTGAGGTTGTTTTTTTAATAAATTCGTAATGTCTTTCCCTAAGTTCATTCTTTATTAAGCTATTCGCTGCAAATTTAAAAATCTTATTGTGTTAAAAAGAATAGTTTAAGCCACCAATTACATTAAACCCTAATTTCGGATAATAATAATAACGTTGGTATTCTGTATTGAACATGTTATTCGCTTTCACGAAGATTCCCAATTTCTTAATTGCCTTGTATTCTGCACCCGCACTTAAATCAAAGAAACCGGGGATTGTGTATTTTGTATACGATGCGCTAGGTTCTGCCGGCGTCGTTGTTCCCATATTGGTATACGTGTACGCTCTTGCATAACTTTCACCGTGGAATAAAGCCTCCGCATCGATGTATAATTTCTCTGAAATATTGAAACGAGCTGTAGCCGCCAAACGCATTTTAGGCGTATGCCAAGCTTCTTCTTGAGTCGCTAAGCTGTATTCATCCCAGTTCAAGCGACCACCTAAGTTTACCAATTCCGACAGGCGGATATTGATTTCACCTTCTAAACCGAAATATTTAGTTGCTTTATCGCCGTCGCCATCATAGACCAAATCAAAACGGAATGGAGCTTCCATATCATTCACGAAGAAAGGCACGCCTTCCAATGTTTTGAACATGATTTTGGCTTTGTAGCCAAAAGTCGCTCCTGCATTCCCTTTAATACCCCCGAAGAAACTCAAGCGTTCAATGGTATTTTGGATATGTAAATCAGGTCCCAAATAAGGGTTTATCTGTGCTAAGTTTTTATAAGATGTTTTCTGCACATTTCCATTCACACCACCAAACAAATGGATGTATTCTGGAACTAAAGAAAAGTCAACTTCTGCCGAAGGGAAAATATTGAAGCGTGTGCTGTCTCCAAATTCAGAAACAATATTTGCTCCTAACGTAATCGCGTAATTCTGACCTTTGAAGCTGATGTACGGATTGATATTCGCCACTGAGTTGTTCAGTTTGCCATCGTTCAGGACATTATTCGTTCCTGAAATCGAGTTGACATCGACCGCAGCATTCAAACCAATATTGAAAGTACGTACTCGCTTATTCAAATAGGCCGATATCGCCACAGAATTTTCTTTCGCATCAAATTTGTCACCATACGAATAAGCATCCAATTTAGCTGAGTAGCTTAGTGCATCTTCGTTCGCTGGGTCAAATTTACTTGTTAATTCTCCTGAGAAATAAATATCGTTGAAGCGTTGCGCTTCGCGCGAAGGATTTAATGAAGTCCCTAAATCATCGACAGGTATACCGTAGAAATTTGTTGCGTAGCGGTTGTAGCCAATCAATCCATCCACAGTAAACTGCGGCAATATACGGCGACCGAAAATTCCGACTTCCTGACGGGAGAATTTTTGGTCTTCTAAAGAACCTTTTTGATTTAAATGTTTTACAAAACCACCAAAGCGAAGGTCTTCATAATCTTCTACTGCGAAATATGCTTCTCCGAGAATGGTATTGAAATTACCGATACCGAACTTCGCGTAGTTACTCGTGATGTCTTGAGTCTTCGTGAATGGCGTTTCCATCACATCCAGCTCTTTCAGACCCGTATTGATATCTAATTTTTTATCCGTAATGTTGTTGTATGAAAACTTCGGCATGTAACTGCGTTTGTTGGTCATATCCGGACTACGACGAATTTTAACCGCGTCGGCTAGAATAGGCTTATAGTCACGCACGACATCAAATGAATCTATAGTAACCGGTTTGTCGGGTCTTTCTTGCGCATAGCTTTCGAAACCCAAACCAAGCAATAAGGCTACAATAGCGTAATTCTTAAAAACTGTTTTATGCAACTTCATCATTCTATCCTATTCTATTATTTAAGTTTTCCTAAGCGTTCTTTTGCGGCAGCGATAATGCCGTCCGTCTGATTTTCATAATTGTCGATGATACTTTCTAGCGTAGTCTTCGCTTGGAAAGAATCGCCTTTGCCCGAATAAGCATCGGCCATTAAGATAAATCCTTTCGCAACCCAGTAATCGTAAGAAGAGAAAGAATCCGATATATCGAACGCTGATTTAATGGCTGTGTCGTATTGTTTTGCTTTGAATTGCTGTTCGGCAACTAAGTAACGTGCTTCCGCTCCTGTTTCTGTCTTGCTTTTTAACGCTGCCAAATTCAATTCTTTCGTTGCATCTGCAGTTTTGTTAGTCCCTAGATAAGCTTTGGCTGCATATAAATGCGCTCTCGCGATATCTTCTTCAGAAGATTTCTCGTAAGCTTTCACCAAATTCGCATAATTCAATGTTTCCGTGTAATCTTTGATATTGAAATAACTCATCAATAAATTATTGATTGCAAATCCATAGTTGGATTTGTATTCCGAAGTCAATTCCAATTTCTTCAATACCTGAACGGCTTCATTGTAAGCTTGATTTCTCAAATGCAATTTAGCAACACTCACCAAAGTCTGTTCGGTGTACGCACTTGTCCAGTCATTCATGATGATGTTGTAATCATGCAATGCTTCTTTGTCTTTACCTAAAGCCGCTAAACTTTCAGCACGAACAAAACGTGCATGTTTCTCATGAATCGCTTTCGGGAATTTATCGAAATAGGCATTGACTGCTTCAACTGCACCTTGGTAATTTCCACGGTCAAATAATGTACGAGCAATCGAGAATGTATGTCCATCTTGTTCGGATGTACTCAAATCTCCAATGTTTGTGCTTGTCGCGTAGCGAATGTAACCTGTAGCATCTCCTTTATCCAAAAAGATATTCTCAATGGAACGCATCGCTTGCTTCGCTTCATCGGTTGTCGCATACTGGTCAACTACACGTTGAAAAGTCGCTAAAGCCGCGTCGTTGTTATCTTGATTGTATTGAACCAAACCGATAGTCACTAATGCTTTTGGCACGTAGCTGCTTCGTGGGTAAGATTCCACCATTTTCTGAAGTCCTGAAATCGCTTGGTCGTATTGATTCATTAAGAAATACGTGTACGGAATTTCAAAAGCAACGTCATCTGCATAATTTGATTTCGGGTATTTCTGAATTACCGAATTCAACGTGGCAATCTTTGTTTGGTTATCGCCTTGCAATCCTTGAATAATTCCTCGCTGGAACAACGCATAATCTTGACTTTGCGCGTTCGAAGAAATTAGTCGGTCGTAATAGGTCATTGCTCTGCCGTAGTTTTTCAAGGCAAAGTAAGAATCCGCTAAACGAGCGATTGCATCGTTGCGGGTATTGATTTCAATGGCTTCTTTACTTCCTGTCGATAAGAAACGTTCGAAGTAGTTGGCTGATGTGGTATAATTATCTGCTCTGAAAGCTGCGTAAGCCAAAGCATAATTTGCATAATTGTACACATCTGTATTTCTTGCAGCTGGCAATTGCATGAAACGATTGAAACTCGCTACAGATTCTTTGTATTTCCGTACTTCATACATCGCTTCTGATTTCCAATACATCGCTAACGCATAAATTTCCTCGTCATAACGATTCGCTTCCGAACGCATAAATAGGGATATCGCATTTTCAAATGCGCGCTCGTTGTAGTATTCCAATCCGCGGTAGTAGGTTACTTTTTGGTATGCTGCATTCGCTTCTCTGCCTCTATTCGGAATAGTTTCCAAAATATCAACCGCAGAACGGTAGTTTTTGGTGCTCAACAGAACTTCCGCTAACAATGTCTTTGCTTCTTCTTGTCTTGCTGACGCTGGGTATGTGCTCAAATATTCTTGCGTAGATTCCAAAGCAACTTGATGGAATTCCAGCTCGTAAGAAAGTTTCGCATAATTGAACAAACCTTCTTCTTTCAATTCGGGGTCGAAATCCAGTTTTGAAGCTCTAAAGAATGCATTGCGCGCGCTTTGCTTGTTTCCTGTTTTTAAGAATGCATCTCCAAGTGTAATCATCGCACTTTGGTAATATGCATCTGGTTCGTCCAGTTTTTCCAATTCAGAAATTGCCTTCTCATAATCGCCCAACTTGTAAGCGATGTAACCGATTTGGTAACTGTCTTGGTTATTTTGAGTTTTTCCTTGGTCTTGTGCCTGGAATTTATCGTAGTATTGTTTTGATTTCGCTAAATCACCTTTGATGAAATAGGTAGCTGCAACAATACGGAACATGTCCGTTTCATTTTCTTGTTTTGTACGCTCCAAAATTGGAATCGCATAGCTCAATACGTCATCATAGCGCTTATCTAAGAAATACAAAGCCGTAATGTAATATGGATAGCTATTCTCGTAGGTTTTCGAACCATTTAAGCGTTCGAATTCATTCAAAGCCGTTTTGTATTCCGCATCCAAATACGACAAGTACGCGTAGTAATAAATTGAAGCTTCTTGGTATTGGCTCTTTTGGTCTTTTAGCTGCTCAAATAAAGGTTTTGAAGCTGCATATTCATTCGTCATAAATAAGGCATAGCCTAACTTAAAACGATATTCGATATTTTCAGAACCTGCTAGGTTTTTACTGTCGATTTTATTGAACCATTCGATGGCTTTTGGATAGTCTTTTTTTGCATAATACGAACGTCCGATTTGGAAATACGCCGCTTTTGCATTCGGGTTTACCGGATAATCTTTAATGTATTTTAGGAATAATCCTTCCGCATCCGAATCTCCCAATTCCAAAGCGCACACAAGCTGGTAATAGCGTACATTTTCTTTTAATAAAGTAAGCTCTTCCGTTTCGTCTAACTGCAAGGTCGATTTGGTTCTGATATTTTCAACACGGTCAAATTGTTTTGCAGCAGAACTATATTTTCCGCGCTCGTACAATTCCAGACCCGTTTTGTATGCTTTATTAATGTCTTGCCAAGCAGACTGCTGACCAAAAACAGGCATAGCAAATAAACTTAATGCAATCCCAACTTGGTAAATTTTTTTATACATAGTGTTCAATTAATCCTATCTATTTTTAGTAAAAAGTCGTTATAAATTATGGTTGTCTATTCATCAAAATAATAACCAGGTTTTAGGGTACACTTCCTACAACTTACGAAAATAAAAGTAAAGTACTAAGATTTACTCAAAAGTTCTTAACATCTGTTAATAACTGTAATTATAACGCAATTTTATAAGAAAAAAATATGCGTCATAAAAATTAAAAACTAAGAAAGATTGAAAGCGTCTAGCCTCTTTTGCCTGCCAATAAATAGAGTACAGCCATACGGACCGCCACACCATTTTCAACCTGGTCAAGTATTATCGAATGTGAGCTATCAGCCACATCGGAAGTAATTTCGACGCCACGGTTGATTGGTCCAGGGTGCATAATGACAATCTCTTTATTCAAAGAATCCAAGATTTCTTTATTCAATCCGTAGAGCATTGAATATTCCCGAAGGGATGGAAAATAAGCGATGTCCTGGCGTTCGAGCTGTATGCGTAACATATTGGCTACATCGCACCATTCCAATGCTTTTCGGAGATTGTGTTCTACTTTGACACCTAGTGAAGAGATATATTTAGGGATTAAGGTCGTCGGTCCGCAGACCATAACTTCGGCACCCAATTTTTGAAGACAAAGAATATTCGATAGCGCAACGCGCGAATGCAATACATCACCGATAATGGCGATTTTTTTCCCAGCGACATCACCCAAGCGTTCTTTGATGGAAAAGGAATCCAAAAGCGCTTGTGTCGGATGCTCATGTGCTCCATCTCCAGCATTCACAATCTGTGCATTGACATGCCTGCTTAAGAACACACCTGCTCCAGAGTATGGATGGCGCATCACAATCATATCCACTTTCATCGCCAAAATATTGTTCACCGTATCAATCAACGTTTCGCCTTTGCTCACCGATGAAGAAGAAGCTGCAAAATTCACAATATCTGCCGAAAGCCTTTTTTCAGCCAGTTCGAATGACAAGCGAGTTCGGGTTGAATTTTCGAAAAATACATTGGCAATCGTAATATCGCGAAGCGAAGGAACTTTCTTTATTGGTCGATTAAGAACATCCTTAAAATTAGCTGCAGTATCCAAAATGAGCTGAATATCATTCTCATTTAAGTCCTTAATTCCTAATAAATGGCGTGCGCTTAGTTGTTCAGTGGACATAGGGTGTGCTAGGTATTTATTTAATTATTTTTGCTGAGTTTCATTAATCAAAACGATGCTATCCTTATTATCAATCTCGTTCCAGCTGACAATCACTTTTTGAGAATCAATGGAATCGACTTGTATGCCGATGTAATCTGGCTGAATAGGAATCTGACGTGAGAACCTTCGGTCGACCAACACCAACAATTCGATGGTTTGCGCACGGCCAAAAGCTTGAACAGCATCCATCGCCGAGCGGATTGTCCGGCCAGTCCAAAGCACATCATCCACGAAAATGACATCTTTCCCGTCGATAATAAAATCGATAACGGTACTGTTTGCCAATAAGGGCGAAGCACCTTTGGTTCGGAAGTCGTCTCGGAAAAAAGTGATATCTAAAATTCCAGACTGCACATCCACATTGATTAAGGATTTGATTTCTTTGACCAAACGGTTAGCGAGGTAAGTGCCGCGAGGCTGAATTCCGATAATCACTGCATTGCTAAAATCACCGTGGTTTTCGATTAATTGCTGACACAACCTTCGAATGGTTATTTGAAATTTTGGACCGTCTAACAAAATCGACTGCTTCATTCTGTATTAAGATTTTCAGATATGTATGGACATTTTATACTGAAAGTAGGATTTGATTGAGTGGATTAGGTATTCTAAATTCGATGAAGAGAATTTAAAACCGCTATTTTCTAACACAAAATATCATCCTTACAATTCGACACAAATATAACACTATTAATGGCAGCACGAATAATTTTCAACAGGTTTTTGTCCTTTCGCCGTAAATAATAGTTTAGCAATTCAACCTGATGAAAATCCATTTTCAACAAAAAAGCAGCTTATTTCTAAGCTGCTTTTTTGTGTATTTATTCTTGAGCTGCTTGCTCGAACAAATATCGATACGTTTCAAAAATCGAATTGACTTCCTCTTTTAATTTCGTTTCATTTGTTGAACTCAACACCTGTTGGTATCGTTGAATTGACGCCAAACCAAAACGCATGTTGCGGTATTCTAAATTTGGCTGCGTCTCGGCAATTGCCATGTAATACGCCATGTTCTCCTTTAAGAACTTCAAATTGCGTTCTACAATTTCATTCGCCTTTTTCGTCTCTCCTACTTTGTACATCGCATCTATCAGCGTTGTGTAGCTCATTACTTCGGACATCAAATACGCTCTTTTCGGCATATTGTCATAAGCGTGATTCACTACTTTATGCGCTTCTTCTTTCTTGTTCTGTGCTAAAAGAATTTGTGCAGTCTCTCCAAAAATATTACCTACATACATGCTGATGTAACGGTACGAATCTGGGTCGATGTATTTTGCATGTCCAATATTTCCCCATTTATATTTGTTAACGATATTATCGTATGTTTGGTCCACATTCGATAATGCACTTGCATCTCCGTCAGCTAAACCAACATTGATTGGCATCAATCGCAAAGCGAAACCTTCAGAAACCAAATAACGGTCTAAGCCCATGTAGTTTTCTTCTGGAGTTGTTGTCGTGAAATAAATCGGTCTTTTCCAATTGTTGTTTGCTAAAATTGATAACATTGACAATTCAGCACGGCTAACGTAGTTCAGGCTGTAATTCCATTGCATGGTGTCAACAATTTCACCTTGCCATTTTGAAGGAACGACATTGTTCGCTAACACAGCCGACTTATCAATCTTCAATTGCATTTTTTTAGTTGGCAATAAATTGACCAATTCTCCATTTTGCAATTGTGCTTTGTTTTGAGGATTGTCCGACAGCATCAAGGTCAGTAAATCTTGAATATCGACATAGCCTGGGATGTCGTGCTCGCGGTAATAAATTACATCGCGGACACCGTCCTTGATTTTATCTTTATCAATATTGATTGGCAATGCATCGGCATTGTTGACTTTTTCCATTGCTTGGCGCATGTACCAATCCGAGCTCAATAAACTCAAATTGACTACACGAACGTCCGTACGGATTCCTTCAACTTCCTGCGCATACCAAAGCGGATAGGTATCATTATCACCATAGGTGAATAAAATAGCATTCGGCGCACAAGACTCTAAATAATTGATGGCCATGTCGCGTGCTAAATATTTTTCAGAACGGTCATGGTCGTTCCAGTTTTCTTTCGCTAATAAAACTGGACCAGCCAATAATCCGACAACCGTAGCGGCAATACCGGCATTTTTGGCGTTTAATTTTTTACTCAAGAAATCAGCGATTGCCAATACGCCCAAGCCTACCCAAATTGAGAACGCATAGAATGAACCCGCATAGGCGTAATCCCGTTCCCTAGGTTGCAAAGGTGTCTGATTCAGGTAAAGCACAATTGCTAATCCTGTAAAGAAAAACAGCAATCCTACGACTGTGGCATCTTTTTGGTCTTTTCCAAAATGCCATACTGCACCTAATATTCCCAAAATCAATGGAAGGAAGAAATAGGTGTTGCGCGAAGGGTCTGTTTTTTCTGATTCAGGTAAATCATTCTGTCCGCCTAAGCGAATATTGTCGATGAATTTTATTCCTGAAATCCAATTTCCTTCGGTGAACGAGCCATGGCCTTGTTGGTCATTTTGGCGTCCAACAAAATTCCAGAACAAATACCGCCCATACATCTGGCCGATTTGATACCCAAAGAAAAACTTCAAGTTATCCGTCATAGTTGGACTTTCGTTTGGCCCTAAGTTCAAGAAGTCACGGTAATAATCGACATGCTTTTCACTGTAAATCCGAGGAAATAAAGTTTCTTTATCGTATTTGTATTGAGATTTCTTTTTAGCGACAACATATTTTTCGCCGTCTTTGCGATACACATTGCCAGCATCTTCAACGTCAATCGGCTGTGCATCAAAAAAGCGTCCTTTGAACAATGGCTCATCACCATATTGCTCGCGGTTTAAATAACTTAAAAATGTAAATGCATTATCGGGGTCACTGTTATTCAATGTTGGGTCTGCTTTTGCACGAATCAAAATCATTGAAAATGAACTATACCCTAGAATAATAAAACTCAAACTTAATAAAGCGATGTTCAAAATCGGCTTTGCTTTTTTGATGGAATAAAATATTCCATAAGCAATTCCGCCAATAACCAAAATCGCGAAAAATGCTGCGCCAGAACCAAATCCCATGCCCAACGAATTCACGAAGAACAAGTCGAAGTAAGCTGCAAATTTGATTAAGAACTGGATAACGCCCCAAAGAATCAGACCTAAAACTACGACTCCGATTAACAGCGCTTTAAATGCACCGCCTGTCGTTACTTGTTTCGAACGTTTGAAATAAATCAATAATGCGATTGCAGGAATCACCAATAAATTCAATAAGTGGACTCCAATCGACAATCCCATCACATAAGCGATAAAAATCAACCAGCGGTCGGCACCAGGCTCATCCGCGCGTTCTTCCCATTTTAATATCCCCCAAAAAACGATTGCTGTACACAAAGAAGACATCGCATAAACTTCCGATTCGACGGCTGAAAACCAAAATGTATCTGTAAACGCATAAGCTAATGCGCCGACTAATCCGGCACCCATAATTTGAATCAAGTTCGCTTGAGAAAAATCAGCACCTTTATTGATGTGTTTGAAATATTTTTTTGCTAACGCAGTAATTGTCCAGAATAAAAACATAATGGTCAAACCACTACAAACTGCAGAACCAATATTCATCCAATACGCAATTCGGGCTGTATCTCCGAAAGCTAGGTTAGAAAAAACATTTTGTATCATTAAGAACAATGGAGCTCCAGGCTGATGGACAATCTGCATCTTGTAAGCAGAAGCGATAAATTCTCCTGTGTCCCACCAGCTTGTTGTTTTTTCAGCAGTTAAGACATAAGTCAATGTGGCTATTATAGCACATAACCAACCTAAAAGATTGTTTATTTTCGTATAATTCATGTTTTTTGGATATTCAAATTAAAATTACGCTTCGAAATTAACGATTAGAAGCTTAGAAACGAATTTTATTATCAATTTTTAACAGCGTAGAACAAAAATAATTGGCATATCCGAACAGTTAAAGCATTCGGCGAAGCCGTGAAATAAAAAATATTTGATTGAAAATCAGCGATAGTAAAGGATAATTGTAAAAATATTTTTGCAGGAATAAAAAAACCGCCTTATATTTGCGACACCAAAACGAAAAACATCTTGTTTTCGTGAGGCATGTTTGCCCGATAGTATAAGGGTAGTACGACAGTTTTTGGTACTGTTTGTCTTGGTTCGAATCCAGGTCGGGCAACATTAAAAAGAGAATTACTTCGGTAGTTCTCTTTTTTCATTTTCAGACTTTTAGCCAAGCCTTCACTCTTTTCGAATAAGATTTAAAATAACTGAAACATTTATATAACTTTGTATCGAACAAGCAACTATCGTTTCGATTTATTACGATACAATTTGTTTTTAAAGTAAGAGAATTCGTTTAGCATTTTAAATAATCATTCAATACAAATAGTTCATTTCTAATATTACTCAAAATCCAAACACATGCCCTTGCAATTTAATACGGTTAAGTTATTTGCCGGTTCAGGAACAGTTCATTTAGCAGAACAAATTGCTGATTCTTATGGAAAGCCACTTGGCGACAAAACATTATCCGTTTTTAGTGATGGAGAAATCCAGCCCTTTTACAACGAATCTGTTCGTGGAAGCGATATTTTCCTGATTCAATCTACCAATCAGCCTACCGACAATCTGTTGGAATTGTTGTTGATGATTGACGCAGCGAAAAGAGCATCTGCTCACTACATTACAGCAGTTGTTCCTTATTTTGGATATGCGAGACAAGACCGTAAAGACAAACCACGTGTAGCAATTGGCGCAAAAATGATTGCCAATTTGATTACTGCCGCTGGAGCTTCACGCATTATGACAATGGATTTGCACGCTGCGCAAATTCAGGGATTTTTTGACATTCCTGTAGACCATTTAGATGGCTCGATTATTTTCGTTCCGTACATCAAATCATTAAATCTTCCGAACTTAACGATAGCTTCTCCAGATATGGGTGGTTCTTATCGAGCAAGAACGTTTGCTAAATTTTTCAATGCAGAAGTCATTATCTGTGATAAAAGACGTAAACGTGCGAACGAAATCGAATCGATGTCGATTATCGGAGATGTTACCGGACAAGATGTGGTATTAATCGATGACATTTGTGATACAGCGGGTACATTATCTAAAGCTGCGGCTTTGATTATGGAAAATGGTGCGAATTCCGTTCGCGCGGTCTGTACACATGCTGTGCTTTCTGGAAAAGCATACGAAACAATCGAAAACTCCGTACTGAGCGAAATGATTGTTACAGACACGATTCAATTGAATCCAGAAAAAGCAAAGTCTTCAACAAAAATCAAAGTATTATCAACGGCAAGTCTGTTTGCTGGAGCGATAAAAAATGTCAATGAGCACGGGTCTATTTCCCACTTATTTGAAATTGAGTAAGATATATCAAAATTCAAGCGAAAGCACCTCCGAAAAGAGGTGCTTTTTTATTTTAAAATGCTCATCTTTTTTAATATTTTGCAACATGATGAAGTCACACAGCAAAATATCGATTTTTACGTTTTTACTGACAATTGGATTCTTTTACACACAAGCCCAAGTTGTCGGAAAAAAGAATGGCGTTTCTTTAAATTATGGGATAAGCTCTTCGATTTACACCAATCAGTCTATCGGAGTTCCGGGAGTTGAGGGCTACGCGCATAATTTTGGATTACATTACAATCGCTATTTCAGCATGGGTCTATCATTTGAAACTGGCGTTCGATATTCTCAGAATTCGATGGATGTGAGCGGAATTAATGAAGAAGGAAATCGCTTTGAGTACAACGGCAAATCGTCTTTTATTCATGTTCCTATCTTGGTGGAGTATGAATTTCTAACATACTTATTTGCGCAATTAGGCCCAACCGTTTCGATTCAGTTAAATAATGACATTCGGAACGAATCAAATAATGAAGTTATGGAGATGAACCAATCTGGAGTTGGAATTTGGGGTGCGTTCGGGGCTAAATTTGGGATAAAAAATTATGAACTACGTGTTTACCCGTATTACCACGCCCAATCTTTAATTCCATTCGGCTCTGACGATACAAATTACACGTTGAAAAATGCAGGCGGTAATGTAAGTTTTGCCTATAAATTTTAAGCGTTTTGCACTAATTCTTGATGCAGATTTGGCAGAGGTAAATGCTTTAAAAACAGAAGCATGATTTTATTTTTACTTTCGAAATTGAATCACTATCTTTGCACCTCAAATTAATAAAATAAAAAAATGAAATCAATTGCTATTAGCGGTTCTCTAAGAGAGAACGTAGGGAAAAGAGATGCGAAAGGATTGCGTTACCAAGGATTAGTTCCTGCAGTTCTTTATGGTGGGGAAAAACAAACTCACTTTTCTGTATCCGCAGCTGATTTGAAAACAGTTCTTTACACTCCAGAAGTTATCTTTTTAGATTTAACTATCGACGGTAAAAAATCAAGAGCTATTGTTCAAGAAGCGCAATTCCACCCATTAACTGATTTAGTTACACACATTGACTTCTTAGAACTATCTGATTCAAAAGAAGTATCAATCAACATTCCTATCAAATTAACTGGAACTTCTCCAGGTGTTAAATTAGGTGGTAAATTAGTTCAAAAATTACGCAGCTTACGTGTTAAAGCGTTGCCTAACAACTTGCCTCAAGAAATTGAAGTACCTTTAGAATCATTGGAGGTTGGTAAATCTTTCCGTGTTGGTAAAGTAGAATTAAAAGATGCTAAAGTATTGAATAATGCTGATGACACAATCGTTTCAGTTATTATGTCACGTGCTTTACGTCAAGCTGAGCAAGAAGCAGCAAAAGCTTCTAAAGGCGGTAAAAAATAAGTTTAATTTAGTTAAACTTTCAAAGGCATCGATTTTTCGATGCCTTTTTTGTTAAAGTTAACCTAACATTCATTTAACAATATCCCTTCAAATACATTCCAAATCGGCTCCATTAACTGGATTTTAAGTTTATTAACAACAACTTAATATTAGGTACTTATTGCCTTAACATTCGTTCTTTACTTTTGTAACAATGAATCAAAGGCTTATAACATCTGTTTTATTCTTCTCATTAACTTTAAGTTTATTGTTTTTATCGTGCAGTGACCAAGCACACACCATAAAGATGAAAGGCTCTGACACAGAGGTCAATCTAGCTGTTAATCTAGCTGAAGAATTCTCAAAAGAAAACAGCGATTTCAGCATTGCAATTTCGGGCGGCGGTTCGGGTTTAGGAATTACGTCCTTACTGAATGGTCAAGCCGATATAGCAAACTCTTCCCGCCCCTTGACAGAAGAAGAAATTCATTTATTCGAAGGAAAAAACATCAAATTGAAAACCATCGTTTTTGCGGAAGATGCAACAGCTTTTGTCGTTCATAAAGATAATCCACTAGATGAAATTGATTTAAAGACTTTGGCTAAAGTGTTAGACGGAAACCAAAAAACCTGGAATGAAATTACAGAACTGAATTTGCCAATTAATATTTACGGACGTCAAAGCAGTTCGGGAACCTATTCGTTTGTACGCAAAAAACTAGGCATTGCATTCAGCCAATCCGCCAAAGAAATGACTGGAAATGCACAGATATTGGAAGGTATAAAAATCGATAAATCAGGAATTGGTTACGTCGGTGCTGGCTACATTGCTGCAAATGCGGGAGCAAATCAAGGCATCAAAGTTTTAAAAATCAAAGAGAATAACACCTCTGAATCCATTTCTCCTTTAGACCAACAAGCTATCCGCGATAATAAATATTTTTTTCAACGTCCACTATTTCAATTTGTCCCGGAAAAATCCTGGGCAAAAGTTGAACCTTTCATTAACTTTGAAATGGCTTCTGAAGGCAGAAAATTAATTGAAGCTTCAGGCTATTACGTACTTGATAAATAAAAAAATGCAGTACAAAAAACGAATTTTCATCGATACAGTTGCTAAGCATACGTTCAAACTAACCGGCTATTTAGTCTTGGCTTTGTTAGGCGGTATTTTTGGCATGTTGCTTTACAATGCAATATCCTTCTTTGCTGAAGTACGCCCTATCGATTTTTTGACAGACCGCGAATGGAACCCGACCGCAAACGAGCCGATATACGGAATCCTACCTTTGATTATCAGCACATCGCTGGTTTCATTTGGAGCCATGCTGATTGCGATTCCGTTAGGAATCGGAACCGCAGCATTTATTTCTGAATATGCCAGTCCACGATTAAAAAACATATTGAAGCCTTTAGTCGAAATGCTAGCCGCAATTCCTTCTGTTGTTATTGGATTTTTGGGAATTGTATTAGTCGGTCCTCAAATTGCTGAATTTGCGAATTTACCGAATGGATTAAATGCCCTGAATGGTTCGATTTTATTGGCCATTATGGCTTTGCCAACAATCATCACAATTTCGGAAGATGCGATTCATTCGATTCCGAAAACTTACCGCGAGGCCAGTTACGCATTAGGCGCATCCAAATGGCAGACCTTATTAAAAGTAACCATTCCTGCCGCAGCGCCTGGAATTATCGCTGCTGTCATGCTTGGATTGGGAAGAGCAATCGGTGAAACCATGACTGTCTTGATGGCAACTGGCAATGCATCGCTGTTTCCATCGGATTTCTTTGATTCAGTCAAAACAATTACAGCGACCATCGCCATTGAAATGGGCGAAGTTCCATATCAAACAACACATTATTTTGCGCTGTTTGCGATTGCCATTGTCTTGTTCTTCATGACCTTGATTGCCAATCTGATTGGAGAATATTTTATAAACCGTTTTAGAAAATACCATGCAGCTTAAGTTTAAAAAATTAACACCGATTGTTGAATGGGGAACGCTGCTGTTAACCACAGGCTTGGTTTGCTTTTTCTTATTCGTTATTCTTTATGATATTATTACCAAAGGCTGGTCGGTTTTATCATGGGAATTTATTAGCAAATTACCGACTCAGGGAATGACCAAAGGAGGCGTTTTATCTCCGATTATCGGAACTGTCCTTCTTACGTTATTAACTGCTGTTTTTTCAATTCCCTTTGGAATATGCTGTGCAATTTACTTAAATGAGTACGCACAAAATAACTGGCTGACACGGACAATCCGTGCATCCATTCGTAATCTTTCGGGCGTTCCGTCGATTATTTATGGTTTGTTTGGTTTAGCATTGTTTGTTCAAGCCATGAGCTTAGGAACTTCCATTTTATCTGCGGGTCTGACATTGGGTTTGCTTTCGCTGCCTTACATTATTACGACTACAGAAGAAGCGCTATTGAGAATCCCAGCAAGTACGCGCGAAGCCGCTTTGGCTGTAGGCGCGACGAAATTCGAATCGATTAAAGACGTCGTGTTGCCATCGGCTTTGCCGGGAATATTGACGGGCGTTGTATTGACTTTATCGAGAGCTGCTGGAGAAACCGCTCCCATCCTATTTACTGGAGCTGCATTTTATATCAACAGCGCCTCCGGCGCAATGAACCAAGAATTTATGGCTTTGCCATACCACTTATACATGTTATCAACACAGCACCAATCCATCGAAGAAGTAAGGCCGATTGCCTACGGAACAGCTTTGGTATTGATTATCGTTGTGTTCTTAATGAATTTAACTGCTTTTTACATACGTTATAAATACAGAAAAAATGATCAATAATCTTTCGGCAAAAAATCTAAATGTGTGGTTTGGAGAAAAGCACGTATTGAAAAACGTTGATGTAGAATTTCCAAAAAATCAAGTCACTGCATTAATCGGCCCATCGGGTTGCGGAAAAAGTACTTTATTGCGTTCATTTAACCGCATGCACGACCTTTCGCCAGATGCCAAAATAGAAGGAACGTTGACAATCGACGATCTTAATCTGTACCAAAAAGATATTCCGGTCACGGATATCCGCAAGCGTATTGGAATGGTTTTTCAGAAAGCCAATCCTTTTCCAAAAAGTATTCAAGAAAATATTGCTTATGGTTTGCGCATTAACAATTTAAGCTACAACCAATCCTATATCCAAAAAGCATTAGAAGAAGCCTTTCTTTGGGATGAGGTAAAAAACGACCTTAAAATGCCTGCGACACGGCTTTCAGGAGGACAACAGCAACGCTTATGTATTGCTCGCGCGGTTGCTTTACGTCCGGAAGTAATCTTAATGGACGAACCTTGTTCTGCTTTGGATCCAGTTAGCACATTAAAAATCGAAGAACTTATTCATAAGTTAAAAGAAAAATATACGATTGTCATCGTCACGCACAACATGCAACAGGCTCAACGCGTTGCCGATAAAACCATTTTCATGTATTTAGGAGAGGTAAAAGAAGAAGGAAAAACCTACGATATCTTTAACAATCCAGTAAATGAAATCACCAAAAACTACATTAGCGGTCATTTTGGGTAGGGTTAGTATATAGTAGTTAGTATATAGTATTTAGAAATGGCTAGCTATCAAATCTTGTCGGATTAGATTTCGAAATATTTAGCATGCAGTTGCATACAAATAAAAATATTGAATAGCTGATCGTTAAGGAATAGATGTGTCTAGTTCCCTATTCTGCAAAACGATACTAAACCCTAGATTCTAAATACTAATATCTAGATACTAAATACTAAAATCTAAATACTACTTTTGCAATAATGAATTATTTAATCGTAGGCTTAGGAAATATAGGTAAAGAATATGCAGATACGCGCCATAACATCGGTTTTATGGTCGCTGATGAATTGGCGAATCAGGCGGGTTCATCCTGGTCAACATTGAAACTTGCTTTCTATACTGAGTTTAAATTCAGGGGAAAAAATGTATTCGTGATCAAACCAACTACGTATATGAATTTGAGCGGAAAAGCTGTCAATTATTGGATGCAACAATTGAAAGTTCCGATTGAAAATGTTTTGGTTATTGTTGATGATTTGGCTATTCCATTTGGCTCATTGCGGATAAAACCAAAAGGAAGCGCTGCTGGGCATAATGGCTTGCGCTCTATCGAAGCACTTTGTGGCGGACAAAATTATCCTCGTTTGCGATTTGGAATCAGCGACAATTTTACTAAAGGACATCAAGTCGATTATGTGCTTGCACCATTTGATAAGGATGAACAAAAAGAATTGCCAGCTTTAATCGAGGATGCTGTAAAAATGTGTCAGAGTTTTGTGAGCATTGGAATCGGATTGACGATGACCAATTTTAATAAATAAAAAAGCCGCAGGAAGAGCTTCCAAACGGCTAATTTTATTAACTAAACAAATTCTTCTGCTATTGATTCTTGATCAGAAAATAGCCTTTCAATATTTCTGTTTCTGTTCCTTTTGACTTTTCAAGAACATAATAATACCTACCGTCTTTCAGATCGCCACCTTTCCAGTTATTCTTGTAATCCGTATTGGTGTAAACAGCTGAACCGGAAGGCTCGGTTAACGTAATTTTCAGCTTTTCGTTTGAAGCTTTTTTGAATGCCAATGGCTTAGTTTTACTTACGACATAGCCTTCATTGACATCATTTGAATTGAAATTAGCAGATGCGTTTCTACTCCCATACCCAGTAACCACAACTGAATTGTTTGAGGTACCTGTCGGTTTACCCTGAACAACGACTCCATTGACTTTTGTAGCTACTAGTATAACCCCTTCTTTTGCCTTTTCGCCATAAATGGCTGTTGCGGATGCATCCTTTAAAATAGAAACCGATTCTATATTATTTGGATCTATTGTTTTGAAATAATCTGATGAAGTTTCCTTTCCGTCTATAATGTACAGCGGTGATTTAGAAATTTTGCTGGTATCGGACTTTGTAGAGATTCTTATTCCGGTAACTTTTCCCCGAACCTGCGGTGCATCCGTATTTCCTTTTGTTGTAATTTTCACCACGCCATTTGCCCCCTTGCTTCCATACAGAGTTTCAGCACTCGCATCTTTTAAAACCTCAATATGTGATATTGCATTTGGGTCGACATGGCCAAGATCAGAACTAATTTGTTCGACACCATCTACAATTAATAATGGCTGAACGGTCTTTTTTGTGCCACGAAAAAGTATTTGAGCTCCCATATCTGTTGAACTTTCAAAAATTACAGTATCTAACCCTTCGTTATTATTTGAAGTGTATGTATAATTAAAAGTTGACTTAACAACGGTATCCTTCACTTCCTTCACATTTTCCTTTACAACAGTATCTGGTACCGCTTCAAATGTCGTTTGAACCGTTTGGCTTAGATCTTTTGAAATCGCTTTGAAATCTGTTTCTTGAGCAACTTGGACAACTTCTGCAATCTTTGCATCAGCGGTATCAATCGTAAATGCTCCTGCCGTGAATATGAAAAGTGGGAACAAAAAAGCATACTTGCTCAACTCCAATTTGGACGATCGTTTTTTATTCATCATTGTAATGCGTTTTTTTAATGATTTAAAATTAAATTGATTACTAATGCCTATCGCGATACCTTGCTTGGTCACATTCAACAGGCTGTATTGATAGGTCTGTTTATCGAATCCTTTATTCAGCACGTGCTGATCGGTCAGGAATTCCAAATTTTCTCGAACAGCATTGCGCATCAGCCATACGAATGGATTGTACCAACAACATATTAATACCATTTCAAACAATAAAATATCGATCGTGTGAAGGCCTTTCACATGAATATCTTCATGTTTAAAAATATCTTGCAACTCCAGCTCTTCGTGCTGTTGTTTATTGACGTAGATTTTTTTCAGAAACGAAAACGGGACAATAGGAATAAACACATTTCGGTATAAATATTCCTGCCATTTTGCGGGTTTCGAATTTAAATGAATGCGAAGCAGGCTGACCATCTGCATCAGGAACTTCAGCGTAAACACAAGAATTCCAAATAACAGCAAACTTAATAGAATGTTATCCAGCGTAAACATGGATCTCGCTTCCGCATTAAAAAATCCTTCAGGAATAAATGAAACGTATTCACTAATCGGTTCGATATGCTTTTGAAATAATGCTTTTAAATCTAAAAATGGATAAGTAAAAGCAAACACGACCGATAGCAAAAAATAATTCCTATTCGATTGATAAAAGGTAAGTTTTCTTAGCAGAAATCGATAGCCTAAATAACTGATTGCTAATAAAATATTTACCTGAATAATATAAATTAATAACGCTTCCATAAGTTTCTTATCCTTTCTTAATCATAGCAATTATTTCTTCCAATTCCTTAGCCGACAATTTCTCTTCTTTCACGAAAAAAGAAACCATTTCCTTGTAGGAATTCTTGAAATAATCATCCACAAATGAGTTCATGAATTTGGCTTTATAATCTTCCTCAGAAATGATCGGCTCGTATCTTTTTGCATTCGCATACCTCACCGGCTTCACATACCCTTTCTTCTCCAAATTCTTTATCGTTGAAGCCAAAGTCGTATAAGGTGGCTTTTCTGTTTTTAGATTATCCAATATTTCTTTTACAAATCCGCCATTCAATTGCCAAATGGACAACATGGCTTCCTGCTCTTGAATTGTTAACTTTTCCATATTAATTACTAATTATTCACAATATTACGAAAAATTCGTAAACAAACAAAAATAAAATATTTTTTTATCGATTTTTAGCTTTCGATCTGTTCGATGGTATTAAGTTAAAATTACCATTTCTGCATAAACGTCAGCATAACAGCTCTTTTTCCGCAGTACATGCATATTATGACCATCAAATGTTTTTTTAATTTTCCAAAGCTTTTGTAAAAAGCTTGATTTTTTTACATTTGTATAAATAAGAAAAATAAACATGTCGGAAAAAGCAACACTAAATTTTGATGGTACATCCCATGAATTTCCTATTGTAGTTGGAACAGAAAATGAAAAAGCGATAGATATTTCTAAACTTCGCGACCAAACAGGTTATATCACATTAGATGCAGGATTTAAAAATACTGGCGCTACTAAAAGTGCAATTACATTCTTAGATGGTGAACAAGGTATTTTACATTATAGAGGATATTCCATTGAACAGTTAGCAGAGAAATCAACTTTTCTAGAAGTTGCTTATTTACTGATTTATGGTGATTTGCCTTCGGCAAAAGCATTGGAAACATTCCGTGCGGATATCAAAAAACAAATGATGATCCACGAGGATATGAAAAATTTCTTCACTGGATTTCCATCTAAATCCCATCCGATGGGCCAGTTATCCTGTTTAGTTGGCGCATTGTCTGCATTCTATCCAGAATCATTGAATCCCAATGCAAGCGAAGAAGAAGAAAACAAAACCATGATCAATTTATTGGCAAAAATGCCAACGATTGTTTCTTGGATCCAAAAGAAATCATTAGGCCATCCAGTTGTTTATCCAAAAAACAATTTGGGATATATCGAAAACTTCATGAACATGATTTTCGGAGAAGTGAACGATGAAAAAACATTCGATCCGGTTGTTATTCAAGCAATGCATACTCTATTGATTTTGCATGCTGATCACGAACAAAATTGTTCTACATCAACTGTGCGTATGGTTGGTTCTTCGAATGCGAATTTATATGCTTCTATCTCAGCAGGTATCAATGCTTTATGGGGTCCTTTGCATGGTGGAGCAAACCAAGCGGTTATTGAAATGTTGGAAGACATCAAAAATGACGGCGGTGACGCTGATAAATATTTAGCGAAAGCAAAAGATAAAAATGATCCTTTCCGTTTAATGGGATTTGGCCATAGAGTGTACAAAAACTTCGATCCTCGTGCAAAAATCATTAAAAAAGCATGTGATGATGTGTTGGAAAAATTAGGCGTTGATGATCCAGTTTTGGATATCGCAAAACGTTTAGAAGAAGCTGCGCTTAAAGATCAATACTTTATCGACCGAAAATTATATCCAAACGTGGATTTCTATTCGGGTATTATCTACAGAGCTTTAGGATTTAAATCAGATATGTTTACTGTTTTATTTGCTTTAGGTCGTCTACCAGGATGGATTGCACAATGGAAAGAAATGCGCGATAATAAAGAGCCAATTGGCCGTCCGAGACAAGTATATGTTGGCGAGACAATCCGCGAATATGTTCCTTTGGACAAAAGATAAATTTAAAAAATTAAAGTAAACGCTCATTGAAAAATGGGCGTTTACTTTTTGAAGCCTAAATTAATTCCACATTAAAATTGACTTTTGCTTTCAAAGCATTAAACACTTTTAAAACAGTTTCTAAAGTCACATTATTTAGATTATTTTCAAGTTTTGAAATTTGTGCACGTTGAACACCTATCAACTCCCCTAGTTGTTCTTGTGTCAACTTTCGCTCAATTCTCACTTTGCGAATCATTTTGCCCAACACAACCAACTGAAGTTCTTGCTCGTAAGCTGTTCTTTTTTCCGTTCCTAATTCGCCGATGAATTCGTCCTTTATTTCATCGAACGTAAACAACACCCTATTTTTATTGATTTTTCTCATGTTGATTTTCCTTAATTAAATTTCCGAAAATAAATTCTTTGCTAATCATTTTATTCTAAATATTTCATTATAGCCTACTAAATTACTAGAGCAATTCCCCACTTTTACGTATGTTTGTAGGCAATTAAGAATTATTCTAAACGAAATTTGTACGAACTATTTATTCATATCTTAATCCCAATTGCAATATTTTCATTTATTGCTCTTTTTACGTTGTTTGCAGTTTATGCGGAGCGTAAAATTGCGGGATTTGTACAAGATCGTTTAGGTCCTATGGAAACCGGAAAATACGGTTCGCTGCAAACCATAGCCGATATTCTTAAACTTCTACAGAAAGAATTTATTACACCAACTGTAGCCGACAAAATCTTATTTGCAGCGGCTCCTGTAGTGATATTTTCAGCGGTGTTTATTGGATTTGCGGTGATGCCATGGGCTCCTGATTTTCTTCCAGCAAATTTAAATACAGGTTTGTTTTTTATCATGGCTGTTATCTCGATCGATGCGATCGGTATCTTAATGGCCGGTTGGGGTTCGAATAATAAGTTTTCATTGCTAGGCTCCATTCGTGCTATCGCACAAATGGTTTCGTATGAAATTCCGATTGGCTTATCGCTGATTTCTGTGGTGATGCTGACGCAAACAATGAATTTGAATGAGATCGTCTTCCAACAAGGTGTCTTAGCTAGTGACCCAATTTTCTTTTTTGGCTTTTGGGATGTCACGCAGATTGGAGGCCTGTTTTCTTGGTATATTTTCCAAGCACCGCATCTGATCATTGTATATATCATCTTTTTCGTCGCTACGTTGGCAGAATGTAACCGCGCTCCTTTTGATATTCCGGAAGCGGAAAGTGAATTAATCGGAGGTTTTCATACCGAATACGGAGGCATTCGATTTGCCTTTATTTTCCTGGCGGAATATGCCATGATGTTTTTGGTTTCCATGCTCGGCGTTATTTTGTTTTTAGGTGGATGGAATACACCGCTTCCAAACATTGGAAGTTTTGCGCTTGCAGACTGGACGACCGGATTGTATTGGGGGATTTTCTGGACAATAAGCAAGGCTTTGTTTATTGTAGGTGTACAAATGTGGATTCGCTGGACATTGCCTCGTTTCCGCGCCGACCAGTTAATGAATTTATGTTGGAAAGTGTTAATTCCTATAGCTTTTGTCTGCATGGCTATTTCAGGTGTTTGGCGCATAATCGTTATGGTGTAGTATGATTTTAAAAGCAACATTAAATGGTTTCGCGACCGCAATAAAAGGAATGCTTTTAACCATAAAGCATCTTTTCGGCGCGCGCGGATCACGCAAAGAATTTGACATTCGGAAAGAAAATTATTTCGATGAACAAAATGGCGTGACCACGGTTCAATATCCGAAGCAAGAAATGCCGATTCCAGAAGTTGCGCGTTATCAACTAGAAGTTGAAATTGACGATTGCATTGTCTGTGATTTATGTGCAAAAGCTTGCCCTGTGGATTGCATCGATATTTTGGCAATCAAATCCCCCGAAGCAATCGGAAAAACGTCGGATGGAAGCGTCAAGCGTTTGTATGCCGAAAAGTTTGATATCGATATGGCCAAATGCATGTATTGCGGATTATGTACAGTAGTTTGTCCTACAGAATGCATCACAATGACCAATCAATACGATCGCACGACCACAAAATTGACGGACTTAATCTATGATTTTGGGGAAATGACTGACGAAGAAGTGCTGCAACGTAAACAAGAATGGACAAAATTCCAAGCTGATAAGGAGGCGGCAAAAGCAAAATAATGACTTTAGAAGTAATTCTGTTTTATGCATTTGCTTTGCTTGCTATCGGTTCGGCCCTATTGGTTGTTAGTTTAAAAAACCTAGCCAGAGCATTATTTTTGTTTTTTATTGTGCTGTTCGCAATGGCGGGATTGTATTTATTTGCCTTAGCTGATTTTGTGGCCATCACGCAAATATTAATTTACGTTGGCGGCGTGCTGATTTTAATGATTTTTGCATTTATGCTGTCCAATAAAGAATTGTTGGCGGATCTTCAAAATACATCAAAGCAATTTTTATCCTTGCCTAACTGGCAAGCTGCTGTATTAGCCATAGGCTTTTTAGCGGCCATAAGTTACGGAATTTATGAATGGCAAGACTTTACGCCGGACTGGATTACGACAAACCTAAGAAATGGTCAGGTCATAAAACCTACGGACAATACAATCAATGAAATCGGCTATAAATTTATCACGCAATATGTGCTTGCTTTTGAAGTAATTTCCATTTTTCTATTGATGGTGCTGATTGGCGCCGCGCATATTTCACGAAGGGAGGAACAAGCATGATTACCTTGACTCACTGTCTTGTCGTCAGTGCTTGCATCTTTTGTATTGGCTTGTATGCAGTTTTAGCAAAGCGAAATGCGATTATGGTTTTGGTCGGCATCGAGTTGATGATCAATGCGGCCATTTTAAATTTTGTTGCCTTCGGCAAATACGATGAAAGCAATTATGGGGGTCAGATTTTTGCACTTTTTGCAATTGTGTTAGCCGCCGCCGCTGTTGCCGTTGGTCTAGCAATTATTTTAAATGTTTACCGAAAAAACAAAACCATTAATTTGGACGATATAACCGATTTGCGCGATTAATGGATTTTTTGACAAACATATCTCCTATTTCCTGCAGCCTTTTGGTTGTGCTTCTCCCCTTTTTGGCATTTTTATATCAAGCTATTGTAGGACGGAAAGCCCGTTCGGGAAATGTAAGTTTGGTCGCCATTAGTCTAAGTGCAATCTTAAGCATTTATCTATTCTGGAATCAATCTCCGATTGAAAGCAACATCGAATGGTTTCGAATTGGTGACAAACGATTTTTCTTGGGCATCTTATTAAATAACACGACTCTATTGATGCAAGCTTTAGTGAGCATCGTTGCATTGCCCGTGCATATCTATTCCAAAGCTTACATGAAAGGCGATTCTGGAATACATCGCTATTGGATGTACTTAAGCTTATTTTGCTTTGCCATGCTAGGCTTGGTCGTTTCTAGCAATTTATTGCAGTTGTATATTTTTTGGGAATTGGTCGGTTTTGCATCCTACTTATTGATTGGTTTTTGGTTCACAAAAGAGTCTGCTGCGCAGGCAAATAAGAAAGCATTTATTATCAATCGAATTGGCGATTTGGGATTTTTAATTGGCTTGGCCATTGTTTATGCCCAATTCGGAACGTTCAATATTGTTGAATTGTTTGCTGTGAATGGCTTAGCAGAAAACTGGTTTTCGCAAGTAAACAGCCTATCTGGAACTTGGCTCACCGTTGCTGGCTGTGCTTTTTTCTTAGGTGCAATGGCAAAATCAGCTCAATTTCCACTACATGTTTGGTTGCCTGATGCGATGGAAGGACCGACTTCGGTATCGTCTCTAATCCATGCTGCCACAATGGTCGCAGCTGGTGTATTTTTATTAGCCACAGTTTTTCCATTATTAAATGAAACGGTTTTATTGATTATTGCTATTATCGGAACGACAACAGCTTTGCTCGCTGCATTTTTTGCGCTGACACAAAACGACATCAAGAAAATTTTGGCATTTTCTACGATTTCACAATTGGGATTTATGGTTGTAGGAATTGGAATTGGTGCTTGGGATGCCGCTTTGTTTCATTTGACAACACATGCCTTTTTTAAATGTTTATTGTTTTTAGCGGCCGGTGCTGTCATTCATGAAATGGCACATTTCAAACATGAAACGAATTTGGATTTCGATCCTCAAGATATTAATTTCATGGGCGGCTTGAAGAATTACATGCCAAAAACTGCCTTGTTGATGGGAATTGCTTCATTGGCTTTAGCTGGCTTTCCATTGACTTCCGGATTTTTGAGCAAAGATGCTTTAGTTATTTCAACATTTGAATGGGCTGTCGCGAAAGGAGGTTTGTATTATGCATTTCCTATTATCTTGATTGCGGTCAGTTTAATGACTTCGTTCTACATCGGTCGCCTAATTTTAAAAACCTTTTTCGGAGATTTCGCCTTCGCAAAGAACCTAAAAGCTGCTAAAATCCATGAAGCTTCGAAGACCATGATTTATCCAATGGCATTTCTCGCTTTATTCTGTCTCTTTATTGTCTTTTCTTGGAATCCGATTTCTTATCATTTGTCTTGGGTTTTAAAAGAGTTTAATTTGACCTATACTTTTGAAGAAATTCATAGTTTGCACATACTTATTCCAGTTATTCTTACGGTTGGAAGTTTGCTGATGTGGTGGATAGGCTATCAGCTATATATTCAGAAAAAACAGCAAGTCAAACAGAACGCTTTATTTAGATTTTCTTTCAACCAAGGATATCTAAATGAATTCTATGCGAAAACTATTATAAAACCGACGTTGCTATTGGCGAACTTTAGTTATTGGTTTGACCGAACAATCATTGATGGATTGGTTGATTTATTGAGTAAAATCACAGTAGCCCTTTCAAATTTATTTGCGTGGGTAGACAAATATATTGTTGACGGAATCGTCAATGCATTCGGTTCCATCGCTTACGGAACAGGCAATCTGCTTCGCTGGGTTCAGAATGGACGTTTGCAAAGCTACCTTGGTTTTGCATTTACTATGGTTTTATTGGGATTAATTTATTTGATAGTTATTTAAAATGGGGATTCTTTCAATACTGCTTCTATTACCATTGTTTGCTTGTTTGCTGATTTTAGCAATCCCAAGTAGCTATAGAAACAGCTATAAATACATTGCATTAGGATTTGCTTTTCTTCAATTCCTAGTCTCAGGTTATCTCTATTGGCAATTTGACGGCTCTCAAACTGGAATCAATTCCGTCAGTGGCTATCAATTCGTTGAACAGCTTCCATGGCTTCGTTTGGATTTAGGTTCTCTTGGACAATTGGAAATCGATTATTTTATTGGTATCGATGGAATTTCGATGCCCTTGATATTGCTGAGCACAATTGTTATGTTGATGGCAATCGGTGCATCATGGAATATCAGCAAGAGCTTGAAAGGCTATTTTGCCTTGATGATGCTCTTAAGTACCGCGATTATCGGAATTTTTGTTGCGTTGGATTTCTTCTTGTTCTATATTTTTTACGAAGTCATGCTATTGCCTTTGTATTTTCTGATTGGAATTTGGGGTGGCGCAAGAAGAGAATATGCAGCGATTAAGTTCTTTATCTATACATTATTCGGTTCGGTATTTATGTTGCTGGTTATGGTTGGACTGTATTTTTCAGTCATCAATCCAGACACAGGAGCACATACCTTCAACATGTTGCACATGATGAATCCGGCGAATTATGTAGATGGTTCGTTTTTCGCAACGGCAGCAAATTCATTTGACGTTTTTGGCATTCCTGCCAGAATGGTTGGTTTCATCATTCTATTTATTGCTTTCGCAATCAAAATTCCAATTGTTCCATTGCATACCTGGCTGCCTGATGCGCATGTGGAAGCTCCAACTCCTGTATCGATTATTTTAGCTGGTATTTTATTGAAAATCGGAGGTTACGGAATTATTCGAATTTGTTATTCAGTCTTTCCAGATGCTGCTGTCCAAGCGAATTGGTGGATTGGCTTGATTGGCGTGGTTTCGATTATTTATGGTGCGTTGAATGCTTTGGCACAAAAAGATTTAAAACGAATGATTGCCTATTCGTCCGTTTCCCACATGGGATTTGTGACCTTGGGTATCGCTTCGATGACTGTAGAAGGAATTTCAGGTGCGATGTTTCAAATGGTCAGTCATGGATTTTTATCTGCCGCACTATTCTTCATGGTAGGCGTTATTTACGACCGTGTACATGATCGCTATATTTATAATTTCCGAGGCTTGGCGACTTTGATGCCAAAATTTACGGCATATCTAGCGATTGCATTTTTTGCATCCTTAGGCTTGCCCGGCTTCTCCGCTTTTATCGGAGAAGCATTTGTGATTATCGGAACTTTTAATGCTGAATTAGTGGGCACAGGAATTTCTCGCTGGATGGCATTAGCTGGTTCAATTGGTATTTTATTAAGCGCTGTCTATTTTCTTTGGACTTTACAGCGCATGTTTTTTGGACAAACTCGCTTAAAAGGTGGTGAAGAATGGGCTGTTGCATTGACCGATTTAAGCAAGCGTGAACAGCTTATTTTGTTTCCAACAATTGCTTTGTCTTTGCTTTTAGGAATTATGCCATCTTTAGTTTTCGACCAGATGAATGCCGCTGTCGTCAATTTGGTAGCGCTTGTTTCAACTCATTTATAATCATCAATGGAAAAGTTTGAACCTGTTATTTCAGAAACCATTGATCACATAATTGCTTCCTCAGGCCTGTTAAAACCTGAGATTGCGTTAGCTATTGCATTTTTACTGAGCATTATTTCTTCTCTATTCTTTGAGAAAAAATTTAAAAACAGCACCTTTTTAATTGCGGTTCTAGGGTTCATCAGTGCATTCATCTTATTGATTCCTCAATTCAATGACCCCCAAGAAGGTTTTTTCGGAATGATTAGACGGGATGACTTTTCCATTTATGGAAGAATGCTTATTCTGTTCGCTTCTTTGGTTACAGGCTTTTTTATACAACAGCATTTTAAGCACAAAGCTATAAAACGAAAAATTGCAGATGTGTATTCTATTCTTTTGGCTGCAAGTTTTGGATTAAGCTTATTAACGATTACTACGAATTGGTTATTGGTATTTATTAGCATTGAAACCGTGTCAATCGCATCCTATGTGTTGGTGGGTTATTTGTCCGAAAACAAAAAGCAATCGGAAGCTGCTGTTAAATATGTTTTATTTGGTTCTGCCTGTGCCGCAATGATGCTGTATGGATTATCTCTTCTGTATGGTTTTACGGGAAATTTAGATTTTACTTCTGCCATGCATATTCAGGGATTAATTTCTGCTCCAAAAATTCTTTGCAGTGTGGCCATTTTGTTTCTGTTTGCAGGTATCGGATTTAAGTTAAGTTTCGCACCTTTTCATGTTTGGAGTCCGGATGTCTATGAGGGAGCACCGACACCGATCACAGCATTCTTATCCACAGTTCCAAAAATTGCGGTTATGATTTTGTTCTCGAGATTATGTGCTTCTTGGTTTGAAACATTCTTTTACTTTAGTGAGTTAACATTTCTGCTTTTAGTCGTCATCGCTATTGTCACGATGGTTGTCGGGAATTTCATTGCCCTGCGTCAAGAAAACATGAAACGATTAATGGCCTATTCATCCATCGGTCATACCGGATTTCTATTGATGGCCGTTTTGGCTTTCGTACAAGGCAATACGGATGTACTGCTGTTTTATATGGCCGTATATGTCTTAATGAACTTATCGGCATTTCTATACATTGATTATTTAGAAAGCAAAATAGGTGATGCAAACATTCAATCCTTCATGGGATTAGGAAAAAAACTTCCATTCACGTTTGTTGGGTTTTCATTGATAGGAATTTCATTGATTGGACTACCGCCAACAGCAGGATTTATTGGAAAATTTCTGATTTTCTCCAACGTTTTTGAATTGTATAGCGAAAGCTCTGAATTCGCGTATCTGTTGCTGTTGATTGTTGGGGCCATCACAACTGTCGTATCGCTGTTTTATTATTTAAAAATCCCGCTTTATGCATTTCTGAAAGAAAATAAAAGCGACAGCGTCATTAAGGAAACATTTACTTTTCAGAATTGCTTAGCCTTTTTGTTCTGTATCGCAGTGGTCATTTTGGGTATCTTCCCTAGCCTGCTGTTATCTCTCTTAAAATAGGTTAATCCCATTTTACATACGACAATATTCTATATATTTGTACATGATTAGTTCAATTGCAAATTCTGTTTTCCAACGTGCCATCGATGATTATCATGTGTACGATGCGATCGATCATCCCATGGAAAATCCTTATGCTCAAGATGGCATAGAACATTTATTCTATTTAAAATGTTGGATAGATACGATGCAATGGCATATGGAAGATGTGGTTCGCAATCCAGAAATTGATCCTGCAGAAGCATTGAACTGGAAGAGAAGAATCGATTCGTCGAATCAATACCGGACCGATACCGTTGAATACATTGACAGTTATTATTTAGCCAAGTTTGCGGATGTGGAAGCTTTGGCGGATGCAAAAGTGAATACCGAAAGCCCGGCTTGGGCGCTGGATCGCTTATCTATTCTGGCATTGAAAATCTATCACATGGAACAAGAAACTTTGCGTTCGGATGCTGCCCCAGATCACATAGCTTCTTGTCAGCAAAAGTTGAACATCTTATTGGAGCAACGAAACGACCTTTCGCAAAGCATCGACGAGTTGCTGACGGATATTGCCGTAGGCATAAAATACATGAAAGTCTACAAACAGATGAAAATGTATAACGATCCTTCGATGAATCCTGTTTTATACGCAAATAAAAAATAAGCCTTTCATGAAGCGCGTACTTGTAACCCGATTTTCAGCAATGGGTGATGTGGCCATGGTTGCATCAGTTTTAGCTGAATTTCAGGAACAAAATCCCGATACGGAAGTGATTGTTGTTACGCGCAAGCCTTTCTTCGCTTTTTTTGATGGAATTCCTCGCATCCGTTTTCATGCTATCGAACCCAAATCCAAACACAAAGGATTTTTTGGATTGTTACGGCTATATGATGAACTGAAAACCTACAAAGCGGATTATTTTGCTGACTTACATAATAATCTAAGAACGAAATTTCTTACGGGCTTATTCAAGTTTAATTCAATTAACTTAGCGATTCTCGACAAAGGTCGAGAAGAAAAAAAAGCGTTAACAAGTCCGCACAACAAAGTATTAAAACCTTTGGAAAGAACGGTCGAACGCTATGCCGATGTATTTCGTTCTTTAGGTTTTAATTTGACTTTAACGAATCAACTGAAACCCGCACATCGGGAACTTCCTGAACAATATCAGGATTTATTCAGGACAGCGAAACCAAAAATTGGAATTGCCCCGTTTGCGCAACATCCGTATAAAGTTTTTCCGCTAAAGAAAATGGAAGAAGTAATTCGATACCTTTCGGAACATTCCTACCAAGTTTTTATTTTTGGAGGCGGTCAGCAAGAATTTGATACAGCAGAAAACTGGAGCAAAAATTATTCAGGCATTACGAACAGCATCAATCAATTTTCGATTTCGGAAGAGTTGAATATTATCGCTAATTTAGATTTAATGGTTTCAATGGATTCTTCAGGCATGCATATGGCTTCGTTAGTAGGTGTTCGATGTGTTTCAATTTGGGGCGCAACGCATCCCTATGCGGGCTTTTTAGGTTACGGCCAGCGAGAAGATGATTGTGTTCAAGTCAATCATCCAAACCGTCCGAGTTCGGTTTACGGCAATAAGCCTTGCATATGTGACGGAGTTGAAGCAATAGATTTGGTTACTGCGGAAATGGTCATCGATAAGATAAAATCAATATGCGAATAGGTTTCGATGCAAAACGATATTTTTTTAACCGAACGGGATTAGGCAATTACAGCCGTGATTTGGTTCGCATTTTGCAAACCTATTATCCGGAAAATGACTATGTTTTGTATTCTCCAAAAGTCCCGGAAAACTTCATTCCGTCGGATCAATTACGTTTAAAAACACCAAGCAGTTTTTTTGGCAAACTATCACCTTCATTTTGGCGGTACAAAAGCATGTCGAATGACTTAAAGCAAGATGAAATTGAGATCTATCATGGATTATCTGGAGAAATTCCGATAGGATTATCTGATTCCCCGATCAAAACTGTCGTGACTATCCACGATTTAATTTTTATCCGCTTCCCTGAATTATACAAACCCATTGACCGCAAAATCTATCAGAAGAAAATGCAATCTGCGGCAGACAATGCGGACAAAATAATCGCGATCAGCGAGCAAACAAAAAGGGACATTATCGACTTCTTAAAAATCCCAGAAGAAAAGATACAGGTAGTCTATCAAGGATGCCATCCCGCTTTTAAAACACCGAAATCTGAACAAGAAAAAGAGTTGGTGAGCGGCAAATACCAATTGCCTGAACAATTCATCTTAAATGTAGGTTCGATCGAACCTCGAAAAAATGCATTTCAGATTGTAAAAGCGATTGAGCAAACAGCTATTCCATTGGTCATTATTGGGAAAGACACGGCCTATGCTGAAGAAATCAAACAGTATGTCGAAAAAAATCAATTGACAAATCAGGTGATTTTTCTGAAAGGAATTTCCATGGAAGATTTAGCGACGATTTATTCTTTAGCCAACATATTTGTGTACCCTTCCAAATTTGAAGGATTTGGAATCCCAATTATTGAAGCGTTATATTCTAGCACTCCGGTTATCACGACGAATTCTGGCGTTTTCCCCGAAGCGGCTGGTCCGAATTCGGTTTTTGTCGACCCTGAAAATATCAACGAAATTTCCGCTGCAATTCAGCGCATTTGGGCTGATGAAGATTTGCAAGAATCCATGAAAATAGCAGGGCTGGAATTTGCGCAGCGATTCAATGATGATGTGCTTGCGAAGCAAGTCATGGATATTTACCGTTCTATTTAATCTTCTTTTATGACCGTGATCTGCTTCTGAAGTTTTTTCCAGTGCAATTTCCGATCACCATAAATAAAGATCTTTCCAAACTTGTATTTGAACTGCATCATTCCTTTATAGTCATCTTCAACAATGCGATGCGGAATCGACGGATCCTCCGCCAAACAGTCGTTAATAGCTTTTGTATAAATCGTTGGGCCAGTCAATGCATGAACATCATGCAGATGTCTTTTCTGATTAATATTATCGACGATGTATTCGATTGTTCGGGCTAGAAATGGATGGCCTTTTTCATAGATCAAAGCCCATTGCGCAAAAAATTCTTGGTGCCTTTTCTCTCTCGTAATTACCGCAACATCATCTTCTCTGATAAACTTATCCAAGGAAGTTAAGATATCGCTATCTAAATCCAAGTAGATGCCACCATGAATATACAATACGGCATACCGAAAGAAATCTGCTTTCGCCGCTCCAATTTGAAGTTTAGAATAAGCCTGATAAACTTCTTGATCAAAATTTTCTTCCATAAATTTCTCTATCCGTTGATCATCATAAAATTCATACGAATAGGATTTATTCTTCTTCATAAAAATCCAGATATACAATTTTGTAATCCAAGGAATTTTGGAAGTTTTAAAAGTTTGATATATTGTTTTGGGAATTGCCAAAGTATCGTATTTAAGTAAATAAAATAAATTAATATGACATTAGCTAATTTTAGGCAACGAAATTTGTTGATAAGGACTAATCTGCAAAACATATTTAATCCAATTGTCGAAGCTGTATTTATGAACTAAATCTTGATCCAATTCAACATAAGGAGATTGAATAAATTCTAAAAGCCCGTCAAAATTTTCATTCTCAATAATGTAGATGTTTTCAGGACGATAAAAATCATAAAATCGTATTTCTTTGTTATTCGTAATCAGTTTTTTATTGTTTCCTAATGCTTCGAAAACACGGAAAGAAAGGCCATTGTGTACATCATCTAACAAATCTACGAGTACTTTAGCCTTGTGTAAATTTTCTAAATTCTCTTGATAATTTACATATTGACTTGTTACTGTAATCGAAGAGTCTTTATATAGCTCAAGTTTTTTTTGATTGCCCGTAACAACATGAATATGAGAACTTATCTCTTGATTACGAAAAAAATTACCTAAAGAAATTAACTGATCCATTCTTTTTCTTATGAAACTACCAACGTAGTAAACATCGATACTTGTATGATTAGAACTGGAATTTGATTCAATAAAAAAATTAGTTAACGGAAGCAGATGTTCGTAATGATTTAAATCATGAGGGTTGAAAACATAAAATCTATCAAACAAACTGGTGCTCTCTAGAATAGCAGGAAATCGTTCGATTCCATCCCATTGATATCCAAGTAAAACTTTTGCTTTTTGCTTTATAAGCTGAATAATTTCCTTCGGATAATAATCGGCTCGAATTAAGAGAGCATAGTCCAACGGGCTTGAGATGGAATTTATCGTATTTGTAATCTCACGTCCAGTAACTTCGTACTTCAACCTATTTTTATAGGTTTTATCATTAAAAAGGTTCTTTCTAAGAAAATTTTTAATACGAGAGCCTAAATTTTTGTAGGTAAACTGACTGGTGAAAGGAATTCCAATGACTTCAAACCCTAATGATTCAAGTCTTTCTTTAATTTCAATATAAAGAAACCAATCAGGCATACCTAAAATGATAGTTTTGCCCTCGCCTATCTTATTACTCATCTGTAATTTTTATAAATTTCCCAATAAGATTGAGCTGCATGTTCCCAGCTAAACAATTTACTTCGCTGTTTAATTTGATCAACTTGGGAAGCTGAAAGTTGCATTTCCGCTAAACCTTTACCCAATTCAATTAGATAATTGGGTTCAAAACTTTCAAAATAACTTGCCACATCTCCCCCAATTTCAGGAAGACTAGTTTCTTTCGACAATAAAATAGCTGACCCAAAATGCATAGCCTCGACCACAGGAAGTCCAAAACCTTCAGCTAAAGATGGAAAGCAAAAAATCTTGCAATGACTATACAAATAATATTTTTCAGCTTCACCGATTGGCCCCGTTATAAAAATTCGGTCTGCAACACCTAGTTTTTCTGCAATATCATTAAATTCAGCTAAGTAGCTCTGATCTGTAATTAAACCGCTAATTACCAAATTTAACTGATTATCGACTAATAGATAGGGCAACACATGAAAATTCTTTTTCCTGACAAACGTTCCAATAGAAAATAAAAAAGGCTGTTCAAGATCTAGATTCTCAAAATAGGGCTTTTGAGGCCTAGTTTCTGAATCAATATTATTTCCATTATAAATCACATCAATTGGTTTTCCGTTCAGTTGACAATAGTGTTTGACTTCATCTTTAACAAAATTTGAAATAGCGACAAGATGTGTTGACGCATCAATATTGTCTTGAATTTTCTTTAAGTATTTATTTATTTTGGACTGACTTTTTCCTTCTCTAAGAAAATTTAAATCATGGATTGTTAAAACTTTCGTTATTTCTTTTGATTTTGGCAAATAGGGTGATAATTGGTTGGTGCAATGCCAGATTTGCGGAGGATTCTTGAACAAATGCATAAATTTATGAAAATCATGCACATAAACGTGATTTGCATCTTGTCCAAAATATGATGTTCCAGTAGGAACATAAAATTTTAAATCAATCGAAGAATCATTTTGAGCTATTTTATTTAATTCGGCTCCTAAATGCAAACAAAAGTGATATAGTCCTACATTTGGATATTTTAACCTCTCAGCTTCGAAATAAATTTGACTCATCAATAAAAATAAAAGTAAATAGGTGATTCGTAATCCTGTTAACTTTGATTGACAATTATACAAATATATTTCAATAGATAATCTTATAGGATTAAAAGATTTAATAGTTAGTTTATAATGAATTAACATTTTTTAACTTACCAAGTGTAACTATTTTAGTGCAGAATCGTTCTATCAGTATTAGAAATAAGTTAGTAGGTATGTTTAAGGGTAAAACAATTCTATTTGGAGCTCCCAGCAGCTTCGGATTTTCTGCGGTGATAAAAGAGGAACTTTTAAATTTAGGATTTAACATCGTAGATTTCTCGATGATTCATCATGAATTCAAATACAAAAATATTTTTGACCGAGCATATAATTGCTATCGAAAAGTGGTTCACAATGACTATCAATACAAACACCACTTAAAAGCGGAAGCACGTCACGAGCATTTGATGAATTATTTGAAGCAAATAGGTCAAGCTGAATATGCGTTATTTATAAGACCTGATTATTTTCCCAAAGATTTCATTAAAGCAGTAAGCAAAAAAGCGAATTCTTTAATTGCTTATCAATGGGATGGCTTAAATCGTTTTCCCAACGTAAAGGAATATATTCAGTATTTTGATAGTTTCTTTGTTTTCGATGCCGAAGACTTGGTACATGAAAATGTAAAACCAATCACCAATTTCTATTTTGAGAATATGCAAAATGGTGAATCAAATAAAGGTGCATATTTTTTAGGTTCCTATGAACCTGAACGTCTTAAACAGATTATTTCTTTGAAAGATTGTTTGGAAGATATGGAATATGAAAATGACTTTTTTATTCAATCGAACAGTCAATCAGCAATAAAAAAAATAAAAAAACATGGACTCCATCATATTGATTCTGACGTGAATTATGAGGAAAATATCAAAAACACCTTAAATTCAAGTTTATTAATCGATATCCACAATCCAGTTCATCATGGATTATCTTTTCGGATTTTTGAGTCCATTGGTTACAACAAAAAAATAATAACGACGAATAAGGAGGTCACAAAATATGATTTTTACCAAGAAAATAATATTTTTGTTTTGGAGGAAGAAAATTATGGGGATATTAAGAATTTCATCGAAACACCTTATCAGCCCATAGCTCCTTCTATAAAACAAAAATATTGTTTTACGAATTGGATTAAATACGTATTAAATACAGAAGGTCATGTTCCATTAAATTTGCCCTCTGTTAATTAACTGATTGCGCAATTTGAAGATTGTAAATTTTATTGGTGGTCTTGGCAATCAGATGTTTCAGTACGCCTTTTATCTGTACCTTATCCAACATCACAGGAGAGTAAAAGCTGATTTACGAGAATTTGAGGGTTATCCTTTACATAACGGCTTTGAGCTGACCCAAATTTTCGATATTAAGCTAAAAAAAGCAACTAGCTTAGACATCAATTTACATGATAATAATAAAGGCAACTACTTTTGGCGTTTATTCCGTCGGATAAATGGAAGCAGAAAAAGTTATCAAAACGAAAAAATCCATTTTTCGTATGACCAATCGATAAAGACAGATTCAATGAGTCGTTATTATTGGGGCTATTGGCAAAATCAAAATTATCTTAATCCGATAGAGCCCGAGCTTCGAAAAGCTTTTATTTTTCCAAAAATTACGGATAATAAAAATGCGGACCTTTTATCAGAAATCAACAGAAAAAATACAGTTGCAGTACATGTTCGAAGAGGGGATTATGTAAATCATCCCAGCTTAGGTAATATTTGCGATTTAGCATATTATCAAAAAGCCATTTCGATTATGAAAGAAAAAATCCCGAACGCAACATTTGTTATTTTTTCGAACGATCAACGATGGTGTAGAGAAAACTTAGCGGTAGATGATGGCATTTTTGTGGACTGGAATACAGGAAATGAAAGTTTCAGGGACATGCAATTGATGTCTGCATGCAGTCATCAAATAATCGCTAACAGCAGTTTTAGCTGGTGGGCAGCTTGGTTAAATCCAAATCCAAAAAAGATAATTGTTCAGCCAAAAAAATGGATCAACGATAATGCGTTAGATACTTCAGGTTTAGTTTTTAAAAATGCTTTGGAAATCTAACATGGATAATGCGCTCGTAACTATATTTATACCCGTATACAATGCTGAAAAATATGTTCATGCTGCGATAAAAAGTATCTTAGAACAAAGTTTTACAGATTTCGAACTTTTGATCATCAATGATGGATCGACCGATAACAGTCTAAAAATCATTGAAAGTTTCGACGATCCCAGAATCCGAATTATCTCAAACGAAGTAAATATCGGAATTGGCCGTGCCAGAGCTTTGGCTGTCGAGGAGGCTAAAGGAAAATATTTGGCATTATTGGACGCCGATGATATTGCTTATCCAGACCGAATTCAGAAGCAAGTAGATTTTATGGAACTTAATCCTTCAATCGCAGCTTCAAGCGGATTTGCAGATGTAATTGATGAGAATTCTGTAAGAACTAATACGACAATTAAAGTTCCAGTCGGACGCAATCTGCCAAGTTTATTATTATTTGAATACGTTTTTGTCAATCCTGCGTCCATCTATGTATTGGACGCTGTTCGAAAAGCGGGAAGCTACAATGATCAACTGTGCGAAGATTATGACTTGCTAGTTCGCATATCAAGAAATCACAAAATTGCAAACATAGCAGTTCCTTTAATTCAGTATAGGGTTCATAAAGATGGTATTTCAAAAAAGAAACTCAGTCAAATGTATGAACAAGCGGCTTTAATCCTGGAGAAGCAGTTGCATTTTTTAAAGATATATCCGAATAGAAAAGAATTTGAATTATACAGGAGTTTGATGGTTGGCCAAAAGCTGATCGATTCTGCAACTTTGGAAGAATACATGAATATCTTGCTGACACTGTTGAAGCATAATGACGAATTAGGAACGTATGAGAAGACGCAATTTAAAAGCGTGATTTCACAGAAGTGGCAGGATTTAATCAAACATTTTCAACCGAAAAACGGATTTTTTTTGTTGTTTAAAAGTCCTTTGTTCAGTGCCAAGGATACAAGTTTTAAAACTTTCAGAAAGCAATTCAAAAATCTTTTTAAATAATCTATTTGTTTACTATTTCTATTATTTAAAGTTACTAAATGAAAAAAACACAAAAATGGCTATCTACAATTGATTCAATAGTAAACTATCCGTCTATTGTTCGTAAAATTAGAAAGGCACAGACAAATACCTTTTTTGTGTTTCCTTTTTACCATACTGGTGGTGCTGAACGTGTTCACGCGGATATCTTGAAAGTTTTCAAGAAAGACAATGTCGTCTGCCTATTATCAAACTATTCGGTTGACACAAATTTGAAACAGGAGTTCCATGAGAATTCGACTGTCATCGATTTAATGAGATTTGGTTGGAAGAAATCCTTCAGAAATCACATGGCCAAAATTGTCGCAACAGAAATCAACAAAAAGAAAAATCCCGTAGTATTTGGTTGTAACTCCTATTTTTTCTACGACCTAATTCCTCATTTGAATAAGAACGTACGAATCATTGATCTATTTCATGCATTTACTGGAGGAGAGCATTCGTATGAGGAATATTCAAAACCCACATTAGATCGACTTTATGCAAGAGTTGTGCTGGGAAATGTGAATTTAAATAAATTTGAAAATTTCTATCAAGAGAATAACATCGATAGTAAAGAAGTACAAAAATTAAAAATTATTCCGAATAAAGTGGATGTTCCAAAATCTAACATCACAAAAAGCTTTAACGAAAATTTAAAAATTTATTTTGTAGGTCGTAACTCGAGCGATAAACGTCCAGAGCTATTTATAAAAATTGCCAAAAAAGCCAAAGAAAAAAACTTGCCGTTCGAATTTTATATGGTAGGAGATTTCCATGAATTCAAAAGTCAAGCAGATTCAAATATTCACATCCTTGGGAGAATTTCAGACAAAGACCAATTAAATGAGCTGTACGAAAGCGCGCATTTCGTTATGATAACATCTGTAGCCGAAGGTTTCCCAATGGTTTTATTGGAAGGAATGTCTCGAGGCGCAATACCGATCAGCACGAATGTTGGCGAAGTCTCCAACATTGTAAATGAATCGCAAAGCACAGGATATATTATCGAAAACAGTGATAATCAAGAATTTTTACTGACGCAATTTATTGCGTTACTGGAGCGAATTATAGAGAATAGACAGCAGTTAGACATTATTTCTCAAAATATCCAAGAGATAGTGAGAATGTATTTTAGTGAAGAGGTATTTGAAAAAAATTATAGAAATCTTCTTTTCTCTTAAGATAGATTTTGCAGTTCCACCTGTAATTCTCAATTGATTATAAATAATTTATAATAAATTTGAGAATATTCTGTTTTTAGTAAAAAAACTGCATATTAGTTTTATATTGAATTAAACAGACCTATGGGAATTGTATTCATTCTATCAGATGAGAATAGGTAATAAACGCATAATTTTTGGCGCTCCCCAAAATTCCGGTTTTTCTGACGTCATTCGAAAGGAACTAATAAATTTGGGCTATATTATTGAAGATTTTTCAATTAAAGAGGAAGTCTTCGAGTATAAAAGCATATTTCAACGGCTCTATAATCTATATCGAAAAGTCATATTTAACGATTATGATTATAAAAAAAAGCTGAAGAAAGAAGCCCATAAAAACAGGATGCTTGATCAACTGCAAAAAATACCGCGAGCTGATTATGCCTTTTTTATTCGTCCAGATTTTTTTCCTTTAGAGTTTATTGCACAAGTAAGAAACAAGGCAGATCGCAGTATTGCTTATCAATGGGATGGCTTAAATAGATATCCAGGGATAGAAAATTATATCCCTCATTTTGACCGATTTTACGTCTTCGACCCAGAAGATTTATCCTATCCAAATACTTATCCCACCACAAATTTTTATTTTGATAGTTTTAAATCAATAGAAGTCATAGATTATAAAAAAGCTTATTTTATTGGATCTTTTGAAGCTGAGCGCATGGATAATATTGTTGCTATCAGGAATCAGCTAACTCAGCTAAATTACGAATGTACTATCATAATCTATTCCCCACATACTAGACAAACTTATGAAATAAAAAAATTTGGGTTTACTCATATTGATAAACACATCAATTATTATGAGAACCTCAATAGTATGATGAGTGCAAGCGTATTAATAGACATTCAAAATCCAATTCACAAAGGATTATCTTTTCGCATTTTCGAATCATTGGGCTATGATAAAAAAGTCATTACCACAAATCAGAATGTAGTTCATTATGATCTTTTTCACCCGAATAATATTTTCGTATTAAACAACTATAATGCGGAGGATTTAATATCTTTTTTAAATACTCCTTATGTACAGATAGCAGATAGGATAAAAAAGAAATATAGTTTTACAAATTGGGCAAATTATGTGCTGGATAATGAACAATACCTGCCAATAGATTTGCCGATTATTCGCTAATTGACCGTTTTTTTCGTTAGGCGATAGTAAAACTTCCTAAACCATTCATTTTGGTATTTTTGCTTGTATTTGGTCATATAAAACAAATTTTCAACACCAAGATTGTGATCTATATATAAGTCGTAGTGCTTGTTATAGATCTTTCTGTACGCATTTTGCAACAGTTGATTGCTTTCTACTAACTTCCCTATCGAAGATTTAGCTACGTCATGGATCCGGTATTGATAGAGGGGCTGCGGAATAGATTTAACCTTTGTTGGATAATCTCGGATAATTCTAATCCATAAATCCCAATCTTCATAATATGTGAGCGACTCGTCGAATCCAGCCACCGCTTTAAATGTATTTGCCTTAACCATCCCATAAACAGGGATCATATTTGTTAATAGAAATTTCGAAAAATCGTAATCCGGCAGTTTCCATAAACCACTTTTTGCACCGATGTAATTACTTGCTGGATAAACAATTTCCAAATCGGGTTCTTTAGAATAGGCACTTACACACGTTTCCACAAACTCAGGGGACAACATATCATCACCATCTAAAAAAACATAGAAATTTCCAGTTGCGTGCTTTGCTCCGAAATTTCTTGCCGCACTTACTCCTGAATTTTCTTGCTTTAGCAATGTGAATTTTTTAGTGTCCTTTTGCAATAGACCCTCTAATACATCGACGGATTGATCAGTAGAGCCATCATCGACAACAATAACTTCAATGGGCGAATATGTTTGTTGGAGAGCGGATTGAACAGATGCCGCGATAAACTTTTGGTTGTTGTAATTTGGAATAATAACACTGACAAGCGGATCATGCATACCTATTATATTTAATTGCTTTAAGAGAAACACCCTTGTATTTCTTTCTAGTTTAATTAACTTATATTAATAATTGATTAGAATATTTTTCTCAAAGATAAAAATATTTCACTCAAAATGATTTGGTCAAAATGGATTTTCTATATAATTTTTCGTAAATTAATCTTCATTATAAACAGGAAAGTCATGAATAAAACCATCTTCATCATCCGGCACGCAAAAGCCGAACTGCATTCCTTTAATAAACAAGATTTTAAACGGAACTTGATTGGCGAGGGAATAGACCGAGCTAAGATTATCGCCAAAAAGCTCAATGAGCAATTAAGCATCGACCAAAAGACGCTATTTATCTCATCCTCCGCGAATCGAGCGAAGCAGACGGCTGAACTTTTTGCTGATGAGTTGAATTATCCGCAAGATAACATCAGGTTTGAAGAAGAAATTTACGAAGCTTCGGCAAAAGAAATTTTAACGCTCATCAATTCCATTTCTGATGATTGCAATACGATTCTGTTGTTCGGACATAACCCCGGAATTTCAGCTTTCGTGAACTACTGCTGTGACACTTACATCAGTTTGAGGACTTCCGAATGTGCAGAAATAAGGTTGTTGGAAGGAATTGATTTCACAACGCTATCTCACCATATGGCGACCTTAAATCAATTGATTAGTGAGGAATAATCTATTCGCTATCAGTTTTGAAACCTTTTATTGTTTGTGTTCTTTTGATAAATTCATTAAATTAATTCTAAAATTTAAAAACGAAAACATTTTAAGTGATGACGACGATTACAGCGACAATAGAAAACGAAAAAGACGTAAAAGTTGTTCAAGAAATATTGGAACGCTTTGGGATTCCCTATCAAATTGATGAGTCTGCTGAAAACTATGTATTCTCGGCTGAACAAATAGCTGATTTTGAGTTAACTAAACAAGAATTCTTAGCTGGGAAATCCACTGCTAAGGATTGGGAAGATATAAAAACAATTAATTGAACAGAGTTTAGGTTTACAAGAACCCTAATCTAAAATTTTTCTCTGGCCTTCAAGAAGCCGTAGATGGAAAACTTGAAGCGAAAAATACTTATGAACGTTTAGAACCACTTTACTCTACAATTTATCCAAAGAGGAATTAATGTCATCTATTCGTTGAAATTTCCCAAGAAATAAAAACTATCCCATAACCATTTGCCTTTTTCCTATCTTCGTTCTTAATGGCAAATAAACTACAGAACGAACATTCTCCTTACCTGAAGCAGCACGCGCACAACCCCGTCCATTGGATGCCTTGGGGCGAAGAGGCTTTAGCGAAAGCAAAACAGGAAAACAAACTACTGATTGTCAGCATTGGCTATTCGGCTTGCCATTGGTGCCATGTGATGGAACGCGAGAGTTTCGAAAATGAAGCGATTGCCGAAACCATGAATAAATTTTTCGTGCCGATTAAAATCGACCGCGAAGAACGTCCGGATGTCGACCAGCTGTATATGATCGCAGTGCAATTAATGACCAATGCCGGTGGCTGGCCATTAAACTGCATCTGCTTGCCTGACGGTCGCCCGATATATGGCGGAACCTATTTCAAACCACATGATTGGCAACAGATTTTATTGCAGATTGCCAAAATGTGGGAAGAAACGCCCGACGTAGCCTATGATTATGCCGGAAAATTAACCGATAGCATTCATCGGGTAGAAAAACTGCCTATACTAGAAATTCCAGAAGAATATAGCCCCTTGGATTTAAAGGAAGTTATCCTGCCTTGGAAACAGCAATTTGATTTTAAAGAGGGCGGATACGCAAGAGCGCCAAAGTTTCCATTGCCCAACAATTGGCTTTTCTTTCTGCGCTATGGTTTTTTGGCAAAAGACCAAGAAATTTTGGACCAGGTGCATTTCACGTTAGAAAAAATGGCTTTGGGTGGGATATACGACCAAGTTGGCGGTGGATTCGCGCGCTATTCCGTCGACCATCATTGGCATGTGCCTCATTTTGAGAAAATGCTTTATGACAACGGACAGTTGCTTTCTTTATATGCTGACGCGTATCAGCAAAAGGCAAATCCTTTGTACAAACGGGTGATTGAAGAAACAATTTCTTGGGCAACACGTGAGATGTTGGCAGACAATGGAGGGTTTTATTCGGCTTTGGACGCAGATAGCGAAGGCGTGGAAGGAAAATACTACACATTTACGCAAGAAGAAATCAATGCGGTTCTCGGAGACGATGCGCCTTTGTTTTCAGCTTATTTCACCACGAGCGAAAAAGGCAATTGGGAAGAAGAGCACACGAATATCTTGCATTGCGCAGCAGATTCTAATCAATTAATTTCGGAAGCAGGTTTTTCTGAACAAGAATGGGAAGAATACCTAAAAGAAATAAAAGCAAAGCTGTATGCCTATCGCGAACAGCGCGTCCGTCCGGGATTGGACAATAAGCAATTGACGACATGGAATGCTTTGCTTATTTCTGGATTGCTTGCTTCTTATCGTTCATTGGGCAATGACGACTATTTAAACCTTGCGGTTTCCACAGCATCTTTCCTTCAGGAAAACTGCAACAAAGGCGATGTTGTTTTACATCAGCCCGAAGATTCGAATAGGAAAATAGCTGGTTTTTTAGATGATTATGCATTTACGATTGCTGCTTTCGTTGAGCTTTATGAGGCGACATTCGAGGAGCAATATCTTTTGGAAGCAAAACGCTTGTCCGAACTCGCGATTTCCTATTTTTATGATGCAGAGCAAAAGACATTTTTTTACACTTCCAACGAAGGCGAACAATTGATTGCGCGCAAGAGCGAAATTATGGACAATGTTATTCCTGCTTCATCCTCGACTTTCGTTAGGCAACTGTATAAACTGGGATTGTACTTTGACGAGGAAAATTTTATTGCGACAGCAGACCAACTATTCGCTAATGTAGTTCCGCAGATTAAATCTTACGGTTCAGGTTATTCCAACTGGGCAATCCAATTGCTGGAAAAAGTGTTTGGCACGTATGAAATCGCGCTGACAGGAAATAATGCTTTGGAAATGCGCAAAGAACTTGACCGACAGTATATTCCAAATAAAATCGTCATGGGCGGAACAAAAAGTACCATCCCGTTGTTATCAGATAAAGTAGGTTTGGAATCAAAAGCCTACCTTTGTCAAAATAAAACATGTAGCCTTCCACAAAATTCAGTAGAAGAACTCATGCAATTAATTCATAAATCAGGGGAACAAACCCCAAAAATTTAAATGAGATGGCTATAGCTCCAAACAATGTAGTGACATTAAACTACACCCTTCACACAATTGAAAACGGTGAAAAAGTATTAGTAGAACAAACGACAACCGAAAATCCTTTAACTTTCTTATATGGCGTAGGCATGATGCTTCCTAAATTTGAGGAATACATCAACGGATTGAATGAAGGTGACAAAACATCTTTTGAGCTTTCAGCTGAAGAAGGTTATGGCGAAAAAGATGAGCGTGCGATTGCTCAATTACCAGCAGATATGTTCAAAGAAAGCGGTCTTCCTCCAGTTGGAGAAGTATTGCCTTTGCAAGATAATGAAGGAAACCAATTCCGCGCAGTAGTTGTTGAGGTTACTCCTGAGGCAGTTGTAGCTGACTTAAATCACCCAATGGCTGGCAAAACATTGAATTTCGATATCGAAATCTTAAATGTTCGCCCGGCTACAGAAGAAGAATTGGCTCATGGCCATTCTCATGGCGCTGATGGTCACGAAGGACACTAAGTTTTAAGAAAATAAGCAAAAACGCCTCCATAGATTGCCTTCGGCAAATTATGGAGGCGTTTTTATGCGTTTAAATGTCTTGCCAATTTCGAATGAAGCCTTGCTAATATGTTGCAAGCCATAGCAAAACCTACTTTACAAATTTTTCACTGCGCGTAACATTTCTCGCTTTCCGGGTGCTCCTGGAGCTTTTTCTATCTGAAAACCCAAAGATTTCATGATCCTTTTTAAATTTCCCGTAATTGCATACGTAACGAACACGCCAGCAGGTTTTAAATGCTGACAGATAATAGCCAAACTTTCGGTCGTCCACATTTCGGGCTGGTGTATTGCCGCGAAGGCATCAAAATAAATCACGTCAAACCGCTTCTCAGTTGTAAAATCAGCTAATTTCACGACATCAACTTCTAGACGAACAAGCTCGTTGACTTTCGTTTCAGATTTCAATGCATCTTCATAAGAAGAAGCGAAGCCATCCCAAGTTTCTTCTTGAACATAGGATGCATAGTCCATCGATTCGATGATATCTTTACTCAAGGGATAAGCTTCAATTCCGCAATAATCAAGCTGCAGGTTGTTTTGCGTGCAAAAATCTGCTGTTAGAATAAAATTCAGGCCGGTTCCAAAGCCGACTTCAAGAATCGAAACTGCAGTTAGTTCATTTTTTTCAAGCGCATATTGAAGTCCGCTTTTTAGAAATACATGTTTGCTTTCCTGAAGGGCGCCGTGCTTGGAATGATAATGTTCACCGATTGCCTCATGGAACAAAGTTTTCGAACCATCATTCGTAATAAAAGATTGCATGATAAAATATTTTCACAAAACTAACAGAAAAACGAGTATTTTAGTAACAATTACTATATGCAAAAGCTACTCGAAAATTACAACAGTATATTATTATTGCTATTGGGGATAACTATTGGAAGTATTGTCGGGCTATTTTTCCCTGACAGCATTCCATTTATCAAACCTTTGGGCGATATTTTTCTGAACCTATTGTTTGTTTCGATTATCCCATTGATTTTTTTCGCCATCAGCTCCTCCATTGCCAACTTGGAAAGCGACAAACAATTAAGCAAAATCATTTATTGGATGACTACCGTTTTTGTCATCACCATAGCCATTGCAGCTGTTGCAACGATTTTTGGCTTGTGGATTTATCCGGTGACCGCGATTGCAAACGATGCGCCTGTCGACAATAGTTTGTTGGCTGATACCAATCAAAATTGGGGCGACCGGATGGTGAGCTTTTTTACGGTCGGTGAGTTTTCGGAGCTCTTATCCAGAGAACATATTTTAGCTTTCGTGCTTTTTTCGGTGCTGGTCGGCGTAGCCACAAGGCGTTCCGGCGAAGCCGGAAAAACTTTTGTTTCTTTTCTGAATGCCGGGAATGAAGTCATGAAAAATCTGTTGATTATCGTGATGAAGTTTGGCCCTATCGGATTGGGCGCCTATTTCGCCTATCAAGTTCATACCCTAGGCCCAGAACTATTCGGCTTTTATGCGAAGCCTTTAGGCTTCTATTATGTGTTTGGAATCGTCTTCTTTTTTGTCTTTTATAGCCTATACGCGTACATCGCTAATGGACGGCTGGGCATTAGTTCCTATTGGAAAAATAACATTACGCCATCCTTAACTGCATTGAGTACCTGTAGCAGTTTGGCAACATTGCCCGCGAACTTAGCGTCCGCAAAAAAAATGGGCATTCCCAATAACATTGCAAGCGTGGTCATTCCGCTAGGAAATACCTTGTATAAAAATGGCTCATCCATTTCATCCATCGTCAAGATTTATGTGGCGTTTGCCATATTAGATTGGAATTTTTTCGAACCGACGACATTGATTACAGCTGTGGGCATTACGATTTTGGTCAGCATGGTTGCGGGAGGAATACCTAATGGAGGCTTTATCGGCGAAATGCTGATGATTTCTGTTTATGGACTGCCGAATGAAGCCATTCCTGCCGTGATGATTATTGGCGCCTTAGTAGACCCGTTAGCTACAGTACTGAATGCTACCGGCGATACAGTAGCGTCTATGCTAGTCACTCGATTTTCGGGAGCGAAATTTGAAATTGAGGAGCATAACGGCTAATATTCAGTCTCCGTAATGTAAAATTCCTGCTATAGACAAAAGCTTTCCGACAAATAATTTAAGAATAGCGCTTTAATGCCTCTAAAAGCCATAGTTTATTATTTGGAATAATTATAAATAGTTTCTTAATTTGTTTAAATTCATTGCTTCCATTCTCATTTTGTAATTTTGTGGTTGATTTTATAGATAAGGAAAAATGAAGAAGAGTTCTATTTTATTAATTGTCATCATTGCGGTAGCTATCGCGATGATTATGGTAATTTATACGGATTCAAGCACCTACTCGACATTCAGCGAAGCTAAAGAGAAAGATACAGAATTGTATGTTGTCGGCGTTCTAAACAAGCAAAAAGAATTGCATTACGACCCTGTTCAACATGCAAACCGGTTTACATTTTACATGTACGATAATGATAGTACAGAATGTCAGGTCATTTTCAATGGCTCTAAACCTCAAGACATCGAACGTTCTGAGCAAATTGTGCTGACAGGAAAAATGGAAGGTGATGTATTTCATGCGAGCAAAATCTTGATGAAATGCCCTTCTAAATACAATAAAGATGAAGTAGAAATCATCGAATCACAAGCTGCACCAAAGACAGCCTTGGCTAATTAAAACAAAACAATCTATTCTATATAATGGATATCAATTACGTTGGAGAACAACTTTTGTCTGGTAAAATAGGCCAATTCTTTATTATTTTATCTTTTGGGTCTGCAATATTATCCTTTATCAGTTATTATTTTGCAACTAAAAATCCCGAAATTACTTCGTGGAAAACATTAGGTAGAATTGGGTATTGGCTCAATGCGCTTTCTATTGTCGTGATTGGCTCAACGTTATTCTACATCATTTACAACCACCTTTTTGAATACCATTATGCTTATGCGCATTCGTCAAAAGCATTGCCAACGCATTACATTATTTCTTCTTTTTGGGAAGGTCAAGAAGGAAGTTTTTGGCTATGGATGTTCTGGCAAATGGTTTTATCATGCGTTATCGTATTCCGAGCTAAAACGTGGGAAAGCCCAGTAATGACCATTGTCATGCTGTGCCAAGCGATTTTGGCATCCATGATTTTAGGAATCGAATTTTTCGGAACGCGTATCGGGAGCTCGCCGTTTATTTTGCTTCGCGACGCCATGAATATCCCCATATTTTCTGACCCAAATTACCTAAGCTTAATTGCAGATGGAAGAGGGTTGAATCCATTGTTGCAGAATTATTGGATGGTTATCCATCCGCCAACCTTGTTCTTGGGTTTTGCATCAATGATTGTTCCTTTTGCCTATGCCTTCGCAGGATTGTGGCAAAAACGGTATAAAGAATGGATGACACCAGGCTTGCCATGGGCTTTGTTTGCTGTCATGATTTTAGGTGCGGGAATTATAATGGGCTCGTTCTGGGCTTACGAAGCGCTAAACTTCGGCGGATTCTGGGCTTGGGACCCAGTGGAAAATGTTTCCATTATTCCTTGGTTTACATTGATTGCTGCGGTCCATGTGATGGTGGTTTTCAAAAATTCAGGACATGGCTATTTCACGGCTACATTTTTGACTTTAATCAGTTTTGTACTCGTTATCTATGCATCTTACCTGACAAGAAGCGGGATTTTAGGCGAAACTTCAGTTCACTCCTTTACGAGTTTAGGAATGTCAGGCCAATTGATATTTTTCAATATGGTGTATTTGGCCCTGATGGTTGGTATTTTGATTAGCCGACGAAAAGAAATTCCATCCTCTGAAAAAGAAGAAGATATTTATTCTAGAGAATTCTGGATGTTCATTGGTGCATTGGTATTAACAGTGGCTTGCGTTCAAATAATTGCGACGACTTCGATTCCTGTTTTCAATGGCATTTTCGGTACCAAAGTAGCTCCTCCAATCAATCCAATCGCCCATTACAACAAATGGCAAGGTGCTTTTGTGATTGTTATTCTGTTACTTACTGCCGTTACACAATTCTTAAAATACAAACGTACGGATACTAAAAAATTCTGGGCGAGCACGATTGCGACTTTAGTTGTTTCGATTCTTGTCACGGCATTGGTTGCTTATTTTACAGAAATTTATAGCAACGTAATGTACATTCTAATCGCATTTGCTGGTATTTTCTGTGTTATATCAAACATCCGTGTTTTAGGCGATGCCCTGAAGGGCAAATGGCGATTATCTGGTTCTGCCGTTTCTCACATTGGCTTTGCATTATTGATGATTGGTGCGCTCATTGCGGCAGCAACAAACAAAGTAATTTCAGTGAACAGCAATGGATACATTGCAGTAGCAAATTTTGACAAATTTGAAAAACCAGGCGATAATTTATTCTTGAATGAAGGCGAACCTGTACAGATGGGCGACTATAGAATCACCTACATCGGTGATAGCGTTGCAGCGCCAAATGTCTATTACAACATTAAATACGAACGCATCGACGAAGAAAGCGGAAAGGTAAAAGAATCCTTTATCCTGCAACCTTTTGCGCAGAACAACCCAGATATGGGCGGTTTAATCGGTACGCCGGCTACGAAACATTATGTGAGCCATGACATCTATACATTGATTACCGCAGCTAATTCGGATTCTTTCGCCAGCATTTCCGGTCAGAAAGCAGACGATAAAACGGGTTTTGATGCATATGACGAACCTGCGACATATGAAGTCAGCGTGGGCGATACATTGCGTTACCGCAATGGCTATTATGTTATCGAAGGAATTAACCGTGATGCGACCGTCAACAATTTGCCTAAAGGACCAGAAGATGTCTTCTTTGGGTTAAAAATAAAAGTGGTTGCAGCAGACCAAAAAGAATTTGTCGCAGAACCTATCTATGCCATCAAAGATGGCAATGTCTATGACTTCAACAAAGATGTCAATGAGCAAGGTCTTCGTTTTAGATTTTCAAACATCTATCCTGACCGCGATAAATTAGAGGTTATGGTGTATCAAAAACCATTGCCTGAGAAAAAATGGATTGTCTTCAAAGCGATTAAATTCCCATACATCAACTTCTTTTGGAGTGGCACGATTATTATGACTTTAGGGTTCTGTATGGCTATCTATCGCCGGTTGAAAGATGCCAAAATCTCTAAGAAAATTGCATAATGAAAATTGTTCTAATCGGAAGTGGCAACGTCTCAACAGCATTCGCACATTTGTTCGAATCGTTAGGCCATGATATCCTGCAGGTTTACAGCCGTTCGCTAGACCAAGCCGAACGTTTGGCTGCGAAACTAGGAACTTCAGCTACTTCTTCATTAACGGACATTAACAAAACTGCAAATTTATATGTCGTCGCCGTCACGGACAATGCAATCGAACAAGTCATTGAAGAATTACCTCAATCCTTGAAAGGCATCGTTGTTCATACTTCCGGCGCGACTTCAATGGATGTATTGACGAAATTTCCGCTTTGTGGCGTTATTTATCCAATCCAAAGCATTTCCAAAGATTCTGATTTACGGTCAAAAGAAACGCCAATCGGCATTGAAGGAAACAATGAAATTGCAACAGCGCTTCTATTGGAAATCGGGAAATCATTATCCAAAAAATCATTCTATTGCGACAGCAAACAACGTCTAGCATTGCATGTAGCTGCCGTGTTTTCAAATAACTTCACGAATGCGCTGTATCAGGTTGCATTTGACATTCTAAAAGCCAACAACCTATCCTTTGATTTGCTAAAACCAATCATTGCGGAAACGGCAGAAAAAGTACAGCATCACATTCCAAAAGAGGTTCAAACGGGTCCTGCAAAGCGAAATGACCAAAAAACGATTGACAGGCATTTAGACTTTCTTAGCGGAAAACCAAATTGGGAAACGATTTACCAAGAATTGACCCGACTTATTAGAAATAAGGATACGTAAGAAACTTTTTTATAGAAAATAGGTAAATCGCCTATTTGCGATTTATTTCTTTCGTTATAACTGGTTTACTTCTTAATTTTGCATAGATTTTTTATTCCAAGTAACATGATTGAGAAAGATTAAGTTCTTTGCAAGAGTGGCATGCTTCTAGTAGACTATCAGAAGACAGAATCATATTTTTTAGTCAATTAAACAAGAACATAGGTTTATAAAATTCAATAATTATGCCTTTTAGAAAACTCATTTTATCCATAATATTAATCATCAATTTGATTATTATTTCGTTTGGAATAATTTTCACACCGCAATGGTTTTGGTTGCTGATTGTTCCTTTTCCATTGTTGCTGTTGGCTTTGTACAACAGTTTTCAGACGACGCACGCCATCTTGCGCAATTATCCAGTCGTTGGGTATTTCAGATATTTCTTAGAGGGCATACGCCCTGAATTGCGCCAATATTTCTGGGAGTCTGATACAGACGGTCGTCCTTTTAACAGACGTCAGCGTTCGATTGTCTACCAGCGTGCAAAAAACGAACGCGAAACCGTTGCGTTCGGTATGCAATCCGACCCAAATGCTATCGGGAACGAGTGGGTAGCACATTCGGTATTTCCTTGCCATATTGAAAATCATGATTTACGGACGAAAGTCGGTAATTCACAATGTAAGCAACCTTATAATTTGAGCGTGTTCAATATCTCAGCGATGAGTTATGGCGCCTTAAGCCGTACGGCAATTACTGCCTTAAATAAGGGAGCCGCTTTACAGAATTTCGCCCATAATACAGGCGAGGGTGGTATTTCAAATTACCACATCAACGGCGGTGATTTAATCTGGCAGATTGGTACAGGTTATTTTGGATGTAGAAACGAATTGGGTTATTTCGATGTGGATTTGTTTGCTGAGAAAGCGAATAGACCTTATGTCAAAATGATTGAACTGAAGCTGTCGCAAGGAGCAAAACCCGGTCACGGAGGTATTTTGCCAGCGGCAAAAAACACACCCGAGGTTGCCGCAATTCGTCACGTCGTTCCTGGAACGGATGTGATGTCGCCACCAGCGCATAGTTCATTTACGAATGCAGAGGAAATGATGTATTTCATTCAGAAACTGCGCGAAAATTCTGGTTTCAAACCCGTAGGATTTAAATTGTGTGTGGGCGATAAACAAGAATTTATTGACATCTGTCAAGCCATGCACAAAACGCAGATTGTTCCTGATTTTATTTCCGTCGATGGTTCTGAAGGAGGAACGGGTGCTGCGCCATTAGAATTTACCGATAACATCGGAATGCCTTTATATGATGCATTGACATTTGTTACGACTACGCTAATTAATTTCGGGTTAAAGAAACACATCAAAGTAATCGTATCCAGCCGCATTGTGACAGGATTCGATTTGCTTAAAGCGATTGCCCTAGGCGCTGATGCTTGTTATAGCGCTCGTGGCATGATGTTCGCGTTGGGCTGTATTCAGGCATTAAAATGTAATGAAGACGTTTGTCCAGTTGGTGTGGCTACGCAAAGACCGCATCTTTACAAAGGTCTTGATGTGGAAGATAAATATGTACGCGTTGCACAGTTCCATCGAAACACCTTGCGCGCAACTGTAGAAATCATGGAAGCCTGTGGATTTAAGACATTGGATGATGTGTCTGCAGACAAATTTTTCCGTAAAGTAGACAACCAAACGACATTGAGTTTTCAAGATATTTATTTCAAGAGCACCGGTAAGCTGGTCAACAGCCGAAGTGATTTTGCACCCGAAATATTTGAGTAATCAATCGCAGGCAAAAAATTCTTTGAGTAGTTTTTTGAATATTGGGTTTTGAATCGTTATTTTTAAAGCATGGAGAATTTTTTGCCTTTCTTGATTATCGCTGCTGGAGCAATCTACAAGATTTATACGGAGTATAAAAAAGAACAAGATAAAGCTGCGAAAAGAAATTTAAAACGGCCTGTAGCTCCTACAGCGCCAGCTCCTCCTGTTCAGCAAAGGCAAGCACCTAAACCGGTCGTCGTCCCTCCTGTTCAAAAACGCGAAAATGTAACGGTCAAAAGCCAAAAACCTGTTCAGCGGCCAAAAGTTGAAACGCGTCCGGTGACCCAAGAAATTCCTCAAGAAGTTTTACGTCTGCGCAGAGCGAAAGAACTGGAACGCAATAAACAGCCTCAGCAATTAGTCGTTATTGATGCAGATGATGAGAAAGCATTTGAATTTGATTTGCGCAATGCGGTTATTCAAGCGGCCATTTTGGAACGGCCTTACCGTTAATCGATTGAAATCGTAAATTTATCTGAATCTTTTAAGAAGGGTAAATTCTCACGCGCACTTTCCAAATCTTTCGGTTGTAGCGTGAACGTATATAAATCTTCGTCTTCAGGCTTGTAGTAAACAACATCACCCATTGGTGAGATGCACATAGAACCTCCCGAATAATACACTTCATTTCCATCATGCCCCACCCGATTCACACCAATGACGAAAGCTTGGTTTTCAATCGCACGTGCAGGAATTAGCGTACGCCAATGCGCTGAACGCTTATCTGGCCAGCTTGCCGTATAAATCAATAAATCATAGGCCGCATCCTGGTTGCTTGACCAAACTGGGAAACGCAAATCGTAGCAAATCATCGGGCAGATATTCCATCCTTTAACTTTAAAGATTACACGTGATTTACCTGCTGTAAAGACATCTTCTTCTCCCGCCATTCCGAATAGGTGGCGTTTGTCGTAAAATGTGTAAGTCCCATCCGGAGACATCCAGACAAAGCGGTTATAATATTTATCGTCTTCGCGAATAATCAAGGTACCCGCAACAACACAATCAAACTTTTTGGACGTTTCGAATAACCAATGCATGGTTTGTCCGCTCATCGTTTCCGCACATTTCTCCACATTCATCGTAAATCCTGTGTTGAACATTTCGGGTAAAATGATTAAATCCGTTTTCTCACGCAAAGCAGAAAGCCTCAAAGAAAGGTTTTGAAGATTCTTCTCTACATTTTCCCAAAATAGGTATGCTTGAAATATCGTGATTTTTATCGGCTCCATATGTTTGTTTGCGGTCTATTAAAATTTGTCAAAAAAGACAGTACAATTTAGCTATTTTTTTACTCGTATCCTAATCAGAAACTTCTTACCAAAAGCGAATTAGCCAGTTCAGATAGGTCCTTTTTACCGGATTCTTCTATTTGAATGCTATCCAAATCCTTGTAAGCTAAATCTGTAAAATGCTCTTTCAATTCGTCAGCAAGCTCCTTAATCTGGTACTTTGCATACAGCTCTTTTACCTGAGCAATTTTTTCTTCGGGCACGCTTTCCGTCGAGCTAACTAATGACTGATACGTTTGCTTATCTACGTCCTTCAGATGCTGTTGCAACAATACGTTCAGGATTGTCTTCTTATCGGCAAGGATATCTCCCCCAACTTGTTTGCCAAACGTATTCGGGTCTCCATATACGTCCAGAATATCATCCTGTAATTGGAATGCAATTCCAAGATTGACACCGAAATTATAAATCCGTTCAATGTCGTCTTCCTTTGCTGCCGCAATAATTGCTCCCAATTTCAATGCGCCACCCAAAAGCACCGACGTTTTCTGGCGAATCATCTCAATGTATTCTTCTCGCGAAACGCGTTCACGGGTTTCGAAATCCATGTCCAACTGCTGTCCTTCACACACTTCCAAAGCAACCTGATTAAATGTTTTCAGCAAAGAAGGAATTTTGTCCACCGGACAATTTGCTAATTCTTCATAGGCTTTGACCAATAAGGCATCGCCAGATAAAATCGCGACGCTCGAATTCCATTCTTGATGAACAGTATTCTGTCCTCGCCTCAATGGTGCATTGTCCATAATGTCATCATGAATCAGCGAAAAATTATGAAAATATTCAATCGCTAAAGATGCGGGCAACAATTTCTCATAATCTTTATATCCGAATAAATCCGCACCTAATAAAACCAGCATCGGACGAATTCTTTTTCCAGATAAGGATAAAATATAGCGAATCGGGTCGTATAAGTTCGATGGTTGCGCAGGAAAATTCACATCTTCCAGTGCTTGATGAATTAAAGTAGGAAATATTGCGTTTTTTACCATGTATTCGTTTTCTTTTGCGAAGATAAGGATAATATTTTTGCTGAAAGTGTTTGTTTAGATTCCTAATAAGCGAATTAATCATTCCTCTTTTTCAGCGAGAAAGCCTAATTCGGAAGCTCGTTCGCTGAAAGTCACTGTGACTGAAAAGTCTAGCAATCTAATCGTTTAAATTTTCGGGAGGAAAATGATTGTCTTTCTGTGGATTTTAAGTTCTTGCGAAGGAAATGAATTTGTTTTTAACGTTCCTCTGTGTAACTTGCAAAAGCATGCGAATCTTTATTATTCATAATTTATATCAGCACAAAGGAGGTGAAGATGTTGTCGTTGACAATGAATTCGAACTCTTAGCCACTTCGCATGAGGTTCAAAAATATACGGTCAAAAATGCCAAAGGCAGCAAAGGCCTCAGACAGTTCGCGAGCTATCTTTGGAACCGTTCAGAAGCCAATCGCATTACGAAAGAAATACAAGCTTTCCGCCCTGATGTCATCCACTTGCACAACTTGCATTACTCGATTGGTCCTTTTTTGATTCGAAGAATCAAAAAATTGGGTATTCCTTTGGCCATGACACTGCACAATTACAGATTGGTCTGTCCGTCAGCTACGCTGTTTCACAATGGGAGATTATTTACGGAAAGTTTGCAACAGTCTTTTCCTTGGACAGCCGTTCGCTTAAAAGTTTTGGACAATTCTTTTTTTAAGACTTTTTATACGGCATTTACCTATTATTTTCATCGAAAGATTGGCACTTTCAATTTGGTCGACCGCTATTTAGTATTATCACAATTTGCGAAGCAAACCTTGCTTTCTTCCAAATTAGGCCTACCCGAAGAAAAATTTGCAGTAAAGCCTAACTTTGTTCCCGAACCTAGCACGCACGCATTAGAAACTCCAAAATCCTTTATTTACATCGGACGATTGTCTGAAGAAAAGGGAATTATTCCGCTGTTAAAAAGTTTCGAAGGAACGGATTTTCCGTTAAAAGTTTTCGGGACCGGCCCACAGCAAGCCGAAGTCGAAGCGCTTGCAAACAGCAACGCAAATATTGTGTATTACGGTTACCGCGAGCATGCCGAATTGCTGAACCACTTGCATGAGGCAGAGGCATTAATCGTTCCATCCATCTGTTATGAAGGAATGCCAATGACGATATTGGACGCTTATGCGCTGGGTGTTCCGGTCATTGCTTCGAATATTGGTATTTTAGCAGAAATGGTCGTACCTTTATATACAGGTTACCTGTACGACCCATTTGAAAAAGCGGATGTGCTAGAGAAAGTCAATCTTTGGCTAAACTCTGAGGAATCTGACAAGCAACAAATCAAGCAGAACTGCCGTGCAGAATACCTCTACAAATACACTTCTGATTTGAATAAAGCACTATTGGAAGTTATTTATCAACAAGTAATTAGATAAAAAAAAGAAATCATGAGCATCATTATATTAGATAAATTAAATTTAGCTCCTCAAATTCAGGAGGTCTTGGAATCCATTTACGACCCGGAATTAAAACCTGCTAACATTGTGGATTTGGGTCTTGTTTACGAAATCATTACCAAAGAGGATGGTTTTGCTAAAATTGTCATGACGCTTACTGCGCCAGGCTGTCCAGTTGCCGGGGAAATCATGGATGAAGTACAGCGCAAAGTCGCCGCTATCGAGGGCGTGAATGACGCTGTTGTCGAATTGACGTTTGACCCACCTTGGACCAAAGACATGATGAGCGAAGAAGCGAAATTAGAATTGGGATTTTTGTAGGATAAGTAAAAATTCAAAAGTAAAAATTAAAAAACCCCGAAAGACTTTCAGGGTTTTTTACTAAAAAGGCACTTTTTATTTGAATATCCCTGCTCCGCGAAACTCTGTGGAATTAAAAGACCGCAGAGGACTCGGAGAAGGCACAAAAGACACAGAGAAAAATTGCAAAATTTATAACGCCTTTCCGCAATAGTTCCACCCCTTGGGGTTAGGGGGATTTAGCTCCGCGAAACTCTGCGACTTCTCTGTGAAACTCTGTGGAATTAAAAGACCGCAGAGGACTCGGAGAAGGCGCAAAAGACACAGAGAAAAATTACAAAATTTATAAAGACTTTTTTGCAATGGTTCCCCCTTTGGGGTTAGGGGGATTTAGCTCCGCGAAACTCTGCGACTTCTCTGCGAAACTCTGTGGAATTAAAAGACCGCAGAGGACTCGGAGAAGCACAAAAGACGCAGAGAAAAATTGTAAATTTTATAAACACTTTTCGCAATGGTTCACCCTTTGGGGGTTAGGGGGATTTAGCTGCGCGAAACTCTGCGACTTCTCTGTGAAACTCTGTGGAATTAAAAGACCACAGAGGACTCGGAGAAGACACAAAAGACACAGAGAAAAATTACAAAATTTATAACGCCTTTCCGCAATAGTTCCCCCTTTGGGGTTAGGGGGACTCAGCCCCATAATAATCCTTCAACGCTAAAATCTGTTTGGTATTCAAGACTTTCTTGAGGTCGTCTTCGCTTGCTTCCTTGACTTTCTTAACGGATTTGAATTCCTTCAATAATTTCTCCACCGTAGTCTTACCAATGCCGGGAATATTCTCTAAGTCAGAAACAAAGGTCTTTCGGCTTCGCTGGTTACGGTGAAAAGTAATTCCAAAGCGATGGGCTTCATCACGCAAATGCTGGATAATCCGCAAAGTTTCCGACTTCTTGTCTAGATACAACGGATATTGGTCCCCTGGATAATATAATTCTTCGAGCCGCTTCGCAATGCCGATAACGGTTAATTTCTTTTCGATTCCTAGCAACCGAAGACTTTTCATCGCCGCCGACAATTGCCCTTTTCCACCATCGATAATCACGAGCTGAGGCAAAGGTTCGTTTTCGTCAAGCAGCCTGCGGTAGCGACGAAAAACAGCTTCCTCCATTGTCGCAAAGTCATTCGGCCCTTCAACGGTTTTCACATTGAAATGGCGATAATCTTTTTTAGAAGGTTTTGCATCCTTAAAAACCACAATCGCCGATACCGGATAATTCCCCTGTATATTCGAGTTGTCAAAACATTCGATGTGGCGTGGCAATACATTCAAGCGTAAATCCTTCTGCATTTGCGTCAGCACACGTTCCGTTTTGATTTCGGGATTCAATTTTTCGTATTGATTAAGCCGTTCTTTCTTGAAATAAGCCACATTTTTCAATGAAAGGTCCAATAATTTACGCTTCTCGCCCAATTTAGGAACGGTAAATTTGATGGCATCGTTGCCCTCAATTTCCATAGTAAAGGGGACGATAATTTCTTTGGAGGTGCTATTAAAGCGTCCCCGAATTTCCGGAATAGCCAGTTCCAGCAATTCCGCATCGGTCTCATCCAAACGGCGTTTCATTTCTAAAGTCTGCGTCTGAATAATCACGCCGTTGACAACTTTTAAGAAGTTAACGAACGCATAATTATCTTCAGATGCAATACTGAATACATCCACATTCGAAATGGATGAGTTGACGACCGTAGATTTACTCTGATATTTGGATAGCTTCTCCAATTTAATCTTGAAGCGATGCGCCGCTTCGTAATTCATCTGCTCAACGGCTTCATTCAGCTGATTTTTTAAGCGGTTATTGACGACGCCAATCTTCCCGTTCAGGATGTCCTTAATGTCTTCGACATTCTGGTCATAATCTTCTTCGGACTGGTATGCTTCGCAAGGTCCCTTGCAATTCCCGATTTGGTATTCCAGGCAGACTTTAAACTTTCCTTTCTCGATATTCTCTTTTGACAAATGCAGGTTGCAAGTCCGCAATGGGAACAGCTCCCGGATCATATCCAAGACAATATGCATCATTCCGACGGAAGCGTAAGGACCATAATATTTTGATCCGTCCTTAATGTATTGGCGCGTCCAGAAAATTCGCGGAAAACGTTCGTTCTTAATGACAATCCAAGGATAGGTCTTGTCGTCTTTGAGCATCACGTTGTAGCGCGGCTGATGCTTTTTGATCAGGTTGTTTTCTAAAAGCCATGCATCGATTTCGGTATCGACAATCGTAAATGCTATGCGATTAATTTTGCGGACCAGCACACGCGTTTTTCCATTTAGCAAATGGTTGTTCATAAAGTAAGAACCTACACGATTGCGCAAATCTTTGGCTTTGCCAATATAGATCAGTACATCATCTTTATCAAAATATTGATAAACACCTGGTTTGTGCGGGATTTTTTGTAACTCTACTTTATAATCAAATGAACTCATTAATGGCTTTTAGCTTAACAGCAAATTTAGTCAGAATTTAAGGAATAATGGAATAAGATTGTTGTTAGTAGAGCTGCTATTTGGGGGAATCAAGTTTTGTTCGCAAAATTTTTGGAACGAGATGAGAGACGCAACACGGAGCGATAAATTTACCTATTGTCATTCTGAGGGGTAAAATTTTACTCGCAAAAATTTTGGAAGATATTGACAGTAAAGTGCTAATTAATTTTTTGTCAATATACTCCTAAAACAGTAAAGTATATTGAATAATGAATAGAGGTCGGATTATACTCTCTTTTAAAGCCTCATTAGAGGCTGAATGTTTGTAGAAATAATTAGGAGAATTAATGCGTGCCGTAGGTACGCAACGCAATCGAAAAGATTTATATGGCTTTAAAATAAATTGTTGCGTACCTACGGCACGCTATTATTATTACGTATTTTTTTCCTACAAACATTTTGCTCCTACGGAGCAAGTTCAAATGCAATACATTTTCCGCTCAATGTGCCGTAGGCACAACCGCTTTGTAGCAAACATCCAAGCGAAATATTTTGTGCCGTAGGTACAATCCTTTTCCAAAAGGAGCGTACCTACGGCACGCATATATTTATCAATTAATCTTTTTACAAAGCGATAGCTCCTACGGAGCAAGATCTATATGGCTTAGCCAGTATTAAATCTGTCATTGGTAGCGAAGCGAAGAATCTAACGCTTAAGCCTGATACTCTTCGTTTCACTCAGAGTGACAGTCAACATTATGAGTTCATACAGGGAAATCGCAATCACCAACTAACTTCTTTTAATACATGCCTTTTTTAGGATTTAAAAGCATATTACCGCAAAATCCAAGGGAATAAAAAAGGCGGACATTCTCTGTCCGCCTTGTAATTCTTTAAAACCCTAGCCGATCATCATCCAGCGGAGGATCTTCGGAAGTACCATGGAAACTCGAATATTGTGAACAATCCAGATTAAATCGGGTCAACCCTCCTGGCGGAAGTGGAAAATCTTCCTTCGAGTAGGTCAACGTATTGTCTTTGTATACTTTATTCATAAACAGTCCGAACACCGGCATTGCGGCAGCAGCACCTTGGCCATACGCCATGTTGCTAAAGCTAATGCCACGATCTTCAGCACCTGTCCAAACACCGGTTACCAATTCCGGCGTGATGCCGATAAACCAAGCATCCGAGTTATCGTTTGTTGTACCGGTTTTACCACCGATTGGGTTTTTCAATCCTCCGAAATTCGGATCCCAGCGCAGGCGTGAACCTGTACCTCCGTCAACAACGCCTTTGAGCATCTCGACCATCGCATAAGCTGTTTCGCTATTCAATACTTTTAATACTTTCGCCGCTTTTTCATAAATCGGCGTACCATTTTTATCTTCGACACGAAGGATCATCGTTGGTTCGATCCAAGTCCCATTATTGACAAATGCCGCATAAGCCCCTACCATATCATAAACCGACGCATCATACGCACCCAAAGCGATCGATGGATAATTTGGAACATTGGAAGTTACTCCCATCCGTTTCGTCAAATCCGCAACATTCGAAGCGCCAACTTCATTAATCAAATAGGCAGAAGCATAGTTCTGTGAATATTTCAGCGCGTTCTTTAACGTAATAGGATCACCACCTTGCACGGTTCCTCTTGGGCTCCAATTACCGTAGGTTCGTTGATGATTCGGGATTGGCGTACACGGCGAAATACCATTGTCAATCGCATAAGCGTAGGTAAACGGTTTCGCTGTAGAACCTACCTGACGTGTCCCTTGTTTTACTTGATCGTATTTGAAATGTTCGAAGTTAATACCGCCCACCCAGGCTTTGATGTATCCTGTTTTAGGTTCCATCGACATCATGGCATTGCGCAAAAATAATTTTGTGTAGCGGATAGAATCCATCGGAGTCATCACCGTATCGACATTTCCTTTCCAAGTGAATATTGACATCGGTACTTTGACTTGGAATGCTTTTTCAATTTCGGAATCCGAAAGACCATCATTTTTTAAGACGCGGTAACGGTCCGAACGTTTCATCCCTGAAATCAATAACTTCGCATTCTCTCCTTTAAATGCATCTCGAGTTTTCCATTGGCGGTCAAAATCCCTCTGCACTTTCATCATCCACTCTTTTTGTGCTTCTTCAGCATATTGCTGCATCTGGAAATTGATTGGCGTATAGATTTTCAATCCATCACGGTCTAAATCGTAAGGCGTACCATCTGCTTTCGTAATCGACAAGCGTTTGAATTCCTTTTTAATTTCATCTTTTAATACATCTCTGAAATAGGCACCTAATCCTTCGAAGTAGCTAGAAATGCGTAAGTCAAGATTTAAAGGCAATTCCTTGAATTTTGTAAATTCATCAGGCGTCAAGAAATGCTGGTCTTCCATATTAGCCAACACTTGGTTACGGCGTTTGACTGCATTTTCTGGATAGCGCACAGGCGAATAAATCCCAGGTCCTTTTAGCATACCCACTAGCATGGCTGATTGCTGTGCATCTAATTTATCCGGAGTTGTGTTATAAAATGTACGTGCTGCAGATTTTATCCCGTAGGTGTTTTTATATCCAAAATCAACCGTATTGAAATACATCGTGATAATTTCTTCTTTGGTATAATTGCGTTCCAAACGGATTGCAGTTACCCATTCCTGAAATTTTTGGATAATGCGTTTAAAGATATTTTTCGCTCTTCCTTCGGAAAACAAGTTCAGCGCCAGTTGCTGGGTAATGGTACTACCTCCCTGTTTATTTCCTGTCAGCGTATGAAAAATAACCGTAATTGTTCTAGAATAGTCAATACCTGAATGTTTATAAAATCGCTTGTCTTCTGTCGATACCAAGGCATGAACCAAATGTGGCGAGAGTTCGCTGTATTTGACATTCGAGCGGTTATGCACATAATAAGTACCTAATATTTTATTATCATCCGTGATGATTTCAGATGCCAAGTTGCTTTTAGGATTTTCTAAGTCTTTAAAAGAAGGCAACTTACCAAAAATACCAAGCCTAACTGCAAAGATAAAAATAAACGCAAAAGCGACAAGCCCAATAAGAACGCGCCAAAAATTGCGGGTATATCTTTTTATATCTTCTTCAGTAAGTTTATTCTTTTTTGATTCTCTCTTCATGTTTATGAATAGCTTTTACTATTGTTCTGTATATACTTGATGGTATGCTCTTAATTGAAAACTATCCGTCAGCGTATCCAAGGTTTCCCTCGTCACTACAAAAGTATTATAAATTTCACTAGGTATCTTCATAATATCACCCATCATTGGTAAAATTTTCGACTCAAAGTCTTTCACATCTTGGTAAGAACGAAACGTTCCAACAAGAACTAATTGATTTTCGTCGTTAACAGGCTTTAATTGATGATTAATGCCTGCTCTTGAAAATCGAGTACGAATAAATTGCCCAACACCATATCGGCTCGGCGACAAGTTTATCGACGGATTATTTACATTAATGACGAAATAATAAATGGCTTCGTCTGGAAAAAGCGCGTTGTCTCGGTATTCATTCGGACCAAAATCAATCGTTGGCTTAGCTATTTCCATCTGTTTATCCAGCATAGTCATTGGGGTATTCACTTGCGAACGATTAATGGTAACCTGCTGATTTGCCACTTGTCCATCCAACGTCGCCACCGACTTTTCAAGTTCTTTGACCTTCGGCTGTTCTTTTATGACAGGAATAAGTTCGGGTTTCTTTATTTCTTCCACTTTAGCAATCGGACGTTCAATTTCTTTCGCCGGAACAGGTTGTGCAATTGCAATGCCAGTTCTATAATCTCCCTTAATCGATAGCTGAGGCCAAGCGGTCATGTCCGGCTCGTCCACAAAAGCAATCCGGCTTTTATCCCTATCCTGCAATGCATTTACCCGATTGGCAAAATAATCTGGATGGGCATTCATAAAAGCGAGGTGTTCCTTCGCCAGCGGCTTGACTAACTGCTCGTCCGGAAATTTAACGACTAAGTTTTCGAGCGCAGCCGTAAAATCTTCTACACGCCCGACTCGGCCGATGGCCAATGCTTTTAGGTATTCAATCTGAGCAACCAGTCCCGAATTAGCAAATTGACCATTCAATGCTTTATCGGCTTCTATGACGACTTCATCGTGCTTTCCTTCTGAGTAAAGGGTAAATAATTGCTCAAATGCCAAATCAAGCGTTTTCTTTTCACGGTTCAATTTTTCCATGTAATTCGGATCCGAAGCAACTTTCGCATGTATCGAGTTCGGGTACGAGGTGATCAATTTTTGTTTATTGGATTGCGATTTACTTTGATCGATCCCATCGTACATTCTATATAGCGAATAGTAGATTTCCGCCGCAGCATCTGTTGCTGGGAATCGCTCGAGAAACTTTTCGTACGCGAGGATCGCATTAGTCGGATCTTTTGTGTAATCCCTATAAATGTTTCCGATAACAATCATGTTATCATGAATGATTGCGTATGCAGAATCGTAGGCCTCTTTTGTTTTGGGAATCGCCTGCAGATAGCGGTTCTTTGATTGACTCAGAAAAGCTGCTTCATCCAATTGCGTAGCAACTACGTTTGTCGAGGCCGGCGAGACAGTTGCGGCAGTGTTTACCAAAGCGGCCGTTTGATCCGCCGAAAACCGCCAATCGTCCTTAAGCTGTCGGTTGCCCCAGCGGCGTTTAAAATCAGAACTTCCAACTGACACCGCATCGGCATTATTAAAATAAAACAGGTCGTCCGCATAAGTTGAAGCGGTATTCGTATTGGCAAACGTGTTCTGAGATACGAATGCCGTCGAGGAAATTCCAGTACCTTTTGCATTTTGCTTCGCCAAGGCTTTTTCGCGTTCAATCTCGATTTTTTTTAATGCCAAAGCTTGCTGCGCGTACTCTTCTATCGTTGATTCCAATTGCCCTTCGGGCAATGAAGCCAGATGGATTAATGTATCCTGCCACAAGTTCTCTTCATACAATGCGGTCAATTCCGACATGTAAGCCAGTTTTCGGCGCAATTTATTTAGATCGGTATAGTCAGCCGGCAGAACAGATGCCAACGAATCATAATAATTTTGCGCTTTGGTGTAATGCTGTGTATCGAATGAATAATCAGCCAAAGTCAAGTAGGTTTCCGCACGCTGGTACATACTGCCGTTTTCGATTCGCAATGATTGGTTAAAATACTCGAAGGCTTTCTTCTCATCTTCTGCCGCGAGATACATTCGGCCAATTTCATACAAGATTTGATCCTTATACCCTTCGCTCTTTCCTTCTTTCAGTAATTTTTTCAGCGGCTTTACTTGCTCTTCGACCGACGGATATTGCGAAGCTTTTAAATAAGCAGCTTGCATACTCGCCTCAAATGACATATCATAAGCTACATTGCTTCGGGCAATTTTAGAGAAGTTAGCTTCCGCTAAATCTAGTTGTCCGTTCTCTTTGTAGAGCTGCGCCAATAGGAAGGTCCATCGGTTTTTATTTTTACTTTCGTGGTTAGTCGCTAAAGCTTGTTCCAGATACGGAATGGCTTGCGATTCTTCACCTATCCGGACAAAATAATTTGCTTGAGAAGCATTGACAAAGGTCTGCACTTGCTTATTATCTGTTGCATAGCGCAGCGCCGAATCAAGTGCAGCCGCAGCTTGCTCTAATTTTCCCATTTGCAAAAAAGCCCGTGATTTCCAAGCATAGGCCTTCGGCCGATAATCCAATTGCTCGGGCTCGTTGTTTTTGATCAGGTAATTAAGAAATTCGACAGAGGTATAATATGAACCTTTTAAGTAATTCGCTTGCGCAATGACATAGTTGGCTTCATTGATGTATTTGCTTTCCGTCTTTGTATTGATGACTTTGTATGCTTTGCCAATGACCGAATCCATCAACTTATGCGCATCACCTAAAGCTTCGGGTTCATCAAAAACAGTCAGGCGTACTTGATAATTTTCTTTTTTGCCTGCGGCAATGCTGGCCTGCTCTTGATCAAGCATGATTCCTGCATTGTAAAGAATATTATATTTGGAAGTTACATTTTGCATGAAACTATACCTTTTTTCTTCCTTATCTTTGGACGCGTCAGGCTGGCGTTTGGCTTTAGAGACGGAACAGGACGCTATACACAGGCAAATCGCAAACACAGAAAATAGGATTTGTGCTTTCTTGCCGAAAATAGGTAAGTATCTGAAAATCGTAGTCATTGAAACCACAAATATAACCAAAGCTAGCCAATTAATAAGAAATTAAGAACTGTAGTAAAGAGTAAAGAAACTAAACCCACATGGCAAAAAAACATAACGCAAGTTTATTCTTCATCTTTCTAACTGTCGTGTTAGACACCGTGGGTTTAGGAATCATTATTCCGGTGATGCCGGCATTAATAAAGGAGCTTATCAACGGTGATTTGAGCGAAGCATCGACCTATGGAGGATGGCTAACGTTCTGTTACGCATTTACTCAATTTTTCTTCGCATCTGTTCTGGGGAACCTAAGTGATAAGTATGGCCGCAGGCCGGTTTTGTTGGTCTCGCTTTTAGGTTTTTCGATCAATTATCTGTTTATGGGATTTGCGCACACTATTTTCTGGCTTTTTGTCGGACGTATTGTTGCGGGAATTACGGGAGCTAGCCACACGGTTGCAGCCGCCTATATTGCTGACATTAGCACGCCTCAAAAGAAGGCGCAGAATTTTGGTCTTCTCGGTGCGGCTTTCGGACTTGGATTTATCATAGGCCCCGTTATTGGAGGAATTTTAGGCCATTATGGCCCTCGCGTTCCGTTCTTCGCGGCAGCAGCGCTGAGCTTTTTTAATTTTGTTTATGGATATTTTGTCGTTCCTGAATCGTTGAAACCAGAAAACCGCCGTAATTTTGAATGGAAGAATGCCAATCCAATTGGATCCTTTCGTCACATTCGCAACTATCCAAAAATACTGCCTCTAGTTTTTTGCATCTTTCTGATCAATATCGCCGCGCATGCCGTGCAAAGCACTTGGTCTTACTATACGATGGAAAAGTTTTTATGGAATGAACGCATTGTGGGATATTCTTTGGGATTTATCGGAATTCTATTGACGATTGTACAAGCAGGCCTTATTCGCATTATCATTCCGAAGCTGGGATTGCCGAAAAGCATTATTCTGGGATTGTTGCTAACAGCAATCTCGTTACCCTTATTTGGCATCGCCTCTCAAACCTGGATGCTCTTTACGTTCAGCATCGTCTATGTACTGTCGGGAATCGCTGGGCCAGCGGTGCAAAGCTACATTTCGAACCTGACACCTGATAATGAACAAGGACAGATTCAAGGTGGATTAACTTGTGTCATCAGCCTTACGGCCATCATCGCACCGCCGATGATGACAAGCTTGTTTTCCCATTTCACATCGAAGAACAACGATATTTACTTACCAGAATCACCTTTTTATTTAGGTGGCATCTTAGCATTGATCGCAACTTGTATAGCAATCTATTATTTCAGTTCGCAGAAATCTAAACCTTCTTCTCAATAAGGCAAACGGCATAAGCAACGACTCCTTCTTCGCGTCCAATGAAGCCCATTGTTTCGTTTGTGGTCGCTTTGATGGAAATATCTTCCGTTGACATGCTCGCCGCTTCCGCCAGGTTATTTTTCATTTGTGCAATATAAGGTTTGATTTTAGGCGCTTCTAAACAAAGCATCGCATCGATATTTCCGATTGTCCAACCTTTCTCTTCAATCAATTTCACGCAATGTGTCAGCAAGGTCAGGCTGTTTGCCCCTTTCCACCGATCGTCTGTATTCGGAAAATGATAGCCGATATCTTCTAGGTTAGTCGCTCCTAAAATGGCATCGCAAATCGCGTGAGCCAACACATCAGCATCCGAATGGCCAAAAGCACCTGCATGATGATCCAATGTAACTCCGCCTAAAACAAATGGATGTCCCTCTTTCAATTGATGCACATCAAATCCAAAACCTACTTTAATTTTCATAATTAAGCGAAGATAAGAAGTATTCTATCAGTAGCGAATTCTAGCAAACATAAAATATTTTAAAATTTACCATTCATTTTCGCGTTCAAACTATTAAATTGCTTCTGTATTAAATAAAACTGATTAAGAAATATTTATTAGTTTTGTGTGGTCGATAATATACAATAGTATTTTGAACATGAAATTTTCAAAGTTAGTTACAACACCTTTATTTGCCCTTGCGATCGGCTTGTTTTTATTAACGTCGTGCAAAAGCAACAATAGAGGAAATGTATCTTCTAAAACGGGCGTTAGGTATAACGATCCCACAAATGGCGGATTACAAATCAACAGAAAGGTGAGAGAGACTCCCGGACCAGGCTTAATTGCTATTGAGGGCGGAAGTTTCGTGATGGGGGGCAGTTTAAATGAAGATTTGGGATACTCCCATGATAATTTAAAACGCAGAGTTACTGTTGCCTCATTTTACATCGATGAAACCGAAGTTTCAAATGCCGATTGGTTAGAATACCTGCATTGGCTTTCTCAGAACTTCCCTGAAGATGGCAAATTGTACTACGATGCGTTGCCAGATTCATTGGTTTGGAGAAACCCATTATCTTATAATGAGCCTTACGTCAATCTGTATTTCAGGCATCCTTCTTTTCAAGATTATCCAGTTGTAGGCGTTTCTTGGGAACAAGCGAATGCGTATTGTATTTGGAGAACGGATCGTGTAAACGAGCATATCTTGAGACAAAGCGGCGTTTTAAAAGATTACAAAGAGCTATCACAAAATCCACAAACTGGAACTAGCGATGCATTTAATACGGATTTGTATCTAAATGGACAAATCCAAGGACCAGAGGTCGATGGACGAAAAATGCCACGCAACACAAATGATCCAAATAATAGAGATGCCCGTCGCCCGGTTCGTATGGAAGATGGCATACTAAAACAACCTTATCGCCTTCCAACGGAAGCTGAATGGGAATATGCTGCTTTAGGACTGATTGGAACAACGGTTCAAGGAAATATTGAAGATAGCCGCATCTATCCATGGAGCGGATTAGGCGTGCGTTCTGGAAGAAAAAGCAACCAAGGCCGCATGATGGCTAACTTTAAAATCACAAGCGGAAACAACATGGGTGTTGCTGGTGATTTAAATGATGGCGGAGATATTACCGTTGCTGTGACAAGTTACACACCAAATGATTTTGGTTTGTACAATATGGCCGGAAATGTGAATGAATGGGTAAGCGATGTGTATCGTCAATTATCATATGAAGATTTTGAAGATTTCAATCCATATCGTGGACATGTTTTCATGGATAATCAATACGAAGATCCTGAAACTAGAACATTAGCGAAAGATAAATACGGCCGTCCGATCAAAGTTCCTTCTAAAGCAGCTAGAAAACAGACTTGGGAAGAATTGCAGGCTTCTAAAGCAGGGGACCCTGTTGCTGCTACAACCTACGATTACGATGTTCGTGGTTTTAAAGATGAAGAAGAAAATAATCTATACGGAAAAACTTCATTAGTCAATGACAAATCTCGCGTTTTCAAAGGCGGATCATGGAACGATAGAGCTTACTGGATGAATCCTGCGACTCGTAGATACATGCAACAAGATGAATCGAATGCAATGACAGGTTTCCGTTGCGCAATGACCATGGTTGGAAATGCATTCACTACTGGAAGAAGATAGAAAGTACAATCTCATATAAAACAACAAAGGCTTGCAGATTTGCAAGCCTTTGTTGTTTTATATCTTCTTAGAAAATTATCTCTTAAGCAGATTCTACTTCTTCAGAAACGAACTCATCAAATAATTCAGCGTAAGCTTCATAATCGTCATCTGACTTCGGTTCGAATGTACGGATGTCATTGTCATCAATATACTTTTGCAGTTCTGGACTGATGTCGCCATCTGCCTTCACCACTACATCTGTAAACGATAATGCACCTTTGTACAAATTGTCGTAACTAGCATCTCCATAATGAACTAATTTAGAAGCATCAATGTCTGCTTGAGCAGCCATGTCCGCATATTTTTGTCCTAAACCAGTCGCATCGAAATCTTCCTTATATAGGGAGTAGATTACTTTTGCATCCTTAAACGTGGGATCATCATGATAAACAGTTTTTAAATATGCTGGCACCATTGCAGAGAACCACCCATGGCAATGCACTACATCCGGAGACCACCCCAATTTCTTAACTGTTTCCAGTGCTCCTTTGCAGAAAAACAACGATCGCTCATTATTATCTTTAAAAAATCCACCATGCTCATCCTTGAAGATTTTCTTTCTTTGAAAGTATTCTTCATTATCCAAGAAATAAACCTGCATGCGTGCTGCAGGTAAAGAAGCAACTTTAATAATCAGCGGATTATCATTGTTGTCCACCACGATATTCATTCCCGACAACCTAATTACCTCGTGAAGACGATTTCTGCGCTCATTAATATTACCAAACCGAGGCATAAGAATCCGAATTTCGAATCCTTTTTCTTGCATGGCTTGAGGTAATTGACGTGTTATATCAGAAATTTTACTTATTTCAAGGAAAGGCGACATTTCGTGGGTTATAAACAATATCTTCGTTTTTGCCATCTCCAATTACATTTTTTTTATTAATAGAATAGTAAAATCAGACACAAAGATACACATAATAAATGATTTTTACAATTACCTAACGCTCATCCGTTTAGAATTCCAATTCATTTATGCAATTTTGCACCTTATTTATTTTACTGAAAATTGGAAATCTTTTACACCCAACAGGCGCTTGATTTATTTTTGGAAAAACAGCGAAATCAAGGCAAGAAAGTAGCATTAGTCCCGACCATGGGCGCGCTCCACGAAGGACATATTTCCCTAATCGAATTTGCAAAACCTTTAGCCGATTGCATCGTATGCTCCATTTTTGTGAATCCAACACAGTTTAATGACCCTAAAGATTTAGAGAAATACCCAAGACCTATCGAACGCGATATCGAACTGCTGGAAAATGCTGCTTGTGATGTTTTGTTCATGCCTTCGGCAGAAGAAATGTATCCTCAAAATGATGAAAAATGGGAAATTGATTTAGGAAATCTTGACCAGATTTGGGAAGGTGAACATCGCCCCGGACATTTTCAAGGTGTCACTCAAATTGTGTACAAACTATTCAAATTGGTAAAACCTGATATGGCTTGTTTTGGACAAAAAGATTTTCAGCAGGTCATGGTCATTCAGAAAATGATTGACATCAAAAACTTACCTGTACAATTAATTATTTGCCCTACAGTCAGAAGTGATGAAGGATTAGCTTTGAGTTCACGAAATGAACGATTATCTGCTCAAGGACTAGAAACTGCTCTTATCTTATCTAAAACGTTGAACTTTATTAAAGCTAATTTTGGGGAAGTGAATATTACGGAATTAAAAGCTTTAGCTATCGATCAATTAAACGCAGATAAAGAGGTGGCGTTAGAGTATTTTGCTATTTGCGAAACGACTACGTTGGAAGAAGCAAAGGAAATTCTTCCTGGTAAAAAATATGTCGCATTGGTTGTTGCTAAAATAGACCAAGTGCGCTTAATCGATAATATGCTTTTGAATTAACAGAGAACTGAGATTAAGATGGCATCAAGTTTCATAAAAATAAATAACTTTGCAGCATGATGATTCAAGTAATGAAATCTAAAATTCATCGTGTACGGGTTACTCAGGCAGAATTAAACTATGTCGGAAGTATTACGATTGACGAGGATTTGATGGATGAGGCAAACATTCTTGCCAATGAAAGGGTGCAAATTGTAAACAATAACAACGGTGCTCGTTTAGAAACATACGTAATCCCTGGGGAGAGAGGTACAGGTATTATCTGTTTAAATGGAGCTGCCGCACGTTTAGTTCAAGTCGGAGATATTGTAATCATAATTTCATATGGATACATGGATTTTGAGGAAGCAAAAGCACATAAACCATCTTTGGTTTTTCCGGATGAAAACAATAAGCTTATTAAATAATTTTAGATAAGTTAAATTAGTTTTCCTAATTTTACGAGCACTAAGCGAATGCCTAGTGCTTTTTTGATGTATTTTTTTACCAATAAATATCGCACATTAATAGCCAAACTGCTTTGCATTTGGACATTAACCATTGTTATCAGTGGCGTGGTGTTTATGCACAAAGAGGTTACGTCGACAGGTGAAATTGTTACCCACGTTCACCCTTACGACTTTACCAAAAAAAATCAGGATCATCATCAATCCGATGATGAAATCCAATTTCTGAATATTGTTTTTCACGGCGCGTTTATTTTAGGCGACATCATCGTCTTTGAAGCACCTGTTCTTACAGAATATTACATTCCCTTTGGGAATGAGTTAGAAGAAAAGACACAATACTACTCATTCCACTCTTATTTTCTTCGAGGCCCCCCAAGTCTTGCTTAATTTATTCCACATCATTTTTTTATAGGTTTTAATAATAGTTAAGGGTTATTTTCCAATCCTTTCCTCTATCATTTTAATCTGAATCATTTTTTAGTACATTATAATTAAGCATCCTAATCCTTATGGACAAACTATACGCTAGCGTTTTGCTGGCCTTATTCCTATTATCTTTTTCTCCCGCATTTTCACAATTAAAAGGAACGGTAATCAATCAGAAAAACGAACCTGTTCCTCACGTATCCATCGGATTAGAAGGAAAAACATTTATGACTAGTTCTGATGATGCTGGAAACTTCCAGATTGATCAGCAACTTGACCCCAACGCGACCTTAACACTTAAAGCTGTAGGATATCAAACATTAAAATTCTCATTAGCAAACAAAGACCTTCTTCAAAATCTTCAAATTACGCTTTCGGAAGACAACCTAAATGTCAATGAAGTTGTTGTCAGCGCGACACGTTATGGCGTGAGCCGCAAAGAAGCTCCCGTAATTGTGAATGTATTAGGCCCCAAATTGTTTAATGCTACGCAATCGGTCGCTATGGCTGAAACATTGAATTATCAACCTGGTGTTCGCGTAGAGAACAATTGCCAAAATTGCGGATTTTCACAGGTTCGCTTAAATGGATTGGAAGGCGCATATTCACAGATTTTAATCAATAGCCGTTCGGTGTATAGCGCATTGAGCAGTGTTTATGGTTTGGATCAGATTCCGACAAGCATGATCGATCGCATAGAAGTTGTGCGCAGCGGCGGTTCTGCGCTTTTTGGAGCGAATGCCATTGCCGGAACGATTAATATTATCACCAAAGATCCTGTTGAAAACGATTGGCAGATTAAATCAACCAACTCGTTAATTGATGGCAAAGCATGGGAAAACACAATCGACTTCAACACTTCTTATGTGGACAATGATTTATTGGCGGGTGTGACATTTTACGGAATGCACCGCAATAGACAAGCTTATGATGCAAACGACGATGGGTTTTCGGAAATTACGAAGCTACGCAACACGACATTCGGTTCTAAAGCATTCTTCAAACCTTCTGAATACAACAAGATCACGATCGATTTAAGCGTATTGGAAGAGTTTCGCCGTGGCGGGGACCGTTTGGAACTTGCACCGCACTTCACGGATGTAACCGAGCAATTGCGCACAAATTCGTTAATTGGCGGTTTGACTTATGACCAGTATTCAAAAGATTGGAAACATAAACTTTCCCTATATGCTTCTGCTCAAAAAACAAATAGAGAAAGTTTTTACGGAGGCTTAGGTGGCGAAAGAACGTACCAAGATTCGTTACTGGCGAGCAATTCTTACGGAGAAACGGCAGATATTGCGATGGTTACCGGAGGACAATACACGTACAATTTTGAAAATGATGTATTCACTGGAGGAATCGAATACAGCATGAATAGTACGGAAGATAAAATTCCAGGCTACAGCCGGCTGATCGACCAGACATCAAGCAGTGTCGGTACGTACGCGCAATACGAATGGAAAACAACGGAGAACCTGAAAACATTGATCGGAGCACGCTACGATTACACAAATGTGAACGGAAACTATACTTTGGCTACCTTTCAGCGCAGTTCAAAAGAAAATTTCGGAACCTTCAGTCCGCGATTGACCATTTTGTACGACATCACTGACCAAGTTCAGTTCAGAGGTGGTTATGCCCGCGGATTTCGTGCTCCACAAGCGTTTAACGAGGATATGCACGTCACTTCCATTGGAGGACAACAGGTATTTGTGTTGATTGGCGAAAACCTAAAAACAGAATATTCGAATGCGTATACAGGATCGTTTAACTTCAACAAAAATTTCGGAACGACACAAACTAGCTTGTTGATTGAAGGATTTTATACGCAATTATTAAATCCATTTACCAATATTTTAACTTCCGAAGGAGATGGAATCCGAATCGAAGAAATGCGGAACGGTACGGACGCTCGTGTTTACGGAAGCAATGTCGAATTGAATATTGCGCCTTCGAGCAGTTTTTCGTTTCAGGCTGGAGGAACTATTCAGCGTTCCTTATTCAAAGAAGACCAATTGATTTTCGAAGCTGAAGATGAAGGCGACAACATCTATTCAAAACGCTTTATGCGCACGCCAAATGTGTATGGCTACTTAAATACAAACTGGAAAGCAACAGAAAAATTCTCGATCGATGCGACTGGAGTGTATACCGGAAAAATGCTTGTTCCGCATGTATTGCAGGACGAATCCATGGAAGTCAAAAATGCGCGTGATTTCTTTGAACTCAACCTTCGCTTAGGCTACAACTTCTCAATCAAGAAAGATCTTAATCTGGAAGTATTTGGTGGCTTGCAAAACATATTCAATGCGTATCAAAAAGATTTTGATCAAGGAGCAACACGTGATTCACAATATATTTACGGACCTTCAAGACCACGGACTATAACGTTTGGTGTTCGAGTTGGACATTTTCATTAATGAAAAATCTACTACTGATCATATTATTAGTGCTTGTTACAAAAGCAAGTTTGGCACAAAGTTCAAAAGAAATCCAATGGATTTCTTTTGAACAATTGTCAGATTCGCTATCTGTAAATCCAAAGAAAGTATTTTTATATTTTCATACCGATTGGTGTGTCTATTGCAAAAAGATGGATCGAGAAAGTTTTCAAAATGAAGAAGTCATTCAAAAGCTCAATAAAGATTATTATGCCGTCAAATTGGATGCTGAAACGACCGACACCATTTATTTTGAACAAATTCCTTATACCAATAAATCAATTGTAAAACGCAGCAATCAATACCATGCTTTAGCAGAAGCCTTTATCCCAAAAGGCCAAGAAGCTGCATTTCCGCTAACCCTAATCCTGTCGGAAAATTTTACAATCACCCAACGTCAGACTAAATATTTAAGCATTAAGGATTTATTAAGAAATTTATAAGTATTTTTACTTCATGTGTAGCAATAGTATGTAGGTCGCCGTTATAGGGGTTAAACAATTTACTTCAACATGAACTATTTTATTAAATTTCTTTCCATAACAAGTTTAATCGCTGTTATATTTTCATCTTGTAATAAAAGTGACGATTTTGATAATGAATACTATAAAGAGCAACAACGCTTAGACTCTACGTTGAACGCTCAAAAAAATGTTTTAAAAACGTACGCGGAAGAGAATTTCACTACTCCAATTTTAGACACAGCTACTGGAATTTGGTGGGAATTGCTAGAGGAAAATGAAAATGATGCGTACACGTACAATCTAGCATATGCAGGCTTTCTATACGTCGTTCCTCCCACTGTAAAAGTAATTTTTTCTGGAGAGCTATTAAATGGCGTCCAAGTAGAAGGCGGAGCTGAACCAGTTGAAAAGATTGTTGGCGGAAGCCAAGGACTGCCGCTTGCATGGCAATATGCTTTCTATCCTAGAACATTGCCTTACGATGGCATTTCGAGAACAGTTGGTGGTTTTACACCTAAGGGCTTGAAACTAGGCGCTAAAATCCAATTCGTAACATCTTCAGTTTGGGCTTATGATAATGTGGCCAAAGGAAATATTCCTGCGGACTCGCCATTGCATTACACGATCGAAGTCACTGAAATAAAATAACACAAAAACTAAAATAAAAAATTAATCTAACACAACCATTAAATGAAACAATTCGGAAAACTATTTTTATTTGCCACTTTAATTGCCAGCATATTTTCTTCTTGTATGAACAAGGAAGACGGTGATTTTTATGATCCTGCTGCGCAATATCAATTGGAAAAACCCATCATCGAAGAGTATGCTAAAACAACATTAACAAACCCTGTGTTTGATGAAGAGACAGGAATTTGGTACGAAATAATAAATCCAGGTGAACCCGGAAGTTACACCTATTCTGTAAAAGATACTTCGAATCAAAAAGTAACTTGGACTGAAGCTAGAGTTAAATATGAAGGAAAGCTAGTGAAAACTGGAGTTGTCTTTGATAAGTTTGAAGCTGATACAGGTGCAATTATGCCTATCTACTTAAATTTCACAACAGGCCAGATCGGTGTGATTATGAGCTGGAACTATGTATTTATTCCAACAGATATCGGTGGTTTCAACTGGGATGGGATTTTCACAAGCGGTTTGCAAAAAGGAGCGAAAATTCGTTTTGTGACTCCTTCAACTTTAGGATACTACAACAGAACAGACATTCCTAAAATCCCTGCAAACTCTCCATTAGACTTTACTGTCGAAGTATTGAGTTTAAAGAACAAATTGGTCAAACCTACCGTGGGTCAATAAAACGATAATTTAATAACTAAACTAAACAGCTATAGGAGATCTAATCATTAGGTCTCCTATTTTATTTTCCTTTGAATTTTGAGTCTTCCAGTATTTGCTGTGCAGGAATTTTGTACAGTTCTTTCAAATCCATTTCAGGATTCTTTTCCATGTATTTTCTAACCATTTGCCAGCCCATATACATGCCCAGCTTAGGCGCTGAGGAATTATTTTCTCCTAGCTCCGCTGTGAATGGCGCCTCGGTAAAATATTTCTGAATCTGTAGCTGATCCGTGCTATACAACAAATTTTCCTGAAGAAACCAAGCCCAAACATCCTTCTGATAAGATTTTGCCCAATTCAGCTGATCAGTCGTATATCCAATCTTTAATGTATCCGCAACATTCGGCAGCACACAATCCATGGAATACAAAATCTTTCCTTGGTAAACCATATGTTCTAAGGTACTCACATCCAAATTTTCCTGAGGGAACAAATCTTCTCTTAGCACCGTTTCGACAACGCGCGGAACGATATTTTCTGGAGTAAATCTTCTGGAAATATACAATGGGATAGAATTGACCAAAGCTGGATAAAAACGAGAATCTGACCCTAAAAACATATCCAATCCAATGCCGACATAACCTTCGCCAGTCGGAACTTGAACACCGAAACCTGAATAAAAACTTATAAAACGAGGTAATTCATAATCTGGAAAATAATAGGTTAAGTAAGCGAAGGCGTCCGATAATCCTTCCTCTTGACTTTTTAAATTTGGAAACTTTTCATTTACTGATTTGATCAATTCATGGGAATCCCGCGTACCCAAAATAGTTTCCATAATGCTTTTAATTTTTACAGTATCCTTTGGGTCGCCAGCCTCCAACATGTAAATCATGTAGTCGGTATAAAAATTCCCGTATTCCTTCTGAAATTTCCTATTCATATCCAAAATGCTTGCGCTGTCTATGGACGAAAATTCTTGATCAAAACGCTCAATTTTAATATTCTTTTTTAGCGCAGAAACATCGGGCAGCTTTTTTGTATTCTGGCAAGATAATGCGAGTAAAATGGGTACAAACAGAAAAACTTTACAAAGCAATGGATATCTCATAGCACATTTATATGGGTTCGGACAAAAATAATTATTAATTTTACATAACATGTTACATCAAAAATTTTAATAGCTTGAACAAAATTATTCTATCCCTATTCTTTCTTTTAGCTACAACTTTTTCGTTTGCTCAATCCTATTATAGTTATCCCGAAAAAAACATTTCTTTAGGTTTATCCTTTGATCCAAACATCAGCTGGCTGTCTTATGGAGACAACCATAATAAAAGTGTGGATTCTAAATTCGGATATTCGTATGGGCTAGTAGCCGATCTGGGTTTCGCTAGAAATTATTATTTCTCTACAGGATTATCCATCAGCACCTTAAATAGTTTTGTCTATGACGAATCCATTGCAAATTCAGGAAAAGATATTCGTTTGCAATATGCAGAAGTTCCATTGTCCATTAAGTTAAAGACGAATGGAAGTTCAGTTGGCCGATTTTACGGCTTGTTTGGTTTTACGGCAGGCGTCAAAGTTTCCGGTAAAGAGAAGCTAGAAAACAGCGATCAGTACCAAGCCATTTCCGGCGATGATATTTTTCGCTTAGGCTTGCAAATTGGAACTGGCGGAGAATTTAGGATTGGAAACAGCTTATCTTTCTTAACAGGAATAACCTACAACAATGGATTTACAAGAGCGATAAAAGATGGCTCGCCAAAAACGTCCTACGTTGCATTAAAACTTGGTCTTTTATTTTAATATCACACATTGGTCTATGAATATTGCATTAGCACAATTAAATTATCATATTGGAAATTTCGATCTAAATACGGAGAAAATTATTCAGTCAATCCAAACCGCTAAAGATCAAAAAGCTGATTTGATCGTTTTTGCTGAATTGGCAATTGGAGGATACCCGGCAAAGGATTTATTGAAAAACCGAGCTTTCATCCAACTTTGTGAACAACATATCGAACAGATCAAAGCGCATTGCAAAGGCATAACCTGCATCATTGGTGCGCCGATTCAAAATAAAGATGGGGAAGGCAAAGGATTATTCAACGCTGCGTTGGTTTTGCAAGATGCTCAAGTGATTTATGCACACAAGAAAGGCCTATTGCCCGATTACGATGTATTTGACGAATATCGGTATTTCGAACCGGGAAGAAATTTTCATTGCGTGACAGTCAATGACACAAAAATCGCACTGACGGTATGTGAAGACCTTTGGGATGATGATGACACGAATTCTTACGTGGGGGATTTCATGGACGAACTTCGCCAGGAAAATCCAGATTTAATTATCAATATCGCGGCCTCCCCTTTCTCCTACGTGCATTTTAATAACCGTGTGGAGGTTTTGCGAAGAAATGTGATCAAAGCCAACTGTCCGCTAATCTATGTCAATCAAGTCGGCGCACATACGGATATAATCTTCGATGGACGCTCTTTGGTGATGAATAAAAAAGGCGAAATTGTCTGTCGCCTAAAAGCATTTCAAGAGGATTTCTCAACCATACAAATTCACAATTTAGAAACCTATCAAGCTGAAACTGTGGGTTCGGAAGAATCTGAAATCAGCTTAATTCATCAAGCATTGATTTTGGGATTAAAAGATTATTTCTCGAAATCTGGATTTAAGAAAGCGGTTTTAGGATTGTCCGGAGGTTTAGATTCTGCATTGGTTGCCGCTTTGGCTTGTGAAGCTCTAGGCTCAGAAAACGTATTGGCGGTTTTGATGCCCTCTAAATTTTCTTCAGGGCATTCTTTAAAAGATGCGCTTGACCTAGTAACCAATACGGGCTGTTCGCATCATATCGTTCCAATTCAGGATGTGGCCGATAGCTTTGAACATGCGCTAAGCGAAGTTTTTAGCGGAATGGCGCCAGGCATAGCCGAAGAAAATATCCAAGCTCGGACTCGAGGAACCTTATTGATGGCTATTTCAAATAAATTTGGACATATTCTGTTGAATACATCCAATAAAAGTGAATCAGCAGTGGGTTATGGAACTTTATACGGCGACATGGCGGGTGCATTATGCGTAATTGGCGATGTGTATAAAACGCAAGCTTATGAGTTAGCGAATTACATCAATCGCGAAAAAGAAATTATTCCTTTGAATACGATTACGAAAGCACCTTCAGCCGAATTGCGCCCTGACCAAAAAGATTCGGATTCATTGCCAGATTATGGTCTTTTGGACAGTATTTTATATCAATTTATAGAAAAAGAGAAATCAGCAGCTGAAATCATCCATTTAGGATTCGATGAAGAGACCGTTTTAAAAATTTCGAAACTGTTGAACAATGCCGAATTTAAGCGTTTTCAGGCACCTCCAATCTTGCGCGTTAGCCCAAAAGCTTTCGGTGCGGGACGATTGATGCCATTAGTTGCAAAATATCCATTTTAAAATTAAACCATTACTAATTCACAGAGTCTTACAGATAATTAAGCTAAAAAATATTCTTATGAAAAGGTTCATATTTTTCTTGTCAGCAGGGCTAATTTTGTTTTTAGCATCTTGCTCTTCGTATCGCTATAACACGACGCGTATACAAAGTGTAGATTTTTCACAATACAAAACTTACGGATGGCTTCCTGGAGCAGATTCCTTATCCAAAGGATATTTCTCAAATGATATTGCCGAAGAAAAAATTCTTTCAACAGCTAATCAAGAATTGGAAGCTCGCGGTTTGACCTATTCTAAACAGAATCCAGATATATTGTTCAGATACATTTCCATCGTTAATAACAAAAGCAGAATGGTGTATGCTACTCCTTATTACGGAATGGGCATGGGCTGGGGTTGGGGCTGGGGATGGCACAGACCTTGGGGATTCTATGGAGGTGGATTTAGTTATCCTGTTGGAAAAGAAAAATTCCGTTACGCTCATTTAATCATTGAAGCTGTAGACCGCAAAACAAATAAAGTAGTTTGGCAAGCAAGAGGTTCGGGTGAAGTTAACGCTCCTGAAAAAGCAATTAACAAATTACCAAAATTAGTATCCGGGATTATGAAAGAATATCCGGTTGCGCTAACAAAATAAAACACAAAAAATCGCCTCAAGGGCGATTTTTTTTGCTTGTTTTTATACATCCTTAATTTAAAGGGAGCTTCTTAAAGTTAGGTAAAAAGGAATTTCGACGTGCTCGGTCGATTTGTTCTTAATCAATTGCGCAGCAGCCTTTCCCATCATTTCAAAATCTGTCGAAATTGTCGTGATGCCATTTAAAATAAACTTTTTCAGCGGAGTTTCATTGTATGAAATAATACCGACATCCTTTCCAATCTGAAAATTTTTCACGATAACCTTATCCAATAAAGTTACCAAATCATCTTCCGCCAAATTGATGTAACAAATGCCCTTCGCTATTTTTTCTTTGGACACATTGCTGACCAAAATATGATTGAAAGCATATTGTTGACAAAATTTATAGAAGCCCTTGATGATTGCTTTCGGATAATCGCTGTTATCAGGAAATATCAATTTTAGCGTATTGTATTTGCTCAATTCCTCTAGCGCTTCCTCTAAAGCGCCATAAATATCCTTTTCATAATTCTCATAGACCGCAGGAAATAAACCCGGAAGGTCTTCAATCATTCTCCCTAACAAAACTAATTTCTCTGTCGGAATCAGTTTGACAACATCCGCAGCTTGATCCCTGCCCTCTTTAAAATGCGGAAAAACCACATAATGCTCATAGGTCTTGGTCAGGTTTTTTAACAATGTCCGCAAATAAGAAATGTCGCTGTTGTACACAAATAAATCCAGCGAGGCATCCTCTCCCATTTCTCTGGCAAAGGAATCATAGACAATTTTTTTATGCGCGCTCAGCTTGTTGAGGAAAAGAGCAATTTTCTGCCGCTGTTTCACGTCTGCTGTGGCAATGAAATAACCCTTTCCTGGAGTGGAAGCAATCACCTCTTTATTTTTCAGAAACTTATACCCTTTTTCGACGGTATCTCTAGAAATATCCAAATATAAGCTTAGCTCATTGATGGAAGGCAGCATTTCGCCTTTGACAACCGAACCCATTTTCACGGCCTCAATAATCGCATTTGCCAATTGTAGATATTTCGGCGTAGCCGAAAAATCACTTATCTCGATGGTCATCAGAAAATTGGAAATGTTTTGAGTCATATACTATGTATAAATGAATGTCCGAGGTCTATGATATTCTAAGATAAAAAAATCTTCGTTCAATTCATCCGCTATGCCGATTATATATTTTATTTCTATAACGAATCCTATGATTTATTTGACAATTTTAATTCCTCTAGGCGCTTTTATTTTAGAAATAACCTTTCCATTCGCATTTTTACTATGCTTGATTTCAATCACTCCGAATTTCGTCGGAAATGTACCTTCTACAAAATCCAGATGCCCTAGATTGGGTTTGATTCTATATTTTGTACCGCCGGGTTCGGCTAACTGGACTCCCAATACGTGCTCGGATAACCAAGCCGTGGGACCTGAAGCCCATCCATGACTCAAACTATGTCGATGTCCGACATAACAGTAAGCTCCAAAATCACCGTGGATATCGACTTTTCCAGCGGGTACAGGTTCGTCAATTCGAGTTGCATTCGGTAACCATTCCATATTGAAATCTTCCCAAAAAGTCGTGGCTCCCAAATCAAGCATCGCTCCCCAATAGGTGGAGATAATTTGTATGGCTTCATCGTATTTCCCAGCTTTCGCCATTGCCTGCAACATGTAATAGCCATAAAACGTAGAAAAGTTTTTGGCTCCGCCAACAGACAAAACCTCATTATAGGCTTGCATCGGATCCATCATATCGCTCAGAGAAAGCAACGCTGCCGCCTGCTTGGATTGATTATGCTCGGGAAGATGTTTGCGTAGATTCAAAACCGTTTCTTCACATAGTTTTTTTGTTTCTTCATCTTTCAGAAATTCGCTGATCAAAGCAGCTTTTTCCAACGATAGAATTGTCATCGATTGAAGACCTGCATGGATTGCCAATGGATCTTCACTAGAAGGCCAGTCCAGAAAACGCGTTCCATCCATCGACTCTTTATTTCCGTCGATTTTGCTAATGATCTGCTTTACTAAGTTTTGCAGATAAGGTTTTTGTTCTTCGAGGTAAGCCAAATTTCCATGCTGCATGTACCAATCATAATGGATAATGATCCACCACATCGAATAGGTACTGATACCCGACATCCAACCCGGCAACGGTGTGGCGTCGCGTGCTAAATCTAAGCTTTTGGGCACGACTTCGTTGTATCCAAAAACAGCATTGATCGTGGAAACTTCGGGATGTAAATCACCAACCCAAACCAATCGATCACGTTTAATCCCATCCCATAAAAAATCTTGCATATTGACGTGAACCGTATAGGCTCCAACATCCCAAATTTTATTTAAGCGTTCATCGCTGCTCTTAAACGTTCCCAAATAGGGAATATCCCGATAGGTTGCGATTGCACGCAATTCTCTCAAATGCAATTCCGCATCGGCATCCAAAAAGTCTATTCTCGCAAAGCGAAATCCAGATTCTCCAGTTTGATTTTTACCGAGCCATGGCAGTTTCATTGTGAAATCACGCATCGCATGATCGTTTGTTGCGCCCTTTTCGCCAATATCAGACATCGCTTCGCTTACAGATTCACCCATGCGAATCCGAATATTGCGCGCAGCATTTCCTGCCCACATCCCTGTGACGATTTCGACAGAACCATTCAACTCCTTCCCAAAATCAACTAAAATACTGCTTGTTGCTTTGCCTGTGTTTTTTAATATGACGCTATGGGTATTCGTTAAATTTGCTTGGCCATCGCCTTCATTCAATAAGTTCTGCGCTTGGAGCACATCTCCTTCCGACCAGACAATCCTCGTCGGATAAATATATTCTCGCGTCAGCGGACTAATGTGTTCTTTATTGTCGCTCAGCCGATGCTGCGCAATAGAATTAACTGATAGAAAACTGCTTAATACTATGCTGGACAATAAGAGGAATCTGCTTTTCATGCTTGCTGTGTTTATAATTTAGATTTGACGACTAAATGTATTAAACTTAAAGCATTTCTCCATCCTGTACTTACATGAAAACACCACTATTAGTAATGAAAAATCTACGCAAAATTTTCTGATGGCCTTTGGCAAATCAATCTAAGATTGCTCAAAGTGTCATCCATTAATAGCTTGCTTACTTAGCTTTAGAATGTAAAATTGCCAGATTGCAGGCGATAGGTCTGGATATCATTTTCATCTGATACAAATTCTACAATTCCCGGATTTTCAGGAATGGTTAAATTATGGTCCCTGCGCACCTTTAGCAAAGCCGTACTATTTGGAGGCACTGAAATTTCTAGCGAAAAACCTTGAGGAGAGCGAGCCCATTTGCTTTTAATCAATCCAACGGTTGATTCAAATGTAGCTTCGGCATCCGTCAAATCATCCGATTTGAGCAAGGGAGGTTCGATTACAAATTCTGTATAGCCTGGCTTTCCTACTTTAATTCCGGCAATCCCATCGATGTACCAAGCTCCGGGATACAAATAAGAACTATGGAGCAAGGAATGTCCGGGCAAATCTTTTTCCCACATTTCCCAAATCGTAGTTGCATCGTTTTCCTTCATATAGCCCCAGCTCGGATACGTCGTTTGCGAAGTCATGGCGAGCAGCAAATCCTGTCTATTCTGTTCCCGAAGCAATTTAAACAACAAGGCACCACCAGTAATTCCCACGTGGATATGTCCCTTTTTCCGATGCAGAATTTCATTTTCCAAGCGTTTGAACACGTCTGCTTTCAGGTTAGAAGGCACCACATCAGCCAACAATGCAGCAACCAAATTGCCCATCGATCCATCCGAATAACTGGTATCCTGCGGATTGTAAAATTTCTCATGAATAGTTTTGCTGTAGGCGTCTGCTTCCTCTTCCCATTTTTGTTGCTCCGCAATAGCACCCAGCTGACCCGCAATTTTGCTTGCAATCCGCAGATTATAGACACGATAAGAATTATTAAAACAAAGCGTCTGCGGCGAATTATTATTCATTCCTTCAGCGGTCGCATTGGGCCACAGCCAATCCCCTAGATAATCCCAACTTCCGCCAAAACGCTGCAACAAATTGTCCTTCGTCTGGCTATCCAGAAAAGAAATCCAGTCTTTGATCAGTTGAAAATTCTCTTTTAGAATCTGTTTATCGCCATATTGCTGGTAAAAATACCAAGGCAGCGTAACGACTATTCCGCCCCATGAAGGCCCTCCGCCACCCATGTAGGTGGGTGCTGTATGCGGTAAAATTCCATTGTTGAAAATCCTCCCGCTCATTACTTTTTTTCGGGCGAATGTCGTATCGTACATATTTCCGACAATGGATTCCGTTCCGCTCACATCGCGCCAATCCTCCATCCATTTGGTGTAAAATGCAGCCGTATGGTAATTCAGCATGCCCGTTTCGACGGTTGCATGCGCATCGCCACCGTAGCCCAATCGCTCACGTTGCGGGCAATCGACAATAAAACCTCCCAAAGACAAGTTCTCATAAGTCCATCGCACGGTCGTATAAATCCAATTGTGCAATTCAGAAGAACTCGTAAAAGTAGTTGCCGACTTAAAGTCTGTACGTACCAGCCAGCCTCTGACATCGGACAATTTAGGTGCCTCTTTTAGTCCCTTAATCGTAATCCATCTGCCTGAACTATAATTAAATTTATTTTTAAATGTTCCTTCACCGCTTTGATCAAAAACAAACGCACTGTGCAAACGAAAAGTCATTTCTTCCTGTGCTCGTTCCGAGAATAAAATATCCACGCGCTGATTAGGTTCTCCTTTGAGTTTCAACTCTGTCCAGCCAGCAAAATTAACGCCCATATCGATTCTGTAGGAGCTGTCCGCTTGCTTTTCAATAGCAATCGGGCGAATCTCGTCCATCATTTTATTTCCTTCAACTTGTTGTGATGACAAGATTAATTTTGGATGGTACACAGTTGGCTGCCGCCAATGACTCTCATCTGTTGTTTCTTGATTCCAAGATGGGTCCTCCCGATTTGCATTCCATAACTCACCCCCCATCCGGTTGGAATCCCAAACCCCTAACAATTGATTCGGGCTATCTTTTAAAAGCCAAGTCGCATCTGTCTTCAGGAAAAATAAGGGTTCTTCATTCTCAGATGGATATTCACTTTTATAGATTGCCGACTGTGCCAAAACGATTGGCGTGTTCGGGCGATCCTTAACCACATAAGGTCCATGAATCGACCAGCCAGTTCCTAACCAAATGCCGACAACGTTTTTCCCTTTTTTTAAATAGGATGCAATATCGTAGGAAATATACCGCGCTCTTTTTGTATGATCAGTTACTGCTGTCGCCATGACTTCCTCGCCTACTCTTTTTCCATTGACATACAGTTCGTGAAAACCAACGGACGAAACATGGATGATTGCCTTTTGGGGTTTATGCGATAAGTCAAAAGATTTTCTCAGCCAAGGATCAATGATGTTGCAGTCGTTCTTGGATGGATCAAAAACTACCTCGGAGCCAATCCATTCGGCCTTCCATGCTGTTTTGTTTAACAATCCTACCGACCAAAATGCATCATCGCTCCATTTTGAGAGCTTATTCTTTTCATCTTTTATGGCAACTTTCCAAAAATATTTTTTGTCTGACGCCAATGCCTTGCCTGCGTACACAATCTGATTCATGGCATTCGAACTCACCCAATCCGTATCCCAAACATCTCCGATATTCTTCGCTAAATTCTTAGCCGTCGACGAAACGAGTATACGGTATGCTGTTTGCTTTTGCGCAAAAGCATGTTTATCAGTAGATTCCAAGAACCATGAAAAACGCGGCAATGGATTATCTAAACCCATCGGGTTTTCTAAATACTCAAGCCTTAAATTTTTTGGAACCAGTTTCGAGGATTGAGCATATGCTTCCATATGCAACAAACACACAAGAATCAAAGCAGAGATTCGAATGATAAAAAGGGATCTATTTCGTTTCATGATTGTTATTCTTTTTAATTTGATAACTCAATCGTGTAATTTCCTGAAGGTAAATTTGGCAAATAAGCCCGTTTATTTTTATGCGTAAATTTCACTCGCTGTCCGTTCACTGTGACGGAGACATGTTTACCTGATGCAAGCAAACTAAGTTCAGCTTCGGTATTTACAGGGATGCTGACTTGATAAGCATCAACATTCCCAATCTGCTTAAAATCCATTAAAACTGCTCCTTTGATCGTCGGGACCTTTATAGATGCATGGGTCAAACTTCCCAATTGAGGTTTTATCCGAAAGGTATTCCAGCCAGCTGTCAGCGGTTCGATTCCCATTAATTTTCGGGGAATAATATTCGCTGGAACGGCTCCCCAAGCATGGTTCCAATCTTGATTCGGCTTGTATTTATTGTCCCACGCTTCTAAAGAAATCGTACTTCCCACTCGAATCATGTTGTACCAGCTGCGTTCTTCCTGAGAAGTCAACAATTGAAATGCATAGTCATTATGTTCCGCATCATATAGCGCATCCATCAAAAATTGGCTTCCATACACACTGCAAGCCATTCCTCTGCTCAGCACAAAGGAAAGCACATCGGATTTGTACTTTTCGGGCACTAAACCAAAAGCTAAAGCAAACATATTTGAATGCAAGGCTGCATGGTCTGTTCCGATTCCATCGACATATAATTTCCTGTCGGCATCAAAGAAATTCTTTTGGTAGGATTCGTAAACGTTCTTTGCTTTCGTTTGGTAAAACTGCGCATCGGCATTATTCCCCAATTCGTTGGCAATTTTTTCCATCAGCAACAATACGTGGTAATAATACGCATTAACGACCGCGTTGTATTCTTTAAAGACAAAACCATCCGTTTCGCCTTCTTCATTTTTCCCCAAACCTAAAATTCCTTTTTGTGGCCAATCCACAATATCGCGCAGATGGTCATTATGTAAATGAATGGATGCAAGAAATTCAGGCGATTGCTGACCGACTTTGGTGCTGATCAAGTGATTTTCTTGCTCCAGGGCAGTTAATGATTTTGCTTTTAAATCTTCATAATAGCGTTCGACCGAACGAAGATCACCCGTATACAAATAATCTGTCCAAGCCATCATGACCGATTGCATAATCCATTCGGTTGGCCAAGTTGCCCGGTTGATCAAATACTCATGCGAGCGTCGAGCCATTGAAAACTCAAGATCTACGCCGTAATGACACAACTGGTTGATCAGTGCATCCGCTTCGTATGGAATCCTTTCCCGATCGCCATCTACATAAATCCCTGCAAAACTTGTTGCTTTGATACTATACTTACTCAAATCCCATATTTTGTTCAGCGTTGTGTCGGAAGAAGTGAAATACGAGGCCTGATCATCGAAGGGATAATGAACCATCGAGCGCACGATGTCCTCAGGATTTATTTTCTTAGAATAACGGATAAGTTCCACATAACGAAAAGGCAAGACTTCACCGATGTAGTCAGGCATTAAAATCGCAGCAGCACCAGTGTTTCGCTTATCTTTATCAAACCGAACCTGATAAGTATGCTGTCCGCTAGTTAATGCGATTTTATGTTCTCGGTAACGGATCGTGCCACCTGGTTTTGTGTCTATTCGTCCATTTTCGTCTAATTTTTCACCGAAACGAACGTAGACCGTATCCTGTCCTTTACTTTCTAAATTTAGGCGCAGCTGTCCAAAAGCCGCCTTTCCAAAATCAATTGCTGAAACATGATCTGCAAACGCAGTTATCTTAACAGGATGCTGATCGGTTCGTTGTAAAGGATAATATGCGGTCGTGTAGCGATCAGTTAATTCACCTGTATAAAATGAAGCCGTTCTACTGCTTGTTGTATATTCATCAGTCCATAGAATTACTTTCCAGAAATACACTTTATTGGACGTTAACCCATTTCCATCAAATAAAACTGCGCTGGATTTTGCGCTTGTCACCTTACCTGAATCCCAAATAGTACCTTCGTTTCTAGCCAGTTTCTCCAAATCGTCCGAAACAAGCAACTGGTAAGCCGTTTGCTTACTATTTGTCTCATTGCTTTCTACAATCCAGCTGAATGTTGGTTTCTTATTCTGTATAATGACCGATTGACCTTGTTGAAAATGATCTTTTAGCCATCGAGAATTTTCTTTATAACCATTAGCAGATTGATAATCTGAATATCGGATTAGATCAACGAATAGTTCGGTAACTTTAGTGGAAGACGATTGGGCGAAAGCCTTTGGAGCCGATGCATAAAAATAGGCAACTAATAAAATAAAGCTGAAAAGCTTTTTCGAATTCATCATATAAGGTTTAAAAAAAGCACGCAATAGCAACGCTAAATTCAGCTTTGCTAGTTATCAAAGGTTTACGGGCATAATATACTAGAATTCCATGAAAGTACTGTCATGTACAATCATGGAATTTAGAATGTTTGCCTATTTTAGGACAATTTAGTTGAAATCGGTATTCTTTTGAAGGAATCTATTCATACACTTCGATAATGACCGGTCCATGCAAACCAGCGGAATGCAGCGCGCTGTCTTTCGTATACGGATTTACAATTGTCCACGACGAACGCTGGCTTTCTGGCAAACGAGCCTCTCCAATCAATTTATTGACCCAAGTATTGGTCACTTCGATTTCTAGCTGATTGTCGCCGGATTTCCAAAATTCAGTCACATCAATTTTATATGGAGGTGTCCATAAACCACCGATATCTTGTCCGTTCAATTTTATTTTCGCGATAGCGATAAGATGCCCTAAATCTAAATACACTTTCTGTCCTTTGCTGACATCATTCATCTTTATTGTTTTCGAATAAATCGCTGTCCCCGAGAAATACTTGATTTTATCATCCGAGCTCTTCGACCAATCGATTAATTGAAAATTCGCTTTTTCAAATGAAGTTGAATCGATGTTTTTGAAAACAACCTTCCAGCTATCTTCGACAGGAACTGAAAGTTTTGGACTTGGGAAGTTTTTAACGTCTGATTTTGCTTGAGTTGTTATTGGTTTTTTAAAGACAATAAATGCGCTTTCAAAAGCATTTAGTTCCAACGGGATTTCTAGTGTAGCATCGCTTACAGTAAACTCTGGCAGATCGCTTACTTTTCCATTCACTGCATTCCAAAGCTCAGGTTGCAATTTCATTCCCCTGAAGCTTCCAATAAATTTTGCTTTCTCATTTTTCTGATTCGAAATGAAATACACATCAGCATCAGGAAAATTCCTATGAAGGAATTGAATCTGATCCGCGCCTTTGGCAATAAAATCTGGGTTTGTGCCAAGTTCAGCAAATAGAATTTCCAAGCTCACGCCAGAAAACACCTGACCTTTTCCAAAATCATTTTTTGTAATTGATTTAACATCAATTTTTCCCCATAACTCATCAGCCAATTTTTTGATTTCCTTGTCAGCCTCTTCGCCATTTGTCAGACTTGGAGACCGAAGAGGTTTAGGCCCTAATACAATCCCTCCTTCTTTTACCAGTTGCGCAATTTTTTTCAATAATTCAGGACGCATGGTTTCCAATTCTGGAAGCACGAGCACTTTGTAGGAAAGCCCATCCGGAAGGGTGAAACGACCGTCCTTGATGGTCATTCTGTTTTGAATGACTTCCGCATTGATGTAATCAAATGAATAACCTTGAGGAAGTTTAGGATTTTGAACACCTGTCATTTTCGGAACATCTTCACCGATAAAATATGCTACATCGGCAACATAAGTCCCTTGTTGCAAAAGGTAATTGCTGCGCTTCAAATAATCGGTAAACATGCCCATATCCGCAAACCAGGTGTTGAATCGATTAAATTCGTTGCCGAACCACGCATTGATTCCAGGTTTTTTGTCTTCGTATGGCTGATGAATATACACATGCAGCAAAGTGTTGTTAATGCCTTCGGTAAAAAAGCGGTCGCCACGTTGCTTGAACATGGCAGGGTAGCGTCCAAAAGTATTCCCTGCTGCCGTAAACGATTCGGCAGAGACTTTTCTTTTTCCATAAATATGTGCTGCAGAAGAAGCCGCTCGGTTTTCGATATCGCCTAATTCGCCTTCGCTCCAAAATTCACCTCCTATTTCATCTGATTGCCCGCCATATTGCAAGAATTCGCCCGGAAATCCCCAATGTCCATAGTTTTCCAACCAAATGGTTAGTCCGTGCTTATGGCTAATATCTCGCAGACCTCCTACATATTCATAGGCTACATTATCGGCAACAAATCTTCTCACATCCCATAAAAAACGGTCAGAAAAATCTTGGCTGCCAACTACGTGACCAAACAAAACCGGAATATAAGGCGCGGGGTCGTATCCAAAAGATTTTTGGAATTTCTTCTGAAACTCATCCGTCCAGTTTTGACCGCCTGTTTCGTAGCTATCTTGAACGGCAACTTTAAATGTTTTGCGGTCTTCTTTCGGAATGCGCTTCATGATTTCCCCTAAGAAGGAATCAAAATGATAGGCAACATGCTGGCTGCTCATCTTATCGATTTCCAAACCTGTTCCTTCAATACTAGCCGGTCCATTTGTTGTTCCCGTAGGCAACATTCCTGTCCGCGAAATCACCCAATTTCCTTCCGGAACATCCCAAGTTAACAGGCTATCTTTCGAAATAAAAGAATCAAGCAGCTGAACAGAAGACGGATTTATTGAGCCATCGGAAAGATCCGACTCGGTTTGCCTGTCCCACAAATAATCACCCCAATAAGGCAATGGTGTTGGATGCATTTTGGCCAACGTCTTCTCTTTATAGCGTTCCACTTTTGCTGTCGAAGATAATTCTAATTCGGTAATACCCACGTCGCCATCCAAAGGTTGCACGGCGATACGGAATTGGTTGGATTTTACATTTGGAATGTTCACTACAACTGGAGCAAATGGCTCAAAGCCTACATTCAATGCGGGATTATTTCGATTAACTTCAAATGATTTAATCTGTTCATATGCATTTCCATTCTTCACTTCTAAATTGACGCGAAAACGCATGCTCCGTTCGGCAGGATATACGGTAAGGCTTCGGACGGTAAATGCATCGTCTGTCTGAACGGAAAATGTAGCCGTTTTGCCTACTGGAATTTTAGTTTCCGTTGCTTTATTGTTATCCAATAATCGTTCGGCATTTTGAATTCCCGCACTTGCGGTTAATTTCGGTTTTAGATCTGCTAATGTTTTAAAATAATCATCTCCAACCTGAAAAGCAATTATCTGTACATCTTGAAATGGATCATTATTTAATTTTAAATTCTGTGTATAACGGAACGGCCCTTTGACCAAGGTATCTCTTGAACTTAAGTAGCGCATCGCCTGCTGGGATTTGACCCAAGGACCTCCCGATTGGCTCCAGCCTGGACTATTAAAAATCCCGATTTCTATATTCAATTCCGAGGCTGTTTTCAAAGCGGTATGCAAAACATCCCACCATTCATCCGAAAATATTTTTACTTTTCCGTAAGGATTTCCAGGAAGGTCATTCAAGCCTATATTTCCAATAAAAGCCCGATTAATCCCCACACTTTTCATTGCTTTCAAATCATTCACCACGCCTTCTTTCGAAAGATGATCCGAAATCCAATACCAATACACACTGGTTTGGATTGTGTCATGTGCCTCAACGAAGACTTTTTCAATTTCAGACCATTGTGTCTGTTGTTTGGTGGATTTGCAGGCTGTAAATCCAAATAGATTTAGAAAGATTATGAAATGAATAAGGTACTTCATGCGTTAAAAAACTTATTTTATTGAACTGGTTTATCTAGGAATTTTCTAATTTAACATTACAGAAGTTAGGAACCATCATGTACTATCATGTGGATTTCGTTTTAATCCCTTTATAGGATGGTTTTAAGGAAGCCTTACTCTGATTTAACGATGTAATTTAACCGTCCATTTGGAGCCACGTCTCCATTTTTATACCAATCTAAAATTTCTGTTGCATTTGAGTTGTCGGTCCATTTGAATTCAAAATTTATGTCGGATGCCTTAAGTTTAAGGTCTTTCAGCGATAGCTGAATCATCATTTTTGAACCTTCCGTTTTTCGGATAACTTTGACTTTGTCAACCCAACGGTTGTTAACGTATTCCTGCAAGAAATCCGATTGAACAATACGATACTGATAACCGTTCCAACCCATTTTTTTCTGCATGCTGGTATTGATCCAAAGCGTCATCCAATCATCCTGAGTAGGCTCGGTAATCAAATTTTCAGTTTCGACGTAAAAGTAAATTGATTTTTTGTCCCGAGCGACCTTCATGCTTTTAAAATCATTTCTTCCTGAATTATTTGTATAATCCAGCTTTGGAGAAGACAGTCCGCTAGAATGATTCCGGTGTAAAATATCTCCAACATAATCTGTGTATTCTGGAGATACCGTATTCCAGTCATTCCATGATGTTATCGATTTCAAATCACTCAACAACTCAAGAGCAGTTGTACCTTTGAATTTCCTGCTGTTGCTGATCAATTGCATGTAATAATGATCTTCTAAGCCGTCCGAATAACTCGGCTCGATATCCCGGCTATACTCTCCGTTCGCTTGATCTACGAAAAGCGCATGATTTTGATTTCCGCTCCCGCGCTTCCATTTTCCAACGATCCATTCATTCCATCCAGTCACAAAAATATAGGGAACATTTTGCTTGATGGCATAATCCCATTGCTCTTGAATGTTATATCCATATTTAATATCTTGCTGTGGATTTCCGGGACTATTATTCCTGAAACTTCTTCCCCAATTCCCTGTAGCTCCGTAAAATACAGAACCGCCCATCGATGCATCTAAATTAGGATGTTGCGAAGCAGAAACGTTGATAATTTCGGCAAGGCCTTTAGACGTGTAATGTACTTTTTGAGGGCGGGTAAACGAAATCCAAGGCCAGCCATTTTCGACTTGAGGCTCGTTTGGCCATTGCGATTCGCGAATCGTAAAAAAAGATTGGTAATCTTTGCCCTCGGCTTCTTTTGATCGACCAATGATCAACGGTTTTCCATCTAAATAATACCATGCATCCGGATCTCGAAGCTCTGCCCCTTCTTTGTAAACATTGTTGTACAACTCCTGCATACCTTCTCCCGATGATGAATTGGTATAAAAAACAAGTTTAGGTGCTTTGCTTTGTTGCATTCTAATAAATTTCAATGCATCCAGCAATGCTTTCGTCTGCCTAGGATAGGTCAGGCGATTCGTAGCATCGATCACCAAAATATCAATCCCAGCATCCGTCAATAATTGAACATTTTTTAAATGGACCCAATAATCTGTACCAGAATAATAGCCCCAAACAGGCTCGCCCCAATAATAGTATTTTCCTGCTCTACCAGCGCCCCCACCCCAACCACTATCATTAAAATCTTCAAATGTTTTTGGCGAGGAATTCCATAGTTTAGTTAAATCATAGACATTTTCTGATGTTGGCGAAGATGGATCTCCTTGCCACAAAAAGTAAAATATCGCTATTTTATTATCCGATTGGAGATTGCCGACTTCCGATTGTTGCGGAATCTTTCGACCGAGCCCGTCAATTCCTCCAATATTTTGAGCAAAAACAAAAGAGGAAGCAACACAAGCAATAGTTAACAAAATAGTTTTTTTCATATTAAAGTTGGTCGATGGTTAGGTAAAATTGAGAACTGAAGAATAAACTACTTAAAGGATTTATTCTGAATAAATAAAATTGAACCTTCCGCCAGGGGCAACATCCCCATTCACATAAAAATCCATGATATTTCCGTTCTCTTGCATATTGTCGCTCCATTTAAACTCGAAGTCTAATTTTTTATTCAGCAAATTTAGTTGCGAACGTTTAATGGCTATTTCTAATTTATTATTGCGAACGGTAAAAGGTACTTCAGCAACGACTTCCCATTCCCAGCGATTTCCAACATTTCGCTCAACAATTGCTTTTCCCGTTTTGGGGTTGATCCGGTTAATGACAAAATCATATCCATTCCATCCTGACGATTTGCTTCGATCCAAATCGAGAAATAAGAGCATCCAATTTCGGTCTGTAGACGAAGTTAGTGCCTCAGCGGTTTCTACATAAAAGAAAATAGTTTCATTATCCCGAGCGACTTTTGCTCCTACTAGATCATTTCTTCCTGTAGTATTTGTGTAGTGCTCGTCATATCGTCCTTCATGATTTCGATGGGCCGTATTTCCTTTGTAATGCTGGTAAAACGGAAAGACCTGATCCCAAGCATTTGCCTTTCCCAGCACAATGGTCTTAGGTGAAGAAACCGCCTGAACAGGCTGCATTCCTTTGAACTTTCTCACATTGTCGATCAGTTGCATATAATATACATCACCTTTATCTCCCCAGCCTTTATTTGGTTCAATATCTCTGCTATGCTCCCAATCAAATTGATCGACAAACGAAAAAGGATCTCCAGTCCAACTGTCTTTTGGCAGCCATTGCCCAGCAATAAATTCATTAAATCCAGTAACAAATACCAGTTCTGGATCGAGCTCAAAAGCTCGATCCCATTGTTCTTGAAAATTCCATCCGTATAAATAACCATCCACTCGAGGATCGAATCCGTTTTTAAAGCTAAAGCTTCTTCCTTGAGCATCTTTTAGATTAAATGCAGAGCAATGTCCATTCGTTTCTGGACTTGCATTCTGCGCAACTCCGACAGCAACTTGTTCGTAACCGCCCTGACTATTTTGGACATATCCTTTCTGAGGATAATTTTCTAGCCAAGCCCATTGATCTTTCCGAGTGGGGCCGTCAACATAATCAGGTTGCCCAGGCCTAAACGTGAAAAAATCCCGGATTTCAACATCTAGACCCTCATTGGTCAAGTTATCTGGATAAGCCATGATCCCAGGTTTACCTTTCCAGTAAAACCATAAATCTTCATGCTTTTTGACTTTGTACAAATTCTTAAACAATTCTCTCAGAGAAACCAATGAGTTTTGCATTGGCCCAAAGGGCAACATAAATGCAATCTTTGGAACATTGACACCATCCGATTTGGCTTGTGCCCATGTTTCTAACAAAGCTTCGTATGATTCTCGCCACAGCAATGAACCATTCGTGCAGTCGAAAAATACGACATCGACTTTTGCATCAGCCAACATTTCAGCATGTTTTCTCAACACCCATTTATCCGTTGTTTTGTAATAGCCTAACAAGGGTTGTTCCCAAAAGAAAAACCCAGGTTTCTTTGTTCCCCAAGCAAAATGATTGTAGTCTTTCATTGCCTCTGGATAATCTCTCACAATCTCGGTGATGTTCTTTACTTGATAATTTTTATCATCATTCCCTTGATGCCATGTCCAATAGAACATAGCCACGAATTTGTCTTTCTTAATTGGGTTTTCTGTCGCATCTTGCCGTACCTTTCTTCCAAGCGCATCCGTAGCTGCCCAGCTATCGGGATTTATTTGGCCAATTGCACTATTGATAGTTAATAGCGCTAAGAAAGGCAAAGCAGGTTTTAATAGTTTCATAGATTTGATTTAGCTTTAAAAAATTATTCTAACCATCCAGGATTTTGCCAGTTTTCGCCAGTAAGGCGCAATACTTTATCCACTTCGCTTTTATTTATCGGGTAAAGCAAAAATTTATCCTCCCAAGCATTTCTATTTTCAAATTTGAAACGAGTATAGGTGAAGTTATTTCCTACTTTTTCAATTCTCATTCCAGTAACAAATCGATCCGTCTGTTCCAGAATTTTCCATCTTCTCACATCGAAATACCGATGATCTTCGAAAGCAAATTCGATTCTCCGTTCATTTCTGTAGCGAAGTTCAAATTGTTCTTTTGATAAACCAGCTGGAATCTCAGGCATACCTGCTCGAGCTCTTACAAAATTAACCGCATCGCGTGCGCTCATCATTTGATTGCCAACAGCAATTTTAACATCAGGTCCATGAGATTGGTAAGCAGATTCAGCAAAGTTCAAATAGATTTCGGCCAACCTGAATAATCTCATGAATCCATCCGCCACGCTATTGAGATTGGAAGAATGGCTGAAATATTTTTTCAAGTAATAACCCGTTCTTGTGTTTTTTCTGCTGTTATTTGATATTTGATCATTTCCTCCAACAAAAGTTTCCACTAAATTTGACGAGGCAACAGACTGTTCGATCAATTTAATATTTCGAATACGAATAGATCTATTTCCGTCAACACCCACATCAAACCGCAAGTTATTTCCGCTTTTGCCCCAATTTAGCCTTGCCACACTTGCTGAAATATCGATGGTATGTTTTGTCCAATCCGCAGCCGCAGGAATATTAGGATAGGTAGTCGATCGGCCTCCAGCGATAGGACTAAAGAATAATTCTGGCCTATTGATGCCTGTTGTGCTTTGGTACTCAAATTCCAGGGTAATGCTTGGGAAAAGCTTCAAATCTGCAGTCAGTGGCGAAGTTTGTATAAATGGATCACCGCCAGTAGTAGCGATATCGTAATAGCCATTCTCTTCTTTTATGACCATTTGATTTGCCGTTCCCAGCTGTAAAGTGATGGGATATTCTTCATATCCTTGTTCTCTCGAAGTTTTGGACGCACCGTTAAAAAATATTGATGCGTAAAATCTAGGATCTCTGCCAACATAAGGATTATTCGGATCGTATCCAGAAGCTGTATTGATATTTGGCAACAACTTATCAGCATCTTGATATCCGAGAATAGGTGACTGTCCATTCGCCATCTCGTAAGCATCCACCAAACCTTGTGTAGGACAATGTCCCGCACGCTCTTGATTGGCCGTAGATGGCAAACCTGCGTATCGCCAAACTTCCTGACGCCCTCCCAGCCCATAGATTGTTTCTTTGTCGACTGAACGCTGATCATCTGGATTTGTTAAAAAGTATAAGGCATACGAATTTTCAGCATTTCCAGCTGTTGGTTGAACATCAAACAATTTATAGTCATTAGCCAATAGCGCACCCAAAGCTTCTGCATTTATTGCTGTTGCACTTTCAGCGGTAATCGAACCGTCAGAAAATAATGGACTTGATGCATATGTAATCGCTTGTGAAATAATCGCGTATGGAACTCCGCGTGTCATCATCCTAAACTGATTATCGTAAATATTCCAAGAAAATCCATCTTGTTCATTGGGCGCGGCCAAAGCTTCCCGGCAATCTTGGATGATAAACTGAAGAATCTCGGCAACCGAAGCTTTTCTGATGCTTGTGTAATCTGATCCGACAGGAAGTTCTTTATCTATCAAAGGAACTGAGCCGTATCTTTTTACCAGCTGTAAATAATAAAGAGCTCGCAGGGCATGCGCTTGTGCTTTCCAGCCTGCTTTTGTTGTTTCTGAAGCAAAGGCCGTCGAAGTTGGAATGTTTTCAATAAATACATTACATTTTCGAATTCCTTGGTACAATTGTCCCCAAGGACTTCCATCTGGCGACACCGATCCAAAATTTGAGGACGTTACATTGCCATTGTACCAGTTCAGGAATTGATTCCCAGAAATAATGACTTCTGAATCCTGAGCTTCATCGGTAAATGATGACCGGCTCAATATCGGGGAAACAGCATAGCCATAACAGGAATTTAAATAACCCCGAGTTCGATTGTAATCGCTAAAAACTTCTTCCATCGTAATTCTTCCATCCAATGGTAAATCAAGTTGTTTGTTACAAGAAATACATAGAAAAACTACACAAACGCCAATAATATTTTTAAATTTCTTAACCATAATAAATTAATTAGAAAACTAGATTAAGTCCAAAATTGTACACTCTATAAACTGGTATTGCACCGAATCCGCTATCTGCTTCCGGGCCAAAGTCATCCGATTTCATGTTGTGCCATGTCAATAAGTTTTGACCGCTAACGCGCACCACGATTCTTTGAGCGCCAATGCGTTGAACAAAACTATTCTCTAGGCTATACGATAGCTCCACGTTTTTCAATCGAAGGTAACTTCGGTTATACACGAAATATTCATTGTTCTGATGACTTGCTGAAGCTGTTGTGGATAAGGATGGATAGCCTATTTCCGCACCACTTTCATATCGTTCTGGAGTCCAGCTATTTTGATGAAAAGAGCCATAAATACCCTCGAAATGCTGCTCGTGAACTCCCCAGCCATTCATTATCCGAGAATAACCTGCTAAACCCTGAAAAAGAACATGTAAACTGAAGTTTTTATAGCTAGCATTTGAATATATTCCATAGTAATGGTTTGGAATAGAACCTGTTCCCAAAGGAACACGATCGCGGTCATCAATGATTCCGTCATCATTTAAATCTTGGTACAGAAAATCACCAAGACGTTTCTTTTGTTCATATTGAGGACTATTCGCTAATTCATCCGCTGTGTTGATGTATCCGTTTCCATTGGAATAATCGATAAGATAACCAAAAGCTTGCCCGACTGAAAATCCTTCAGAACGGTATGGGTGAATGTAATCTTCGGCACGCTGTACCTCATTGTTACTGATTACTTTGTTGCGAGTATAGCTATACATTCCTCCAACTGAAACTGTTGTATTTCTATTAAAAGCTTTAGTTGCTTCCAATGTAATTTCCAATCCTTTATTCTCAAATTTACCAACGTTGATGTTTGGGTAATTCCCTAAAGGTATTCCCTGAAATTCTGGAACATATGCCGTAGCTCCGACCATCATGTTGTCCATCTTTTCATCAAAAAAGTCAGCAGATAATGAAATCAAATTAAATAGTCCGATATCAATCCCTACATTTCTTTTAGTCGAAACCTCCGCGGCATAGCGAGCATTTCCGTACGCATTTTCATTAATGTTATATTGCAAGTAAGGGATGTATCCACCACGATTGACCGTAATATTATCTACGTATGAAAATCGGCCTTGCCCATTTTGATCTGTTGCTGTTCTTGCCCATGAACCTCTGAACCGCAGATCTGAAAGAAGCTGATTATTTTTCAGAAATGCTTCCTCACTTACATTCCATGCTAGCGAAACTCCGGGAGTAAACGTATAGCGCTGATCGCGAGCAAATTGTTCGGAACCAGAATACCCACCAATCAATTCTACGGCATATCGATCATCGTAAGAATAACTTCCTTTCAATGCCGAGCTCATTCGATTGTATGGAAATAAGTTTGGAGCGCCAGTATCGGTTTTTGTCAAATTTTGATAGAACCAATAAGCGACCGCCGACACATCGTGTTTACCAAATTGCTGTTGATAATTTACTTTTCCTTGATAGGATAAATGATAATAATATGAATGTGTTTTAGAATATGCCAATGGACTATTCACATTATTAAAAACAGGGTTAAACACCAATTCATCTAGGTTAGTCGTATTGCGTTTTAGCCGCGCATAATCTTGTAAAGTACTTAAACTTCCAACAGAATTTGTTTGGTATGCGAACAAAGCAGATGAAGAAAGTCCAGACAACAAGAAGCTCATGTCGAGTTCTAAACCAATTTGCGAATTAATATTGGTCACTGTATGATTTCTATACCCCCTTCTATTCAACATTCCGTATGTAGTTGCAGATACGTCTCCGGATGTAATAACTTGTTGGCTTGTCGGCAGTTCCTCTCCCGTTATAGGATCATAGGCCTCTGGCGTTATCGGACCATACATGGTCGGTGGTAACTGAAAAATACTTCCATAAACTGTTTGGTTTCCTTCTCCTGGTGTATGTTCACGTTTGACATTTCCTGCAAGCCTAACAAATGATTTTAGGTATTTATTTAAGTTTATATCCAAATTGGACCTGAAATTAACCCACACATTGTATGGATTCGGATTGTAATCTTCTTGATCAGTTTTAAAGAATCCGCTTTGATGCATAAAATTAACGTTCGAGTAATACCGAACACGGTCATTGCCTCCCGAAACGTTTAATGCAACACGCTGCATAGATGACATGGGTTTAAAATAGTAGTCATACCAATTATTATTTGGATACAAAGAATCTGTTTGAAGCCTGAATTTTTCAATTTGATCTTCAGTAAACAATGGTTTATAATTACTTTCAGATCCAAAATCATTGAACCAAGCCTGTTGCCTCATGGTAGCATAATCTGCCGATGAATACATAATGGGTGTGGTAGTAACTTGTTGAATGGAATGGTCCAGCGTAGTTGAAATGTTTATTGGTCCTTTTTTTCCCATTTTTGTTTGAACCAATATGACTCCATTGGCACCCAAAATTCCATACATAGCTTGGGATGCGCCATCTTTTAAAACAGATACGGATTCAATTTCATTTGCTGAAATATATTCTAAAGATTGTGCGCTATTGTAAGGAATCATTATCCCATCGATCATTATCAACGGGCCTAATGAACGGGTTGACGAAATCCCTCGAACAAGTAAATTTGTTGTTGCCCTAGATAATTCTGATGAGGTTTCCTGTGTCGTCAGCCCACTTAATCGTCCGGCCAATGACATGGATAGATTAGCGACCGGCGAATGCTCTAGGGTAGTTCCGTTAACCGAGGAAACAGCGCCGCCGAAGTTCTTTCTTCGTTTGCTGTCCCAGCCTAATTGAACGACTTGGTCGACATTATGGATATTTCGTTCCAATTTTATTCTATTGTTATTTAAGTCACTAATGGAGAAAACTTGACTTTTATAGCCATCGTATTGAATATTCAATTCTTGACTCTGGTCGTTTAGTTGTAATGAAAAATCTCCTTTCATATCGGTGGACGTTCCATTTTTTCCTTTGCTCGATAAGATTGTGACGCCAAACAATGGTTTATCAAATTCATCTGTCACCTTACCCGAAATAATAACTCCACTTTGCTGAGCAAAAATTAAATTGCTATACACTAGCATGGCTAGCATAAAGAATATATTGAGTAGAATATGCTGTATTTTCATGTATAATCTGTTGTACTTATTAATTAAGAAAAAGAATTACCAACCTGGATTTTGCCAATTTAATCCTGTAATGCTTCGCAAACGGTCAGCTTCCAGTAAAGGTATCGGCATCAATAAACTGCGATTGGAGAAATTTGACCTAGACAATGCCCGCACCGTTCTTCTTCTATAGGTATAACTTCCGTTCGGATTACGCGTAATTTCGGCAGCTGTTACCCAAGCATCTGTTTCTGAGAGATCATCAGTTGGGTTGCTCCATCTGCGGACATCAAAATATCGATTTTCTTCAAAAGCCAACTCCACGCGCCGCTCATTCTTTATGCGAAGCAATAGGTCTTCTTTAGACAAGCCAGATGGAATAGGGGGCATATTCACACGTGCCCTAATTTCATTCACTGCGTTTTCAGCATCTGTAAAATGACCAGCTTCGGCAGCTGCTTCAGCATAGTTCAAGATAATTTCGCCTAGCCTAAATAATTTATAATTTGCTCCAGCAATCGGATTATCATTTCCAGAATTAGGATGTAAAAATTTACGATGATAATACCCCGTACGAGTTGCTTTTCTGGCTGTTGCACTGATACCAGTTTGGGGTTCGCCAACATACGTGCTGATTATACGTGTACGGTTCCCAATTCCACCTGGATAGTTTTCAGGTGAGTCTGGACTTTCAATAAAATTCCATAGTGCTTTTCTCTTAGAACCGTTGTAATAAATGGATGCATAGAATCGCGGATCTCGGTTTGCATAAGGATCAAGTGGGTTGTACAGCGTATTGTTGGAATTATAATTTGGCTGTAAATGTTTCTCATCTAAATAAGGCTGTTTCAGATTTAGAACAGGTTGTCCATCAGAAGTTTCGTAGGCATCCACCATTTCTTGTGTAGGATTTGTTCCTGATTTGTACCCATCTTGCGCACCTATTCCATCAATGTTCCAGATATTTCCCTGTCCCTCTCGGCTTTGAAAAATTGTCTCCATGTCTATTTGGGATATGCCAAATGACATTCCTTGAGTGAAGTACTCATTATAAAGAGCTGCATATGCATCGTTGTTCGGGCCGAAAAACGAAGTCGTAGATTGATAAGTTTGAGGATAGTTTATTTTATTGTACAGTGCATAACCGTTGCGTTTCAGATTTTCAACTGCTGTCTTATTTGCTTGGTAAGCTTCTTCCCAATAATTTTCACCTGAATTAAATAAAGGACTTGCTGCAAAAAGAAGCATCTTAGATTTAATTGCTTCGGCTAGAGCTTTTGTGACCCGATAGCTTTCTCCCGTAGTAATGCGCCAAGGAAGTTCTGATGTAGCCAATGCAACATTACAATCTTCTTCAATAAATTTAGCTACTTCATAATAGGAAGCTTTTACGACTTCGCTAAAATCCTGCTCAAAACTATACGGCTCTCGCGTAATCGGAAGCACTGCGCCATACCATTTTAATAATTCATGATAATAATAAGCGCGCAATAAATGCGCCTCGGCCTTCCATCTACGGCGCTCCTCTTCTGAAGTAACTACGGCATTATCGATGCGGCTGATAAATACTGTACAATTTCGTATCGCATTCCAATACCTTGCCCAATATTGGCCATTTCCTGCTTCTACACTTCCTGGAACTTCCGCTGGATGATTTAGAGCAGAAACATTTCCATTGTAAATACGGCCTGTGGTCAAGGTAGGCTCTGCTTCAGCATCCGCGTCCCAAGCTTCATCGCTCCATACAACTGGTCCCCGCATCCAAAAGAAATATCGCGCACCTTTACCGGGAATATTGTTGTAGCAGCTATTTAGAAATGCTCCGACCTTGACGGGATCTTCAAAAATTTCATCCATGCTAATTTTTCCATCAGGTGCTGAATCCAATGTTTTGTTACATGAAATGAATGCGATCAATAACAAAAGGAAATAAGGTTTATATAGTAATTTCATAATTTTTAGCATTAAAATGATAAGTTCAACCCAAAATTGTACATTTTAGAAATCGGATAGCCTAGCGCGTCATTATACTCTGGATCATGGTGAGACATGGCAAATTTTGTCCAGGTATATAAATTTTGAGCTCCTACGTATACGCGCAGTGATTTCAGGCCAATGGATTGTAGGTAGTTTTCGGAAAAAGTATAAGCCAGTTCGATATTCTTTAGACGAACAAATGAACGGTTCATAACAAAAAAGTCATTTGCGGTATGGTTGGTATTATTTTGTGTGCTTAACGCTGGATAAGTAATTTCTTCGCCATTTTGATAGCGTTCCTCTGTCCATGCTTGCTTATGATACCCAAAATAAGTCCCTTGTTTAGTATTTTCATAAACTCCTTGCTCAGCAAAGTTTGATGAGTAACGGCCAACGCCTTGGAAGAAAATGCTGAAATCAAATTTTCTATATGATGCACCAAGATTCAAACCATAAATAAGTCCAGGAATCGATGTATATTTTATCGGGACAATATCTTTATTATCCACAACTCCATCTTCGTTTAAATCTTTGTATTTAAAATCGCCCACTCGAGGTGTTCCAAAACCATACGTTGTATGCGATAAATATTCATCCAATTCTTCTTGAGAATTAAAATATCCGTTTCCATTGTCATAATCAATTTTATAGCCTATGGATTGATTTAGAGGAAGTCCCGTTCTTCCGTAACTCATCATGTAAGAGTCATCACGTTTCGGCTCATCCAAAAACTTCACGATGTTTTTATTAAACCCAATATTTCCATTGGTTCTAAAAATCAAGGAGTTATTGATTTGTTTGCGATAAGACAATTCAATTTCATATCCTCGATTATCCACCATTCCCATATTAACCTTAGGAATATTGTTTAATGGCACGCCTTGAAACTGAGGAACAGTGCCTCTTTCAATTAAGATATCGGATCTTTTTTCGACATAATAATCGAATGACACATTCAGGGATTTAAAAAACTGAAGATCTACCGCGATATTGCGCTTGTCTGCAATTTCCCATCGGATATTTGGATTTCCTAACAGTCCTTGATTAATGCCGCGGCCTTGAGAAATACTGCCTAATGGCCCGCCCCCTAAAGTTATATCACTTTGGTATAAAAATCGTCCACCCCCAATCTTATCATTCCCAACCCTTCCGTAAGACCCGCGAAATTTAAGAAGCGATAGAAAGGAATCCTTATTAAAAAAAGCCTCGTTACTTACTACCCAACCTAGAGAAACGGCTGGAAAAAACCCAAAACGGTTGTTTGGTGCAAATTGTTCCGAACCATTGTACCCTAGATTTACTTCCGACAAATACCGTTCGTCATATGCATATGTTGCTCGTGCAGCTACGCCTAATACATTAAATGGAATTTCTCCACCCGTAGATTCCCAATAATCTCGCTGCGCCAAAAACATTCCTGAAACCCCATGTTTTCCATACTGCTTTACAAAATTCAATGAGCCTTGCAGATTAATGTTATACCTAGAATCTACGCCTTTGTTGAACGAAATTCTTTCTTCATCGGGCCTGAAAACGGTGTAGGACAATTCGTCTGTATCATAATTTACGACAGCAAAATACAAAGGTTCCTTTTTACTTCCTTGCGTCGTTGCAGACGCATAAGCATCATAAGAAATCATTCCTTTGGCGGATAAACCATCCAATAGAGACGATAGATTCCAATCCATTCCAAACGACGCGTTCATGTTAGAGCGCATGGAATTTCGATATCCCTGTTTATTCATCACCTCGTATGCCGACCTATCCAAATAACCTGGATCAACAGTTAAACCAGGTTCTACGCCAAAGCCATCAATCGTTACCGGACCAGGCGTAATCGGTAAGATGGACTGTGCTTGAAAGAAAATATCACGCATCATCCAAGAAGGGTTGCTTCCTGGATAAACAGCAGCAGAGGGCATATTGACTTGCTCAATATAACTACCTAAATTCAAGAATGTTTTGAAGTTTTTAGAGATGTTGTAATCCAAATTCGCTCGGAAACTATAACGATCCAATTTAGGAGAAGGATCATAACCCAATACACTCTTGTCCAAGGTATTTAGATTTCCTCCTTGATGAAGGTATGACGTGTTTACAAAAAACAAAACCTTGTCTGTTCCTCCTCTCGCACTTACATTGATGCGCGATTGTGGCGTAAATTCTTTGATAAACTCACGGTAATAATCATGATTCGGATAAATGTATTCTCGCACCTTTGCTTTAAAAGCGTAATCTGGATCATTCGGATCTAAACCCAATAATGGATTTTCGAATTTCGCACGCGTATCCGGACTGAATGGCAATTCAATTTTATCGTTCAATGACGCTTGATTGCGCAAATCAATGTATTCTAACGAAGTTAATCTTTCGGGCTGGCGAGTAAATGAGGAATAACTTTGATCCCATGATGCATTCATCTCTGTTTTGCCGCTCTGACCGCGCTTGGTCGTAATTAAAATAACTCCATTTGCACCGCGCACCCCGAAAACAGCTGTCGCTGAAGCATCTTTCAATGTCGTTACAGACTCGACTTCGCTCGCATCCAATGTGGGGATGTTGTCCCTAGGAACACCATCAATCAGAATGAGCGGGTTTTGCCCGTTTGTTGTTGCAGCTCCGCGCAAATACATCGTCGCATCATCCACGCCAGGCTGTCCACCACCCGACTGGATGGAGGTTAATCCTGAAAGTCTCCCTGCTAACGAATTTGCAAGACTGGCTGAAGACGATTGGCGTAATTCATCTCCAGTAACCGAGCTTACAGCGCCTGTAATTGAGATTTTCTTTTGCTGTCCATAAGCAACCACGATTACCTCATCTACATTCTCTGTACTTTGCAGCAAGGTAAGATTGATGACTGAACGATTGTTTACTTTTACGGATTGTTTCTCATAACCAATGAATTCGACTAGCAGCGTTGCATTTGGATCTGCATTCAAACTATACTTTCCATTTTGATCAGAATTTGTTCCTATCGAAGTTCCCTCAACACGTATAGTTACGCCAGAAATTACATTGTTGTTTGCATAATCAGTGATGGTACCAGTAACCCTATGGTTATTCTGTCCATGTAGATAAGTAATTGTTAGAGAAAAAATTAATGTTGTTAAGAAAAACAACATAACTGATTTCAAAAAATAAATTTTTATCATATTATACGTTTATAATGTAGGTTAGGGTAATTGCACATAATCATAACTCTCTGTGCATTACTATTCAAATGTAGAAAGGATAATTTCTTTAACCATCCTGCACTATCCTTTAGATTTAGAAAATTTAATTTTCGTTAAGAAAGTCGGTATTTGACAAAATTCGATAAGTAATAATTTCTATAAGAATAAAGTTTTTTCTCAAAAATTACAACTTATTCTAGTTAATAAAATACTTTTATGATGGGATTGTATAAAAAAAACATCAGGGGACATTTTAAAAAAAGCTCGAAGATAAAACTAAATCAGTCTTGTCTCCGAGCTGAATAAATTAATAATGAACGATTTAAGCTCGATAATATTTCAGCTCAATCAAATCATGCGGAATAGGTTTTGGATTCCAATGTTGGTGTATGACTAAGGCTGCACCGATGGCTGTTGCTTGAGCCATAGAAGCGGCGAACACTTCGATGTCTTTAAAGTAATATGCGATCAGATTCATGTAGATCGTATTTTTACTAAAACCGCCATCTACAAAAATGCGGGTGATTTTTGTTTCGCCTAAAACAAGTTTTGTCGATGCCAATTGAGCGACTACCAAATCCATAATCAAGACATGGTAGGCTTCTTCAAAACTTGCGAAAGCGGCTACATCTCTTTTTGAGAAGGTATCCAAAGCCGTATTTTCAAAATTAAATTTCGCTTTGATAGCGTCCATCAAATCCCAATTCATCGATAAATTTCTCAATTTTGCGGTCGAAATATCGTAGTGTTCAGCGATTCGCTTGATCTGAGTTTCATGCTCCTGCCCAGCAAATAATCGAGACGCCTTTACTGGAGTTCCTGAATACGTCAAGTAGAATAGCGTATCATGTTCCAGCTGATCTTTCGTCAACGCGGTATTGTTGAATGGATTAAGAGAAATGCACCAAGTTCCCGTAGAAATCAAGATAAAAGGTTCATGAAAATTCAGCAAATATGGAATTAATGCCGAAGAACTGTCATGTAAACCAATTCCGACTTCGTAAGTAGAACCAGGATGCGTCGAAGGAAACACTTCGTCGCCATTGACTATTGGCGCGAAGATTTTTTCGATTCCAGCGTCGCTAACCCACCTGTGGTAGTTATTTTTGGGATAATCCCATAGCGCTGTGTGACAGCCTATGCTGGTTTTGTCGGTATACATTTTTCCAGAAACTAGAAAACTCAAATATTGAGGAAGATGCAGCGCTGTCTTTATTTTCGAAAATAGATCTGGCTTTTCTGTTTTTAATTTTAGGATCTGAAGTCCTGAATTTAGACTTCCCAATGCCGGCGAAGCCGTTTCCAAAGAAAATTGATCCACACCGCCATATGCAGCGTACAGTTCGCGCTGAATTTCTTCTGGATACGTTTTCAGGTAATTGTAGAGCGGAGTCAGCGGCCTGCCATGTTCGTCTAGATAAACGAAGCTTGCACCGTAGGATGTAAAATTGATGGCTTTTATTTCAAACTCATCTTTTCGGAAAACCTCATGCAAGGAGTCAAAAACCGATAGCCGTAAACTTTCCAGATTTTCACAGGGATCTCCATCTTCGTCGACCGTTTCTAAAAAACGAGCCGACCTTTCGAACACGATATGGTAATTTTCATCGAAAAGGAAAAGCTTTTTATTCGTTTTCCCCACATCGAAAATAGCAACCACATTCTTACGCACTTTACCCATCATGAAATCTTATAATCCTGTTGCTACAGATTTTTCTCCTCTTTCCTGAACTAGCTGACCGCGGACATTTAATGCTGTAAATAATGCAACCGGATCAATCGCTGCACCGCTTCTTTTCCGTGCTTCCGCAACAATCGGACGGACGTCAGTTCTAAAAGCATCTTGAAGAATTTCCTGTGCCTTGATAATGTTATTTTCCTGTTGCGCTTGCTTCAGACTTACGCGATCCACCAATAATGCTTGCGCATACGCTAGCTTAATCGCATCCACCGATTGCAACAAGTCCACTAAAGGATCTTTTAAATTGTGCGAGGCGTCAATCATCCAGCCCAAACCTGTGGCATGATCCAATCCACGCGCGTCTAAGCCGTCAATCAATTCATTGAAAATCAAAAACAGCTGATAAGGCTTAATGCTTCCTGCAGTCAAATCATCATCTGCATATTTGCTGTCATTGAAGTGGAATCCACCAAGCTTTCCTTCCATCAGCAGCAAGGAAACAATTTGTTCAATGTTTGCATTTGGCAAATGGTGCCCCAAATCAACTAATGTATACGCTTGGTCTCCAAGTTTGGAAGCCAGTAGCAAAGATTGTCCCCAATCCGCAATGGTCGTTGAATAGAAATGCGGCTCAAAAGCTTTGTATTCGACAAACAGCTTCCAATCAGAAGGGAGCGCGGCGTAGATTTCCTGCAAACTCGAAAGCGTATTTTGAAAAGCTTCCCTAAAATTTAACTGACCTGGAAAAGATGAGCCATCTGCTAGCCAAACCGTTAACGATTTGGAACCTAAAGCCTCGCCATGTTTGATTACTTCAATATTATGGTCTACAGCTTGCTTTCGCACTCGAGCGTCCACATGATGTAACGAACCATATTTGTAACTAAATTCCTGTCCTGCTTGGTCTTGAAAAGTATTAGAATTCACCGCATCGAATGTCAAATCGTATGAAGCAGCCAAATCCTTTATTTTTTGGGCATCCGTAGGAATATCCCAAGGAATATGCAATGAAATGGCACCGCTCGATTTATTTAATGCGTGCAACAAGCCCACATCTTCAATTTTCTGCTCTAATGTGGAGGGTTCGCCCGGTCCGTTGAAACGACCGAAACGTGTTCCTCCAGTTCCCAATGCCCAACTCGGAATTGCAATTTGAAAAGCTTGCAATTTTTCGATAACAGCTTCAACGTCCTTAATTTCATTGGCAATAAAATCAAATTTTCGTTGATGAGCTTCGCTCAATGAAGCATTATGTTGTTCTATCTGGTTTATATCTAATTTCATGGTTATTTAAATGTAAGAATTAAAATAAAGATTACCTAACAAAAGCCACCGCGACACCGCCGTCAACATTCAGCACATTGCCGGTCGATTTGGACAACAAACCGCCAACAAAAGCAAAACATGCATTTGCGATATCTACTGGTAAGATAATTTCATTTAACAAGGTTCTCTTCGCGTAGAAATTTGGCAATTCTTCCACTGAAATTCCATACGCCTTTGCTCTTCCTTCTGCCCATCCTCCAGACCAAATGTTGCTGTCTGAAATCACTGCGTCTGGATTCACCACATTGACACGGATTTTATACTGCCCCAATTCTGACGCATTTAATCGGCTTAAATGTAATTGAGCCGCTTTTGCACTTCCATAACCCGCATTGTTCGGGCCGCTAACTAACGCATTTTTACTGACAATATTTATGATATCGCCACCAATTGCCTGCGCTTTCAGAATCTTTGTGCATTCCTTTGTTACCAGAAACTGGCCTTTCACCAACACATTGTACAGCAAATCCAAATCCGCTTGTGTATGGTCTTCAATCGATTTTGAAATTGATAAACCGGCATTGTTGACAACAATATCGATGCCGCCGAAGGCCAGCGAAGCTGTTGCAAAAGCCTCTGAAATCTGTTCTTCACTAGACACGTCTAAAACGGCTGCATCGACAACGTCTTGACCAAATAATTTGACAAATTCATCTTTGGTCGTCTGTAAGCGTTCTTGATTCAAATCATTCAGCAAAACCACCGCGCCTTCTTCAACGAATTTTTTCGCAATGGCTTTGCCAATTCCACCACCGCTTCCGGTCACCAACGCAATCTTTCCTGATAACGCTTTTGGTTTTGGCATGCGCTGCAATTTCGCTTCTTCCAATAACCAGTATTCAATATCGAATGCTTCTTGCCGAGGCAATGAGGTGTAGGTCGATACAGCTTCCGAACCTTTCATCACATTGATGGCATTGGTATAGAATTCAGACGCGACACGAGCCGTTTGCTTATCTTTTGCGAAAGCAAACATCCCAACTCCTGGATACAAAATAATTACAGGATTTGCGTCACGAATGGCTGGACTATTTGGATGCTTATGCGTTTCATAATAAGCAGCGTACATTGCACGATAATCTTGGAAAAGAGGAAGTAATTTAGCTTTTATCTCTTCGATATCATCTAAAGATTCCTCTTTATCCAAATTTATGATTAGAGGTTGAATTTTTGTACGTAAAAAATGGTCAGGACAGCTGGTGCCCAATGGCGCTAAGCGTTCCAAATCATTTGAATTAATAAATTCCAAAACACGGTCGCCATCAGTGAAATGTCCAATCATTGAACGTTCACTTGAACAAAAACCTCTCAATATCGGCGCTAATTTAGCCGCTTGCTTTTTTCGTTGGTCTGCCGAAAGCGATTCCGTTTTTTCACCGCCAAAAACTGGTCTCGCCTTTCCGTAATTTTCTTCCAAATATGCCGCACATTTCTCAATAACTTCTAGCGAATTCACATAAGACTCGTATGCAGTATCTCCCCAAGTAAATAACCCGTGCGAACCCAACATGATTCCTCGAATTCCTGGATTATTTTCTAAACATTCGCGGAGTTGCAGTCCCAAATCAAATCCTGGCTTTTGCCAATCGACCCAGCCGATACTTCCTTTAAATAGTTTTTCTGTAATCTCCTTTCCATCTTTTGCTGCCGCAATGGCAATCGCCGCATCTGGATGCAAATGGTCAATATGCTTAAACGGCAGGAAACCGTGCAGTGGCGTATCAATCGAAGGAGCTTTAGAATCTAAATCATAGATGCAATGATTGAACAAAGCCACCATTTCATCTTCGTGCTCAATTCCGCGGTACACATTTTCCAAATTGCGCAAACGGTCAACATACAGCGCTGCCAATCCTGATTTCTTTAATGTTCCGATATCGCCACCAGAACCTTTAATCCACATGACTTCAGTTTCCTGACCAGTTAAAGGGTCTTTTTCAATAAGCTTGCAAGAAGTATTTCCTCCTCCATAATTTGTGATTCTCAAATCTGAGCCCAATAGATTTGAACGGTATAACAATAAAGCAACTTCATCTCCCTCAAGGGAACGTGCTTTCTGCTCATCCCATAAATAATTCACATGCTGAAATGTTTTCATTTCCATATATTCTGTTTTATTCTAAAGTTTTTGCAAATCCAACGATACAGATGGATAAAATAATAATGACGATTCCTGATATAATAGCTCGGTAAGTTGGCTTGCTAACGCCCTTCCATTCCTTCAGAACGACTCCCCAGGCATTGGATATTAAAATGATAAATGCCATGTGTAAAATCCATGAACTTGCTCCGTTTCCTAAGCGGCTTTCGCCCATGCCATAGAAGAAAAATTGCAGATACCAAGTTGTTCCAGCTAAAGCGCACAACAAAAAGTTTTTGCCCAATGGCGCTTTCTTATTGCTGTAATCTGAAAAGCTGTTGTTTTTAATCAATAAGTACAAACACCAGATAAAGTTTGTCGTAAAACCTCCCCAGAGAATAATGATGTACGTTACGTTATTTTGGTATAAAAACTCGCCTTGATTCGGGTTGACGGCTTTCCAGAGATTATTGGCTACATCAGCCATTGGCTTTCCTGCTTCAATCCCGAAATTGAAACAAGCACTTAATAATCCTGAGACAATAGCAACTGTGATTCCCAGTCCGAAATTGTATTCACCCTTCACAACATTCGTGCTTCCGCTTAAATCCTTTTCTTTCAACATTCCTGCTTTGCCGCACAAATAAATACCGATAATACAAACCAGCAAACCTATCATCACCGTGATACCCGATGGGTCTGTAAAAAAGAAATCTATGCTGTGCTTCCCTGGTGTTTGGTTAAAGAAATAATAGATGGCGGGCATCAATGCGCCGAAAACCATACTCAGCCCCAAAATAATGCTGCTTCCCAATGAAACGCCCAAATAACGGACGCCTAGGCCATATGTCAATCCTCCTATTCCCCACAAAACACCAAACAAATAGGTGTAGCCTAAAATGCTTGAATCGGTGCCTTTGATAATTTCCCAAAAATTCGGAATGGTTAAATAAGCCGCAATCGGAGGAACAATAATCCATGAGAACAAGCCGCCTAGAATCCACATGGATTCCCATGACCAATCTTTTACCTTTTTATAAGGAACGTAAAAACTCCCTGAAGCAAATCCTCCAATAAAATGAAACAGTACACCAGCAATTGCATTCATATTTAATTATTTAATTTAGGTTATTAATCCAATACGAATTTAATGGATTCTTGGATTTAAACTGTTATGCACTGTCATGCTTAAAAGCAGAAGGAGCAAACTTTTGGTTTGCTCCTTCTTTCTTAAATCTGCTAATCTTTAAATAATCAGCTTTCCTTTAGTGCTTTGTTTAACTTGTTCTTCGGTCACACCTTCATGCAATTCAAGCAATTTAAATCCACCTTCCGGCAAAACATCAAAGACGCCCAATTCGGTCACAATTTTTTTGACACAGCGAACGCCCGTCAACGGCAATGTACAAGATGGCAACAACTTGGATTCGCCAGCTTTATTGACATGTTGCATCGCAACAATAATATTTTCGGCACTAGCGACCAAATCCATTGCTCCGCCCATGCCTTTGACCATTTTTCCAGGGATTTTCCAGTTAGCGATATCGCCATTTTCTGAAACTTCCATCGCTCCGAGAATTGTCAAATGAATTTTCCGCGAGCGAATCATTCCGAAACTCATCGCCGAATCGAAAAATGCTGAACCCGGTAAAGTTGTAATGGTCTGCTTGCCTGCATTGATGTAATCAGCATCCACTTCGTCTTCGGCCGGAAATGGCCCCATGCCTAGCAAACCGTTCTCGCTCTGCAAGACAACATTTATTCCCTCGGGAATGTAATTCGCAACAAGCGTTGGAATTCCAATTCCTAGGTTGACATAATAGCCATCTTTTACCTCTTTCGCAATCCGTTTTGCGATTCCAAATTTATCCAACATGGCTATAGGTTTTTAATAATGATTGCAGAAGCACCTCCGCCCCCGTTGCAAATCGCCGCCAATCCGTAAGTTCCGCCCTCTTGCTTCAAAACACTGCTTAAGGTAACCACAATCCGGGCGCCGCTACAACCCAAAGGATGGCCTAACGATACCGCGCCTCCGTAGACATTTGTTTTGTCCAAAGGCAAATCCAATAGCTTGGCATTCGCCAGTGCGACCACCGAAAATGCTTCATTGAATTCGAAATAATCAATATCCGAAATCGTCAACCCCGATTTTTTCAATACTTTTTCGGTCGCTAAAGCTGGCGTTGTGGTAAACCAATCTGGTTCTTGCTCTGCGTCGGCATAAGCAATGATTTCGGCTATGGGTGTCAGGTTTAATTCTTTTAATTTTTCTTCGCTCACCAGAATAAGCGCCGCAGCTCCGTCGCTTAATGTCGAAGCATTAGCCGCTGTAATTGTTCCGTCTTTTTTAAATGAAGATTTCAATTGCTTTAATTTTTCAAAGTTGACATTGTTATATTCTTCATCTTCCTCAACGACAACATCGCCTTTTCTTCCCGGAACGGTAACCGCTGTGACCTCTTTTGTGAATTTCCCTTTCTGCCAAGCTTCTTTGCTTCTAGTGTACGATGAAATCGCATAATCATCTTGGTCCTCACGCGTGAAACCATATTTCTCGGCGCATTTTTCACCGCAGACGCCCATGGCATAATTTCCGTAGACATCTGTCAAGCCATCTTTATTTAATCCATCGACTAACGATTGGTCACCATATTTTGCGCCCCAGCGAGTGGAAGGCGAATAATAAGGAACTTGGCTCATGCTTTCCATTCCGCCAGCAACCACAACATCATTATCTCCTAACAAAATACTTTGTGCGGCTAATGAAATAGATTTCATGCCACTGGCACATACTTTATTGATTGTTGTTGCAGAAACTTTGTCTGGCAATCCTGCTAACTTAGAAACCTGTCTTGCCGGAGCTTGACCAATGTTCGCCTGAAGCACGTTTCCGATAAAAATTTCGTCGACTTCGTCGGATGATAAATCAACTTGTTCTAAAGCTGCTTTCACCGCTGCTGCACCTAGTTGAGGAGCAGATAAAGTAGACAAACCGCCTCCGAAACTTCCAATAGCTGTGCGTTTTGCCGCAACGATATATACTTTTTTATTCATGTTATTCTTTTTAAAATTCAATTATTCTGCAGTTCTAACCGTACGCTGTTCAATCCTTTTCTCATAATGCTCGCCCTGAAAAATAGCATGGACAAATACACCCGGTGTATGAATATAGTTTGGGTCTAATTCGCCTGGCTCGACCAATTCCTCGACTTCAGCAATCGTAATTTTGCCACACATCGCCATTGAATGATTAAAGTTATTGGCTGTGCCACGAAAAACCAAATTGCCCATCGTGTCACCTTTCCAAGCCTTCACCAGTGCGAAATCAGGTTCGAATGCCTGCTCCATTAGATAGTCTTTTTCGACACCGTGGAACGTGAATTTCCGGATTTCTTTGCCTTCGGCAATTTCAGTTCCGACGCCAGCAGGCGTAAAAATAACCGGCATTCCATATCCGCCAGCCATTAATCGAGTCGCCAATGTTCCTTGCGGGATTAATTCCACTTCCAATTCGCCACTCAACATTTGCCTTTCGAATTCAGCATGCTCCCCTACATAAGAAGATATCATTTTTTTAATCTGCTTGTTTTGCAACAATAATCCAAGCCCGAAATCATCGACACCGGCATTGTTGCTGATGCAGGTCAACTCTTTGACTCCTTTATGAATCAATGCCTGAATCAGATTTTCGGGAATGCCGCACAGACCGAAGCCACCAACTGAAATGGTCATTCCATCTTCAATATTCGCTATGGCCTCTTCAGCATTCGCTACAGTTTTATTTATCATATTTTGAAGAACCTAATTTGTTACTTGTTTATAATTTGGTAATCAAATTAGTGAATAATTAGCACAGTATTTTAATTCCGTTTAAGAATTAAAAATTTTGAAGAAAAAAAGGAAATGTTTTGATAAATAATTTGTTAACCAGTAAAAATCTTTTAATTTTTACAATAAATAAAGGAAGATGGATTTGAAGTTTTTGAGATTAATTTCATTTTAATAGCAATATTTCAAGAAAAGTTATGTTAATTAGATAAAACACCAAACAACACACAAACTAATGAAGCACCGCGTATCGTTATTAATTTTTATTCTTTTAGCCAGTTTTAGTTCTTCGAGCATTTTTGCCCAGCGCATGAATATGCAAGAAGCTTTGCAGAAAAGCAGCTTAGATAGTCAATTTTTTTACATCGCTGCATTGTCTAGGTCGCAAGACGCAGATTTCAAATTAATCCGAAAAACCAACTTAGAGGTTCTTAGAAAAAACGCATTAGACACGGTAAAAACTCTGAAAACCGAGATTAAAACGTTAAAGGAATCCAGCTCTTCCCATGCATCCACGACTACGGAATTAGAAACGAAAATTTCTACCTTAGAAGCGGAATTAGCACAGGAAAAGAGCAAAACAGATAGCATTTCCTTTATGGGAATTGATTTCTCAAAAGCGAGCTATCATACTTTAGTCTGGTCTATTATTATTGTACTTACCCTTGCCTTCTTGATAACTCTTGCCTCATTTAGAAAAGCAAAAGTTGACACGAATACACATAAAGAAGTTGCAAATGAAGCGCAGGAAGAATTGCAGACGCTTCGCAAGAAATCCATGGAGCGCGAACAGCAATTGAAAAGACAGCTGCTCGACGAACAAATGAAAAGAAATTCTTAAAAACACAAAAAGCCTGAAAAAATTCAGGCTTTTGTTTTTTTAAGCGCAGCTTAAATATCTTTCAAATTCTTTGAAAGCAGACCGCCTTTATGGCTATCGACAACAATCTTCGCATTTTTTGGGTCGCCTTTGACAATCCATCTCACTTTGACCGCACCCATACCGTCTATCGTTGGAATCTCGATTTGCTGAGGCAGATACTTCTGTTCTTTTGTTTCATTAAAATCACTGTTCAAGACCCGCATTCCTGTAATTACATCAGCACCTTCCAAACGAATGTGGTCGGGGCGCTCAATTTTATTTTTTACATCATGGTCGGAATGCGTCGGAATAATGCGCGTGTTCCAAATCGTTGCGTTGACCTCAAAGAGATTTCCGCCAAGTGGTTTCACCGCTGCGTCCAGCACTTCCAATTTTGGCAAATGATGAGCATGGTAAATCGTAAATGCGGCATTGCGGTGCGCATCTTCCAGCAACAAAAATCCTGGATGGTTGCGCGTATAGTTTTTCTTCGCACCTCCAATTTCAATCTTTCCGAATTGCGGATGGTCATATTCTTTCCAATCGACATAAGCATCCCCAAACATCAGCAATTTATCAAATTCATAATATTCATCACTTTGGCCAAAGCCGGAACCTGATTTTTGATTGAATAATTTGTAAGTCGTCATCAGTTCATTGGAGAATGTAAAGATGCCTCGAGTCAAGGCCAGATAATCTATTTCGCCACCATAAACGGTATACAAATCTTTATGGATAACAATATAATCGTACCCAGGAAGAATTTTTGCTCCGACATTGCCTAAGGCATCATACACTTGCACATCCTTTCTTGAGTAATAACGCTCGTCTTCCGCTGCGCCAGGACCGCGCAAAATCATACCGCCATAATTGTGATACGACTGCGCTCCCGCAATGTTGGGATGGCTGTACACAAAATTCTTTACGGCTTGTGTTTCAGGAAGAGTTCCGGGATAAAACAACGCTCCATTTTGCACATAGTTCGGTTGCCAATTCCATCCCCAATCGCGATTCGGGTCATAAGTTCCCGTAATATCTTCGTTTACCAAACCATCTCCATCATTATCTATTCCTTCGAACCCAAGCATCTCATACTCGCCTTGTTCTCCAGCTTTAGCAATAATCATGCGCTTAGCATTTTCAGGGTCAACTTTATACCGTCCTGTTTTCGATTTGCGTCGCATCATTACAATATTTCCGTCGCCATCCAAATCATCATACAAATCTTCAGCAATCAGACCATCGCCGTCATTATCGAAAGGACGTCGTCCTGTTCTTGACGAATGCATGCTATTCGGTTCATAAATAAAGTACTCGCGAGAATCTGGGTTGATAGTCGGTGCGATATAGAAAACTTTGTCTTTTAATAATTCTTTAATAAAAGGTACTGCTTGAAAGTTTTCCGCCAAATACCAAGCTGTATACATGGATATTTCAGAACCCTGCAATTCGTTGGCATGGATATTTCCGTCAATCCACATTCCAGGTTTGCGGTTCGCATCCCCCGAATTAAAATCCGTGACAGTCAACACAAAAATATCTCGGCCTTCATAAGACTTGCCGATGGATTCATATTTGACAAGACCGGGATAGGCCTTCTGCAAATCTTTGTAGAATTGTTCCATCTGTTTGTAGTCGTGGTAGCGATTCCAATTCATTGGAACTTTCGGATTCGATGGAGAACCGATTGCGCGCAGTCCGGCAATTTCCTCGACAGCTTTATCTTCTTTCTGTGCAAAAGAAAATTGCGTAGTATATAATAATACGAAAAGTATAATAAGAGATTTCAATTTCATTTTGTAAGATTAAAGAGTGACAGAAATTGTTTTTTCACCAGCAGCAGGACAGCCTACTACAATTTCGACTTTGCCTTTTCCTTTGATTAACCAAGAAAAATCCTGCGATTTTCCAGCAGCTAAGGAAGGATACAGTTCCAAACGTTTTCCGCTTAAAAACTGTTGCGACTTTTGAAGTTCAATAATGGTCTTTAATTTTGAGACATGTCTAATCTTGTCGCCGATTTCAGGATAGGTCGGCATGCCTCCTGTGTTAAACACACGCATTTCAACACGGAAGATATCGTTTCCAAGAGCCGTAATCTTTGGTTGCGAAAACTCCAATGCCGCCATTGACTGCACCAGCTTAATCACAAAATTGGAATGCAGCTCACTGCTAGCCTCAAGCAAATCTACCGGCGGATTATTTTTGTATAATTCGACAACACCTCCCACTTCAACTTCTTGATTTGGGAAATCTGGATGATTGACTTTCGTCCAAGGCAAAATCGCGCCTTCAATATTATTTTTATACACCCAGCTCACAAACTTATCATCAGGGACTTTTCCGTTTGGCGCAGCCTTTTTCGGCAAATCAGCTTGTTTGCTCGTGTCTTGCACGGAAGGAACCCACCAAGAAGGCGTAACAAAACTAAATCTTCCGGCATGATAATAAGCTGTGGATGAAAAATTGCCTTTGCCAGCATTCGCTTTTGGAGCTTCGCCCAATGGCTTCACGGTCTCATTGTAAATAGAAGTGACGTAATTTGAGACTTGTGCGTCGTTGGAACTCCATGATTTAATGATGCGCTCACTTGCTTTTCCTTTATCGAAGTTTTCGGCTATCGATAAATTATTTTGCAATCCGAAATGCAGGACGGTTGAAATCTGTGGATTTTCGTAAAGCAAATCCAAAATCGCTTTTGTTTCGGCTTCTGAAGCAGCATATTCTCCGGTTTCGGGTTCAAAGATTCCATAATCAAAGGTGAAGTTCCGGTCGATATTTACACCGGAAGCGCCATCTTCTCCATACAACCCATCTTTGTCGGCATCGATGCTTTCTGTATAGAGTTCATAAATTCCTTTCTCGCCTTTGCTCGGGTCAACCGCTAATAAATAATCTGAAAAGGCCGAATGCAACTTATACGTTCCAGCCAAAGATTTCACGCGCATTTGTGAAATAACCCCATCGCCATTTAAATCTTTTGCCGGGTCTTCGTCTACGCGCCCATCTCGGTCATTGTCTATTTGCCTTGCATTGCCAGACGTCAGTTGCAAAACAGCAGAAGCATTTCGCACGTACGCATCTGGGTTTGCCAAAGGCAAAATCCAAATGGATTTATTGTCCAATAATTTGCTTAAAGAATCGGGACTCAGTTTCAACAGGTTTTTTGCCACATGCAAAGCGCTTATGGTTCCCGCTGGATGCTGTCCATCCACTCCGGCAACAAGCAATAAGGTCGGTGCATTTTTGTTGGCGTTCTGAAATTTCAATAAGGAGATGGGTTGTCCGCCATGGCTTTTTCCAATCGCTTCTTGCGTTACAAACTTATTTTTGCCTATTTGAGTGATGTCGTTTTGAATCTGTTCATAACTAGGATACTTCCATTGCGCTTGCAAAAGCGCAGGCAGTAAAAATGAAATAAACAGAAAATGATATTTCTTCATGATTTAATTAATAAGAGTAGTTGAACACCTTAAATATAGGATTTATGATGATGTACTACCAAAAAATTGATGAGAAAAAGGTAAGATATGCACAATTTATGTGAGATAGAGCGATATCATTTGAAATTGACTTATCATTCGCTGGAGCAATAGTTAAAAATGGGCAGGAATTATTTGTTCAAAAATGGCTGATTTGCAGTTAAAAAACAGCTTTGAAAATAATTTTATTTTTTCTTCATTTATAGGTTGTCTTTTAGAAAGATAAAACTTATTTTTGCAGTCCGAAAAAGACTGTAAAGTTTAACTTTAAGAATTGATTAATAATAATTTAGTCCTTATACTATGCCCAATATTGGTAAAATAGCGCAAATTATCGGCCCTGTGGTTGACGTTAACTTTGCGGACAATGATAAACTTCCAAAGATTTACGATGCATTATACATTGAGAAAGAAAATGGACAACGCGTTGTTTTAGAAGTTCAACAACACTTAGGCGAAGAACGTGTACGCACGATTGCCATGGATGCAACCGAAGGTTTGGTTCGTGGAATGAAAGTGGTTGACACAGAAGCTCCGATTAAAATGCCGATTGGTGAAGAAATCAAAGGCCGTGTATTCAACGTTGTTGGTGATGCGATTGATGGTATTCCTAATTTGGATAAAACTAACGGTCGTTCAATCCACAATGTACCTCCTCGTTTTGAAGATTTATCGACAGAATCAGAAATTCTTTTTACAGGAATTAAAGTAATCGATTTGTTAGAGCCTTATGCTAAAGGTGGTAAAATCGGATTATTCGGTGGTGCTGGTGTTGGTAAAACAGTTTTAATTCAAGAATTAATTAATAATATCGCCAAAGGTCACGGTGGTCTTTCTGTATTTGCGGGCGTTGGAGAACGTACTCGTGAAGGAAATGACTTGTTGCGTGAGATGTTGGAGTCTGGTATTATTAAATATGGTGAGCACTTCATGGAAGGCATGGAAAAAGGCGAATGGCCTTTGGAAACTGTTGACAATGAATTGTTGAAAGAATCTAAATGTACATTTGTTTTCGGACAAATGAACGAGCCTCCAGGTGCACGTGCGCGTGTTGCTTTATCAGGTTTGACAATTGCGGAATATTTCCGTGATGGCGAAGGTGATGGACAAGGTAAAGACGTATTGTTCTTTATCGACAACATTTTCCGTTTCACTCAAGCAGGTTCTGAAGTATCAGCCTTATTAGGCCGTATGCCTTCTGCAGTAGGTTACCAACCGACATTAGCTACAGAAATGGGTTTAATGCAAGAGCGTATTACTTCAACTAAAAACGGTTCAATTACATCTGTTCAGGCGGTTTACGTTCCTGCTGATGATTTAACTGACCCTGCACCGGCAACAACATTTGCCCACTTAGATGCTACTACAGTATTGTCCCGTAAAATTGCTGAGTTAGGTATTTACCCTGCGGTAGACCCATTGGATTCTACTTCTCGTATCTTATCTCCTGCGGTTTTAGGTGACGAACATTACAATACGGCTCAACGTGTGAAAGAAATTTTGCAACGTTACAAAGAGTTACAGGATATCATCGCTATCTTAGGTATGGATGAGTTATCTGAAGAAGATAAATTAACTGTACACAGAGCACGCCGTGTTCAACGTTTCTTATCACAGCCTTTCCACGTAGCTGAACAGTTTACAGGTTTAAAAGGTGTTTTGGTTGACATCAAAGATACAATCAAAGGTTTCAATATGATTATCGATGGTGAAGTAGATGAATATCCAGAAGCTGCATTCAACTTAGTGGGTAACATTGACGAAGCAATCGAAAAAGGTAAAAAACTATTAGCAGAAGCAGTTTAGAGAGTAGATAGTATAAAGTATTTAGTAGTTAGACTTCTTGTTTAAATACTACAATTTCTCAGTGGAATCACTAAGGCGTTTTCTAAATACTATATACTACATACTAAATACTAGAGAAAATGAAATTAACAATAATTACACCAGATAAATTAGTTTACGACGGCGAAGTAACTGCCGTAACTGTTCCTGGAACAGATGGGTCCTTTCAGATTTTGAAAGACCACGCTGCTATTGTTTCTACACTAGAAGATGGTAAAGTAATTATTCGTGTTGGTAATGCGGAAGAAATCTTTATTATTAAAGGTGGTGTCGTCGAAGCGAATGATAACGTCATTACGGTTTTAGCGGAGGGAATTATAGCAAGTTAATTTATTTAATAACGTCATATAAGAGCCCTTCATTTTCAAAAATGAGGGGCTCTTTTTTTGCAAGTAATTTCACTGAATTACCAATTTTAAGCAGAATTTTAGGGTTTTTTAAAATTCGAGCTCGAAGACAAAAACATACCGATTTTAATTTTAGTCTACTAACAACATTATAAAGAATGTGTAATGTCAATTTAAGCAAAATATTATTTTGATAAATTTAATTATTCAAAATTTAAAACTTTTTTAAAATTCTACCTTTAGCTATTGTAAAGAATTTTTAATCGAAGTAACTTACAGAATCAAATGAAGCATGATGTCTTGGGGATAAGACAAATTTTATTTTTTTAAGGTATGCAATACTATAATCAAAATACGCTCATCTATTTTAATGGCGAGTTCGCAAAAGCGCATAGCGCAGGCGTAGATCTTTTTGGACAATCCCTGCATTATGGTTACGGAGCTTTTGAAGGTTTGCGCGCATATGCTACGCATAATGGCACACGCATCTTCAAAGCCGAAGAACATTTCGAAAGGTTAAAGAATTCATGTGAAGCCATAGGGATTGACTATCATTGGAACAACCAAGATTTAATTGAAAAGACCTACAAATTATTAGGATTAAATAATTTGCGTTCGGCTTACATTCGTCCTTTGGTATTTTCAGGTTCCAATATGCATTTAAATGCGGACTCGGAAAGCAGCTTGATGATTGCCGCTTGGGAATGGGGACCTTATTTGGGCCATAATCTGTTGCGCGTCTTCACATCCAGCATTGAACGTCCAACGCCGAAGTCATTCCGCATCGATGCGAAAGTTTCAGGACAATACATCAATTCCATTTTAGCAACTTCAGAAGCCTTGAAAAATGGCTACGACGAAGCTTTGTTATTGGACCAAAATGGATTCGTTGCGCAAGCATCAAGTGAAAATTTATTTATCGAAAAGGATTACACGATTTATACGCCGCCCCTATCCAATATTTTTCCAGGAATCACACGTCAGACGGTTATCGATATCTGTCAGGAATTAAATTTCGACTTAGTCGAAAAGAACTTAACTATTCAAGACGTGCATGAAGCTGACAGTGCATTTTTATGCGGAACAGCAGCAGAAATTATTGGCATTAAAGAAGTAGACCAAATCATTTATCAGGAAGAATGGGAACATACCATTGGCGCTTCCATTCAACGAAAATATAAAAATTTAGTATTAGAGCAAGAGAATTATGAAGTCATCATCTAATGAGAACACATTAAATAAATACAGCCGTATCTTCACGCAAGACGAGACACAACCGGCCGCGAAAGCCATGTTGTATGGAATCGGATTGACCGATGCAGATATGGACAAGGCGCAAGTGGGAATTGCGAGTATGGGCTATGATGGCAACACCTGTAACATGCATTTAAATGATTTGGCACAAGTTGTCAAAAAAGGTGTGTGGAACAATGATTTAGTTGGGTTGACCTTCGGAACCATTGGTGTTTCTGACGGAATGAGCAACGGAACAGATGGCATGCGCTATTCTTTAGTTTCGCGCGACGTCATTGCGGATAGCATTGAAACGATTTGTGGCGGACAATATTATGATGGTTTGATTGCTATTCCGGGCTGTGACAAAAACATGCCGGGAGCTATCATTGCAATGGGTCGATTAGACCGTCCAGCGATTATGGTCTATGGTGGAACAATCGCTCCGGGCCATTATAAAGGAGAAGAACTAAATATTGTCTCTGCTTTCGAAGCATTAGGACAGAAAATAGCTGGAAATCTATCAGATGAAGATTTCAATGGCATTATAAAACATACTTGTCCAGGCGCTGGCGCTTGTGGCGGGATGTATACAGCGAACACCATGGCTTCGGCTATCGAAGCGTTGGGAATGAGCTTGCCTTACTCCTCTTCGAATCCAGCCATCTCGAAAGAAAAACAAGAGGAATGTTTAGAGGCTGGAAAATACATCAAAATCCTTTTAGAAAAAGACCTTAAGCCTTCGGATATTATGACGCGCAAAGCATTTGAGAATGCAATCCGGTCAATCATTATTTTAGGCGGAAGTACAAACGCTGTATTGCATTTTATTGCAATCGGTAAATCGGTTGGCGTAAACATTACTCAAGATGATTTTCAGCGTATGTCTGACGAAACACCAGTTTTGGCCGATTTCAAACCTTCTGGCAAGTTCTTAATGCAAGACTTGCAACAATATGGAGGAACTCCGGCTGTCTTGCGTTACTTATTGGATGAAGGATTATTGCATGGTGATTGCATCACAGTAACTGGAAAAACGGTAGCTGAAAACTTAGCGGACGTCAAATCCATTATTGATTACAATCAACCCATCATTCAAAAATTAAGCGAGCCAATCAAAGCGACGGGACACTTACAGATTCTGTATGGAAATCTTGCCGAAAAAGGTTCGGTCGCAAAAATATCAGGAAAAGAAGGTGAAAAATTTGTCGGTCCAGCACGTGTATTCGATGGAGAACAAAATTTAATCAAAGGAATTTCAGATGGCACGGTTCGCCGAGGCGATGTTGTTGTGATTATCAATGAAGGACCAAAAGGTGCACCGGGAATGCCGGAGATGCTGAAACCAACTTCTGCAATTATTGGTGCAGGATTAGGAAAGTCCGTTGCTTTAATTACGGATGGACGCTTTTCGGGCGGTACACACGGCTTTGTCGTGGGCCACATTACGCCTGAAGCTTACGATGGCGGAACGATTGGTTTAGTCGAAAATGATGACATTATCGAAATCGACGCAGTCAATAACACGATTAATCTAAAAGTTGACGAACAGACCATTGCCGAACGTCGTGCAAAATGGTCTCAACCGGCACTTAAAGTGACCAAAGGTGTGTTGTATAAATATGCCAAAACAGTATCTGATGCATCGGAAGGTTGTGTAACCGACCAATAAAAATTATTCAAGAAAAAGTTAGGAAAGAAGATATGAGTACATTGGAAAAAACGCAAGTAGAAGAACCCAAAGCAACTGAAACAGCCATCCAATTGAGTGGTTCGCAAGCAGTTTTGGAAGCACTTGTTCATGAAGGTGTGAATACCATATTTGGTTACCCGGGCGGTGCCATTATGCCAATTTATGATGCGCTATACGATTATAGCGAAAAATTAGAGCACATTTTGGTCCGTCACGAACAAGGCGGGATTCATGCAGCGCAAGGATATGCACGTACTTCCGGACGCGTCGGAGTGGCTTTTGCTACATCCGGTCCTGGAGCGACGAATCTAGTGACTGGTTTAGCTGACGCAATGATTGACAGCAATCCCATTGTTTGCATTACCGGACAGGTCTTTGCTTCTTTATTAGGTACAGATGCATTTCAAGAAACAGATGTGATTAATATCACAACTCCTGTTACGAAATGGAATTACCAAGTCACAGATGCTACAGAAATCCCTTCCGTGTTGGCTAAAGCATTTTACATTGCTAAAACCGGAAGACCGGGACCTGTGCTGATTGACATTACTAAAAATGCGCAAATCCAGTTATTCGACTATCCTGGATATAAAAAGTGCGACCATATCCGTTCGTATCGCCCATCACCGATTATTCGCAACGAGTATATAGAACGCGCTGCAGCGGTTATCAATGCAGCCAAAAAACCTTTTGTCATTTTCGGGCAAGGCGTGATTTTGGGAAAAGCAGAACAAGAATTTAAAGATTTTATTGAAAAAGGCGGATTTCCTGCAGCTTGGACCGTAATGGGACTAAGTGCTTTGGAAACGGACCATCCTCAAAACGTGGGAATGCTAGGCATGCATGGAAACTATGCGCCGAATGTATTGACCAACGAATGTGACGTGCTGATTGCTGTCGGAATGCGTTTCGATGACCGTGTTACGGGCCGATTGGATAAGTATGCGAAACAAGCAAAAGTGATTCATTTGGACATTGACCCTGCTGAAATCGATAAGAACGTAAAAACAACTGTTCCCGTTTGGGGCGACTGTAAGGAAACACTTCCGCTATTATCAGCGTTAATTCAGAAAAATGACCATTTGGCTTGGGTTCAAAAATTTAGAGATTTAGAGCAAGAAGAAATTAAAGAAGTCATCAACGAAGAATTAAATCCATCAACAGATATCATGACGATGGGCGAAGTGATTAACGTCTTGAATGAATTGACTGGCGGAAATGCCGTTATCGTAACAGACGTTGGTCAGCATCAAATGGTGACTTGCCGCTATGCAAAGTTCAATTCATCGAAATCAAACGTAACTTCAGGTGGTTTAGGAACAATGGGATTTGGTCTTCCAGCAGCAATCGGTGCTTGGTATGGCGCTCCAGAGCGAGACGTTGTAGCCATTATCGGTGACGGCGGAATCCAGATGACAATCCAAGAGTTAGGAACGATTATGCAGTTCGGAGCGAAAGTCAAAATCTTGATTTTGAATAACGAATTCTTAGGAATGGTTCGCCAATGGCAACAGCTATTCCACGACAAACGCTATTCATTTGTGAACATCACAAGTCCTGATTTTGTTGCTGTCGCAAAAGGATATTATTTAGAAGGACAGCGGATTTCAGAGCGTGCAAATTTGAGAAATGCATTGAAAACTATGCTTGACCACGATGGAGGTTATCTATTGGAAGTAATGGTCGGCAAAGAAAACAATGTATTCCCGATGGTTTGTCAAGGCACTAGCGTTTCGGAGATAAGACTTAAGTAAAAATTAAAATTTAAAAATTAAAAAACTTGCGTAGTCGCTATTAGAGAGAGGAATTGATTTGATGTAATAAACCTTCAACAAATGGAAAATAACATGAAACCGGTGGATATCAAACATCGAGCTTATCGATTTTCGAAAGATGTTATTTTATTTGTTAAGGATCAGACATACGATCGAGTTTATTTATCCCTTATTGATCAAGTAGTCAGAAGCTCCACGTCAATCGGAGCAAATTTAGTCGAAGGGTATGCTGGCTCATCAAAAAGAGATTTTATAAAATATTATCTAATAGCATTAAAGTCGGCAAACGAATCTAAATATTGGATTTGCTTGTTGAGAGATACAATTTGGAAAGAAAACCACGAGTTAAAAAAGTTATTATCAGAAGCAGATGAGTTGTCAAAAATTATTGCTTCGATTATAATAAAGACAAAAGAAAACATGAAATAAATTAGCATGAAAAGTATTAAAATCGTGCTAGCAAAAAAACAGTAATCAGTAACATAAAGTCAGGTTAAGTAGCCACCCTTTTTTATTTTTTACTTTTTATTTTTTAATTTAAAATGGAAAAACAAGAATACACCATTACCTTATATACCGAAAACTCTATCGGAATGATAGGCCGTATTTCGGGGATTTTTTCAAGAAGAAAAATCAATATCGAAAGTTTGAACACTTCTCCTTCTGAAGTTGAAGGCATTCACCGATTTACAATTTTAATCACTGAGGCTGAAGAAGTTGTGCGCAAACTATGTCGTCAGATTGAAAAACAAGTTGAAGTATTAAAAGCTTATTACAACACAAATGACGAATTAATCTGGCAAGAGCAAGCTTTATATAAAGTTCCGGCAGATGTAATTACCGAAAAGGCATACGTTGAACGTTTGTTGCGTCAATTCGGAGCTTCCGCGGTTGTGATTCGTAACGATTACATTGTTTTTGAAACTGCGGGACATCGCGAAGAAATCGATCGCCTGACAGAAGAATTAACGAAATATGGATTGATTGAATTCGTCCGTGGCGCGCGTATTGCAATCATTAAAGATTCTGCTGGATTCCATTCTAAATTAAAACAATTTGAAAAGGAAGAGCCTTCACAAGAAGTAGTGGAAAATGAGTTCCTAGAACAAGGCGGAAATGTATTTACAATGTAACCATGAGAAGTAAAAAATCAATAACAGAAGCCATTCGTATCGGCAGAAATCCATTTATCAAATTGATTGATGGCTTAAGCGAAGAAGAGCTGAATTACATTCCGGCAGGATTTAACAACAACATCATTTGGAATTTTGGGCACATCGTTGTGTCAACTCAAATCTTATGTTATGTTCGAAGTGGTATTTTACCGGATATGTCTTCAATAAAATATGCAGAAGATTTTAAAAAAGGTTCAAAACCTACCCGCAACATTTCAGCACCCGAAATTGAAGAGCTGAAAAACCTAGCGCTAGGTACGATCGCACAACTAGAAGCAGATTACATCGATGGAAAATTATCTTCGATCACACCTTTTTCAACCGAAACTTTTGGTGTAGAAATGAACGAAATCGAAGAAGTGCTTCTGATGAGCTTGTCCCACGACGCCTTGCATTACGGATACGCATTGGCACAAAAAAGAGTATTACAGAAATCAATAGACTAAATCAAAATATTAAAGAAAGAAAAACAATGGCAAATTATTTTAACACATTACCACTTAGAGAACAATTAAATCAATTGGGCGTAGCAGAATTCATGGACAGCGCAGAATTTGCGGATGGCGTGAATGCACTAAAAGGTAAAAAATTAGTAATTGTAGGTTGCGGTGCGCAAGGTTTAAATCAAGGTTTAAACTTAAGAGATTCTGGTTTGGACATTTCTTATGCATTACGTAAAGAGGCTATTGAGCAAAAAAGAGATTCTTGGAAAAATGCCACGGACAACAATTTTACCGTTGGTACCTACGAAGAATTGATTCCAACAGCAGATGTTGTCATTAACTTGACCCCAGATAAACAACATACCTCAGTAATCAATGCCGTTATGCCATTGATGCAACAGAATTCAACGCTTTCTTATTCTCACGGTTTTAACATCGTTGAAGAAGGCATGCAAATCCGTAAAGACATCACGGTCATTATGGTTGCTCCAAAATGTCCAGGTTCAGAAGTTCGCGCAGAATATTTACGCGGATTTGGAGTGCCGACATTAATCGCAGTACATCCTGAAAATGATCCAGAAGGAAAAGGTCTGGCATATGCAAAAGCTTACTGTGTAGGAACTGGCGGTCACCGTGCAGGTGTGTTGCGTTCTTCATTCGTTGCGGAAGTAAAATCTGATTTAATGGGTGAGCAAACCATTCTTTGTGGTTTGTTGCAGACAGGTTCTATTTTGTCATTTGACAAAATGGTTGAAAAAGGAATAGATGCTGGTTACGCTTCCAAATTGGTTCAATATGGCGTTGAAGTGGTAACTGAAGCGTTGAAACAAGGTGGAATCACAGCAATGATGGATCGCTTGTCGAACGTGGCGAAAATCAAAGCTTTTGACCTTTCTGAAGAATTAAAAGACATTATGCGTCCTTTGTTCCAAAAACACCAAGATGATATCATGTCTGGAGAATTCAGCAAAACAATGATGGAAGATTGGGCGAATGGCGATGCCAATTTATTAAAATGGAGAGCAGAAACTGGAGAGACAGCATTTGAAAAAACTCCTGCTGGCGATGTGAAAATTGCGGAGCAAGAATATTTTGATAACTACGTATTGATGGTTGCTTTTATCCGTGCAGGTGTTGAATTGGCTTTTGAAACAATGGTTGAAGCAGGCATTAAACCGGAATCGGCTTATTATGAATCTTTGCACGAAACACCGTTGATTGCCAATACAATCGCTCGTAAAAAATTATTTGAAATGAACAGAGTTATTTCAGATACAGCTGAATATGGATGTTATTTGTTTGATCAAGCTTGTAAACCTTTATTAGCTGATTTTATGAAAACCATTGATACTGATGTAGTTGGAAAGAATTATAACGATGGAAAAAATTTAGGTGTGGACAACCGTGAATTGATTCAGGTCAACGAAGTAATCAGAACTCATCAAGTAGAAGAAGTAGGTGCGGTATTGAGAAGAGCAATGACTGCGATGAAAACTATTAAAACTGTTTAAATTTTCGTAAATTAGACAGGATTTTTCCTAGATAAAATATGAATTTATTATTTTATCTAGGATTTAAATAGCATAATAAAAATGATACACCAAAATCAAGGCAAAACATTAGTAGAAAAAATTTGGGATGATCACGTCGTGAAGAGTGAAGAAGGGTTTCCTGATATTTTATATATTGACACCCATTTAATCCACGAAGTGACTTCGCCACAGGCATTTGATGGCTTACGCAAACGTGGTTTGCCGGTATTCAGACCACAGCAAACTGTTGCGACAGCTGATCATAACGTGCCGACCCTAAATCAGCATTTACCGATTGCGGAAGAATTATCCCGTTATCAAGTGGATATGCTGACGAAAAACTGTGCTGAATTTGGAGTTGAATTATATGGATTAGGACATCCTTACCAAGGAATCGTTCACGTGATAGGTCCAGAATTGGGCATCACACAACCTGGAAAAACTATGGTTTGTGGCGATTCGCACACCTCTACGCATGGCGCATTCGGCGCAATTGCATTTGGTATTGGAACTTCACAAGTGGAGCAAGTTTTTGCTACGCAATGCCTTTTATTGCAAAAGCCAAAAACGATGAAAATCGAAGTTAATGGCGAGTTGGGAAAAGGTGTGGGTGCGAAAGACATTATTTTATACATCATCGCTCAAATCTCGGCAGCGGGCGGAACTGGCTATTTTATTGAATATGCAGGTTCGACAATTCGCAGTTTGAGTATGGAAGAGCGTATGACAATATGTAACATGAGTATCGAAATGGGTGCTCGAGGTGGGCTGATTGCTCCGGATCAAACAACTTTTGACTACGTTAAAGGCCGTCAATTTGCACCAAAAGGTGAAGATTGGGACATTGCTTTAGACTATTGGAAAACATTGTATTCGGACGAGCATGCGAAGTTTGATGCCGTTTTAGAATTCCATGCAAAGGATATTGCCCCGATGATTACGTATGGTACAAACCCAGGAATGGGAATGGGGATCAATGATAATATTCCTTCCAAATTAGCACAACCAGAAACTGAACAGCCTTCTTTCCAAAAAGCGCTCGACTATATGGGTTTTTTGGACAATCAGCCGATTTTAGGAAAACCTGTTGATTATGTGTTTATCGGTTCATGTACCAATTCACGCATTGAAGATTTACGTGAGGTCGCTGACTTTGTTAAGGGAAAACAAAAAGATCCTAACGTCGAAGTATGGATTGTTCCTGGATCAAAACAAGTAGAAGCACAAGCTATCGAAGAAGGACTAGATCAAATCTTTCAATCGGCCGGATTCCAATTGCGTGAACCGGGATGTTCCGCATGTTTAGGAATGAATGAAGATAAAATTCCTGCAGGGAAATATTGTGTTTCTACATCCAACCGTAATTTTGAAGGACGTCAAGGTCCCAATGCACGCACGATGCTGGTCAGTCCTTTGACTGCCGCGGCCGCTGCTGTTACGGGTAAGATTACTGACGTACGTGAGTTATTATCTTGAACATGATTATTTTGATTTTTATGATTAATTTGATTTAGGGGAGTATTGATTTTAGATTGCTCGTTTATGATAAATACAGATTATAAATATTCTGAATTGACATCTAAAATTATTAAATCCGCGATGGAAGTCCATTCGTATTTAGGAAGCGGATTTCAAGAAGTTATTTATCAAAGAGCTCTTGCAATAGAATTTAGGCTATCAAAAATCAATTTCGACAGAGAATTTGAAATGCCAATTTATTATAAAGGAATATTGATTGGTACACGAAGGGTAGATTTTTTAGTTGATAAACTAATTTCCGTAGAGTTAAAGGCAGTAAAAGCTCTCGAGGATGTACATCTTGCACAAGGAATTAATTACTTAGAAGCATATAACTTAGAAATCGGATTGTTAATAAATTTTGGCGAAATGAGTTTAGTTTTTAAACGTTTAACTAACAAAAAATACAAACCTAATACAAAATAAGGGATTAATAAATCACAACAATTGCAGTTTAATGCACGAATAAAATCACAAGAAAGTATAAATCATACAAATCATAAAAATCATGGTCTAAGACTATTTTGATATGAAAAAATTTGAAACAATAACCTCAAGGGTAGTTCCATTACCCATAGAAAATATAGATACCGATCAGATTATTCCGGCGCGCTTTTTAAAAGCGACGACACGCGAAGGATTTGGAAATAATTTGTTCCGCGATTGGCGTTATGATAGCAACAATGAGCCAAAAGCTGATTTTGTAATGAATAACCCGACCTATTCTGGAAAAATTTTAGTTGCTGGAAAGAATTTTGGTTGCGGGTCGAGCCGTGAGCATGCCGCTTGGGCAATTGAAGATTATGGTTTTGATGTCGTAATCAGCTCATTCTTCGCCGATATTTTCAAAGGAAATGCGTTGAATAACGGTGTATTGCCGATTCAGGTTTCCGATGAATTTTTGGAAAAAGTTTTTGAGACAACCTTTTCAAATCCAAATTCAGAAATAACCGTAGACCTTGAAGCGCAAACAGTGACAATTAAAGATTCTGGCGATGTCGAATCTTTTGAAATCAACCCTTATAAAAAATCGTGCTTGATTAATGGCTACGACGATATCGATTTTATTTTAAGTCACGTCGAAGACATTACTTATTTCGAAAAGACTCGTTAATGCCAGAAGCTGTCGTCCATATCGCCCAACTGAATGTTCAATACGGATATAAAACCGTACTTGATGGTTTGGATTGGGAAATAAATAAGGGCGAAAGCTGGTTGTTGGGAGGAAAAAGCGGTTCAGGTAAATCATCTTTGGCGAGAGCCATTTCACAAGCAACAAATGCCGACGGAAAGATTTCAATCAGCTTTGATCACAGTTCGACATTAAATCCAAAAGTACATTATGTACCTAATTGGTACCAATTCACGAATTTAGAAGGTGACCGCAATTTCTACTATCAACAACGTTATAACAAACAGCAGAAAAATGACACCTTAACGGTCTATGCTGAACTGCTCCATTTTGGAGAAAAAGAAAATCTTGACTTTTCGGACATTGCGGACTATCTGACTTTGTTTGGTTTTGATGATTGTAAAAACACGCAACTCATTGAATTATCCAGTGGCGAACATAAGAAATTACAACTCTTGCAGGCCATTTGGCTAAAGCCACAACTACTGATTATTGATGAGCCATACACAGGTTTGGATAAACAGACGAGAAAAAATTTAAATCAAGTCTTTGATGCGTTGATTGAAGAAGGAATGACTTTGCTATTGATTAGCAACGATACAGACCTGCCGAAGCAGATTACTCATTTTGCAGAAATTCAAAATGGAAAATTAGCCGAAGTTGATTCAGCAGAAGATTTCTCCATGGATGAGTTGCGCCAGCAAAAAACATTGCCTTATTTTTTACAACAAGAACCAGCATTTTATTCGGACACGATTTTACAGTTAAAAAATATTGGGGTTCGTTACGGTGAAAAAGAAGTTTTAAAAAATGTAAGCTGGACGGTCAAAGCTGGAGAAAAATGGCTTTTGCAAGGGTCAAATGGCTCAGGAAAATCTACCTTATTATCGCTTTTAAATGGCGATCATCCGCAAGCTTATGCCAATGACATTTATTTATTCGGAAATAAACGAGGTTCTGGCGAAAGCATTTGGGACATCAAAGAAAAGGTAGGAATCATTTCACCCGAATTGCATTGGTATTTTGACAAATCCGCGAAGGTTTGGCAAAGCATTGCTTCGGGATTTTATGATAGCATCGGTTTGTTCCGCGATTTAGGATTTGACAAACAGCAGAAAGTGAATCAGTTGCTTGATTTCTTTGATTTATTGCCTTACAAAAATGATTTATTGACGAGTTTGCCTTTAGGCAAGCAACGTTTAGTCTTACTAGCGAGAACGATCATAAAGAATCCTACGTTATTGATTTTAGACGAACCTTGCCAAGGATTGGATCAGGCGCAGACGACACATTTCAACGAAGTTGTCGACGAATTATGCCGCCACGGAAAAACATTAATCTACGTTGGGCATTACGAATCCCAGATTCCGAACAGCATAGAAAAGAAAATTTTATTAGAAAAAGGCGAAGTAAAAGCCATAGAAACTTTATTAGAAGCCGTATAATACATGAAGAAAAATATATTAATTATCCCTGGGGACGGAATTGGCCAAGAAGTTACAACTTGGGGAAAACAAGTTTTAGAAGCGATCGCCGAGAAATTTGGACATGAATTTGAATTTGACGAAGCATTGATGGGTCACGTGGCGATCGAGGCTACAGGAAACCCTTTGCCAGATGAAACTTTAGCGAAAGCGAAAGCTTCTGATGCGATTTTGTTCGGGGCAATTGGCCATGCCAAATATGACAATGACCCTTCGGCAAAAGTTCGTCCGGAGCAAGGATTGTTAAAAATCAGAAAAGAATTGGGCCTATATGCGAATTTGCGCCCTATATTGTTGTTTGATGAATTGTTGGATGCTTCAAGCCTGAAACCTGAAATCTTGAAAGGAACAGACATATTGTTTTTCAGAGAATTAACAGGTGATGTATACTTTGGAGAAAAATATAGAAAAGAAGATAATTCATTCGCTTCAGATTTGATGAATTACAACCGCTACGAAGTTGAACGTATCGCGCATAAAGCTTACGAAGCAGCAAGAACGCGCGGTAAAAAACTATGTTCAGTTGATAAAGCCAACGTGCTTGAAACTTCCCGCTTATGGCGCGATGTGGTTCAGGAAATTGCGAAGCAATATCCTGATGTAGAAACTGAGCACATGTTTATCGATAATGCAGCAATGCAATTGGTCAAAAATCCGAAGAAATTCGATGTTGTTTTAACGGCTAATCTATTTGGAGATATTTTAACAGATGAAGCGTCACAAATTGCGGGCTCGATGGGGATGTTGGCTTCGGCTTCTATCGGAGATGGAACTGGATTTTTCGAACCTATCCACGGTTCGGCGCATGATATTGCTGGACAAAACAAAGCCAATCCTTTAGCTTCTATCCTATCTGCAGCCTTGTTATTGGATATTTCATTTGGTCTTCAAGAAGAAGCAAAAGTGGTAACCGACGCTGTAGATCAAGCGTTAAAAGCAGGCTGGAGAACCATTGACATCGCGAATGCAAACACAGCATCAGACAAAATTTTGGGAACCAATGAAATGGGAGCTGAAGTTTTAAAATTAATTAAATAGGAAGTTCATATTAAATCATAAAGCTATGTTACACGATCCAAATCACCTTTATATTTTTGACACGACACTTCGTGATGGTGAACAAGTTCCGGGCTGTCAATTGACAACTCCTGAAAAAATTGAAATCGCAAAAGATTTAGAACGCTTAGGTGTTGATGTGATTGAGGCAGGTTTTCCGGTTTCCAGTCCTGGAGATTTTCAATCTGTAGTTGAATTGTCAAAAGCGGTAAATGATGTAATCATCTGCGCATTGACTCGTGCGAATAAAAATGATATCGATGTTGCTGCTGAAGCATTAAAGTATGCCAAACGCCCAAGAATCCATACAGGAATTGGTTCGTCGGACATGCACATCAAATATAAATTCAACTCCACGCGTGAAGAAATTCTTCAGCGTGCGGTGGATGCAGTAAAACATGCTAAATCGTATGTTGAAGACGTAGAATTTTATGCAGAAGATGCAGGCCGTGCTGATCTGGCTTATTTGGCGCAGATGGTCGAAGCGGTAATCGCTGCTGGCGCTACGGTAGTCAATATTCCCGATACCAACGGATATTGTTTGCCTGATCAATATGGAGCTAAGATTCAGTATTTAAAAGAGCATGTCAGTAACATTGATCAAGCGATCATTTCTGCACATTGCCATAATGATTTGGGTTTGGCGACAGCGAACTCTATTGCTGCGATTCAGAATGGAGCCAGACAAGTGGAATGTACTATCAATGGAATTGGAGAACGTGCAGGAAATACTTCTTTAGAGGAAGTTGCTATGATTTTAAAAGTGCATAGCCAAAGTTTCCCGAACATATCATCGAATATCAATAGCAAAATGTTTACCTACATTTCTGGAAAAGTAAGCAGTATGATGAATATGCCTGTGCAACCTAACAAAGCAATCGTCGGCAAAAATGCATTCGCACACAGTTCTGGAATTCATCAAGACGGATTCTTGAAACACCGTGAGAATTATGAAATCATTCGCCCAGAAGATGTTGGTTTGGATGAAGCTGGAATTATTTTAACAGCTCGTTCTGGCCGTCACGCATTGAAACATCATTTGGAACGTTTGGGGTATGACTTGGATAAAGAAACTTTATCGGATACTTACGAGCGGTTCTTGGTTTTAGCGGATGCTAAAAAAGATTTAAACGACGAAGATTTATTGAGTCTGGTATCAAATTAACTATCCAAGGCTGATTTATTTCAGCCTTTTTAATAAAACAAATTAAAACAATGGGCCTTGACCTATCTACATTAACCATTGATTCTCTTGTTGCCAAAGAAACAATAAAAGATATTATTACACGCACACCGTTACAATACAATCCGCATCTGTCCGAAAAATATGGCGCGGAAATTTATTTGAAACGAGAGGATTTACAGGTTGTTCGTTCTTACAAATTAAGAGGTGCTTTTAACAAGATTGCGAGCATTACAGAAGAACAGCGTCAGCGAGGTGTGGTCTGTGCGAGTGCCGGAAACCACGCGCAAGGTGTCGCTCTGTCCTGCAAAAGGTTAGGAATTAAAGGTGTGATTTTCATGCCTGGTCCAACGCCTCGGCAAAAAATTTCTCAAACTGAAATGTGGGGAAACGGTCATATCGAAATTATTTTAACCGGTGATACATTTGATGATTGCCAAATAACGGCTTTGTCTTATGCCGAACAACATGGAATGACGTTTATTCCCCCATTCGATGACATCAAAATCATCGAAGGCCAAGGCACGGTAGCGGTAGAGATTTTGGAAGACCTGCCTGATTTAGATGCTGTTTTCATCCCAATCGGTGGCGGCGGATTATCATCGGGTGTCAGCTATTATTTTAAGAATAATGCTCCCAATGTAAAATGTTATGGTGTAGAACCGGAAGGTGCTGCTTCGATGCAAGCCGCCATGGAACATGGTTCTCCATTCGAATTGGACAAAATCAACAAGTTTGTCGATGGCGCCGCAGTGAAAAAAATAGGTTCCTTGAATTTTGAAATGAGTTCACAATTATTAGACTCTGTCCGTTCGGTTCCCGAAGGAAAAATCTGCACAACGATTTTGGAATTGTACAATAAGGATGCGATTGTTGTTGAACCAGCGGGCGCATTGAGCGTAGCTGCATTGGACTTTCATCAAGAGGAAATCAAAGGCAAAAAAGTCGTCTGTATTATTTCTGGAGGCAATAACGACATCGACCGCATGAGCGAAATCAAAGAAATGTCTTTGTTGTACGAAGGTTTTAAACATTATTTTATCGTTCGTTTTCCTCAGCGTCCCGGTGCTTTGCGATTGTTCGTGAATGAGGTATTAGGGCCAAAAGATGATATAACCCGATTTGAGTTTATTAAGAAAACTGAACGTGAGCGCGGGCCGGCATTGGTCGGTATTGAGTTAAATGCGCCAACAGATTACATTAGTTTAATTCAGCGTATGAAAGATTTTAAATTTGATTTTATCGAAGTCAATAAAGACCAGACTTTATTTGAGTATTTGGTATAACTTAAAATTCGAATCCGTTAAAATCCATCTTTCGGTGCCTTATTATATTTAAACGATTGGTTATCTTTGAGTATACTAGTTGAAATATGACTTTTGACGATCGCAAAATATTGCTTATTGAAGAATTTTTAAAGATTGATGACCAAGATGTAATCAAAGCTTTAGAAATCCTGATTGAGCAAAATAAGGTTACTCGTTACGAAGAAAACCTTAAACCCATGTCAATTTCGGAATTAAATGAAGAAATTGATATGGGGATAAAAGATGAACAGGAGAACAAGTTGATTTCTGTTCGCGATTTAAAAGAACAGGTCAAAAAGTTCTAACGTTTGATTTATTTACCTGCAAAAAATCGAGTTAGAAATACAGCAATATTTTAAGCCTCGTAGAGGCTCAAAATTTGTAGAATTACATAAAAAATTGATAAGCGTGCCGTAGGTACGCAACTCATCTGAAAAGATTTTGCACCTACGGCGCAAGTCTATCTCAGACAATTATTGCTCCAAACATTCTGCTCCTATGGAGCAGGTTCTTCAATAGAAATGGCCTTCCGACTATTAAAAAATGAGAATATATAGTTGACTTTAGGCAAAAAATAAGCTCAGGTAATCATTCCCTCAAAAAAAATCGACAACAATTTTCCTTCTTAAACGTTATTACTAGACAACCGAATAATTTATTTTAATTAAAATCCAAAAAACATGAAAAATAAAATTACAACGGCACAAGACAAAGGAAGAAATATTGAGATGGGAAATCCGACTTCTGACAAGCAATTTAAAGATACCAAAACATTGAAAAGACATCAAGGTTTACCAAATCTAAGTGCGAGCAAGGGAAGAATTGAAAGGGAGAAGAAATCCGAATAACAATTTAAACGTAAAAATATATGAAATCGAAATTAAGCATTGTGGCAGTTCTAATTGCCTTTTTGACTACTAGTTTTGCCTTTGCGCAACAAGATAAATCAAAACGCCCTAGTCCTCCAGATTCCGTTCACGCAACGACTGCTGACGGCGTGCACATTACCATTCATTATAGCAAACCTTCTTTGAAAGGTCGCCAATTGGGTGTAGAAATCGCTAAAGTTGGCGAAGTATGGCGTACTGGAGCAAATGAGATTACAACAATCGAATTTAACAAAGATGTTTTGGTAGAAGGCAAAGCCCTTCCAAAAGGTAAATATGGCTTATGGTCTATCCCTGGTGAATCAGAAACTACCGTTATTTTCAGCAAAGTGTGGGAAGGCTGGGGTGTAAAATATGACGAGAGCAAAGACCAGCTTCGTGTGAATGTAAAAAATTCAACAGGAAGTCCTGTTGTCGAACAATTTAATATTTCGGTGGATAAAGCTGGGGTTATTAATTTAGCTTGGGGCGACGTAATCGTTCCAATTAAAGTAAAAGCCGCTAAATAAAGTTTTTACAACACCCTAATGAAAACGGCCGGAAAAATTTTCCGGCCTTTTTGTGTTACTTGTTCTTTAAGTATTTTTCTAAGAATTGGTCTTGTTCCCACAATACATGAAAAATATTTTCCTTCGCTTGATAACCATGTGATTCGTTTGGCAATAAAACCATGCGAACCGGCGCACCAAGATTCTTTAATGCTTGGAAATAGCGTTCGGTCTGTAATGTAAAAGTTCCTGGATTATTGTCAGCCGCGCCATGTATCAGCAACATCGGCGTTTTCATTTTATCGGCTTGCATAAAAGGAGACATGGTATTGTAAACATCTGGCACATCCCAATAATTCCGCTGCTCAGATTGGAATCCAAATGGTGTCAAAGTTCTATTGTAAGCACCAGAGCGTGCAATTCCACACGCAAATAAATTTGAATGGCTTAATAAATTAGCTGTCATAAATGCACCATAAGAATGTCCGCCTACAGCCACTCGCTTGCGGTCGATGTAACCTAAACCATCCACCGCATCAATTGCAGCTTCTGCATTACCGACCAACTGCTCAATAAACGTATCGTTTGGTTCTTTACCGCCTTCTCCGATAATCGGAAATGCCGCATTGTCCAAAACCGCATAGCCTTTTGAAACCCAATAAATAAATGAGCCGTATGACGGAAATGTAAAATCATTCGGGTTGGATGTACTCTGCCCTGCTGTATTTTTATCAACAAATTCTCTTGGATAGGCCCAAATTAATAAGGGTAGCTTTTCTTGTTTATTCTTATCATATCCCGCTGGAAGATAAAGCGTTCCGCTTAAATCTACACCATCTTTGCGTTTGTATGAAATTACTTCTTTATGGATATTTTCCAATTCTTGGAATGGATTGGCTATCTCCGTGATTGCCGATTGCTTACCTTTTTTTATGTTTTTAGTAAAATAATTGGGAAAAAGAGTGGGTGATTGAATTGAAACTAAAATATCGCCCTTTTTGATGTCTAATAGGTCATAAATAGTTTCCTTTTTGCCTGGCAGATTGGATGTGTACAATCGTTTCTTTTGATTTGTCTTTAGATTTAATTCTTCAATAAATGGAAATTGTCCATCCTTTGTATAACCAGCTCCTACCCAATAGGTTTTATGGTTGTCAATAAACATTACGTGGCTTCCATATTCATTCCGTTCGGTATGTACGGAACCTGGGTCGCTAAACACATCCTGATAGTTCCTCTCCGACAAAAGTTTCGATTCGGTCGTTTGGGGATTTAATAGAAATGTTTTTAGATTTCGTGTATCATACCATCTTGAATAAACCAAAGCATGGTTTTGGTCACCCCAAAGCACCCCGCTGAAACGGTCAGCGACTTTCATTAATGAAACTGGATTTTCGTTAAATGGTGCTTTCCATGTAAACAATTCGTCCCTGAAGTCGACTTTTTTGAAAGCGTCGCCTTCATCAAGCGCCTCTACAAAATAAAGTGATGCCGGCATGTCTGCACGCCAGTTCAAATTGCGTTTTCCCTTTCTGGTTGAAGAAAATCCTTTAGGCATAATCTCTATCAATGGAACTTCATTTACCTTTTTCACTAACTGTCCTGACAAATCATAAACAGCGGTTTCTTGTGGAAAACGGCTATACGGAACGACATAAGAGAATGGCTTTTTCAGCGTGCTAATCAAAATAAATTCACCATTCGGAGAAAATGATTGGTCGATATACATCGCCGCGTCCATCAATTTTGTCTGCTTACCTGACAAATCAAGGGCATACAATTCCGAAGTAATCAACGATTCAAAATTCGCTTCATCATGCGGATTTTTCAGCAAATCCTGGTAGGTACGCAACTGGGAAACCTGTCCATCGCTTGAAGAAACGATTGGTCCTTCAGGCAAGTCTTTGTTGCTGTCGATTAATGCTTTACGATTGGAAGGCAATTTGCTTATCAATAATTTCGAACCATCTTTATACCAAGTAAAAGGCGAACCCAAATTTGAATTCAAGTCATCTTCGGTCAATTTCTTTGCTTCAGCGCTAGCTAAATCTACCAACCAAAGCTCAACTCCTTTGGCAGTTGTATTGGTGAAAACCAGTTGCGTTGAGTTTGGTGAAAAGCTCAGCTGCGCAATTTTTGGGTTTTCAGGAAGTCCTTTAACCTGTTGTTCTGTATTTGTGCGAAGCGATTTCACTTTCAAATTGTTGAAATACGTGGTCGTGCTTGATATATTTGTCACCGGATTGATTCTCAATCCCCCTAATTTTACTTCATCCTGCGTTAGCTCATCCAAGGTTTTGTACGTTGGCTTATATTGAAAGACAAAATAGTTTTTGTCATCGCTCATGCGTACGCTAGGAGGCGCCGTATAATCGGCCAACTGAAGGATTTCTGCAGAAGGTTTTTGATAAGTGACATTCTCTTGGGCATAAATGGGGAGCCAAAAGAAAATGAAAATGTAAAGGGAATAAATGTACTTCATTGTAGTTAGTTTTTCTGCTAAATATACATAAATTATCCAAAACAGACAGAAATGCACCGTCCATTTTCGCATTAAGATATTTGTGTCAAATTTTCAGAAAACATCAGAAATTATTCGCAAATTTCGTATTCTTAAGGTCAATAAATTCCCATACAGAAAAATCAGTTTTTTACCAAAACTAAAATGTTTTCAAAGTTATCCACATTCAATGTGAATTGAAAATCAGCCGATTGAAACAAAACAACAGCGTGAAGGCATCCCCAACCGACTTTTAGAAAAACCTGTGGAAAAGTATCGTTAACGTTCGGAAATAAAATAAGTGATATTTGTTAAAGTAGAGAAACACACCTCTATAAAAAATCAAATAATTCATGAGCAAGTTTAACTTTTCACAAAAAGTGAGGCTTGTTTTTAAAATAACATCACAACATGGCAAGAATCATAAAATTCGAAAAAAATGACTGCGCTCCATGCGCACAGGTATCAGCTTTCTTAGATAATAAAGGTTTGTCATACGAAACCGTCAATCCTTTCGACGAACCTGAGTTAGCCGTACGCTTTAAAGTACGCACAGTGCCAACGGTAATCGTTTTAGAAAACGACGAAATCAAACATCGCATTATCGGTTTCAAACCAGAAGAATTAGCAGGTATTCATATTCAATAGTCCATCGACCAAACCATTTCGACTATGATACATTTATATTACGATTCGAGAACGGGCAATGTGCAGCGATTCATCAACAAAGTAACTCAGATTACTGGGTGGTCAGCACATAAAATCGATGACAACTTGGCCATAGAGCAACCAGGACATTTAATCACCTACACAACTCGCATGGGTTCTGTTCCTGATAATACAGTAGCGTTTCTTTTGAACCAAGCCGACAAAATATTTTCTGTCACTTCGAGCGGTAACAGAAATTGGGGACAAAATTTCGGTATTGCAGCCGACAAAATCTCCAATGAATACGACGTTCCTTTAGCCATGAAATTCGAACTTTCGGGCACAATGGAAGACATCAATCAGTTTATAGACATTATTAAAAACCAATACAATGATAGCAAACGAGGTAGCAAAAAATTGGATATTGCTTAATAACGAAATCATGATTAAGCATGATGACGAATACAGCTTGCATAAAGACAAGGAAGCTGTGCGCGCCTATTTCTTAGAGTATGTAAATAAGAACACTGTTTTCTTTTACAACTTGAAAGAAAAAATTGACTACTTGGTGGAAAACGATTATTACATCGATTTCTATCAATGGTTTACGTTTGAGCAAATGGAAGAAGTATACAATTTTGTGTATTCGAAGAAATTCCGTTTTGAATCATTCATGGCGGCGTTCAAATTTTTCCAGAGCTACGCGTTGCGTGACGATTCAGGTGAAAAATTCCTAGAGCGTTACGAAGACCGCGTTGTTGCTGTTGCCTTATTTTTAGCACGTGAAGAAGGTGTTAAAAAAGCTATCGAATATGCTGAAATCTTTATCAATCAAGAATATCAACCCGCTACCCCGACATTCTTGAATGCTGGTAAAAAACGTTCTGGTGAATTAGTTTCTTGTTTCTTAGATGAAATCGGCGACAACTTGAACGGTATTGGTTATGCAGTGGATTCTGCAATGAAATTATCTTCAATCGGAGGCGGTGTCTCATTCAATATTTCTAAAATCCGTGCACGTGGCGAAGCCATCAAAGGCGTTGAAGGCCGTGCAGGAGGTGTTCTTCCAATTATGAAAATCATGGAAGATACATTTTCGTATGCGAATCAATTAGGACAACGTCCTGGTGCTGGAGCAGTTTATTTAAACATTTTCCACTCGGATATCGAAGAATTTTTAGATTGTAAGAAAATCAATGTCGACGAAAAAGTCCGTATCAAATCATTGTCCATCGGAATTATCGTTCCAGATAAATTCATGGAGCTAGCAGAAAAAGATGAAGCGGCGTATTTGATTTATCCGCATACCGTGATGCAAGAGTATGGCAAGTATTTGGATGAAATGGATATGGATTTGATGTATGACGAATTGATTACGAATCCAAACGTTAAAAAGAAAAAAATCAATGCGCGCCACATGCTAGTTAAAATAGCACAAACGCAAAAAGAATCTGGATACCCATACATTTTCTTCAAAGAAAACACAAACCGCGTGCACGCTTTGAACGGAATCGGTTCAGTAAAATTCTCCAACTTGTGTACAGAAATCATGCAAGTTTCAGAAGTTTCGGACATCAATATCTACGGAAAAGAAGATACTATCCGTTACGGAATCTCTTGTAATTTAGGTTCATTGAATATCGCGACAGTGATGGACAACAAACGCATCAAACAAACTGTGAAAACAGCCATGCGTGCCTTAACTGTGGTTTCTGATGTGACCGATATCGAAATGGTTCCTTCCATTGCGAAAGCAAACAGAGAGTTGCATTCTGTAGGTTTAGGTGCGATGAACTTACATGGTTTCTTAGCGAAAAGCTTTATCATGTATGAATCTCATGAGGCTTTGGATTTTGCAAACACTTTCTTTATGATGATGAATTACTATTCATTGGAAGCATCGATGGAGATTGCAAAAGAGCGTTCTAGAACATTCACTGGCTTTGAAAAATCTGCTTACGCAGATGGTACATATTTCAACATGTACACTGAACGTGATTATTTACCAAAAACGGATAAAGTAAACGAACTTTTTGAAGGTGTTCATATTCCGACTCAAGCAGATTGGGAAGCATTGAAAGCCCAAGTTCAAGAACATGGTATCTACCACGCTTACCGTCTAGCGATTGCGCCAAACCAGTCAACGTCATACATCATGAATGCAACAGCTTCGGTTATGCCGATTGTTGATATCATTGAAGTTCGCGAATACGGAGATAGCACAACGTATTATCCAATGCCATACTTGACAAACGATAATTATTTCTATTTCAAATCGGCATACGATATGGACCAAATGAAAGTTCTGAAATTGATTTCAGTGATTCAGCGCCATATTGACCAAGGTGTTTCCACAATTTTGCATACCAACTCAAAAGACAACACCAGAGATTTAGCGAAATATTACATTTATGCACATAAACTAGGATTAAAATCTTTGTATTACACAAGAACAAGAAAATCATCAATCGATGAGTGTATTTCTTGCTCCGCATAAATAACCCCATTATACTAAAATTACATAAGCTGAATTGGATAAGCTCCAATTCAGCTTCTTTTACTCATAAAACGACAACATGAATAAGCAATTTACAGCCGTCAACTGGAATACTCCCGATAATGATTATGCCATCTTATTTTGGGAACAGAATATCAAACAATTTTGGATTGATACCGAATATATTCCATCAAAAGATATTGATAGCTGGAAGGGCTTGAGTTGGGATATGAAAGAATGCTATAAAAAAGCATTGGGCGGTTTGACCTTGTTGGATACGTTGCAAAGCCACACCGGAATGCCAAAAATCATCGACCACATCGATAGCTTGCAAAACAAGGCTGTGCTTTCGTACATGTGTATGATGGAGGCCATCCATGCGAAATCGTATTCGACTATTTTCACGACAGTTTCGACTACGAATGAAATCAATGATGTATTCGGCTGGGTAAAAGAAAATAAATTTCTTCAATACAAAGCGGCGACAATTGATTCATACTACCGCAAAATCGACAAAGAAGTCGTGAGCGACGAGGAATTATTTATGGCTCTAGGCGCTTCCGTATTGCTGGAATCATTCTTATTTTATTCTGGTTTCTTCTTGCCTTTGTGGTTATGTGGCCAAGGCCAAATGGTAGCTTCAGCAGATATTATCAAGAAAATCGTTGCGGATGAATCGATTCACGGCGTATTCGTTGGGTTAATCGCACAAGAAGTTTTCGCTAAATTGCCGAACAAAGAAGAAGTAAAAACTAAGTTTTTGGTTTTGCTGAATGATTTGTACGAAAACGAATTGAAATACACGGAAGAATTATATACTGTAGTCGGTTTAACGGCAGAAGTAAAAGAATACGTTCGCTACAACGGAAATAAAGCCTTGATGAATTTAGGTTTCGACCCAATTTTCGAAGTGAAACAAGTGAATCCAATTGTTTTAAACGGCTTGAACACAGAAACGACACAACACGATTTCTTTTCGAAAAAATCCACAAACTACGAGAAATCCATGGAAATTGTTCATCTATTGAATGAAGATTTTGAAATGGATGCAAGAGTAGATATTTAAAAAATAACTTACAGGAAAGTTTAAAAAGCCATCGTTAAAAAAATTGACGATGGCTTTTTAATTCACCTTAAAATCTCTATATTTCCCGAATAATTAACTTATGTGAGTATGTTTATGCCGATTAAATTATTGGTTTCTTTAGCAGCGAGCTTGTTGCTGTTTGCCTGTTGTAGCTCCTCTAAAACTCAAATTCACTTTGAGACAGATAAAATTGACAGTTTTAAAGTTGAACTGATTAATCCGATAAATGGAACGATATTATTTTCTGAATCATTAAGCGGACAAAACAAAACACTTACAATCGACAGTTCGATTATTGACCCAGTAGAAGTCCGAATCCTTTGGAATCGGGAACATATCCCCCACTCTGCGGTAAAACCGATGCAAAAACATGATGCTTTTTATGGGCCGGCAGAAGATTATTTCGTGCTTCATAAAATGATTTTCATCAATTCAGGCCAATCGAAAGAGTACACACTAAAACTTCCAAATAAAACCACAGCAGAAATTGAACAAGCTGTAAAAGATAAAACTGATTATTCAAACATTGAATTGGCTACTTCTTCAGAAGATGCAAATTTATTTGAAGAATACATGGGCATCTATGCGACTTATGAAGACAAGCTTGCAGACTCTTTAGCTTCGCTGAATAGACAATTGTATGCATCTAACGATGCAGGCAATTTCGAAGAGTCAAAACAAATACAAAGCACGATTGCTGGAAAAGGCTGGAAAGATGCCATAAGAAATCAAAACAAACAAGCTATTTCGAAAAAAATAACAGCGCATAATGAAAGCCCGATTTCTGCCTTCATTTTATTATGGGAAATATATGCTTACAAATCTCCTTTTGATGAATACGCCACTTCTTTTCAAACCTTAGAAAATGACGCTGTCAAGAACAAATATTACGTAACCATCGAACAAAATTTCGTGAAGAAATAATTTTTATAATCAGAATAAAATAGATTTTCATAAGATTTTTCAACCGCTTTCATTGGCGGTTTTTTATTTCATCTTTTTTTAATTTTATTTGGATTAAGTCTAATTAAGCTTTATGTTTGTCATGTTAATATCAGGACAACTATGAAATTTCTATATAGCGCGATTTTAATGACGTTTTTTACGGGCGGAATTTGTGCTGCACAAACAAAACATGCTAGCGACACCGCGAATAACAAGCTCATCGACGAAGTTGTCGTAACCGGCCAATTCAAACCCCAATCAATCCAAAATTCAGTTTATAAAGTCAGAACCATCTCGAGAGAAGCTATCGAAAACCGTTCTGCATCTAACTTATTAACCGTATTAAATACGGAATTGGGCGTTTCGTTTGCGAATGACCTGACCCTAGGCGAGACAAATATTGAGTTAATGGGTATGAGCGGAAGGAGCGTCAAAATATTGATTGATGGGATTCCTGTTTTTGACCGAGACGCAACTCGGCAAAGCCTAAGTCAAATTGATATTAACAGTATTGAACGGATTGAAATTATCGAAGGCCCAGTTTCAGTTATGTATGGAACGGACGCATTAGCAGGTGTCGTTAACATCATCACCAAAAGTTCAACCTATAATGAATCATTCTCCGTCAGGGCAAGAATCTTAGAAGAAACTGTCGGAAACGAATACAGCCCTTTCGCCAATGAAGGCGTTCACAATGAATATGTCGGAGTAGATTGGAGCAATCAAAATTGGAGCGTGGGCGGATCTGCTAGCAGAAATAATTTTGGCGGATGGAAAGGGAGCAATACAGGGAGAGCATTGGCTTGGCAGCCCAAAGACCAATGGCTTCTAAGCGGAAATGCAGGATATCGAACAGCTAAACAGAAAACTACCTACCGTTTTGACTATGTCAATGAAGATATTTATACGCCGGGAAATTATACAGAAGTCAATAATTTCATCGATAAGCATTACTTAACCAATCGTCATAACCATTCATTAAACACGGATTGGAGCTTGAATGAAAAATTATCGATTAATGGCGCGCTGTCTTATCAAGATTACTCAAGAAAGACAACAACAGAAACAACAGATTTAGAAACTGGAGAAGTAAGTTTGACCGTGGGAGATGGATTGCAAGATCTAGCTAAATTCAACGCCTTATTTTTTAGATCAACCGCGCAATACAAGTTAAACAACTATGTGAATACGCAAGTTGGACTTGAACTTCAAAACGAAAACACTTCTGGCGACCGTATAAACGGATCGCCCACAATAACTAATTTCGCCGCGTTTTTAAGTTCGGAAATAAAACCACTTTCATGGGCAATCATTCGTCCCGGATTGCGCTTCCTGCATAATTCTGTTTACGACGCGCCCCCAGTCATTCCATCGTTAAATACTAAGTTCAAATTGAACGAGCAATTTGACCTGCGTCTTTCCTATGCAAGAGGATTTCGCTCTCCAGCCTTGCGCGAGCTGTACTTTGAATTTGTCGACGCCAATCATACCATTTACGGAAATGAAAATCTGAAAGCAGAACATTCAGATAGTTTCAATGGATATTTATCATATTTAAATACATTCGAATCCAATAATAACCTTTCGATAAGTCTTGGGGGATTTTATAATCGATATGATAACTTTATCGACTATGCCATAGACCCGAACAACCCAGCGATTACGACTTACGTCAATATCAATAACTTCAAAACTACCGGGGTAACGCTTGAAAACAAATGGAATTACAAAAATTTACAAGCTGGATTAGGCTTTTCTTACATCGGTCGATACAATGATGAAAGTGAAATTTCTGATGCCGCAAATGAGTTTTCTTGGACGCCCGAAATCAATAGCACCTTGCTTTACTCCTTTCCAAAATATGGTGCAAATATAAATCTATACTATAAATTTTATGGAAAAAGACCAGGATTTGAACTTGTTGAAGATGAGATCAGAGCTACAGCAATCGAGTCATTCAGCAACGCTGATATTACAATCAATAAGAAAATTAAATCCAACATTACGATTAGTGCTGGTGTCAGAAATATATTCAATACGATCAACATAAATAGCACTGCTACCACCTCTACGGATGCTCATGCAACTTCCATATCTTCCATCCCGATGAGCTATGGCAGATCATTCTTTTTAGGATTAAATTATCAACTCAATACTTACACGAAATAATTAGTAAAAACATGAAAACAAACAATTTATTATCAACTTTTTTTATTGCCACGACAATCTGTCTAGCCTCTTGCGGAAGGGATGAAACTCCTATTCCAGAAATCATTCCATCCGATGGCACAAAATTAACTTTAGATGGCGGAGCCGGAGCTTCAGACGCCGAAAATGCAGTTTTTGTTGATTTAAGTACAGATAAGCAAAGCAGTGTGAAACGCGTATCTTGGAATTTGGGATTTTACAACGGTTCTAACTTTAGAGTGATCCAAAACTCAATGACTGGAGCTGCCGCAGCAGTCACCACGTCTTCGGACATCAATGCTGTCAATACGACAAACTTTGACATTTCTGTTCTTTCGTCAGGTACTGTTCCTGAGAAACTAGCCCTGTACGACAATCCCGATGGTGATGTAACCAAAACGGTAATCAGTGAAATCAACGCTACAGAAGCTAATAACAAAGTCTATGTAATCAATACAGTGTTTGCTGGCGCAGCGACTGAAGCGAATATCTGGAAGGTAAGAGTTTTAAAAAGTGGCACTACTGGATACACGCTTCAATATGCTAAAATCAACGAAACAACTTTTAAAACTGCAACTATCAACAAGGACGGAAATAACAATTTCCAGTACTTCTCGTTTGAAACGGGAAATGTAACTGTTGAACCTGCAAAAACTGATTGGGATTTCGTTTGGTCTAAAGCGATGTACACGACTTTGATGGGAACCACGACGATTCCTTACATTTTCAGCGATTTAGTTTTTACCAATCATTTAGCAAATGTATCATCTGTTCAAGTCATCTTTAAGAACACAGATGGCACTAGCAACGGAAATCCGACCTACGACGAATTTGAAGAAAGTAATTTAGCGGCGCTATCGTTATCTGCTGCACGAAATGTAATCGGTTCAAACTGGAGAGCAACAACAGGAACTCCTTCAGGAGCTTTTACTGACCGTTTTTATGTCATCAAAGATGCTTCTGGCAATGTATACAAACTTAAATTTTTAGCTATGGGTGCTGGCTCAGATGGCGGAACTCGTGGCTATCCACAATTAGAATATAAACTAGTTAAACGAGGATAAAATATGAAAACCATCAAAAATATCATAGGTATTATGGTCTGCCTAGGCATGATTGCATTGACCAACTCTTGCAATCAATCTGCTAAAAAGACAGAAGATGCAACGCTAGATTCTGCGAGAATTGTTTCGATTAATGGGACGATAACTGAAATTTTAGCGGATTTAGGATTAGAAGAAAAGATTGTGGGAGTTGATGTCGCAAGCACATATCCGGCTTCCATTCAAACCAAACCAAAAATCGGACACAATAAAAATATTTCAGCCGAAGGTGTACTGGCTTTGAATCCAACCTTAATTATCGGAACTAAAGCCGATTTAAAACCGGAAACGCTGGAACAATTTAAACAAGCGGGTATTCAAGTGCTTTTATTCGAACAGGCCTATTCGGTTGAAGGAACTAAAAACTTAATCAAATCGGTATCGGATAGCGTCGGCTTGCCATCAAAAGGAGATTCCATTCTTGTATCGTTAAATTCCCAATTGGAGAAAGTTGCTTCGTATGCGAGCCAAACTCCAAAGCCTAAGGTGTTGTTTATCTATGCCAGAGGGACAGGAACGATGATGGTCGGTGGAACGGGAACTCAGGTCGACGCGATGATTTCATTAGCCGGAGGCGAAAATGTCGCAAAGGATATACAAGACTACAAACCTTTGACAGCTGAAGCTTTAGTAGCTTACAATCCTGACGTACTGTTGCTATTTGACAGCGGTCTTTCAAGTTTAGGCAATGCCGAAGGTCTTTTAGAGGTTCAAGGGGTTAAGGAAACAAATGCTGGCAAGAATAAAAAGATCGTGCAGATGGATGGGCAATTCCTGACCGGTTTTAGCCCTCGCTTAGCTCAAGCAATTGAAGAGTTGCACAAAAAAATACATTAATTTCAATTAGTGAAAAAATACATCCGAATTATAGGTTTACTTCTCGTACTATTGGCCATAGCATGCGTCTGTTCCATCTGCATCGGTGCGGTAAAAATCCCGGTTGATTCGTTGTTTTCAATCGTACTAAATAATTTTGGAATAGAAAGTGAAAAGCTCTTCACAGCACAACAGCAGGCTGTTTTCAGCAGCCTGCGTTTGCCGAGAATGCTGTTGGGGGTTTTAGTAGGCGCGACGATTAGCATCGCAGGAGCTTCTATTCAAGGACTGTTTCGAAATCCTTTGGCAGAGCCAAGTTTGATCGGCATTTCTTCGGGAGCTTCTTTATTTGCAGTTCTGATGATCGTGCTGGAAGCACGGTTTTTTCAATCCATCACCGCTATATTTGGTTATTACGCCTTAGCGATTGCTGCATTCGTTGGCGCTGTGCTAACCACATTTATCGTCTATAGATTTTCAGTAAAAAATGGAAGAACAGATGTCACTTCATTGCTGTTGATAGGCATTGCCATCAATGCATTGGTTGGCGCATTTACGGGACTTCTGACCTACATCGCTTCGGACGAGCAACTAAGAAACATCACTTTTTGGAGTTTGGGGAGCCTGGGCGGAGCGAATTGGAAAACGGTTTCCGCTCTGCTCCCATTTTCTATCATCAGCATTGTCGGCCTGTTGCTTTTTGGCAAAACATTAAATGCCATTTCTCTAGGAGAATCACAAGCTGAACATTTAGGCTTCTCTTTACATAAAAGCAAGAAATTAATTATCCTTTTTGCAGCGATCGGAGTTGGCGCTGCAGTTGCGGTTTCAGGAATCATCAGTTTTATAGGTTTGGTCGTTCCTCATATTTTAAGGATGTCAGTTACCGGAAATAATCGCTTTGTGCTACCCGCATCAGCGATTTTAGGCGCATGTATTTTGGTCGCCGCAGATTTAATTGCACGTACCATAGTTGCTCCGACTGAATTACCCATCGGAATTCTGACCGCTATCATTGGCGTCCCGGTCTTTTTATACATTATTTTTAAAGAGAGAAAAAGGAGGATATCCGGATGATACAGGTGAGCAAATTATCCTATATCGTCGGTAAAAGACATATTTTGAAAAATGTAGATTTCGAAGCGCATGCTGGTGAATTGCTTGCCATCATCGGCCCTAATGGTGCTGGTAAAAGTACGCTTCTGAAGATACTTTGCAAAGAATTTAAAAGTTCTTCTGGCGAGGTCCTAATCAAAAACAAAGATTTAAATTCCTATTCATTAAAAGAGCTTGCCAAATTTAGAGCTGTACTTGCACAGAGCAATTTGTTGAGCATTAATTTCACGATCGAAGAATTGATTATGATGGGACGATACCCTCATTTTAAAGACAATCCTTCAGAAAACGATCTAAAAATCGTGAACCAGGTGATCGATGATATGGGGATTGAACATTTGAAAAATAGAAGTTATTTTACATTATCTGGAGGAGAACAACAGCGCGTCCAATTAGCAAGGATTCTAGCGCAAATCTATGACGGCAAAGAATCCATTTTATTTTTAGACGAACCAATAAATGGTTTGGATTTACTGTATCAACAGCTTATTTTAGAACAAGCAAAACAATTAGCTAAAATGGGCTTTTGTGTAGTCTGTATATTGCATGACATTAACTTTGCTTCAAAATATGCGGATAAAATCCTTATTTTGAAAGACGGCGAAAAAATTGGATATGGCACGCCAAAAGAAACAATTACCGTAGAAAATATACGAAACACCTATAACACAAACGTTAAACTAATAGAAGATAGCGATGTTGACTATCCATTTATTGTACCCATTTCAACAACATAATTTTATACTATGGAAACTACTTTAAAAGAAAATTACGATACGTTCAAACTTGAGAACCCTAAAGTCCGTATTCGTGACGCAGCGAAAACTTTGGGCGTTAGCGAAGCAGAACTAGTCGCTACAAACCCGGATAACATTCTTTTGAATTCAGATATTGAAGGAATGTTGAAACAAATAAAGGATTTCGGTTATGTTATGGCATTGACGAGAAATGAAGATGCTGTCCATGAGCGCAAAGGAACCTATACGAAAGCAACGTTCAATGCACATGTTGGGCTTGTGGTCAACCCGGACATTGATTTGCGCTTATTTATGTACAATTGGAAATATGCATTTGCCGTAAACGAAAACAACCGCAAAAGCATTCAGTTCTTTGACACGCGCGGCGAAGCTATCCATAAGATTTATTTAACCGAAAAAAGCGACGAACAAGCTTACCAACTTTTCATCGATCAATTCAAAGCAGATCCAGCGATCGAACTTTCCATCGATTCGAATCCGAAGGCAGTTGTAGAAGAAACTCCAGATAACGAAATCGATGTGGAAAGTTTCCAGAAAGAATGGTTAGGCTTGACGGATACACATAATTTCTTTGGTATTTTGAAAAAACACGCAGTTTCGCGTCGCCAATCCATGCGACTTGCGCCAGCAAATCATGCCATTCAGATTCCAGTGGCCGACGTTGAAAAATTGCTAAATACAATCTCTGATTCAGATGCTGAGATCATGATTTTTATCGGAAACAAAAACATGATTCAAATCCATACGGGAAAAGCAAAAAAGATTGTTAGAACTGGACCGTGGATAAATATTCTGGATGAAGAATTTAATATGCACTTGCGTGATGAAGCCATCGAAAGTTTGTGGATTGTTAAAAAACCTACCGACCTTGGATTGGTGCACAGCGTTGAAGCCTATGACAAAGAAGGAAATCTGATAGTGCAATTTTTCGGGAAACGCAAACCAAATATTCCGGAGAGGGAAGATTGGCGAGGCATTATTCAAACTTTAGAAAACTAACATGAAATTCGTTCAGTATATCTTAATCGTTGTTTGTTCGTTGAACATTGCTCTCGCTCAGGAAGCGTACAGCATTTTTGATAAAGATGGAAATAAAAAGACCTTTAAAGATTTAGTAAAATCAACGGATCAGAAATCGCATATTTTCTTCGGTGAATTGCACGATAATGCCGTTGCTCACGCATTGCAATTGCAATTGACAGAACAGCTATTTAAACAGCATCAAAAGAATTTGTTGATTGGGATGGAAATGTTTGAGTCCGATACACAATTGATTATTGATGAATATTTTTCTGGTAGAATCAATCAAAAGAGTTTTGAATCGGAGGCGCGTATTTGGTCAAATTATGCAACAGATTACAAACCGATTTTGGAATTCGCAAAGGCAAACGGATTAACTTTGGTGGCAACAAATATTCCGAGAAGATACGCCAATGCGGTGTATCATCAAGGCATTCAAATTTTAGAAAATGTTTCTGACGAAGGAAAAAAATATTTTCCGAAACTTCCGATTGCTGTCGACACAACCTTATCTTCTTATAAGGAAATGAAGAACATGATCCCTGGACACAATGGTGATAACATGGTTGCTTCGCAAGCTGTAAAAGATGCGACAATGGCCGAACGAATCTATACATATTCACAACCAAATTCCATTTTTCTGCATTTAAATGGTGCATACCATACAAATAAATGGGAAGGAATTATCTCCTACTTAAAGCCCAAAATTGCTGATGATAAAATTTTTGTTATTACAACAGTTGAACAATCTGATTTAGAAAACCTTTCGTCCGAAAATAAAGGCTTAGCAGATTATATTATCTGTGTTCCTGAAAAGGTCAAATAGCCTAAGCAAAAAAAATCCTCCAAGAAAAACTTGGAGGATTTTAAGAAATTAATAGGTATTGATTTCTATTTAATCGTTGAGATCTTACCGTACATTTCTGCTAAGGCAAATTGATCTAACAGCCATTTTGTTTCTTTCTTATTTTCTCCGGTCCAATCCTTATTGAATAGGCCATTTTTTTCTCTCATATTGTCCCATGCATAATCCAGATTGGCTTTGAATCCATCAACATAAGTTTTGTTTTTATCGACCTCATATAATTCTACAAACCCGCGCATCATAACTGCGATAAACCAGTTGTCGCTTGTCTTTAACAGTTTGATTGTTTTACCTGTCGATGGTTGCTTGTAATCATGGAAGAAATAATCGAACGAACCTTTTGCGACATTTTGCGCATCGGTTAAATACTGCTTTTGCTTAGTGATTTTATACAAAAGTGCACCCGCTTGAATCATCTGTCCGGAATTGTAAGGATATTTTCTTTTGTCGACTTTTCCATTCAGATTGATGTTATCAAAATATAAATGATCAGAAGTATCCAACAAGTTTTTCTGCGTCCAAGTATATAAGTCAGTTGCTAATTTCAGATAAGCTTTATCTTTCGTCGCTTCATACAATTTTGCCAGATACACGATAGCTGGAGCATTTGAACAGGTATTTTTAGATTCCTTACGCTGTTCGCACCAATAAATTCCACCGCCTAATTTATCGTCCATTCCACTTTCTACAAACTTCCAGATTTCAATCGCTTTATCTAAATATTGCTTGTCTTTTGTCAATAAATAAAGGTCGGTATAATCAATTCCTAACCATACATTGTCATCATAAAAACGATCAGATTCAGGAGCGGAATTAACATAAGATGCATATCCTGCCGGAATGCGTTTGTCGTAATAAGCCTGTAAACCGGTCAATACCGTTTCATCAATTTCCTTTTTCACTTGGCTATTTTTGGAAGATCCGTAAATCGCAACCTGTGCCGAAAAGGATCCTGAATATGGCCATAAATAAGAATAAGGATTAGACTTTTTAGAATTTTCGCCACCTCCTAGATATCCAGCTACATAATCATCTTTAAAAGGATATTGCTCTCTCAACAATTTGCTATCAGCAATAGAAAAATATTTGTAGATCGAATCAATAGTTGAAGAAGCTCGCTGTAGATTCTTATTCGTTTGCGCCTGCACCTGCGAAAGGGTTGCAATCAATACACAGAGAATGGTTAGGTAGTTTTTCATCTTTTTTTAATTAAAATACCTGGATTTTTTGAAAAAACCCAGGTAATAAAGTAAAATAATAGTTTTGTTACGTTTGTTTAGAAATTTGAGAAACGAACTAATCCTTCGAATAACATCGCTGCACTAGTCTGCGAAGTCAATTGCGTATTTCCTACAGGAACAGTTCCCCAAGATGAGCCGAATAATAACACGTTGTTATCATTGCCTCTTGTCCATGCTACTTTACCATTATTGATCAAGAAATTCTCAAATTTATTCTTGTACAATGGATTGATTTCTTCAAGCGATAAATAATCTACGAAGTACCGAATGAAGATTCCCTTAAACAATGCACCATCGCCATTTCCTTCATCTCTTAACACATTGTTGCTGGCATCAATACATTTTGTAATGGTATAGTTAGCGATTTTTTGAGCATCATTTAAATAGATTACATCGCCTGTAATTCGGTACAATTCAACAGCAGTTCCTAAAAATGTCCCTTGGTTGTAGGTCAATGCAACTCGATTCAGCACATCTGTTCTTCCGTCGATATTGTCGAAAACAGCGCCCGTCGCTTGATCATATAACGTATTTTTCTGCCAATTATAAATTTTTAGCGTCCAATCTAAATATTTTTGATCTTTCGTCAGTTGGTATAAACGAGCCGCCAAAATGCTTGCTGGGCCATTTGAACATGCATTTTTACTATACAGTTGATCTTTTTTCCAAGCCAATCCCCCACCAGCAAACTCCTCGTTCCATGCCTTAATAATATCTTCCCACAGCACATTAACTGCAGTCATGTATTTTTCTTCTTTGGTGATTTCATACATTCTTAAAAAAGTCAATGCATTCCATTCCATATCGTCATAAAACTCGTTGTAGTAATTTCCGCCATTTTTGACTTTAATTCCTTCGAACCAAGGTGTGAAATACGCGCTATATTTTGCGTCATTTGTTCTTATGTAGGCATCAATAACCGCATCCATTGCATGCGCATTAGGCCAATATTGAAATCCTAAATCAGACTCATTGCTGCCGTAATTAAAGTAACCGCTGGAATTCCAAAACTCCTCGATAAGTTTGTCGCTCGTTTTATCAGCAATGCTTTCCCATGATTCTGATATGGAATCATCGTACATGTATTCGTCTTCGATTTTGTCACAGGAATAAAACCCTGTGATCAAAATCGCAAAAATCAGTAATTTTCTCATACTAGTTCCTTTTCTTTAAATCTAGTTAACCTGTACAGTATGTGTGTATTCTTTATCCCCTTGAAGAATGATCGAAATCGTCGTTGATTTTCTATCAACTGCGTCAATAAACTTCCATTTATCATCCCATTGGGTTACGTTAGCTAACACTTTAATGTAGTAATAGGATGGATCAGAACTTGCATTGGGTGGATTATCAGAAGCTACTTTGGTTCCAAATTGTCCAACAGAAGTTACATTGTTTTCAATCTTTTCGAACTGGAATTTGTACCGTTGATCTCTTCCCCAGCTTTCTTGTCTGAAAGTGACTACGCCTGTTCCTTTGAACACTCCTTTGCCTGCGTAAGGAAGGTCGAACAACACTTTGTTTTCTGGAGAAAACCACAATCCCACTTTAGTAATTTCGCTCGATGAAATCGTAGCAACATTAAAATCTAGGTTAATTTTGTACACCCCAGTTTTAGTGACTCGAATGCCATTCTCTTCAGTACCTTCTTTCAATTTCACTTGATCATCCGTATAGAAAAATCTTGGTGTTCCCGACTTACGGTCAATAAACGAATAATCTTTGCCTGCCTCTAATTTTGTATAGATTTCAAACTCGCCTGGAGATGTTTGCTTGAATGGTAAACTCGCCGCTTGATCTGTTCCCGTTTCAGAACCTTCTCCAGTAATGTATAGTTCATTCGGAACCTCTGCAAAACCTTCCAAACTAGTGATGTTTAATTTACGAACTTCTTTGCTCACAACTTGGTTTAATCCTCGAGATGCCACAACCGTCCAAATGACATCGCCCGATTCGCCAGGGTTTACACCTGAAATGGTAGCAATTGTGTTCAGTGTTTTGTGTGTTATCGTCGCATTGGACAAATATCCATTGTTATTTGATGTGATTTTGTAAATCGGTTTAGAAAAATCGCCACCTACTTTGTCAAAAACCAATTCGTACAATGCTGCTCCACTATCTTGCGTTTTAGCTGGTTCCCATTCGAAAAATAACGAAGCTGAACTCGCACTCACTAATTTAACGGCTGCATTTTCTGTTGGCGAATAAAGGGCTGTAACTGCTGTAACTTCAGCATCACTGTAGTTCATGTTGTCTGTCTTGCAAGAATAGAGCAACACAAAGGCAAGTGAACAAATAACAATATTGAATAACTTTTTCATAATTTCTATATTTTATAAATTAATTAGCGTAACCAGGATTATTAGGTAATAAGTTTTTGTTGATATCCATCTGAGATCGTGGAACCGACCACAGATAATCTCTATTTTCATCAAATCTTCTTGTATCCAAACGGATATAGGCAGTATTTCCATTCGCGAATTTCGCACCGTTCACTTCACTGTTCAAGTAAGTAGATCCTGCTTTCCAACGTATGATATCGTAATAGCGCAAACCTTCTAGTGCTAGTTCACTTCTTCTTTCATTTCTGATAAGTGTCCTTAGTTGATCTTGCGATGCTGTTGATGGATAATTTAATGCATTTGCATTCGTAAATCCTGCACGCTGACGCAATGCGCGAACGGTGAGATCCCAATCTTCATTGGATAATTTAGCCAATTCGTTCTTCGCTTCAGCATACATTAACAAGATATCTGCATATCGGAACATAATAATATTGAGCCCAGTTTGATACTCTTGAGTTGCCGTGACGTCATAATATTTTTTAACGTAATAACCAGTGGAAGTTGAATTTGCGCTTGGTCCAACATATAAATCCATGCGTTCTGTTTGGTTACTTCCAGTTCCCGGTCTAATGTAAATAGTTGAAGTGTTACCTCCAAAATTTTGCCATTGCCCGCCGTGAAAAACAACCGTCGCCGCCAATCTAGGATCTCTGTTTACGTAAGGATTGTTATCGTTATAACTTGCATCATTCGCAATTGCCAATCCGTTTAGCGTAATGTAATTATCAACTAAACTTTGAAGAGGCGCGTATGCATTTAATCGAGCTCCGGCTGATAGAGGCGCAGCATCGTATAACTTACCCCACATTTTCAACGAAGGCACATAACCATAATCTAAAATTACTTCTTGATTATATTCATTCGCTGCGGCAAATAATCCTGCATAAGTACCGAATAGATTATACGCACCATAGGTTCCTTGCTCATTTATTAGATTTTCAGTATGCTCAACAACTTTATTCCAATTGCTCTCATACAAATAGGCTCTCGCTTGAAATGCTTCCGCTGCTCCTTTTGTAATCCGTCCATTTTCTGTTGCTGGTCTGCCATTGCGGCTAGGCAATAGTGTTGAAATCTCATTCAACTCGGTATGAATAAAATCCAATATGGTTGCTTTTGGAGTCCGGCTAACCGTATAGCTTTCCTCTAAAGTGATATCCTTTGTAAAGAATGGAACATCGCCGTAAAAATTGACCAAACGGAAGTAGATAAATGCGCGTATAAAACGGATTTCAGCAATCCTGCTTTCTTTAACTGCTGGATCCATTTCTGGAACTCTATCCACATTCGCAAGGTAAACATGACATGTTTTCAATCCTTCGTAGGCTTGTTTCCATTCATCTGCAAAACGTCCTAAAGATGGATCAGCTATACCATTTCGAATGGCGCGCTGGTCTGTGTTTGATCTTCCCTCATAAATGTTATCGCTTAAAGCTTCATCATTCCACATCTTATCTGCAGAATACATTTGGTTATAAGCCATGTTAACGATCAATTCTGAATTTTCGAACGACTGCCAAAATGTTTCATCGGTAAATCGATCGGTGGGGATGGGGTCTAACGTATTACAGCTTAAGATACTAGTCGCTGTAAAAATTAGAAATAAGTAGAAATATTTATACTGTGTCATACTTAAATTTTATTAAAATTGAATATCAAGCCCAAAACCGTAATACTTTAATGTTGGATAATTTCTAGCGCTATTTGCTGACCCTCCCATATTGCTGTCGAATTCGGAAGATTCTGGGTCTATCCAAGAATTTAGGCTTAATGTGAATAAGTTTTGCGCATTAACAAATGCACGAACTTTTTGCAAGCCAATCTTGTTAACCATTCCTGTAGGCAAACTGTATCCTAATTGGATGTTTTTTAGTCTTGCATATTTACCATCGAAAAGAAATACATCAGAATCTTTTTGATAGTTGTTTGTTGTTGAAGCGGATCCTGCGGCAGTTAATCGAGGATAACGCGCTCCGACATTGGTTGGTGTCCAATAATCTAATTGATGCTGATAAATTGCAAAGGAATAGTTTTCATGAAATGGCTCAATTAATTCTCCACGAACCATCATATCACGTTTTCCAACACCTTGCCAGAACATGCTAAAATCAAAACCTTTGTAAGCTACATCATAGGTAAATCCAAACGTATATCTTGGGAATCCGTTTCCTAAAACGTAACGATCTCTAGAATCAATAATGCCGTCTTCATTTCTATCCACATATTTTACGTCACCTGGTCTCAAATCTGTCGAAGTCAAACCTACTGGAAGCGCTGCTGTTTCCAGCTCTTGCATATTTTGGAAATATCCATCAGTTCTATAGCCATAGTACGATTTGAAAGGCAAACCAGCGCGCGTGATTTTCGTAATGTTATCCGCAGTTGAAATTTCTTCTCTGCCATTAAAATTTAGCACCTTATTATGGGAATCACCAATATTTCCAGAAAAATTATGATTAAACTCTCCGGTTTTTAAGCGATACGACAAAACAAGTTCCCAACCTTGATTTTGCATTTCGCCAATATTCATGTCACTTAATGTAGTTCCGAAAACTAATGGAGTAACTGGTACTAACAAAATATCAACAGTTTTTTTATTGAAGTAATCAAAGCTAGCTGTTAGGCTATTGTTTAAAAATGTAGCATCAAAACCTATGTTAAAATTATAAGTACTTTCCCAGCGCAAAGATGGGTCGCCATACCTAAAGCCTGCTCCAGAAGTTCCCGAATTATTAAATCCATAAATATTTGTTATAGATTCATAAGTTGTTAAATACTGGTAGTCATCAATTTCCTGATTACCCAGTATACCATAAGATCCACGAATCTTGAAATCACCTACATTCTCTTTGTAAACACTTAGGAAATCCTCTTCCGAAACTCTCCATCCTAATGATACCGATGGGAAGAATCCCCAGCGATAACCTTGTGCGAAACGAGAGGAACCATCGTAGCGAAAACTTGCTTCTCCAAAATATTTATCTGCATACGAATAGCCTACTCGACCAAACAACGAAGTAATGCTTTTCTCTAATGTCCTCTGAGGTGTAATTGAACTTCCGTTCACATCCACTTCCGTCCCCGTTGTTGGAGTCCCTAAAATTGGATCGGTAAATCTAAGCTTAAGTTCATTTTGTGTGCGAGTAAAAGATTCATTTGTTCCGCCAAACAAACCACTAACGGTATGTTTACCAAACGTCTTGTTATAATCTAATAGTAGCTGATAATTTAGCAGATAAGCCTTCTCATTAAAATCTTCAGAGCCGCGAGTTGAATTAACGAAAACCAGAGGTTTTAGTGCATCCGCATTTGCGTACAAAGGCACTTGGATTCTGCGGATAAAACGGTGGTCTGCACGAATATCGGCGCCGAATACTCCTTTCAACTTTAAGCCATCCATTAGTTTGGCTTCCAAACCCAAATTAACATTAAAATAGTCATTATCGCCTTTTTGATAACCGCCTTCACGCAATTCAGCCAAAGGATTTTGATCGGTTAAAGCATTATTGACTAAATACTTACCGTTATCAGCTTGCATGCCATAATAGTAGTATGAAGGAATTCTTGACGAGTTAATAATGGCATTTGCCGCTGTCGTTGATCTTGAATTATTGCGCGAATAAGCCAATATTGAATTCAACTTAAATATGCCAAACTCCGAACTGATATTGGATCTTAAATTGTAGCGTTGAACACCAAAATTATCACCGACAAAATTACTCTCTTGTCCATAAAAACCACCCGAAAATAAATAAGTTGTGCTTTCACTTCCTCCAGCTATAGTTATGTTGTGATTTTGCTGAAGAGCACTCTGCAAGATTTCATCGTAATTCCAACGTTCAATAGACTGGTTGTCGTACAAATCTTGAATTTCACTAGGCGTAAACTGTGGGTTCTGCCCAATATTTGTTAAAGCTAAATTCTTTAATGTTGCATTCTGATATCCTGCTACTGGTCTGTATAATATTGTAGGATCTTGAAGACCAACTTGAGAATTAACCGAAACTCTAGGTTTTTGGTTTTTTTGTCCTCTTTTAGTCGTAACAAGAAGTACTCCATTTGCAGATCTTGAACCATAAATCGCTGCAGTACCCGCATCTTTTAATACAGAAACGCTTTCTATATCAGCAGGATTTAGCTTATTCAAGCTTTCGTTTTCTGAAACAAGGCCATCAATAACAATCAATGGTCCATTGTAATTCATAGTAGAAATACCGCGGATATTGATATTCATGGTATTGGCATTTGGATCCATGCTGCGTTGCTGGATATTCAAACTTGGTGAAGCTCCCTGCAAAGCTTGTGTCACGTTTCCGACAGGGCGATTCTCGATCGCTTTGGAACTGATTTGATCCACAGCACCTACGACAGAACGGCGTGTTGTTGTTCCGTAACCAATGACGATAACTTCATCCAATTCTTCCGAACTAGATTGTAAAGTAAATGTGGGTGACGCGCTAGTAATAGGAAATTCAGCCGTCTGATAACCGACATAGCTGATTTCTAAGACATCACCAAGGTTAGCATTGATTGTAAATGCACCATCGACTCCCGAAACAATGACGGTCGTTGATGATTTGAGTTTAATTGTTGCTCCGACAATGGGATTTCCAGCATCATCCGTAATCTTTCCACGGATAGCTGTTTGCAAGCGATCCGAATTTAGGTTGAACTTCCCTAAAGGCGAAACCGGTTTAGCAAAAATTGCTGAACTAGGAAACAATAGTACGCAACTAAGTAAAAAAAAGTTATTCTTTCTTAACATACGAAAACAAGGTTTATTTTTGGGTAATCCGATTTTACTATTAAAATAGCTAAATCGAATTATTAGGTTCAAATATATATTTAAATTCTTGAAGAAAAAAAATATAATTTTAAAAATATTAATTTAATGATAACGAATTATTAAAAATATACTAAAAACATGGCTAAAATAAAAGTCTTAAAATTATATTTTATTAATTAAAATTCAACTTATTACAAATAATTTTAAGTTCCGATAATCTAACATTGGGTCAAAAAAGTAGGGTATGTGTTCTTCGAAAAAATAAAAATCCCCCAATTTTCATTGGAGGATTTGATAAAAAGAAACTTTCGTATTGCTGAGTAATTAATACCCTGGATTTTGTTTTAAATTAGGATTAATTGACAATTGATTTAGAGGAATTGCATACAACTCTCTGTTTGGATCGTTGGTTGGTACATGATCCCACCATGCCGCTGTAGTAAATTTACCAAAGCGGATCAAATCTGTTCTACGCTTACCTTCAAAAATAAATTCACGTCCGCGCTCTGCTAATAATTCATCTAAAGTTAAAGTCGATGTGTTATATTGTGCCGCAGGCCAATCTGCTGCAGAAAACGAACGCTTCCTTGAATCATTGATTAAAGTCACTGCTTCAGCATTTGCGCTACCGCCATTTTTTCTCATAATAGCTTCCGCTTTATTGAAATAAATTTCTGTCAATCGGTAAATAATATAATCGTTTTCTTGATAATTCGCATCATCAAGAGTTCCAGATTTATACTTGTTGAAACGTGCTCCAGAATTTTCTTCTCCTTCTGCCATGCTACCTTCAGAAGTTAAATCACCTTCCGATTCACGTCTGATGCTATTGACATATACAAATGGTTTTCCATCATATTCTTCCGTCCCTAAAACTGGTGTTGTCGTTCCAAATTTATATTGAGGACCGAATAAAAACCAATCTTTTTTCCGAAGGTCATTTTCTGCATAGGCATCGAATGCCGTAGGGATCACAACAAATGCATTCCAGCCACCGTATCCAACTTTTAAAACATCCTTAATATTATCATAGCCCATGTAAAAGCCACCCCAATCGAAAGTAAAGCCAGCTTTTCTGCTGAATTGAAACTGAAATAATGACTCTGGGTTTGCAGAATTCGTATTGCTATACAAGGAGTTAATATCAGGAGATAAGGATGGAGCACCACCTATTCCGCCGGCTTCTCCAGAAATAATTTTATCTGATGCAGCTATACATTCATCCCACATCGCCGTACCAACCCATTTTTCTGCATTTAAATACAGTTCTGCAAGCATAGCGTATCCAGCCGCTTGTGAAATCTGTCCAATATTAGCAGAAGTTGTTAAAGGTAGCGTTGGAACATTCTCTTCCAACTCAGTCTTCACAAAATCGAAAACTTCTGCCCGAGACTTTGTCTCTGGATTAACTGGATCCGCAACTGCTGTTGCGATAGGAACATTCCCCCATAAATCCATTATCTTCAAGTAATGAAATGCTCTCAGGACTTTTAACTGATTGACTACTTCTGTTCTTTCCTCTTCAGTCATTCCAATCTCTTCAACATTCAATGCTGAAATATCAGCAATTGCATTATTGACATATCCAACACCAGTCCACATTAAAGACCATCCACCCCTCATACGAGATTCGTTACTTGTCCAGGTGTGGTAATGTTGTCTAAAATGATCTCCCCCATCATAACCATGGCGACCCTTTTGAGGCCAAGCAATTTGGTCAGAACTCAATTCAGAATGGTAATAATGACCGTTGTTTCCTGTAGGAGCTAACCATGCCTGCATATGCGTAAAGGGGCGCAAAGCAGCTTGGTTGACTTCTAATTTATTTTTGTAAAAATTTTCACTTTTTATCTGACTATAAATTGATTCATCTAGATTCGTACAACTAGCTGAGACAATCAATAGAACACAAATTGATGTAAGAAATGATAATATATTTAATTTTTTCATGATAGTTTTTTTAGAATCCAATATTTAAACCTACAGACCATGATTGAGTGCGCGGATAAAATCCACGTCCATCAATTCCTGAATCGAATCCTGTATCCTGTAACTCTGGATCTAAGCCTGAATAACTAGTAAATGTTGCTATATTTCTCGCCGTTAAGAATACATACATGTTGCGTACATAATTCGTTTTTAAATTAAAATTGTATCCTAACGTAATGTTGTCCAATTTCACAAACGATCCATTTTCTAAATAGTAATCAGAGAATTGAGGATCATCATTAATGCCAGCATTAGAAGTAAAAGCACTTTCGAATACATTATTAGGCAACCATTTTTGATTCCCAAAAAACATATCTGCAGTATTTAAGATATCATATTTAAATTTACCGCGTAAGAATACCGTTAAATCAAAACCTTTGTAAGAGAATCTATTCGATAAAGAAGCTTGGAATTTAGGAACCCCATTTCCGATATAGGTTAAATCGTTTTCATTGATTTCACCAGCGTAAGCTGTAGATCCATCAGCTTTGAAAAACAACCATTTTCCTTCATCATCGAATCCAGCAAAGCGTTTACCGTAAAACGAGCCCACTTCTCCGCCTTCTTCTAAACGAATCGCGTTACCTAAATTACCTGGAGAAGGCAATCCGCCAAATTCTAAGAAATCACTTCTAAAGCGATCATTGGACATGGTTACCAATTTGTTTTTTTGATAATTACCCGTAAAATCTACATTCCATTGGAAATGCTCTTTTCTAATTGGGATACCTGATAATTGAAGTTCAACACCTCTATTATCAACTTCACCAACATTAAACCAAATATTTGAAGCTACGTATGCTGGTTGCTGAGCAACATAATTATATAAGATATCCGTTGTTTTGCGAATATAAAAATCCAACGCACCGGTCAATCTGTTATTGAATAACCCGAAATCCACACCAAGGTTTGTTTCAGCTTTTTGTTCCCATTTTAAATCTGGGTTAGGATTAGTTGAAGGTCCATAAGTTTGGTAATAAACACCATTCTGAGGATAAACACCACCAGTTCCTAATAAGATTAACGATTGGTAATTAGAAAAACCATCTTCACCATTATTTACCCCTTGATTTCCTGTTACACCATAACCTGCTCTTAACCTTAAGTTGTTAACGATGTTTTTGTTTGTAAAAAACTCTTCGTTAGTTATTGTCCAACCTGCTGAAATTGCTGGGAAATTACCCCATTTATTATTTGTACCGAAACGAGTTGAGCCTTCTCTTCTCATAATAGCACTAATGAAATAGCGGTCGTCGTAATTATAGTTTACACGTCCAAAGAAAGCAATTAGTTTATTGTCTTCTTTGAAAGAGTTCATTCCTGGTCTTGGTAACTGGTCATTCGTTAATGCTGTTCCAGCTCCCATATTCCAATCCAAAAACGCATCATTTGTAAATCCATTATTGGACATATCAAATGATTCCAATGCATTGTATTGGTAACTATAGCCTAATAATCCAGTTAAATTATGCTTTTCATTGAATGTTTTGTTATAATCAATTGTCGTTTCAAATGTTTGAGACCAAGTTAAATGATTGCCTTTGTAAGCATAAGCCATTCCTTGATAATCCGAATTTGGTCTTTGGTCCCAATCGTTGATTGATCTGTATTGGCGGTCATTGTACTGATTTCTTAAGTACGATCCGAAAGCTGAAATGCTCAACGGTTCGATGATCTGCAATTTTAAACGTGCATCCCCTGAAAATGTAGATTGATCTCTCTCTTCAATTCTGTTTTCCAATCGAGCTAATGGATTAAAATTATTATATCCTTGAGTTTCTAAAAATGTTCCATCAGGATTGTAAATAGCTGCAGTCGGGTTGCGTTGAATAGCTTGTTCAAAATACTCCGTTTTTCCACCTAGTAAATTGGCTTTGTTAAAGTTTGCCGCAATATTTGTTGCAAACGTCAAGCGATCTTGCAATCCAGTTTGCGTAAAGTTTAACCGTCCACCAAATTGCTCTCTGCCATTTTGCTTAGCTATACCTTGTGCATCTTCATAATTTATCGAAGCTCTGTATGTTGAATTTTCTCCACCACCACTCGCTGAGAAATTATGGAAATGAGAGAAATTATCTTTATTGATTAGTTCATCATACAAATCTGTTGAAGCTCCCAAATCTAAATCCGGCTTGTTCTGGCCCTCGACAACATAGCTTCTGAATTGATCAGCAGAAAGCATAGTCGGTCTTCTGTCTACAAACTCGCGCTGTCCATAAGTTTGATAATCAAATTGAGATACTCCAGCTTTACCTTTTTTAGTCGTAATCAAGATAACACCTCCGTTACCGCGAGTACCATAGATCGCAGCCGCAGAACCATCTTTCAGCACATCAAACGATTCGATGTCTCCTTGCTTGATTAAATCCAGACTCCCTCCGGGGATACCATCGATAACGATTAAAGGAGAGTTGCCACCAGAAAGAGAAGCCATACCGCGAAGCTGAATGCTTGTTCCAGAATTTGGATTGCTTCCTTGAGTTCTTGTTACATTTAAACCGGCAACTTTACCCTGGATCAAATCCATCGGGCTACGCATTCCTCCCTGATTAAAATCTTTTTCTTTTACAGAAGCAACTGCTGAAGTTACTTCGCTTCTTCTTTGCGAACCGTATCCCATTACAACGACTTCGTCTATAGCTTCTTGTGAACTTACTAAAGAGATATCAACGGTGCTTGCAGTTACTGGAATTTCTCTCGTCGTGTATCCAATATAATTGACGACAAGTACGTCACCTGTTTTTGCTTGAATTGTAAATGCTCCCAACACATCAGTCTGGGTACTGACATCGGAATCTTTCACTTGGATTGTCGCACCGACAATAAATCCGCCAGTTGACGAATCGGTAACTTTACCAGTAACTGTTTCTTGTTTTGCTTGTTGTGAGCTTGTTGGTTTTCCTTCGAGAAAATTGCTTTTTGCGAAAACTTGATTACCTGAAAGTAAAAAAGTTGGCAAGACCCAAAAAAGCATGCGCTTGCTCTTCCGGATGCAAAAGTAGTTTTTGATCATATACGTATTAGTTTAGTTTTAGTCGTTTTAAGTTTGTAAAAGATTAATGCTAAATCGTTTTATTAACAGTTTATAGTAGTCGATAAATATGCAATCTCCTGAATTCTCAATCTCGAAGTTATTAAAATATATTTCGGTATTTTATAATTCTTAAGATTTTATTTTCAAAATATTTTGTTAAATATTCGTTAAAAATGTAAATTTTATACTACAAAAAAAGAGCTTTCATTTCTGAAAGCTCTTTTAACTATTCGTTAAATTACTGAAAACTAAATGTTTCCCTTCTGCAATTCGCTCACGGCATAATCAACAGTTCGGGCCGCAAAAGCCATGTAAGTTAGTGAAGGATTTTGTGTAGATGTCGATGTCATCGCCGCTCCGTCTGTAACAAAAACATTTTTACAAGCATGCATTTGATTCCATTTATTGAGGACAGAAGTCTTCGGATCCAATCCCATTCGCACGCCGCCCATTTCATGAATATCTAGTCCTGGAGCCTGTGAACTTTCATTTCTGCTAATGTTCGTAAATCCAGCTTCGGTGAACATCTCTTCCATGGTGTCCAAATAGTCTTTTTTCATTTTGGCATCATTGTCATCATAGTCAACAGAAATCTTCAATTGAGGAATTCCCCATTCATCCTTCTTGCTTTGATCCAAGGCGACAGAATTACTCTCCTTTGGAATTGTTTCGCCCATCATGTGTGAACCTACGCCCCAGTTCTGTAATTTTGGGTTCAACAAAGATTCTTTTAAATCAGTTCCTAAACCTGACTGATCAGAATTTGAACTTCTCCAAGCGCTAAAGCCTGCGGCATAACCTCTTAAATAATCCGTTTCTTGTTTATGCAGATTTCGAAAACGAGGGATATAACCACCTCCGGCAGGATTTCTGCCATCCGTTTTGTAATCTTTATACCCTTCATATTCTCCATAAATTCGCGCACTGTAATTATGAAATGCGACATATTTTCCTAGCGTTTCGCTGTCATTTCCAAGTCCATTAGGAAAACGGGACGATTTGGAGTTTAGCAAAATCAGGTTTGTATTCAGCGCAGCTGCATTCACAAAAATAATTTTTGCATAAAAATCAATCTCCTCTTTCGTATTCCGGTCAATAACCCGAACTCCTACAGCTTTGCCTTTTTGTTCGTCATATAAAACGGAATGAACAACAGAATCAGGCCGCAAAGTCATGTTTCCAGTTTTCGCTGCCCATGGCAATGTAGAAGCATTGGAACTAAAATACCCTCCAAATGGACAGCCACGTTGGCATAAAGTACGGTTTTGGCACTGTACGCGCCCCTGATCCAAGTGAATTTGGTTTGGTTTTGATAAATGCGCGCAACGAGCTGAAATCACTTTTCGGCTTGGATATTTGGTTTCCATCTTTTGCTTGAAATATTTCTCAACAATATTTAATGGATAACCTGGCAAGAATTCGCCATCTGGCAATTCCGGAAGTCCGTCTTTGTCTCCAGCAATACCTGCAAACCGTTCGACATAATCATACCATGGCTTTAAATCCGCATAACGAATTGGCCAATCTACCGCAAAATTGTCTCTTGCTGGACCATCAAAATCAAAGTCAGACCAGCGTTGTGTTTGCCGAGCCCATAGCAATGATTTTCCTCCAACCTGATATCCTCTGATCCAATCAAATGGTTTCTCCTGAACATATGGATGTTCTGTATCCTTCACAAAGAAATGCGCCGCATCTTCGTGAAATGCATAACAGCGATTGACGATTGGGTTTTCTTGCTGAATTTTATAGGGCATTTCATTGCGATGCTCAAATTGCCAAGGATACAAATTCGTCGTCGGGTAATCTTTGATGTGCTGCACATCACGGCCACGTTCGAGTACTAAGGTTTTTAAGCCCTTCTCGCAAAGTTCCTTTGCTGCCCAGCCGCCACTGATGCCTGACCCAACAACAATGGCATCATATGTTCTATTTTTTTCAGAATCAATATTTAAATTCGCCATTGTTTATGCTTCAATTTTTAAAGCCCCATTGTATCTCGCTGGAACCAATTCGTAAATTAATTTATTTTTCATCACATATTCGGAATTTAAATATCCCTGAATCGTACGCTTTTTAACTAAGGATAAGAAAGAATCATCAGCAGGAAGATTTTTCAGGTACTCCTGAATTTCCGATGTCGTTTTTCCCTTCTGAGATTTTGCATTTTTCAAGCCGTCTAAAAATCTCTTCTGATCTTCTGGGCCATGGCAATCATCAACCATTTTCAACACAAACAAATGAAGGTTCAATTCCCTTGCTCCCGGGCTATCCGTTTTCGGTATAATGGCCTCAACAACATTTCCCAACACATCTTCTTCCTCAGCAGACACATCAATATTTGCAAGTTCTATAGAGGCTTTGTTTCTATCCGAACTACAAGAGGAAGCAATCATCATTCCACCAGCTATAATAAAAAGCTGCTGTATTGCGGTTCTTCTATTCATAATTTATTATTATTCTAGAATCTAAAGTACAAATTTTCTATAAATTAAGCGGAACTAAATCGTTTTTAGCAAATCTTTAAGTGAGCTTAAAATCTCTGTCTTTCCGCTCAACCTATCTTGCTGTGATTCTTGTACGCTGACCACAAAACAAGCGATTCCAGCGGCCGTAGCCGAGGCAAATCCGGTCGACGTATCTTCGACAGCCACGATTGAATCTTTCGGCAAATTAAGTTTATGGATCGCTTTTAGATAAGGCTCTGGATCAGGTTTTGGAGATTCAACATCTTCTCTGGTCACAAAAAAATCAAAATAACCAAGTAGTTGATGATGGCCAAGAACCGTATCTACGGTACTTTTATAACTCGATGTGACAAGCCCGATTTGCTTACCTTCATTTTTCAAAAATTGTAAAATCTCTTTCGCAAAAGGCATCAGCTGAATCGTCTTCATATCCGCGTCTGCATAACTTTTACGAGTCTCCGCCCACAGAAAATCTCGATTGACGTCCACATACCAACGGTCTTTTAACATCGAAATATTATGGTCCAATGTGTGTCCCGCAAAAATGTTTAACCAATCTTTGAAATCAATTTCAATAGCAAATTCTCTTTTAAGAATCGGTGACCAGCTAGAAAAATAAAAAAGTTCTGAATCAATCAATGTTCCATCTAGATCAAAAAGAACAGCTTTGGTTGTCGACATATGTTTAATTTTAGCACGAAACTAAGCATTATTTTGGCGAGAAAATCCATCCTGTTTATTTTGGTTATATTTGTTAATAAATTTTATTGTTATGAAAATAATTGCCGTTGGCAGAAACTATATCGATCACGCGAAAGAACTAAACAATCCTGTACCCGAAAAACCTGTTATTTTTATGAAACCGGATACAGCTTTGTTGAAAGAAAACAAAGATTTTTACTACCCAGAATTTTCAAAAGATATCCATTATGAAGTAGAAGTTGTTATTCGCATTTGTAAAGAAGGCAAACATGTTGCTAAAAAATTTGCGTCAAATTATTATGATGCCATTGGTTTAGGAATCGATTTTACAGCAAGAGATATTCAACAACAGCATAAAGAAAAAGGCCTGCCTTGGGAATTGGCAAAAGCGTTCGACCATTCCGCAGTGTGCAGCGAATTATTCCCGAAAGAAAATTTTTCAGATATTAATAACCTACCTTTTTCTTTAAAGAAAAATCAAGAAGTTGTCCAAGAAGGCAATACAGGATCTTTGATATTTGATTATGACACGTTGATTAGTTTTATCAGTTCGTACATTACCTTAAGAAAAGGGGACCTAATCTATACGGGAACGCCGGCAGGTGTTGGGTCAATAACCATAGGTGATAAATTTGAAGGTTTTTTAGAAAACAAAAACGTTTTCACTTGCATTATTAAGTAATGAAGAAAATTATTTTTTTATCCGTTTTGGCTTTAAGCGCTATAGTAGAAGTCAAAGCTCAAAACAATAACATCATCACCAATCGGAATTACCCACAAACTTACTTCCGAAATCCGCTGAATATCAAACCTGATGCCTCGGGAACTTTTGGCGAATTGCGTTCGACACATTTTCATGCTGGTGATGATTATCGTACTCAACAAAAAATTGGACTTCCATTGCATGCGGCTGCCGATGGTTTTGTTTCTAGAGTCCGCGTTCAAATTGGCGGTGGTGGAAATTCCGTGTACATCGATCATCCGAATGGATTTACAACGGTTTATCTGCATATGGACAAATTTAATGACGAGCTCACAAACATTGTAAAAGCCGAACAATATAAGCAAGAACGTTTTGATGTAGATTTGATGTTGACAGCTCCGCAAGTTAAGTTGACAAAAGGCCAATACATTGGAAATGCAGGAAATACAGGCGCTTCTGGAGGTCCGCATCTTCATTTTGAAATTCGTGACACCAAAACGCAAAGGCCTCTGAATACACAGCTTTTTGGGTTGCACTTCGAAGATACCGTAAATCCAACCATACAGGGTCTGACGGTATACGACTTACATGACTCCATCTTTAATGAAGGTACTCCACGCAGAAACCAGACTTTAAAATTTATCCGTTCAGGAATGTATTCGCTATCGAGCGCAAGCCCAATCTCAGTCAACGGAAAATTTGGATTAGGCATTAATGCTGTGGATAAACATTCCATTTCGGGGTTCACAAATGGTGTATATTCTATCGAGCTTTTCCTTGACGGAAATGTTGTTTCAACAGTTTTGTTCGAGGAACTAGATTTCAATACTGGCCGGTCTATACATTCTTATATTGACTACCCGCATTTTAAAAAAACAAAAGGAAAAATTCAGAAAAGTTTTAAGGATCCAAATAATCCAACCAATATTTTTCATGCTTTGCAAGAGAACGGCGTTATTGAATTGAAGGATAGCGAAGTGCATGATGTAAAATACGTGGTGAAGGACGTTCATGGGAACTGCAGTGAGTTAAATTTCAAAGTGCAAAACAATGTATCTTACAAGCCTAAAGCTAATCCGTTGACGGGTGTAAAGTTATTTGAATACCAAAAAGAAAACAATTTTTCAAACGATAACATCAAGATTGAGATGCCTAAAAATGTGCTCTACGACCATGTCGATTTTCACTATTATGAATCGCCAAAAACGGCAAATAGCTATTCATCGATCCACAAAGTGCATAACAACTTGACCGCATTATTCAGCACGTATAACTTGAGTATCCGTCCAACCCATTTGCCTTCACATCTTCAAAGCAAAGCGTTAATTGCCTCCATAGAAAATGGAGCTGAAGGAGGAAAATTTGAGAATGGCTGGGTGACTGTCAATACGAGAAATTTTGGGAGTTTTTATGTAGCCGTTGATAGCATCGCTCCGTCCATAACATCAAGAAATCTGACGAATGGAAAGAATGTTGCTGCGCAATCCAAAATTGATTTTACGATTTCGGATAATTTCTCTGGAATTCAATCATTTTATGGATACATCGATGGGAAATGGGTTTTAATGGAATATGACCCTAAAAACCGGCATGTTTGGCATCGATTTGAATCGTCCTTAGCCAAAGGCGAACATACGTTCAAATTAATTGTGAAGGATTGGAAAGACAATGAAAAGGTTTTTGAAGCAAAATTTATTAGATAAATAATATGGCAGAACTGCAAATTGGAGATCAAGCTCCAGAAATAAAAGCAAAGAATCAGTCTGGAGATACAATCAAACTTTCAGACTTAAAAGGAAAAAAAGTTATTTTGTATTTCTATCCAAAAGACAACACGCCTGGCTGCACAACAGAAGCATGTAATTTCAGAGATAATTATCAATCTTTATTAAATGATGGGTTTGAGGTTTTAGGCGTGAGCATTGATTCAGAACAATCACATCAGAAGTTTATATCGAAATTCGAACTACCTTTTAATCTTTTAGCAGATGAAGATCAGAAAATCGTTCAGGATTACGGTGTTTGGGTTGAGAAAAACATGTATGGCAAAAAATACATGGGAACTGCGCGCACAACATTCGTCATTGACGAGAAAGGAAAAATCCAGCATATTCTGAAAAAAGTAGACAACAAAAACGCAACTCAACAAATTCGTGACTTGTTAGCCAAATAAGTCCTAATAATAATTTATATTTGCCCGTTATGAGCAAGCAGACAGACGATTTCTTTAAAAATATTGTATCACATGCCAAGGAATACGGCTTTGTATTTCCTTCCAGTGAAATTTACGACGGTTTAAGTGCCGTGTATGATTATGGTCAATTAGGTTCAGAATTAAAAAACAACCTAAAAACGTATTGGTGGAAAGCCATGGTGCAACTAAATGAAAACATTGTGGGCATTGATGCCGCTATTTTCATGCACCCAACAACTTGGAAAGCTTCCGGGCATGTTGACGGATTTAATGATCCTATGATTGATAATAAAGATTCGAAAAAACGTTACCGCGCTGATCAATTAATCGAAGATAAGATTACTCGTTATGAAAAAGACGGAAAAACAGAAAAAGCGACTAAACTTCAACAAGATTTAGACGATGCGTTAAGTACAGATGATCTTGCTCGATTAAAAGCAATAATTGAAGAACACGCAATTGTGTGCCCAATTTCGGGAACTAGCAATTGGACTGAAGTCCGCCAATTCAATTTGATGTTTGCAACGCAAATGGGCGCGATGGCTGATGGTGCTGAACAAGTCTACTTACGCCCAGAAACTGCACAAGGTATTTTTGTAAATTTCTTGAATGTACAAAAAACAGGAAGAATGAAAATTCCTTTTGGTATCGCTCAGATTGGAAAAGCATTCCGTAATGAAGTAATCGCGCGCCAGTTTATCATGCGCATGCGTGAATTCGAACAAATGGAATTGCAATTCTTTGTGCGTCCGGGAACAGAAATGGAATGGTATAATAAATGGAAAGAAACGCGTTTAAAATGGCATTTGGCATTGGGTTCAAATCCTGAAAAATACCGTTATCATGACCATGTTAAGCTTGCGCATTATGCGAATGCAGCAGTAGATATTGAGTATGATTTTCCTTTCGGGTTTAAAGAAGTTGAAGGAATTCACTCGAGAACGGATTTTGATTTAAAGCAGCATCAAGAATTTTCTAAAAAGAAACTTCAATATTTTGATCCCGAGATCAATCAGAACTACATCCCTTATGTTGTAGAAACATCGATTGGTTTGGATCGACTATTCTTAACTGTATTGGCCAATTCATTAGTTGAAGAGGATCTTTCGACAGAAGAAAAACAAGATTCAAGAACTGTGTTAAGATTCCATCCGGTAATTGCACCGGTAAAAGCTGCCGTTTTGCCATTGACCAAAAAAGATGGTCTTCCAGAAAAAGCCCGTGAAATTTCGGCAAAATTAAAGCTGGATTACAACATTCAATATGATGAGAAAGATGCTATCGGAAAACGTTACCGCCGTCAAGATGCGATCGGAACGCCATTTTGCATTACAGTTGATCATCAAACATTAGAAGACAATACGGTAACTATTCGCGAACGCGATAGCATGGAACAATACCGTGTCAATGCGGATGAGCTGACAAATAAAATTGGCGAGTTGGTCAGTTGGACTAACTTACTGAAACAATTAGTATAAACAAAAATGCCCGGCTTTCGTCCGGGCATTTTTGTTAGATTAATTTAACGAACCTTTTTTTCATTAAAGCTTTTGACTTCTTTGGCTATTTCATCCAACAGCTGTTTTTCGGTTGGTAAATATAAATTGTATTCGCTTGCAATAATTTGCCTTTGATTTTCTGGAAGACTGAATTTAACGACAGCATCATTTTTGTCAGCGCACAATAAAATACCAATTGTCGGATTTTCATCTGAAAGCTTTTCGATTCGATCATAATAATTGACATACATCTGCAATTGGCCAATATCTTGATGAGTCAATTTTGCAGTTTTAATTTCAATAATCACAAAGGACTTTAACAGCCGATTATAGAACACAATATCTACAAAAAAATCATCCCCTGCGATATGTATCCTTTTCTGTCTTGCGACGAAAGAAAATCCATTTCCTAACTCCAGCAAAAACTCTTGCAGATGATTAATAATCGCACTTTCCAAATCCTGCTCGTAATAAGACGATTCCCGTTTAATACCTAAAAATTCTAAGACCATTGGATCTTTGATTATCTCTCTTGGACTAGTGGGAATGGCTTCCTTTCTCGCTACTGCCAAAATGCTATCCTTATCATTGCTCAACAATAGACGTTCATACAGGTGACTATAAATTTGCCTTTCTAATTGCCTAACGGTCTAATTGTTTTTAATTGCTTCTGCACCGTAAAACTCCCGATGATCATCTGATTTCAGACTGATCAACAATTTATATTGGCTCCAACTCAATTGTGTCCACAGTGTAGACGCAATTGGAAATACACGATAAAACTGACGATACCAATTTATCTGACGAATTGAGAAACTTGTTCCAAACTCTGGCTGTAAACGCTCGGAAAGATATTTAACAAGATATGTTCCATATTCCGCGCGTTCTTTCCCATTCTGCTCTTCCTCAAAAATACGTTCGCCAATATGCCAATACATAAGCGTTCGTTGATGATCCACACTACGAATAGCATTTTGTTGCGCTTCAGCAATAATTGCTTTAATCTCTGCTATGATAGATTCAATATTTTTCATTGATTATCAATAAAGAAATTAACAGGATTACCCTGCAGATTAGAAATCAACAATTATCTCTTCATCCCAATCTTCATTTATTTCAACACTGAAATTTGCTTCCTGCGAAACATCACTTAGCAATTCACCTCTAAAAACTAGTTGCACATTATTTTTTATTGAACTGCTTACTGTAAATGTTCGTAATATTCCCGTGGCGGAATACACATCAACCGTATATGAAATGGGTTTTGTAGACGATAATAAGCCCATAAATTGATTAAACAAAAATTCCTTTGAAAGAGAAAAATCGGGTGAAATATCAATTTCGGTCTGATCTAGAATCGGATTGGTCATCGCTAAATTAAAAGGCGCATAGAAGAACGGCTCATGATTTTGACTGATAACAATGCGCTCTACGATGCTCAAATCTTCCGAATCTGTAAATTCAAACTTGATTTGGCTATACAGACGATTCAAAATTATATTTTGTGTGATATTTTGGTTAACGGTAATCGTATCTGACTGACCAAATAGCACTGCACTAAAGTTGGAGAAATAGTTGGAGAAATAATAATCCTCGTAGTGTGTATAAGTGCTTGGAAAAATCAGATTCGAATTTGATTGATTGCTTACAAAGGAAGTGTAGTATGTTCCTAAAGGCAAAGAAGCATTGATTTCTACAGTTTGATTTGTAAAATCCTCCTCTCCATTTGCAACTAATTCTCCGTTCATTGCATCAAAAATATAATATTGAAAGGTGTTATATAGGGTTGAGCCGCTTCCTACATCAGCAGTTCCTAGAAAATGTATATTATCCAGTCGCATTATACCTGTAGACTCATTGTAAGCAGAGGCTGTTCCACGCTGTCCAGCCAACAAATGGAATTTCAAATAAAAATCTTCTGTGAAATCCAATTGCAGCGTATCTATATTGTAAGAAAACGTGTTTTTTGCCTGCGACGTATTGGTATTGGAAAATTGATTTACCGCAGAAATCATTTTGAAGCTCGAACCGCCGTCATTAGAATAAGATAATTCAAAATCTTTAGGACCGGTTCCAGATGAACTGATATCAAACCCAATTCCGGACAGACTAAGCGCATCTTCTAAAGAGACTTTAACGATGACATCAACTGCTGATCTAATGGAGATGGCTTGTCCAGCTTCATAGGAATCATAGGCAAATCCGGTCGCATATTCATTTGGCACCTGACCACTGTTATAAGTAATCGAATATCCAGAATGGAGAGCAATATCCGGATTTAATGTTGATTGATTGAACGACCAATAATAAAGGTAGCCAATCTCTGTCTGGGTGGCTGTCGTCGCGGCCAATTTCTGGATAGAGCCACTGGAAGATAGATTAATTCCTAATGGATTAATACTACTTTCAAAATCTGATATTTTGAAAGTTACTGCGTAAAGATTTTCATTTAAATCATCTGGGGACGAACTATCTTTTTTACATGCTACGGCTAATAATAAGATGACTATACATGAAAATATACACTTTCTTTGTGTAAAATAATTTTTCATGATAAAATACTTTTGTTAATTTTTTGCTTATTAATAATACTTTGTTAATCGAAAGAAAAAATACATAAAAATTTGCAAACCAATTAGTTGAATATAAAAATAATCAATAAAAAAAGCAAATTATGATGAAAAAAAATCCAACATAATTTGCTTTTTTTAAAAACTCTATAAATTTTCTTTAGTGGAATAAGTCGAATTCTGCTACCGAAAATTTCGAATCATTTTCTAAAGTTTCTACAACTTCAAATCGTAGAAATTTGACTTCAACAGATTTTCCAAAAGAAATGTATTGTGCGGTAGGATTAGCCCTAATGTTAGAAAATTCGCCCGAAGCTAATTCGTTCCATTTTTTGCCATCTCTGCTTCCTGAAACTTTATATTTAGTAGGTGTTCCAGCCTTTGAACCGTCTTGTCTCGGCGTGAACGAAAGTGCCGAAATATTCTGTTCAGAATTTAGATTGATCGTAATCGACTTACTGTTTTTTAAGTCAACTGTTGCAAATGTTTTTGCATTGTTATCGAAAACTGATTTTGATTCACTTTTCAATTCAGGAATTGTGAACTTACTTTTATCCACTTGATTGCTTTCTTGCGCGTCAAAAGCAAATTCCTTTTCGTATTCTTTAAAAAATGAAATCTCGCTTAAAGCTGGAGCTACCGGAGCGAAAATCTTAATTCGATAGCTAAGCTCAGAACTTGGCTTGTTCAGTTTTATGATTCGGCTAGCACCAATACTTGTTGCTGAGGCTAAATATTCCCAATTCCCATTTTTATTTACTTCAATCTGAACGCTGTCAATGCGTTGTCCTAACTTGATATTTTCACGGATTCTAATCAGGTCAAATTCCCGCTTTTCCGGTAAAGTAATTTCTACAACTGAATTTTTCACATCATCATCAGTTGCCCAATAAGAATACCGATCGTCATCTAATAAGTGAGCGACATCAAACTTTTTATCGTTCCGATTTCTTGTATTCGATGCTTTTAGTGTGGCTCCATCAATTAAATTCTTTGAAAACGTGTTTGTTAGCTTCTCACCAAAAGCTTTCAAAGATTTCACATCATTTTGATGCAAAATACCTTGTGGCATTGGAGCCAATCCCAAATTCATTCCGCCCCCGCGACCCACGGACTTTAAATAAATTTCAAACAGCTCATCGGGTGTTTTTACTTTACTGTCCTGATCCGGATGATAGAACCAGCCCGGACGCTGAGGAACATCGCATTCTGCAGGAATCCAAAACTCGCCATTGCGATTTCCGGTCATTAGATTAGAATCATCAACCACACCTGGCAACGCTGCATTTCCGTTCAAGCCCTTTGGTGTGATGGTCGCCCAACTCGTTTCTGCTGCAAAGCCTTTTTCATTCCCTACCCAACGCATATCCGGGCCAACGTCAGAAAATATCATTGCATTAGGCTGAAGCTTTCTCACAATCGGCCAAGTCCGCTCTACCCATTCGTAGTAAGTCGTACGGTCGACAACTCTTTTCTCATTCAATCCTCCATAATATCCATCGCCTCCGTTTGCACCATCATGCCAAGAAGTAAATAATTCACCGTACTGGGTCATCAACTCTGTTAATTGCGCACGATAAGCATCCGCATATTCAGCTGTTCCATAACGCGTATCATTCCGATCCCAAGCTGATAAATAAACTCCAAATTTCAATCCAGCCTGGTGAGATGCCTCCATAAAATCTTTCACCATATCCCCTTTTCCATTTTCCCAAGGAGAACTCGCAACGCTGTATGAGGTCGTTTTTGTTGGCCATAAGCAGAAACCGTCATGGTGCTTTGCCACTGAAATCAATCCTTTGAAGTTTCCAGAAGCTGCCGCTTTAGCAATTTGATTAGCATCAAAATGAGATGGATTAAATAGTTTTGGATCGGCATCACCATACCCCCATTCCTTATTTTGAAATGTCGTAGGCGTGTAATGTATAAGCACATAGGTTTCCATTTCATGCCATTTCAACTGTCTTTCCGAAGGAAGCGCACCATAAGGTTTTGGTTCATCTTGAGCTTGCAAAAACATTGGCGATAAAGCCAAAAAACAAATATTTAGTAATTTTCTCATTTTCAAAATTAATTTATCAAGGTATTAATTTTTTTTAGTTATCCCAAAAGATATGGCATAGCAAAACTTTATTCATAAACAATTCAGTTATCGATTTTAGCTATATGATATTGATTTTAAAAATAGATTTATATAAGCTCAAACTATTATATTTGATTAAACGTTATATAACTAAAACTAATATAAGCCATGGACGAAAAGAAAAAAAACATTACGACTGCATCAGGAGCCCCGGTTGCATTTTATCAAGATTCTATGACTGCTGGTCCAAGAGGTCCTGTATTGCTTCAGGATTTCTTTCTACATGAAAAATTAGCACATTTCAACCGTGAGCGAATTCCAGAAAGAATCGTCCACGCGAAAGGTTCTGGTGCTTACGGAACATTTACGGTAACGCATGACATCACAAAATATACGAAAGCGAAATTTTTAAATGAAATCGGCAAACAGACCAGAATGTTCGCTCGCTTTTCGACTGTAGGTGGCGAAAAAGGCTCAGCAGACACCGAACGAGATCCTCGTGGATTTGCCTTAAAATTCTATACGGAAGATGGAAATTACGACTTAGTTGGAAATAACACGCCTGTATTCTTTATTAAAGATGCACGAAAATTTCCTGACTTCATTCATACTCAAAAACGAGATCCTTACACAAACTGCAAATCTCCGACCATGATGTGGGATTTTTGGTCTTTAAATCCAGAATCTCTTCATCAAGTGACTATTTTGATGTCCGATCGTGGAACGCCTTACAGTTACAGGCACATGCATGGTTTCGGAAGCCATACGTTTGCATTGATTAATGCACAAAATGAAAAGACATTTGTAAAATTTCATTTCCGCACGCAACAAGGGATTAAGAATTTTACAGATGCAGAAGCTGGTGAAATGAAAGGAAAAGATCCAGATCATGCACAACGCGACTTATACCAAGAAATTGATAAAGGAAATTTCCCTAAATGGACCTTGTATATCCAAACCATGACAGAGGAGCAAACAAAACAATTTCGCTGGAATCCTTTCGATGTGACCAAAGTTTGGTCTCAGAAAGAATATCCTTTGCAAGAAGTTGGTGTCATGGAATTGAATGAAAATCCAGATAATTTCTTTGCACATGTTGAGCAAGCGGCTTTCGCCCCAGCGCATGTGGTCGACGGAATTACATTCTCACCGGATAAAATGCTTCAAGGAAGAATATTATCGTATCCAGACGCACACCGTTATCGCTTGGGAGCGAATTTTGAACAAATCCCTGTCAACCGCTGTCCATTTATGGTAAATAATTACCAACGTGATGGCTACATGCGCACAGATGGAAATTATGGATCTGCACCAAATTATTTCCCAAATAGTTTCGACGAAAGTTTTGAAAACAAGGCTTATGCAGAACCTGCATTTGAACTGGATTCAATAGTTGCCGACCACTATGATCGTAATGCGAACGACGACGATCATTACACACAGCCAGGTGATTTGTATCGTCTGATGGAAGAAGAACAAAAACAGCACCTTGTAAGCAATATCGTTGGCGCCATGTCGGGGATTGAAGGTCCGAAACGGGACGAAATCATCCTAAGACAATTATGCCATTGGTTTAGAGCAGATATGAACTTGGGAATGGGCGTTGCAAAAGGATTGGGATTTTCAATGGACAAAATGGCTGAATACATGCCAAAATCATAATTTTATTTAATAATAATTGAAAGACGCTTAAAAATAAGCGTCTTTTTTTGTGCCAAAATCATTTTGATAGAAAATTACACTATACAATTCATTAAATTTGCACATCATGAAAGAAGAGCAAAGTAAAATAATTCGACAACAAGCAGAACGATCTTCGAAAAGAGAACATTCTGTTCCTTTATATCTAACTTCCAGTTTTATTTTCGATTCTGCTGAGCAGGGTCGAGCAATTTTTGCGGAAGAGGAAGAAGGGATGGTCTATTCTCGTTACGCAAATCCAAATACAAGTGAATTTATAGAAAAAGTTTGCATTTTGGAAAATGCCGAAGACGGTTTGGCGTTCTCTTCTGGAATGGCGGCGGTCTTTGCATCTTTTGCTGGCCTTCTTTCCAATGGAGACCACATCGTTTCTTCACGCGCAATTTTTGGTTCAACACATCAGCTTTTCACACAGTTATTTCCTCGCTGGGGAATCACACATACGTATGTAGATGCGATCAATCCTGAAGAATGGGAAAAAGCGATCCAGCCAAATACCAAAATTTTGTTTTTAGAATCTCCGTCAAACCCAGGTTTGGAATTGGTAGACTTGGAATTCTTGGCTAAGTTGAAAGAGAAGTTTCCCGATTTGATTTTGGTTATCGACAATTGCTTTGCAACACCATATCTTCAAAAACCACTGAACTATGGATTTGATTTGTCCATCCATTCGGCTACGAAATACATGGACGGCCAAGGTCGTGTTTTAGGAGGCGTAATTGTCGGAAAACAGACGCTGATCGACAAATTGATGTTTTTCATACGCCATACTGGCCCGGCGATGTCCGCATTTAATGCCTGGATTTTGTCAAAAAGCATCGATACTTTAGGCCTTCGAATGGATCGCCATTGTTCGAATGCACTGGCGCTAGCAGAAGCTTTGGAAAAGCATACTGAAATTGCTGATGTTAAATATCCTTTTCTTCCATCACACCCTCAATATGAATTAGCTAAAAAGCAGATGAAAGCTGGTGGTGGAATTGTAACTTTTGAAGTGAAAGGCGGCAAAGAACGAGCGTTTGAATTTTTAGATGCTTTGCAAATGATTTTATATACGTCAAATCTAGGCGACGAACGCAGCATTGCAACGCATCCTGGATCGACTACACATTCGAAACTTTCTGAAGAGGAAAGGATAAATCTAGGAATCAACCCCGGAACGATTCGCTTATCCGTCGGACTTGAAGACCAAAATGACATTATCAATGACATTTTGCAAGCATTAGAATCTTCTAAATAAAATTATGTTTACACAAAAGTAAGGCTCCAAAAATGGAGCCTTTTCTATGTTCAATGATTGTTTATTAAGATCTAAAAAATTCCAGCAGATCCGCATTCAGTTTTTCTGCATGCGAAACATTCAATCCGTGAGGTGCATCATCGTAAATAATGTATGTATTATTCGGAATTAATTTGGCAGCCTGATCGGCTGAAGTCGCAATAGGAACAGTCTGGTCTGCTTTCCCATGAACAATTAAAGTCGGAACTGTCACATTTTTACATTCCACTCTAAAATCAGTATGCATCCAAGCTTTTGCAGCTTCTAAAGTCGCTCTGGGAGAAGCATGCGATGCGACACTAAAATCAAAATCCAGCTGTTCTTGGCTTACATCCTTGCTTAAGGATTTAAAATTATAAAATCCTTTATGGAAATTTCCTAAAAAAGCGAAACGATCGGCTTTAATGGATTCAATGATTCCATCCAATGCTTCCTCAGGAACACCGTCTGGGTTGTCCTCTTTTTTCTTAACCAAAGGTATTATTGATGCTATTAAAGCTGCCTTGGAAATTTTCGAAGATCCGTAGTCTGTAAAATAACGAACTACCTCACCGCCTCCCATTGAAAATCCAACTAAGATCACGTTATCCAAGCCAAGATGTGAAATCAATTCGTGTAAATCACTAGCTAAAGAAGAATAATCATAACCATCCCAAGGTGCTGAAGAACCGCCAAATCCACGACGATCATAGGCGATGCAACGGTATCCTGCGTCAACAATTGCCGAAATTTGATTTTCCCAAGATTTATGGCTCAAGGGCCAGCCATGTATCAAAATGACCGGTTGCCCCTTTCCATAATCAACATAATTGATGGAAACTTGATTGTTTTTGCTGTTAGTAAGTATAGGCATGTTTACTTTGTTTATGTTTCTAAAATGAACAATACAAATCTAAAATAGTTTTTAAATAAAAAAAGCGGCAAATAAATTTACCGCTTTTAGAATCTTTGTTGCTAGAATTATTGCATTGATGCCGTTAATTCTGTTGTTAATTGTTGTTGCCACTCAGCCCATTTCTGAGCATCTTCTGGAGTCATTTTTGCGGCCGCTTCTTGTGCTTTAGTAGCCCATTCAGTATTTTTTGCTGCCAATTCTTGTAGTAAAGTAGCATCTTTAGCTTTATATGCATCGATATATGAATGCATAAATGTGTTGTATTCATTCGCTAAAGTTTGTACCTCTGGACTCGAGAATGTCGGAACAGCAACATGTGAATGAGTTTCAGCAGGTGCCGGAGCCGTTTGATTTTCAACAACAACTACTGTAGTGTCTTTGTTATCTTCTGCTTTTTTCTCGCTATTACAAGCAACAAATAAGAAAGATACAACTCCTAAGCCTAAAATTAATTTTTTCATTTCTTTAGTTATTAAATAATATTTAAGTGTTAATTAAATTAAAAGTATTGATATTTTTTAAACATCTATTAATCAGCGGAAAAATTTTAAACATTAATTTTTTGTTAACAGTTATTCTCGCTTTATGCCTTTAAAAACTGTATTTTTTGCCTTTTTGTTTTTAAAATAAAAACAAAATTCTTTCGGATTGTAACAAAAACCTCGACATTAATGGAGATTCGCGGTAATTAGTTGAGGTCATTTTAATTATTTCTTGTTGTCACAATGCTTTATTAATTTTAATGGCTAATATTACAATTCGCAAAAAACTGTTGCCATAATAAAATGAAAAAGCCAATACTCGTATTAAAAATTGGATCTGCTGCAATAACAACAAAAGATGGAGAGATCGATGAACAGATTGTATTAGAAATAGCAAGACAAACCGCTCAAGTTCAAAAGAAATACAACATTGTCATCGTTTCCTCGGGCGCGGTAGCTGCAGGTAAAAAATACCTAACTACGTATTCTGGAACCTTATCGGAGAGAAAAGCCGCCGCTGCGATCGGAAATCCGCTATTGGTCAGGACGTATGCTACTTATTTTAAACCTTTTAAGATAGCATTGGCGCAGAGTTTATGTGAGCGTCAGCACTTTGCAAATCGCGATCAGTTTTTGCAGTTAAAAAATACCTACGAGGAACTGTGGAAAAATAACATCATTCCAATCGCCAATGAAAATGATGTAGTCAGTAATAAGGAATTAAAGTTTTCGGACAATGATGAGTTGGCAACCTTAATTGCAACTGGATTCGGGGCTGAACTGCTGTTATTTAGCACCTCCGTGCCTGGCGTTCTGGATGAAAAAGGGAATGTAATTTCCGAAATAAAAGTAATTGACAAACAGGCATTGGCCTTAGCCAAAAAAGAAAAATCTGCTGTTGGTTTAGGAGGAATGACTTCCAAACTAAATTTTGCTCGATTGGCTAATCAAATGGGTATTGAAGTCGTAATCTTTAGTATGAATACCGAAGACGGGTTCCTTAAGGCCATAAAAGGAGAAACAGGAACTCGTTGCCATGCACAAGGAAAAAAACTCTCTTCACGTAACAAATGGTTGGCAAGCGGCAGCCTGATTGCAGGATTAGTTATCGTCGATGAGGGTGCGATCGAGGCTTTGAAAAATAGAAAGAGCCTATTAGCTGTGGGAATCAAATCCGTTCCTCAAGATTTTGAGGCTGGAGAAGTTTTCCAGATTGCTGATCAAGACGGTTTAGTGTATGCTGTCGCAAAAGCAAAAATCGACTCGAATAGCCTAAATTCCTCGGATCTTAAAAAAAATATAGCGTTGGCACATGCGAATGACATTGTGCTTTTATAATCAAAAAAAAATGAAAACCATACAAAACCAACTGATTGCAGCAAAATCCGCTTTGAAATCCATCGCAAAAGCAAATAAATTTGATGTTTTGCATGGCATAGCCAATTCATTGCTGAATAATTCAGAAGCAATTGAAAAGGCTAATCAACTGGATTTGGAAGCGATGGATAAAAATGATCCAAAATACGATCGCTTAATCTTAAATGGACAGCGCATTCGCGATTTGGCGAAAAGCGTACAGCACCTAGCAAATTTAGAAGATCCGACCAACAAAATTCTTTCCTCAAAAAAACTGAACAATGGACTACTGATTGAGAAAAAGACGGTTGCTTTGGGAGTGGTTGCCGTTATTTACGAATCAAGGCCAAATGTAACCGTTGATGTCGCGGCAATATGTCTACAGTCAGGAAACGTTTGTGTGCTCCGTGGCGGAACAGATGCCTGGCATAGCAACACGATTTTAGTCAATCTGATTCAAAAAGTTCTTGAAGATCAAGGATTAGACCCGAACTGTGTGCAGTTGCTTCCTACGGACCGAGAATTGGTAGAAGAATTGCTGACGGCAACTAAATATGTCGACATTATAATTCCGAGAGGGTCTCAAAGTTTAATCAATTTTGTGAGGGAACATGCGAAAGTTCCTGTGATAGAAACCGGAGCTGGCGTTTGCCATACTTACGTAGAAGAAACGGCAGATTTGGACAAAGCTGCAAAGATTGTTGCGAATGCTAAGATTTCTAGGCCTTCGGTCTGCAATGCACTAGATACCGTTTTATTGGATAAGTCTATAGCGCAGGATTTCCTTTCAAAACTCAAACCTTATTTTGAAGAACATCAAGTAGAAATATTTGCGGATGAATCGTCCTATGCTTATTTAAATCAGGCGAACTATCCTTACTTACAGCATGCGCAAGAGGAAGATTTCGGAAGAGAGTTTTTAGATTTTAAATGTTCTATTGCGATTGTGGATTCGACCGACGATGCTTTGGCACATATTGCGAACTACTCTTCAAAACATTCTGAATGCATTGTCTCAACTGACGAAACAAAAATTGTTCAGTTTATGAACGAAGTGGACGCAGCTGCTGTCTATGCAAATGCTTCAACGCGATTCACCGATGGAGGAGAATTTGGCTTAGGAGCAGAAATCGGCATATCCACTCAAAAATTGCACGCAAGAGGACCATTTGCTTTGGAAAAGTTGGTGACCGAAAAATGGTTTGTGACAGGCGATGGACAAATACGCTAACCTATTTAGGATGCTGCGCAATGATAATTAAACGAAAATAAAAACTTAACAATGGGAATCAGATTTGAAAAAGATACGATCTTAAATTGGATCAACGAAATGGGAAAATTCCTTCGCTTGCTTGTCGATAAATGGGAATCTTTTGATGAATCGACAGAGTCGGTTGAAGTTCATCAAGGGTATAAAGATTTTTTCAATACGGAAAGACAGACTTTCTTAACATTTGATAGCGATGAATTAACGGATTACATTGTGCAGCATTTCCAGATTGAACAAATTCGGCCTTTGGCATTATTATTTATGTATGATGGATTGTTAAGTTCTGATAAGAGCGAGCAACAGAATCTATTGCTAAAGGCAAAATTCCTACTGGAATATGTTGCCAAAGAAACTGGAAATTTTTCTTTTGAAGATTTCGGGCATTTAAAAACAATTGGCGACCATTTAGAGTAAGGCCGCCATTGTTCATCGATGTTTAGTTTTATCTTAATATCTCTCTTGCAATCACGAGACGCTGTATCTCTGAAGTTCCTTCATAGATTTGGGTAATTTTTGCATCACGCATCAAGCGCTCAACATGGTATTCTTTCACGTAACCATAACCACCATGAATCTGAACTGCTTCAACCGTATGCTTCATTGCAACTTCAGAAGCATGGAGTTTAGCCATAGCAGCCTCTTTTCCATAAGGCAAACCCTGATCCTTTTTCCAAGCAGCTTTGTACGTCAATAAGCGAGCCGCTTCAATTTCCACTTCCATATCTGCCAATTTGAACTGTATGGCTTGATGCTCACTTATTGGCTTCCCAAACGTCTTGCGCTCCTTGCTATAAGCCAATGCCAAATCATATGCGCCTGCCGCAATTCCTAAAGCTTGGGCAGCGATTCCAATACGTCCGCCATCTAGTGTTTTCATTGCGAACTTAAATCCGAATCCCTCTTCTCCTATCCGGTTCGCTTTGGGAACCTTCGTGTCCGAAAACATCAACGAATGTGTATCCGAACTTCGAATTCCTAGTTTATTTTCTTTAGGACCAATTGTAAATCCGTCCATTCCTTTTTCAACAATAAGCACATTGATACCACGATGTCCCTTTTCTACATCCGTTTGGGCAATGATCAGATAAATGTCCGAATTGCCACCGTTTGTAATCCAATTCTTTGTCCCGTTGAGTAGGTAGTAATCACCCATGTCAATCGCTGTCGTATGCTGTGAAGTTGCATCAGAACCCGCCTCAGGTTCAGATAAGGCAAATGCACCCAACTTTTCGCCAGAAGCTAGTGGTTTTAAATATTTCTGTTTCTGCTCCTCGGTCCCGAAGGCATTCAAACCATAACAGACCAACGAGTTATGCGCTGACATTATTACCGCCGTGGAAGCGTCAATTTTTGCAATTTCTTCCAATACCAGAACATAAGCCAATGCATCCATTCCGGCACCACCATATTCTTCTGGGACCATCATTCCCATAAAACCCAATTCACCCATTTTTTTGACGAAGTCAAATGGAAATTTTGCCAGTTCATCGCGTTCGATAACCCCAGGTTTCAATTCTTGAGCAAACTCTCGAGCTGCTTCACGAATCATGCGATGTTCTTCAGATAATTCAAAATGCATCATATACAAGTTGTTGGTTAGTCAAATATACAAATTTTTATTATGCTTGCATAGTATTTTTAATATGGAATTTTTACCTTAATTTCATGGTAAAATATTTATCCATGAGTTTTAGCAACCTACAATTAGAAATTAAGGATTTACCCCAATGGGAAGCCGTCCAATTTCAGCCCATTTCAAAAAGATATTTAACCGTCATTATTATCAATTATGTGATTGTTTGGTTTTTTATTCTTCTCGCTGCAGGGATCGTGATTTTCAACACGGAGGACATCTCTAAAACGAACGGATTGATTTTCGGAGTTTCTGTGACTGCGCTTTTTTTATTTTTCATCGTGATGAGTGTCTTGGCATTCAAAAAAAGAGGCTATGCAATCCGAGAAAAAGATGTGCTCTACAAAGCAGGATTATTGGGTTTTCACACAGTCATCATCCCTTACAAACACATTCAACACGTGAAGGTGAAAGAATCATTTATTTCTAGGATGTTCAAATTGGTGACTTTAGAAATGTATACTGCCGGAGCTGGACGAAACATGTTGATTCAAGGCTTGGAACGAGACGAAGCCGAACGCTTGCAACAATTTATTGTCAGCAAAATAACGGACGAATCAGAAGCCAATTAATATGAATCAACAAATTGACTTCACTCAACCCCAGCGTCTGAACTTTTTTGGCGTTTTTGTTTCTGGAATAAAATTTTTCTTACGCTTCATCCGCGCGTTCGGAATCGCTTTCTTATTCATCCTGATAAAAAATTCATCTATGTTTTTCTCTGGATGGTTTTGGTTGGGCTTATTAGGGATTTTCGTGCTAATTATGCTCTTTGCCTACCTGAATTATCTCAATTTCTGGTATTACATTGACCCTGTCAATAAAGAATTTATCATTAAGAGGGGAATTCTGAATAAGGAGCGCGTAGTCATTAAATTCGATAAAATACTTCAAATCAATATCGTACAAAACGTCATTCAGCAAGCGCTGGATTTGTATAGCGTCGAAGTAGAATCTTCAGGTAGCAAGGAAACTGAAATTGATTTATTTGCGCTGGATGAAGAAACAGCGCAATCTTTGAAAAATTATATTCTAGTCTTAAAAGGTGACTTAAATACAGATTTTCAACAGAATGAGTCGTACATTGAAGACCAGCAGGAATTGTTGTTCGAATTAAAAGCAAAAGATATTTTTGTCGTTTCATTGTTTTCGAATTATAGACAAGGCATGTTGCTATTCTTCGCTTTCTTGATTACGATTTTTAATCAAGTTTCGGAATACCTATTTCAAGACGGTTTGTTAGCATTTTTTGAAGACTTTTCAGTCACGCTCTTATTGTCGCAGATCGCCATTATTCTGTTTGTTATTCTCCTCGTTCCTATTTTAATCAATCTGGTTAGGTATTTTATCACCTACTATAATTTCCAGATGAATAGAAGCAAAAAAGGTGTTTTGAATATGCATTACGGATTATTTAATTTAAAAGATTTGATATTCAACCGGGATAAGGTGCAACTGATTACTTCAACTCAAAACTGGGTTTTGAAGAAATTCAAATTGAGTATTGTGACTTTGCAACAGGTTTTGACGGATGAACAAAAAGTGGAAAGTTCTTTAATTCACCTTCCGGGAATTACGGATTCAGACAAAACTATTTTGTACGGCATCTTATTTGACAGAAATTTAGGGACTAAATTCCAGACCTATCTTCCATCGATACGCCTTTTTGTTTCCAGAACAATCAAAGTTTTCTTAGTCTTTATCGCTCTTGCTGCTATTGGATTTATCGCTTTCAGAGCAAACTTTATGGAAATTGCATGTGCTTGTGGATTTTTATTTCTGCTAGTGAGCTTATACAACTTTTTGTTCTACCGAAATTATAAACTGCTGCAATACGATGATTTTATTATAAGAAAGGCCGGAGTTTGGGACATCAAAGAAACCATCGTTCCAATCAAGTCCGTTAATGCAGTTTCCGTTTCGCAGACCTTCTGGCAAGTCAGGCGAAAATTAGGAAATGTCGGGTTAAGTACCTCTTCCGGCGTAATTGATTTCGTGTTTTTCGATTTGAATTTGATGAATTCGCTGGCGAATGAAATACTGTATAGAATTGAAAAAGAATCTTTTAAAACAGCATAGTATACATCTAATAAAAATCTACTATATTTGTAGAGTTAATAGGTTATTTTTTTACTAAAATTGAATACTATGAGTTTAAGATTAGGTGATGATGCGCCAAACTTTAAAGCGCAAACTTCCATTGGAGATATTGATTTTTATGACTATATACAAGATAGTTGGGTTGTTTTGTATTCGCATCCAGCAGATTTCACGCCCGTGTGCACGACAGAATTGGGCAGAACTGCACAATTAAAGAATGAGTTCGAAAAGCGAAATGTAAAAGTTTTAGCCGTAAGTGTCGATTCGGTGGAAGATCACCATAAATGGATAAAGGACATCAACGAAACACAAAATACAAACGTTGATTTTCCTCTTATTGCGGATAAAGATAGAGAAGTGGCTGAATTGTATGACATGATTCATCCAAATGCTTCAGCGACAGCTACCGTTCGTTCTGTGTTCGTTATTGGCCCAGATAAGAAGGTAAAACTTACGTTAACTTACCCAGCTTCGACAGGAAGAAATTTCGACGAGATTTTAAGGGTAATCGATTCTCTTCAGTTAACTGCAAATTATTCGGTAGCTACTCCTGCTGACTGGAAACATGGAGAAGATGTAATCGTTGTTCCGGCAATTAAAACAGAAGATATTCCCGGTAAATTTCCAAAAGGATATACGGAGGTAAAACCTTATTTAAGGACGACTCCCCAACCGAATTTATAATATTCGATATTCCTTTTATCTCAAAAAAGTCAACCGGTTCGGTTGACTTTTTTGTTTACTAGACTTCTTAAGCAAGTGACCATAAAAGAAAATATCCCATCGAGAATTATCGATGGGATATTTTTATAGTACGATGCGAAAGCAAAAATTAGAATACTTTAACAATATAAACAAAGTCTTGCATTTTCTTAATCTGATCTGTTCTGGAAAGATTTGACAATGAATTTCTATTGTTTAGGATAATATTTCCTTTCAACGCATCAGCAGGAATTTTATTCAAAGTCGAAATCAATGCTGAAGTTTTGATAGCAAATGCTGCTCCATCTAAACCCTTTTGCTTTCCAGAGATAATTCCAATGATATTACCTTGATGATCTAAGACCGGACCACCGCTATTTCCTGGATTGACAGGAATAGAAATCTGATAAGCAGTTGTGTCACCGCCATAACCCGTTGCAGAACTTAAGTAACCTTGTCCGTAAACCGCTTCGTCCCTAGGAAACCCTAACGTAAAGATATCTTCTCCGATGTCAGAATCTTGTTTCTTAAATGTATAAGGAATACTTTTCAACGATTTGAAGGTCGTATCGTTGATGAATAAAATCGCTAAATCTTTTTCGGCATCCGTATAAATAACTTCTGCTTTGTAAGCAATCCCTTTGTTATTTTGCAAATGGATTGAATCAGCTCCATTCACTACATGGTAATTCGTAACGACATATCCTTCTTTCGAAACAACAAAACCTGTAGCGCCATAATGCATTGCGCTAGCATTGTTATTTTTAGATTGAGAATTGATGTTATTGATTACCGCATTATGTGCATTTACATTGCGCTTCACGCTGTTCATCTCGCGTCTTAGTGCGCTGTAATCGGTCGTTGCTTTCTTAATGTTCGTAAAATAGCCCGTGAACAACAATGTCGAGAATGCAGAGATTACAGCAACAGCTGCTGCTACACCTGCGTTCAGACGTAATTTACGCCATAAAACGACAATGCCACTTTCTTTTTCGCGCGAAATTTTAACCTCCGTATGGTAAGCGTTCGAAACTTGTTCAACTGTTGATTTAAAAATCAAACGATTGGACGTTTCTTTCATTTTATCTAAAAACTCTTTGTGCTGAGACAGCTGAGATGCATATTCCGGATTAGAATCGCACAGAGCCTCAAAAGAGAATTTCTCTTCTGCGTCCATCTCCCCTTTCAGGTATCGATCCGCTAATTCCAAAAAATCAAATTGATTCATGCTATTTACCTTCTATTTACTAGTAAAGAATAATTTTTTAAGCCTTTGCAGGCATTTATATTTTTGAGTTTTAGCATTATCAGGGTTGGTATATCCGAACTTATCTGAGATTTGAGTCATGGACATATTCCGAATATAAAAATCTTCTAAAATAGTTTTACATGGTTCTCCCAACTGCGCCATCGCGCTTTCCATTTGAGAAAATTTAACTTCTAACTCTACTTGCTCTTCCAAATCATCTTCCGAAAAGAGTGTTTCTTCATACGAACTCAAATCAGAGTTGATAAATTCAGAAGACCCCTTCGTCAATTTTTTTAGCCACATCCGACGGCATACAGCGTACAGATAGGTGCTTAACTTGCTACTAAGTTCAAAAGTGCCATTGCTGACCTTATCGTAAAGAACTAAAAGCGCGTCTTGGAAAATATCCTTTGCTTCGTCTTCGCTTCCATGATTGCTAATAATCATGTAGGCGATGCTCGGATAATATAGCTTATAGACTTGAGCCAAATCTTTACTATTTCCTTCAGCTATACCTTTTAAAAGTAATTCGTCAGAATGTAATTCCCTTAAATTGCTAATCTTACTCACTTATTAATACTTAAATCTCGAAATAGTAACCCGTAAAGTTTAGTATTTTAAATATTTTATCAAAATAGTTTTTAAGAATGTTTAAAAGTATTTAGCTATCCTATTTAAAACAAATTATATAAAATTAAATCGGCTCTTCATTGTTATCCCACTTAATCATTTCCAAATCAGAACACATGTATTTTTTCAGTCGTTACACAATGACTTAGAGAAACGTCTTCTGAACGAACATCTGAAATATGATCAATAGGTTCAAAATAACATAAGCCGATTTTCAACACATCCTTTCTGCAATCATCCAAAAAACGATCGTAAAATCCTTTCCCATAACCAAGTCGATTTCCTTGTTTGTCACAAACTAAAAGCGGAATAATGACCGCATCAATTTTATCTGCATCAATCTCAATTCCATTCAGCGGTTCAGGGATTCCCCATGAATTCTGTTCGATTTGAGTTTGATCATCCAATACATAATTATTCATTTTAAGCGCTCCAAAATCACTTTTTGACAACACAATCTGAAGTTTAGGATAAGTAGATTTTAACCATTCAATAATCTTTGACGTATCAGGTTCGATTTTGGCCGGAATAGGTAAATAGACGTGAACATAGCGCGCATCGGAAAAATCCAAGGTCTTAAAATGAGCTAAAACAGCTTCATCAAATTGAGCTTGTTCCTCCTTTGTTAAGGCAGCTCGTTTTCCTTTGTAGATTATGCGCAGTTCAGATTTAAGCATAAAATAAATATACAGAAAAATAATATCAAGAATAAAAAAACGGCCTTAAAGCTTATCACTTTAAGACCGTTCATTAAAATTTTATAGTAAAACTTAAGATTTTACACGCTCAACATAATCACCTGTTTTGGTATCGATCTTAACTTTATCGCCCTCGTTGATAAACAAAGGAACTTTGATTTCTACGCCAGTTTCAACTGTTGCATTTTTCAGTGCATTCGTTGATGTATCGCCTTTCACAGCAGGCTCTGTGTATGTAATTACCAATTCGACACTAGAAGGTGCTTGAGCCATGATTGGTTCATCGCTTTCGAAAGCGACAATCACATTCATTCCTTCTTTCAAAAATCTTGCTGAATCTCCGAATAATAATTTTGGAACGTTGAATTGTTCGTACGTTGCATTATCCATGATAACAAAAAAATCGCCATCATCGTATAAATACTGATAATCGTTTGTTTCAACGCGTGCGATTTCAACCTCCTCGTCAGTTCTAAATCGGTACTCTACAAGTTTTCCCGTTTTCACATTTCGCATACGAGCTGAATAAAAAGCTCTTAAATTTCCGGGTGTACGATGAATAAATTCCTCTACAGAAACCAATTCACCATTAAAACGTAGAATATTTCCTGACTTTACTTCTGATGCTTTAGACATAATTTACTTATTTAACCATAAAAATAGAAAATTCCACCTTTAATTTAAAAATTATAGGTCGAGTTTATAATTTTGTATTTGAATTTGCGTGTCGCAAAATTCATATTCGTGCAATTGATTTGACCCAACAATAAGGATCCGATTCTGATGTATCGTTTTATCAATCAAATTTTTATACCACAAAACCCCTTGTTCATCCAAGTTGCTCGTGGGTTCATCCAATAATAAGATTTTCGTGTCCGAAAAACAAGCTAGGGCAAGTTTCACTCGTTGCTTCATGCCTGATGAAAAATATTTCAATTCTTTGTTCAAGGATTTTCCTAGGTCTAAGTATTGAATAATCTTAGCTGAATCATAACCAGAAAAATAGGACTTAAATTTAAAATGAAAGTCAATCATTTCTTCCAGAGAAAATTCTTCGATTAGGTCAACGTAAGGCGCTGCAATACTAACTTCGGTGTAAACCTGCTCAATATCCAGAATCCGCTCATTCAATTTATATTGAATTTGGCCTTCGCTGGCTGACAAATGACCCGAAATAACTTTGATCAATGTCGATTTCCCTGAACCATTTGGCCCAAGTATCGCATAGGAGTTACCGCAAGAAAAATCAACATTGATGTGCTTGAATATCCATTCTTTATTATATCTTCTGCCAATATTTTCTAAATGAATAGTCAACTTTTCTTAATTACAGGCTTTTGCCCTGTCCAAATCCTTTGACAACACCTCTATTCGAAGAACGAACAAACCCAATAATTTCATCACGGATTTCAGTCGCCTCAAACTCAGTTTCAACAATATCCAAAGCTTTGCTTAAATTACTGTATTTCACGAAAAGCACACGGTAAATATTCTGTATTTCCGTAATTTGCTCATTCGTGTAGCCTCTTCTTCTTAATCCCACAGAATTGATCCCGGCATACGTAATTGGCTCTCTCGCCGCCTTGATGTAAGGAGGAACGTCTTTACGAACCAAAGTACCACCTGTTACAAAAGCGTGTGAACCAATTTTACAAAACTGATGCACAGCAACCATTCCTGCAAGGACAACATAGTCGCCAACAGTAATATGACCTGCTAAAGTACTTGAGTTCGAAAATATACAATTATCGCCCACAAAGCAATCGTGGGCAATATGGCTATATGCCTGAATCAGGCAATTTTTGCCTATGGTCGTTTTATAACGGTCTTTTGTCCCGCGATTGATTGTCACGCATTCGCGAATGGTGCAGTTATCACCGATTTCGGTCGTTGTAATTTCTCCATCAAACTTCAAATCCTGAGGTTCACCAGAAATAACCGCGCCTGGAAAAATACGCACGTTCTTTCCTATTCTTGCGCCATTCATGATGGTCACATTCGAGCCGATCCACGTTCCTTCGCCAATGACTACATCTTCATGTATCGTAGAGAAGGGCTCGATTACAACGTTTTGAGCAATTTTTGCTGCTGGATGAATATAGGATAAAGGTTGGATCATAAGCCTTTTACTTTAACAATTTGAGCCATTAATTCTGCTTCGCTGACGATTTTATCACCAACCATTCCAACACCTTTCATCCTTGCGATTCCACGACGGATAGGTTCTAAAAGTTCGCAGCTAAAAATAACTGTATCTCCCGGAACAACTGGATTTTTAAATCTTGCGTTTTCAATCTTTAAAAATAATGTTAGCCAGTTTTCTGGATCTGGCACGGTATTCAACACTAAAATACCACCTGTCTGCGCCATCGCTTCAATTTGAAGAACACCAGGAAAAACTGGCGCGCCCGGAAAATGCCCCATGAACAAATCTTCGTTCATTGTTACATTTTTCAAGCCAACAACATGATTTTCTGTCAATTCTAAAATCTTATCCACCATCAAAAAAGGCTGACGATGAGGTAAAATTTTCATGATTTGAACCGTGTCATAAACAGGAGTAGCATTAGGATCGTAAACCTTAATGCTTTTGCGTTTTTTTTCCTTCTTTATTTCCAATTTAATTCGTTTTGCAAAAGCCACATTCGCAGCATGGCCTGGGCGGGCTGCCATAATATGACCTTTCAGCGGTCTTCCAACAAGTGCTAAATCACCAATCATGTCCAACAATTTATGTCTTGCTGGCTCATTTTGATGACGAAGCTGAATATTATTCAAAATTCCTTCGCTAGCAACTTCAACTTCTTTATTGAAAATACCTTTTAATTTGCTCAACTCTTCCGCGTCCACTTCTTTATCAACGATAACAATGGCATTGGATAAATCTCCACCTTTAATTAGGTTATTGTTCACCAGCATTTCCAATTCGTGCAAAAAGCAGAATGTACGTGCTGAAGATATTTCTTTTACAAACTCAGTGATATTCGTAATCGCAGCATGCTGGCTTCCCAAAACCGGAGAATTGAAATCGATCATGCAAGTCAATCGATATCCATCCAAAGGCATGGCCACAATCTCGACTTTATTATCCACGTTATTGTAGTGGATATTATCATGGATCTCATAAAAATCCCTATCTAAATCTTGTTCGTGAAATCCAGCTTCTAAAATTTTATTTACAAAAATGGATGAACTTCCATCCAAAATAGGAACTTCAGGACCATCTAATTCAATCAATACATTATCGACTTGAAGACCAACCAACGCGGCCATCAAATGTTCAATTGTACTAATAGATGCTCCATTTTGTGTGATGGTTGTTCCCCTTGATGTATCGGTCACATTATCAACGTCAACATTTACAATAGGCGCACCCTCTAAATCCACTCGTTTAAACTTATACCAATGATTTTCAGGAGCGGGTCTAATTAACAAATTTACTGCACGACCAGTATGCAGACCTACACCTGATATAGATATATCTGTCTTTATTGTTCGTTGTTTTACATTCATATCTAACATTAATGAAATGGTATATATGTTTTTTTAATTATGATTATTTAATTTCTGTTCTAATTCTTGAATACGTTTCTCCAATTCTGGAAGTTTCGCATACAAAACTTGCGAGCGTAATTGGGAAGTGTATGATGAACTAGGTGAACCAGCCCATTTTCTATTTTCCAATTCTATAGCTCTATTTATTCCAGATTGCGCTTGGATTTGACTTCCTTTCGCGATACTGATATGACCGACTACACCAACCTGGCCGCCGATTACAACTTGCTCTCCTACTTTGGTACTTCCAGATATTCCTGCTTGCGCAGCAACAACTGTGTTTTTTCCAATCTCGACATTATGTGCAATTTGGATAAGGTTATCCAATTTAACGCCTTCGCGAATGATTGTCGAACCCAATGTAGCTCGGTCAACTGTTGTATTTGAACCGATTTCCACATTATCTTCTAAAATTACATTCCCTATCTGAGGGATTTTCTCAAATGAACCATCTTCTAATGGTGCAAAGCCAAATCCATCGCTTCCAATGATCACTCCTGAATGCAACGTAACATGCTTCCCGATTAAACAACTGTTGTAGACCCGAACACCAGGAAACAGAATGCTATCATCATCGATTTGAACATCGTCGCCGATGTAAACATGTGGATAGATCTTTACGTTATCGCCAATTTTTACATTTTTCCCTAAGTATGAAAATGCTCCGATGTAGCAATTTTCACCAACAACTGCGGTTTCATGAACCACAGTAAATTCTTCACGTCCTGATTTATTTGTCTGAAACTGAACGTAGAATTTTAATAATTCCGTAAATGCCAAATAGGCATTTTTAACTCGAATCAATGTTAAATCAACAGGTTTTGTAAGAATTAAATCTTCGTTTACGATAACAACAGAAGCGTTTGTCGAATACAAAAACGTTTCGTACTTGGGGTTGGACAGAAAAGTTAGACTACCTTGATCAGCTTCTTCTATCTTTGCTAATTTATGTACTTGAGTCTCTGGATTTCCATCCACGGAACCCTTTAAAATTGTGGCTATTTGTTCAGCTGAAAATTGCATTTAATTACAAAAGTATTCTTTTTTATCCGTATTAAACAGTATGTTATTAATTTGAATATATTTCTTTCGGGTATGACAGTGTATATTTAGTTACAAGTTTGCTCAATGCATCCAAGCTAGAAGCATCGGAAGCTTCGAGTATATCTGTCAGTTTTCCGTTTTTATTCAATATTTTTATTACTCCATTTTTGCTATCGTAAGTGCTATTCTGAATTGTTTGATCATGAACAAAATACGCAACTTCATTATCATTTAACCCAAAATGTGCTTTCACTTTTTCTTTTATCGCGATGATTTCCGATTCTTGAAATGGTTGATTTTGCATTTGCGTCCTAAATAAATCGCGCAACATTACTTTAGAACATAACGTTCTTAAAATAAAATCATTATGTGTTGACCAGCTTTTTATCGCCGACATGATATCTGTATCGTCCAATTTCATAAACCAATTCAAATGTTCAGAATCAAGATCAAAGTTTTCGGTCGAAATTCTATTCTTCAAAAAGTGGCTTAATGCATCTGTTGCAAATAAGTCTTCGCCTTGCGCACTTAAATCTTTGGCTCTTTTCAACGCTTGGACCATCATTCGCTCCGCGGAAATCACCGTTTTGTGTAAATAAACTTGCCAATACATCAGTCTTCGTGCAATTAGAAATTTTTCAATCGAATAAATCCCTTTGGCCTCTACAACTAATTCATTCTCGCTTACATTCAACATTTTAATTATTCGATCAAACGAAATCACACCTTCAGAAACGCCAGTAAAAAAGCTATCTCTGTTGAGATAATCCATCCGGTCGGTATCCAATTGACTCGAAACTAACTGATGAAAAAACTTTCTGTCGTACTGATCTTTGAAAATCCGTATCGCCAAATCAAGCTTTCCTTCATATTCCAAATTCAACTTATCCATTAACAACGAGGAAATGAGCTCATGTGAGACACCCTCCACTAAAGTATGTTCTAAGGAATGGGAAAAAGGTCCATGCCCAATATCATGCAATAAAATGGCAATTAATGAGGCTTCCTCTTCTTCGGTGCTGATTTCAATCTCTTTACTTCTCAGCGTTTGAATTGCCAACGACATCAAATGCATTGCGCCAAGCGCATGTTGAAATCGAGTATGCAAGGCTCCCGGATAAACCAAGTGGGTCATGCTTACCTGCTTAATGTACCTAAGCCTTTGCAGGTATGGATGTTGCACCAAGTCAAAAATAAACCCTGTTGGTATAGTCACAAAGCCATAAACCGGATCATTAATTATTTTTGTGTTGTTCAACCTATTTTATCACTAATTGAGTAGATTCAATCCACTCTAAATTTCCTAACTTTAGGAGCTGTATTTATGAATCTAAGATAAGCGCAAAGATACATAGATTGAAGTTAATAATTGTTAAAAATAATGCACTGGAATGGCATAATGCTTAATTTTCCAATAATTCAAACACAAAAAAGCAGAATTTAGATTTCGTATTTATTCGAGCTATACAATCTACAGGAAGCAATAAATACTTTTTATGCAGAAAACACATATACTTTGGGCTGATGATGAAATCGATTTTCTGAAACCGCATATCCTATTATTGGAACAGAAAAACTACAAAGTTGTCACAGTAAACAATGGAAACGATGCTGTTGAAGCATTTAAAAATGAACCTTTTGACCTTGTTTTTCTGGATGAGAATATGCCCGGGCTCACTGGCTTGGAAACATTGGCAATCTTAAAATCTATCAACCCGACCATTCCGACTGTCTTAGTCACTAAGAACGAAGAAGAGCATTTAATGGAAGATGCGATAGGTTCTAAAATCGACGATTACCTGATTAAGCCTGTTAATCCGAAACAAATTCTTTTAACGATTAAAAAATTTACCGAAAACAGGAGATTGGTCAGCGAAAAGACGTCGATGGCTTATCAGCAGGATTTTCGGAATCTGGGCATGATCTTAAATGATGACCTGGATTACGCAAAATGGGTTGAAGCGTATAAAAAACTGATTTATTGGGAATTGTCGCTGGAAAAATTGGAAGACGCAGGAATGCATGAAATACTGACGATGCAAAAGTCAGATGCCAACCAATTGTTTTCGAAATTTATTGAGAAAAATTATTTGAACTGGATCAAAAATCCAGATCAAAGCCCTGTTCTTTCGCATCAATTATTTAAAACTAAAGTTTTTCCCAAGTTAGAAGCTGATAAACCGACCTTTTTTATCCTGATCGATAATTTACGTTATGACCAATGGAAAATCATCAATGATGTCGTAACCGATTATTTTAGGTTAGAAGAAGAAGACAACTACTATAGCATTTTGCCGACTGCTACTCAATACGCCCGTAATGCAATTTTTAGCGGATTAACGCCTTTAGAAATGGAAAAAAGATTTCCAGAGATGTGGCAAAATGATGATGATGAAGGCGGAAAGAACCTGCACGAAGACAAATTTTTGACAGATCAAATTAAAAGGATTTATCGCCGAGACATCAAACACAGCTACACCAAAATTTTAACGTTGGAACAAGGAAAAGATGTCGTGGAAAACATCAACAATTACATGCAATATGACTTAAATGTATTGGTTTACAATTTTGTCGATATGCTTTCCCATGCGAGAACCGATATGGCAATGATCCGAGAATTGGCAAATGATGACGCGGCGTACCGCTCATTGACGCTTTCTTGGTTTGAACATTCGCCTTTGTTAGAAGCAATCAAATGGCTTTCTTCCAAAAATGTCCGCCTGATCTTGACAACCGATCACGGAACTATTCGTGTAAAAAAACCGAGCAAAATCGTTGGCGACCGAAACACGAATTCCAATCTGCGCTACAAACAAGGCAAAAATTTAAATTTCGCCGAAAAGGATGTGTTTATGATCAAGAATCCGCATGATGCGCAACTTCCGAAACTTCATGTGAGTTCTGCATTCGTGTTTGCAAAAGAAGATTTATACTTTGTTTATCCAAATAATTACAACCAGTTTGTCAACTATTTTAATGGAACATTCCAGCATGGTGGGATTTCATTGGAAGAAATGATAATCCCTTATGCTACATATATCCCAAAATAACTAATTTTGGGGTATGGACGTAACCATCAAAAACATTCACGAACTCCCTGAAGTAGCTCAGCAATTGATTCAAGAATTCCCTTCATCCAAAGTTTTTCTGTTTAACGGAAACATGGGTGCTGGGAAAACAACGTTTATCAAAGCTTTGTGTGAAGTTTTGGAAGTTGACTCAACAACTTCAAGTCCAACATTTTCTATCGTCAATGAATATCATTCTCCGACAGGAGCAATCTATCATTTTGATTTCTATCGAATAAAAAATGAGCAAGAAGCTTTTGATATGGGTTATGAAGAATATTTTTATTCCGGTAATTATTGTTTTATCGAATGGCCAGAGAAAATCGAAAACTTAATTCCCGAAAACGCTGTTTTAGTGGACATTACAGCAATTGATGTTCATCAAAGAAAGTTCACTGCAAAAATTTTATAAAATATTTCTTTTCCTCACGCAACCATTTCTCAAAACCCGCCGTCTTCTAGATAACAAACTAAAAATTTAACTTGGAATTGAAGAATATTGACGTCATATGGCAGGGGTGCAAAAATGCAGATCGCAAAGCACAGTACGACTTGTATCAGTATTTTTCAGCAAAGATGCATGCAGTTTGTTTGCGCTACGCAAAAGATAGTCAAGAAGCGGAAGATATTTTACAAGCAGGATTTGTAAAAGTATTCACGAAGCATGACTTGTTTGATGGCAGAGGTTCTTTAGAAGGTTGGATTAGGAGAATAATGGTCAATTTGGCAATAGAAACGCATCGAAAAAACAAAATCAAATTTGTAGATGTGGAAGACCATGCGTCAATCAGCATACATAGTTCGATTGGAACAGACCAATCAAATTATCAAGATTTGATGGCTTTGGTTAGAAGACTGCCGATTGGTTACAAGACCATATTCAACTTATATGCCATCGAAGGATACTCACACAAAGAGATTTCGGAAATGTTGCAGATAAGCGAAGGAAACTCTAAATCACAGCTATCGAGAGCCAGAACATGGTTAAAAGATAGAATTACACAAATGGAAAAAATAGGATTATGAAAGAGAACGAATTTGATGATTTCTTCAAAAAATCTTTAGAAAATAAGGAAGAAACTCCGCATAGCCGCGTGTGGGATAAAATTGCAGCTGAATTGGATCAGCAAAGTAAAGTGGTGCCATTTAGAAAAACTTCTAAAAAATGGTATCCTTACGCTTCGATCGCCGCCTTGTTGATGTTGTTCGGCGTGTCTGTTTTGTTGTTTAGAAATCAAGATACTGTCGAGTCTACTGACACTCAAGCAACAGTTCAGCCGGAAATCGAACAGTCAATTACAAGCGAGAAACCAGCGACACTTGAAACGCCAAAAGAATCGGAGGTTTTACCCGAGAAAAAAACAATGCTCGCGGCCAGTCAAAAAATCGACAGCAAAAAATCTTCAAAGGTTTTGAATGCGACCGAAGAATTACCTAGAACTGAAGAATTTGTTGAGAACGTGGTTGAGGAAAAAGAAAATTTTATAGCCGTCATTCCAGTTAAATCTCCAGCGATTGAGAAACAAACGGTCCCTATCGAACCTGCAAAAGTAGTCGTTGCAGTTACCGAAGTCGAACCTATTCAACCGTTAATCGATCTTCCGGAATATGAAGAAACGATGATTGCGACAACGAAATCGAAAGTGAAATCCAATTTTGTAACACAAGTACTAAATGCAGTCTCTGAATCCATCGACATTAGCAGTTCGAAAGACGTTTTGTTCAGCAACGATGAAGAAGGAACTTTAAAAATCAATATCATTGATGCATTTGCCAGAAATAGAAAGAAAAAATAACTTAAATCAGACAAAGAAAATGAGAAAATCAATAAAAATAACCGCCCGCTTATTAACTGCATTATGTATTGCTTTTAGTGCATCAGCTTTTGCTCAAACGGAAGTAAAAGTTGTCGAAAAAGACACGATGAAAATCAAATTCAAAGACCTTGACAATAAATTAGGCAAGGATGATTCAGACGATGAAGTAAAATATCCTAGAATTTATGGAGGGTTGACTTTTTCAAGAATAGATTGGGGTTTTTCAAGAATTATCGAGGATGGAAGCTTTACCTTATCTGACGAAAATAAATTTTTAGCTTACAAGAAAGCTTCTAATTTTGGATTCGATGTGGCACAAGTAGGGGTTCGTTTTACCGATAAATTCAAAATATATCTTTCTACAGGTTTTGAATGGAATTATTTACGCTTAAAAGAAAATGTGTTATTGGCTGAGAACACAACTCCGTTAACCTATGCGAATGTCGATCCATCGGAAGTAAATTACAGCAAAAATGTCTTGACGACAACTTATTTAAGAGTGCCATTGACATTTGAATTGCGAAGCAGAAAGATGAGAAATGGCGACCGCTTGAAATTCGCTTTCGGACCAATGACTGGCATTTTATTGAAAGCTACACAGCGATTGAAAAGCGATGAGTTAGGCAAACAAAAGTTCAGAGACAATTACAATTTTGCTAGTTTCCAATACGGTGGATTTGCGAGGGTTGGATTTGGAGGAGTAGGTCTTTTTGCGAAATATTATGCAAACGATTTGTTTGAAAAAAGCCCTACTCAAGAAAGTTTGAATAACTTTGCTTTTGGATTAACACTAGGATTTTAATATTTAAAGTATATTTAATTGTATTTTTGTGCCGAAATCAACTAAGATTTCGGCATTTTTATGAGTCAAAAAACCACGTCCTGTCAGTATGTTCCCTTCGATGTCCAAAAATTGAATTTGCCCCTCATTCATGGGCAGGATGTTTCTTTGGATTTTGAAGGAAAAGTAAAAGTACATGCCATTCAGCAGGTTGATTTTGCGATCCAGCAAAATAAAATCACGGCAATAATCGGCGAGTCAGGAAGCGGAAAAACAACTTTACTGAAATTAATTTATGGCCTTTTGGCTCCAGAAACTGGCGAAATCCGTTATAAAGGCTGGCTTGTTCCGACAAGAAAAGACAAGCTTATTCCTGGACATGAAGCCATGAAATTGGTTTCTCAAGGATTTGATGATTTAAATCAATATGCAAAAGTTTGGGATAATGTCGCTTCCCAACTTTCGAACACCAATTTAGCCTTGAAGGAATCGAAAACCAAAGAGGTTTTAAAAAAACTTAGAATCAATCACCTTGCGCAACAGCGCGTAGCTGATTTAAGCGGTGGAGAAAAACAGCGCGTGGCGATATCGCGGGCATTGATTAATGAACCTGAGGTTTTACTGATGGACGAACCATTTAATCAGGTGGACGCTGCGTTTAGAGATTCCTTGCAACAGGATATCCGCACGATTGTAGAAGAAACAGGATTGACAATTATCATCGTATCGCACGACCCGACAGAAGTCTTGGCACTGGCGGATGAACTGCTGGTGATGAAAAATGGAAAAATTGTCGAGCAGGGAAAACCGTCGGATTTATATTATCATCCGAAACATCCTTACACTGGGCAATTATTGGCAAAATGCAATATTCTTACTCCGGAACAAGCAAGCGCTTTAGGATTGGATGTTCAAAAAACCATTGGAATCCATCAAGAAAACATTGAAATTCGAGAAAATCCTAAAGGTAATTTTTGGGTTAAAGAAGTAAAATTCCGCGGTTTTTATCGTGAATTATTTTTAGGAAATGATGAATTAACCGTGAACTGTATTCAGTATCCTAAGCAGGAAGTCAAAAAAAATACCAGAATTGACATTCTGGTAAAAGATTTTATTGAGTTTTAAGCATCTATTTTTTATTCAATTCTTTGTCAATTGTCTTGATTAGTTTATCAAATTCTTTATCCGAAAATCCGATTGACAAATAAATAATCTTTCCCTCTTTGTCCAACACGACATTTCTTGGAATTGTATTTTCTGCAAACAAACCATAAACTCCACGATTTAAATCTGGATAAATTGGAAATGTATAGCTGTTGGATTGAATGAATGGATTCAATTTATCCCATCCTTCTTCTCTCGCCAACACCATAACTTCAAAATCAGATCTATCTTTCTTTTTATCATAAATTTCTTTTTGCAACCTCGGCAGTTCTTGTCGGCAAGGAGGACACCATGTGGCAAAAAAATTGATCAAAACTACCTTTCCTTTTAAAGACTCGGAGGTCATGCGATTTCCTGATTGATCAACAACCTCGAAGGCTGGACCTTGCTGTCCCTTTGAAACTCGCCATTCGCCACTTTCTTGTGCGAACAGACCACAACTCATTAAAAAAAGTACTGCAGTTAAAATTATTCTCGTGCCCATTAATTTTCTATCCAATTTAACATATCTGCGAACCAATCGCCATCTTCTTGCTTGTTCTTAAGGCCAAAACCATGACCTCCCTTTTCATAAATATAGACTTTATTTTTAACTGCATGCTTGTCCAATGCTTTCGCATAGCGCTCGCTATTTTCTAAAACAACCACCTTATCATCTTTTGCGTGCATTAAATATGCTCTCGGAGAATTCTTATCCACCAGCAATTCATTTGAAAAATTCGACACATCTTCATCCGAATATGACGGGCCAATCAAGTTTTTCTTAGACCCCTCATGCGTGATATCTGGATCCATCGAGATGACAGGATATAAGAGCACGGAAAAGTCTGGCTTTAAAGAGGTATTATTTTGATTCTCAATGTATGCATGGTTGTAATGAGTGGATAAGGTTGAAGCTAAATGCCCACCTGCAGAGAACCCTAAAACACCGACTTCATCAAATGCCAAACCCAGCGCTTCTTTGTTGTCTCGGATAAACTTGATAGCCGATTGCGCATCTTGAATAGGCCCAAAACGCTTGTCTTCCATAATTTCATTGCTAGGCAAACGATATTTTAGAACGACTGCAACATAACCCTCCTTGTTCAATGCTTTCGCAACATCATGTCCTTCGTGATTGATTGCGACATGAGCATATCCACCACCCGGAATAATTAGAAATGCTTTATTTTTTGTCACTGATTCCGGCTTGTAAATATATAAGGTAGGAATATTGTTTTTGTAATTTTCTGAGTCCGGATTTTTACTGTTTGGAATTTCATTCGGATATAAAGGACGAACGTCCTGTGCGGAAGCAAAGCTAACAATCATTAAAAGAGAAAATAGAAAGTAATATTTCATGCTATTGATTTGAGATAATAATTAATTCCAAATCTTTCGCTGGAATCTGAAAGCGGTTGGCAATGTCTTTATTTGTTAAATTTCCTTGGTACAAATAAATGGAATTTCGAATTCCAGGATTACACCAGATCAGATTTTTAATACCGCCCTTCTCACCGATATCTAACAAAATCGGCGTCAAAATATTCGTCAACGCATAAGTCGCTGTTCTTGCAACACGAGAAGCTATATTTGGAACGCAATAATGAATAACATCATATTTACGAAATACGGGTTTATCATGTGAGGTAACTTCAGAAGTTTCAAAACAGCCCCCTTGGTCAATACTCACATCGATTAAGACAGAATTAGGTTTCATTCTGGAAACCGTAGCTTCAGAAATCACGCAAGGTGTACGTCCATTTTTTGCTCGCAACGCACCAATGACCACATCCGAAGAACGAACCGCTTTGTTCAAGACAACCGGCTGAATAACCGAAGTGAAGACACGCGAACCTACATTATTCTGCAACCGGCGCAAGCGGTAAACAGAACTGTCGAACACTTTTACTTGAGCACCAAGTGCGATGGCTGTTCTCGCTGCAAACTCGCCAACGGTTCCGGCACCAATAATGACCATTTCAGTCGGAGGAACGCCTGTCACACCGCCCAACATCAATCCTTTTCCGTCAAAAACATTGCTTAAATATTCTGCTGCAATCAAAATGGAAGTCGCGCCTACAATCTCACTCATTGCCCGAACAATCGAAAGATGACAATCTTCATCTTCTAAATATTCATAAGAAATGGCTGTGATTTGCTTTTTCATCAATCCTTGCAAGATTGACAAATCAAGTAAGGAAGGTTGCAACGACGAAAGAAGCACTTGCTTATTCTTCATCAATTGAACTTCTTCCTCAGTAGGTGACAGAATCTTAATAATAATATCTGCTTTAAAGACTTCTTTCTTATCGTAAACTATCTGCGCTCCTTGCTCGCTATAGTGATGATCTAAAAAGTTGGACAACTTTCCGGCATCCGATTCAATAATGACTTGATGTCCATTTTCGACCAAAAGCCCAACAGACAATGGCGTAATTGCAATTCTTCTTTCCTGAAAAGAAGATTCTTTGGGTATTCCGATAACTAAATTTTCCTTCTTGCTCCCCTTTGAGTATAACATCTCTTGCGGTTGAAGCAACGCTCCTTCTGCAATACTACTTAAACTTCCCATTTCACCATGTAATCAAAAATCAATATAAAGAAGAATTAAAATTAACATTAATTCAGTATAAAACATCCTTTTAGTGTAAAAATCCTATTATTATAATCGCAAATTATACGTATTTTTACAAAATCAAGCATACAAACATGAAATTTTTAAAACTACTAAACCATATAAAAATAGTTCCGCGCTGGATTATATTCTCATTTGATATGGCCGTTGCTGTTCTTGCATTCTTAATTGCTTTTGTAATTTATCATAATTTCAACCCAACTTTCTTTTCTGATTCTAATTTTGCGATAGATTTTTTAACCTGTTTAACTGTAACAGCATTATCTTTTTTTATTTTCAAATTATTTTCGGGAATTGTTAGGTACACCAGTGCAATTGACTCCATTCGAATTTTGTCGACGGTTCTGTTCACATTAGTAATGCTTTTTGTTGTCAAACTGTTTTTCGTAATTTTTCAGTTAGACCCTATACTTCCCTCCAATCTAATCATTCTTTATTCTTTATTCTTATTCACTTCGTTAATCACCTACAGAACTTCCATAAAAATATTTTTCCAATACACGAAATCAACAAGAAGAAGCCGCAAAAACGTTATTGTGTACGGCGCTGGAGATTTAGGTATTGCGGTTAAAAGAACATTTGAGCATGATCTTCGTGCAGACAAAGCCATCTTGGCTTACATTGATGATGACGAAGGAAAGATTGGGAAGTCTATTGACGGATTGAAGATTTATCGCTCATCTGAATTACCTAAGATCATCAACAAACTGGCAATCGATGAATTGATTATTGCTTCCTACAGCATCAATCCTGAAAACAAAAATGAGGTTATTGAAATGTGTTTGGAACACGATGTGAATGTATTGACATTGCCTCCAATCAAAAAAATAATGAATGGTGACTTGTCGCCAAACCAAATTCAGAAAATTAAAATTGAAGATTTATTGGAACGACCTTCGATAAAAATCTCCAATGAAAATATTTTAGGTCAGCTTGAAGGTAAGCGAATCTTGGTGACTGGCGCTGCTGGATCAATAGGAAGCGAAATCTCCAAACAGTTAGGAAAATACAACCCGCAGATGATTATCCTTTGCGATCAGGCTGAATCCCCTTTGCATAATTTACAATTGGATTTGCAGGATTTATACAAAAACCAAGTATATCACTCGTTTATTGCGGATGTAAAGAACGAAAATCGCATGCGCTTGCTGTTTGAAACATTCAAACCGCATTACGTGTACCATGCTGCAGCTTATAAGCATGTGCCGATGATGGAAAACCATCCAATTGAAGGGGTTAGAACAAATGTATTGGGAACGTTCACTTTGGCTAATTTAGCCGTCGAATTTAAGGTTCAGAAATTTGTATTTGTTTCGACAGACAAAGCGGTGAATCCGACAAACGTAATGGGTGCTACAAAAAGAATTGCCGAAATCTATGTCCAGTCATTAAATACGAACTTAGAATTAAGCAACATTCAGTCACATACAAAATTTATCACGACCCGCTTTGGAAATGTATTGGGATCGAATGGTTCGGTCATTCCTCGATTCAAAGACCAAATCGACAAAGGTGGGCCATTAACAGTGACTCACCCTGACATCACTCGGTATTTCATGACGATTCCCGAAGCTTGTCAATTGGTAATCGAGGCAGGAAGCATGGGGAATGGTGGAGAGATATTTGTTTTCGACATGGGTAAATCCGTGAAAATTGTGGATTTGGCAGTCAAAATGATTAAACTTTCAGGACATATTCCTTACCAAGAGATTGATATTAAATTCACTGGATTAAGGCCAGGTGAAAAATTATATGAAGAACTTTTGAATGACTTGGAAAACACCATGCCTACTCACCATGAGAAAATCATGATTGCCAAAGTCAGGGAAAATGACTTTGGAATCGTCAAACGGTATATGCAAGATTTGTTTGTTGCGGTTAATACGCAAAACAACAACAACATCGTTAGACAGATGAAACAGATTGTTCCAGAATTTAAAAGCCAGAACTCGATTTATGAGCAGCTGGATTTAGAAGAGGTCAAGGTCGATTAAACAGCTAATCAACAGATTTATTGATTAAAACTTGCAAGTAAACGATAAAATTGTAATTTTGCGTTCCGAATTAGATTAACACAAATATGTCAGATAAAATTAATAGTGATTCCACTAAAGTTGTAAAATCAAAAAGTTCATTTTTTCAAGAAAATGAAAAAAGCATCATTTTTATTGTAGGTGGAATATTACTTCTTATAGTCCTTTATTTCGGATACCAAAAATTATATTTGGCACCAAGAGCTGAAAAAGCTGCAAATCAGATGTATAAGGCTGAAGAATACGCTACAATCGATTCATTGCAAGCGAAAGCGATCAATGGTGACGGTTCATTTCCAGGCTTCGAAGAGATTTCTAAAGAATATTCAAACACTAAATCTGCGAACATTGCAAATGCTTATTTAGGAGGTTTATACCTTCGCGAAGGCAAACCACAAGAAGCAATCGATGCTTTGCAAAAATATTCTGATACCGGAAGCGAAATCTTAGATCCTTTGGTTCACGGCTTGATCGGTGATGCGTATTCTGAACAACAAGATTATAAAAAAGCGGCTGAATTCTACAAAAAGGCAGCTGATAAATCAAAGAATTCGTACACAACCCCTTTATTCTTAAAGAAATTAGGATTGGTTTACGAGCAATTGCAAGAATACAAAAAAGCAGAAGAAGCGTTTACACGTATTCAAACGGACTATCCAGGAAGTCAAGAATCATCGACTGTTGATGCATTAATAGCAAGAAATAAGGCGAAATTATAAGCCTTATTTCATTTACCTGTTCAAATCAAAACAATCATCATGTCGAGTTCCCACAAAAACTTATCCGATTTTTCACACATTCAAGTTGCAAGCGCGACGGATTATAAATTTGGAATTGTTGTTTCACAATGGAATTCTGAAGTAACTGGCGCTCTTTTGCAAGGCGCTTATGACAAATTGATTGCTCAGGGTGCAGAGGATAAAAATATTGAGATTATCCACGTTCCTGGAAGTTACGAATTGATTTCAGGTTCGGATATCTTGTTAAGAGACTCTTCTTTTGATGCAATTATTTCATTGGGATGTGTCATTCAAGGAGAAACAAAACATTTTGATTTTATTTGTGATGCAGTTGCCCATGGATTGAGCAATGTTGCAATCAAATACAATAAACCTGTTATTTTCGGTGTTTTAACGACAGATAACCTGCAGCAGGCATTGGATCGTTCGGGAGGGAAACACGGAAACAAAGGAGAAGAAGCGGCTATTACAGCTATTCAGATGGCTGAAATAAGTAAAAAATATTAATCATATATTTTTCGTAATTTTGTCTGTATGAAACGTTGCAGAATTATAGCAGTCTTTATCACACTAATCGCTAGCGCTATTCTAGTATCATCCTGTGCTTCAAAAAAATGCGCAGCATACAGCACTTATCCAAAGAAAAACTACAGATCTCGATAATTCTTCATCCGAGATTTTTCTTATGGTTTTCCAAACTTTTAAGGTTTAATATGAAAATTCATTCATCAGTATACTTATCCTCTATTTTTTTATCCTTGCTTTTTTTCTGCTCAACGGGAAACCTGAAAGCTCAAAACGGTGTTATCAATTCCATTTGGGAAGGAATTGGAGGTAAGTCAACATGGCAAAACACTCGCTTTATCCTTTTCGTCGTCAAAGGAAATGAGCTCTCTTCGTCTTTTAAGGAGTCAAGACGCTTTCTACTAAATAAATCCAATGGCGAAGTGCGCTTCGAAGGAAAAGACGCTCAAGGGGATCGCTATATCTTTCTATTTAATTACCAATCTCAGAAGTTAAAAAAGATTTACAAAAACCAAATTGAAATCAAAAATGCTAATTCAGAAAATGAATTGTTTCAGGATTTATTGGCGCAATTTAATGAAGATAGTTCCCTATTATTTATTCAGACATTCTTGGATAAATCAGGTTCCAAATTAGGCTCTGTAGAAAATAAAATTAGCAATGCAGAAAAATTAAATGGTATCCCGTTTAAAACTTCGAGTTTGATGAATAAACCCTTAAGCGGAAAAATCTATACCAGCACAGAGAACTATTTGTTGCGCAATCTGGAATTAAATGAGGAAGAATACCTGATCGATGGCTATAAAGATATTGGTGGAGGATTAACTTTACCGACCATCTTTAAAAGCACATCTGATTCATCAAAAAGCTCTTCCTATTCATTAGTTGCTTCTTTCACAGAAATGGAAGAGTCTAAATTTTCAACGCTGTAAATCGACTAATTCGAATAAACCTGCGCATTTCCTGCTCTGCCATTTTCGTGGATCACAAGAAATGTATAGGTAGTCGAAGGATCATAAACTATCGGCTCCGAATATTTTGAACTCGATTTCGTAGGAGTGCTCCCATCTGTACTGTAGTAGATATCAAATCCCGGATATTCTAAGTTGGCACAGAGCTTTGAATTAATCAACTTGACGCCGATTCCCGGCAATCTATAATTGATTCCCTCAAATCCCAAGTCTAACTTTGGAAGTTCCTCCTGTCCTACCCGATTGATGAATTCGCCGTATTCTTTGTCAATCTTAGCTTTTGAGAAACTTACTTCTGATTCCCAACTCCTCACAGGCGACCAAGCACGTTCTGCCAAAGCGAAAAACCTTGGAAAAGCCATGTAATCCATTCTCTGCTCATCTAAAATTGTTTCTGACCACAATCCTCCCTTTACGCCGATTAGGTTGGACCTGCCCTTCTCATTCAGCCTTATGCTCGAATTAAAGTGCTTCTTGTCAAAAGCCTTTCCTTTTGCATACAGATTGATGTTGGCAAAAAACGATTCTGGCAAGAAAGAATACGCTTGATACAGATCGATCAAACTAGCCCAGACCAAGCCCGGCTCGTCGAAACGATTGTTCCACGCCATATCAAAATAAAAATTGCTTGAACTGATAAAAACCGTCTTATAGCCCGCATTCGCTAAGCGATAAGCCAAATCTTCTTGTCCGCCACCAACAACATTGTTCCAGACATCCAATTGCATGGTTGTCGAAGCCAATTCTTTGTTCACGACCATTCCATTTCCTTGGTTTACCATGCCAATCTCTTCCCAACCAGCGATATTAACTCCTTTCTTATTCGCTAAATCGTACACTTTTGCCACATAATAAGGCCAAACCTGATTTACCGAAGAAAAATTCAAGCTATCCATTAACTGCTTTATTTTAGGCGATTTTTCCCAAACGCCATTAGGCACTTCATCTCCACCGATTGATACGGTTTTCATCGTTAAGCCAGCTTTCACATACATCGCTTTCAAATCATCGATTACTGTCGAAATAAATGTGTAAACAGATGGCAAAGCCACGTTCATCACATTATCATCCCAGTTTTGCGCAGAATTATAAATGGATTGATCTTCAAAATCGTGCAAGAGATATTGGTTTGCTTCTTTCGGCTTGCCTAATTCCATCAATCGATTATACCTTGTCTCCATCGCTTTGATCGATGCACGCGCGTGTCCTGGAGTTTCAATTTCTGGAATAATTTCTATATGCCTTTTTTGTGCATACTGCAATAAGTCAATAAAATCTGCTTGGGAAAGAAAAGCTTTTTCAGAAGAAACTCCACCCGAACCATAAGCCGGCTGAATGCTTTTGCCATCAGCAAATGACGGCGAGCGGTTAGCTCCGATTTCAGTCAGTTCTGGCAACGAAGGAATCTCAATTCTCCAGCCTTCATCATCAATAAAATGCAGATGCAATGTATTTAGCTTATACATCGCCATAATATCGATGTATTTTTTTATGGTTTTCGTATCCTTAAAATTACGCGCAATATCCAGCATCAATCCCCGATAACCAAAACGAGGTTTATCATCTATCTTAACAGCAGGAAGAATAATTTTCGACGGATCCGCTTTTTGGTCAGCAACCTTGATCAATGAATTGATCGATTGCAGCGCATAGAAGACCCCCGCATCCGTAGAAGCTTCGATCGTTATGGCCTTTTGAGAAATATCCAATGAATAAGCCTCCTTCTCAAGCTGCGCGTTTTTAATGATCTGAATAGTTGCTTTTCCTTTTTCCGCAGGAGCGAATGAAAATCCAGGCTGATTAAAGACGAAATCTTGAAGGGATTGCAAAGCATCAGGAAAAGAAGGGTCGATTGAATAGGTAATCTGCTGTGAAATTTCCAATTGTCCCTTTCCTTTCCGTAGGCTCGCTGGCGTAGGCAACAGCAATAACGAAGAGGCTTGTTTTATTTCTGCATTACGGTCATAAACAGCTGCAAGAAATTGTTTGTTCTCCACTGGAGGAACGGTTATCGGAACAAAATGAAAGTTTTTTACCGGAAAATATTGATTCGGATTCTTAGCATTTTGAAAATAAAACCCATTGACGATGCTCGACGCATTCGCCATTTTATACTTGGATTTGAAATCTATAACAATAGAATCTTGAGGTTGCAGGGTTTGATTTTGAAGAAATTTAACCTTAAATAAGTTTCCGTTTTCATCCGTAAGCTCATATCCAGTATGCTTTTCGTCTACAATCGGAAAGATCGAATTAAACCAAAGATCGAAATTCTGAAGATTAGCGACTTGATTGGAATTATTTTTTAAAATTAATTGCAAAGAATACTGATTGTCCACAGCATAGGTTTGAGCGGGCCTCCAATGGATATGGATCTGGTCGCTTAACTGCTGAGCATGAGCCAGATTAGCGACAAGCAAGCATATAAATCCACAAAGAGCAGTACGAAAGAACAGGTTAAACTTCTTCATTTTGATGGCTTAAAATTCTCCTAAAAGTAAGATTAAAGCATCAAAATAGCAATTTTTGCAAAAATATTTTGTTTACTTAGAAGATAATTCTATATTTGCACACCGAAACAAATACGGCCCGTTCGTCTAGGGGTTAGGACGTTAGATTTTCATTCTAGAAACAGGGGTTCGATTCCCCTACGGGCTACTAAAAACCCTGCAAACAGTCAAGTTTGCAGGGTTTTTTCTTTTACCTTCCTTTTATTTAAAAAACACAATTAAAATCAAAAATCTTACCGCAGCAGATATTCGCTTAGCAGTATAACATGTACAGATAAGTTAAATAGTTCACAATTTATTCACAGAGAAGATATATGCAAATTATGTTATAATGATATTTTTAGCGAAAAATCGAACCATGAAAAAAATTACTATTCTATTAGCCACAATGCATTTATTAGGCCATGCCAGCTTTGCTCAGACTGCAAGCAATGAGGTCGTGCGATTTGATGAATTTCGTTATGCTAAAAAAAGAGAGATCATCAACATCCCAAAAGTAAGTGGATTGACAGTATTAAAATGTGATTTCCATATGCATACCGTGTTTACCGATGGACATGTATGGCCAAATGTTCGCGTGCAAGAAGCATGGAAGGAAGGTTTGGATGCCTTTTCATTTACTGAGCACGTGGAATATACTCCACATTCGGAAGATGTAAAACCAGGAAATCTTAGACCGCATGAGTTGGCTAAAAACCTAGCAGCAGAAAACAACCTGATACTTATTAAAGGTACTGAGATAACTCGCAACACCCCTCCGGGACACTTCAATGCACTTTTTATTCAAGATGACAAGAACTTGGTTGTGGATCGCTCAAGTGAATTGGATGAAAGCGCTATTCAAGCCGCAGTAGACCAGAATGCATTTATCTTCTGGAATCATCCGGGCTGGAAAGCAACTCAAATTGAAGGATCATATGAATGGATTCCTTTTGTGGAAAAAATGTATGCAGAAAAGAAATTGCATGGTATTGAGGTCGTGAATGGATTTGGTTTTCACAAGAAAGCTTTGGACTGGGCTTTGGATCGTAATTTAACCATTATTGGAAATACAGATATTCACAATCTGATAGCGCACGAATATGATATCGAACGCGAGGGAATACATCGTACAATGACCTTAGTGATGGCTAAGGACCGCACAGCCGCATCGATAAGAGAAGCTTTAGAAAAAGGAAATACAGTTGCTTGGTCAAGCAAATATCTTTTCGGTAAAGAAGAACATGTGCGAAGCCTCTTTAATGCTTGTGTGTCATTAAGCAAACCGTATCATGAAAAAACTGATGCCAAAGGCAATAGCACAAACTATTACGAACTCTCGAACAATAGCGATCTATATTTTGAATTGGAATTGAAATCTGGAAAAGGCACAAAGAAAATTACTTTACATCCTCAATCCTCACAAATCCTGACCGCTCCAACAAATCAAAAAAGCTTAAGCTATGAGGTTGTATCCACATTTATAAGAAGTGACAAACACTTAGCTGTTGAATTTTCCTTGTAAACTAAACAAGCAATCATTCATTCTAAAACCCTTTAATCTACATTAGAGGGTTTCCTTTTTTCTACAACTCAATCATATTAGGAATTAGTTCTCAATCCCGATTCCTATTTCCTATATACAAATAAAGGCTGCTCTAATATCTTAAAGCAGCCTTTGAAAAAATTGTAATCGACTAGTTGTTATCTCACTTCCATTCGCAATTCTTCTTGCATTTCTACAGTTCTATTCCCGATCGTGTAGGTATAGGAGAGTAAAAATACATTGAACTTCCTTCCAAAAAATTCCTCAACTTGAAACGTATTGGGGTAGCGTTCATTGCCATCAACCTGTGTTATTTGCAAATTTTTATACGGCCTGATGGTTACTTTATTATCGGCAGCAATATCCAATATCATCGACGTATTCGCAATGCTTGTTTCATTGCTAGCATAAGATTCCGTCCCAGCAATTACGCGAACGCTATGTTGCGTTAAAGGAAACAACTGCTTGCTTGCGGCCGTAACCGCTCCATTTTGTAAACCTGTCATCGAATAGAATGAATTCACGGCTTGAGAAGCATATTGGTTATAAATCATAACCTTATACAACACATTGTTCTTTTTAGTGTTGATTTCAAGACCCTCATTATCTACCGCTTTCAGACTGATAAAATAAGTAGAATCCGGGGATAATCCATCTGGACGAATCTTGATTAAAGCACGACCTGTACGCTCACCAGCTTTAATGACGATCTTATAATCTGGAATTTCATATTTACTTTTTGGCAATAATTTAGCATACAACCGAGTGTCCGCATCATACAAAGACCAATTGTATCTATCAAAAGGAGTATTCTCTTCTATTAAACTTATTGTCAAGTCTTTATCGGGCGGGTATGAGCCTCCAACGGAAGCTGAAATATAGCCGGTCACTTCTTCGCCAGTAAGCGGTAAGACTTCTTCGAAATTATTATGATATGAACTACTGATCAATGCCACCATATTCATATACATTTCTTGCTCGAATACTTTTTCATCGTTACATCCGACCAAGCAAAATGGAAGGATAAGTAGCGCTGATAAACTGCGTTTCATGATATTCATTTACTTTTATATTAACGATTAATAACCTGGATTTTGTGATACAGAAGGCAACCTCCTAAGTTCTGCGCGAGGGATAGGAATCCACACTAATTTTTTGTTTACTTCTCTTTTCAAGAACGATGATGATCCTGGGATCACGCGACGGTAATACGTGTCAGCCGTAGCACCATCTGGATTCATGCCGCTCATTGGTTCACGCTCAGTGTCTTCATAGATACCCCAACGACGTACATCGTAGTAACGTAAATTTTCCCACAAGAACTCAACCATGCGCTCGCGCTCGATAGCATCTTGCATTAATTCAGGATTATTTAATTCTGCATTCTTAAGACCAGGAAGGCCTGCACGGTAGCGAACTAAATTGAATGAACTTTTGATTTCTTCTACATTACGGTTTACGGTATAGCTTTGATCGCCTAATTGAACGGTATGGCTTCCAGTCAAATTGTTTAATGCTTCAGCATAAATCAATAGAATTTCTGCGTACCTGATAATCGAATAAGCTTTGTCAATTCTACGCGCACCAGTTCCAGTCAAAGCATCCATTGGATGATTGTATTTTTTGATGACATAGCCTGTGATTGGATAGTTGGGCGACGATGCAGTCACACCACCACGGCCATCAGCACCTTGATAAAAATAATCGGCTACGTGATTTGTCTTCGAAACAACGCTTAGGTTCTGCCAAACTGCTCCATTAAATCCTACAGAAGCATAAAACCGCATTTCACGATTTGCATACATATTGTATACACCTGCATTCAATGGATATCCAGCAAATCTTCTTGTTTGTGTAGTAAATCCGGTTTCAGAATAATAGCCATCTGAAGAAGCTTCTTCTTTGGTACGGCCATCATCCATCAAATAAGCATCAACTACTTTTTGAGTCACACAAAAACGTCCCCATCCACCCAAAGATGGAGGAAATGAACCTTGATTGATCGTTGTATTTAGGTAAACTGTATTTCTAGCCCAAATAAATTCAGGATTTACCGCAGCGTATTCTTCACCTGTAAAGATATCTGAATAAGATCTGAACGCATCGATTCCTCCTGCTCCATTCGGATAAGTATTATAGAAGTTTGGATCGGAAGTCACGCCTTTAGGCAATGGCGCTGTTAGCTCATCTGCTTCTGCCGTATGCAATTTGTATTTACCCAAATCGATCACGCGTTTTGCTGCTGCCGCAGCAACAGCCCATCTCTTTTCATCATAAACTTGGGATACATAGTGAGCTCCATCGGATTGACGTGTCCAAGATCCGAAGTATGAATTTGCCACTGGTCCTCCGTTGAATAAAGGACTTGCGTGGATTAATCGCAAGCGAGCTACTAGCGCTAAGGCTGCGCCTTTTGTGGGTTTACCAAAATCCAAGATCCCTACTTCTGTTGGCATTAATACAGCTGCTTTTTCAAACTCTCCACAAATGTATTCCATGGCTTCATCATAGGTCGGGCGCTCCCGGTCGTAGTAAGCTATTTCTTCATTTGTATTGACTAACTCATCGCCTACCAAAATCGGAGGCCCATAATCTAATATTAGGTAATAATAGGCATAGGCTCTGATAAATCTTGTATATCCTTCGATCCTAGCACGGCTAGCATTCGTCAGGTCTTTAGGTTTATCTATGTTTTGAAGGATGGTATTGGCTTTGCGAATAATTTTGTAATATCTTCCCCATTGGTTTAGATTGGTAGCACCTTCGCCATAAAAATCAGGTGTAATGCGTCCTGTTGCAAAATCCATTCCATGGTAGATATTTCCAGAACCATTAGCATTGGTAAGGCCATTGAATCCTTCGTCGGTCGCCATAGGTCCAGGTGTATGTGCAAAACGGATCGTACTTGATTCATCTAGAAACATAGCTGCTGCGCCCCACATGTAGGCTTCCATATTCCGTGTGCTGCTAAAAGCAGAATCGATCTGGAACTCGTCGTCAAAATATTCATCGATGTTTAGATAATCGTTGCATGACGTAACTGCTAATGACATAATTAGCACGGATACTCCAAAAAACTGTCTTAGAATTGACTTTTTCATTTGTTTGAATTCTATCTTTCTCTCTTAAAAATTAACATATACTTGTACCGAAAACGTAGAAGGTATAGGGTATTGACGACCATTATAACGTGCTTGCTCAGGGTCAAATATTTTCACGGTATCCCATGCATGCAGATTGCTTCCTATAAACTGCAAATCCAACGATTTTATCCCTGCTCTTTTTAGGAAATCCGGATTTACGCTATAACTTACGGTTACTTCTTGCAAACGCAAGTATTTAGCATTTCCTTGCCAGAATGTGGATGTTTGGTTGTTATTGGTACTTCCTCCATAAGACAAGCGAGGAAATTTCGCATTTGGATTTTCGGCTAAGGAAGGGTCAATGCCATTCGCTACAGCGTAGTCCATAGGAATCCAGCGATTCGAAGGATCAGCAACAATATCTAGCACATTACCCAAAGAACCCTCATTGAATGGACGGTAACCTGTTCCTCCATAGAAAAATGGACTGTTTCCTGTTCCTTTGAATAACACGCCGACTGAAAGTTTCTTGTAGCGAACCTCACCACCAAAACCATACATTAAAAGTGGAATCTGATCACTATGTGTTAATGGCACTTTATCCAAATTGTCGATTATACCATCTCCGTTTACATCTTTATACTTGATGTCACCTGGCATAACAGCTCCGTACGTTTGCTGAGGACTATATTTGATATCATCTTCATCTTTAAATAAACCAATCGCCTCCAGACCACGAATAGAGTTATAAGGGAAATTGTTGAATTCTAAATAAGGATGCTCTAAATAAGCCTGCTCCCAATTTTTTACCATCGTTTTGGCATACGTGAAATTTCCGCGAACCGTAAAATCTAAGTCAGGAGAGATTGTACCTCTGTATGAAACATTTCCATCAGCTCCAGAACTCTGCATACGGCCTACGTTGGCAAAAGGATTAGAAATTACCCCGACATAATCTGGCACTTGTACGCGTTGTTGGAAAATTCCATTACGCATGTCTCTGAAAATATCGATTACGAAATCTATTTTGTTATTGAACAATTTACCTTCAAAACCAATGTTTGATTTAATGGCGCGTTCCCAAGCAAGGTTGTCGGCTCCGATCCTTGTTTCGTTTATTGTTTCAATTCTATCAATGCCCCAAACCATAGTCGAGCTATTTTGATTCACTTTTGTGAGGTAAGGGAATCGAATATCCGATATCCGGTCATTACCAACAGATCCATAAGAAGCTCTAATTTTGAAATAATTCAACCATGGCGCAGATTCTTTGACAAACTCATAGCTCGAAGGTACCCAACCTAAAGCGATAGAAGGAAAAAAGCCATATTGTCTACCTGGCTGGAAGTTTTCCGAACCTGTATAACCAAAGTTAGCATCTAACAAGTAGGTGTCTTTATAGCCATAAGTAAATCGACTGGATACACCTTGATAGCGCAATGGAATAGCTTCCAAGTTACTTATTGCATCCTTCGTGTCCTTTGCATCACTCATGTAGTAATAGATCAAGGCTGAGGTGCGATGGTCTTCATTAAATACTTTATCATAGTTGATAGCAGACTCCAAAAAGTATTTTCTGTATTGTCTTGTTGATTCATTATAGCTTGCCCTTTGCTCAGGAACCGTTTCTATCGTAATCAATGATCCATCTGCAGCTCTTCCTAAAGCGTTATATAAAGCTGGCTGAATCCGACGGCGCTCACTGAAATAACTATAGATATCATAAGCTCCTTGAACCCTGAATCTCAAACCATCTAGAATGGGTGATAAATCTTGGTTTAAAGCCAATGTGGTTTTTCCTCGGTACTCTTCGTCTAAAGCTTTACCTGTTCTATTGATCATGACATAAGGAGACGATTGATCTCCAGTACCGAGACCAGGTAATAATCCGTTAGAGTATTGTGTCGGAATACTCAATGGAGTCAGACGTGATTGCGTTCCCCAGATATAGTCCGTATTCGCTAATCCTGGCTGTGAAAGCGCAGAAAGGAAACCATCTGATCCCAAAAACACCCTAGTCGTTTTTGATAAATTCACATCTAAATTGATGCGGTAATTGTAGGTATTAAAACCTACGTTAGAGCTGTAGACAGAATTCTTGTCTACTTTATAGGCTGCCGTTTGTGATTTACCACCTAAACTTAAGAAGTAACGAGCGACTTCACTACCGCCTCTACCGCTTAAATAGTAGCTCTGCGTATAAAAATTCTTATTTAATATTTCATCTTGCCAGTTTACATTTGGATACAAATCTGGATCTAAGCCATCTCTTATAATCCCCATTTCCACTTCACTATATAATGGAGTATTGCCTCTAATGACATTTGCTTCATTCGCTAATAATGCATAACCATATGCATCTACATAGTTTGGCAATCGGTTTAAAGCGGATAGGGTCCCATTCGCTCTAGCAGTTAGCTGTATGCGATCGACAAGACCTCTTTTGGTCGTTACCAAAACCACTCCATTCGCTCCGCGCACACCGTAAACCGCTGTAGCAGAAGCATCTTTTAGAATAGAGAAACTTTCGATATCGGCAGGATCTAGTGTATTTAAATTACCTTCCAATCCATCGATCAAAACCAACGCACTGTTGTTAGCGCCAAATGTACCGATACCCCTAACCCAAAAGTCAGCGTTATTTTTACCCGGCTCACCACTCGTTTGCATCGTGATCACACCCGCAGCTCTTCCTCCAAGCAAATTGGTAATCGAAGCGGCTGGGCTTTGCAAATCTTTTACATTGACTGTAGTGATTGCGCCAACATTGCTTATTTTACGTTCAACACTACCAAGACCTACGACAACGACCTCATCGATCTCTGCGTCATCTTCATATAATGTGATGACTAAATTCGCGGTATCGGCAACAGCTACAAACTCTTGAGTTTCATAACCCACAAACCTAAATACCACTTTATCTCCATAAACAGCTTTTAGTTTAAATTCTCCTGAATTATTTGTAGAAAGGCCAGTTGATGGCTTATCTTTTACATAAATTGATACGTTTGGTATCGGTTTATTATTTACATCTACTACATTTCCCGCAATAGAAACTTCACGATCTTGCTGTGCTGATGCTGGCATACTAAATAAGCAGATCAACAGCAAGCATACACTATGTATTACTTTCATTTTTAAAGGTTAATTTATTCGATCACTAATTTTCGGATTCTTGCATTGTTCCAATCTGCGATGTAGATATGGCCTAACTCGTTGACAGCAACTCCCCAAGGTTGGTTAAACAGGGATTCAGCTGGACCGCCATCTTTAAAACCGGCTGTCCCAGGTTGGCCAGCGACAGTCGTCACTACACCATCAGGAGAAACCATACGCACACAGTGATTTCCATAATCAGCCACGAACATATTTCCATCATTATCAAATTTGATATCTTTTGGCAAGTTGAATAAGGCATCTTGTATCGGGCCATCTTTGAACGACGATCCGCCCGGAGCATTTAAGCGCCTGAAACCACCTGTTCCATCAGGATCCCGTAAGTCAAGAACCATAATCCCTTGTCTAAATTCGATAGGACTCGCATTCGAGTGCAAGGTGATATACAATTCCCAAGGTTTTGCTGGATTGATCGCTTGACCATATTGTGAACCATAAGGTCCTTGATGAACGATCTTTGATTCTAAAGTCTGTGGGTTAATGCGAGCCACTTTACCATCGCGAAAACGCGTGTATAAATGGCCGTCCCAAGGCGAAAACGTGATAAAGTTTTTGTAGCGATCCGCTACCACAATGGAAGCGTAGTCACTGGTAGAATACCGTGCATTTCGCTGGCGTGGATACCATGCTTCTTTTGGATCAAACGTGAACATTACTTCTTGCACCGACTCATGCGCAGCAGTCAGAACGCCTGTCGCACGATCAACAGTAAGTCCATTTGCATATAGCACACGGCCTGCCGCTTCCGCTTGTATCAATGGCGTAACAATATTCTCTGCCTCATTAATACGCGCTACACCAAAAGTAGCCGCTGTACTTCCCGTTGTATTTCCGTCGCGCCATGACATAAAAATATTGCCTTCACGGTCAAGCTCCAGGTATTTCCCATATACCGTAGCGTCAGATAATGATCCCGCGGTAAAAGACTTTACACCATTTCCGGTGACCGTACTTACCAACGCTTGTGTATGATACACATAGTTCCCCTCATAGACTGTAGAATCAGAACCGATAACTACCGATATTTTAGGATTTGCTCCCGGCAATCGAGGCACAATGGCATAAATGCGCTCGCCACTTGAAGACACTACGGTAGCTCTTGCATTGTTAAAATAGACTTTGATTTTTGATGGGTCTTTGCCAAAATTTTCCCCATCTAATAAGATTTTATCGCGAGCTCCCCCCTCTACCGGAAAGAATGTTTTTAACACGATCTCCTTGCTCGGATCATACTCTACGCCTGTGGATTTGCTTTCATCTTTACAGCTTAGACAACAAATTAAGGTACTGATAATGCAGGCCTTTAATAGGTAGCGATTCATTGAATAACGGTTTAAGTTAATATGTTTATTTTTCGATGCAATGATAGAGAAGTAATGTTTAGCGAATATTAACAGGCCATTATCAAAACATTTAATATCAGAAGAGCTCGGTAAAATGAGTTTCGCTCCCGATGCTCTTTAATAAACTACATACCAAAACGTTAGGAACTAAATTTAGCATACGGCCAATGTAAACTTTAATGACACTAGCCTCGATTATTGATTTCCATAGATCAAAAACAGCCTGATCGCTTGTTGAAAATGATTTTTACAGCGACAGGTTTTGGCCAAGGAGTCGGGTGTATAAATGGCTTGTAGAGGAATCAATAGCAGACTTCAAAACTATCATTCTATGTCTAAATGCTCCCCTAGCAAATAGCTAACAAAAGATTTGCTTACTGATTTTTTATACGGCTGCGCAATGCATGTGAAGAAACCCAGCTCTTAGAAAAAAAGAAGGATGTTACACGCTATTTTTTAATCTGGAATTTTGAATAGCTTAATGAGCGTATACCAATAAGACACATAAGTATTTGACAAAATGTTAATAGACAAAGCTGGGCCTGATAATTCAATCAATAAGCTTATAAATTATTCTAAAAAAATAGAGCAAAATATCGAATAGCACGACATCCTTTTTTTAATTAACTTTGTGATAGCATCATTAACTACTGTCGATATGGAAATCAAGATAAAAATTGATAAGAGAAACAAACAGGCAAAAGGTTTTTATGAATACCTTAAGACTCTTCCTTTTATCGAGCTCGAAGAAACCCGCTACAATAAAAAAACTGAAAAGGCGATCAAAGAAGCAAAGTCTGGCAAAGCTAGCAAAATCTCTCTAGCCGATTTTAGGAAGCAAATTCTGTAAGCATATACCAGCTTGAACAGACCGGACAGTTCAAAAGAGATATCAAGCTCGCTAAAAAACGTGGTTTTGATACTCGCTTATTGGATGAGGTCGTTAATAATTTAGTTGAAAATGGTATTCTTCCTGTAAAATTCAAACCCCATAAGTTGTTAGGGAAATACAAAGGCTTTTGGGAATGCCATATCAATCCCGATTGGCTTTTAATTTGGGAGCAAAATGAAACCATTAGGCTGATTACCTTAATACGAACAGGTACACATAGTGATTTATTCTAAATTGATACTTTAATACCTATATCATATTTACAAAAGAAGCTTCAAAAGTGAATAATGATTAATCCCCAAATTTTATCGAGAGATTTTTTCTTAGGGACTAATTAGGACAACACAAACAATAACCCTCTCAATCCCCCCTTCTCCTCCCTACCCCTCATCCACAAGAATATAGCCTGCGCCATAGACCGTATCGATTCGGATATGAGGTTCTGTAAGCAGGAGCTTGCGGATACGCGAGATAAAAACCTCTAGGCTTTTGCCATTGAAATAATCCGTATCGCCCCAGAAGCGCTGCAGCATATCCTTCTTTAAGACCAGCTGGTTTTTATGCAAGATCAGGTAGTCCAGGATATCCGTTTCGCGGACTGTTAGTTTAGTCTGTTTGCCATTTTCCGTCAACAGGAGCATGCGGTTTTTCACAAAGGTGCTATTGCCCAATTTAATAGGTTCGGCAACAAGCTCCGGCTCTATCGTTTCAGTTTGGATGCTGAGGAAATTTTTGATCTTGAGCATCAGTTCCTCCATTTCAAAAGGCTTTCCAATATAATCGATGGCGCCCAGCTCCAAACCCTGCATGCGGCTTTCCTTTTGCTGATGCGCGGTGAGGAAGAAAAAGGCCTGCTGCTTATTAAGCTGTTGGATTTCCTTCGCCAGCTCAAAACCATTCTTGTCCGGCAGCTGCACATCAATAATGACCAGCCGAAAAGAACCTGCGGCATAGGCTTCCAAAGCCATTTCTGCAGATGGGCTCCAGTGCACACGGATGCCCTTTAAACGCAGGTATTGCGCCAGCACCAACCCCAGATCGGGCTCATCTTCCACCAGCAAAATATCCTCAAATTTATCCCTGTCCATAGCCTATGAGCTCCTTTCTTCCAAATTAATTGTTATTGTAAAAATAGTACCGCCCGATTTCGAAGATCCTACCGCAATGTCCCAGTCCATTCGGGACACACAGGTTTTGACATAATACAAGCCTAGTCCTAAACCCGAAGTCTTCCCCGCTTGATTCGAACGGTAAAACTGATCGAATACAAGCTTCTGATCCTTTTCCTCGATGCCGATTCCATTGTCTTCCACCAAAAGCTGCAAACGGTTACCCTCCTGATTCCATTGGAAATCAACCGCAGGCAAATGCCTATGATTGAATTTCAGCGCATTCGACACCAAATTATCTAGGATCGAAAAATACAGCGACGGATCCACCCATACATGCCGCTCCGCGGACAAAGGATCAATCCGAATCGCAATCTGATCCGCATAGCGCAGAGAAATATCCTGCAACAATTCCTCCGTCAATCCCGAAATCCCGACAAGCTCCAGCTGAGCTTGCTGTTCTTGAATCGTGACCGAATCCAGGATCTGCTTGAAATATAGCTTCAGCCGCTCAGCCTGCCGCTCGACAATCTGCCCCATCGACGACACATCCGCCGCCTGCAACTGGCTGTGCTGTTCCTTCAGGCTATTCGCACAGATCAAGATCGTGGTTATCGGCGTATTGAATTCATGCCGGATATGGTTCAGAAATTCCGTTTTCAGCTGGGCTTCCTTGCGCTGATCCACCCAATTTCTGTACGTCAGGTAATTGATAAAAACCAGCAACAGGATGCAGGCAATCGAGAAACTGAAGACAGGAAGCATGTCCTGCAAAACCCTAGCAAAGCGGTTCGGATAATCCACATACAAGCTGTAAGAAAAGCGATAGACTGCCTCATGCCCTGCATTGACCGACAATTTCAGCACTCGGTTATTCTCCGTTGGCGCAGCAAGGTTTCCGGCAATTGGCACAGGCCATTCGGCTTCGCCGCTAGGATATAAAACAAACCACTGCCCATCGGCAGGCAGCAGCAATTCCAGACGGTCAAACTGAAGGCTATATTGCAGGCTGCTATCCAGCCCTTCCTGAGCTACAATCTGCGAAAAAACCGTGTCCATGCTATTCCCATTTCGTAATTCTTGCCAGAATGAAGACAGCACCGTATCTCTTTTCGCTCCAAAAGCCACCTTATCCTGTTCATGCAAACGGACCAATTCGGGCAGGTAAGGTTCAAGCTGCGTCCCAAAGATGCCATTCCCTCCCGGGAATAGCTTATCATTCATAATGTAGTGGCCATAAGCCTTTTCGATTGCCTGTTTCTGATAATTCTGAAAATTTTTATCCTTATAGCGATAGGTATTAAAGACCAGCACCCCGATCAGCACCGACAGCATCAGAAAACTGCATACCAGCACCCACTTATACAGCAAAGGACTATTTCGTACTACCATCGCATAAAACTAGCTTATTTTAGCGAAATCTCCGTGGCTATTAAGCTTTTATTAGGCTTTCGTTATGCTTTCATTAATGCCTTTCGCCCGCGCTATGCCTTACCTTTGAGCATGCACAAATTAGTCGCTACGAAATTATGAAAACAAACTTTTTACTTACGTTCCTGCTAGTCCTTGCGGGCTCGCTTCCGTTCCAGACCGCTACAGCACAAGTCGCGCCCGATGCGCTGCGCAAGCAACAGCTGGATTTTGTCAACCTTGGTTTCGGCATGTTTATCCATTATGGAATGCCTACTTTTATGGACCAGGATTGGTCGGATCCCAACGCGGCGCTTGAATTATTCGATTCGCCAAATTTGGATGCTGCGCAATGGGCGAAGGCGGCGAAATCGGCAAACATGACCTATGGATGCTTGACAACGAAACACCATAGCGGATTCCCGATCTGGGATACCAAAACGACCGACTACAATGTGATGAATACGCCATTGGGACGCGATGTAGTCAAAGAATTTGCGGATGCGTTCCGCAAGAATGATTTAGAGGTCATGCTCTATTATTCGATCCTCGACACGCATCAAGAAATCCGCCCGAATAGCATTACTAAAGCACATATCCAGATGATCAAAGACCAGCTGACTGAATTGCTGACGAACTATGGAGAAATCAATGCTTTGGTGATCGATGGATGGGACGCTCCTTGGTCGCGCATTTCCTATGATGAAATTCCATTTGACGACATCTATTACCACATCAAATCCCTGCAGCCAAATTGCTTGGTGATGGAGCTGAATTCGGCGAAATACCCTGGCGAAGCGCTGTTCTATTCGGATATTAAATCTTATGAGCAAGGTGCGGGGCAATTTATCAGCAAAGAACATAATCAGCTTCCAGCAATGGCTTGCCTGCCTTTGCAGCAGAATTGGTTCTGGAAAAAATCATTTCCAACAACTGCCGTGAAGGATGTCAAAAACTTGGTCAATGATTTTATTATCCCTTATAACGATGCCTACTGCAATTTTATGCTTAACGTAGCGCCTAATGCGGATGGCTTGATGGATGAAAATGCCTTAGCTGCGCTAAAAGAAATCGGACAGCTCTACAAAAAAACACCAGCTTATGCAGAGCTTCCGGCTTACGAATCGCCAGTGATCGCCAGCAACCTGGCGAAAGATGTGCGCAGCAATTCGAGCTGGAGCGACGACATGAATATTATGGACTTTGCGAATGATGATAATTTCGGCAGTTCTTGGGTCTCCAATGCCGCTGCATCGGAAAATCCTTGGTACGAACTAACGTTCGAACGCTCGATTGATTTTAATAGCATCGTCATTACCGAAGGAAGAAATAATCCTTCCGACTATCAGCTCGAATACTATAAAGATGGAAAATGGTTTCCAATCAATGCTAAAGCCAAAGAGCAAGGCCGCATCAAGATCCTGCGTTTTGATACGCTGACTGGGCAGAAAATCCGCCTGCATATCAAGCCCAAAAATGGCCGTGCGGTATTGTCCGAAGTCGCGGTTTATCATGAGCGCATTGCGCAAGCAAAAAAATAGTTAAATCTTTTAACCCTGATATGTATTGGAACACACGCAAATCGCGTGTGTTCTTTTTATGTTGCAGTCTTTTGTCTATTGCGCTCGAGCTACAAATGGGGAATCCCAATAAGATTTTCTTGGTTTCTAAAATTTATAACATCGTTTATAAAACCGCCTTTATTAGGGTCAAAATTTTGAAAAGATTCCCATCAGGACACACCTGTTCCTATAAATACAAGGCTAAAGTAGATCCATAATAGTGAAAAGAAAATATGCATTGCAGTTTCAAACGATTTCCCACGCCAAAGACGGCTCGAGTAACCAAAGAATTGAAATAGCAGACGAATAAACCAAAAGATTCCCAAACCTAATGCAATCCGTTTGCCTAGTGGGGTATTGATCAAATCGCTACTGGATGTCAGGCATAATATCCCCATCAGCAAGAGCAACAAAGCGATAAAAAAGGTATGGATGCGCATGATCTGCCGATTGATCAGGCTCAAGGATTTTAACTCCTGTTCCCAATTGAAAAACTTAGGGAATGTCAAGTGGATAAACGACAGCATGATCAGGAGTACGCCAATTATTTTATAATGCAATTCCATTTTTCTGAAGGATAAAAGTGGTGATAAACGGCGTTGTTTTGATTTCTCTAACTAGGATTAGATTTGCTCTTGAGAATGTCTCGAGCCAGGTTTTTCTAGAATGAAAATGAAAAAAACCGAGCGTGTAAGCCAGAAAGTTTGGAAGGTCACGCAGGTGTTCGGTAACATAGATTATTCCATCGTCTTTAGTTACGCGGCCCAGTTCCATGAAAAACTGAATGCGCTCTTGCATATTTCTGATTTCATGCGCTGCTAAGATATTCAAAGATTTATCAAACCGCCTATCGTCGAAGGGAAGCTTGCTGGTCGCTATGGGAATTGTTCCGGCAGCTACAGGATAAGCATTCCGAGCTCGTTTGATGGAGATCTCCGTATGTTTTTTAGGATCATAAAAGTCGCATACGTCGAGATGTGCTTGTGGGTATTGATGCCTAATGAGTTCACTTGTTTCGTCTAATCCAGCATGCACATTCAGAATAGTTTGCTGCCGGCAGTTTTCGAGAAATTCCAATTCGTATAAATCAGAATAATCATACACATAATAGGAAACCAATAAGGAAGAAATAATAGTAAGAATTCCGAAGAACAAAGCAACCACAACAGCCGTCTGCAAAACCGGAGGAAAATAAGTTGATGACATCCATAACAGAGCAATCGCAGCGATCGCAAAAACATAAAAATGCCAATTGAAACGAATAATGTTCCAAACACCCTGAAAATTTTTGCGTCTTACTTCCATAATTCTATTCTGCCCTTTTTCCAATGATAGGGAATTAGTCTGTTTATAAAAGTACAGTATACTATTTAATTAAAAAATAGATCGCAGCTGAAAGTAAAGGACGCAAATGTTACAAAGCAGTATTTAAACTTGGACGATTTTCTTAACTGAAAAAAGAAGATTTGGTCACGTTAGGCAATAAAATGTCGTTTATACGCTTATTTATTTTTCCTTCTGTTTTAATAGGTTAACTTAAATGAAATTTTTTTTGTATGTTCGATTGATAACTAATAAATCTAAGCATTTAAACCTAATCGTTTATGATTAAGAACCTATTTCTTTTCCTAGGAAAGAATGGTAGGAGCTTGTTTGGTATCAGCGGAGTTTTTTTACTTTCTTCGTTACCGACCTCAGGAGCGCACGCTCATTGGGCTACACATTCTTTTATCCACGCCTCATTTTTGCAAAATGAGATCACTGTACGCGGTACAGTAAAAAACAGTGCTACCGGCGAACCAATTAACGGCGCGACTGTTACGGTCAAAGGCGCAACACAAGCCACAACGACCGACAATTTTGGAGCCTTTGCGCTTGACAATGTATCTGCTACAGCCACCTTAGTTTTTACTTCCGTTGGCATGGAGACTGTAGAAATCCCGATTCAGGGCAGAACAACTGTGAACGTTGAGTTGACAGCGTCCGAAGATGACATCGAGGAAGTCGTTGTGGTGGGTTATGGTACTCAAAAGAGAGCCACTGTTACCGGAGCCGTAGCTACCGTCAAGGGAGACGAATTGCAGAAGTCTCCATCCCTAAACGTTTCAAATGCCATAGCAGGCCGAGTTCCTGGAGTCGTTGCCACAAACAGTGGCGGAGAACCGGGATATGATGGATCTGGATTACGGATTCGCGGAACGAACACGCTCGGTGACAGCGGGCCATTAATTGTTATCGATGGAATTCCGGCCAGAGTCGGCGGATTTGATCGGTTGAACCCAGCGGATATTGAAAACATTTCCGTGCTAAAAGATGCTTCCGCTGCGATTTATGGAGCGAGGGCTGCGAATGGCGTGGTACTTGTCACAACCAAACGGGGTAAAACGGGCAAGCCTAAACTATCGTATAATTTTAACCAGGGATTTGCGCAACCAACAGTTATTCCTCAGCTGGCAGATGCAATGCAATATGCTGAAATGAGAAATGAGCTGGAAATCTATAAGTTGCCGGTCAATGAGTGGTCTAATGCGTTAAATGGTTTTAATTCGACCGGAACCTATGTTCGACCAGATGGTTCCACGCTGAATGCACCCTTTGATCCGGAAGATCGAGAATTATTTGCAAATGGGCAAGATCCTTGGGGACATCCAAATACTGATTGGTATGAGGAAGGCTTGAAGAAATGGTCACCGCAGCAAAGGCATACGCTTCAGATCGACGGCGGTAATGAAGATTTTAGATACCTAACATCATTGGGCTACCAAGATCAAGATGGCTTTTATAAAAATTCTGCCACAGGATATAAACAATATGATATGAGGATCAATATGGATGCGAATATCAACAAATACATAAAAACGCAGATCGGGGTTTTGGGACGTCAAGAGAATCGGTTTTTCCCGACTAAAGGAGCCGGAACTATCTTTAGGATGTTGATGCGCGGAAACCCGACTATGCCAGCTTATTGGCCGAATGGATTACCGGGACCCGATATTGAAAATGGTGAAAATCCTGTTGTGATTGCAACAAATGAAACTGGATATAATCGGGATACACGTTATTATTTTCAAACAAACGGACAGATAGAAATACAGATTCCTGGAGTTGAAGGATTGAAGCTAACGGGTACGGCCTCAGTGGATAAATATCTTCGGAGGAATAAAAGATGGGAAATTCCATGGTATTTGTATACCTGGCAGGGAGAATATGAAGCTGATGGCGTAACGCCATTATTAGTTGGCGGACAAAGAGGGCCAGCAGATCCGAGTTTGAATGAGTCGATGGAAGATCAGCTTAATGTATTGCTTGGTTCGACTTTAAGCTATGATAAGAAATTTGGAGATCATACCATCAATTTATTGGCTGGGGTGAATCGAGAAACTATCAAGAATGAAAATTTCAGTGCGTTTAGAAGATTTTTCATTTCCAACAGCATTGATTACTTATTTGCTGGAGGCGATGCAGAAAAAGATAATAATGGCGGCGCTTGGGAACGGGCGCGCTTAAACTATTTTGGACGTGTCAACTACAATTACAAGAGCAAATACATTGCAGAGCTATTGTGGCGATATGACGGATCGTATATGTTTCCAGAAGATGGCCGTTACGGATTTTTCCCAGGCGCGATGTTAGGTTGGGTCGTATCCGAAGAGAATTTTTGGAAGGAGAGCGTACCTTTTGTAAATTATTTCAAGTTAAGAGCTTCTTATGGTCAAATGGGTAATGATAATATTTATTACGACGGCTTACTGCAAGAATACCAATACTTTTTAAGTTATGGGTTTGGAAGTTATGTGATTGGTGGCGAGGTCTTAAAGTCACTAGCAGAACAACGTGTTCCAAATATGTTTATCACTTGGGAAGTTGCTAATAATTATAATTTAGGTGTTGATCTGCAACTTATGGGAGGTAAATTCAATATTGAATTTGATGTCTTCAAGAATAGCCGAAATAGTATTTTATGGAGAAGAAATGCTTCGATCCCACAAAGTACAGGAATGACACTGCCAGCAGAAAATATTGGAAAGGTGAATAATTCTGGTTTTGATTTTAATGTTGGATACCGAGAACAATTTGGTGAATTTAATTTTAGCGCATCTGTTAATGGTGGCTATGCTAAAAACAAGATCATATTTTGGGACGAAGCGCCAGGAGCACCTGAATGGCAGCAAAGTACAGGGCGATCAATTAACGCCGGATTGTATTACCTGTATGATGGTGTTTTCAGAGACCAAGCCGAAATCGATAACAATACAATAGATTATAGCGGAATTACAGGAAATCTGCGTCCAGGTGATATGAAATATCAAGATTATAACGGAGACGGAAAAATCACTCCCGAAGATCAGGTTCGCCGCGATAAAAATACGGTGCCAACTTTTCAAGGTGGTGTCAATCTTGGTTTAAGCTATAAGAATTTCGATATCTCCATTTTATTGCAGGGAGCTACAGGCGGCGAGCTTCGAGTTGCTACAGATGAATCAGGCGCGATTGGAAACTATCTGTTAGACTTTTATGAAAATCGCTGGACAGTGGATAATCCGAGCAGCGAACATCCGCGCATTACAGATCGAAGCGATCAATATTATTCGAATGGAAATACCTATTGGTTGCGAAGCTCGAACTACCTGCGCTTGAAAAATGTGGAATTAGGCTACAATCTTCCCGCATCATGGCTGGAAAAGATTAAGCTAAGCAATGCGAGAGTGTATGTTAGTGGATTAAACTTGTTTACATGGAGTAATATGAAAGTTTTTGATCCAGAGAATACGAATCAATTGGGACATTATTACCCACAATCTAGATTGATTAATACGGGATTGATGGTTTCCTTTTAAAAATTATAGCTATGAAAATGAAATTCAAATTTATATATATATCTGCAGTCCTGATAGGATTGATGGCCTCTTGTAACGATGATTTTGTAAATAAAAGGCCATTGCAAGAAGTTCCCGAAGACCTTGTCTGGTCAGATGCAGGATTGGCTGAAGCATTTATTTATGAAATCTACAATGGGTTTGGCGTTGGAGGGTTTTATGAACAGCAAATGGCTTCGATGACTGACGAAGCATTGTTCACGCATCCTGGAAGAGGAATAAATACCGTCACCGAAAGCCGGTCGAATCCTGCCGACCAAGGTTTTATTATGGATACCTATAGCTATCAAAATATGTATCGGAGGATTCGTGCAACGAATATTGCCATACGTGAACTTAAGGCTCCAAGATTTAATGATGCGCAGAAAGCGAATGAACTTCTGGGCGAAGCTTACTTTCTTAGGGCATATTTTTATCAGCAGCTATTAAGATTCTATGGAGCCGTTCCTCTGGTTGATGTCGTCTATGAATTGAGCGATGCTGATTTAACCAAAGAACGCAGTACCTACGAATCTTGCGTTGATTTTATTGTCGATGATTGCGATTCGGCTGTTATTTTGATGGAAGGAACAGCCAAAATTGATGGACGAGCGAATACTGTTGCTGCCTTAGCCTTAAAAGCGAGAGTCTTGCTGTATGCCGCTAGCGATTTACACGATGCCGCGACAGCAAAGAGGAAATCATCTGTAATTAGTGGCTATTCAAATCCTGAATTTTTAGCGTATACAAGTGGCAATAGAGTCACAAGATGGCAAGCGGCTAAAGATGCGGCAAAAGCGGTGTTGGACAAAACAGAATATGCCTACAAACTCGACCTCGTAGCGCCAGTGACCGCTCAAGAAGGAACTGCAAATTATATGGATATAGCCATGGGTGGAGGTAGCAAAAACGCGAATGTTGATGGTAAGCGCGATCTAATTTTAGGTCGGTTCTTTAATGATATCAAAGATGAGCGAGGTGGATGGGTTGGTCGTGATAACGGCCCCAATGGCTATCATAATTGGGCGGGGAATTCCCCAACGCAATTATTAGTCGATGATTATGAACTTGCAACAGGAGAAAAATTTAGTTGGGCTAATGCTGCACATAAAGGTAGCCCCTATTCAAATCGCGACCCACGCTTTTATGCTACAATTTTATACGATGGAGCCAATTGGAAACCTAGAACAGATGACGTAAAGAACCGTGACCCAAATAATCAGATACAAACAGGTCGTTACGAAGTGGGAAGTGGTTCTGGAAATAAAACTGCTGTGTTTGGTTTGGATATGCGGAATAGCCCAATCGAAGATTGGAATGGTACGTATACAGGATACTATTATCGGAAATTCACAGATCCTAACCCGGCCATTGTTGATCAAAACACGCGTCAACAAATTCCTTGGCCTTTGCTTCGATACACAGAAGCAGTACTAAACTATGTAGAGGCTTGCATTGAGTTGGGGGAAGAAGGTGAAGCGAAAATTTGGTTAAACAAAATTCGGTTCCGCGCGGGCATGCCAGCGATTACGGCAACAGGCGATGCTCTAAAGACTCAGTATAGAAATGAAAGGAGAATAGAACTTGCTTATGAAGAACATCGATTCTTTGATGCTCGTCGCTGGATGATTGCAAATGAAACTTTAGGAAGAAAGGTAACGACCATTGCTGTCGTTGGTGCCTTAAAACCCGGAGCACAAGTGTCGGTCTATAAATATGATGTTAACAATTATAACTACAACTATACCGTTAATACGCTTAATCCGGGAATTGAAAATAGAGTCTGGAACGATAAAATGTATTTTACATCTTTTCATAGAGATGAGATCAATAGAAATACAAAACTATTACAGAATCCGGGCTACTAGTTTAGATTTTTGCGAAAAGCCTCCATTATTTGATGGGGGCTTTTTTGCGTCATGGATTTAATTTTTCCAATTTCCCCTTTTTCCAATAATAAGGAACATTTGTCACCTCGAAAGCGCTTGATAATAATGGCTCATTCAAATTTATTGACTTAAAGAACTCAAATTGATGTTTTAGAATGTGGATAGGTTTTGGTTCCCAATGTTGCCTCACTCCTTCGATGATCAAGATCGTTTTGTCAGTTGGATTGTACGTAAATGTAAAAGGCAAAGGGCCGGCAAATCTTCTGGCTTCTTTCCATTCCGAAAAGGGAGAGCCGTTTGGAAGAGAAACCTCATCCTGATTTTCCAAAATCTGTAGTTCGAATTGCGAATGGATAGAATGGATTGTCCGGTTGTTTTGTTCGGTATGCTGTTGGATATCTGTAGTCGTATAATTATAATGAGTAAATAGATTGCCAAGCAATTCCATTTTCTTTTTGTCGGTCTCCGATTTCAAAATATATAAACCTCGTAAACGTTTCCCCACTTTATTGCGGTAGCGAACAAAAACACGATAGCCAATCAGAAAGAAATCATTGCCCATAAATTTCGGAAAGCCTTTGGGCCTCAATCCCGAAGTCTGCACCATTGCGACAGCAACAAATGCCCATTTGTCATCAAACACATCCAATTCCAAACATTCCGGAATTAACGGTTCGAGTTCCTCTTTTGGAAATGCGTAGGTCAGCACCACGGAACTTTCAAAAAAAGCCTCTACAGCAAATGGGTGATTTTTCAGAGAATTCATTTGTTGGGCGTTTGATGATTTGAAGGATTTAAAATAAATTGGTTGTAATAAATAATCATGCAGAAAATTCCAGCGAAGACGATATTCCAATGCCCCCAAAGCAGAAGGTCGGGAGCCAAGACCGTTTCTAAAAGGTTCATGCTGGCAATAATTATAATCTGTACCCATGCATTTAATCTGGATTTATATCTGGACAAAATCCATATCATCATGATGACTTCCGAAAGACCGATTAGTACCGTAAGCATTCGGGCATGTTGCTCGCTTAAGATTCGAGCGACAATCTCTTGATGTCGCGGAACTAAATTCAGCACTTTACAGAAGAATCCATTCACAAACCACACAATGGCTATCAAATAAGTTAATGATTTATGTAAAGTTGAATTTTTCAATCTTCTGGCTTAAACTTCAATTTGATAAATCCTAGATTCTTCGCCCCAAGGATGATAACCTTGTCCAATGTAATTAAATCCAAATTTTTCATAATAACCCACGTGATCGGTACATAAATTTAAATGTCGGAAACCCCCAATCGCCGTGTCGATTTTTGCTTGCTCGATAAGCAAAGCAGCATAGCCTTTTCCACGAAAAGCTTCGCTGATAAACATCGCGCAAAGCCATGGATACAGATCCATCCTGCTGATAAAGTCATTTGTAATCAATCCAGCACAGCCAATTAGTTCATGGTCCTTTTCCAGTACATACCATTGCGGTAAGCTTTGTTGAGCGATGATGCTATGGGAGATGCAATCCCGATAAATCTGTGCGGAGATCTCGGGCCAGCTTTCCTGAATATATCGAATGGCTCTTTCCATGTATTCTGGATTTTTGCGAATTGAAATTAAGTTGACCACTAGCTCGTTTTTCCTTTAAAAGTGGCATAGATTGCCATGGCATGCCCATGCCCTAAGTCAAATTCCTCTTTAAGCCAGTTGGTAATCTCCGTAGCTTTGACCGATTTGACTAGTTGGCCATTATCTAGAAAACCTTTTTCTTCGGCTAAGGTTTTAAAATCTTCGGGACTTTTCCCTGTCTTTGTTTTGATATTATCAATGTATGCTTGAAAGGACATAATAAAATACGTTGATTGCGTTGAAGTGTAAATTTAATGAATTGTATAGTTTAATAAGTCAAGATAAGGGTCTTTCGTTAGATTTAAAAGTTTAGCGAAAGCGGGTTCGGTTTTGTAGCCTTGATGTTTAAGGTCAATGATCTGCTGACGAAATTCTTCCCCTTTGCTCATTAAAATTTCATGCTCAATGATCATGTGCTTGTACGCATGTTGCTCTTTTGTAGGAATGGGCTGTGAGAAAATTTCTATCGCAAATCCATCTAACAAGAAGCTCGCAACGATCGATTCGGTATCTCGAATGAGTTTTTCTATGATGTAAAAATTCTGCTCATTTTGAAACAAGGTGGTTATTGTATTTCGAAAAATAGCCTTATCATTATGAGAACAAATAATATCCAAATCACTATTTTCTATTGCAATATCGATCGGGATTGTCCCGCAAAGTATTGGATTGAAATCTTTTAATTTTTCTAATGTACAATGATTAGTCAATACTTCATAAGCACGCTTTTGAAGCTCATTGCCAGTTTTTAAATAATCGATGGTGTCAAATTTGGAATGCATTTAAGAACTAAGCTAATGATTTTAGCCATTATTTTCAATTAATGGTTAGCAACTTTTTCCATTTTTCGCTTTCAGCAATATCTTTCAATTCTTGATTTCTTATCACTAAGAATCTTTTCATGTACTTTGTCAGAAAAAGCCTTTCTGCTAGTTTGCCCAATGGACCTAAAGGAGCTGAGAATGTAAACTCATCAAACATTTTCGTTCCACCTGGAAATTCTTCAAAACGATGTACATGTTCCATAGATTTAAACGCGCCACTCAACATTTTATCTTCAAATAAAAATGGTCTTTGCATCCTCGTGATTCTTACAGAAAGTTTTTGATAGATCCCAAAATGTTTTGCTCGCCAAGTGACCGTTTCATTTAAATTGATCAGTCCAGAAGTTTTTCCTGCAATCTCTTTTTCGTTTGTCTCCTTTGTTGAAATCATGTGAAGATCAATACTTCTTGCTAAATCAAATACACGATCAACTGGTGCTTTAATAATTGTTTCTAGATAAATTGTGGGCATGAATTTCTATTTTATTTTCCTCTCAATGACTAGCCAATGATTTGCATGATTTTTTAATAGATCATTCTTAATGTTTTCATCTTTCGAACCTAAATAGCCATATACTTTTAGCGGTACTGCTTCAGGATAGCTCTGCAATCCGTACATCGCTATTTGGTTAGAAATTTCATATTGCTTGTCTGCATTGTAAGCTTCCATGCGATAGATGTAGATAATTGCCGGAGAATTTCCAAATAATTCTTTAAGTTCTTGATCAAGATAATCGATAAGGGCGACTTGATATTTTGTGTTAGCAGGTTTGCCAGCAAGCTGAACATCTGTAACGTATTGCTGATAAGTCATGAATAAGTCTAAAACAAAGCGATTCTTTGCTTCGGGGTCTGCATAGAATGTTTGAAGTCCTTTAATTGTTTCTTCTGAAAGCATTTGCTGTTTTTCTACCTGAAGAACGTCTTCGAAAAATCTATTTAACAGGTTGTAAACAGTCGTGTCGGTCTTATCGATCTTCGCCTTTTCTTTTATTTTATCAAACTGTTCATCGTAATTTATTGGATTCTGTGAAAAAGCTTCTAATCCACAAAACAGCAGGAAACTTATTAAAATTGATTTGACCATCGAAACAATATTATGTGCATTCAATTTACCCATTATTCTTTAATAATCGAACTCGCATTGCTTAAAACTTTATAAAATTTCTTGCGATTTCAACAGCAAGCCATCGATATACCCATCCTAATTTCCATTTGTAAGCAATGCGCTACAAAACAAAAAATTTATTGAATTGAGGAGCTCTTTATTGCTCAAAGCAGAACTTTTTTAACAGCTCTCCTACTCAAAAGGCAAAATACATCCAAGCGAAACGGAATTTTCTGATTATAAGAGCTAATCTATATGCACTTTATTTGAGATTAAATGTAGCTGAAACGCTACTAAGTAGTTTCGAGTATATGTGAGTAAATGCTTTATTATGCACTAATTCTTTCTTTGTATCTACTAATGTGACTCGAAAAGCCACATTGTAGCAAACCAAACCAAATTCTTTAAAAAATTCGAAAGTATGCTTTGTACTCATCACTTAAGCACAGAAAGAATCCGATTATTTTTAGGCATTCTCTTCTTAACGGCAATAACTAACTCTTCTTTCGGCCAACAATCAACATTGAACCTAAAGAAAGATACTGTTGTCGTTGAAAGTGATGATAGATACGCCGTTACTACCAATAAATTTTGGGATAATTGGTTTATAGGCGCGGGAGCTGGAGCTCAAATATACTTTAGCGACCATAACCGACAAATGAAATTTGGCGATCGCTTAAGTCCAGCATATCAATTCAACATAGGTAAATGGTTTACTCCAGGAATTGGCGTTCGAGCTGGTGTTAGCGGATTAACAGTCTATGGAGTAACACAAAATAAGAGCCATTCTACAGGTGAAATATACGATGCTTCGAAATCTCTTGAAAAACAAGAATTTGATTTTTATCACTTGCATGGAGATGTATTATTCAATTTAACAAATATTTTCGCAGGCTATAAAGAAAACAGGTTCTATTCAATAAGCCCTTATGCAGGTTTAGGATGGATGCAAGTTGTTGATGATCCAAAAGCAAAAGAAGTTAGTGCAAATGTAGGTCTGTATAATGCTTTTCGTTTAGGACGTGCTGTAGATCTTACATTGGATTTTCGCGGAAGTTTGGTCAATGATCGATTAGACGGAGAAGAAGGTGGCAGAATGCAGGAAGGATTGCTGTCAACTACTTTGGGCTTAGTATACAAATTCAATAAGCGCGAATGGCGGAGACCGTCTACTACCACAATCAGTTATGACGAAGCGGCATTAAATGCTATCCAAAATAGAATAAATACCCTTGAAACTGACAACGAGACATTAAGAAAACAGTTGGCTGATGCCAAAACTAAAACTGTAACAGATGTCAAAGTAGAAAATAGAATTTTGGCTGCGCCAATCTTAGTAACCTTTCCAATCAACAAAAGCACCGTTAGCAATGAAGCTCGGGTCAACTTAGGATTCTTCGCGAAAGTAATTAATGAGGGAAGTTCATCAGTAGTTTACAAAGTTACGGGATATGCCGACAAAGGTACAGGCACTCCTCGCATAAACGATCGATTGAGCAAAGCGAGAGCAGAAGCAATCTATAAAGTTTTAGTAAAAGAATTCGGAGTTTCTGAATCACAACTTGAAGTATCGCATGAAGGCGGGGTGGATAATATGTTCTACAACGATCCTCGATTAAGCAGAGCTGTAATTACTATAGCTAAATAAAATACCTAACCTTTAAATTTCATCAACAATGAAAAGCAACAAATTAAACTATCAATCTCCTGTTCTAGAAGCCACTTTTCTAGAAATGGAGCAAGGCATTGCAGCAGTGTCTACTACCGTGTCCGTAGGAAGCGGTACGGATCCATATACTCCAGAAGTGACCGATTGGACGGTCGGAGGTTTTGACAATCAAAATGGAGATTTGTAAACAGAATTTTTAGAAACAAGAATTATGAAATTGTCATTAAAAAAATATAAAAATAGAGTTGGTATACTTGCTCTATTTTTCGGAACAACGTTACTGTTTTTTAGCTGTGCTAAAGAGTTCGGAAATGGAGAAACTGGAAATGGGAAACTGAAGGTAAAAGTTTTAGGTGTAACTGATATGAACGACATCTCAAAATCTGCCTTTACAGCTAGCGTACAATCGAATGCTAAACCTTCGAAAACCAATAGTACAGAAAATGATCTGATCGCTTTTGATGCTTTTGATGCGTTGGTAACTGTAGAAAAGGATCAAATCAAAAAATCAAGGGTTTCAATCGGTGAAGGTGTTCAAGGGGTTTCTTCTGGCTTAATGGCTGCTGCTGTTGCGCCTGGAGTCAAATATCGCTTGTTGCTTTACAAAGAGGATGGAACATTTGTTAGCTCAACGGCTTTAGTTTCTGGTCAGGAGGGTGAAGTCAGTGTTACAAAAGGATTTAAATATAATTACTATGCCATTTCGTACAATACAGAAGAAGATGTTGTAGGTATCAATACCGGCAATGCGACATTAGCAATTCCTGAGGGTCACGACGTGATTCATGCGAACGGTTCAATTGATATTCCATTAACTGCTTCTGATGCTAATATACCTTTGGGTATTGTATTCAAGCACAAATTTGCAAGAATTGGACTAGAATTAAATACGATGGGTATGTTTGCGGATATTCAGTCTGCAGGAGTAAGTGTTTCAGGATTAGCTTTAAAAACGGGTACAATCGACTTAAAGAATGGTAATTTATCAAACTTGCAGAACTACACGAAGACGCTGAGCTATTCAGATTTCACAAATGTGAATCCAGATTACTCAGACGCTAAAATAGCTTATGCTTATACCGCGGACGCGACGGCTTTGAGCAGCTTTACAGTATCTGTAAATGCATTAAGTTTGACTTTAGACAATGCGTCAACTCGTACTTTCGGAAACTTAGCAACATCACCATCGGTTTTTACATTTAGTAACGTTACACCTGTGTTAGGTGGAAGTTTTACCGCTCGAGTAAATTTAATAGAATCTCCGATAACTGTAGCAGGAGTAAAATGGGCTAGAACAAATGTGTATGAGAATGGTGGACACAACCCTTACCGCTTTAGTCATACCTATGCACATACGAATCAATTGAACAGCTATTTTTCATTTAAAGGAGAAAAAGCAAGAATGTATGGTAACAACGGCGATCCCTGTGCTTTAGTTTACCCAGAAGGGGTATGGAGACAAGCGAGTGAATTGGATTTTAGAAAGTTGGTAGGTGGACGCCCAGGAGGCGGATTGCTTGGAACTAACTATCCAGCCCAGCCTTTCACACGTGGAACTGAAGGCGCTTTAAATTTCATAGAGTACGCTGGGGCGGGATTAGGAACACCGTCATATCCAAGTAATCGACTTCGTTTTAATATGAATGGACTAGGAATTAGTATTGGAGCTGTATTGGCACTAATTACAATTGACTTGGGTTCGACATATGGTAATAGTTTGAATGTTTGGACAAGTACGGATGTATCGCTTTTACCTCCATTAGTAGGTATTGGAGCTTGGTATCACGATGCAACCGCTGCAATTAGCCCTAGAAATGTTACCGATCTTGACGTTAGTCTCTTGAATTTAGGTTTAATCGAAACTAGCTTCAGAAATGTTCGCTGTGTTAGGCGTTAATAAGAAATCAGATCATTGTTCAATCTGGACGTTTTGTATATAATTTTAGTCAATAAAGCGATTTTGATAAACCATCAAAGTCGCTTATTGTTTTTATGCTTAGATTTATGAAAATATCAACTCAAGCTAGTTACGCAGCAATAACTGCAATGATATTTTGTCTTTTTCTTTCATGCAAGAAAAATGAAAGTCCAGCGCCTGATAATTCTATTCGTAATGAAAATCAATTAGTCAAGGATAGCGTATTTTACTATTTTAATCTGTATTCATTGTGGTCTGATGGAATGGTCCCAGATAATGAATCAATGTATGCATTCACAGATCAATTTGATTCTCCCTCCAATACTTTACTCGCCCTAAAAAGCACAACACCCTACAAAGATTCGTATGCTGGATCGATTGATCGCTTTTCCTATATAGAAAACATTACGAATGCAAGCCCTAATCGAAGTTTCGGTATTTATGCTGCAATTGGAGCTGTTTCCGAAAATCTAGCTTATCCAATTGTCTATTTCGTGGATGGCAATTCTCCCGCTAAAATTGCCGGTATTAAACGATCAGATAAGATTTTAACTGTCAATAATCAAGATTTGAAAATATCAATTTCTTGCGACGCAAATGGATGTAGGCCCCTCAATGATACACAGTATGAATCAGTCATAAAAACATTGTTCACAGCCATGCACCAACAGTCCATGCAACTAAAAATTAAGAATGCGGAAAGTGCTGAGACCTCGGTCAAGCTAGATGCAAAGCTCTATACTCCAAATTCCATTATTGAGAATCAAATTTTTGAATACCCAAATAAAAACATTGGATATTTGGCTCTATCATCTTTTCAAGATTTGGACACTAATAATGAGCGGAAAATAGAGCTAAATCAAATTTTTTCTGGTTTTGAAGACGGACAAATTAATGATCTTGTATTTGATCTGCGTTACAATTCAGGAGGTTCGGTCAGCACAGCTGAATACCTAGCAAATAAGCTTATTAATGAAGCCTCTGCTTCTGCCTTAATGTATTCGTATGAATTGAATCCTTATTTGACCAAAAATCCCAATCATGCTAACTATTCATTCGAACCTATTTATTTCAAAAAGAATTCAACCTTAAATTTAAATACTGTCTATTTCTTAGTAACAGATGCCACAGCTTCAGCATCAGAATTATTGATCCACGTTTTGAAACCTTACATGAATGTAGTTGTCGTCGCTGAAAACTCAAGTACTTATGGAAAGCCCGTCGGTTTTTTCAAACAGGAAATCATGAACAAAATAGCGCTTTGGGTCGCTTCGTTTAAATTTATCAATGCGCAAGGTGAAACTGACTATTGGAACGGCTTTGCCGCAACAATAGGTAACGTCCCAGATAATCTGTTTTATGATTTTGGAGATAAAGATGAACCGATGCTAGCAAGAGCGATTAGTCATTCTGTGGGTAATAATAAGATTTCCAAAAATACCAAAGCCATTACAGAAATTAATTCAATTAGAAACACGAAACTTGGTTTCGTCAATTTAATTTCTGACAAATACATGCTAGATCGTAAAGAATTCAGACATTAAATTTTTGCTATACGATGAATGTTAATATTAGTTTACATTTTATTTAAAAAAATGAAAATTTTTAAAACAAAACCGCCAAAGTTTTATTCTAAATTAGTGAGAATAAGTTCTTTTTGAAAGATTTAAATATTTAATATTCTCTTTTGTTTAATATTTTAAAATAAATAAAATGTAAGCCGAGTAGATGTGAGTAGTACTCTTGTCCACTTTATTACATCATTAATGGTAATATTACTATAATTAAGGGCTTCTAGTAAAAGTTTACAAATAAATACTAGTTTTCAAACAAACTAAATCAACCTAAAAAGCCTGCCCGATTTCTAATTAAGATTTATTCAACAGCTAAGCAATATATTACTTAGCTAGAATTGGATTGTTAAACTTGGATGTATATTGATGGTAAAGCTATTAATCAGACATAAACCGTTTATTCAGACCGAAATTTTTGGTCACTTTATTATGCTATTGTATAAAAAATATCTTAAAAAATTACGTTATATAGTTCGAAACCAGCAACCTTTTGGCGATTATTCGGTAGTCATATTTAAGCTGAAAAAGCTAATTTTTGTTCGTTGGTATTTAGTGATTTTATTTTCTAAATTTTCACTCGTGACTAGTGCAAATAGCAATGTTGACGACGCCGTTGTCAAACTCGAATATGCGCGCTTTTGCTTAAATAATCTCAACGATATTGACAAAGCGATTAGCTTATATAACGAGCTCGTTCCCGCGTTAGTCAATTCTGGGAATGATTCTCTTCGTTTGGTCGCCGAAACCGAGCGAATCGAATTATTACAAAGGACAGGACAAAGAATTGAGATGCTTTCGGTAGTGAAGGATGTGGAATCATTAGCGATAAAATTAAATGATTACGAACAATTAAGCCATATACTTACGTTAAAAGGATTAGTCTATAGCGAGCTTGGATTTAAAAATGAAGCGCTTAAAGCTATTAACAAAGCATCAGAAAACATCAATTCCATCCAGGATGAAGATAAAAGGCATTTGAACATAGGATACATTTTTAGTGTTCGGGCGAATATTGCGGATTCTGTCGAAGACAAGATATTTCATTTGCTGAATGGATACAAATCATTTATGAAAGTGAATAGTAATGATCAGGTTTACAGGAACGCTCAGATAACGGGAAATTCCATGTACGCTTCCGCTTTTATCGAACGAAAACAATTGGATTCAGCTAGCTTTTATTTATCGAAATCTATTTCATATATTGATTCGAATCAACGAACACCTGACGATTATTATGCTTTGATTAATTTTGCAAATTTGCATTACCAAAAGCAAGATTATCCAGAAGCTGAGCAATGGTTTCTACGAGCATTAATGCAAGCTGAGAAGGAAAACAATCTACATCGACTAAGTTCTATTTATTATTACTTATTTAAATGTAAATCAATGCAAAATCAGGCAGAATTTGCTAATAATTATCTAATAAAATATGTTAGTTTACAGGATAGTTTCGAAGACTCAAAATTTAAAAATATTAGTTTTGTAGAAAACGAATTAACTGTGGATAAAAGTAACGAATTAATCAAAGCGAATAAACGGCAAAAGTCAATAATTATAGGTTTTAGTGGTGTAACCATTCTTCTATGTTTGACAATTGGTAAAATGCTTTTTAATCGAAAAAAAAGGAATAAACCATTTGCAATTAAGCCCATTGATACCTTGACAAGGCAAGAAGACAGAGACGTTTCCGTCGAAGAAATTAATTTTCTAAACAATCTGGTCAAGCGAAATGACCCTTCATTTATCTTAAAATTTCACGAGGTTTTTCCTGAGTTCTCCAGAAATGTAAATGAAATTTCTCAAGTGCCTTTAACTCATTCAGAAATTGAAATTTGTGCGTATACAAAACTTAATTTTTCTACAAAAGAAATAGCATTGTACCGCAAGGACACAATCAGATCTGTAGAAAATAGAAAATATAGAATTCGCAAGAAGTTGATGCTGACCCCGGAAACTGATTTTGTCGTTTGGGTCGCAAACGTTAATTAATACAATGAATCAAATGTATATTCGTTTTTGATATCCTTTTATTAACCATAAAAAAAACCTGAACATCTCTTTAGATTAGTTGGCCTTACGAACTCGGCCCTTGTCCGTAAGAAAAACTCCGCGATAAGCTGGAAATTTCTTGACTAATTTCAATGCTGCTTTTTTTCCGAGCACCATGCAAGAGGTAGATAATGCATTTGCAAATTCTGTGCTCGGACCAACAATCGTAACACTAGTCAATCCAGTAGATGGATAGCCCGATTTTGGGTTGATGATGTGCGCATATTTCTTGCCATCGATCTCGGCATACTTTTCATAACTTCCAGATGTCGCGACAGCGCTTTCCTTCAATTTCAGAACCTCGATTAGTTTATGTGGCTTGAAGGGATTATTGATTCCTATAGTCCAAGGGTTCTTGTCTGGCTGTAAACCCCAAGTAGCGATATCTCCTGAAGCGTTGACAATGCCACCCTCAACGCCAGTCTGTTTCATTAATTCCCGGCCTTTGTCGGCTGCATATCCTTTGCCAATGGAACCAAATCCGATTTTCATGCCAGGATATCTTAAAAATATAGTTGAGTGGATGCTGTCCAACACAATGTTCTTGTATCCCACCTTTTCTACCGATTTTCGGATGGCAGATTCTGTTGGCATTTCAGTCATGCTGCCATCGAACAGCCAAATTTTATCCATCGCGGCAATGCTAATATCAAACGCACCTTCGGAGATTTCGGAATAATAAATAGCTCGTTTTGTCAAATCAAAAAGTTCGGGGCTAACACGGACAGGTTGTATTCCCGCACTCCGATTTACCTCGGAAACTTCGCTGTCAGATTTCCATTCGGAAATCAGATTTTCTATACGTGTTATTTCTGAAATAACAGCTTGCACATTTTTCCGAGCACTCAGTGTGTCTGAATCAACTACCGTAATTTCAAATAGGGAACCCATTAAAGTTGCCTTTTGCTTAAACAGGATTTGTCCATGTCCAACCGAAACGGAACCTATCAAAAGTATAAATGAAAATAAAAAGTGGAGAGGTTTCATTAATAACAATCACTAAGAATCTGACCTTTTTCTTTATAATAATCCAATGACTTATTATGTTTAGCTAAAGATAGTTCTTCCAAAACTTTTTCTACATCTTTTTGCATATTCAACGAGCCACAGATCATTACGATACCAGCATTTTCCAAAAGATTGAGAAAAAATGCTGCATCCCTTCGAATCAGATCCATCACATATTGGGATTCCTTCTCTCTGGAAAACGCAAGCGAAAGTTCTTTTAAGCGCATATTTTTCACTTCTTCCGAAGCAAAAAGTTGGTATTGCTTAGTCAAGCTGTTGTTATGCCTAAATCCTGCATACAAATGTATAGGTACTTGTTTCTGATTTGCAGCAATCATGCCTAAGAAAGGTGCAATTCCAGTCCCATTCGCAATCATGGCAACTGCTGTCGCATGTTTTGGAAAATAAAAATTCGGATTGTCCATGATGCGCGCATTCAACAGGCTGTTCTCTTCCAAAGCATACAAGTAGGAAGAACCCAAACCATCCGGATACAGCTTGACCATTAGCTGAATCGCATTGTTGCTCACGCCAATCGAATAAAACCGTTCACGGTGATCATCGGCCGGATAAATCGCCAGAAGATCTCCAGATTGAAATTTACTCCCCGATGTGGGTTTTAGAATTAGTTTAAATGTTGCATTATCTTCCGAGATCAGCGTTTTAGAAACCACCTTGAATTTCTTCAACTTCGGAAGCTTCGCTTGATAAACTGCTGGCGCTGTGGCCAAAGCCAGAAGAGATTTCTCACTCCAGCGATGCACCCATTGTACAAATTCATCAACCGAACGGTCATTTACAGTATGCATAGTAAGGTAACGGACAAATCCTTCTTTTTTTGCCAACAATTGATCCACCTGAACCGCATATTCACAAAAATCAGGATAAGCTTTGGATCCAAATCCAAGCACCGAAAACTGCACTTCTTGCTTTAAAGGATAAGCATCGAGAAGCTGTCCAAATTGCAAAGCGTTTGTCGGAGGATTTCCCAAGCCATACGTGGATGTAAATACCAAAATATGTTGTGCGTTCGGAAAATCTCGGAATTTATTCATTTCGGTAAGAAATGATTTTTTGCCATCTGCCAACAGCTGTTTGTGGATTTTATCTGCAAAGAACAAGGTACTGCCATTTTCAGAACCGACAAGGATAACGATTTCGGCTTGATCAGGCTTGATCTTGTTGCGAATTTTAGTTCTCGTGCGTTTGAACGTGATGACAAATCCGCTGTAAATAAAAAATACAATATTCAGCGAAGCCAGCCCCAAAACAATAGCTAAAATAATGCTCGTCCTCCCTGTGTGAAGATCGAGGCTTAATCTTTCTAAGACGACTGAATAAGGATATTTGGTTTCCTCGACAATCTCTCCGGTAATTTGATTGACAGAAAGCACTCTTTTCTTCAGTTTCAAGACGAAAAATTCTTCCGCATCGTCGGGTATAAATGGAAATTCAATCTTTTCAACTTCTGATAGAGAGGTTTCATTAAAGATTGGGAAATCGGATAGATCCAGCTGGTCAAGATTTTCAGCTTGCTGCGGATGTTCAACTTCTGTATTTGTCTTTTTTATCAAATCCATTCGGATCAAAAACAAATATGTTCCTGTCAGCGCAATCAGCACAATCGGAAGAAGAAACAAACGGCCGCTGACCACATGAAAATACTGGGCGAAAAAATCTCGGTTTATCTTGTCAAAAAAATGACGGATTCCTTGCTGCCGCTTAATGATTAAAACAATGCCACTTAGCGTAATCAGCAACAATAGAAAGGAAGTGATGCCTATTAGAACACGCCCTGTTTCATGAATAAACAACGAACGATGTAAGGCTGTGATCCATTGAATAAAATCACTCTTAGGTCTTAATTCTCCCAATACAGCTCCAGTATTCGGATCGATATATCCTTTGACCGTATTTCCCTCTTCATCCATCGCGTCGATACTCACAAAATGATTGTGGTCGACTGCAATTTCAATGATATCTGGATAAACCTTGCGCAACTCAGGAATGACTTCCGCAAGGGTCAAAGAATCAAAATTTTCTGTTCGATAAGCAGGCAGTCGTTCATCTACAGCATCATAGGCTAAGATAACCCCTGTTATCGAGAGGATCAGCAAGAATAAGGATGATACAATGGCTAAAGCTAAATGAGCGTATCTCCAAATGGATAATGTCATTCTTCCTATTGCACTTTATTTAATTTGACAAAGCGAATGTAGCCTTTACCGTCGGCGCGCGCAGTGACACCTTCGGTCGTCAATGGAATATCCACATCGATCGGATGGTATTTCTGCTCTTCCACAGCAGACTCAAAACGTATCTTGTAGCCTTTGTTCAACTTGGAATTGTCAATTTCTATGGTGCGCATCGCACGGTCACCGCCGCCAACAGAAGCTCCAGTGATTGCGCTTAATTTTTCTTTGCTTTTAAGCTGAAATTTATGCCACTCTTTTAACGTGTTGAACCATTGCTTATCTGGTCCCAAAACCGAAAGAGTTTTTTCATAGCCGCCATTGGGATTGATTAACGAAATAATCACATAGGCCGCTTCCCCTTCATAACCGATCATTTGAATCATGCATTTGTATTTGCTCGTTTGAGCGAATGACGATGCTGAAATAAATAAGCTAACAACTAAAAGTAACCCGATTTTTAAAAATGCTTTCATGTTTTTATTTTAGAAAATCAACAGATACCTTGTTGTTGGTTAAAAAATCATTTTCTAATGCTAGATCGTAAGCAGTTTCTTCAAATTCTGTTTTCAAGTCTTTTTTAGCACCTAAATCCAGTAATGATTTTAAGAGCGAATCATCTCTTGCAATCAGTGCCGCTTTATGCAAGGCTGTCGTGCCTTCGCTATCTTGTGCGTTTACTTCAACTCCTAAATCAGCCGCTTTTTTGACAAGCGTTAAGTTTTCTTTAGCAACTGCCAAATGGAATAGCGTACTTCCGTCTTCCTGTGGAGTAGTTACATCGAATCCATTGCTTTTTAATAAGGTTAACTTATCTTCAAAATCATTTCCTTGTGGCGCCACAGATTGGCCTTGAGGTCCGCCCGGTCTATTTTCACGGTATGAATTAAACCAATAATAAGCTAAATTATTTCCGTCTTTGTTGATGATATTCACATCAGCGCCATTTTTCAATAAAACAGACGCAACTTCCGTAGAACCGCTGGCTATCGCTTGTGTCAATGCCGATTCTCCTTTGTCGTTTACAGCATTTACATTTGCCGCTTTTTCCAACAATAAACTCACCAATGCTGCATCTCTTCCAGCTGACGCAACCATCAAAGCGGTATTTCCTTCGTTATCTGCTTTGGATACATCCACGCCTTTTCCTAAGAAATAGGTAATGACTTCCATGTTCGGTCTGCGAACTAAAGCGTTCAGAACCGTTGCCCCGTCTTTGCTGATTGCTTTCGGATCTAGCTTTAAATCGTCCACTAAATATTGGTAAGTATCCAATCCATTCGAAGAATTTCTTGAGCCTTGCGTAGCAAAAAACAAAGCGTTATTTGTAGGCTTCACACCGCGAGCGCTTAGTTTTTCGATCAAATCTTTGTTGCCTAATTTTGCAGCATAATCTGCAACTGTACGCCCGAAATCATCTTTATCTTCAATTTTTAATCCTTTTGAAATAAAATAATCCGTAATCGCCAAATCTTTATCTGACGCAACGGCAAGCATAATTAAGTTAGAACCGTCTTCATATTTTTGAGTAGGGCTCACACCAGCTTTAAATAAGGCATCAAATACAGCTGTGTTTTTATTTCCTGTCGAAGCAGCGTATGCAGTGATTGCATCGCCGTGGCTATCTTGATAATGCACATCAGAACCTTTTTCAATCAGATAATTGACAAGGTCTAAGTTTCCGCTAGATGCAGCCCAGTGTAAGTAAATTCGGCTATGGTGTGTTTTCTTTGCAATCCCGTTTCCTTCTTGCTCAATTAAATAAATAATTACATCGTTGGATGCTTTATTCATAATTGCCGTTGTCACTGGGTCAAAAGATGCAGCATTTGGTTGGGAAGGACTGTTGCCTTTCGCAATTTCCGCTTTGACCAGCGTTAAGTCTGGATTGCTCTTCCAAAAGTCTGCGACCATCAAACTATTTGTTTGTGCTTTAGCAAGAAATACAGCTAAGAATAGGACCGCAAAAAATAATTTTTTCATACCTGAATAAGTAGTTTATTTATATCGAGTCTAAATATAGATATATTCACTTTAATTATAAAGAAACTACGGTTTTTTTGCATAAAAATTATTTAAAATAGGCTAATTTACTTGAAATTGAAAATGATTTTATCCATAGACTTTAACTATAACGATGTAGTAAATAAAGTCTATAGCTTTAACCAAATATAGTATCTTAGTGACTAATTGGATGGCATAACCAGCGAAGCACATCCAAATGATAAACCTTAATTCTAAAAAAATTGAAAAAACTGATTTACTGCTTTCTGCTCAGTAGTGTCCTAAATCCCATTGCAAGTTTTGCACAAAAAAACGATGTTCCTTTATTGGGCGTTTGTGCGACAATGGATAAAATTCCATTGGTGGAGAAGTTTGGGTACGCATTTATACAGCCCACTGTTTCCGAAATCCTGCAGCCCCAAAAACCCGACAGTCTATATGATTTCAAGCTAAAAGATGCTGATTTTCCATTGGATATGTTAGTCTGCAACGTCTTTATTCCTGGTTCCGTTAAGACTACAGGACCCGATGCCGATGAACAGAAAATCCTGGACTACGCCCTTCGGGTTTATGAGCGGGCACAGAAATTAAATATCCGGCTCATTGTTTTTGGAAGCGGCGCTTCGCGAAACATTCCTGAAGGCTTTGATAAAGATGTCGCACGCAAGCAGTTTATAGCGATCTCTAAAAAATTGGCTGCGCTTGCTGCGCAATACAATATTGTGCTCTCGCTGGAAAGCCAGAATAAAGAAGAATGTAATTTCATCAATACGCTGGAAGAATCCATCCTGATTGCGAAAGAAGTCGATCATCCGAATTTCCGTGTCACGGTCGATATCTATCACATGATGCGCGAAAATGAACCTCCATCGAATATTCTTGCCGGAGGCAAATACATTTATCATTGCGACATCGGCGAGAAAGAAACGCGTTCGGCTCCAGGAGTCAAAGGCGATGATTTCGTGCCCTACTTCCGTGCATTTCAGCAAATAGGCTATCAAGGGATGATTGCTTTGGAATGCCGGTTTACGGATTTAGAAACTGAACTTCCCCTAGCGAAGGAAACAATTATCAAGCAATGGGAATTGGCGAAGAATCAGAAGTAGCTGCTTGATTTTTGCTCTTTAGCCAAATAAAAAATACTGTTCCGTATGCATATAAAAAAAGTTCTGGCAGGTATTCGCCAGAACTTTTTGTTAAACTATAGGTATAAAAGATTGTTTACTTTGAGAATCTAAAATTTGAAAAGTAATACACCATATCAGCTGGAGGGCTAAACGTCAATGAGGGTTCCCCGCCAATATTAATGACAAAGACTCTATTATGTCTGCTTTCCATTGAAGATAGATCGACGGTTACATCAGTCCATTTCTCCAAATTCTGATCACTGATTTTGTAATCATTAGCATTCGCGCTCCATACTTCTTGTCCAAATGAACTTTCGTTCGTAAATGCCCAGAGGTAATTCATGAAACGAGGCCATAATCTTTGGTAAGGTGCGTACACTCCACTATATGTAGACAGTGCTGGCATATATACCTTAAATTTCATGTACCTATATTCAGGAATATTAAAACGGTATTCTTTTGGAATAACAAAGACGAAAGAACCATTTTTTCCTTTCATGGTTGCTTTGATTGGGTTAATGATGTTTGTTCCTGCCGGATAAGTAGTCGCAGGATTCACAAGGTCCAATGCCCAACCGGTCGCATCTTGAATTTTTCCGTCTAAGAAGAAATTCATTGGAATAATAGATTCATTCGGAGTCGTGACCCATTCTATAATTCCATCTTTATCAAATGGCTTCAACAAATGATCTATCCCCATGGAATTAGGTGCATATTTAATTTTTTTGATAATGCCCAAATTCAATAGATCGATCATGGTCTGTGCATTGGCATTCGAAATCGGAGAAACCTTCCGGATAAAAGGCAAATAATCGCCACCGCCTATTGTCTTGACAATTCCATTTCTATTATAATTCATTGTCGTTAAATCAAACACATCGCCGCCGGTTAAATCAAGCTCTTCCACATTTGGAAAGTAGAATAAATCTTGAAGCGTGTTGGTGTGGACTGGAAAAACTAATTTCCTGAAAGATGAAACGCCAGCAGCTGTAAATTCCGTAACGCCATTTGCAGCAAGAATATCTCTTTCTACAGGATTAAAAGTAGACGAACTCGTTGGCATATTGATGGTCAAAGGAGTCACCAATTGAACCGAATCCAAAATGGCTTTGCCGTTTATTTTTGGAACGATATTGTATTTTAAATCAATCTTAAAGGATTGTCCAGCATTTAAGTTCGCAGCAAAAATCCTAGGATTAAGGCCTTGATGTCCTTCTATTTTTGTTCCGTTTTTGTCCGTGTATTCATAATCTAAACTTTTATAATCTAAAAGGATAGAAGTCAACGAACTTGTCCAGTCGATAACAGCTGCGTTAGGCGAAGTCAAAATCCGTGGATTTGCCACTACAAGGTTTGCCACATCTCCGGCAGTAAATGGAATAACCGCAATTTGTTGCGGAACAGACTTATTATCATACTCATCGACTGTATAGACTTTGATGCGGTACAATTTGGGCTGATCCAAATCGGTAACATTGATCCAGGATACCAACGAATCAATAACAATCTGTTTGCCATCATATTCTACGACAGTTTTGGACGATTTACCCATCGATATTTGACTGGATGGAATCCGACCAACTTTCATTAAATCGAGCTCGACTCTTTCATAACCGATTTTACTGACGATCGTATCGTATTTAGCTGGATAAATGATTTCTTCTGAATAAGGCTCAATGTTTTCATACATTCCCTTGCAGGAGCCTACTAGGCTTAGGATACCTAAGAAGAATAGGTAGCTTGCAAAGTGTTTAGATCTATTTTTCATACGTGAAAATTAATTTCTTTTTTTACCATAAAGGGTGATTTCCGAAAGGCAATTCCCATCTTCCAATGTGTAATTCCCATTAAAACTTTTGATGGCTTCATACCTGAACCAACGAGTTGGCTTCGTGTAAGCAGGCTCATCGGGATACATGTACGCCATGTCGCCAGCTTCTCCTTTTTTCACAAACTCCAATTCACTTAGTCCTTCAGGAACAAGAATTTTGCTCTGTGACACAAATTCCCAAGAACTTGTCGCATCATCCCAGATGTACATATTATACAGGCCTACATTTTCATTTCGGTAAAACTGACCCCGAGAAATATTTGCCAAACCACCAGAATGCCTTTGGACAGTAATGATCCTGCTTAGCTCATAATAACCGCCTAGATCAATGATAAAATTCCACGGCATATTCCCATCGGCAGTTCTACCGGTCTTTCCTCTACTATTGGTGTGCATAAAATTCAAGTTATCGCCACGGTCAATAATATCATCGATCACATAGCGATTTCGCCCTTCGTATCCATTTCCAAATACCATAGGAACTCCACCTATCGAATCATTCGCATTCGGTAAGACCCATTGAGCCTTTTCAATTTTATTATCCTCAAACAAAGAGATAGAACCTTTATCCAGCGTTTCGGTTATGTTTCCATAAATGTCTTCGACACGGATTTTTACAGCCACCTTTTCTGTCGGCGGCAAGAAAAGATCGTTGATAAAGCGGCGATCTTTTTCCAGATTGGATGAAAAAACAGAAGTTAATGTCCGAGACGCACCATCTTGATTAAAGGTGAAATCAACATACACGTTGATGTTTTGCTTTAATTCATTTTCCCAATCCAAAAAGAACGAACTAAAACCAGGTTTCACTTCCATGGAATTAGCCACTCGGCTGAATGCGGGTTCTAATGGCGTAACTTTGACATCCAGCGCTTCGGACTTATTTCCAGCACGATCGACCGCATATAACTGGATAGTATATTCATCTGTGCTAGGGAAACCATAGACATCCAAAGAATCCACAAAATAGGATGCGGCGAACGTAAAAGATTTTCCATTCTTGCTTGTATAAATAGCTTCAACGCTCATCAAGTCCTCATCGGGAGGAAGGGTGTAATAGAACCTAGCTCCACCAAAAAGAGGCTTGTAATTCTTTAGCGTTACCTTTCCAGGAGCCGAGCCATCGCCGCTATTGGGTTTAAAGCGCTCTCCTTCTTTACAGGAGAAAGCCAGCAGCAAAACGAAGGTGATGTATAAAAGATTAAATTTCTTACTTTTCATAATTTCTAAATTAAATTTTGCTCAGTTTATCGATTACCAACCTGGATTTTGAATGAGCTGACCATTCGTATTCATCTCATTTAAATCTATTGGCCACAAACAATCCGTAATCGTGAATCTTCTTTCTTGTTTAACTTCAAGCACAAAGAATGTCGAAGCAGTCGTCCCTGCATGCGTCCATCCCCAAACTGGTGAAGAGAAAGAAGAAGGAGCTCTTTTATGGCGCCACATGTCCCAGAAATGGATTCCTTCAAAAGCAAACTCAATACCTCTTTCCTGTAGGATAATATCTCTTAAGCCTTCTTTCGTAGTATGTTTTCCAACTGTTCGTGCTAATGAAGGGTCAGCCCAAACTTGTTCTACATTTGGAATTCCCGCTCTCGAACGCACCTTGTTGATTTCAGCATACACCTGTTGCGAAGGTCCCGAATATTCGTTCAACGCTTCGGCTTTCATCAGGTATAGATCAGCCATCCGGATAATTGGATAAGGGAACTTAATTGTCCGTTGCCATGCTCCAGATTGTGATTCAGGATGAACAAATTTTTGTGTGCCTATTCCAGTTGCTAGGAAATCGGTCGTATGTTGCGAAGAATTGTATCCGCCATGTGAATTTCCAAACATCATGGTATTGATCCGCACAGCATGGCCACGCCAATACCCTGCGGTAATTCCTAGGTTAGCATAAAATCTAGGCTCTCGGTTCATGTACAGTTTAATAGTTTCAGCTCCCGGTTGCATATAGCCATTCCAATGTGGATAGTTGGGCTCTAAAACTCCTGGCGTACGAATGATTTCATGTTTGTTGTTGATGTCGTAAGTTTGGTCTTCATCAATCGGCAAACCATTCTCCGTATAATACCGCTCGGCCATTTGATAGGTTGCCGCCATCCATTGCCAAGAAAAAGTAGCTGTATTCACAACACCATCGCCATAACCTTCTGGCAAACGAATATTCGCCGAATGCGCAAACTCGCCTTGTTCATAATAATTTATATTCGAATTTCCCCAAACCAACTCTCTGTTCCAAGGATCTACAATCAGCATTCTTAAATTATAGAGCGTTTTCATGCGCTCCTCATTCGCCGTAAATGCTGGTCTGTCATAGATAAACGGTTCTCTATCGAATTGATATAAACCCAACCCATTAGCTTCACATAGCTGAATGGATTCATTCAAAGCATCGATTGCCGCTTTCCATTTCTCATTATCTGGCGTTAATGAGAAGAACGGCTCTCCATCCTTATCCATGAAATCTCCAAAATATTCTCTGTTTCCATTGAAAAATGGGCTAGCACGGAAAAATAGCACACGGGCTTTGATTGCTTTCGCAGCAACTTGGTCTATCTGCCCTAAATTATTTGACGTTGCTCTTTCCGTCAGGGTAGGAATAGCCTCATTCATTAAGCCCAAAATGTAGTCAAAACATTCTTCGACCTTTGTTCTAGGCAAGAACAATTCATCTTTCGTTGATTCCGGAGATGCCATTGTTTTTGGAATAACAATTGGGCCATAACGCTGCACCAGCAAGAAGGCATAATAGCCTTTCAAGAATTTTACTTGCGATCGCCAATCTGCCTTTTCTACATCCGACATGTCTTTCACATTATCAATATTTGCTAGGAACACATCGGCTTGGCGCATGGCTTCGTAAAGAGGTTTTCCCCCTTCAGACCCCGTCCAATAACCGATTTGCGGACTTGTCTGCGACTGCAATCCACGCATAATACGGATTGCGCGCAAGTTAGAAACCGTTGTGTTTAAATCTAAACGACCAATCCACTCATCCCCTAAAGTCCACGAGGATACGTGCGTGCGTTCATCATTCGGCAGGTAACTATATACTTTTGCCAATGCATTAAATGCGTCGATCTTCAGGTTGAAAATGTCTTCTAATTTTAAGGTGTTATCTGGAACAACATCTAGATACTTGGTACAAGAACCTAGGGTTAACATTGTTGCCAGAAGGACATATTTTATAGCTTTCATATTTTTGGTTCTTTTGTATTAATAAACTAATTGAATACCTACGTTAAATCTTTTGTTCGGAGGGTAGCCTAACCCATTTCTTCCGACTTCAGGATCCCAAAGCTTAAATGGACTGAAGACGTGCAGATTTTCTGAACTGAAGTAGATGCGGCTTCCCGGATTTAAACCTATTCGTTTAAGCGTTTTTGGGCTGAATCCTAATTCCAAAGATTTTAAGCGCAAGAAGGAAGCATCTCTTAACCACCAAGAAGATTGTTGAGTATTGTTGTTGACTGGCTCTGTAGATAGCCTTGGCCAGAATGCATGGATGTTTGGATTTGTCTCGCTCCAGTAATCTTCAGCAATAATGGATAGTGCGTTTCTTCTTCCTGCGAAAGGTGCGATACCGTAGGATCCTGTTGACTGATTTGATTCGTTAGTGGCATTGATGAAGAAAGAGACATTCTTGTTTCCTTGAAAGAAAAAGGATAAGTCAAAGCTTTTGTAACCAACAGACATCCCAAATCCATATTGGATCTCAGGTACGGTAGGATAACCCATTGGGATGCGGTCATTGTTATTGATCACGCCATCTCCATTGATGTCTTTGTATTTTATATCACCTGCCATGTACTCGCCGAAATCCTGAACTGGAGAATTCTTGATTTCATGCTCATCCACAAAAAGACGCTCGGCAACCAATCCCCATTGCTGATTGATGTTCTGGCCTTGTCTTTTTAGGTAAGCATCTGGATAATCGCGCTCATCCAATTCTAACAATTTATTAACTGCATAGGTAAAGTTTGCACGGCCTGAAATCCAAAGGTTATCGCCAAAAGAGCGCTGATAATCAAGAGATCCATCAAAGCCCTGAGAGCTTACTTTACCTACGTTGCCGCTTACGCTTGCTTCCAGACCAGCTGATGCTGGAAAGTTTTCGCGGTTCATGTAGATTTTGCTACGAATATCTTTAAAGAAATCTCCGGTGAATTTTAAGGATTCGTTCATGAAATTCATTTCCAATCCTAAATTCCATTTTTCTGATTGTTCCCAAGTAATATCTGGGTTCGCATAACGGTTTACAGTATATCCGTTATAGGAATTCATGAAACTTGTTCCCCAACGGTAAGCACCGCCACCCATGGCGATGTCAGAAAGATAAAAGAACCTTCCTCCACGATTAGATATCGCATCATTACCAACTAATCCCCATGTTCCTCTTACTTTAAAGGTGCTGATGGCAGATTCGAAAGGTTCCCAGAACTTCTCATTCGAGATCATCCAGCTCGCACCGAATGATGGGAAGAAACCATACCTTCTTTCTCCGGTAAATTTTTCCGAACCATTAAATCCGTAAGCGGTCTCGAAGAAATACCGGTTATCGTAATCATAAGTCAAACGACCTGAATTACCCATATTCCGCTCAGGCAAGGTTTCGTAAATCGAGGAGCTATTTCCAGAGGTCAGCAATTTTTCTTCCATCATCCCTACAGTCATTGCACCGATGGTATGCGAACCGAAGGTTCTGCTCCAGTTTAACCGTGCTTCGAAATAATAATGTCCATCCGCATCTCTTCCAGGATCGACATCACCCAAATAGGCTTGCCCAGTCGTTGGATTTAATGGATAAAGCGTGTATGCACCTGTAATCTGGTTGTATGATTCTAAATCATAGAAAAATGGATTGTAGCTACGTGTGCTCGAATATCTGCTCCAAGTACTTACCGAAGCTTTACCCTGAATTTTTAATCCTTCGGTGATAAATGCTAAATCTTGCGATAAGGTTGCTTGAGCGACGATGCTGCTTTCATTACGATCCTCGTAGCCGCGCACCATTTCTGCATACGGATTTGCTTTTAGCGAGCCAGCAACATAGCTATTTCCGAAAAGGATATGATCTGTAAACTCGTTGGCAGGATCAGGACGGTATACGGCAGGAAAATCTACCGGATTGCTGTTCATGATCATGCGGAAAATATTGCTTGCCGATTGGTATGGGCCTGTATAGCGGTCGAACCTTCCTTGGATCCGCGTATCTAATGTAGTCGTCTTGGTTAATTTTAAGATCACATTTGAGCGGATAAACAAGCGATTGATATCGATGTTATTGTTGAAATTATTTTTATTATCTACTTTCAGCAATCCAGTTTCTTTGTCAAAGCCTGTAGACACATAATAGGTCGCCACTTGGCCACCGCCTGATAAATTCACATTGGCTTTGGTATTTGTTGTTGAGGTTTTGAATAGAGTATTGAACCAATCCACATTTGGAAAAATCATTGGGTCTTCCCCGTTAATTGTTGACTGGATTTTTTGTTCTGAATAGTATGAGCCCAATACCGGGTCGCGGGTAATGCGTGCTTGGTTATACAAGCGCATGTAATCGATTCCGTTGACCATGTCAATGCGCTTTGTTGGTGTTGCGGTATTCACATCCACACGTGCATTCATGCGTACAGGGCCTTCTTTACCGGCCTTGGTCGTAATCATAATGATCCCATTCGCTCCGCGCGCACCATACAAAACCGTCGCCGATGCATCTTTCAGGATGGAAAAGCTTTCGATATCATCTGGTTGCAATCTGGATAGATTTTCTGTCGTGGATTCAAACCCGTCGATCAATATCAAAGGAGAGGTCTGGTAACCGAAAGTCGTTACTCCACGGATAAAGAACTGCGCATTGTCTGCTCCGGGTTCTCCAGAGGTCTGGTAAGAAATTACGCCTGGAATCCGCCCTGCGAATGATCCTGTCAGGTTGGACGAAGGGATCCGCAAATCTGAAGCTTTCACTGTTGTAATTGCCCCGACAACAGATGCTTTCTTTTGCGTTCCGAACGCGACTACCGTAACTTCATCGATATCGCTGCCATCTTCATACATCGTTATTTCTAAGATGTTGCGCGCATCGACAACCTGCGTAATGGGTTTCATTCCAACAGAAGTAAAGGTCAGGCTATCGCCAACATTGGCCATAATGCCAAACTCACCATTTGCATTGGTCGAAGTGGCGGGAACTTTGTTCTTTAAAATACTTGCTCCTTGAATAAATTCGCCATTGGCGGCGTTCTTAACTACCCCAGTGATCTGTCGCTGAGAAAAGGCGAGCATCGGGACGAACAGACAAAGCATAATAAACAACAACTTTTCTTTAGGTCTTTCCATAAGAATTGGATTTGGTTTAAGGTTATACTGAAAATTGGTTACTTCGGTTATTGCGATAAAGATATATATTCACTATTTATTTTCAAAATTTATTAGTGGAAAGTAAAAAACGTTATAACATTTGTATCAAAAGGCTTAATCCATTGATTGCCAATTTAATTTTGCTTAATCGGATGATGGAAAATGCATGCTTAACACGAAGACATTTATGCCTATTGGGGTATTGCTATATGGTTTTAGTAAATGAATGTTGAGGCTGTATTTTAAGCCTTAAAACAGGACGAAAATCTCAGAAAAAAGAAGTGCATAATTTTGGTTTTTCGCCTGAAAAATAAGAGGAATTATTTTTCTTTCTGCGAAGCTAAACCATTCCCTTTCCTATTTCTTAAAAAATTTTGTATATTTTAGCTACTCTTAATTGAATCAATGTAATTCTGATTATATGATGGTGCAAAAAATTTTATTGGTAGAAGATGAACGCAATGTGGCTGAGTTTATAGTCCAAGGTCTCGTAGAAGACGGCTATAAGGTGACGCATGTTACTAATTATACTGATGCACTTGCCGTAATCAATAGCGATCGTATCGATTTGGTGATTTTAGATGTGCTTCTCCCAGAGGTAAATGGCTTGGAGATTTGCAAGAATTTGAGACAGCTTGGCCACAAAGATTTACCTATCCTGATGGTTACCGCGTTGGGAAGTCCAGAGAATGTGGTGCTGGGCTTGGATAGCGGGGCAGATGATTATTTATCGAAACCGTTTAAACTGATCGAGCTAAAAGCCCGCGTACGTTCATTGATCCGGCGGAAAAGTGAAATTGCGAAGCACCTACAAAATCACGAAGAGAAAAAATACCAATACGGTTTTCTGGAATTAAATGATTTTAAGAAAATAGCCTATTGCGATGGGCAAGAAATGAACCTCACATCGACCGAATACCGCTTGTTGCTGCTCTTTATCCAGACCCCCAATAAAGTATTTCAGCGCAATGAGCTTTTGGACAAAGTCTGGGGAATCAACTTTGACATTGGCTCTAATGTAGTCGACGTGTACGTCAATTATTTGAGAAAGAAGATTGAGAAAATCACCAACAAGAAAGCTATCCATACCGTAATCGGAATGGGCTATGTTTTAAAAATCGACGACAACTAATATGCACAAATACAACCGAACCCTCTATTCACTGATTGCTATTCTCGTTGTCTACACTGTTTCTTTCGTCATCTTTATTTTTTATTCGATCTCGAATTTTGCTTTTGCTGATTTCTATAAAAGGCTCGACCTTAGGCGCAAGTTGGTTGCTGAAGAGATGCTCAATGAAGGTCCATTGGACAAGAATTTTGAATGGACTTACGAATATGTCGAGAACCTGGATAAGCAACAGAACTTTATTGTCGAATTTGACAAGAACGACCGCATTATTTATAACAAAGGCCTAGCACCTGAACTTTGGAAAGACATCGACAAAACAGGCGCTTACAATTTTAAGATTGCCAATAAATTCTACTCGACGAATGTCTATATTAAAGACAGCAAGACCTATCTAGTAGGGGTGTCAGCCGAAAATTATTTCTATGAGCATCATTTGGCTTACCTGCGCAACCTGCTGTTTATCAGTGTGGTGCTAGGGGTTCTTTTTGTGGTCGTTGTTTCTCTGCTGGTCAAGCGTTCCTTTTTGAAGCCGATCAACGGAATTATCAATGATGTAGAAAAGATAGGTTCTGAAAACCTATTCCTTCGCCTCAGCGAAACAGAAGATAAAAACGTGCTCAACCAGCTTTCGCGTACCTTCAACAGGATGTTGGCAAGGATCGAAACTTCTTTTGAGACGCAGAAAAATTTTATCAGCAATGCTTCGCATGAGCTGAATACACCGCTGACCTCGATCATCGGGACCGCCGATCTTGCGCTCTCCAAAGAGCGAAGCGTCGAAGAGTACCAACAATCGCTGACCAAGATTATTTCGGCAGCGGACAACTTGGAGAAAAAAACAAATGCCCTGCTGCTGCTTGCGCGTACCGGATATGAAAATAACGGGACTAATTTCAAGCCTGTGCGCATTGACCAGATCATTATGGATGCCGACCTGACGGTCAAGGCCATCAATGAGCGGTTCCATATCAAGACCGATTTTACCCTGCTTCCCGAAGATAGCATGAAACTCAAGGTCAAAGGTTCGCAGGCACTCCTGCAACTTGCATTTTCTAACTTGATTTCCAATGCCTGCAAGTATTCGACGAACCATACAGCCTATGTGGCACTTGGCGCGCTCGACAATAGTGTGATCGTGCTGATCAAAGATGAAGGGATCGGCATTCCGGCTCAGGATATTCCCTATATTTTTGATCCGTATTTCCGAGCTTCTAATACTGGCAACTTTTCGGGATATGGCATCGGCTTGCCTTTGGCGCGCAACATTATCCAGATGCATAATGGCAAAATAAAAGTGACTTCGGAAGTCGGCCAGGGCACGACCGTGCGCATCGAATTGCCTACAGTTAACGTTCTCTAATCTCATTCTAATGCCCGCGCGATCTTTCTAATCGCATTCTAATACCAGTCGAAAAGTCTCACAGAAAACTAATGTGAGGCTAATCTCGTTGCCATGCGGCTGCCCTAACTTTGTAAAAAAACAAATATGGTTAGAGCGAAACGTGTACTTATTCAGACAGACTTTACAGTCAACTCCCTTCATGTTGTTATGGATTTATTGGACAATCACATTGATGATTCCTTTGTCATTATTTTGGCGCATGGAATGGCATCTGACAATTCGATCACCGAACTGTTGGGCATACATGCCGAAGATCACTTGGATAGCCTACAGTCCGAAGATTTTATCAAAGCTTGTCAGCTGATGTGTTCCAAATATGGCGAACGCATCCAAGACTTGTATTCAGATATCATTACTTCTGAAAATGGCAATTATTTTAGGAATTACTGCAAAGGAAATCGGATAGACCACGTCGTGGTAGCGGAGAATGTAGAGTTTGCAAAGCTCACTGCCAGAAGTTTTGATCTGCTACATGTATTTAAGAAAAATAAAAGCAAGGAACCATCTGCGGTCTACTTAGATACTGATGTAGAAATCAAACAGAGTGAGGATAAGATAGATAGTTTGTTCTTTAGAAAGAAATGGAATGTTACGTTTTAATAGAAAAAATTTATTAGCAGGAACCTACCTTCTGTTGGTATCATTGTTGCTGTTAGCCGCATTCATGGTGATGCATTTTGAGAGCCCCGAGCGCCTGATCGAAGGCCAGTGGGTCGAAACGGGATGGTACATGGAAAAAAGCGAAGCCGTCCAAGATCAATCGAGCTGGGAACTGCAAGCCAGCCTGCGCGAAGAGATCATGAATGAATTGGAACTTTTTAATGTGCAGGTCTGGGAATTTGACAGCAACGGAACCATTCGGGATGCGGAGCATGCATCGGATGACAACATGCAATGGTTTATCCGCGGCAGGGGGCATATCCTTCAATTGGTGAAGGACGGCAAACAAGTCGAAAGTTTTCAGATTGCCAAAATCAATAAAGATACCTTGGAGCTCCATTTAAACCTGGATCTTCAAATCAAAGGAGTGCTTAAAATAATATTAGAAAGAAAGGGATTACAAGAAGATTATGCTAAGAAAATATAGTAACCATAGAACGGTAAGTGATAATATAAAATTGGGCGGTTTGACCGCTTTTTCTGCTGGAATGGTCAATGTGATCTCGGTGATCGTGTTTTTCTCCTTCACTTCCAACATCACCGGTTACTATGCTGTTTTTGCACAGGAGCTCTCTAAGGGAAATTGGTATCAGGGAGCTGTTGTGCTATTCTGGATCCTGCTTTTCTTTTTCGGAAGTTTGATCTCCAACCTGGTGATCATCCACGGTAAAAAACTATGGGGACAATATATCTCCCATGCGGTGCCTGTGATCCTGGAACTATTGAGTATCCTGTTTGTGGGAGTTTATCTCGATTTCTTCTACAAAGATACGTTGCAGGAAACTGAATTGCTTGTCGGCGCATTATTGTTTGCCATGGGCCTTCAAAATGGTTTGACCGCGAGTATTTCCAATTCCGTGATCAAAACAACCCACTTAACGGGGTTGACGACCGATCTGGCAATCTTAGTTTCTATGTTTACCAAATCAAAGAATAGGCAAAACAAGCAGCTGGTCGATAAATTTCACCTGTTGCTAACGATTTTGTTCTCCTATTTCTTAGGTGGATTGGTCAGCGGCTTGTATTATGTCAAGTTTGGCAACCAGACTTTTTACCTAGTCTGTTTTGTGCTGGTCATTATCGCATTCTTTGACTTCTATAAATTAAAACGCGTTAAATACCTCTATGAAAGACGTGCCCGAATAAAAAAAGCAAGCTGTAAGGAATATGGGATGAGCTAATCCTAGAATTCCTTTCAATTATCGTATTCGCTGACGAAATTAATTATTGCGTGAATTTTTCAAAGAGGTAATTATTAAAAGCGGGGATAGTCGCATTAAAGATGTGACATCAATTCTTTGAATTTTTCTGAGTTTAAATTTCCTTGAAAAAGCAGTTGACCCTGCTTATCTAAAAGAAAAATATATGGAAAACCAGTGACTCCGAAAGATTTAGTTACCTTTTTATCTTTGTCCCAAACATTAAGGAATTTAGGATTGTTTGCGTTAATGAAGTAATTAACATCTGATTCTTTATCTCCTGCATTAATTCCTATTACCTTAATATTTTTTTTCATGTATTTGTTCTGCAACTCGTTTAATTCTGAGACTGCAGAAATGCAGTATCCACAGTTTTTTATCCAAAATTCCAATAAAACATAATTTCCATTTAAAGATGAAGAATTGATTATCTCTTTATTATCAAAAATTGGTAATTCCCAAAATGGTGTAGGTTCTTTTTCTAATAACTTAATAGCTACTTCCTCTTCTTTTTGTTTAAAATTAAAATAGTTTGAGTAATACCACGAATTTTCATCCAACAAATCTTTATCATTCAAATTATAGTCAAATTTAGTTTTCACATAATCATCTTTATAAACATCATTTTGTTCAATGACTTCAATAGGAAGATAACTTTCCTTATCGATCAAAACTGTGTAACTAATATTTCTATTACCAGAGATATAAATGAAATTGCCTAATTTATCAATAGATCTTTTACCAGTTTTAAAATAAATTTTATAGAAACTAACTGAATCACTTGTATGGACAAGTGTCTTTTCTATACTGTCATTTGCAAGTATCATTGGAATATTATATTTCAATGATACTGGAGATTTGTTCAAAAAAGTAAATCTTGACAATTGGCTTTTGTTAGGATTCCTATTGATGTCAATTATTTTTTCTGTAAGATCTAATTCAAAGCACTCAGCTCCATTATAAACAATCTTTGTGAAATCGTTATAGAATTGAAAAGTAAAACCTATTAAATTCTCTTTATCGTCGAAGCTAATAAATGTTTGACCTTCTAATGTAAACTTATAATTTTCTGATAAATAGTTAATGTCTAAATTGTAGGTATAACTCAATTGTTCTTGCTTACTTAAGGCTTCATAAGATTTTAACAGTATTGTATTAGCATCTTGGCATTTAAGTGAAGTTGAAAAGAATAGGAAAAAAAGAAAATATATAAATGACAAAAATCTATACCACATATTATAATGTTTAAAACAAAACTACGAAAAAATCATAGTTTTTTATCTTGAATACAAAAATTAATAAGATTTAATTAATTCCTATATAACTAATTATAAATCAATTAATAGTATAAATCATTTTGTCGATTTTAATACTTAAATAAGTACATTACTCAGCTTGCTTTTTTAATATTAATTTATTCAAACGATTTTTTTATGAAACAATTTCACTCAATTAAATAATCAGATATTAGTTTGAATAGCTAAGATTACATTTATGTGAGTAAATTGACACAGTCAGTATTTTTTTGACTTTGAAAGTCTTTCCACATTTTTGAATTTTTACTTTTTAATTTTGAATTATTATCTTTGCCAATAAATCCATAAAATAAAAAAGTATGTAATACCCATTTCTTTCAAAATCTTACTGATCGGCCGACGGCCTTTTATTCATTTTTTTACCCGAAAGAAATCATGCTTTTTATTAATAACATCACATACGTACAACCGAATAAGGAACTGCTTTTTGAGCATCTTCAATTCAGCATTCATCCCCACGAAAAAATTGCGCTGATTGGCAATAATGGGGTTGGCAAATCCACGCTATTGCAGCTTATTGCAGGAAATCTGAAGCCCACTACAGGAAAGATCGATGCCGAGGCAGGCGTTCACTTCGTGCCCCAGCTTGTCGGTCAATTCAATCAATTGACGGTTGCGGAGGTCTTGGGAATCGACAAAAAGTTGGCTGCGCTCCATGCTATTCTGGCAGGAGAGGCCAGTGAAGAAAACTTTTCTTTGCTCGAGGACGACTGGACAATTGAGGAACGTGCCGCAGAGGCTTTTCAATATTGGCAGCTGCACGATCTCGATCTCCATCATCCGATGGAAAGCTTGAGCGGAGGCCAGAAAACAAAAGTTTTCTTGGCAGGCATCGTTATTCATCAGCCTGATTTTGTGCTGCTGGATGAGCCTACCAATCATTTGGATGCGGCATCCAGAAATCAACTTTATGAATTCGTTAAAACGACTTCCAAAACCTTGCTTATTGTGAGCCATGACCGCAGTTTGCTTAATTTGTTGACGACAACTTGTGAACTGAGCAGTTCGGGCATCACGACCTATGGGGGAAATTATGATTTTTATGCGGAGCAAAAAGAAATTGAGCGCAATGCATTGAATCAAGATATCCATAGTCAGGAAAAAGCACTGCGCAAAGCGAAAGAAAAGGAACGAGAAACCTCGGAGCGCCAGCAAAAGTTAGATGCCCGAGGAAAAAAGAAACAGGAAAAGGCTGGCGTAGCGCGGATCATGATGAATACACTGCGCAACAATGCGGAAAATAGCTCATCGAAAGTGAAAGGCATGCACCAGGAAAAGATTGCTGGACTTGCTGAAAAACTGCAAGACCTGCGCAGCAATCTTGCTGATGCAGATCGGATGAAACTAGGTTTGTTCAAGTCCGAATTGCACAAAGGTAAAGTATTGGCTGAGGCCGAAAACTGTAATTTCCATTTTGCGAATCAACCCAATCTATGGGCAACCCCACTCAACTTTCAGATCAGGAGCGGCGATCGACTGGCGATCAAAGGGCCGAATGGTTCGGGAAAATCCACACTGATTGAACTGATCTTGGGAAACCTGACGGCCACAGCAGGAAGGTTATTCCGCGCGGATTTTAAATCCCTCTATATAGATCAGGATTATTCCATGATCCGTTCGGAATTGAGTGTATATGAACAAGCAGAAAATTTCAACCATTCAGGACTTGAAGAGCATGAAATCAAGATCCGCTTGAACCGGTTTTTATTTACAAAAGATGAATGGAGCAAATCCTGCTCGGCCTTAAGCGGCGGAGAACGCATGCGTTTGTTGCTCTGCTGTCTGAGCATTGAAAACCAAGCTCCCGATGTGCTGATTCTGGACGAGCCTACCAATAATTTGGATATGCAGAACATGGAAATATTGACAAATGCTTTTTCCGACTATAATGGAACTTTGCTGGTCGTTTCGCATGATGCCTATTTTTTGGAGCAAATGCAGGTGGACAAGGAAATTGTATTGAGTTCTTAATTGAGCATCCTAGAAGACCTTTGTTTCTGGTGTTTTGTTGCATATTTTTTGCTGCGCAAAGGATTTTATTTGGACTGTTCGCTTAGACAGTTTGTGCGGGTTTCCTTGGCTTTTTCTTCTTGCGTTTTCCCCACCAGATAATAAATCCAGTGATTGGCAAACTGCTGGCAATTAAACTGGCGCTAAAGACCAGCATTTTTCCGGGAAGGCCCAATACTGCACCGACATGGATATCGTAATTCATTCCCAAAAGAACTTCTCCATTGTTCTTTTCGGACTGATTCCGTCGATGTAAAAGTTTTCCTGAATATTGGTCAAATTGGATTACATCATAATCCCAATAGGTTTCGTCGCCTTGATAACCTGTCGCATAAATTACCGCAGTTCCCCCATCAGCAGGAGACATGCTGATGCGATCAGCATGAGCAAAAAGTTTTTTTGCTTCTGCAAAGGCAAGGTCGTAGGCATTGTTGATTTTGGTCGTCGCTGTATCTGATTCGGCATAGAAAAGCGTTGGCTCTTTTGTGCTTGCTGACGCAACTACATACACCGTATCATAAAACCAAGTAAAAGCCCAAACCATTCCCGTCAGGGCCAAAATCATACAGATCAAAACCGAATAAAAGCCAAGCACATTATGCAGGTCATAATTGATGCGTTTAAATTTCGCCTTCCATTTAATGGTAAAGCTCTTGTCAGTATTGGATTTATTTAGATTTTTTGGCCACCACATAATAATGCCCGTAATCATGAGGATCACAAAAATAAAGGTGCTCCAACCGATAATCTGCTGGCCGATCGGATGATTGATCAAGAACGACCAATGCAACATCTTGACAACATTAAAAAACTCATATTTGTAATCGACAGATTTGGTGACTTCTCCTGTGTAAGGATTGACATAGGCCATCACATAATAATCGACTGCGTCAAAATACCAGAAAGCGTCTGCATTTCCCTCTTTGTAAGCACCAAATTCCCAGGTTTTGTTCGGGTCGGGATAAGTCGTTGAAAATCCAACTTTAATGCCCTGACCAAAAGCTTCCTCCGCTTTTTTGGTGAGGACGCTCAAAGGCAAAGCTTGAGCATGTTTGGGCGCCTCGACAAAATAGGCTTTAGGGTCTATCAATTCCGAAATTTCTTTTTGAAAAGCAAAAATACAGCCCGTCACGCCTAAGAAAACAACCACTAGACCGGACGCAAGCCCCAGCCACAGGTGCAACCAATCGCTGATCTTTCGGAAGCGAGATTTCTTGGATTTACGTTTTTGAATCGGTCTTCTCATAGAAAATTGAAAAAACCAATTGACCCATTTCGGATCAATTGGCGTTCTAGTTTGTATCTTTTGTTAAAGGAACTCAACTCGATATTCCTTTTCCTTGTTATTCAGCAATTAAAATTTATACGTTACACTTAACCTGAAATTACGAGGCGGTTCAGCTTGCCAAGAATAAATCGCTTGATTGTAATCTGGAGCATTCCAATAATTGGTATAATAAGCACCTGTGTACAGGTATTTATCCAGAATATTGAACACATTTGCCGTCACCCTTAGGTTGCTGTTTTCCCAGAATAATCCACCATCTAATTTAAAGTAATTTGGTAAATTTTGTTCCGGTTGTTCTGGATTAAAATTATTGATTGCTCTATCTACTAGGTAAGTAAATCCGCCGGAGATTCCTGTTCCTTTTAGCTTGCCTCTTTGCAAAGCATAAGAAAGCCATGCATTGCTCGTATGCTTAGCGAAACCGGGAACCACATCCCCAACCGTCATACTCGTTACGCCATCAGCAACTTCCGTGACTTTGCCATCCGTAAAAGCATAATTCGCAATCAATTCAAAGCCTTTGGCAAGTTGTCCTCTTAGGTCAAACTCAATCCCCTGAGCACGCTTTTCACCTATAATAATACTGAAGTTCTCACCCGCAGCGTTTAGCGGATCAGCTGTTAATTCATTTCTCTTGCGAATGCGGTAAGCAGATAAAGTTGTATTCCATTTTCCTTCGAACCAATCACGTTTTATTCCCAATTCATAATTAGTCCCTGTAATCGGGTTAGCCGTTTCTCCGGAACGCAAAAGTCCTGTCTGTGGAATAAATGCTTCATCATACACCGCGTAGATTGCCGTATTTTTATCCAATGACACACTCAGACCTACGCGAGGTGTAAAACGTTTTGCTTTGTCCGGCGATCCGCCCCAAGCCGATTGGCTTACATAGGAATAACGGCCAGCAAGCGTCAAACGCAATACATTGTCAAAAAAGCCTAACTCATCCTGAAGGTAAAGGCTGATGTATTTTGAATCCATCAATCCGCCTGCGGCAATAGCTCTTTCTTCCAGAGGCGTGTCGCGGTCGAAGTCAGGATAACCATTTGGAGGAGTTCCATAATCAGGATTATAGATATCAAAAGGGTCTGTCAGCAAGTCCAGATCGTGAGATTGTCCCCAATCTGCGATGTAATTTTTCCTTCCTCCATCAAAACCCGCCAAAATGCGATGCTGAACAGCACCAGTCTTCACTTCTCCATTTACAAAGAATTGAGCAAGCTTCATTGTGCTTTCCGCATCCCAAACTCCTATATTTCGAATCAATGTTCCATCCGCAAAAACGCTAGACGGCCAAGAGCTAGCTCCTGTCTGCAAATATTTAGAATACGCGACTTGAGCTGTCGCTTTCCATTGGTCATTAAAGCTATGTTGTACATTCAAAAACACAGAATGATCATTGATCGTTGTGGGTTCTACGCCCGGCTGTGTCATTGTGAAATCTCTGGGAAGCGTCGCATAGCCATCCGGACTGAACACATAAAACGATCCGACTTCCGTCATGACTGCCTTTTGCCAAGCATATTCCGCTGTGAATTTAGTTTTGTCCGTAATCTGATAACTCAAGGACGGAGCAAATGTGTATCGGTCATTTTTCTCATGCGGTCTAAATGATCCTTTATTTTGCGTAGCACCATTAAATCTAAACAACAGTTTTCCGTCTTTCGTGACTTTATGATCGGTATCCAAGGCTATGCGATAAAGATCAAAACTACCGACCGTCGCGGTGACTTCAGAACGATTGAAACCCGTCGGTTTTTTAGTCACTACATTATATAATCCGCTAGGATCTCCATTGCCTATCATAAAGCCAGCAGGTCCTTTGACAAATTCAACATGGTCTACAAAACTCATGTCTTCGGTCAATGGGCCCCAATAAGAAGCCACGAAATTAAAACCATTCCGCAGCGCTTGCAATTGCGAACCGCGCATGGTAATGTTCGTGTACATATCGCCCCAATGTTCTGCACGCACAGCACCGCTGACGTTACGGATCAGTCCATCGCTCAGGCTGATAATCTGTTGGTCCTTCAAGACCTGATTGCTAATCGTCTGTATATTTTGTGGCGCCTCCAAAAGAGGTTCATTCAATCGCAGGGATGCCGATGGCAAACTGACTTTATATCTGTTTTCGATAGCAGTGACGATCACTTCTTGAAGCGTTTCGTTGCTTTCCGACAGGGTAAAGTCCACGGTTTGAGTTTGGCCTGCTTCAATCGTAACGGATTTTTCGGCCGACTGAATGCCAATCGCCGACACTTTGATTAGGTAAGTGCCTGGATTTATCTTTTTAAAATCGTAATTTCCATCTCTATTGGTTGTAGTCCCTGTATTTTCTAGACTTACGGTAACATATTGAGCGGGTTTTCCATCAGAGGAGGTAACCCTTCCTTTTATGGTTGTGGCCTGTTGTGCGAATACAGCCAATTGAAAAAATAGTGTCAAAAAGAGTAGTGAGAAGTACTTCATGTGTACGGGGAGTAATATTTAAAATTTATAACTTAAACTAGCGACGAAATTTCTTGGTTTTTGAGGATTGATAGACCAATACCCGATGTAGTAGGTTTCATTTGTCAGGTTGTTGACATTGCAGGTAATGCGGAAGCGTTTTGCATTGTAGAACAAACTTGCATTCACTAAGCTATAACTTGGCAGAATAAATTCCCCAACCACACTATTGTCAATCACTTTATATTCTCCAGCATAATTAGCTCCTAGTCCAAGACCAAAATCTTTTAAAGCACCGTTGTCAAATTTATAGGTTGCCCAGAAATTCGCCAAAGTCTGAGGGCCTTGTCCTCCAGGGCTGCGCCCTACTTCGTTGTAAAAGTCCGTCGGAGTTCCTGAATTTCCTTCAACAACTTCAATGTTGCCATGGCTAAAACCAGCAATTAAATTTAGTTCCGGAATTGGGTTTGCATTTAGTTCTAGTTCGAAACCTTTGCTCCGAGTCTTCCCGCCTTGTACCGCACTCGTTGGCGTATAATACACTCGGTTGGCTACATTGATATCATATACCGATAGCGTTGCAAACAATTTATCCGAAAACAGATTTGCCTTAGCTCCAAATTCAATCTGATTCGCTTGTTCAGGTTTAAATGATTTTATACCCAAACTAGTTCCATCATTGTCAAAAACTTCCGAAGGTGCAACGTTGTAAAACGCATTCATGTAATTACCGAAAAGTGAAAGTTTATTCAAAATAGGCTGATACACCAACCCGAATTTTGGAGAAAAAGTTAATTGGTCGTAACCATCCGTTCCGTCGTTGGGTTTATTTTCAAAGTAATCTAAACGCAAACTTGCCATAGCTGTCAACGCTGGCGTGATGTTCACTACGTCAGAGACATAGGCACTGAAAGCACTATTTATTATTTTCGTGTCCGAATGATCGGTAGCTGCTAAATCATTTTCGATTATTGTCTTATCCAATCCAGTCGGATTGGAAGGATCAGCACCCATAATCTGTCCTTGAGGATTGACTAATCTTGTCGAAATCCATCCCGAACTTTTATTTGTCACGGTTCTTGTAAAATAATCTAGACCAACTAGAAATCGATTTCGAACAGACCCAATTTTAAAATCTCCGTTAAAATTTTGCTGAATATCGAAGGTGTTTGTGTTATAATCTTGATTATTAAAATATTGGTAGAAATAAGCGGGTTCATCGGCTTCCGTTCCCCAAATGTAAGAATAGATTCCATCCGATTTGATATTGCTCGCTGAAACAACGGTTTGCGAATTCCATTGAGAATTTATCTCATAAAGAGCCTGCGCTTGTAAGTTCTTTCTTGGATTTCGAATGGTTAGGTCGTTGCTTGTAAATGATAGTTCCGGATTTAGGTTGAGTTCTTCAACATTCTTAAAGAACAAAGGCGTTTCCCTGTCGGAATGGAAGAACACCGGAGGAACCGCACGCTTTTCTTCTAGAATTTCAATCAGTAAAGAAAGGGAAAGGCGATCATTCACTTCATAAGCAAAAGTTGGCGCAATGAAAAATGAACGTTTGAAGCCCGCGTCTTGGAAACTATCCTCTGTATGCAAGGCAGTATTTAACCGCATCGCTATTTTTTGGGATTTGCTTAGTGGCGTATTGATATCTAATGCTAAGCGATTTAATCCAAAACTTCCCGTTGTAAAAGTCGCATCGCCGCCGAAATTATAATAAGGTTTTTTTGTAATGGTGTTGATGATGCCTCCATATCCATAGAAACTCGCACCGAACAAGGTGCCCGAAGGACCTTTTAATACTTGTATTTCCTCGACATTTGCAGGATCTAGATTACCGCTCACCAAACCAGGAAGGCCATTGATCAGACTGGGTTGTGCTTCGAAACCGCGCAATGCAAAATACGCACCACCGTCTCCGCCACGTCCAGTAGATTCCCAAGTACGCGCAATTCCTGGAACATTTCTCAATGCGTCATCATAATTCGTAACAATTTGCTCTTTCATGATTTCAGCAGAAACACCAGTATAAACTTGCGGGTTTTCAAGGTTTGTCAAAGGCAACTTAGCCACATCAACCCGTTCTTTGGTTAAATTCCCACGCGCGGAAACGATAATTTCTTGTAATTGATTCGCAGTTTCGGCGATTTCAAAATCAACTTCGATAACTTCATTTTGAGTTAGCTCAACTTGCTTTTGCTGATTCTGTATACCTAAAGAAGAAACTTTTATCAGGTAGGTTCCAGGCTTTAATTTCTTGAATTCATAATAACCTTGATCATCCGTCGTCGTACCCAAGTTATTTAGTCGAATCGTGATGTTAGAGGCACCTGTATGATCAACTGTTGTGACTTTTCCCTTAATGATTCCTGTTTGAGAATAACCTGCGAAGCAAGTCAGCGATAAAAAAAAGAGGAAAGTTACTCTATAAATTGACATATTATTCTTATTTGGATTAAATCTAAATTGAAGCAAATTAACGTCACAATTTTGTTAATTCCAAATAAATGAAAACAAATAATTAACTGTAGCTAAATCAAGTAGACTTCAAGTAATTTTAAAACACTGATATACAGAGATTAACAAGAAGGATTATTCTAGCTATAAACTTAGGGAATACTGTTCTTTAATCGCTTTTTTCAATATAGAAAATGATTTATGGGGGTATTTATAAACACTTTTATGCATTTCTATATCCTGCAAACCATTCCTCCTCCATGGAATAAAAGATCATCCATGCTAGGCTTTGGGGAATAATCACTGCATTATCATTTCCTAAATAAAAGAAATGTTGCGCGTGATTTAGCAGATCATCGAGATTAAGCTCGAGTATAGGCGAATAGTTTTGGTAGTAGAACAAAACCTTCTGACTGTTCAGCCCTAAAGCGGCAATGGCATTTCGAATCCCTAGCTCCGGATCGGAAGGCGCATCGCAGACTTTCGGAATGTCCGGAACATACCGAAGGATATGTGTATTGGGATAACTAATATCAATATTTTTATAGAATTCAGCCCAATTTCCTTGAGACAGGTTTTCGGCTTTAAAGTAATAAGTCGGATAATCACGATGCAAAATTTCAAGCCAAATCGCATGTTCTTCTTCCGTAACGGCCGCTAAAGAAAGCAGCCGATGTGAAATATCATGGTCAAGGATGTAATCGTAAGTCTCGATCCAATTGGAAATTGAGCTCTTGATTTCGCCCTCGATTCTTAGTTTTAATTGAACCTTTGCGCGAAGCAATTCCAATTTGCTTCTTTGATCATGTTCCATGCGTCAGGACAAATTAAGTGTTGACGACTATTTTTCTAAGCCCCAACTGCGGTTCGCTTTCGGACCCATCTGCAATTCTAACGTCCCTCCAGCAAGCAAATCCTCATGGGTGAACCAAGTTTTGTTCCAGGTTTTTCCATTCAGCTTCGCTGACTGAATGTATTTGTTCTCCTCCGAGTTTCCATGAGCAAGCAGGGTAAAAGTTTTACCGTTATCTAGCTTGATTGTGACTTTTTCGAAAGTTGGACTACCGATGCTGTATTGGTTTGTTCCCGGCGTGACCGGGTAAAATCCCATTTGCGAAAAGACGACGAATGAAGTCATTCCTCCCCCATCTTCGTCTCCGGGAACACCCATTAAATCATCACGAAACCATTGCTTCAGTAAAGTCCGAATTCGCTTCTGAGTTTTCCAAGGTTGCCCTGCGTAATTGTACAAATACGGAATATGCAACGAAGGTTCGTTGGCCATTGAAAATTGACCTACATTCCCCGTATGATCTGGCAATTGCTGGTAAAAATCAAACTTCGATTTTCCTAAGCCCTGTCTGAACATATCATCCAGATTTTTTGTGAACTCTGCACTTCCACCCATCAAAGAAATCAAATCTGGAATATTATGCTGTACATCCCAGCGATAAATCCATGCATTATTCTCTCCATAGGTTCCTCTTGCGCCTTGACCGCCCGAAAAGACATAATCAAATGGTTTTAGAAAGTTTCCGTCCGCATCTTTTGGATGGAAAAATTTTGTTTCAGGATTAAAAAGATTGCGGTAGTTCAAAGCCTTTTTGGAAAAAAGCTCATAATCATCCGTCTTACCTAAAGACTTCGCCAATTGCGCCAAGCACCATTCATCATAAGCCGTTCCTAAGGTCACCGCAACAGGTTGTCTTCGCTCGAAGCTATGCACTTCAGCAATCGTCTCTTGTTCCCCATCTTTTAACGCAGGAATGTATCCATGTTCTTGATAGAATTCATCCAGCTTTCCGGCAGGTTTTCCTGACCACGGAGCCAATGTTTTATCCATCACTGCATTTCTTCCAGCTTGGTAAGCTTTTTCCAAATCAAAACCCGTGATTCCTTTAACATGCGCATCTAAAACAGTTGCCACGCCATGATTCGAGTTCATGCGTCGGCTGTCGCCGTTAATTTCTGGAAAAGTAGGCATCCAGAAGTTAGGCATTTGCTCTGCCATACGGACAAATGAGTTCAGGATATCGCCTTCTTCTTTTGGATTTAGAATCACACGCAAGGGATGATGGGCGCGATAAGAATCCCAAATCCAATCATCCGTATAGAATGGAGAACCTCCATCTTGATGAACTTTTCCATCAAATGCGCTAAAATAACGGCCATCTTCCGAAATGTTCACCGAGCGTTCGTATGTGCGATACAGCGAAGTGTAGAAAATATTTTTCTCGCTTTCTGTTCCTCCTTTGACCAGTATTTTACCCAGCTCTTTGTTCCAGATTGCGCGCCCCTTATCTTGTACTTCCTTAACAGAATAGGTTTTTATTTCTCTAGCAACATTCTTTTTCGCTTGTTCGGCATCGATAAATGAGATGCCGTAGCGAAGATTTATTTTTTTATCATTCTTCTTGAAACCAATAACCAATGCCGCATCTCTTCCTTCTGCTTCAGTCCCTTTAATCAGTTCCGAACCTTTCAAAACGGAAACGATTTCTGGTTTTTGTTCGGTTTCTAAATAAATGTACACATTGGTCTTATTGCCTAAACTCTGAAATCCAGAAATTGCTTTGCCATCCCATTTCAGGTTTCCATTTCTAGAATTGAGAATGATGTATGAATTTCCATCCTTTTCAAAAGTCAGTTCATAAATTCCGGACTGATGCGAAGGCGCATAGTCTACATCCACCCGCTGTTCGTCCAAATAAACTTGGTACGAATAGGGCGTTATTTTTTCCAAGTCGTAGCTGTAAGAAATTACGGCGGAAAGATTTTTCAAATCACCTTGATAAGGACTTAGATTAAATGCCGAACTTCCTCTATGGCTGGTTACAATCAGTGGCAAACCTTTGATTAAATCTGACGTAAAATCATTCCGCTCAGGATAAACGCGCAACAAACTATTTGGCAAATGGACTGTAGGATAAGTCGGCACCAATAAATGGCTAATGTTACCTATGTAGGGGTTAACATAGTCTACAGGCTGTTTTTCTTGTGCTTTTGTTGAAAATGAAAGCAAAGAAAGAACAAGCAAGATTAGTATTGTTGATTTAAACTGTTTAACTGGGTTCGGCATGATGGTAAATAAAATTAAAGTCGATTTAGTTTTGAATTCGCAAGATGTAATTTTACTAAAATAGCAAAAAATATAGATTTACTTTTTTGAGTCATACAATGGTTACAAAAAGCGGAAAAATCTAACCGATGGTCTGATTATCCGGCTGTACTTGATTTCCATAAATTTCATCCAAAAGCGAATACAATCTCGGATGGTCTTTCTGCAACATCTTCGGTTTCTTAAAAAAGTATTCAGAGGTTACGGCAAGGAATTCAGCTTCATTTGTGGCCGCGTAATCGCGAATGTCCGAATGCCCTGTACGGATTTGTCTAATCGTGCGATGCATCTCTTGAAGCCATGGCTGTACCAATTCTTTTGGAATTAAATATTCGGGCACGCCATCCGTTTCTCCATCCGCTTTATCAATTAAATGAACAAACTCGTGAATGGCGGTGTTGCCTTCCGGATTTTTATTAAAACCCGCTCGCAACGCACCGATAGAAATAATCATTTTATGATTCAATGCCCCATCGCCGACCATTCCCAAAATATTTCGTTCACCTTCTTCAGTGTCAAACTTTTCGGTAAAGCTATCTGGATAGACCAAGACTTCCGTCAGGTTTTTATATGCCCAATTATCATAATGAATTAACGGAATTGTTGCGCTTGCTGCAATCAGTACTTTGTCTTCATTCGTTAAGACAACACCCTTCTCAGCAGAAATCTTTGTAGCCGAAAGAAAATACTGGCCTCGCTGCAGAAACTTCTCTTGGTCTTCCGCCGATAAGCTATCAAAAAAATGCACTTTTCGATGCAAGACATCCAACGCCTCTTCTCTACTGATATTCATATTATCTTGCTGAATCTTCGGCTTATTATAATATTTGAACACATAATAAATCAAGATAATTCCACACAGAAAGATAAAAGCAACGACGACGTAATCACGATGTTCCATAAAGGGGTACTTGTTGTTTTGGTTAAAAATTAAAAATAAGATTTTTATATACTAAAATGAAAGTAAACTGAAAGAAAAATTAATTTTAATAAAAACCAAATATTGGTTATTTTTATACTAAGAATAGTTTAAAGACTAAACAATGCTCGTAATTATTGAAGATGATTATTTGGCTAAATTAGTCGACGGTATTAGGCAAAAACCAAAATACCTGTTATTGTTGAACGCAAATTTCTTGTAAGAGTCAATCAAATAAGAACAGCTGAAGATGAAAACTATTTGAGAGGAATAAAATCCTTACATTTTGAAAAACTCAGTGGTGCTGAGGCTGGAAAATATTTAATCAGGGTTCAAGATGGATGGCGCATAATTTTCCGGATAGAGAAAGAAGAGATAAAAATATTAGTCATTGAAGAGCTATCTAATCACTTTAAATAATCAAATCATGAATGTTGTAAAAGATAGGTATGGGAACGATTTAAAAATAAAAGCTTTCCACGTTGGTGAGTATCTTAGAGAAGAAATAGAAGCAAGAGGTCTCATCAAAAAAGTTGTGGCGGAAAAAATCGGTATACTTCCTACTCACCTATCTGAAATCTTAAATGGGAAAAGAAGTCTAAGTGTAAAGACAGCCGTAAAGCTAGAGGATGTTCTGGATGGCATATCTGCTGATTATTGGCTTTCGCTACAAATGCAATTTGATATACAGGAAACAAAGCAAGAATTAGCTTTGACAGAGTGATGAAAGTTTTATTGAGAAAATTACTGTGAAACTCCGCCAGTTTACGGATTTCAAAAAGAAAGCAACTTTTTATAGTAAGCATAACTATAACAACAAAAAAAGCCTTTGATAAAAAATACCAAAGGCTTTTGAATTATTAAGCGGTCTGGACGGGACTCGAACCCGCGACCCCATGCGTGACAGGCATGTATTCTAACCAGCTGAACTACCAAACCTAATAATACAATTTTATCTATAATTTTTGGCGGTCTGGACGGGACTCGAACCCGCGACCCCATGCGTGACAGGCATGTATTCTAACCAGCTGAACTACCAAACCTAAAAATTATAAATATGTTTAAAGAACTCTTGAAACTTGCGTTTCGTTTTAGCGGTCTGGACGGGACTCGAACCCGCGACCCCATGCGTGACAGGCATGTATTCTAACCAGCTGAACTACCAAACCAATCCCCTTTTTACAAGGTGTGCAAATATACTCTTTATTTCTAAAATCAGCAGATTTTTTTGAAAAAATTCTAATCTACAGCTCCCTCTTTCATCTTTTCCGCATTCTCAGCGAATTGCAATGCATCAATAATTCCCTGAATATCACCATCTAAAACGGCTGTCAAATTGTATAATGTCAATCCAATGCGGTGCTCTGTTAAGCGGCCCTGAGGATAATTATAGGTGCGTACTTTTGCAGAGCGGTCGCCTGTAGATACCATTGTCTTCCTTTTTGCGGCAACATCACCATGTTTTTTCTGAACTTCTAACTCATAAAGTTTGGTACGCAACATCTCCATCGCTAGTTCACGATTGGCTAATTGGGAACGTTCAACCTGACAAACCACGACAATTCCAGAAGGCTTGTGCGTCAATTGCACCTTTGTCTCTACCTTGTTAACATTCTGGCCACCGGCACCACCCGAACGCGATGTCTGCAATTCGACATCCGCCGGATTGATTTCCACATCGACTTCCTCAGCTTCTGGCAACACAGCTACCGAAGCGGCTGAAGTATGCACACGTCCTTGAGTTTCGGTATCAGGAACACGCTGTACGCGATGTACACCGGATTCGTATTTTAACTGACCGTACACATCATCGCCAATCACTTTTAAGACAACTTCTTTATAACCGCCAGACGTCCCTTCCGTTACGTCCATAACTTCTGTACGCCAGCCTTTCGTCTCAAAATAACGAGTATACATTCGATATAAATCGCCAGCGAATAATGCTGCTTCATCACCTCCTGTACCTCCACGAATCTCAATCACTGCATTTTTCGCATCTTCCGGATCTTTCGGAATCAGCATTAAGCGGATTTCTTCTTCTTTCTCTTCTTTTTCAACCAAAAGAATATCTAACTCTTCTTTCGCCATCTCACGCAATTCCTGATCTTTTTCGTTTGATAAAATATCTTTATTCGTGTCGATGTTACTGCATATATTCTTATAGATATGATACTCCGCTACAATTTTGCCTAAGTCTTTGTATTCCTTATTCAATTTAGCAAAGCGTTTCATATCGTTGATGGTTTCGGGATTGCTTAATTCAGCCTCCACTTCTAACCATCTATCTTTAATTCCTTGTAATTTTTCTAACATACACTTGTATTTGCTTCTGTTTTGACAAAAGTGTTCAAAATTACGTAAATTTTCTTGCTTTTTGGTAGTACAAATGCATTAAGATGACACTGCTTTCAAGCCTACGATGGAAGCAATCAATGTGAAAATGAAAAATATACGCCAAAAATCAGCGGGTTCTTTAAAGAAAAATATTCCCATCAAAACTGTTCCAACAGCGCCGATTCCAGTCCAGATTGCATAAGCAGTTCCCAAAGGCAGTGTTTGGGTAGCTTTGACCAACAAAGTCATGCTGATAATCAAACTGACAGCGAATCCCAAATACCATAAGTACATTTCGTTGCCACTGCTGTGTTTTGCTTTGCCTAAACAAGTAGTAAAACCTACTTCAAATAACCCTGCAATAATTAAGATAATCCAATTCATGATCTAAACATTTTATACCACGAAGATGGGTATTGTTTGACGAATAAAATTTAACAAATGCTAAAATTTTCAGAAATATTAAATGCTTCTGATTCGACTTAGGGTAACTTGATTGATTCCTAAATAAGAAGCGATGTAGGCAAGCTTGGTTCGATTTGGCAAATCTGGAATATCTCGCAATAAATCTTCGTAGCGCTCTTTAGCAGTTTTGAAGAACTGAGCTACTAATCGCTCTTCTGATTTTATAAATTCAAGCTCGGTTAATTTCCTGCCCCAATTTGCCAATTCAAGATTTTCTTGGTAATACTTTTGAAGCTTGACCTGATCGATTTTTACTAAAACCGAATCTTCAATCACTTGAATATACTCTTTCCCAGCCTTGCCTGAAGTGTAGCTGTTTAGTGAATATAAAATTGACCCTTTTTCAGAAAATGAAACAGTAATTTCTTTGGAAGCAGTTTCATAATAGATTCTGGCTAATCCAGATTTTATAAAAAACAAATTGCGTTCAATTTTTCCTGGAACAATAATCAGCGTGTTTTTGGGTACGTTTATTTCTTCGGAAATGCTAAGCAATGTGTCTAAGCCTGCCGAAGATAATGGCGTGATGCTATTAAAAATTGCTTGGATGTCCATCATTCCAATTTTTTAATACTAAGGATTGTCCATCCCATATGGCGTAAGTCTGAAAATTAATCCATTCTCCTAAGTTGACAATCCTCGAATTGTCCAATGCTCTATCATAAGGCAAATGACGATGTCCGAAAATAAAATAATCAAAGCGTTCTTTGCCTAACAATTCATTTGCATACAGAATCAGCCACTCCTTGTCATCGCCAAGAAATTGTTCTTCATCCGAATTCGCCGCGCGGCTATGCTTCGACCAACGCTGTGCTATCCCCATGCCGATAGAGGGATGAAATACCGAAAACAACCATTGACAAACAGCGCTTCGAAATATCTTTTTGAGCAACTTATATTTCGCATCGCCAGGACCTAATCCATCGCCATGATGCAAATAAAATTTCTTGCCATTTCGCTCAAAAATTAATTCATCATCAATAATTGTTGCATTCAACTGCTCCTTGAAATACGAGAAAATCCACATGTCATGATTACCCTTGAACAAAGTAATGGCAACGCCAGCATCCGCCAATTCGGCGAGCTTTCCCAAGAAACGGATAAACCCTTTCGGCACGACTGTTTTGTATTCAAACCAAAAATCAAAAATATCCCCGATTAGATACAATTCTTTGGCATCATCTTTAATAAAATCCAGCCACGCTACAATCCGCTTCTCCCTTTCGAAAGAAGACGATTTCTGACCAACTCCTAAGTGAAAATCAGAAGCGAAATAGATTTTATCTCTCATAAAACGTTTGCTACTACCAAATGACTTAATCGTGCAGAGACTATTCCACATCGTAAGATTTTAGTAGATTTGTTTAAATCTAAAAAAGTATGAAAGCAAATATAGGATTTATCTTAATTATGGCAGTAGGATTCACGGCCTGTAATCAAGAAAAAACAATTGAACCAAAAGAAGCAATGACAATAAAACCGTATCCGAAAACTGAGAAAATTGGACAACAGGATGATTATTTCGGAACTACAGTAGAAGACCCTTACCGTTGGTTGGAAGATGATTTATCAGAAAAAACAAAAGCTTGGGTAAAAGCCGAAAATGAAGTAACGGAAGATTACTTAAGCCAAATTCCTTTCCGCGAAGCAATCCGTACACGCCTCGAAAAATTATGGAACTACGAAAAATTCTCAGCTCCGTTTCAAGAAGGCGAATACACGTATTTCTACAAAAATGATGGTTTGCAAAATCAGTTCGTTCTTTACCGAAAAAAAGGTGACGATGGCAAAGAAGAAGTTTTCTTAGACCCGAATACATTTTCAAAAGATGGGACCACTTCTTTAGCCGGTGTGACATTCAGCAAAGATGGCTCATTGGTAGCTTATCAAATTTCAGAAGGAGGTTCGGATTGGCGTAAAGTCATTATTCTTCAAGCAGCTGACAAAAAAATTATTGGCGACACCTTAATCGATGTCAAATTTTCTGGCTTAGCCTGGAAAGGAAATGAAGGGATTTATTACAGCAGTTATGATAAACCAAAAGACGCTTCTGCCCTTTCGGCAATGACTGATCAGCATAAATTGTATTTCCACAAACTAAATTCCGCACAAACGACAGATAGCTTGATTTTCGGAGGCTCAAAAACTCCAAGACGCTATGTTGGCGCTGGCTTATCTGAAGATGAGCGCTTTTTGATCGTTACTGCCGCGAACACCACTTCTGGCAATGAGCTCTATGTAAAAGATTTATCAAATCCATTATCGGAATTTGTGACTGTCGTCAATAACATGGAGAAAAACCATTACATCATTGACAACGAAGGAGAAAAATTCTTTATTTATACGGAGTTAAATGCACCGAATGGAAAAATTGTAACAACAGAATTCGCAAATCCGACGACAGCAAACTGGAAAGATTTAATCGCTGAAACGGATCAAGTCTTGCAACCCTCTTCTGGTGGCGGAAAAATATTTGCGTCGTATTTAAAAGATGCGATTACGCAAGTAAAACAATATGACCGTGCTGGAAAATTAGAGCGTGATATTGAATTGCCAGGAATTGGAACTGCCGCAGGGTTTGGGGCAAAAGAAAAAGACAAAGAACTGTATTTCACATTCACCTCTTACATCAATCCGGGAACCATTTACAAATACGATATCGCCTCAGGAAAATCTGAAATCTATAAAGAATCAAATGTACAATTCGACCCAAGCAAATATGAGTCAAAACAGGTTTTCTACACATCGAAGGATGACACGAAAATCCCAATGATTATTACCTACAAAAAAGGTGTGAAATTGGATGGAACAAACCCAACACTTTTGTACGGATATGGTGGATTCAACATTAGTTTGACTCCTTCGTTCAGCACAAGCAATATTATTTTATTGGAGCAAGGCGGCGTATATGCTGTTGCCAATTTGCGCGGTGGTGGTGAATATGGTGAAAACTGGCACGTTGCCGGAACAAAATTAAATAAGCAAAACGTGTTTGACGATTTCATTGCGGCTGCAGAATATTTAATTGCAGAAAAATATACGTCATCAGAAAAACTAGGCATTGCCGGCGCATCGAACGGCGGACTGTTGGTTGGCGCAGCGATTACCCAAAGACCAGAATTATTCAAAGTTGCTCTTCCTGGAGTTGGGGTGTTGGATATGTTGCGTTACCATAAATTCACAGCAGGTGCTGGATGGGCTTATGACTACGGAACGGCAGATGATAATGCAGAAATGTTTGCATACCTATACAAATATTCTCCATATCACGCGTTAAAACCGGCGACAAATTACCCAGCAACAATGGTGACTACTGCGGATCATGATGACCGTGTAGTGCCTGCGCACTCATTTAAATTTGCTGCTCGTCTGCAAGAATATCATGCTGGCGAAAATCCAGTTTTAATTCGCATTGAAACCAATGCTGGACATGGAGCAGGTAAATCAACTCAAATGGTCATTGCGGAGCAAACCGATAAATGGGCGTTTTTATTTCAAAACACCAAAACAGGTTTCAAAGAAATCAAATAAAACTTAATTAATTTCAACTTGTTTATTAAAGAAGGAAAACCAAATTTTCCTTCTTTTTTTATGAGCACATTTTATGATAAAATCCGAAACAAGGAAATTGCACCGATTGGCTTAGGCACTTGGAACATGGGTGATGATTTGCGCAAACAAGATGACGAGATTCAAGCGTTGCGCCATGGATTGGATTTGGGTATTTCGATTATCGATACCGCCGAGATGTATGGCAATGGGCGTTCGGAGAAAGTTGTTGGCGAAGCCATCAAAGGACGACGAGAAGAGGTCTATCTAGTTTCAAAAGTATTACCGTCGAATGCGAATTTTGACGGAACAATACGTGCCTGCGAACGCAGTTTGTCCTTTTTGCAAACAGATTACCTAGACCTGTATCTATTGCATTGGCAAGGCCGATATCCGTTTCAAGAAACCATTGATGCAATGGAAGAACTGAAAAATCAGCAAAAGATAAAAGCGTGGGGCGTGAGCAATATGGATGTTTCTGAAATGCAAGAAATTCTAGGTTCTACAAGTGGCAGTTCTTGCGAAACCAATCAGGTTTTGTATAACTTGAGCCGGCGTGGAATTGAGTATGATTTAAAACCATTTCATGACCAACAAAAAATCGTAACCATGGCCTATTCGCCAATCGAGCAAGGCCGGATTTTAACAAATAAAACGTTGCAAGGCATTGCTGATAAGCATCAGGTTTCAGCCGCACAAATTGCCCTGGCTTGGGTTTTAAGCCACCAAAATGTTGTTCCAATTCCGAAATCTGCAAGTGCAAATCGAGTGGAAGAGAACTTTAACAGCTTAAAAATCGAATTAGATCAGGAAGATGTTGAAAAATTAGATTTGGCATTCCCTCCCCCTACACGTAAGGTTTCTTTGGAAATGATTTAGTCGCGACCGATCTTTCTGTCTTAGAAATACTTATAAAAAATACTGAATAAAGATAAAATAGATTAATTTTATCTAAAAACCTATAACTCTAGACTAATGTTTAAGAAATACCTCTTTATTTTGAATTTATTGCTCTTTCAAAAGCTTCTGTTTGCTCAAAACCTCAATGAGATTAAGTTCACGGTAGAAAAAGCGACTGATTGGACAAGTCTGTTTCAACGAACTCATGGCTGGTACGGAGGAGACGGAATTTACAGCATCCCCTTAAATGGCATTGAGCATCACCCCTCCGCTGGTGAAACACTGTTTATTTTTAGCGATAGCATGATCGGTGAAATCGAGGACGGAAAGATTAAACCCGGAAGCAAGATGATTCATAACGCAATTGCCATTTTGGAAGACGAGAAACCAAATCCAACGCAGTTGAAATTTCACTGGCCAATTGACGCAAAAGGATCTGCAGAATCTGTTTTTGTGTTGGATACCTCAAAACGAGATTCTTCGGAATACTATTGGTTGGGCGATGGATTCGTCAACCAAGAAAAAGAAAACGCATTGTACATTTTCGGTTATCGCGTGAAGCAAATTGGTAGCGGGACTTTTGGATTCGAAGAAGTTGGCAATACACTAATCAAGATAAATGCGGATGAAAAACCACCATTTAAGTCATACTTGCAAAAGGACACGCCATTCTATATCGACAAAAGTACAGGAGAAATGGGTTCATTTGGTGCAGGGATTTATGTCAACACAAAAGAATCTGGCGCAAAAAATCCGGATGGGTTCGTCTACGTGTATGGAGTAAGAGGCCGTTCGAAAAAACTGCTCGTTGCGCGGGTTAAACCCATTGATTTTGAGGATTTCGATAAGTGGAAGTTTTGGGACGGCAAATCCTGGCAATCTGACATCTTGAACTCAGCAGCAATTACAGACCAAGTTTCCAACGAGCTAAGCGTAACTGCGTTGCCAGACGGCCGCTATGCATTGGTATTTCAACACGGAGGAATGGGGAAATCAGTAGCGATGCGATTAGGAGAAACCCCTTTTGGTCCTTTTGGAAATGTAATTCCTATTTGGGATTGCAGTGATGATTTGAAGGGAAAATCATTCTTCGCTTACAATGCGAAAGCCCATCCAAGCCTTTCTGAAGAAGGGGAATTGCTCGTTAGCTACAACATCAATTCCCTTGAATTCCTGCAGGATTTAGGGAAAGATCCGCAATTTTATAGACCCAGATTTATTAAAGTAAAATTTGAATAAAATAAAAAATGAAACGGGAGACAAATTCCATTGTTCCCGTTTCGCACCATTGCTCAATTATGGCATAAGCTTATTTTACTTTAACTAGTTCTTCTTCATTGACCCAAGTTGGCTTACCTGCTTTCATTTTGTTGAGCGTTTCCTGATATTGAGATTTTGATTCTTCATCGACTAAAGCGAGTGCTTTCTCTTGCCAAATCAGCGCATTTTCTTTATCACCAGATTTGTACAACAGGTTAGCATAAGTATCCAAATATGCCGGATTTTCACCTCTTTCTAAAGACATTTTGCTCCAAGCAATAGCGGATTGAATACAGTCGATATCCTCACAGTTTTCAAAAATCTTCCATGCATAGCTATTGAGCAAGCTTGGATTGATTCCCGTTTTAGATTCAGCAATCAGTTCATTGGTAGCGTCCCTAAATGCAGGCCAGTTTTTCTTCCTAAAATAGTAATTGACTTTTTGATTGGTGAATTGAGAACTAAAATTTAAGTCAGGATATTGGCTTGCCATTTCATTTTCCAAAGCATCAAAATCGACCTCTACATCTTTAGCGCGCAGTTGAGGAACAACTTTTTCCCTAATAATCGCATCTACCAAAATAGTATTTGACATTCCTGAACCAAGCAATTCATCCACTTTAGCCCGATTTTCATTGACAATTTCATAACCTATTGAGTTTGTCGATTTAATCGTCTTGACAAGAAATCTAAGATTATCTTTTTCCAATAATTCATCTTCCGCTAATAAGGCGATGAATCTTTCTTGTGCTTGCCTAGCTAATTTCTGGTCATAAGCAGCTTCCGCGGCTATGGCCATCGATTTAGCAATTTCCTTATCGTTTGGATTCGCATCGTAACGCTTAACAAGCGTTACATATTGGGTTTCAGGATTCAATCCTTCTTGTGCCTTCGCAATGAAAGCATCTGCTTCGCTACTGCCAATGATTCGATGAACCAATTCTCCGTCAGGATTAAAAATCAAGAATGTTGGATAGGCAACTACGGAATAGTCTTTTTGAAAGCGTTCAGCTTCGTCGTACCAAGATTTGACATACTTGCTGTCGGCATCCGTCTGGTCCATTTGAAGTTTCAAATTGACAAAATTCTTGTTGAAAAATTCCCCTACCTGCTGTTGCGGAAAAATATTTGCTGCCATCCATTTGCACGGACCACACCAGGTAGTAAAAGCATCAACAAAAATATATTTGTTTTCAGCTTTCGCTTTAGCTACGACTTGATTCCAGTTTTTGGAATGTTCAAAATGAATACCAGACTCTTGAGAGAGAGCGAATAATGGAAGCAGAAAAAACATTAAAAATAGCTTTCTCATAAATTAATTTCTATGTAATAAATATACAAATAAATTAATTATGAAAAAGCTATCTAATTTTATTTTATATTCAACTTGTTCTTTAACGCAGGCTTTAACGCATTTTTGTGAACTAGTAAAGAGATTGTTTTGTAACGAACATATTCTTTGGTAGCATACATATATCCCTTATAATCATTGGATTCGCCCCAAGAATTTTTAACAATGTAATACTCTTTGCCATTTTGGTCTTTGACCAAACCTACAATATGCATTCCATGGTCATCCGTTGTTGAATAATCATCAAATGCCTCTTGTCTTTGTTGTGGCGTGATGTTGGCTTCCGGTTTTGGACCGTTGAATAGATTATCTTGTTCTTCTTTTGTCAACTGTTCAAAAGGCTTTTCAGGAACAAACGCAACTCCATTCTTCCAGCTAAAATTCTTTTCAGAAACGTCCGTTGCCCAAGCAACTGTATATCCATTCTTCAACGCTTCATCAATGACATCTGTTAATTCATTAATCTCCACATTTTGAAAACTTTCAAATGACCAGTTATCAGGAATTAATAAAACAAATGGCTTGTGGTACGGGTACGCATCGAAAGAAGAAATTCCAACATAATCATCGGGGTTGATTCCAATAACTTGGTCCGCGAATGTTCTTGGTGTATACGTTTTTCCAGCATAGGTAAAGGATTCTGGAACCTCTCCTAAATATGCATCCATTGCGGCAGCAAATGCTGTTTTCCAAGTAGGACTCAACTTTTTGTTTTTCACAATGGTTTCGTTCATGCCTTGAAGCAAACTTCCCATTTCCGAAAAGTTGTTACGCGTTTGACCCGGTTTCAATCCAGTATACACATCTTTTGGAACAGCGCCATACTTGCGGAAAATCGTCAACACATCATGTAATTGTCCGCCGTCGCCTTGCGCTTGGTCGCCATGCAAACGAACATAGGTCACCGCTTTTTCTAAATAGGTATTGCGAGCTGTAAAAATCGGTGAGATATCCACAGGTTGTTTTCCCATGCGGATCATTTCAGATTCCAAGAATGAATTTCCTGAATATGCCCAACACGTACCGGATGAACCTTGATCTTTTATAGAAGTATTTCCGAGATTGATTACTTCTGTGAATTTAAATCCCTCTTTGCTGTTATCGCTAACATTTGCTTTCAGGGAGTTGATTAAATTATCTTGCGCTTGTGCGTGAAAACTCGCTGTAAATAGAGCCGCAGCGAGGTAAAGAGATTTACTCCAATTCATAAAATTATAATTTTTAACGAATTTAGAACTTTTACGCCCGAAAGCTCGTTTCATTATGTAATAATTTTAATGCAAAAGTGCTAGTCGAGCTCCAAAACCACAGGACAATGGTCAGAATGCACCGCTAAAGGAAGAATTGAAGCGCTTTTTATTTTACTTTCTAAAGATTTAGAAACCATTTGGTAGTCAATCCGCCAACCTAAGTTCTTCGCACGCGCTCCTGCACGATAACTCCACCAAGTATAGTGATGAGGTTCAGGATTCAGGTGCCTAAATGAATCAATATAGCCAGAATTAATAAAATTCTCCATCCATTCGCGCTCCGCGGGCAAAAATCCGGATGAATTTGCATTCGATTTAGGATTATGAATATCGATTGCCCGATGGCAAATGTTAAAATCTCCGGTCACAATCAGGTTCGGCTTCTCTTTCAGCAATTCATCGCTATACAACTGAAAGTCATCAAGAAATTTATATTTAAAATCCTGACGGACATCACCTGTCGTTCCTGATGGAAAGTAAGCGCTCATGACAGAAACATCATCAAAGTCAGCGCGAATCATGCGGCCTTCAAAATCATATAATTCATGACCGCAACCATATTCTACATGCTTAGGGGTAATGCGTGTAAAAATCGCTGTTCCGCTATAGCCTTTTTTCTGCGCAGGATACCAGTATAGTTCATATCCCATCTGCTCCAGATAAATCAATTCGGGAATTTGATCAGGCGTGGCTTTAATTTCTTGCAAACAAACCACGTCAGCATTTACAGATTTCAACCAATCTATCCAGCCCTTTTTCAAGGCTGCGCGCAACCCATTCACATTATAAGTTATGATTTTCATTAAGGCAGCGTGTAATAAGGTGATTTTAGAGAATCAAAAAGCTTGGTAAAAAAACCTAATTTTGGCTCTAAACCATTTTGTACTCTTTCGTAATTAATCGCTTCTCTTTTTGTTAGCAGATGCATTGACATGCGCACATTTTCAAGCGGCCGGTCACGATCGTCTGTTTTCACTTTTGCAACAGCGTCAATCATGTCAACGCCATTTAATAATTCACCAAATACGGTATAATTTCCATCCAAATGCGGTGTACCGCCAATAGTTGTATAGGTCGAACGCTGTAGGTCAGAAAGCTTTGCGCCTTTCAAACGGAACTGTTCTAAAGAATCCAAACCTGCGTTCGTAAAAACACGGCCTTGAACAAAATAGAATTGAGACCCAGAAGATTTTTTCTCCGGATTATCATCTCTCGCCGCGCCGATAGTTCCTTTTTTATGAATTAATTGAGGCTGGATTTCGGAAGGAATTTTGTATTCGGGACCACCGTTTCCAAGCTCTTGCCTATCCGCAGCAAATCTCGAATCAGGGTCGCCACCTTGAATCATGAAATTTTCAATAACGCGATGAAACAACAGCGAATCGAAATATCCTTCTTTGGCCAATTTCATAAAATTATCGCGGTGCTTTGGCGTTTCATTGTACAATTTCAATAGCGCATCACCCTTATTGGTGTGGATTTGAATATAATAATGCGATGGAGTTTGAGCAAATAAACTAATGCTTAATAAGATATAAGCAATGGATAAATAAATTTTTTTATTCATAAAATTAAATAACTTGGGCTTCTTGAAAATAATCAATGATCAGCGATTTCATAATGAGCTCTTGCTCTAACAATGTATAGTTTGGAATGGGCTTTATCAATTCCCAATGTGGCCAGCCTTCTTCGTCTGTGCCTTTCAATTCATAAAAACCCATCGCGCTGAATAAACGGCAAGTGGCAATATGCATCAATTCTTCTTTCTCACGTTTCGAAAATTTCTGTGGCCCTTTCCCCAATTCCTGTACCCCGATAAGAAACAAGACAACCTTGATATCGGGCATTTCCATATCAAATTGTTCTGCCAAAACTCCTTGGAGTTCTACCCATTTTTTATTGACTTCAGATGCTTTCATTGAGAACAAAGATACTATAATTTTCTATGCAGAAATCAGGCAAGTTCGTGAATAAGTTCTTGACAACGTCGCTCAATCATGCTGTAAACTGGTTCAAATAAATTGGAATCATAATAAGGGTCAGGCACAGCATTATCCAAAAGAAACAATTTGACCTTCCTCTTTTGTTCTTCCGTTTTCGCCAAAGCCAAAACATCGGCATAATTCTGTGAGTCCATGACCAAGATATGGTCGTATTTTTCGAAAAAATCAGCAATAAAAAATTGCGCTTGCTGTTTTGAAATGTCCACGCCATACTTTTTTGCAACAGCAATCGAGCGCCGGTCAGGCGCTTGGCCCACATGCCAATCACCGGTCCCCGCAGAATCGATTTCCCAATTTAAGCCCTTTTCATTTGCCAAATGCTGCAATACGCCATGCGCTAATGGAGAACGGCAGATATTGCCTAAGCAAACCATCAAAATTTTCATGCTTCTTCTTTTAAAATAAAAAATATGGGCTCCAACTTGAAGCCCATATCCTTAAAAACAATTTATTATTCAATTAATACTCAATCGGAACATTGAACTCAAACGTACTTCCTTTTTCTCGTACGCCTTTGATGCTAACAATGTTTCGGTTTGTTTTCGCTAAAGCCGCTTCTACATCATCCACATTATTCACGGCTTGTCCGTTCACTTGCGTTATCACCAATCCTCTTTCTACACCAAAGTATTCGAATATTCCACCGCGATGTACTTGAGAAATAACAACTCCTGAACTAACACCCAACTCTTTTTTGCGAGCATCGGATGCAGGAACAAAACTTGCTCCCAGTTTATTGTAAATCTCTGTTGCGCTTTTCGATGACCCTTCTGCTGAAGCTGATTTTTTCTCTTCTTCCGCTTTCAGGGTTATAGCGATATTCTTTTCTTTGTCATCGCGTTTGTAAGTCAAATTTACTTTGTCTCCAGGACGCAAACGAGCTACGCGTTCTTGCAAATCAGATGAAGAATAGATTGGCCTTCCTTCAATCTTAGTAATCACATCACCAGTTTTCAGACCTGCTGCTTCTGCCGCTCCACCTTTGACGGTTTCTTGAACATATAGACCACTGATGTCAGAAATTCCTTTTTCATCTGCAAAAGCCTTATTGATTTCTGTAAAGGTAACTCCAATGTATCCACGCTTAACCGAACCAAACTCAACGAAATCATCCATGATTTTTTTCATCAGATTTACCGGGATTGCAAAACCATAACCTGCATAGGTTCCGGTCGGAGATGCGATTGCTGAATTGATACCGATTAGTTCACCGCGAGCATTGACTAAAGCACCGCCGCTATTTCCTTTGTTAATTACCGCATCTGTTTGGATAAATGACTCGATAGCTGTATTTACCGGTATTTCTTCAGGCTCGCCATATCCAAATGGATTTTGCTGTTGCCCTCTAGATTCACCTAAAATACCAATCTGACGACCTTTTGCACTTACAATCCCCGCCGTCACGGTCGATTGAAGACTTAATGGATATCCTACTGCTAAAACCCACTCACCGATTTGCACGTCATCCGAATTTCCCAATTTTACGATAGGCAAATCTTTAGCTGTAATTTTCAATAAAGCCAAATCGGTATTTGGGTCTTTACCGATTACTTTCGCCTCGAACGTGCGGTTGTCGGTCAATTGTACTTCAATCTTATCTGCGTCTTCCACGACGTGGTTATTTGTTGCAATATATCCTTCCGGAGAAATAATTACCCCCGAACCAGAGGCTTGCGCTTGACGAGGCTGTGCACGTCGCTGATTTTGCTGTGGCATTCCGAAGAATTCCTCAAACATATCGAATGGAGAACCCGAACCTCCGCGACCTTGTGACGAACGTGCGCTCATCGTGACTTTTATATGTACGACAGCAGGTGAAACCGATGCTGCGGCTTGTGTAAAATCAGGATTTCCCGTAGAAGATAAAATTTCCGCACCTGGATTGTTTGCGTAATAAACTTTTTGTCTTTCTTCGAAAGACATGCTATCCATTTGTTTACTTTCGAAGAATTTATAACCGCCTAAAGCGATAGCTCCTCCTAAGACAGCCGTTAATAATGTACCAGTTATTTTATTCATATTTTTAATTGCTGTTAATTTATATAATTTTGTTAAAAGTATGTATTCAAATGTAGTACCATATCCCTACTGAATGCAAGTTTTGTCAGTTAAAAAATGTTAAGTAAAAGACTTAACTTCGCTATTTAACAAGATTTAACAAAGCGAGCCTTTGTTTGTAACAAGAATATTAAATAAGTTTCAATTTTAAAAGAAAATGAGTGAAAAAATAAATTTTTCAAAATACCAGGGCGCAGGGAATGACTTTATATTAATTGACAATAGAAATGGAAAATTCGAGCGTTCAAACGAGAATTTGGTGAAAAATTTATGCGACAGAAAATTCGGGATTGGTGCAGACGGTTTGATGCTACTTCAAGATAATAAAAATTTTGATTTCGAAATGGTATACTACAATGCAGATGGCCGAGAAGGAAGCATGTGTGGCAATGGCGGGCGTTGCATTGTTGCATTTGCGAAGGACTTAGGCTTAATCGGCGAAGAAACTGTCTTTTTGGCAGTGGACGGAAAACATCATGCATCCATCGAATCCGAAATCGTGAATCTGCAAATGATTGATGTCAATCAAATTGATAGAGATGAACACGCATACGTTATCAATACGGGTTCGCCTCATTATGTGACTTTCGTTAATGATTTGGCAGAATTGGATGTGTATCAAGAAGGGTATTCGATTCGAAACAACGACACCTACGAAGAGCAGGGAATCAATGTCAATTTTGTTGAGAAAGAAGCCAATCATTATTTTGTACGCACGTTCGAGCGCGGTGTCGAAGATGAAACTTTAGCTTGTGGAACGGGTGTGACCGCTGCCGCGATGGCGATTGCTATCGAAGACAATTTAGAAGGAGCTATTGAAATCCCAATCCGTGTGTTGGGAGGAAATCTGAGCGTTTCCTTTCAGAAGGAAGATTCGCAATTCACGAACGTGTTCTTAAAAGGACCGGCGAAATTTGTTTTTAACGGCGAAATTTAATTCGCCAGCTATTTACTTCTACCTTTTGGGCTCTCCCAAATATTAACCGCAGATCAGAAGTATTGATTCTTATCATTTCCGATTCATTAATATTTAACTTATATTAGAAACCTTTTTTAATATAAGTCGCAAAAAATAATTCATGCAACAAATTGACACATCAATGCCTTATGGTTTAGTGTATTCCTTAGGAGAACATCCGTATTTGGGATTTCTTATTGAACCGCATATTGTGCAATTAAATAACAACGGCTCTTATTCGCTATCCTACAAGCGTATTTTTAGCAATACATTGGAAGAATATAAATCGGCGCTTGATGCAACTGATTTGGAATTGATTAAGCTTCTGGATGAAATTGAACAGACACAAGTCATCAAGCGCTATTACAAAAAAGCAATTCGTCCAGCAGATTTTTTCGCCAAGCATTTTGATGCCAAATTAGCAAGTTACATTCGGCCTCGCCTAGAAAACAAAATGATAAAGGTTTTGGACCGCATCGGCAACAAGCCTTTGTTTCTGATGAGCAAAGATGGTTACCCAGCCGAACAGCGCATTAGCATTGCTACGCAACCAACATCCATTCTTTTTCATTTTAGAAGAAATGACGAAGAGACGCGCTATTTTCCAACATTAAAATATGACGGACATCGCATGGAATTTATGTTCAAAAATGCGCAGGTGGTCATCAATGAGCAAGCTTGGCTTTTGTTGGACAATGTGCTCTATCATTTTGATGAAAAATTAGAAGGGAAAAAATTATCTCCATTTCTGAACAAACGATTTATTGCCGTTCCAAGAAATACGGAAAAAAAATACTTTCAAACATTTGTCACTGGGCTTATCGAAAAGCACAATGTGTATGCGGAAGGTTTTGATATCACGACGCACAAAGAAAATGCAATTCCAGTTTTGAATCTTCAATACATTGAAAATGGGGAATCTCAAGTGCAATTGCAGTTTATGTATGGCTCGTATACGTTTTCTGCAGGAACACAAAATAAAGTGACCGTGCGACTGACACATGATGAGGCAGATGATAGTTATATTTTTCATCGCATCAAGCGTTCGCTGACTTGGGAAGGAAATCAAATCACCTACTTGGAAGAGCTGGGCTTAGAGAAAAAAGATAATCTGTTTGGCCACTTCATCCCTAAGAAACGCGAACATGTAAAAAGCATTTTTGAATGGTTAAATCATCATGAAGAAGAACTGAAAAACAATGGGTTTCTTATTACTCAAAGTGATGGCGAGAAAACATTTTTGATTGGCAAAACGAGTTTAGAAATTGAAGTTGAAGAAGGAAATGATTGGTTTGATGTCAAAGCGGTCGCGCGATTTGGACCTTATGAAATTCCTTTTATTTCGTTGCGTCATCATATTCTTAACCAAATTAAAGAATTTGTTCTTCCGAACGGAGAAATAGCCATCATCCCCGAAGAATGGTTTGCCCAATACCAGCATTTATTTCATTTCTCATTAAAGAAAGATTCATTGCAACTGATTAAGGCACATATTGGCTTGTTGCATGAAATCAGCGAACACAATGCGCTAACGATAAGCAGGAAGCTGGAAAAGCTTAGCGATTTTGAATTTATTGAAGACATTCAAACTCCTGTGCATTTCAAAGGCAATTTAAGGCCTTATCAGCAAGCTGGATACAATTGGTTCCATTTCTTGCAACAGTACAAATTTGGTGGCTGTCTTGCTGATGATATGGGTTTGGGAAAGACAGTGCAAACGCTGGCTTTGTTGCAAAAGCAAAAAGAAGATTTGAACGGAACTGACTCCGCTAAAACTTCCCTGCTGATTCTCCCGACTTCGCTGGTGTACAACTGGCAAAAGGAAGCGGAAAAATTCGCGCCAAAACTTCGTGTGTTGCAACATACGGGAAATAATCGTTCAAAAGACCCTTTCGCATTGAGCCATTTCGATGTCGTGATTACGACCTATGGAATTGTCCGTAGCGACGAGGAATTGCTGAGCAAATTCTATTTCAATTACATTATTTTGGACGAAAGCCAGAATATCAAAAATCCGACATCTAAATCATTCAAAGCGATTAAAACGCTGAAGAGCAAACATAAATTAGCGTTGAGCGGTACGCCTATAGAAAATTCAGTAGCAGATATTTGGTCTCAAATGCATTTTACAAACCCTGGATTGTTGGGTGGTTATTCTTTTTTTCAGAAAGAATTCGTGATTCCGATTGAGAAGAAAAAAGATGAAGATAAGGCTCGAAAACTGCAAGCGTTAATCAAGCCATTTGTGTTGCGGAGAACGAAAAACCAAGTTGCTACAGAACTCCCTCCAAAAACAGAACAAACTGTTTTTTGCGAAATGAGCGAAGAACAGGCTGAAATTTACGAAAGCACAAAATCGGAATACAGAAACGCTTTGTTGCAAGGTGCGTTGCAATTGGAAGGTGGCAATAAATCAATTGCCTTATTGCAAGGTTTGACAAAATTGCGCCAGCTGGCGAATCATCCGAAAATGACCGACACAGATTATTCAGATGGCTCAGGAAAATTTGAAGCCGTGCTCGAAATGCTTGAATCCATCTCCTTAGAAGGAAATAAAGTGTTGATTTTTTCGCAATTCGTGAAACACTTAAGTTTATTCAGAACGCACTTTGAGAAAAATAACATCGACTATGCCTATCTTGATGGCGGAACAAAAGACAGAGCGGAAGCAGTAAGGGAATTCAAGGAAAACGAAAACACCAAAGTGTTTTTGATTTCAATTAAAGCAGGTGGTGTTGGACTTAATTTAACGGAAGCTGATTATGTGTTCATTCTTGACCCTTGGTGGAATCCGGCAGTCGAACAGCAAGCGATTGACCGTACGCATCGAATCGGGCAGACACGCAATGTCTTTATTTACAAATTCATCAGTAAAGATACGGTCGAAGAAAAAATCTTGGCTTTGCAGAATAAAAAGAAAAAACTAGCGACATCATTAATCACGACCGAAGAAAGCTTTATCAAATCACTTTCTCAAGACGACATCAAGGAATTGTTAAACTAAAACCTAGTCTCTCCTATCTAGAAAAGTAATCGGTTTTCGGCTCAAGGGATTAAACACAATTTTCTGCAGTTCCTCCAAATCTTTCCATTCAATGCGTGGCGCAACACGTAGCTTCGCACGGAAATGGTCTTTGATATGCTGTAGGAATTCATCCGAACGATTGTTGGAAGCAATGAAAATAACAATTTCGTCCGTTCCTATGTCATTACTCGAAATCTCAATTAAATGCTGTTCGATTTCAGGGAAACCAGCCAGCAAATCATGCATCGCCGGCGGATACAGAGTCGTTCCCTTGTATTTCACCATGTGCTGTTTTCGGCCTTCGACCGCACCAATTCGATAGGTATGACGACCGCAGGCACAAGCGTCTACATGTTTCCGAACAATGTCGCCAGTTTTAAAACGCAATAGGGGAATGCCTTCCAAACCCAAATTGGTAATCACCAGTTCGCCACTTTGGCCGTCGGCGACAGGACGCTCTTCCTCATCCAGTATTTCGGTAATAATCAAATCGGGTTGCACATGCCCGCCTTTTCGAGAGGCACATTCGGTAAACGCTGCGCCCATTTCTGTAGAAGCGTAGGTCGAATACAATTCCAGTGGCCATTTTTCTAAAATGCGTTTGGTTAAAATGGTCTGATTGAAATCGACATCGTTCAACGATTCTCCAATGCACAAAACTTTTTGAACGCTTGAATTTCGGTAATCGATGTTGTTCTTTTCGGCATATTCAATCAGTTTCAATAAAAATGAAGGAACCGCAATCACAAACTTCGGTTTATATTTTAGAATGGAATCCCACTGCATTTCTGGAATTCCTGAACCCACGCGTAGAATCCCAGCGCCAATCTTGCGCAAGCCTAGAAAATATGCCAAACCAGCCATGAATCGTCGGTCAATCGTAGTCATTAGCTGTACAAGATCATCCTTCTGCACGCCAATTTTTTCAAATGAACACATTTCATTGTATGCCAATCGTTCCAAATCTTTGTCTGTCAAACCGAATGTAACCGGCGAACCTAATGTTCCTGATGTCGTGCAATAATCAATAATCTCAGACTTCGGTACACAGAAAAAATCATCATTGTACTGCTGCAAATCATTTTTTGATGTTGTTGGCAGAAATCGTAAATCCTCAATCGTCTTGATCGCTGAAGGATTGATTTCATATTTTTTAAACAATCTTTTGTAGTAGGGAGAATGGATGGCTAGATAAGCAAGCTGGTCTTTCAATAAGGTTTCTTGAAAAGTTTTAATTTCCTGCGCCGATTTGTATTCTATTTCCATCATCTTAAATTATGTCTTCCTTTCAGCTTTGCAAAAAAGCTTAAGCAGACTGCAAATTAAGATTTATTCGTGATTTCTGATTTAATTTTGTCGATTAAATAATCTTTTCCTAAAATTTCCGAGCAAGTAGCGACAGCGCCAATTGTTACGCCCAAAATCCCGTGCATATTGACGCCTTGACCAGTGAGGTACAGATTTTTGATTTTGGTTTTCGGAGAAATAAACGAAAGCAAAGGATTTTGAGCATCCTTCACATGCCCGTAAATATTTCCGCGATGCACGCCGATATAATCTCGGTAAGACAAAGGCGTCGAAGCGTAAGTCGCTTCAATATTCTCTTTCAGGTTCGGAATCCGACTTGCCAATTTATGGATGCAGGCATCGATTTTCTGTTGTTTAAATTGCTGGTAATCATTGCTCCGATTATGTTTTGCCAAAACCGTATTTTTTGTTCCGGCCCATTCTTCCACTTCCTCAAATTTCATATAGGTAAGCAGTGTCAATGATTCGGCGAAGCCCAAATTTTTAGGGTCTTCAGTCATCGAAAGCATGTACATCGGAGGCCATTGCGAAGCAGAATAATCTGTCGCATTCCACACCGATTTTTCATCTTGATGATGAAAAACATTATGCGGAATGTATTCAATGCTACCCGGTTTTAGAATTGCATGCACGCTAAATGATGAAACCGTAACCGGCATTTCCTGAACGCGTGTGTAGTATGATTTTCTGAAATGTTGAGCGCCTATATTTTTTAGCAGTTGTTTTGGGTCGATATTCGAAATAAACATATCGGCTGTATACCGCTGGCCATCTTTGGTTTCGATGGATGTCAGCTGGTCAATCTCCACAACATATTTTTCGACCTCCTGCTGTTTCAGAACAACGGCCTCATGTTTTTTCAGTTCTCTTATCAATGCCTTTGTTAGCTGACTTCCGCCTAGCACACATTTATACGCGCTTTGCAAATAGGCATTGATGGCTAAAGCATGCACATAAAATGGCGTTTGGTTTCCTTTTCCCGCATAGAGAAAATTGGAGCCAATCAACACGGCTTTAAGCTTCTCATTTTTTGTCAAACCATCGAAATATTCTTCTACAGTCAGATGCATCAAATCATCCTGATTTTTATTTTCCTTGGATAAATGATAGAGCGGAAAATTCCGGCAGGTTTTTTCCAAATCCAGCACATATTTTTCCAGCGCTTTTATTTCTTCGGGAAAATATTGGCCTAATTCTTTGACAAAATGCTTTTTCTCTTGTGCGTGGGGATAACTATTCGAATCACTTTCAAATTCAACCACATCAAAAACCAAAGGCATTCGCTTTAATTTCAATGCATTTTGAATGTCTAAATAGCTAAAATATTGATTCAGGATTTGCCCTTCCGCAAGGGATGGTAGGTAATGAACGCCGGTATCAAAAATCTTTTTATTTCTTGAGAAGGTCTGAAGATTTCCGCCAAACTGATTATTTTTTTCCAGCACACAGACTTTAATGCCCTCTTTGGCCATAATCAATGCAGAAACCAGTCCGCCTAGACCGCTTCCAATGACGATTACATCGAATTTCTGAGTATTAGCCTGCATTCAATTCATAGATTTCTATTCCATCTTCTTTTCTTGCCAGAATGAATCCATTTTCGCTAAGAAAATTCAAATCATTTGATGGATTAATAGTAATGATTTTTGAATAGTTTTTAAAATTTATCTGCAACAAATCCTGTTCCGAAAGACTTTTCGAAATCAACAAAACTCCCTGCTCATAAATTGAATCGGGAAAGAAAACCTTCCTCAAATGGGTATAATAAATACTTTGTGCAACTTGACGCCTATCAATGGGTTCGATGAAAGAATAAATTTTCCGATAACCGCTTTGCAGGGAAAGCAGAAAATCCAATTCCCCATAATCATTGCTCAGATGGCTAATGGTTTCATCTTCTTTCAGAAATGAATTAAGCTTAAAATACGTGCGCTTATTCACCTTCAAATGCTGTTTCACCGAAGCAACAATTTCATCATCTTTATACAGATACGCCAAATTCAGTTTCCGGATAAAGTAATCTTCGTCTTCCAATTGGCTTCGCCAATAGGTAAATTGAGTCTTGAAATATTTTGCTATTTGCTTAGTTTTTTCAGTGTATGTATCTCCAAAAGTTGTAGAACCTGCCGGAATGCGTTCACCGATGACTGGTGTCAAATTCCCTTTGAAAATCATAAAATCACCTTTGGGCAACACATCGCCATTGCCATGCAGATAAATCGGAAGAATATCCACCTGCAATTTTTCTGACAAGAAAAAAGCTCCTTTATGGAATCGCTTCACCAAATTATCATAAGAACGCGTTCCTTCAGGGAAAATCACCAAATTATAACCTTGCTTGATTTTCTCTTCCAAATCGCCCAGCCCATCTTCCAAACCCTGGCTCACTGGATAAAATCCCAATGCTTGCACCGCTTTTCCAAAAATAGGCGATTTCCAAACCCAATCATTGACCAAATAAATCGCTTTTGGAACCAACATGCCCATGCTCAAGGTATCCAAAAAGGAACTATGATTCCCAATAACAATTGCCGGCTTTTCAAATGTTTCGCCGTAAGGGTTCAAGGTTTTGTTTGTCGTTAGCGGATGGAAATACAATACCGTTTTCATAAACGAAGCCATCGCTCTTCTAAATCGCAAATCTCGCTTTACCGAATTCATCGGAATTAGCTTTAAGACAATTCTTCCGTAAAAGGAAACCAGCAAGCATCCCAATCCATAATAAAGAAACAATAAAATGGAGAAAACTAAAATGAATATCGTAAATGGAGAACGGCCTTTTTTCGCTCGATTGCTGATGAAAAAACGAAATAAAATCGGATAAAAAACGAACGTAATCAATACGGCAGAAAACACCCCAATTAGTGAAACCGTTGAAATCGAAATCAGCGCTGGGTGCTTCGCAAAAATCAATGCGCCAATCGCCAAAACTGTGGTCAGAACCGCCAGCAAAATTGAGGTCCGATAAGTCTGCAACTCATCTTTTCCGGTCGAATATTGCTTCTGCAAAGCAGTCGTCATAAAAATGCTAAAGTCAACGCCATGGCCAAAAACTAGTGTGCAGACAATCGCGCTAAAAATATTGAACTGAAGACCAAATAAGCCCATCAAACCGGCCGTAACCAAACCTGTCAAACCAATCGGAATCGCGCTCAGCAAAACCAATTCAATCCGTCTGAAAAACAGCCATAAAATAGCTAAGACTGCGATAAACGAATAACTGACCAAGCTATTGAAATCATCGCGCAACTTTCCGAGATACGTCTCGCTTAGCTGTTTCCGGTCGATGGTTAGTATATCTTTCTCACCAGCAAATGCTTCGACAAACGCTGTGCGATTCGATTCATCTAGTTTGACTAGTGTCGAAATGGTATAAAAACCATCTTTTTCGCTGACCATGTTATCGATTCCTAATGTTGGAATGGCTTGCATTTCCGCTAGTGAAGCAGGATTAAAATCAGTTTGCATCAAATCATAAAATGACTGATGCGCATCTGGACTAAAGCCATATTTTGCCGTTTCCCGCTGTAAATTCTGCTTTACTTCAATTTGACGCTCCTCATTCCAATAATTTCTCCAAGTCTGAAAATCTTCCTTCTGCTGTTGTTCCGTTTTAAGAAGTTGCTGAATTCCTGCAAAATCCAAAATTAACCCATCTGATTTTGCACGATTTAGAATAACATTGGCTTTGCCATTATTCAACAGAGCTTCTTCAAATGAATTGCCACTGGCAATCACATAAATGGATTTCGCTTGGCTGTTGGTGATTTTATCCAACCGATTTTCAACCTGCTTTAACGGTTCTGGAATAAAATTCAGGTTTGCCAAATCATTATTGAACGTAACTTTCGAACTTGTAAACACGCTGATTGCAATCAAAATTAAACAGATTGCAATCAAAATTTTGCTTCTTTCGAACGGAAATTTGGCAACTTTGTCAAGCAATGTATTGTAACCCAGATTTTCTTTGGGTTTGTATAAATGTGGAATCAACAGCAAGGTAAAAACTGCTGACGAGAACACACACAGGGAAGCGAAAATACCTAAATCAATCAAGGCTTCAGAATGTACGAACAGCAAACATAGAAAAGCCACAGCAGTAGTTGCCCCAGACATTAATATGGGCTTCGTCAATTCTTTATACAGCGTTTTTACATCTTCATTCTTCTTATAATGCGTCAGCACATGCAAGGCATAATCAATCGTAATCCCAATCAAGACCGCGCCGATACTTATTGAAATAGCGGAAATAACCGGCTTGTACAAATACAGAACGGCAATTGAGAATAGAGAAGCAAAAATGGTCGGAATAAAAACCAATATCGGGACGATTAAGCGACGGTAGAAAACAATCAACAAAATCATCAGCACCGTCATCGAAATCGCGACCGTTGTCAGAATATCATGCTTAATCTGTTTGGCATTCGCGACAGCGACCAATGCAGAACCAAAAGAAGAAATCTGTGCTTTCGAACTGAATTGATGATTTAATGAATCTTGAATTTGATAAAGGTCAGCAACAAATTGTTCGTTATGTTCCGTTTCTGCTCCTTGATAGGTGGGATTAATAAACAAGAGCAAATTAGCTGAATCTTTCGTCGCAACAAAACCATTGTACAGGATATATTCATTGCCCAGGTTAAGCTGTTTCAATTTTTCCAATCCAAAAAAACCAATGCCTAATGGGTCAATTTGAATAAATTCGCTTGAAACAAAGCTTGAAGCGGTTGATAAAGAACGGAAGTTAGACGCAACTTGATTTCGAATGGCCTCAGGCGTGATTTCCAAATCAATTGCCGAATAGTCAGCGGAGTCCAAGAAGATCGGGATATGCTGGTAAATAAAATTATAGGAGTCTGAAATCGTGCTGGCAGAAACCTCTCCTTCGATGGCCTTGATGTATGCCGTGTCAGAAGCAAGCGAATCCACAAAACTTTGCGCTAAAGCAACCGCATCGTCTAATGTTCCTTCAGCTTGTTTACTGATTAAAACAGTGATTTTGTCCGCAAAATTAATTTGCTGAATGGCTTTTGTCGTTAAATCGGCTTGCTCATTTTTAGGAATTAGCTGTGTGATGTCTTCTTCAAACCTAATTTTTGAAGCTAAAAAACCGCAGGTAACTAAGAATAAAATAGATAAGACTATTGCCAGTCCTTTATGACGTTCTACCCATTGATAAATATGGTAAAAAAACAGATGCATTAGTCCGCAGAAATTGTGTTATTGGCTTTCGTTTTAAAAAATGCATAACATCCAAAACCGATTAATAGAGCCATTGACAAGGCCAAAACCAAACTTCCAATAACATATTGAACCAAATGGAGCTGAATCGTTTCAAACGAAATCTGTCTCCAATGAAACGTACTTTCAGCAGGAAGAACCAACCCGCCAACGAGCAATGACGCATAAATAATAAATGGAATCATTGGTGGCAAACTGATGTTCGAAAAAGCAAAAGCCAGCACTTTATTCAAGCGCAGAAAAACGGCCAAGGTAATGACTAATGCCGTTTGAAATCCCCAAACTGGGGCAATCCCCATAAAAACACCAAGCGCAATGGATGTCGCTTTCTTTGCTGGAGAATCTTCCGAACCGAACACATTTTCCTTAACGAACTTATCTAGGCTTTTTTTTTTGAAACTTCTAAAAAAATTCCTTGGCAGAATGTAGAAAAATGTCAGGAAAACTAGGACTGTATTTAGTATGCTAATCCGTGTGAAATCTTTGAACGGACGAAAATGTGAAACCCGCTCATTAGGGTCGTATAAAACTTGAATAGGAACATTTTTCACTTCTACCCCATTCCAGGCAGTGCGAACAATGACTTCAATTTCAAATTCGAACTTCTTTGTGTAAAATTTATTGGGAATGCTTCGCAATGGGTAAGCACGAAAACCGGACTGCGTGTCCGTTAATTTAATTCCGGTCTCAAACCAGAACCAAAAATTAGAAAAACGATTGCCAAAACTGCTTTTCTTGGGGACCGAATCATGTGTCATGTTCCGGCTTCCAATCAACAAAATAGGGTGTTTCGCTTTCTCCAATTCTTCAACGAAAACTGGAATATCGCTTGGATAATGCTGTCCATCGGAATCGATGGTGATGGCGTACCCAAAACCCAATTTCTTTGCTTCAGCAAAACCAGCCCGCAAAGCCATTCCCTTTCCTTGGTTTCTAGCAAAAGAAATAACCTTCAGCCGATTTCCGTAATTTTTAAGAATAGCGCTCGTTGAATCCGTTGAGCCGTCATTGACAACAATCACTGGAGTCTGATAAGGCAAGACATTATCAATTACCCTGTTCAACGTCTTATGATTATTATAAGTAGGAATAATAATCACGACATTCAACCGAGCAAGCGAATCGATGATGTGTTGCGAAATCATTAATTATAAATTCTTTAAATCGTCAGTTGTTAAGGTTTTAGACCGTTTTGCATAAGCGCGAATAACAGCCTTTACGTCCGCAGATTGTTTGGAAAAATTAGCCAGAATCAATTTTTTATCTTCGGTCAAGTTGCTATTGTATTTGACAACTTTCGGTGCATTTTCTTGGATAATCAGACGAATAAGCCTGATTTCTAAATTATTCGGAGCAGATGCTACGGCAGATTCAATAGTTTTCGCACCGCGTGTGAACAATTCCTTTTTCACCTGACGGTTAAGTTCATACTTCGCGCGCAACCCGTAAGCGGCGCCTTTGTAAGCGAGCATCACTGGGTCATTTTTGGAATAATCTTTTAACGATTTATACAATTCGTCAGTATGCGCTTGTGATTCATCTGCTTTCTGAAATGCAGAACGAATGGAAATCAAATCGATATTTGCAAAACTTAAGAAACCGACTAAGAGTATCGAAACAATATTCATTTTTTAATTTTTTAGTTTAAAAGAGCCCGAAAACTTCATTGCTAAAACGTCATCCATGTAGATGTTGTTTTTAACTTTTAGGTTTGACTCATCCGAAGGCTGAATGTCAATTTCCAACCTCAAATTCGGATTGAGCTCAGGATTTATCAAAGCCATAAATTTAATCATATTCACCTGATGCATAAACAATTCTTGTTCCGTTATGCGCTCACAAAGCTCTTTAATCATCTGTATCATGCAAACACCTGGCGTAATGGGATTTCCTGGAAAATGTCCTTTGAAAATCGCATGCAATTTATTCAATTGTATCTCAATGGAATATTTTGTTTCTGCTTCTTGTGTAAACTGATTTACTTGATAAAAATCTTCTAATAACATCTTGAATTTTAAGCTTTGCGCAAATATAAGGTATTAAAATTAGGGTTTTTCAAAATTTATAAATTGTCGTTCTGTTGCTTTAATGAAATCCGAAGAGGAAAACGGCTGTGTAACAAGAATATACTAGACGGATATTGATTATCAGAAGATTCGAAGCTAATTTTAAATCGCTCCTTATGTTTGCCATAATGGGCAATTTCCTTTAAATCGATGCTCGAATACGAATAGAAAGTTCTATTCGCTCCTCTTTCAATTTCATAGATACGCAAATCTTGATTTGAACTAATCACTTCCTTGGTTGAGACATAGGGCTGTGTCATCGTTCGAAACAAACTCGCCACTTCCTTAATGACAATCTTTTTATCCATTGCTGGGATAACAGAATTCAGCACATGGTAATCTTTAAAAATGGAAATATCAATGAGCGTTTGTCCTAAATCAGACAGAAGAGCGAAACGACGCAGGTCTGCATTGAACGTTCGCATAACGAGTGTCCCAGAAAGCTGTTCTTTTCCAATTTCAATGTTTGCACGATAAGAAACTACAGTCCCAGTATCAAGAAACAAACTGTTGACTTCAATTTCTTGGATAGCTTTTCCACCTGTAGTGTTTGGATATTTGCTAGTCGCACAAGCAGAAAAAATTAGGAGGAAAACACTAATTGGCAAAAACCTGTTCATTGATTGTTTGATTCGTTTTTATGTTTTTTAGCACAAAGCGCGTATAATTCTTTGAAGGCTCAAGCAATTTTATCTCAGCAACTTGATTATCCTTCTTATCAAAACTTAAAATAATTTGCTGAATATACTTTTGTGCGTCCTTCGCTTTTGGCGTTACCTGAACAATGTTGAACCCCGTATTTTGAAAATAGGAAATACTGTAGTCTTTCGAAGAGTCCAATTCGCCGGCAATGCCGTTTGCAATCATTTGGCTGATTTTCTCGAACTGCTTATTCTTTCCAACGTCCACCGTATTCTTTTTGCCCTGGTCATTGATAAAAATCTTATTGTTCTTGAAAATCATGGAATAATTCGTCGGAGACGAATACACCCAGCTCATTTTTTCGGGATGTACGACATAGATTTTTCCCGAAGAGATAATTTCTTTATCAACGAATCCTAATTTTTTATATTGAGTAAAATCAGCGGATAATGTTTTAACTTTTACGGCATTGCTGACCACCTTCTTGAAGGGAGCGATTTCTGTTGCAGTCATTGCCCTATCTTGCGCAAAGAGTTGCACGGAAATCAATAGAAAGAAAATACTTAGAATACTCTTAAAACTCATACGCTTGCAAATTTAGCAATTCATCAACAGTCACGCAGGTATATTTTTCTTTTGCTAAATAATCAAGTAATTTTTTCAATGCAAAAATCGACTTTTCTGATGTATCGTGAAGCAAAATCACATCACCTGGTTTCAGCTTTTTGATAATCCGCTGGTAAATGGATTCGCCATGACTTAACACGGTGTCTAACGAACGAATGCTCCAGCCTATCATCAAATCTCCAGAGTCTTTGACTGCCACCGCCACCGAAGGATTAGTCACGCCAAATGGAGGCCTGAAAAAACGTGTTTTTAGCAATAGCGTTTCATAAATTACCGCATCACAGCTATTGATTTCTTGCAAGACTTGTTCGGCATTCAAAAATCCAAATCGATTCGAATGATTCATGGTATGGTTTCCAATGCTATGGCCTTCGGCAAGCAATTGCTTTGCTAGGTTTGGAAACTTTTGAATCTGTTTGCCGATAAGGAAAAAGGTCGCCTTTGCATTGTATGTTCTAAGTAAATCCAAAACTTCCGGGGTAAACTCGCTTGGCCCATCGTCAAATGTAATGGCGACTCTTCTGGATTGTTCATTCTTATTTCGATAATAAGATTTGAGAAAATAGCCCAAACGGATATCGAAAGAAGCGTAGATTAATACCAGAAAAAACAGGACTGTCCAGATTAACAGGTAGGTCGAAGATAATGAGGTAACCAGCGTTAATATGGCTAAAACAAACCAAACGCTCCAAAAAATAGGTTTTATATTATGGTGTTTCCACATGATGCAGTAAAACCAAACTGTGGTCTCGTCCACGGTATTGATTATATACTAAGATAGTTTTTATTTTTGAAGCTTGGATAGTATTCCAAGAAATAATTTGCGGAACTACCTGTTCATCAAGCACCTTGACCGCTGTCGCTAAGCCAAATGCTGAAGCCGTATCGTATTCCCCAGACAGGTGTTTGTAATAAAGCTGAGGAATTTCTGTAAAAGCAGACGCAAATTCTTCGTAATACGAATCAAATTCTACATCTCCATTCACTCCTAAAACTACTGCATCTATGTCTGAAATCGTGCTGTGATTGCGTTCGAGAAATTCATTTGTCCAATCGGAAATTGCGGACTTTTCGACTAGATTTTTAATTTCTACATCAGCTATTTCTGCTTTCGTGTGCGGATTCAAATCGCTTGATAAACCGAAGAAAACTGCCCCTTCCGATGTATTTACCCCTTTTGTCGTTGATTCTTTGATTGTTTCATGGACTTCATCGGGTTTGATGTAATCAATCAACTTCAATAAAGAAACTGTATGGTCAGCGATTTCGTCCATTCCCCCCAATAAAATAGCCGAAGATTCTGCAGACTCCAATTGCAATAATGCATCTAACATAGCGGATTCAAAAGAAACCGCACCATTGACATAGGTAAAATTATAGCCTTTGCAAGCCAATCGCAAAGCGATTTGAGCACCGACAGTATTGTGTGTAGATTGTATAAAATTTGTAGGCGTTAGAAACTGTTCGTCATTTGCCAAAATGGCTTTAAGAAATTTTTCAGAATCCTCCAAACAGCCTAATCCTGTACCGGTGATTACCGCATCGGGTTGAGAGATTTCGGCATTGTCTAAGGCTTGTTGCGAAGCAAAAATGCCCATTTTAATTCCTTTTGACATTCGTCGAATCATTGCAGGCGCAATTAGTTCTTTATATCCTGGCTGTTGAGCTAAAGCAGTATTCGAACAGATTTCTTGCGCTTCATCAAAAATCTCTTTGCGCCAGATTCCTTGCGCCGTTACAGCCCCTATTCCGTTGATATAGACTTTTTGTTTCATGCTTTCGAAAAAATTAAAGTCGAACAATTGCCCCCAAACCCAAAAGAATTCGACAGCACATGGTTCAATTCTTTTGACTTGTTTTCTGTTTGCGGAATCAGGTCAAATTCTGCCATTGGCGTTTTAAAATTCAGGTTCGCAAAAACGACATTTTCTTGCAAAGCAAGAATGCTGTACACCGATTCAATCGCTGCTGCCGCAGCTAATGTGTGTCCGGTAAATGCCTTCGTCGAGCTAAAGTCAGGCGTAGCTTCTCCGAAAACCCGAACCATTGCACGGCCTTCAGATAAGTCATTATTAGGTGTTGCCGTACCATGAACATTGATGTAATCAATTTGGTTAGCAACAAGTCCAGCGACAGACAATGCCTTTTGCATCGCCAAAAATGCGCCTTCTCCTGTCTCAGAAGAGGCAGTCTGATGAAAAGCATCATTTGCATTTCCATAGCCAGCTAAATAAGCCAAAACTTTCTTCTGTTCTTTTTCAACCAATTCATCAGATTCCAAAACCAAATAAGCCGCCGCTTCTCCTAAATTCAATCCCTTGCGTTCATTATCGAATGGCTGGCAATCGGTATCGGATAAAATCATTAAAGTATTGAAACCGTTAATTGTGAACTTGCAAAGCGCATCCGTTCCGCCAACGATTACTCGGTCCAAACGGCCCGATTTAATCAACTTCGCTCCCAACATAATCGCATTGGCCGCAGAAGAACAAGCCGTACTGATTGTCGAAACAAAACCTTTTAACCCAAGATAATCTGCGATTTTTTCTGAAGAATCACCCGCATCATGGCTAGGAATATATTTTTGGATGGACTCATTTTGAAAATATTCGTAAAAATAGTTTTCCGTTTTGTCCATTCCTCCCACACTGGTCGAAGAAATTAATCCTGTACGAAATGCATTAATATCTGATATGCCTGCATTTTCCAGTGCTTGTTGCGCAGCAACTGCACCTAACAGCGCTGTTCGGGTAAAATTATTGAATTCGGGAAGGTTCAGCTGGGCAATAAGTTCGTCGTTTGATTTTTTGATTTCACCGACTTTAATCGCATCGCGGTGAACGGTTTCCACATTTTCAATGCGCGAAATTCCATTCCTTTTTGATACCAACGATTGCAGATTTTCTTCCACCGACAAACCGATGGACGAAACAATTCCCATTCCCGTAATGGCTACGCCTTTGCTCATAGCTTATTTTGTGCGATTAGCAGCGATAAATTCCGCCATGGTATTCACAGATTCAAAAATAGCTTTCCCTTGCTTTGGGTCGCTTAATTTAATGCCATATTCTTTGTCCATCAACACGATTAATTCCAATGCATCAATGGAATCCAATCCCAATCCGTCACCAAACAAAGAATCATCATCCTGAATATCGTCAACTGTAGTATCTTCTAAATTAAGAACTTGAATGATTTTTGCTTTTAATTCTGCTTTTAATTCTTCCATTTTTTATATCCCTATTATATTTAATCTTGTTCAACTTACACAATCGTGTATTATTTTAAATTGTACTTTTCAAAATCCGCAGGCTTCACTTTCACAATCTTACCATCGCGAATTATAACTAATTCACTATTGTTTGCTCTTTTAGATTCTAAAAGTCTTTCAAAAGCCAAAGCAAGTCCTTTGACGATTTTGTCCCTCTCTTCTAGTTGCGATTCAATTGTTATCATAGTAAGCCTTAAATGAATTAAACTTTAAGTCATTTAAAACATTGAAAGAAGAATCTATTCTCTTCTCCGCAATTATCTCATGCTGACCTTCGGAGTTATCAAAAATTATTGCGCCATCAACTAGTGGCATATAAATAGTAAATAAATTTGCAATTCCTTTTATATATCTTCTTTCAATAACACCTTCAGGAATGTTATGTCCACCGTGTAAAACTCTAGATTTCACTCTTTCTTTTGCCAAATTTACTGTTTGAAGCCAAAAGAATAACAGTATGACATTGTAACCTTCCTCTTTGGCTTTTATTATTTTGTTTTTATAACTTTTTGCAGATAATGTAGTTTCAAAAGCAAAGTTTATTCCTTGTGAAATTAAATCATCGATTCTGTTTATCATTATCCTACCTGCTTCTATAGAAACTGATTCTGGCTGAAACGGTGATAATCCTTTAGCTATTTCATCCGCATTGACAAACTCTTTACAATCTAAAATTTCAGGCAAAATTGTAAACGAAGCTGTAGTTTTACCAGCTCCATTGCATCCTGCTAGTATGTAAAGTTTTTTATCATTCACCGAGGTAAATTTACCAATTTGTTTCTATCTAGAACGGACGATTTCTTTCAAAATAAATCTAAACATCATTCCTGTTGCCAACAAGATACAAAACCGATTGGTATTTTTCTTCAAAAAGTTCAACCCAACCGCAAAGCACATAAGTTGCTTTCTTCGATTCGAGCAAATAAGTTGCTTGTGCATAAACGGTGTCTGCATCAAATTCTTCGGAAACTAGAAATATATTTTCTGACTTAAAATCATGGCGAATACTTATCTCTCCCAAACAAATATTGGCCAGCGTGTACACAAAAACTGCTGGGCTCGGATAAAAAGCATCCGCATCCTGAATACTTTCCTGATGACGGACATCCGTATCTAAACTCCCTGATTTATTCGACAAAACCAAAGCTACATCCTGATGGTCGTAGGTCTCGCCCAAAACCAATTCAGCACACAAAATCCCAAGTTTGCTTAAATTATCCATTTTATAAAATTTTGGATAATTGATATTTAGCTCTTTGTAAGATTGCTTTACAAAATCAGCAAAATCAAGTGCATAAACAGAAAAGACCGCCTCATCATTTCGATACAGCGCGTTATTTTCAATTTTCGCCTTTGCAATTATGTTAAACTTGTTTTGCATTTATATTTTCTTCACTAGCATGGCTGAATTGCTTCCGCCAAAACCTGAAGCTGTTTTTAAAATAATTTCTAAATTTTTGTCGCCGGTTTCTTGGATGATATTTATGGATTGTGAAACACCCAGCTCTTCAAATCCTTTGGAAACAATCAGTTTATTTTTTAGCAAGGATTGACAAGAAAGTATCAATTCCAATAAACCTGAAGCACCCAAGGTGTGTCCATAAAAACCCTTCAGACTATTGACGGGCACTTGGGCTAATGAAGCACGATTAAAAGCAATCGCTTCCATTTCGTCATTGAACAGCGTAGCGGTTCCGTGCGCAGAAATAAAATCGATTTGAGAAGAATCTATAGTTGCTTCTTTCAAAGCGCCTAAAATGCTTCTATATAATCCTTCTCCTGTACGTGAGGGACCGGAAATGTGATTGGCATCGCTGATGGACGATTCACCCAAAATTTCAAGACTACTTTTTTTCTTGCTGATGTACATGGCTGCAGTTGCTTCGCCTAGTGTAACGCCTTTTCGATTCAGGTCAAATGGTTTGCAGGGCTCGTCGCTTACCGCTTGAAAGGACTGGAAACCAGACAGCACAAATTCCGAAACCTCATCTCCTGCGAAAATTACAGCATCATCAAATTGACCCATTTGGATTAATCGCTTTGCTAAAGCGACAGCTGATAAACCAGACACACAAGCGTTCGAAACGACTATTGCCTTGCTTTTAAAACCATAAACCTGTGCAATTTTATTCGCAGAGAAAAATAAATAGGCATCATCAGTCAACCCCTCGCTCAAATTTGAAACATTCCCTTTGGTTGTTGACAAAATAAAAGCCGTCCTATCGGTAAGTTCAATCTTCTCAAGCAAAGGCTTTCCCGCCAAATAAAGTAATTTCTCCAATCGAGAGAAATCCGACGGAATAGATTCGTTGCCGAGCTGTTCCGCTAGCTTATAATCATCAATTTTGCTGACATACACCTCATTTATCTTTCCGATTGTATGCCGCGCAATGCCCGATTGATTCAACATCAAAGCATTCCAATTGGAATCCAAGTCAAATCCTATAGGCGTAACTACATTGAAATCGGCAATATAAATGGGCTCGAACATTAGACTAAACCTACTTTCTCTTTCCAGCGCAAGAAAAATTCTGGACTGTTCAACACCAGATTATTATCTTTGTCCAAAAAGACTTGAATGGTTTCCCCTGTACAGATTACCTGCTTTTGTTCGTTGTATATTTTATAGCGAAAAATCATTTTTGCGCTAAGCGTATCGACATAAGTCGTTTCAATCTGCGCTAATTCACCGTAGCGAAGGGGCAATTTATGCTCGCAGGACGATTTGACGATTGGCGTTGTAAATCCTTCGCGCTGCACATCCAAATAGCCGATGCCGTGTTTTCGTCCAAAAGCTTCACGCCCTTCTTCGAAATATGCAATGTAATGGCCATGCCAAACAATTCCTAACGAATCCACCTCGTTAAAACGAGCTTGAAAATCCGTCAAAACTGTCAGCAAAGTCGCTTCATTATATAGTTCTTTTCTTTTTATCATAGAGAATGGCAATCAGGAGCGTTAGCCCGAAAAACAAAAATAGCAAAATAATTTCCGGAGCGATGTCCAGCAATCCGCCTTTGCGAAGCACAATATCATAGAAACCGTTCAATCCCCAATTCATGGGTGACAGAACGGAAAGCTTTTGCATGATGGGTGGCATAATAAATACGGGTACCCACACACCGCCCAAGGCTGCCAAAATAACAACAAAGGTTGCGCCAAAAGGAGCAGATTGTTCTTGTGTAGAACATAAAGTACCGATGACAATACCCAATCCTATGGCCGCTAGCCCAGAGAAAAAAGCCATCAGACTCAACAAAATAAAATTATCGCCTACCACAAATTGAGGCAATCCCAAAACCGGAAACACAAAAACACCGACCAAAAGCATTAAATAAAATTGGATGCCACTGATAATCGAATAGGTAATTGTTTTACTGATTAAAAAGAAGGAATACGGAACGGGATTCGTGATTAAGCGCACCATGGTACCCTGTGATTTCTCTTTCACAATGTTGATGGAAAGCGGAACGATAATAAAAAATATGGCGAATAAAGCCCATGCTGGCACATTATGCTGCACGGCATTTGGAATAATCTCTTTGCCTTCTTCTTGCGGAGCAATATCTTTAAAACGGATAAAATTCTGCTTTGAAAAAACTTCGCCCGATTCAACACCCAGTTCTTTCTGGAAGGTAGCGTAAATCTGTTTGTTTTCTACCGTCGCAATTAGTTTGTCGATGGTGTTCTTAATAGCCGATTTAAAAGCTCCCTGAGTTGCTGGGTCAAAATATAAGTTGATTTCCTTCGGTTCAATTGGGGTAAGCGCTGGAATGATAGAATCCTGAGAGTAATCAAACTCGACTAGGATTTTATCCACATTTTGTTTGATGTGCTCCGCCAAATCAGTGCTCAAATCCTGTGGCAACACGACAGCCAGCTGATAATCTCCTCGAGAAACGGCTTCTTTTGCCATGTTCTCATCAAGGGCTTTGTTGTCCAAAGTCTCAACAAGTTCGAAAACATCAATCGAATCAATTTCGTTCCGAACCGTCTTGGAAATTTCTCCTTTGTCGTTATCGACAAACAAAATCTTCACCCGCGTTCCAGTAATCGAATCGTAGGACGTTTTCTGAACCATCGTAATCGTGATGAGCAAAATAATGGGCATCACAAACAAAATGACTATACCGCCCACATCTCTGAAAAGCAATAAAAATTCCTTTCGGATGGACATCATTAATTTATACCACATGCTCACCTTTATTCATGACGTCAATAAATACATCTTCTAAATTCCGGGCATCATCAACTGAAGCAATCAAATCTGATGGCGTCCCTTGTTTTACCAATTTTCCCGACTCGATAAAAGCAATTCGCGTACACAATTCTTGTGCTTCCACCATGTGATGCGAAGTATAAATTAAGGTTGTGCCTTGTTGGTTCAACTCTTTTAAATAAGTAATGATGGTGTTTTTGGATTTTACATCCACACCCACTGTTGGCTCATCCAAAAACAAAACTTTCGGATTGTGCAACGTCCCTGCCAATAGATTCACGCGCCTTTTCATTCCTCCTGAAAATGTCTCGACTTGCTTTTTAGCAAAACGTCCCAAATCCATCCGTTCCAAAGATTCATCAACCAAACGGTACAGATAATCTCCTCGAAGTCCGTTCATGCTCCCAAAATACACCAGATTTTCGCGGGCGGTTAATGTTGGATACAAGGCATATTCCTGAGAAACAACTCCAATTGACTTTTTTAAATCCATCGGAGATTCTGAATAATTGAATCCATTAATCGTAAAACTTCCCGAAGTAGGCTGGATTAACCCACATAACAGAGAAATTAATGTCGTTTTACCAGCGCCATTTGGCCCAAGCAAACCGAACACTTCCTTTTCATGGACGTCTAAATTGATATCTTCAACAGAATAAAAATCTGCATGGCGATACCTTTTGTACAATTTTTCGATATGAATAATAGGAGAACTCAATCTATATTGCTTTTTTCAATTTTTTAAAAAAATCCTCTTCTAAATCAGCTAAGTGTAACAAATCGTTGGATAAAGAGCTATACACATCTTCTTCGTTACTGCGTTGCTTATACACACGTGACGCTTTCACCGCAAAGTCACGCCACAAGTCGCCAATTTTTGTCATTTCTTCTGAAAGTGAAACTAATTGAGGATTGTTGATTTTTTTCCCTGCTTCCTGCAAAAAGGCAGAATAGATATAGCGAAATCCGCCACCGCCAGTTCCAATCTCTTCTTGCATGCGCACCATTTGTGCCAAGTAATAATTTGCTTTTTTGACGCCATATTTCGTCGGCCATTTTGCAATAGCTCGCGCAACCATACGAATTCCTTTAACGCCAATAATTGGCACAGGAGCCAGCATGTTGCTACATACTTTTTGAATTCCTTTGCGAATGGCTGTTTCCCAATCAATTTTCTCTGGAATATAAATCGGGTAGTAAATATGTCCTTTTGGCGCTAAAAATCCTTTTGCAAAACGAACTTTCTCCAACTCAGCATCCGTCATTTTGTGGATGGTTTCCATCGTTGGGTCGCTAACTAAATATTGGCCATCTTCTTTTCCATACACCACTAGATTATGGGCGTTGAAATGAAAACGATAGTCGTCAGGAAAATAAGGCAAATGATATACGCCGACCTGAAGGCCTGCAGGATTATTATTTTTTAAATTTTCATCCAAAACAGCTTTTGCTTTTTCTGGAGTAGAAAATTTTTGTCTTTTGATTTTGATTCCTAAACGTTTTGCCAAGCCATTGAAAATCCATCCTGGCATCGGTCTGTAACTGATTCCTGGCGCATGATTGACTTTGATAAATGGCAAATACACATAGAATAGTCCGGCACCGATACCGAAAACCATCGGTTCACTGATATCAAGGCCTTTATTTTTTAAAAGATTAGATGCAACGCCATTTTCGCAATGGGCTGTGATGTGATGTTTAAATTCTTGTTGCATTAATCTCCTTTATAATTCTTTAGTTCTTCTAACGAAATTTCAAACGCTTCCGCATATTTTGACAAGGTTTTATCGCTTAATTTTTGAAATCTGCTTGGATTAGCATGAAGTTTCACACGCCATTTCCAAATTCCTGAATAATCAGCAACAATCTGCCAATCCATTCGCTTCAACTCCATAAAATAAACAATTGGACTCGCCAATCCGTTTTTCACATCTTGCTGGGCCTGATTTATTCGTTCTTCCAACTCACTTAACGTATGGTTCTGCACGATTTGCTTAGGTTCCCAACCTGTGCTCAATTCAGTTGTGTATTCTCCATTTTCATCCAATGCGTAATACAATTCACGAGAGCCTTTTTCAGACACACTGCCTTTATCTTGCGGGACTTCAGATTTTTTCATTTCGATTCTCCTGTAAAAATAAATTGATTGTTCCTTCTGCTATCACTTCATTGTCAACAACTACGTTGACCAACATCGTGCTCAATGTGTAATCATCGCCATAAAACTTGTTTTCCAATACCGATTCCGTACGCATCAGCTTTCCGACTTCAGGCAGATGATTGATTGTAAGACTCTTGATGGCGGAAATAAAGCCAATCGGCCTTGAAGAATCAGTCTGCTTATTTTCGAAATAAGTCTGTCCCATAATGGACGAACAAGTCTGTGCCATATGTTCAATCAAACCTGCTTCTTGAAGCTGATTATTTTGTACAAAAACACATTCCTCTTCAATCTTAAATACACAGACAACTCGCTCGGCGGAAATCTCCACAATCGCATCGACCATCAACATGGGTTTGCGGTGAGGCAGATAAGGTTCTATTTCAATCAAGTTATCTAGTTCCATGATTATTTGGCGATGACAGTTTTCATTTTTCCTTTAGCAATAAGCAAGTTATCAACTTTAACGGATATTTCCACCAAAGTGACACCCATAAATTCTTCCACAATATCAACCGTTGTCCGAAGTGAAGAATGAAGTTTCGGGAGATGAAAAATGTCAAGACTTTGAACAGTCCCGATATAGCCTGTAGGCGGAGTTTCGTTTTTAAAGAAATAAAAATAACCAGTATGCAAAGCAACGGATTGAGCCATGTGTTCAATTAACCCTGATTCAAGAAAATGATTATTTTGAATAAATAAATTGCCTTCTACTAGCTTAAATGATGAAATGACTTGCTTCTCGCTGTACTCCACAATCGAATCGACCATAACCATAGGTTGGCGCTGGGGAATCAATGTCGTAATATCTCCTTCGAAAAGCATGTTGGATTAACAAACAGTTAAATAAGCGTAAGCATAGGTAAAACGAGCGCTTTCAGGAACGCATAGCATGATGTGCTGTCCTTTTTTCAATTTTCCAGATGCAACCAATTCCTGCAACATGATGTACACAGAACCTGCGCCAACATTTCCAATCGTTTTTAAATTTAAAAACCATTTCTCTCTGCTGAATTCAATTCCGGCTACAATTAATTTCTGATATAATTCTTCCACAAAATAGTGTGAAGAAACATGGGGCAAAAGAAAATCGATGTCATCAGGCGTAATGTTATGTTTCGCCATTGCCATTTGAATTCCTTCAACACCTTTATCCAAAATGTATTTATCCAGCAATTTTGTGTCTTGCTTTACCGCAAAAATCGATTTTGTCAGCCATTCTTCCGATGTATAATCGCTGAACGATTTCAACGTTCCATCTTCCAGTTTATCCCCACCCGCATACATGCAGGTTTCGATTTCATGGGCGAAGGAATACCCTTCCATAAATTCTATTTTTAATGGCAAATCGCCTTTAGGCTCATTTTCCAACAACATTGCGCCAGCACCATCGGATAACATCCAGCGCAAAAAATCTTTATTGAAAGCAATGATAGGCTGTTCTTCCAATTCTTTTAAATTGTCGACTTCCTTATTAAAATGGTCGGCAATCATCCATGAGGACATGCGTTCGGAGCCTGTACAGACGGCATTGCTAGTACTTCCAGATTTGACAGACAAGTAAGCAAATTTCATTGCATTCATACCTGCACAGCAATTTCCAGCAGACGAATTTATCTCCGTTTGTCCACTTTTTAATTCACCGTGAACCATCACCGCGTGGGAAGGCATTAGGTAATCCGGCGAAGAAGTTCCGCAAGAAAGCAGTTCCATATCTTCCGGTTTAAAATCGGCATCATACAATTGACGGATTGCCTCCGCGGTCAATTGCACATTGGTATGCGTCGGCTTTCCCTCTTTGGTCAATGCATAATAACGCTGTTCAATGCCATTATTTCGCAAAACAATTCTGCGCGCTTTGGACTCTTTATCGTTGATTTTACCTAAATAACTTTCCATTTCATCATTTGAAACGACTTCATTAGGTAAAAATTTCGCTAACTTATTTATATATACTTCTTTCATGTATTAAACGCCTTGAAAATATTTCTTTTGTCTTTTAATCTTCAACACCCAAAGCAAGGGGTAAAGAATCAACTCAATAATGTTGACAATCGGAGACAAAATGTAAATCGCACAAATCACATAGTACTTAAATAATTGTACCAATAATTTTCTCTTTTTTGGATTGGACAAAATTAAATTCGACCAGATGTTGAACATCCGATTCCCTTTTTGGTCCATGGAAACTAAGAAAAACTTAAATTCTACCGCACCATTAGCAACAAGCTCTTCTTGCATGCCTATAAAATTACCATTTTTTAAGTAAGACTTAATTATTTTTCCGAATTTATCCGAACTTTCGATTTCTTCTTGAGCAACTCCAGGCAAAGGAAATATGCCAAAAGCTCGCTTTTTGATGCCTGAAAAAAGCCAATCGACAATCGTAATCACCGAAATCAGGTTATTATGACGGTCGGTCAATGCGATATTGCCCACTAGCGATGCTTCATTTTCCTTCAGCAACACCTTCATTTTTTCTTGTGCATAAGCCCACATATTCCGAGAACCGCTGATTGTGACGACGGGTTTTCCAGATAAGATTTGTTTCGCTTCTTCAGATTTCAAAAAGGAATTAATCGGAATGGAAGGTGTCAAATACCAGACTTGATAATGAAATAAAATCAAATCATAATCCGTGGACAGTATTTCTGGATTTACTGGCTGAAGTTCTTGCGGAATCTGCTTGAAAGTTTCAGGAAAAGTATCAAAAAACTCATCGCCATTCCATGGAAATGGAAAATCATTTTTCATTTTGATTTGATGATAATCCAATTGAAAAGCATCATCCTCGATAAAAGGTTTAGCAATTTGTTGAGCAATTTCGAGTAATTGACCTGACTGCGTATAATAGACTACTAAAACTTTTTTCATTTTAACTTAAACTAACTATAATTTTTCCAAAAATCAAAAAAATTAAACCATTGTAAAGGATAACGGGATACTATTTGAGCCAAACTCTTCGCGTAAGCTTCCAAAACCGTTTGGGGGTTTCGATGCTTGACATCCTCCGCTCTCCGTGCATACAGATGATAATGGAGATTTTTCTCCTTCATGACGTACACAAATATCACAGGCACTCCCAAACGAGAAGCCAAGTGAAATGGTCCTGCCGGAAAAACAGCTTCTTTACCTAAGAAATCTATGCTCAACGTTTTTGAACCCTCAAAATAGCGGTCTCCTGTAAAACAAATCAATTCATTCTCCGATAAAGCCTCATTGATTCGAAAAATATGGGATAAATCCTCTTGAATATGAATGAGCTTGATGTTGGTCTTTTCAGAAATTTCTTCGAGATAATTTTTAATGACCGATACCTCGCGGTCTACAGTAACCAAATTGATTTTTAAATCTTTATTAATATCTGCCAAAAATTTTTCAGCAATTTCGAAATTGCCGACATGGGCTGAAATTAAAATCCCGCCTTTGCCATTCGCTAAAGTTTCTTGTAAAACGTCGATGCCGTCGAAATCGTACGTAAATCGGTTTCTTAGCCCCGCTGAAATCGCTACTTTATCAATAATGGTCTGTCCAAATACGAAATAAGTTTGATAGACTTTGAAAAAAGAGCTGATTTTTGAGAATTTCTGGCGCTGATGCAGATAATAAAATATATCCCTAAAATTTCGAGGATAAAAAACGAAATAATAAAAAGCGACAAAAATAAGCAAGCAATAGGCTGTTCGGATGCCTAATTTTTCTATTAAAAAGACAAAAATTTTATAGCCGAGAAGTGTGCCTTTTGATTTTCCGTCCCATTGGCTCATGCGAATTATTTTTTCTCCTCAATCTTTCGTTCGATAATATCGTAAAAGTCCTGAAAAGTCTGCATGTTGGCAAAATCATGCTCCGTCAATTTCACTCCGAAATTCGATTCTATGATGACCACCAAATCCACGTAATCCAAACTATCCAAATCCAAAGACTCTTTTAAAGGAGCTCCAGCTTCGATAACCTCTTCATCTATCTCAAATTCATCCATCAAAATAGCATTAATTTGATGAGCTATACGCACGTTATTCATGTTTAAATTTCTTCACAACAATCGCCGAATTGGTACCTCCAAATCCGAAAGAATTAGACAAATATATATCAAATTCTTTTTCTATTGTCTTCGATACCAAATTTAATTCTCTAATTTCCTCATCTACTTGCTCCAAATTAATATTTGGCGCAATAAAATTATGTTGCATCATCAAGGTTGAATATACAATTTCTGATGCACCTGCCATCCAGCATTCATGCCCCGTCATGGACTTTGTTGAACTGACATAAGGTTTGCTTCCGAAAACATCCAAAATGGCTTTTCCTTCGTTCACATCTCCGATTTGTGTCGATGTTGCATGCGCGTTGATGTAATCCACATCTTCGGCACGAACTCCAGCTTGGTCCAAAGCACGCTGCATTGCAATTTTTGGCCCTTCCATGTTGGGTGTCGAAATATGTCCACCGTTCGAAGAGAAACCGTACCCAGCCACTTCAGCTAAAATGGTCGCTCCTCTTTTTACCGCAGATTCGTAACTTTCTAAAATCAATGTCGCCGCGCCACCGCTTGGCACCAGACCTGTACGTTTTGTATCGAAAGGACGAGAAGCTTTTTCAGGATGCTCGATATCCGTCGCGAAAACGCCTAATCCATCAAAACTTGCCATCGCGTATGGATTAATCTCTTGCGCCCCACCGCAAATAATCATGTCCTGAAGACCTTGCTTTATGAACATAAATCCAAGCCCAATCGCATGAGAACCGCTCGCGCAAGCCGCGCTAATGGTCATGTTGATTCCTTTTAATTCTAAAATGGTCGCCAGATTCATCGTCACGGTCGAATTCATCGATTTGAAAATCGCTCCCGAACCAATCAATTGCGTGTCCTTTTTCTCGCGCACAATATCCGTAGACTCTACAACAGATTGAGCAACACTATCATTGCCGTATAGAATTCCAATTTCATTGGATTTCAAAAACTCTTCTGATAAATTGGCTTGTTCGAAGGCTTCCATCGTCGCAACATAGGCATATTCGGACTCTTCGCCCATGCTGATGCGCTGCCTTCGGGTTAATGCTTTTTTCAAATCAGGCAAAGGAACTTTACCCGTTAGCGGCGATTGAAAACCAAATGCGCCACGTTCTGTATCGACAGTAATTCCCGATTTGCCTTCAAATAAAGATTGAGCAACCTCTTTGGAATTAAGTCCAATGCAGGAATAAATCCCCATACCCGTGATGACGACGCGCCTATCCATAGCTATTAAGAATAAATCCCTCCATTAATATTGATTACTTCACCAGTAATATAGCCAGATTTTTTGGAAGCCAGAAAAGAAACCAAATCGGCAACTTCTTCCGCTTCGCCAAAACGATTCGCAGGAATCATTTTTACTAATTCTTTTTCATCCAGCTCCGCTGTCATATCGGTTTTGATAAATCCAGGTGCAACTGCGTTTACAGTAATATTACGTTTGGCAACTTCTTGCGCCAAGGCTTTAGTCGCACCAATTACACCCGCTTTCGCGGCTGAATAATTCGTTTGACCAGCTGTACCTTTGACCCCAGAAACTGAAACAACATTAATAATCCGCCCATAGCGGTTTCGTAACATTTTTTGAATAAAAAAATTGGTTACGTTAAAAAATCCGTTCAAAGAAACATCCAGCACGGATTGCCAATCTTCCTTCTGCATCCACATAAAAAGACCGTCTTTTGCCATTCCGGCATTGTTGACAATCACTTCCACTTTGGCTTCGGGATTCTGTTCAACCCAAGCGTTTAATGCCGCTTGCGTATCGTCGCTATTCGCAACATTGAATTGAATAAGCTCGGCTGTTTTGCCTAAAGCCTCTACCTGCGCTAAAGTTTCTTGCGCAGCAACCTGATTTCCTTGAAAATTAATTAGAATATGATAATCGCTTTCCTGCGCCAACTTCAAACAAATTGCGCGCCCGATTCCTCGAGATCCCCCAGTTATTAAAGCACACTTCATTTCTATTTCATTAAATATTCTTTCACCGATTTGATTGCCGGATATAATGGTTTGTCATCCGAAAAAGTCGGGATAATCGACCTTACGTCGTCATACACTCGTTTCGTATTTGAAGATACTAAATTTTTAACATTCAAGATATCAATTGCCTGAACTATTGAAATTAATTGAATCGCCAACACTTCAAATGCATTTGTAATGACTTTATTCGTCAACATCGCCGCATTGGTACCCATGCTCACAATATCTTGATTGTCATTGTTATTCGGGATACTGTGCACATACATCGATGTGGACAAAGTTTGATTTTCAGCAGTTGTAGACGTTGCCGTAAACTGCGCACCTTGCATACCAAAGTTGAAACCCAATTTTCCCATGTTGACAAATGGAGGCAAAATTTCATTGATTTTGCTATTCATCAAATAATTCAATTGTCGTTCAGACAACATCGTTAAACGCGTAATCGCAAGCTTAAGCTTATCCATTTCTAACGAAATATAATCTCCGTGGAAATTTCCGCCATGGTATACATTTTGGTCTTCGACCGAAATAATCGGATTATCACTCACCGAATTCGCTTCATTTTCTAAAACTTCAGCGGTTTGGTTAATGGTGTCCAAGATAGGCCCCAAAATTTGAGGAACACAGCGCAACGAATAATACTCCTGCACTTTGTCTTTGAAAATCTCCTCTAAATTATTGCCAGAATATAAATCTTCTTCACGCTTGCGGATCAATTGGCTATCTTTTAAATAGGCGCGCATTTGTTCTGCAACTTGTTGCTGACCTTGGTGTTTTTTCACTTCATTCAGCGTAGCTGAAAAATGATCGTCATGTGCTTTGACTATTTCATTCATTGCACAAGACAATTCCAATGATATCTTATATAATTTCTTTGCCAAAAGAACATTCACAATCCCAGCACCAGTCATTACCGAAGTCCCATTGATTAATGAAAGGCCTTCGCGAACGACCACATCAATAGGCTTTAAATTTTCTAATTCAAAAACTTCAGCAGTTGCTCTGCGCTCACCTTTGTAGATTACTTCACCTTCTCCAATCAACACCAACGCTAAATGCGCTAACTGAACTAAATCGCCACTCGCACCTACTCCGCCATGCGCAAAAATCACCGGTGTAATGTTTCGATTGATAAATTCAACCAATAATTTCAACACCGACTCATGAACGCCTGATTTGCCCTGAGCAAGATTTGCCAGACGAACGAGCATCGAAGCTTTTACGATTGCAGGAGACAATAAGTCACCCGTTCCCGCAGCGTGGCTTCGAATCAAATTGTATTGCAATTGGACGGTATCTTGATCTTGAATACGGTATTGAGCCATTGGCCCAAAACCAGTATTTACACCATAAATCACTTTGTTTTTAGAGAATTCCTTTAAAAAGAGGTGTGAATCATTGACTACTTTTAAAGTTTCTGGTGCAATTTGGATTGACTCGAGCTCAAACAATACATTATACATTTGTGCGAGATCCAATTTATCAAGTATAGAAATCATTCTATTTTAAGCTATTTAATTTTAAGAATATTAAACTTATGCAACGGATTAAACAGTACATTTGTTGCGCAAATTTATTTTTGCAAAAGTAATATATTTTACCATAATAATCACTATTCAGCATGGCGTTAGAGGAAGTAGAAATATTAATTATCGGTGCCGGCCCTTCGGGTTGTGTCGCAGCTGGGTATCTTCACAAGATGGGATCGTCCATTAAAGTCGTAGAAAAATCTAAATTCCCTAGATTGGTTGTTGGCGAAAGCTTGATTCCTCGCGTTATGGACCATTTTGACGAAGCAGGATTATTAGACGCACTAAACTCGTACAATTTTCAAATTAAACCAGGCGCACGTTTTATCAAAGGCGATGTGATTAATATTTTCGACTTTAGCGACAAATTCGGCGAAGGCAGAGATTGGACTTGGCAAATCCCAAGAGCCGATTTCGATTATGCGATGACGCAGGAACTAGAGCGAAAAGGTGTGGATATCCAATTTGAAACTACTGTCACGGCGATTGAATTTGATGGTTCGGAATCTGTAACAACGCTAATCGATAAAGACGGAAACGAGCGTCAAATCAAAGCCAAATTTGTGATTGACTGCAGTGGTTATGGCCGTGTATTGCCAAGGTTGCTTCAGTTGGACAAACCTTCTCAATTGAATCCGCATTCTGCTATTTTTTCTCATGTTGTCGACATCAATCGTCCAGAAGGCATTGAAGGAACGCAAATCTCATTTGATGTGCTGGATACCGAAGTATGGCTTTGGGTGATTCCTTTTTCCAATGGAAATACCAGCTTAGGCATTGTTGCGAATACAGATTTTATTGAGGAACTCAAAGAAAACGGAAGTACAGCACGTGCGCTCGAAAAAGCAATTAATCTTTCGGATTTCTACATCAAGCGATTTGCTGGAACTGAATTTCTTTTCGAGCCTGTTCATTTAAAAAATTATTCTGCGGCTGTGACTAAAATGTTCGGAGATGGATTTGCATTAACAGGAAACAGTTCTGAATTTTTGGACCCCGTATTTTCTTCGGGGGTTTGCTTCGCAACGGAATCTGGCATTCTTGCTGCAAAATTAGCCTATCGAGAAGTCCATGGCGAGAATGTGGATTGGCAAGTGGAATTTGCAGACTACATGCAACGAGGAATTGACGTGTTCACGACTTATGTCAAAGAATGGTACACCGGAAATCTGCAAACCCTATTTTTTCATCAGCCAGAAAATCTGGATGTCAAACGAAAAATCTGTTCGGTCTTAGCCGGTTATGTTTGGAACGAGGAAAATCCTTTTGTTAAAAAGCACGACCGCGTTATTAAAAGCATGGCATATTTGCTTCAGCAAAAGATGATTGATTAAATTAAAAGTAAAAATTCAAAATTAAAAATTCAAAAATCGTTCTGTACGCTAAGGTTAATTTGATAAAAATGTTTTATATCTATGACCTAATCAAAATTTAGTCTTGCTCCGTAGGAGCAAAATATTTGTAGCAAGACATCAGCCTATACGATAGCGAGCCGTAGATTCGCAAACTCACACATTAAATATCAAATTAAAAAATCGTTCTCTTCGCTAAGGTTAATTTGATAAAAATGTTTTATATCAATGACCTAATCAAAATTTAGGCTTGCTCCGTAGGAGCAAAATGTTCGTAGCAAGACATCAGCCTATACGATAGCGAGCTGTAGGTTCGCAACATCACATTTAATATAAAATTAAAAAATCGCTTTCTTCGCTAAGGACTATTTTATATCAATGACCTATCAAAATTTAGCCTTGCTCCGTAGGAGCAAAATGTTTGTAGCAAGACATCAGCCTATACGATAGCGAGCCGTAGGTTCGCAACATCACATTCAATATAAAATTAAAAAATCGTTCTCTTCGCTAAGGCTAATTTGATAAATCTGGCACAAACTAATAACATGCGCTTTTGACTACAACAAATCATTTCCTTTTCTAATAAAGACCCTTTTAGACATGCTCAAAAAAGGATAAAAATTCAAAAACCTTTCTAGTCGCTAGAAAGGTTTTTGAATTTTTACTTTTTAATTTTTACTTTTTACAGCGCTTTCCTAAAATTTTCTGCACTGATTTTAACATCATTCATGTTGTTTTCCCAGTTGTATTCGTATTCTGCAGAAAGCATGCCTTTGAATTTTTGTCTTTTCAATTCTGCGATGATTTTATCCATACCAATAATTCCAGTTCCCCAATGCACGTCATGCGCATTCTTTTTTCCAAATTCATTCAAATCTTTGAAATGTAAATGAAAAACCTTGCCTTGTAATTTTTGCAAAGAAGCAACTGGGTCAAGACCCGAGCGCGCCCAATGGCCAACATCTGCACAAACTCCTAAATACTGGCTTTTGCCTTCTAGCAAAGACAATACTTTATCGGGATTCCAATAAAATGTCGGTTCTGGATGGTTATGCAAAGCAACTTTGATTTTGTATTTATCGCACAAATCAGAAACCAATTGAAGCTGGTTTTCTTGAGGCTCTGAATTAATAACTTTGATGCCCATTTCTTGTGCAAATTGAAAAACCTTCTCCCATTCTTCTGCATCTTTAGCGCCAGTCACACCAAAAGCGTGCAAAGTGATTTTTTTCTTTTTCAATAAATCCTTAACTAACTTTTTCCCTTCGGGAGAAAGTGTATAATTTAACTTTTCAGTACTTCCCGCCCCAACAGTTTGTCCCGGGAAAGCCTCTACATACGTTAATCCTGCGCTATCGATTTTGTCCAATGCCTCTGCGAAAGTAAATAACCTAAACGTGTAAGCTTGAGCACCTAAATGCCATCCGAATTTTTTCTCTGGTTGTTTTACCTTTTTTTGCGGAGCAAAAGAAAGCAAACAAATTGTACATGCAAAAAGTGCAAGTAATAGGTTTCTTCTAGTCATATTTCAGTTGATTTATAATCCTCCAAGATAAAGATTAAAAAGATAATTACCTTGAGAATGCATTAAATATTATTTTAATTTAATAAGTCCAATCCGTATTGAATTCTGGAAATTACTTCCTGTTTTCCCAGCTTTTCGACAATCTGAAAAACATCTGGACCAAACTTTCCTCCAACAAGCATGATTCTCAATGGCATCATAAACTCACCTATTTTCAAACCTGCTCCGTTGATTTTATTTTTGAAATGACTTTCCAATCCTGAAGCGTTCCATTCGGCTAAGCCTGAAAATTCAGCAATTACTTCGTTGAAAAACTGTGTTTTTTCAGCAGTCCATTTTGGCTTAATCGCCGAAACATCGAAATCTTTTGGCGCAGTAAAAAAGAAATTCGCTTGCTCCCAAAAATCTTCGACAAATGTCAATCGCTCTTTCACCAAGGAAATGATTTGCAAAACATATTCATCAGAAAATTGACCATCGTTCACTGAATTTTCTGTTAAAACGGCTTTAATTTGTGGCAACAGGTCTTCGTCTGCTGTATTTTTAATCCATTCGTGGTTGAACCATTTTGCTTTTTCAAAATCGAATTTTGCTCCAGCTTTATGAATGCGCTCTACTGAGAACTTAGCAATCAATTCTTCCATCGAGAAAATTTCTTGCTCTGTTCCATCATTCCATCCCAACACACCTAGCATATTGACGAAAGCTTCGGGCAAAAATCCAAGTTCACGGAAACCTTTTGTTAAATCGCCTGTTTTCGGATCTTGCCAATTCATTGCATACACCGGAAATCCCAATCGGTCGCCATCGCGTTTGCTCAATTTTCCATTCCCATCAGGCTTTAAAATTAAAGGAAGATGGGCCCATTGAGGCATTTGTTCTTTCCATCCAAAATAAGTCCATAACAAAATATGTATCGGGGATGATGGCAACCATTCTTCACCTCGAAAAACATGTGAAATTTCCATGGCTTTGTCATCAACAACAACTGCCAAATGGTAAGTCGGCATGCCATCCGCTTTTAATAATACTTTATCGTCCAATAGACTTGTTTCAAATGAAACTCGGCCACGGATCAAATCATCAAAATAAACCGATTCATTGTCTGGCATTTTAATGCGGATTGTATGCGGATGATTTTCTGCTAACAATTTTTGCGTCTCTTCTTCCGACAGGCTTAACGAATTTCGCAAAGAAAGTCTATTCTCAAAGTTATATTTGAAATTCGGAAATAATTTCCGCTGTTCTTCTAATTCTTCAGTGCTGTCGAATGCATAGAAAGCGTGTCCCTTTTTGACCAACTCTTCCGCATAAGCACGATACGAAGGTTTTCGCTCGCTCTGTCTGTATGGACCGAAATTGCCTTCATTGACCGGACTTTCGTCAATCTTAATTCCGCACCAAGCTAAACATTCTAAAATATATTCTTCTGCTCCCGGAACAAAGCGTGTCTGGTCCGTATCTTCAATTCGTAAAATAAAATCTCCGCCGTGATGACGCGCGAATAAGTAATTAAACAAGGCAGTTCGTACGCCTCCTAAATGTAATCCTCCGGTAGGACTCGGTGCAAAGCGCACCCTCACTTTTTGTTGTGAATTCATGGCGCAAAATTACCTATTTTTTCTGGAACTGTTATTTTTTAACCACAGAAACAAGCTTTTTAGCTATACGCTAAATCATAGACCTTTATGGTTCTACTTTGTAATCATTAAGAATAACAGAAATGAAGCCTTGTTTATATGATGAATAAAAGAAATTATCTAATTTGCGACAAGATATGTTATCAAGAAAAAATCCTTATCGGTATAATCAACAGCAGTGGAAAGCATTTTTGTTTCTCTTCGCAGCCCTTATTGCGGCCGCATCATTGATTTACACGAACTATTTGGTAAAAAGTCTTTCAAAATCCGAACGTACGAAAGCAGAAGTTTGGGCAATGAGCACGAGAAGCATTATCACCATGCCCGATGTCGATGATCAATTTATTAGTTTTATCTACGCGGTGCGTGACAGCCTTTCTCTTCCAGCAATTATTACTGACGAACAAAATCATGTGATTTTTTGGCGGGATTTAGATTCAACGAAAACAAACATTGCTCCTATTGAATCAGATACAAGCCATTCGAAATTGACCTATGATCCAGAATATTTCGAAAAACAGCTGAATATCATGAAAAAAAGGCATAAGCCGATTATTCTTCCGCTCGATACCGGAGAGGAATGGCTCGTGTATTACAAGGATTCTCAAGCGCTTCAGAATTTAAGGGTATTTCCATACGTTCAGCTTTCGCTGATAGGTTTATTTCTGATTATTGCCTATACGGTCTTTAATTCCATCCGGAAATCCGAACAAAATCTAGTTTGGGTCGGGATGGCCAAAGAGGCGGCGCATCAATTGGGCACGCCGATTTCCTCCTTGATGGGCTGGTTGGAATTAGTCCGCATAAAGTATGAAGCTGAGGACGATTCGGTACTGGATGAAATGGAAAATGATGTCAAGCGTTTAGAAATTGTCGCCGATCGCTTTTCAAAAATCGGCTCAATCCCTTCGCTTTCCAGCCATGTAGTCTACGACCGGGTTAGGGATTACATGAATTATTTCCGAATACGAACAAGTGACAAGATTACGTTTGAATTAAAAGGAGATCAGCAAGTTGAAGCAATGATCAATGTTCAATTGTTTGACTGGATCATCGAAAATTTATTGAAAAATGCCGTTAATGCAATCAGTTCAGAAGGCAAAATCTCGGTTAACATTTCTGAAAATATTGCAAAAGAAGAAATTTTTATAGACATTAGCGATACAGGCAAAGGCATTCCAAAATCTGATTTTGAGACTATTTTCCAACCTGGATTCACCACACGTAAGCGTGGCTGGGGATTGGGATTGAGTCTTACGAAACGGATGGTGCATTACCATAAAGGACATATCTTTGTGAAAGAATCAGAAATCGGCAAAGGCAGTACATTTAGAATCATACTAAAAAGCAATTTAAAATATGAACCCACTCAAATCTGACGAATATCCAGCAATTTATAGTGATTACATTGAAACCATAGTAGGCGATGTGATGGTGGAATTAGAGAATCAAGTGACCACGTTTCCGGAATTTATCCGAACGATACCAGCAGATTTGGGCACTTATTCTTATGCTGAAGGGAAATGGACAATAAAAGAAGTGCTTTGCCATATTTTGGATGCAGAACGTGTCATGGCTTATCGAGCATTGCGCTTCGCGCGAAATGACATGACTTCATTGGCTTCATTTGAACAAGATGAATTTGTTGCGAATGGCAGACATAACGAACGCGAATTTGAGAGCATCATCGAGGAATTTATCCATCTGAGGAAATCGAATCTAATTTTCTTCAACTCGCTAAATGAAGTCGAATTGCAGCGCAAAGGCATGGCCTCTGACCGTCTAATCAGCGTTCGCGCATTTATCTACATTATTGCAGGGCATTTAAATCATCATCGATTGATTTTGCAATCGCGTTATTTAATAAATCAAGAAACAAACTAGGATGTGGTTTAGAGAATATTCATTGGAAGAAGTCAATCAGATTTTTGCTAAAAACATGACTGGTTATCTAGAAATTGAAGCGACTGAAATCACATCTTCTTCTATCGTAGCGCGCATGCCTGTCACTGAAAAAGTCATGCAACCTTTTGGAATTTTACATGGCGGAGCATCCGTGGTTTTAGCCGAATCCGTCGGCAGCGTCGCATCGAACTTGATGGTAGATATGGACAGACAGATGGGAGTCGGCCTTGAAATCAATGCAAATCATTTGCGCCCTGTGAATTCAGGATACGTATATGCGACATGTACCGCACTGCATATTGGCGGGAAGACCCATGTATGGGATATTAAAATCCACAATGAGAAGAAAGCATTGGTTTGTATCTCAAGATTGACGATTGCGATTATCGGAAAATAACAAATATGACAAACCTTTATTCAATAGGTTTGTTTTATCAATATAATACCATTTTTGGTTTTATGATACGGTTTAATGTAGAGAGATTGCGCCCAACGGAATCTCTCTACTTTTTTATGACCTTTTGAGCAATGTATTGAAGCGATACAGGCTATTTTATATGCTTTACTATAAGAACACAATCGATTGACTTAAATTTCATGTCGTTTTTCTCATATTATTTTATTAGCCTTGTGTAATCTTTTTATGTAAAAAATATTAATCTAAAATTCCAAAAATGGATTCAAAACAAGCGTATTTAAAAGAAGGTCAATCGACGACCGGCCCAATGATTATTATAGGCTCCTTATTTTTTATCTTCGGATTTGTAACCTGGCTGAATTCCCTACTTATTCCATATTTAAGAATCGCATGTGATTTAACAGAATTTCAATCCTATTTAGTCACTTTCGCGTTTTACATTGCATATTTAGTTATGGCCCCAGTATCAACTTGGGTTCTGAATAAATATGGGTTTAAAAAGGGAATGGGGATCGCTCTGGGCATAATGGCATTTGGCGCTTTATTGTTTATTCCGGCAGCATATTCACGAACATATTTAATCTTTTTAATTGGATTGTTTACGATGGGCGGTGGATTGGCAATTCTCCAGACAGCCTCAAATCCTTACATTACAATTCTTGGACCTGTAGAAACTGCTGCCAAAAGGATTAGTATTATGGGGATATGTAATAAATTGGCGGGCGGCCTAGCGCCAATTATTCTTGGGTTATTTTTAAATTTAGGAGAAGCAGATAAAATTTCTAAACAAGTAGAAACCTTATCTCCAGAGGAATATAGCAAAGCTCTAGATGGAATTGCGCTTCAAGTTGTTAATCCTTACATTGGAATTGTTATCGTTTTACTGATTTTAGCATTTTGGATTTCAAGGTCTAATCTTCCTGATGTCCAAGGAAATGAAGAAGAGACGGCAGACCATCATAAAGTAAGCGAAAATAAAACAAGTATTTTCCAATTTCCTCATGTTGTATTGGGGTTTATTACCTTATTTCTTTATGTCGGCGTTGAGGTTTTAGCTGGGGATACCATCATCTCCTATGGAGTTTCACAAGGAATCGGATTGGAAACTGCTAAAAACTTTACCATGTTTACTATGTTGGCTATGGTTCTTGGGTACATCATTGGTATCCTTACGATTCCAAGGTTTTTGAAGCAAGAAACCGCTTTGAAGGGTTGCGGTATTCTTGGAATAATTTTTACATTCGGAATTGTTTCAACTTCTGGAATGATCTCACTCATATTCGTTGGTTTATTGGGTTTAGCAAATTCATTGATTTGGCCGGCCATTTGGCCATTAGCATTAAAAGGGGTCGGTAAATTCACTAGCGCTGCATCTGGATTATTGGTTATGGGTATTGCGGGTGGAGCAGTTATCCCTTTGCTTTATGGTCAGCTTGCTGAACACGTTGGTTCACACACGGCATACTGGATTGCTTTACCATGTTATTTATTCATTCTCTATTATGCCATTGCAGGACATAAAGTTGGAAAAGCTTAGTAGTAGAATTACATATATACACAAAAAAGAACTCCAATTGGAGTTCTTTTTTTGTGTGAAATTTCTAGAGGATTTGAATTAAAATGTTCCCACATCTGAAATTCCATTGTATCTCTAGAATGATTTATCTCGTTCATTGTATAATCATGAAATCTTTAGTAATTTCACATCGATAAAAAATCAATTGTAAATGAAAACAACAGTATTAAGTCTATTCGCTGCAACAGCATTATTTTTTACTTGCCAGAATGCTATGGCACAGGTAAAATTACCTCCCGCGAGCAGTACACAAACTTTAAAACAAGGTTTAGGAATTAAAAACATTGAACTGACCTATCAACGTCCAAATACCAATGGCCGTACGATTTTCGGTGACTTAGTACCATACGGAGAAGTATGGCGTACAGGAGCAAATAATATTCCTTCGATTACATTTGAGGAACAGGTAAGCATTCAAGGAAATGTTGTTCCAGCAGGAACTTATGGAATTTTTACTATTCCAAACAAAGATGAATGGACCATTATTCTTTCGACGAATGTGAAACAATGGGGAGCTTACGAATACAAAAAAGAAGAAGATTTCTTGCGCTTTAATGTAAAGGCTGAGACCTTAACAAATAAAGTAGAAACATTTACAATCAGCTTTGATGATGTAACGACAAAATCTACAAATGTTTCCTTGGCTTGGGATTTAGCAAAAGTCAAATTCACAATTGTGGCAGACCAAACTAAAGAAATTCTTGCATCGATTGACGAAGCAATGAAAGGTGAGAAAAAACCATATTTCCAATCTGCTCAATATTATTACCTAAATGATCTAGACATCAATAAGGCTGTTGAATGGATGAATATTGCTGATCAAGGCAACACAAACATGCCTTACATAAAATATTGGAAAGCTCGCGCTTTATTAAAATCAGGAAATAAAGCTGCTGCTATCAAAACTGCTGAAGAGGGCGTTGATATCGCGAAAAAAGCAAATAACGGCGAATACATTAAATTGAATACGCAAGTTATTGAACAAGCGAAAAAATAAAACTACTTAAGGAATACGTCGTAAAAGCAATTTTATCAAATTGCTTTTACGACTTTGCTATCAAACTAGTATTCCTAATCCGTCCCCACCCCTCTCGTCCAAGCAACTTGACAATCTTCACTATTTAAGGTAAATTTACTTTATGATTTGCACTAAAGCTTGACAAAGCTAGGTTTTAGCAGACAGATTAAAAGTATCTCTGCAAAAGAAATCTGAGTCTCAAAGTCAAACATACCGTTTTGACTTGTTACTTTATGAAAGTTGAAAGCTTTAGGTTATAACAAAAATTGGCTTACTAAATAAGTTTTATATCATGGAAAATACTATTCTTATAGAAATAACCAACCAAAAAGCTCTGGGGATTCTACACGAGTTGGAAGAGTTGAAGCTAATAAAGGTGTTGAAAAGAAATACGAATCCCGCAAAAACAAAATTATCTGATAAATACAGAGGTAGCATAAGCAAAGAACTAGCGGAAGAATTAAATGAACATATTAAGCAGATGCGGAACGAATGGAACAATATCTGATTGACACTAATGTGGTTTCCGATTATCTTTCGGCTTCCTTGCCCTCCCTAGGTATGGTCTTTTTGGATGTAGTAATTGATGCAGTACCTAACCTTTCCATAATTACTCAAATTGAACTCCTTTGCTGGAATACAGATAAAATCACTTCTCAAAATGTTCACAATTTTATTGTTGATAGTGTCGTATTAGATATTACCCCTGGTGTAATTACACAGTGTGTAGTTTTGAGAAAAGAAAAAAAAATCAAATTACCTGATGCTATTATTGCAGCCACTGCTATGGTAAATAACTTAATTTTTAATTAGCAGAAACACACATGATTTTAAAAACATTGGGGATTTAAAAGTCATAAACCCGCACATCCTGTAAGTCAAAAGAAATGATGTTCAAAATATCGAATTAAGTATGTAATAAAAGTCCAAGATTCTCAATTTCATTTAGCAAAAACCTTAATAGCTTAAACATCAATTAAAATTTCACATTTCTTTACTAATTAAAGTTTCTATATCTTCCACACTATTTTCCCCTAGCCACATGTAGTTTGAATTCTTCAATGGCCAAGAAATCGATGAAAATCCATCTTTCCTCATTCTTCTAAACCAATCCTTATAAATTCTATAGACTACATCCATATCTTCTCTACTAAAATTGCATATTTGTCCGGTATTTTTATTGATTAGAACTGGTGAAATGTAAACTGGATCGTCAAAAATCATGCTGGTTAATGTGTATAATGCTTCTACTTCTACAGAAAATTTGATGTTCTCATTTATCAATTTCATTCTGTTTTCAATTCTTCCGTATCTGTAAGAATAGGTCCTATTGCTCACAGTCTGGTTTTTGTAAAAACAAAAATATTCTTCAAGTGCCTCTATTGCATCTGGCTTGCTTAAGTTGCTTCGTCTGAATAAGAACCGATCCTCTAAGAATTCATTATCTTGATTTTTTGAAGGATAAGAAGCAATGATATATTGCTCGCTATTGCTAACTTCGGATAACGATAAGTAGTTCAATTTCTGACAATTTAGGCGCTGAGTAGAACAACTGATTAGTAAAAAAAGAACTCCCATACATACAACAGCTCTATAAGTTTTATACTTGTTGATATAAGGATCCATGAGGTTTAAAAGTTAAATTTAATTAGACGGCTCGACTATATTTAAAGAATTGTACAAAACCTCCACAGGATGTTTCGCCTTTTCCATGACGCCATGTTCAATTTGATGTCGGCAACTAGAGCCCGGGGCTACTACAATTGTATGTTCCTTTTTATTTCGAATCGTTGGGAATAAAACTAATTCTCCGATTTTCATCGAGATATCATAATGTTCCTTTTCATAGCCAAAAGACCCCGCCATTCCACAGCAACCGGAAGGAATTTTTTTAACCTTAAAATTTTCTGGAATTGACAGAACTTGGCTAATCGAATCTTCTAATCCCCAAGCTTTCTGCTGGCAATGTCCATGAACCAAAATCTCTTTTTTATCATCCAAAAATTGATTGGAAAGAATATTGCCCAACTCAAATTCTTTCAGCAGAAATTCTTCAATTGTAACGGCTAACGGAGCGATTTTTTTTGCTGCCGCAATGAGATTTTCATCCACCAAATCAACATACTCATCCCGAAATGATAAAATAGTTGAAGGTTCAACGCCAACCAGCAAAGTTTCTTCGTTCAATCGGGAAGAGAATAATTCTACATTTTTATTCGCCAATTTTTTCGCTTCGCGCAATAACCCCTTTGACATCAAAGCCCGGCCACTAAACGCATGCGGAATAATCAACACTTCGTAATGCAAGGCTTCTAAAAGCTCGATGGTCTTTTTTCCTATTTCTACATCATTGTAATTGGTGAATTCATCGCAGAAAAAATAAACTGATTTGATTTTCGAGTTTCGAAGATCAGGTTTATTTCTTTTCAAAAACCATTGACGCAAGGATTGGCTGGCGATTTCAGGAAGGGGACGCATTGTCGAAAAACCCATTGCTTTTTTAATCAACTTTCCAGTAAATGCGTTTCCGATTGTCCAGTTGTAGAATGCAGGAAAAGCCGAAGCCAATTTCGTTAATCGATCCACATGGCCAATCATATTCGCTCGAAATGGAATTCCATTCGCGTCGTAATACTGCTGCAAAAAGTCAGCTTTCAATTTTGCCATATCGACCGAAGACGGACATTCTGATTTGCAACCTTTGCAAGAAAGGCACAGATCCATGACTTCTTTGATTTCGACATGGTCAAATGGATTGTTTTTCGTTGACTGCGTCAAGAGTTCCCTCAATATATTTGCGCGCGCACGCGTCGTATCTTGCTCGTTTTTGGTGACCATGTATGAAGGGCACATCGTACCGCCCGATCCCGCAGATTTCCGGCAATCCCCAGAACCATTGCATTGCTCAGCATGCTGAAGAATGGTTTGGTTTGCATAACGAAAAACGGATTTTATGACTGGGCTCTTCTGCTTGTAATCATAGCGCAAGTGTGTATTCATAGCTGGGCTGTCCACAATTTTTCCAGGATTGAAAATACCTTTTGGATCCCATGCTTGTTTAATATCTTTTAGCAATTGATAATTCTTATCGCCAATCATCATGGAAATAAATTCCCCTCTCAATCGGCCGTCGCCATGCTCGCCGCTTAATGATCCTTTATATTTCTTGACCAATTTTGCTACCTCAATGGCTATTTCGCGAAATAATTGGGTACCCTCTTCGGTTTTCAGATTTAAAATTGGCCGAAGGTGCAATTCTCCTGTCGCGACATGTGCGTAATGCACCGAATACAGGTTGTATTTAGCTAGCAGTTGGTTAAACTCATGGATATAAGCTGGAAGATCATTGACAGCGACTGCCGTGTCCTCAATCACCGCGACGGGCTTTTCGTCGCCAGGCATATTGCTCAAAAGTCCTAAACCAGCTTTCCGCAAATCCCAAACTTTCTTTTTATCAGCACCAGTAATCAATGGAAAATAATAACCCAATTCGGCTTTCCGCATATCATTTTCGACTAATGCCACTTTCTGCTCGATTTCTTCAAGCGATGTTGCTTCGTACTCAATAATCAGAATGGCTTCTGGATTTCCTTGGACAAAAAATCGATTTTTCTTTTGTTCGATGTTACTTTCTGTACAGTCCAAAATGTACTTATCCATCAGTTCGGAAACCAAGGGCTTATGTTGCAAGGCAATCAAATTTGCTTTTAAAGCCTCATCAATTGAAGAAAAATGAACACACAAAAGTCCAGTTGGCTTTTTGGATAAATCAGCAAGATTAAGCTTGATTTCGGTTATAAATGCCAACGTACCTTCGGAGCCACAGAGCAATTTGCTAAAATTGAAATTCGCTCCTTCCGTATGAAATGGGTTGCTTCGCAATAATAAGTCAATCGCGTAACCTGTGTTTCTTCTAGGAATAGACGATTTGGGAAATTGCGTATTGATTTCTTGCTGATTTTCATAGTTCCCTAGAATGCTTCGAATTTGTGTATACAACTGCCCTTCTAACGTATCCAATTGGCATTTTGCAATGAAGTCATCAAAAGATAAATCCTGAAATTCGGCTTTCGAACCATCCGACAACAAAGCCGTAATCGATAAAGTATGCTCCCTTGTGCTTCCAAAAATCAAGGAATTCGAACCGCAGGAATTGTTGCCAACCATACCTCCAATCATTGCGCGATTTGCAGTCGAAGTTTCTGGACCGAAATATAGATCAAAGGTTTTCAAATAGGCATTTAGCTCATCACGAACAACTCCAGGTTGCAATCGAATCCATTTTTCGTTTGGATTAAGTTCGATAATATTGGTAAAATATTTAGAAACATCGACGACTATTCCGGCTCCAACAACCTGTCCGGCCAGCGAAGTACCAGCAGTTCTAGGGATTAAGGAAGTTTCATAGTTCGTAGCAAACGCAATGAGTTTTTTAAGGTCTTCTTCGTCTTTTGGAAAAGCGACCGCCAATGGCAGTTCCCGATAAGCAGAAGCATCCGTAGCGTAGAGAATACGCATTTTTTCATCCCAGAAAAGTTCGCCCGAAAGCTGATTTTTTAGCTCCGCTAATAAGGCTTCCATGGATAATTACGAATTTTTGATCTGTGTGATGTAGGTGCTTTCGAATATTTTATCGGCATTGTTTGTTTCAAAACCGTCACGACGATGTTTCACTTCAATGCTTTCTTTAGGAAGATGCTTGTATTCCGGCAGGACGCTTCGCTCTGCAAATTCCACATAGCTTCCAGCAATTTTTAACGTCTTTCCATCAGCAAAACTTGCATCGTACAAAGCAGAAACCGTACTGCTCTGTCTTAATAAACCATCGTCGCTTGTTTTTATTTTTCCTCCAGAAGTATTCAATTTGACACCAATACTTTCCAGAAATGCATTGAATTCTTCCAATGTATTGTATCCATCTTTCAGTTCATGAATACTGATGGTATAATGATTCAAATAATAGCGGTTATAAATTACCCAAGCTGCATATTCAGACTCGGACAGCAACGCTTCATATTCTACTGAAGTTGGCAAATCCCATAAAGGTTTTTGAAGAAAAGCAGCCACTTCTTCGCCATTCTGCAAATCCAATGTATCCACAGGATCATTAGAAATGGGACTGGTATATTTATAAATAATGTCCTGTGCTTCTTTTGATAAAGCAGAGACAATCAATTCAGAAACAAAAATTCTAGGAAATTCTGGCGAAGGAGGCGAAAACCAATAGGCATCCAATTTCTTTCCTTCAAAATAATAATGATCGCGTTTGGAATAGCCGTAAGCAATAAATATTTCTTCAAATGAAGCAATCCCCAAATTCGGTACGCCCAAAGTTCTAAAAGCTATATGGTCATTGACAATTTCCGCTTCCGATTGAATCACATCCTTTTCAACCAATGCATCGGTTATCTTACTGACATCAGAAACATTTTTCTTATAATGATCAAACAAATCATTCAATACAATAGCTAAGGGAGAATTTTCTTGAAACTGCATATATTTACGTTTTACACTAAAGTAAATTTAACGATTTATTAGCAATATAGGAAAGTGAAAAAGTGGATATTATTGAAAATAATTCAGCAACATCAAGCGATTGGCAAATAATATTCTGAAAATTATAATTCTTCGATAAGAATTTTCTCCAGCTCTTCTGGAGTCAAATCAATATTTACATTCCCATCCTTAGCAAAAGAAATCTCGCCTGTTTCTTCAGAAACCACAACCGCAATCGCTTCGGAAATTTCCGTTACACCAATTGCGGCCCGGTGGCGCAAACCAAATTGCGGAGGCAAATCCTCGCTGTCGGAAATGGGCAAAATCGAGCTTGCAGTCATTACCCGATAATCCACTATTACAACAGCTCCATCATGCAGAGGACTGTTTTTAAAGAAAATGGATTCGATCAAAGCTTTCGAAACTGGCGCATCGATGGGTACACCGCTAGATTGATAATATTCTTCGTCAAAATATTTAGAGAAGATCAATAAGGCACCTGTTTTGGTTTTTGACATGCTCCTGCACGCTTCTATGATTGGTTTAATACTATCGGCGTTGCTATTTTCGACAGATTTTTTACTTCCGAAGAAAGACCAAAGGTATTTCTTTCTTCGCATGGAAATATTTTTCCCGATATGCAATAAAAACCGCCTGATTTCTTGCTGAAAAACCACAATCAATGCAATCGAGCCGACAGAAATAAAACCGCCAAAAATTTCAGTTAATAGTTTCATTTCCAATTGCTTTACGACTAGGTATATTCCGTAAAACAAACCTACTCCTATCAGAATATTCACAGCAATCGTTCCTTTAATCAGGCTGTAAACGTAATAGATAATGATAGCCACAAGGATAATATCGATAAAATCGAGCAGGCGAAATTCACTAAGAAAACTGAAATCTATTCCATTCATTTGAATGCAATTTAATTAAATTCCTAAAAGAAATTGTTAATTATTCCTAAAAAGCCATAATGCGCCTAATAATTCGCATTTTTACAGTGTTAAATTCAAAGAAACTATGGAAATGACAAAGTTATCAGTGAACATCAATAAGATTGCGACACTAAGAAATTCTCGGGGTGGAAACGTGCCTAATGTTGTTGCGGCAGCATTGGCTTGCGAACGATTTGGAGCGCAGGGAATCACAGTTCATCCACGTCCTGACGAACGCCATATACGTTATCAGGATGTCTTCGATCTAAAAGCGGCAATCAAAACAGAGTTTAATATCGAAGGAAATTGCAGGGAGCAGAAATTTGTGGATTTGGTATTAGCCAATAAACCAACTCAAGTTACCTTAGTTCCTGATGAATTGGGACAAATCACGTCAAACCATGGCTGGGACACGATAAAACATAAAGATTACTTGACTGAAATGTGCAAACTTTTCAAAGATCAGGGCATCCGCGTTTCGATTTTTGTCGATCCTGATGAAGACATGGTTGAAGCGGCAGCCGAAACTGGAACTGACCGAATAGAATTATACACCGAAGCCTATGCAGAAGCTTTTAACTCAAGAAAAGATGAAGCTATTCGTCCTTATTTCAGAGCGGCGATTAAAGCAAGAGAAGTAGGATTAGGCGTAAATGCAGGCCATGATTTAGATTTGAATAACTTGGCCTATTTCAATCAACATATTCCCGACTTATTGGAAGTCAGCATAGGTCATGCCTTGATTGCCGATGCGCTTTACTTAGGCTTAGAAGAAACCATCAAGCGTTACCTAGCTGCATTAAAGTAAAAAGTAAATATCCCTTTAGAAATATAGAGAATTTACCGAAAAAGCCACAGAGATAAGATCATAAATCATTCTTTGTGGCTTTTATTAACCTTCGACTCTTAAAGCCTTTCTACATTTTTTGAATTTCCACAGTGTTATTCAATTCCTCTAAAGATTCTATTCCATCGAATTTTCGATAAGAAAGTTCCGTCTTTATCCCAGCTCAACCAAGTAAACAAGGCTTTACCAACGATATGATCTTCAGGGACAAATCCGAATTCTCTAGAATCCAATGAATTATCTCTATTATCACCCATCATCCAGTAATAATTCATTTTTACGGTGTAGGTCTCGGTTTTTAGTCCATTGATGTATATGCCATCGGCTTTTTTCTCTAACGTATTTCCTTCATATACCGTAATAATCCGTGTATAAATTGGTAGTGTCAAGCTATCTAAGGTTACGACATCTCCGCTTTTTGGCACGTTTAAAGGCCCGAAATTATGGAAATCCCAATTATAAGGATGCTCATGTGGAAAAGCGGAGCCGCTTACTTCGTAAGGAATTATTCGCTTCACATTTCCCCAAGAAGCTACGTCTTTTTCTTCTTCAGCTGTGATATGCAATAGATAAGGTTCAACAAAACTTTCATTAAATTCATAGCGTTTGTCAATCAATCGCTGTTTATTCAATCCTGTACCATCTGTGTAGACGAAATAACCGTGCTGCACATCAGGAGAATCAAACCCATTTTCTCCGTTGACAAAAAGCTTTCCAGATTTCATCTCAACCACATCGCCCGGAATACCGATACAACGCTTGATATAATTTTCACGTTTATCTACAGGACGGTTGTAAGGCGCATCAGCTTCTGTAGGCAAATTAAAAACTATCACGTCATAACGTTTGATTTCCTGAAATCCTGGAAGGCGTTTGTATGGAATATGAATAATTTCTGAATAAGCCTTGCCCCCCGTAATTGGCATGGTATGGTGTGCAAATGGAAATGCAAGTGGCGTCATTGGAATTCGTGGCCCGTAATTTAATTTGCTTACAAACAGAAAATCTCCAACCAACAAACTTCTTTCCATTGACCCTGTCGGAATCATGTAAGCTTCTATAAGAAACCCACGGATTAACGATGCAGCAATTGTAGCAAAAATAATTGCATCTGCCCATTCACGAGCCGCTGTCTTTTTATAAGGATATTTCTTTTTAAATTCTTCCGTATTTGAGGGACCTAAATATTTGACCAATGGATCTCTACCCCACATCGGCAACACGATAAACGGCACCAAAACGGCCGCTGCTGTTTCCCAAAAACGACGTTTTCCAAATGATTTAAGCAAATCAAAATACAATCCGTAGAAAATAAAAATATTGACAATTGGAACCAACAGCAAGAAAACCCACCAAGTAGGCCTAGCCGTCAATTGCGCCATTACGTATTCTCTATAAAATGGAATAATAGATTCCCAACCTTGTTTACCCGCCTTCTTAAAAAGCAGCCATAAACCGTATAAAGAAATTACTGTTACTATTCCAAAAATGATATACCACATAGGATTTTCTTTAAAACTATTTTACTGAATAATCGACCTCAGTGTAAGTCGCTTATTTTTAAATTTTGTTACAACTAATGCTGTTTACTTATTAAAATCGAACATTTCTGTTACTTGATAAAAGCCTTTTTTACCATAAAGCCACTCCGCTGCAATCACAGCTCCCAAGGCAAAACCTTCTCGGCTGTGCGCCGTATGTTTAAATTCAATCTGATCAACTTCTGAACTATAAAGTACGGTATGCGTTCCTGGAACTTCTTCAATACGTAAGCTCTCAATCAGCAATTCTTCAGGTTTTGTAATCACTTCTTTCGAATCGTCTACCAAGTCATTGACCCAAGATTTTTTCTGATCAAAATTATCAATGATGCCTTCGGCAATTGTAATCGCTGTTCCGCTAGGCGCATCCAATTTATGGATGTGGTGAATTTCTTCAACCTGAACTTCGTATTGTTTATATGGATTCATGGCTTGCGCCAACAATTTATTGACATGAAAAAAAACATTGACACCAATGCTAAAATTAGAGCCATATAAAATGCTTTGGTCTTCGGCTAAACACATTTCCTTCACTTCGTCCAAATGTTCATACCAGCCCGTCGTACCCACAACTAGCGGCAAATGAGCTTCGAAACAAAGACTGATGTTTTCCAATGCAGCATGTGGAGTGCTAAAATCGATTGCGATATCCGCGTTTTCTAAATCAGAAGGTAGAAGATTTCCCCGGTTATTTTCATCCACTATTAGTGCTATTTCATGCCCTCGTTTAAGCACAAATTTTTCAATTAGCTGGCCCATTTTGCCATAACCTAATAGTACTATTTTCATCTGTTTGCGTATTATAATTGGCTAATTTAACAAATATCTTATACAATTATTATTTTAAGTTCATTGTAAATTTAATTCCTGGAGCCATCATATTTCCTTGAAAAATATTGGTTGTTGTTCCATAGGTCGGCAGAAATGTTGGAGAAACCTTAAACGATAAATTATCGCTCATGTCCCATCGATATTTCAACATCGAATTGACATAGGCTTCTAATACATTCAACCCATACCAGCCAACTGTAGCTAGTATGACCAAATCACGGTTTCGCCGAACATTGTCTTTCGCGCGAATCAATCCATCTGTACTGTAGCTAATTTCTGCCCATGGACCATTTGGATCTGTTTCCCCATTGTTTGCAGAACGATACTGCAACTCAGTTAAATATGTTCTGTAATAAAATTGCCAATAATCAAAAGTGAAATAACCAGCTACAAGTCCACCGTAAATGACAGGAACTTTAACCCACCACAAACCGCCGTTGGTATATTGTCCCCATCCTGGCAAAACCAATGATCTTCTCCAAGCTTTTCTGGACAATTCTTCAATGTGCAATCTTGCTGAATCTTTTTTGATGTCTTTAAAGTAATATTTCTCGCGTTCTTTTTCGGCTTTCTCTCTTTCGCGACGTTCTTTTCTAGTCTCTTTCACCGTATCCTGTGCAGCTTTTGCAATAGAATCAGTTTGAATAGTTTTCGTCGCCGGAATGGTATCTACAACCTGAGCATAAGAAAAGTTAACGAAAAGTAAAAGAAATAATATGATGCTTAATTTATGCATTACCAATCCAATAGTTCGAGAATACGGCTTAAATCATCTTCCGAATCGAAAGGAATTTCTATCGCTCCTTTTCCTTTAGCAGACTTCATGTTAAGTTTTACTCGTGTTGCAAATTTTGAAGCCAAATCATCCTCAATCTTTTGAAATTGAAAACTCATTGGGTTTGATTTCCTCTTATTTTTTTGATCAGAATTGGCCGATTGCTCCTGCATGATGCGAACCAATTCTTCTGTTTTACGGACAGATAATGATTTTTCTATAACTTCTTTGAAAATAAATAACTGAACATCAATTTCAGCAACATTGACCAAAGCACGTGCATGTCCCATTGATAACTGACCATCACGGATAGCCGCTTGGATAACGGGAGGAAGCTTCAGTAAACGAAGGTAATTTGTGACGGTCGATCTATTTTTAGAAACTCGATCACCCAATTCCTCTTGCTTTAGATTACATTCTTCAATCATCCGCTGAAAACTCAAGGCTACTTCAATCGCATTTAGGTTTTCACGCTGAATATTTTCGATAAGCGCCATTTCCAGCATTTGCTGGTCATTCGCTGTGCGAACATAAGCTGGAATTTCTTTTATTCCCGCTAATTTCGAAGCGCGCAATCGTCGCTCACCAGAAATTAGCTGATATTCGTTTTTGCTAATCTGACGAACGGTGATCGGCTGAATCAAACCTTGAAGCTTAATCGAATCGGCTAATTCTGCTAATGCTTGCGGATCAAAATCCGTTCTCGGCTGAAATGGATTGACATTAATTTGATCTACTTGGATAAAATTTATGCTTCCTGCCGGAGAAGTTTCTAAATTTTTTGTTGTGCCTGAAGAATTATGAATAGAGGTTCTCGAAACCTGAATGTCCTCCTCTTGTAATAGAGCACCTAATCCCTTTCCCAGTCCTGTTTTTCGTTGTTGTGCTGCCATATTTATACGGATACTGATTGGATATTTTCTTCTAATAATCCATTTTTCTGCAAGATTTCTCTCGCTAAGTTTAGATAATTTATCGCCCCTTTGCAAGACGCATCATGCATAATCACAGAAATACCGAAGCTAGGCGCTTCGCTTAAACGTGTATTGCGCTGAATAATCGTATCAAAAACCAATTCGCTGAAATGCGTGCGCACTTCTTCGACGACCTGATTCGATAAACGCAAACGCACATCATACATGGTCAATAAAATCCCTTCAATCTCTAAGGCTGTATTCAAACGGCTTTGAACGATTTTAATCGTGTTCAATAATTTGCCTAGACCTTCCAATGCGAAATATTCACACTGAACAGGAATAATAACCGAGCTTGCTGCTGTCAACGCATTGATCGTGATCAATCCCAAAGAAGGTGAACAATCGATAATGATAAAATCATAATTATCCTTAATCTGATCGAGCATTTTCTTCATCTTGTACTCGCGCTCGTTCAGGTTGATCATTTCAATTTCCGCACCCACCAAATCGATATGTGCTGGCAGTAAATCTAAATTAGGCGTTTCAGTCTGTTGAATGGCTTCCAAAGGATCCAAATCATTGACTAAACATTCATAAATACTAGCCTTGATGGATCTAGGGTCGAATCCGATTCCTGATGTGGAGTTCGCCTGCGGGTCAGCATCGATTAGCAATGTCTTATACTCTAAAACAGCCAAACTTGCCGCTAAATTAATGGAAGTTGTTGTTTTTCCTACACCGCCTTTTTGATTGGCTATTGCTATAATTTTTCCCATTGTCTTGAAATACCTTGCTTGCTCTACAAAAAATAAAAAATTAGATTCTCGTTAAAATTAACTTAAAATTTTAAAATCATTCGTATAGTAAATGCTTAAATGATGTTAAAATTGCTATTTTTGACCTGTGCGTCGAAGAATACAATTTGATGCTAAGATACAAAAAATGAAGCACCTATTTGTATCCTAAATCTTTGCTTTTGATAAGTTACATAAGAACAATGAATTTAATTATTTCAGGTACAAACAGACAGCCTAGCAACTCCTTAAAAATAGCACGCTACTATCAGGAAGAATTAAAACTCCGAAATGAAGACTGGGAAATTCTATCGCTGACCGATCTTCCATCGGATATTATTGAAACGGATCTGTATGGAAAAAGATCGGAGGAATTCTCAAAAATTCAAGATAAGGTTTCGTTGGCTCAGAAATTTATATTCATTATTCCCGAATACAATGGCAGTTATCCAGGGATTCTAAAATTATTTATTGATGCTTGTGCTTTTCCGATTTCATTCACGCATAAAAAAGTAGCTTTAGTTGGCATTTCGACCGGCAAATATGGAAATATTCGCGGTGTTGATCATTTTACAGGAGTCTGCAATTATTTACGAATGCATGTGCTTCCGCTAAAGATCCATATTCCACAAATTCAGCATGAAATCAACCAAGATTTGGAGTTGGTAGATCCGATAACCCTACGGTTTGTTCAGGAGCAGATTGAGGAAATTATTCGCTTCTAATTATTCCCTTTGATAATATTTTCTAACAGGTCTTCGATTGAATTTTTGAAACGGATTTCTTCTACCGGATATTTCCCCATCTCACCTTTCTTTAGCTCATAATAAAAGATTTCCCACGCTCCGCGATTGTATTCTAAGGCAGTTAAATTTTCCACCCAATCGCCTGAATTCATATAAATACATGACCCTTTTTTCGTAACAACTTCCCGAATTTGAGGGTTGTGAATATGTCCGCAAATCACATAATCGTATTTGCTTTCTATTGCTAATTCTGAGGCCGTTTCTTCAAAATCCGAAATAAATTTTACCGCTTTTTTTACGGTGTTTTTTATTTTCTTCGATAGTGAATACCTTTCTCTTCCCATTTTTAAAAGTGCCCAATTGATTACGTTGTTCAATTGGATCAATCGGTCGTAACCCCAGCCACCCAATTTTGCTAACCATTTTGAATGTTGGATCGAAGCATCAAACACATCACCATGAAAAATCCAGGTACTTTTTCCACCCAGATTTAGCAATAGCTTATTCGCCAATTGAATGTTCCCGAATTTGACATGGTTAAATTTCCGCAACAGCTCATCATGGTTTCCCGTTATGTAAACGATTTCACAGCCTTGATAAGCCATGTCCAAAAGCTGCTTTAAAACAGCAAAGTGACTGTCTGGAAAATAGCTTTTTTTGAATTGCCAAATATCAATGATATCGCCATTCAAAATCAACTTCCCAGGATTTACAGATTTCAAATAGTGGAGCAGCTCCTGCGCATGACATCCATAGGTTCCTAAATGAATATCTGAAAGTACTACAACATCAACATTTCTCTTCATATTCGTTTTTTCAAACTAACGGAAATCATGTTAACTTATCATTTTCAGGTAGTTAACAAATTAATAAATTTTACTTAATTTGATAAAAATTTTATTCCATGAAATATAGCGTAATCATCCTTGGTTTTGCGGCATTGATCGCATCCTGTTCCTCACCAAAAACAGAAATTAATACTTTGTCAGATGCAGAGAAAGAAGAAGGCTGGGAACTTTTATTCGACGGAAAAACTTTAACAGGCTGGCATGTGTATAACCTTGGCGATACGCTGTCAAAATGGGAAGCACGTGATGGAGAATTGGTGTGCGATCCAAAAAACAAAGGTGTTTTTGGAGATATTATTACGGATAAAGAATACAAAGATTTTGAACTGCTGATCGATTGGAAAGTGAGCAAGGGCGGGAATAGTGGCGTATTGATCAACGTGAATGAATCTCCGGAATATGCAGCAACATTTGCGACAGGCCTGGAAATGCAGTTATTAGATAACACGAATTCCGAACATCGCCATCAAATCGATTCCACGCATTGGGCTGGATGCTTGTATGCGGTTTCTTGCTATGGAACAAACTCAAAACCAAAGCCTTTCGGAGAATGGAATGAATCAAAAATCGTTCAAAAAAATAACCAAGTTAGTTTCTGGCTAAACGGTGCTTTAACATTTGAAGGAACTACAGGAACTCAGGAATGGGCCGATTTTGTTAAATCCACCAATATGAAAAATTACCCTGCATTCGGCACATTTTCTTCTGGCAAAATCGCTTTGCAAAACCACACCGATTTTATTGCGTTTCGCAATATTAAGATTAGGGAAATTTAAAATAGAAATCTCTTAGGTATTTGAAAACCAAGACCCTAAAAGAAAATAATTTTCTAAAACACAATTTTATTGATCATAAAAAAGGGGCGAAAATTTCGCCCCTTCCTATTTTGAATTTTTAATTTTTACTTAGCTAGCATTACATCATGCCACCCATGCCACCACCCATTGGAGGAGCACCAGCACCAGCATTTTCTTCTGGCTCGTCAGCTAGTACACATTCAGTAGTTAACAACATCGAAGCTACAGAAGCTGCATTTTCTAATGCTACGCGAGAAACTTTAGTTGGGTCAATAACACCTGCTCCAATTAAGTTTTCGTAAACATCTGTACGTGCATTGTAACCGAAATCAGCCGTTCCTTCTTTAACCTTCTGAACAACAACTGCTCCTTCGATACCTGCATTGTTACAGATTTGACGCAAAGGCTCTTCGATCGCACGTCTGATGATTTCGATACCGATCGTTTCATCTTCGTTGTCACCTTTGACACCTTGCAATGCATTGGAAGCGCGGATAAAAGCAACTCCACCACCAGCAACGATACCTTCTTCAACCGCAGCGCGAGTTGCATGCAATGCATCATCAACGCGGTCTTTTTTCTCTTTCATTTCAACTTCTGTTGTTGCGCCAACATACAATACAGCGACACCACCAGATAATTTAGCTAAACGCTCTTGTAATTTCTCGCGATCGTAATCAGAAGTAGTAGATTCGATTTGCGTACGGATTTGAGAAACGCGTGCTTTGATATCATCGCTGCTTCCAGCACCATTGATCACTGTAGTATTATCTTTGTCGATAACAACTTTTTCAGCTTGACCTAAGTACTCTAATTCAGCGTTCTCTAATTTGTAACCTCTTTCTTCAGAAATAACTGTACCGCCAGTTAAGATAGCGATATCTTCCAACATTGCTTTACGACGGTCACCGAAACCTGGCGCTTTAACAGCAGCAACTTTCAGAGATCCGCGGATTTTATTAACAACTAAAGTTGCTAATGCTTCTCCGTCTAAATCTTCAGCAATAATTACAAGTGGTTTTCCAGTTTGAACTTGTTTTTCCAAAATTGGCAACAATTCTTTCATGTTGCTGATTTTTTTGTCGTAGATTAAAATGTAAGGGTTTTCTAATTCCGCTTCCATTTTGTCAGAATTCGTTACGAAATATGGAGATAAATATCCACGGTCGAATTGCATACCTTCCACAGTTTTCACTTCAGTTTCAGTACCTTTTGCTTCCTCAACGGTGATAACACCATCATTTCCAACTTTTTGCATTGCTTCAGCAATCAATGAACCGATTATATCGTCATTGTTTGCAGAGATGGAAGCAACTTGTTTGATTTTGTTGATGTCTTGACCAACAACTTGAGATTGTGATTTTAAATCAGCAACAACAGCTGCAACAGCTTTGTCGATACCGCGTTTCAAATCCATGGGATTTGCACCGGCAGCAACCGATTTAATACCAGGAGCAATAATTGCTTGAGCTAAAACAGTTGCAGTTGTTGTTCCATCACCAGCTTGGTCAGCAGTTTTAGAAGCAACTTCTTTTACCATTTGAGCACCCATATTTTCTAAAGGATCTTTTAAATCGATTTCTTTAGCAACAGTAACACCATCTTTTGTGATTGAAGGTGCACCGAATTTTTTCTCAATAATCACATTACGACCTTTAGGGCCTAATGTTACTTTTACTGCGTTTGCAAGAGTATCAACTCCTTTTTTGAGCGCGTCACGCGCTTCAACGTTATATTTTACTTGTTTTGCCATGGTTTATTTATGATATATACTGAAAGCTATTTTCGTTAAATGTTTAACCTAACGCGATAACCTTTCTATATTTTAAATGATTAAACTTTAGTTTTTGAACTACAGAACTGCGTAAATATCAGACTCACGCATAATTAAATACTCTTTACCTTCGTAAGTGATTTCTGTTCCTGCATATTTACCATACAAAACTTTATCACCAACTTGTACAGTTAGAGGCTCTTCTGGTCTTCCAGTTCCAACCGCAACAATTGTTCCTTGAGATGGTTTTTCTTTAGCCGTATCGGGAATATAAATACCTGACGCCGTTTTTTCTTCTGCAGGGGCAGCTTCAACTACCACTCTGTCTCCAATAGGTTTAATACTTAATGCCATAATTATTTAATTGTTATTATTTAAATGTTTATATACTTCACTCCTCACCAATTATGCCAAAGAAAAATAGCTTGCTATTCTTGACAATATTTCATCGAATATTTTCTGATTGTCACGACATCTGCTGATGATGTGTCAGGATGTCAGCACATAAAAAAAGCCTCTTGGTACCCAAGAAGCTTTCTTTATATTTTTATTCAAATTAGTTTGCTGTATCAGCAGGCGTTTGAGCCGGCGCAGGAGATGTTGTTCCTGGAGCTGTATTGTTCAAATTCAAGTTAGGTACTTGTTGAGGAGCTTCGATTTGATCTCCTAAACCACCGCCTGTAGTTGAACTGCCTGAAGGGCCAACGATGTTAATTGCTAAACAGAAAACCATTAATGCAATAACTAATGCCCATGTTCCTTTTTCTAAAAAATCACTTGTGCGTTTTACGCCCATAATGTTAGATCCACCTGCAAAACCCGATGATAAACCACCACCTTTTGGATTCTGTATTAATACAAAAAAGGATAATAACACACTTGTTGCAATAATTAGGATAATTAATAACGTTGTCATTCTGATATACTTATTTTAAAATTTTTCTTCTGTTTCTTGAATTCGGTGCGCAAAATACGATTTTTTTTCTGGAAACCTCAAAATTAATTTTTTGAAAACCTCAATCGCTTTTGGGTACAAGCCCTGTTCAATATAAATGTTCGCCAAAGTCTCTGTCACAAAGGTATATTGTTCTTCGGAACTCTTGCGCGCTTTGTTCTCCGTATTCAATGCATTCGGAGATGGCGGATGAATTTGAGGTTCTTCACGAATGAATTTTTCAATCACCTCATCCGATTTTTTCACTTGCGTGAATTCAACGGTCTTTTGTTTGACCGCATCACTTAATTTGTCTTCTGGATTTTGAAGATGGAAAATATTTTCGCGGATTTGCTGATCCAATAATGCAGCTTCCAATTTGCCGGAATCAAATTTCGAGGCAGGAGGTTTTGGCAAATGTGGACTCGCAAATGGCTGATAAGTTTCTGCATGTTCCAAACGTGTTTTGTGAAGCCACCATCTGAAACTGTAAGGCATCAGTTCATCATTGTACAAACTGATATCTTCCTTTTCGTCTTGCGCCAATTGGATTTCTGCAGAACCATTTTCTTTATGGTCTGTTAGTTCAAAATAATTTGAACTTCCTATTCCTTCTTGTATGAATTTCTCTAAAGCTTCGTCTTCTCTATCTTGATTTTCTGAAGAAAAATCTTCCGCTTCTTCGATTTCTGCGGGAGTTTCCAGAATTTCAATAACTTCTTCCTCTTGTTCGACAATAGTTTCAGCAATCGGTTCTTCTTTCGCTTTAGGCGTATGTTTTACTTCACTTTCGACAAACTCTTTTAACCAAGCAACCGAGGACGAATACAGCAATGTTTTTGACATGCCCTCCGCATTTCCTTCTAAGAATTGTTTTCGCTGGTAAGACAACTGCAAAGGCTGTGAATACGCATATTTTTGCAACAAATGCAAAAAAGCGTCATGATCCACCTCCGCTGGATTTGCTAATGCCTGACGAAAAGATGCCTTTAGGAAGTCCTGATTAAAATTTGACATACGTAATTGTTTACCAGTTTGCAAAAGCTCTATTGTAAATATCTTCGGTGAGCATCTTGATAATATCGAGATTCAACTGTGCTTCCTGCGCTTGAATGTCACCAGAAAATTCTTTAAATTGAGTAAATGACTGTTCAAAATCACTTTCTCCCGTTTGATCGATCCGGTTTGTGTATTTAACTTTTACCGTGATGCTCAATCTGTTTAATGCTGCACGGTCCGTCGTTGCATCTACTGCAGCAGGAGCAATCACATAATTTGTAATTACGCCTTCGAAAATAGCGTCGCCGTCTTGAGAGACTTGACTTAATCTGGATTGTGTACGAATACGCTCTTTTAAACCCTCTGTAAAATTCTGAGCCAAGGTGTTGAATACCATCGGTGCGATGTTCTCAAAATACAAAACCGTAACGGTTTTCATATTATCGGGAATAGTACCGCCACTCAAACTATAGGAAACGCCACAGCCTTGAAACAGAAAACTCGTGCTACCAATAAAAATAAAGTAGAGTGCTATAGACTTTAATTTTCTCATTCTAATCTTACTAATCTAAATTTAAGTCTTTAATTTTTCTATACAAAGTCCGTTCTGAAATACCCAACTCCTGAGCAGCGGATTTCCGTTTTCCTTTGTGTTTTTTCAATGCCTTTTTAATCAAATCAGATTCTTTCTCCACTAAAGACAAAGACTCTTCAACTTCTTCCGCATCTTGCGTATCGTAAGACAAATAATCCGAATTATCGGAATTGTTATTAGATGGATTGCGAATCGTTAATGTCGGTGAAGAATTCATGGACTCATCACCCAGCAAATTTCCAGATGAAGGACGAACTTCTTGATACAATTGATTGATGTAGGGAGAATTTTCTTCAAACGTATTGTTGTTTACGCCGTTTTGAATTAATTCAACCACTAATTTTTTCAAATCGCCCATATCCTTTTTCATGTCAAAAAGAACTTTGTAGAGAATATCACGTTCTGAAAAATCTTCCTTCCCTCCATCCTTTACGAAAACAGGCAGGAAGTTTTTATTTTCTTTTGGCAAATAGTTCGCCAGTGTGTCGGCGTCTACTACACGCTCTGTTTCGAGAACAGCAATTTGCTCCGCAATATTTTTTAACTGGCGCACATTTCCTGGCCAAGAATAATTGGCTAATGCTTCTTGTGCATCCGGTGTTAATTGTATGCTCGGTGAGCGGTATTTGTCTGAAAAATCAACAATGAATTTTCTGAACAACAAATTAATATCTTCTTTACGTTCACGTAGCGAAGGAATTTTCAAGGGAACGGTATTCAAACGGTAATACAAGTCCTCGCGGAATTTTCCTTTAAGAACCGCATCAAATACATCGACGTTTGTTGCCGCGACTACCCGAACATTCGTTTTCTGAACTTTGGAAGAACCCACGCGAATGTATTCGCCAGACTCCAAGACACGCAATAAACGCGCTTGCGTACCCAAAGGCAATTCACCTACTTCATCCAGAAATATCGTTCCGCCATCAACCACTTCAAAATAACCTTTACGTGCTTCATGCGCACCGGTAAAAGACCCTTTTTCGTGCCCGAATAACTCAGAATCAATTGTTCCTTCAGGAATAGCTCCACAGTTTACCGCAATAAAAGGCCCGTGTTTTCGGGCGCTCAGCTGATGAATGATGTGTGAAAAAACTTCTTTACCAGAACCGCTTTCACCTTGTATCAAAACCGAAATATCCGTCGGCGCTACCTGTCGGGCAATATCAATCGCTCGATTAAGCAAGGGAGAATTCCCAATAATACCAAACCTATTTTTTATATCTTGATTGTCCACAGTAATCCGAATTAATTAATCTACTATTCGACCTTTTAATGTTGCTGATGTGCAAGATTCACCTAAAACTTGTACATAGTCTCCCACTTTATACCTAGGGTCCACAGGAAAAACAACCATTGTATTTTGGTCATTGCGGCCGCAATAATCGAAATCCGAACGCTTTGAGAAACCTTCGATTAAGACTTTCTGGGTCTTGCCGACGTAATTTTGCAAACGAAGCAAACTGTGCTCCCTTTGTTTGTCAACGACTTCAGTCAAGCGGCGTTTTTTTACTTCTTCCGGAATATCATCTGCGTAACGTTTTGCAGCCAATGTTCCTGGTCTTTCTGAATAGGCAAACATGTATGCAAAATCATATTGGACAAAGTCCATCATCGACAAGGTTTCCTGATGCTCTTCTTCAGTTTCCGTACAGAATCCAGTAATCACATCGGTAGAAATGCTGCAGGTCGGAAGTATCCTACGAATTGCTTCTACACGCTCCATGTACCATTCTCTGTCATAGGTTCTGTTCATCAAATCCAAAACTCTTGAATTTCCAGATTGAACCGGCAGGTGGATGTAGTTACAGATGTTCTCATAACTCGCCATCGTATGCAATACTTCATCCGTAATATCTTTCGGATGTGAGGTTGAAAAACGCACGCGCAATTCAGGACTTACTTTGGCAACCATTTCCAGCAATTGAGCGAAATTGATTATCGATGCGTCTTCCTCTTTGCCGATTTTATATTTGTAGGAGTCAACATTTTGACCTAAAAGCGTTACTTCTTTATATCCTCTATTGAATAAATCTTCAGCTTCTTTGACAATAGATTCCGCATCGCGGCTACGTTCTCTCCCTCTCGTGAAAGGAACAACACAGAACGAACACATGTTATCACAGCCACGCATAATCGAAATAAACGCAGAGATTCCATTTGAATTTAATCGAACTGGACTGATGTCTGCATAGGTTTCTTCGCGGGAAAGCAACACATTCACTGCCTTGTTTCCATCGTCAACTTTGTTGATTAGATTCGGAAGGTCACGATAAGCATCCGGACCAACAACAACATCAACTAGTTTTTCTTCTTCTAAAAATTTAGATTTCAAACGCTCGGCCATACAACCTAAAACTCCGACGATCATTCCCGGATTTTTAGCTTTTGCATGTTCGAATTCTTTCAGTCGATTACGAACGCGAACTTCCGCATTTTCACGGATTGAACAGGTATTAATAAAGACAACATCTGCCTCTTTATAATCGCGTGTCGTTTCGAATCCATTATCTACCAAAATGGACGCGACAATCTCGCTATCAGAAAAATTCATTTGACAACCATAACTCTCGATATATAATTTCCTGCCGGTAGAATTACCTGTAGGAATTAAATCCAAAGCCTCGCCTTGGCGGCTTTCATCGTGCGTTTTTGTTGTATGTGATAACTCTAACATAATCTATTTTCAAAGATTACAAAGTTAATAATAAATTTTAAGAAAGAATGACAGTTTGTCAGAACGGGATAATATTAATACAAAATAAACAATGCGCCTAAATCCTGAGATTTAGACGCATTTTATTAAAATTATAAAACTAAATGATTGATTTGTTAAAGGTTTTCTTTCACCTATTATTTCCCCAACTTATCGAATAATTGCTTCATAAAATAACCGCCCACAACGGAACGCGCTTTGAAATTCATCATTTTTCCAGAATGCGTATCATGCCAATCACTTATCGCAACACGGGAAGTCGTTTCATTCGCATATTGATACATCGGCTTCACAAATTTTAGAAAATCTTCATCACTGTCGGTCAAACATGCTGACCATAACACCCAATCCGATTTGGTATATGTTTCTCTAGAATCTAATGGCAATCCATATTTATTTTGTTTCGTTAAATAAAAATTCACCTCAGTTTCATAAATATCTTTTGGGAAAATATTTAAGTCAAAAAGTTTATCCCAAACTAAATTATATTTCTGGCTCCAAGAACCTTCTTTATCGAAAGCTAGTTTGTAGTGGTCTTGATTGAATGCTAACTTTTTCCATTCTAGCGCCATTTCTTTGGCAAGGTTAGTATATTTCGTAGCTGTCGCTTGATCGCCTTTCAATTCGGCCATTTTACCATATCCAGCAATTCCCATAATTGCTTTGATGGACAAATTTGCATTGTGGGCCAAATGTCCAGCAAAATCATCTGTACACAATTGGTTTTCAGGATCCAACCCATTCTCGACCAAATAATTTGCCCAAATGGTCAATGTTTCCCAATGCTTGTCTGCATACTTTGTGTTTTTTTCCAAGATACTGATGGCTGTCGTCAACAACAACATATTTCCAGCTTCTTCAATCGGCATATCTTCGCCATACAATTGTCCATTCGCAACTGGATAAGTTCCCAAATCATGCGCCGGATATGGCTTATTCCAGCGTCCGCTTTCACTGTAGTAAAAAATTCCAGTTAGCATTCCTTTCAGCAAATCTGGATTATAAATTAAATACAGCGGAGCTGAAGGATAGGTAATATCGACTGTATTGATACAGCCATTGCTGTGATTTTCTTTCGAAAGAAACAATAGATTTCCTTGATCGTCCTGAATCAACTTATGAGCAGAAATTGATTGCCTATATGCCAAAGCACATAATTCCGCATACTCTTTCCCACCCGCTTTCGTTGCATCTTGGAATAATTGTGCGTCAAAAGCTTTTGCCTTTTTCATCGTCGACGCATAGTTTGAATAAGCTTTTTCAAAAGCATCGGTCATCGAGACTTTACCATCGTGTTTCCAATACGCAGTTTTACGTTTGTAGAAATATTCAATGGCAAACTCATCATCATAACCAATCATCAGAAAGTCGCCCTTTCCTTCTGTCCCGACCGATTTCAATTCGTGGCTGTATGCTAAAGCAGTTCGTTGATTCGGAATAGTTTCAATGCCTGTTTTAGTTGCAGTGCCAGAAGCAATGACCCCACTTTTTTGGAACTGATCTTTCAGATCAAAATAATTTCCAAAGCTGATCACTTTATCTTTTTGTTTCGGAGAGGAAAGATATGCATATCCCCAATCAATCCGCACACCATCACCTACTCGCTTTGTGTAGGGCTGATCAACGGTGCCGGTCTTGACATAGCTAAAATTATTTTTCTCAAATTTTTCGGTAACGATTGGCTGTGTATTATCATTAACTGCCAATTCTGGTGTAGTTTCGAAATACACCTGAACATCATGCTGTTTTTTGTCCAACGATTTTACCTGATACGAAATGTAAGAAATCGGAGTAGAAATCAAATCCAAATCGTCCAATAATAACGGTGAAGTAAAGACTAAATTCACTTCTACGGGACCACAAGTAAATGTATAATAACTTTGAGTCGGCATCACATTCACTGAAGTTTGTTTCGCTAATTCGAAGTCCTGAACGCCTTTTTCCTGCTTATACAATCCAAAATCTACATAAGCACCGCCAGCACGATTTTCGCAGTGTACTGCAATGACATTTTTCCCTGGCTTCAACAATTTCTTTGCTTCCTCAGTTAATGTCCAAGTCAAATTATCATTCCAAGAATAGTCTGTTTTTAATAATTCTTTACCGTTAAGATACAATGTAAAAACATCATCATGTGAGTATTTTAAAATGTAGTTTGCTTCTTTATCGATGTCGCTTAATTCGAAACTTCTTCGGATCCAGATATTCTTGGAATCCCAGTTAGTTTGCACATTTTTCGTGCCTTTTGTTCCGAACGATGCTTTGCCCTTTTTCCACGAAGCATCATTGAAGTCAAGACTTGTCCATGAACTTGCTGGTTTCGTTTCTGTATACTGCGCATTCCACTTTTCTGCATCGCTCATCGGGATAACTGTCGCCAAATTAGGCTCATTTTTTCCTAAAAACCGATACGATTTCCCATCTACTCGAATCGCGCCAAATAAAGGATGTTTTGTTCCTGTCCAATGTTCTGTAGCTCCTTCAGTCAGTTCATTGTAAGGCGACCATATCGAAAAATAGGGATCTGAAGTGACTAACGGAACTGCAGGCGACCTGAGCTCAGTCTGATAGCCAGAACGATACAAGTCTTGCCCATTAGCAAATGACAGCCATAAAAAAGTGGAAACTACTAGAAAAAAATATTTCATGGTTTAGAATTTGGTTTATTATGTAATTGATTGTTCAGCAAGATTTTTTGCTAAAACGATTTAAATATAGAAAATATTCAGTTGTAATCAAAAACTTCTTAATCCAAATATGCCATTGGCATTTTTCTGCAAGCTCCAACAAACGAAAAAACGCCTCCCAAAATTGGGAGGCGTTTTACTATAGCAATCAAAAATAAAATCTAGTTTGCGCCAGCTTCTTTTTGAGCTTCTTTTTGCATTTCTTTACTCGCTACGATTACAATCTCTACGCGACGATTTTCTGCGCGGCCAGTTTCTGTATCATTTGAAGCAATTGGTTCTGAATAGTTTTTACCTTCAGTTTTAACACGGCTACCTGTCAATCCTTGAGAAACTGCAAAAGATTTAACTGCAGCTGCGCGTGAGTTTGATACTTTTTGGTTTGCAGAAAGCGTACCAACATTATCTGTATGTCCAATAACTAGAATATCTGTTCCTGGCTCTTTGTTTAAAGTCTCTACTAAGTTTGCAATGCTTTTTTGTGCTTCTGGTCTTAGCGTAGAACTATTAAAGTCAAATAAGATACCTTGATCAAATTTCACAATAATACCTTCGTCTGCTTTGATAACTTCAGCACCAGCCACTGTATTTTCAATCTCGCGAGCTTGTTTATCCATTTTATTACCGATCAGTGTACCTGCAGCACCACCAATAACAGCACCTGCAATAGCACCGATTGCAGTATTACCTGCTTTACCACCGATTAACGCACCAACTGCACCACCCGCTGCTGTACCCACAACAGCACCTTTAGTAGTATTGTTCGTATTTTGGATTGTTGAACAACTTCCAAACAACATTGCAGAAGTTGCTAATGTTAATCCATATACCGCGACTTTTTTATTCAATTTCATAATAATTTAATTTAGGTAGTAACGAATCAAAGCAAATGCCAAACTATCTTCTAAGAAAATTTTATTGTTTAAAACGTTAAAAATAAGAACATTAAAGAATAACTATCTTTCTTGCTCAGGAATCTCAAGCTTAGGTAACCGTTGTGGTTTCGGTCTTCCGTTCGCTTCCCATGAAGCAAAAGAGGTGTTGATGTATTTCATCAAATCGTATTGCCCCCAGTTTTGAATTGCCGTATAAGAAGGTCTATAATATTCCATAAAATCTTGCAAATCTTGGCCTTCCAGCTTAGTCAACTGCGTGACGATGGATTTATTGAATATGCGGTCTACTTTCGTTTGTTCCAATTCCAAATCCATATACCGCTCAAAACGCTTTGCATTCTTTGCTTCTTTTCCAAACAAGTTGTACAATGCTGTTGCTGGACTGCTTAAATAGGTTCCTACAGAATTCTTGCCACCATTGTAAATTCCTTTGCGCTCGTAATCGCGAAGTATGCTGTTCATTTCACCTTCTTTGGTGTTACGCGTGACAAGGACTGTCTCGATTTCGAGACCCGCTTGCATGTCAATCAGAATATCTTCAAGAGTCTGAATAACCGTTTTTACCGGTCCATAACCCACTTTACTGAAAGCTAAACTATCACCTACCGCAGCTTCAATCATAAACACACCATACACACTCGTTTGAACCATGCGCGAAGTCCGGAGATTCTTAACACTGACTTCAGCTAAGCGTGTGCTAGTACCTTTTTCCATGACCAAACCCGAAACATTGCTCGGTGTATATTGCGAATACGCATTCGAAACCATTAGTAAACAGATCGATAGCAATGTCCCCAGAAAATATTTTAGATAAATATTCATTAAATTAAAAGTAACAATACTTTTTGCAGTTAAGTGTTAAAAAACGATAAAATAAAGCGAATTAGGCTTTAAAAGGGTGAAAAACATAATTTGCTCCCTCGGGAACAACTACAAATAAACACATAAACTCATTAGGATCTTTATATTTTTTAATGAAAAAATCCTTACGGTCATCTTTAATCAATCCTCGGTCTAAAAACTCTTCCAAAGAACTTCCATAAATAGTCCACGCTGTGCCTAACTCTGCTTGATCCAAAATTTTCTCTCCCAAATTAACTTCTTGTTGCGAAGCAATAAAAATTGGAAAAGAGGTGTATTCTTCAGCAAGCATTTCGCCAGACACTTCTTTGATCGATTCCGAATAAAACTCCAAATCCTGCTTCAAACTTAAAAGCGGGCTTTTGGCCTTGTTTTCCCCATTATTTCCGGCAGCTTGTGCCGCAAGTAAATCTTGAAAATCCATTTGTTATTTCTTTAATTCCAATAAAACGACATTCTCAACATGTTGCGTATGCGGAAACATATCGACAGGTTTTATTTTTGTAACTGCATATTTTTCGGACATTAACTCCAAATCGCGTGCCTGAGTTGCCGCATTACAGCTTACATATACAATTTTAGGAGATTCCATTTCCAATAATCGGTTTACAACATCGACATGCATCCCCGCTCTTGGAGGATCCGTGATGACCACATCTGGATTGCCATGTTCAGCAATAAATGATGCATTCAACACATCCTTCATATCACCTGCATAGAATTTCGTGTTGGTAATATTATTGATTTCAGAATTCATTTTAGCATCTTCAATTGCCGTAGGCACATATTCAACACCAATCACTTCTTTCGCATTTTTTGCTACAAAATTGGCAATTGTTCCTGCTCCAGTATACAAATCATAAACTAATTCATCGCCTTTTAACTGTGCAAAATCACGTGTAATTTTATACAATTCATACGCTTGAGCTGAGTTTGTCTGATAAAATGATTTCGCTCCGACTTTAAATTGAAGGCCTTCCATTTCTTCGTAAATAAAATCGCGTCCATGAAATACTTCAATTTCCTGATCAAAAATCGTATCGTTTTTCTTCTGATTAATCACATACAGCAAAGAAGTAATCGAAGGGAATGAAGATTTCAAATGGTTCATCAGCAATTCGACCTGTCCTTCTTCCGGATAAGCGAAAACAACGATCACCATAACTTCACCAGTTGACGATGTACGGATGATGAGGTTACGAAGAACACCCTCATGCGCTCTCAAATCGTAAAAACTGAATGCATGCTGATCCGCAAATAATTTGACTGAATTGCGAATTGTATTGGAAGGATCTGCCTGTAGAAAACAGTGATCGATAGCCAAAATTTTATCAAAACGTCCAGGTACGTGAAAACCTAAAGCGTTCATATCTTCAGGGTTGATTTCTTCGTCAACGGATGTTAACCAGCGTTTATTTGAAAACGTGAATTCCAATTTATTGCGATAATAGGCCGTTTCTTTGGATGGCAAAATTGCATCCATGCCTGAAGTATCTATTTTGCCGATTCTCGACAAGGCGTTTTCAACCGATTTTTGTTTGTAAATCAATTGCGCATCGTACGACATGTGTTGCCATTTACATCCGCCGCAAACACCAAAATGAGGACAAAAAGGTTCAACCCGAAAAGCAGAAGATTCTTTTAAAGCAACAACTCTCGCTTCGCCAAAATTTTTCTTTTTGCGCATTAGCTCAACATCTACAACATCACCGGGAATCGCTTTATCGATAAATAAGACCAGTTCATCTTGTCTGCCCACTCCTTTGCCCTCTTCGGCAATATCAAAAATAGAAACGTCAGAAATAAACTTTTTATCTTGTGGAATTTTTCTTCTCATTGGGCACAAAAATAAGCTTTTAGCTAGAATAATTTAAAAAGTAATTTATTCAGGTACTTTAACTACAGTAAAGTCGCCTGAACTAAGTAGGGCAATATTTCTTTTTGGAAGGAAATAAAATTTTTGCGGACATCCGCATCCGAAACCGCTGTAAACGCAAAAGAGAAAACAATATTCTTGCTTGTTTTAATCAGGAACGTCAATTTCTCTTCTGGAATCGTAGCTCCGATTGTTTTATTTTGGATAAATGAACTCAACAAGAGAAATTCTAGATCATCTGAAAGAATCTTTAGATATTCTTGCGCGTTCGCTGATTCGCGGATAAATCCCCAGCCGACAAATTCATTACAAACTGTATAAGTCACTTTGCTTACACGCAAAATCGTATTGGCCAAAAAGGTTGGCAAATCTGCATTGTTAATGTTTTTATTCAGAATATCTTCTACATTTTCACGGATATAATCCATCAAAACGGCGTGGAGGATAAGTTCTTTGCTCGAAAAATGTTTGTAGAATGTTGCTTTGGCAATATTTGCTTGCTTAGCTAATTCATTGACACTTGTTTTATTGTATCCATACCTCCTAAACAAGTCTCGAGCTGCTTTCTTAATTGATAGTACGGTTTTATCAGAATCCATCTTTAATTTTGAACGTAATAAATACTACCAACTCTTGTCACGATATAAGGTTTTAAAGGACAAGTTGCATTTTTTGCAGGAGAACCATCAACGAGCAACCACTCTGCTCCCGAAACGGGATCTTGTATGGTATAGGCATCTTTTAGAATCACTTGATTTCTTTCCTCAGGATTCACTGTGCTGCAGCGATCGTAGGCAATAAAATTGTAATTGATGCCCGTCATGGAAGAACAACAAACAAGTATACCTGAAACGCCTCCGGCCAAAGTGGCTGAACCACCGACAACAAAGGCTTCAGGATTGCTCCCTTGGCTTAATTGTGAATAAACACTAACGCTTGGAACCACATTGCAACTCCCGTCTCCGCAAGAATTAAAGAAAATCAGCGAAGAAAAGAGCAATATATAGTTCAGTACTTTATTCATTAAATCAATTCAGATTCAAATTGAGACAGAAAGCGAACGTCGTTTTCAGAGAAAAGCCTCAAATCCCGAATTTCATACTTTAAATTCGTGATTCGCTCAATACCCATTCCGAAAGCAAATCCAGAATATTTCTTGCTGTCGATTCCACAGTTTTCCAATACGTTTGGATCGACCATACCACAGCCCAAAATTTCTACCCAGCCGGAATATTTACACAACTGACATCCTTTTCCTTTACAGATTGTACAGGAAATATCCATTTCTGCGCTAGGTTCTGTAAACGGGAAATAAGATGGACGGAAACGAACCTTCGTTCCTTCGCCGTATAATTCCTGCACAAAGTGATACAAGGTTTGCTTTAAATCAGCGAAAGAAACGTTTTCATCCACATACAAACCTTCTACCTGATGGAAGAAGCAGTGAGCGCGAGCTGAAATTGCTTCATTTCTGTATACTCTTCCTGGCATAATCGCACGAAAAGGCGGTTTGCCGGCTTCCATCAAACGAACTTGAACCGATGAGGTATGCGTTCGCAATGCAATATCATTCCCATCTTGTTTTTTGATGAAAAATGTATCTTGCATGTCGCGTGCGGGATGCTCTGGAGGGAAATTTAATGCGGAGAAATTATGCCAATCGTCTTCAATTTCTGGACCTTCGGCAACGATAAATCCCAATTTTTTAAAAATCTCTACAATTTCTTTGCGCACTAAAGACAAAGGATGTCTTGATCCTAATTTAAATCCTACGCCCGGCAATGTCAAATCACCATCAAAAGATGACTTTCCGCTTTGCTCAGCCGTAAATTGCTCTAAACTTTCTTGATATTTTTGTTCGGCAAGTTGCTTAAACTCATTAAGCACTTTTCCCAACACACGTTTCTCATCAGGAGAAACGGCTTTAAATTCTTCAAATAAATTTCGAATTATACCCTTAGTAACTAAAAATTTAAGGCGAAATTCTTCAACTTCTTGAGCAGAAGCTGGTGTAAACTGTTCTACTTCGACCGTATACTGCTTTAACTTTTCTTGCAACATAGCATCAAAGATACAGCAAAATATTAAAAACCAATATTTCGGAACTAAGATTGTCGCTAAAAAAGCTAAAAAGGAAGCGGATCCGAATCGTTGTTATTTTCTTTAAAGTCAACAGGAATATTCTTGTTTTCTTCGCTCACGACATCTTTATCTTCCTTCGCTTTCGTTTCGATATCTGAGCGTCTACCCAAAAGATTAAAAACATCAACAACAATTTCAGTTAAATAACGGCGTATGCCCTCTTTGTCTTCGTAGCTTCTGGTTCTCAATTTTCCCTCCAAGTAAACCTGCTTGCCCTTCGACAAATGCTTAAAAGCCGCTTCGGCCAAACCGCGCCACAGAACAATGTTGTGCCATTCGGTTTGCTCGATTCGCTTTCCATCTCTTGTGACCGTTTCAGTTGTCGCCAATGGAAAGTTCGCTACACTGATGTTGTTATCCAAATACCGGATTTCAGGATCTTTGCCTAAAAATCCTACCAAAATAACTTTATTAACCCCTGACATAATTCTATAATTAAGGTAATTTCTTAAATGTTTCTAAAAAAGTAAACATAAGTTTATGCATAGCTAATTTATCTAAATTTTCGGAATTATAAAACGCCCAATTGCTATTTTTTAGCACATTATTTTCGGGGTTGGTGATTCTATAGAATTTAGCATAAATATTCTGATGGCTAAGCACTTGCTTTACCATTCCATTTAGTTGTTCTATGATTGCTGAAGGAAAATTAAACTTAAATTCGTTGTGTTCAACTAATGCCGAAATTGACAGCTCTTCTTCCGTTTCAATCATTGGGAATTCATACATATTTGCCCAGATGTCGGAGTCATTTCGCTTGGCCATCAACAATTGACCATCTTCTTCAACAATAAAATAAGCAAAGAATCGATTTCTGCTTGGTTTCTTCTTTAGCTTGACCGGATAAGATTGTATAGAATTTGTTTGAAATGCACGACAATCCATTCTAAAAATACATTCTTCGCAAAGCGGATTTTTAGGTTTGCATAGCATAGCACCAAAATCCATGATTGCCTGGTTATAAGTGCCGGGATGCTTTTTGTCCAACAATTCATTGGCAATTTCAGAAAATTGCTTTTTCCCTGCCGTCGAATTGATTGGCGTATCGATAGCAAAATAACGCGACAATACCCGAAACACATTTCCATCCAAGACTGCATAAGCTGCATTCGAAGAAAAAGATGCAATTGCCGCAGCGGTGTATTCTCCAATACCCGTAAGTTTGATGACCTCCTCGTATTTTGTTGGAAACTTTCCATCAAAATCTGTCTGGATCTGACGAGCCGCTTTGTGCATATTGCGTGCACGAGAGTAATAGCCCAGACCCTGCCACAATTTTAAAAGCTCGCCTTCGTCCGCATTTGCAAAATCTTCGATTGTCGGAAAGTTTTCTAAAAAATTATGAAAATAAGGGGTGCCCTGTTCAATTCGAGTTTGCTGTAAAATGATTTCCGAAAGCCAAATAATGTAGGGATTTGTTGTGTTTCTCCAAGGCAATTCCCTCCCATTTTTAGCGTACCAAGAAATTAATTTGCTCGAAAATCCCATGCTACAAAGGTTATCATTTTTTTAGAAAATGGGGAATGTAAAAAATTGTTAAAAAAGTTAAATTGTCCACTTATCCGTTTTTATTGTGATAGATTTGCAAATTGTAAAATTGACTACTTAATTGATTTACACCATGTTTAAGAAAAAAACTTCAGTATTGATTCTAGACTCGGATGGCGCATCTTCTAAGAATATCCAAATCCCAACAGTCTTATTTCTACACTGGAAAAAAATACTTTTATCTGTCCTTGCGACGATAATCATCCTTATATTTTCAATATCATACTTCGTAAAACAGAAAACCTCAGAAGAATATACCGCGGTTTATACAAAAAAATTAATCGCCCTTCAAGAACAGAATAAACAGCTATCGTTAGAAGAATTAAACAGCAAGCAGACCGACGGCGAGGTCAAAAAATCGTTCAACGCAATCGATAGTACGCTGGATCGGATCAATGAGAAAATGAAAAAAAGAGGGCTGAAAACCATTAGCCTAAAAAACATGGGTGGGCCTGTCGAAGAAGATGAAGAAGATATCGTTGAACTCACAAATTATTATAAATCTTCGTTAAAGAATTTAGAGAAAAAACTAGACGGGATGCCGATTGGCGTTCCCCATAAAGGAAAAATAACTTCCCGATATGGCTACCGCAGAAATCCGTTCACTAACCGAGGACGTGAAATGCATTCGGGAGTTGATTTAAAAGGACGTACGGGAGACCCTGTTAAAGTTACAGCAAAAGGCGTAGTCGATTTTGCGGGCTACAAAGGCCAATATGGAAAATTAGTCGTTGTCAAGCATGCGAATGGATTTGAAACCCGTTACGCGCATTTATCAAAAGTAAAGGTCAAAAAAGGCCAGCGTATAGATGTGGGCGATTTGGTCGGCTTATTGGGAAATACGGGCCGTAGCACAGGCCCTCATTTGCATTACGAAATTCTGCATAACAATAAGAAGGTCAATCCGTCAAACTTTTTTACGTTTTAAATCGACCCAAAGGAAGATTAATGCTATAATTTTAGCATCTTACAATCCAATATGGAAAATACTTCTTTTGAAATTTCGACATTACATAGGGAAAAGTTTATTCTCTTGGTGTTAATTGGTATTTTTTTATCGGCTATTATCGCTTCTCAATTTAATCTTCCCGAGATTTACAAGATTATTATTTTATTGATTTGCCTTCCCCTGTTGCTTTTTTTATCCATTTTATTAAGTAAAAAACCAAGTATTTGGGAGCTGAATGACGAAAGCTTATCAATTAACTATTCTGATAAGTCAGAGTCATTCGAATTAAAAAATATTACCAAAATCCAGACAGGAACACGTTCTGGAGGAACATTGGTTACCATTCATAGCAAAGACAAAAAAGCCCCTAAGAGATACTGGAGCAATAAATTATTTCAAAAAGAGGATGATGTCAAACTCTTGATTTCGGCTCTTGAAGAACGAAATATCCGAATATTTCGACAATAGATTTTGTGCCTGAATATTCAATTTAGTATGTTTGGGCATGAGAATTCTTTATTTATTCCCCGCAATACTGCTATTTTTACTTACAAGTACACTTGTTAAAGCCCAACGTCCAGGTTATTGGCAACAAGCTGTGGATTATAAAATGGATATTGACATGAACGAAAAATCATATCAATACCAAGGCAAAATGGAGCTGAAGTATAGCAATAATTCCAATCAATCCTTAAAAAAAGTATATTTTCATCTTTACTTTAATGCGTTCCAACCTGGAAGCATGATGGATTATCGATTAAAAAACATTTCCGACCCGGATGCCCGAATGGTCATCAATCATGGAACGAAAGAGAAACCAAATTATCAAAGCAGGATTGAGCTTTTGAAAGAAGACCAAATCGGTTATCAGAAAATCAAAACATTGCAATACAACGGAGTTGATGCTCAATATAAAGTTGACGGAACAATTTTAGAGGTTACTTTACCTCAAGCTTTGGAAGCAGGGCAAACGGGAAACTTTATAGTAACTTGGGATGCGCAAGTTCCAGAGCAAATCAGAAGGTCTGGAAGAAATTCAAAAGAAGGCGTAGCTTTATCAATGGCGCAATGGTATCCAAAAATGGCGCATTTTGACGAATTTGGATGGCATTTAGATGAGTATATTGGTCGCGAATTTATTGCGCCCTTTGGAAATTTCGACGTGAAAATTCATATAAATAAAGATTTCGTCGTAGGCGCTTCCGGCATTTTACAGAATCCGAATGAAGTAAAAGGCTATCAAAAAAATGCGAAAATCAAACAGCACAAAGGAAAAGCGACATGGCATTATAAAGCTGAGAATATCCATGATTTCGTTTGGGCTTCTGACAGCAAATTCTTAGTCGATTCGGCTAAAAGTAAAGCCGGTATCAATGTTAATATTGTCTATCTTCCTAAGAATGATTCGACCATTAACAATTGGAAAACAGCTTTAGGATTGGCGACAGAATTTTTCGATTTCTGCGCGGATCGTTTCGGCCCTTACCCTTGGCCGAGCTATACCATTATTCAAGGTGGTGATGGCGGAATGGAATACGGAACCGCAACTTTAGTAACCGGTGGCCGGAATCTTAAAAGTTTGGTCAATGTGATTTTTCACGAAGCTGCGCATTCTTGGTACCAGCATTTGTTTGGAATCAATGAAACAGTCGATGAATGGTTTGATGAAGGTTTCACAAGCTATGTGGAGGAGCTAGGATTTCAAACACTTTTCGAAAAACGGGGAGCGATTGAAGCAAATCCGAGCATTGAAGCCTATCGATCGTACTACAAATTAGCGCTATCAGGTAAAGAAGAACCAGCAAGCTTATTGGCCGACTACTACAACAGCAACTATGCCTATAGCAATCAAGCTTACAACAAAGGGCAAGTATTGGTGGTTCAACTAGGCTATATTATCGGCGAAGAAAATCTAAAGAACACCTTTCTTGAATTCTACAAACAGTGGAAATTTAAACATCCAACTCCAAATGATTTCAAACGGATTGCAGAACAAGTTTCAGGAATTAATTTAAAATGGTATTTCAACTTGATGATTAATACAACACGCAAAGTCGATTATGCGATTGAAACGGTGACCGATACGGAAATCACTCTGGTTAATAAATCAGATTTTGCGATGCCTATCGATTTGTTGGTTGAATACGAAGATGGAACTAAGGAATTATTCTACATTCCGCTCCGCGAAATGCGCGCTGACAAACCTGCTGAAGAGTTGAAAGTATATGCTGGAGCAAAACGAACTGTTCTGGAAGATTGGTTCTGGACAAAGCCTAGCTACGAAATCAAACTAGATAAAAAGCCCGCTAAGGTAACAATCGATCCTTCTTTGAGATTGGCAGATGTTGAATCGTCAAACAATACTTTTCCCAAGAAATAGTTTTTAAAAAAAGATTTGAATAGCAGTATGATTAAAATTCTACTGCTATTTTTTTATGATTTTCATTCAGCTCCGCTGGATGTTTGCTTTAAAAATATCGTGGATTATAATAGGCTGTTCGAGGCCTTGCGTATGCACCAAACGACAATCCCAACGTAACTTCATGCGTTCCGTTAGACAATCCGCTCATTTTGCTCAGCATCGCATCATAGGAATAACCGATGCTTAATTTTTGCGAAACATGAAACTGAGCGATTCCCTGAAACGAATTTACTGCACTTAATTTACTAGCGGAATAATCGGAATACTCTCTGTTAAAAATACGGCTACGAGTTCGATAACCTGCACCTACCCAAAATTTGCCATCAAAAATAAACATTGCATTGAAATCAATAGTTGTTGGCCCTTCAAAATCATCTTTCACCAAAAGGCTCGGGCGCAAATGTAAACCCTGCTGTAGTTCGAATAAGCCTCCACCCATTACATATAGGCTAACATTGCGATACAAACTCTCTAAGCTATTTTCATTAAACCGATAATCGCTATTGCTATCGCTATTTGCGAATAAATCCTGAATAGATGCCCCAGCATACCATTTTGGCGTATAGTAATAAATTCCCAATCGAATATCCGGATTCCAAGTTGAGATCTTTCCATTCGGAAGAACTTGATCCCCAAAATCAACCGGATTTAATTTATTACCATCTAAACTATATTGTGTCACACCAGCAGCAATCCCCAAACTTAATCGCTGTGTGTCTTCATTATCAATTTGTAAGCGAAGTGCATAATTCGCATAAGCGGATGTAGCAGATTGCGCCCCCAATTGATCCGCCGTCACTTGAAAGCCGACAGCATGGCGTTTATCGACTTGATCCAAGACACCGTCTATGGATACGGAACCTGTTTTCGGAGCACCAGCCCATCCCGCCCATTGGCTGCGCAATCCCATTTGAGCAAACCATTGTTCCTTGTACCCGGTATAAGCCGGATTCACACTCATGGAGTTAAAAATGTATTGTGTAAACTGAATGCTCTGCTGTGCTTGTGTTCCTAAAGCCACAAACCCTAGCACAACTAATAAAGCATATTTTGTATATTTCATAAATATCATTTTGTTTCGCAACAATTGGGATTGTAATTTGCTGCAAAATACTAAAAAGGTTTTATCATTACTTAAAATTTGAACCGACAAAATAGAATTGCGTTTAAAAAGTTTTTTATGGTGTAATGAATCAAATTAAAATTCAGAATTTATATTTCTATTTTTGTCTTGCATGATGCCACAAATAAATCTAAAAAGTCCCATAACTTATCTGAAAGGCGTTGGTCCTATCAAAGCAGAAGTGCTTCAAAAGGAATTAGGACTTTTTACCATAGAAGATTTGATGGGTCATTATCCTTTTCGGTATATTGATAGGACGAAATTTCACAAAATCAATCAATTAAATCCAAATGACCTCGCGTTTTCGCAGGTTTTAGGACGTTTGATTTCTCTGCAGGAAGTCGGAGAAAAAAAAGCAAAGCGATTGGTCGCGGAATTTAGGGACGATACAGGTTCGATTGAATTGGTTTGGTTCCAGAGTTTGGCTTGGATTAAAAAGTCCTTGCAAATTGGTTCGGCTTACATCATTTTCGGTAAAGTTTCTGAATTTAACGGAAAACTTTCCATCACTCATCCGGAAATGGAATTGTTTCAAAAGAACAGCAAAACTACTGGGAATCTTTCCATGCAACCTGTTTATTCGTCCACAGAAAAGTTGAAGAAATTTAATTTGGATAGTAAGGGCATTATGCAATTGCAACTCAATGCACTGGAATTATTTGGGAAAAACCTTCAAGAAACCCTGCCGAAATACATTGTCCAAGAACACAAATTAATTTCGTATGCGGACGCATTATTGTCTATACATTTCCCAGAAAATCAGCTTGATTTAAATCAAGCCATTAAACGTTTGAAATTTGAAGAGCTTTTTTGGATTCAGTTGCGTATTTTAAACAACAAGCAGTTGAATACCCAAAAATATAAAGGACATCTATTCACGCAAGTGGGTGAAAAGTTCAATCATTTCTATTCAAATTTATTGCCATTTCCACTGACGAATGCTCAAAAAAGAGTGGTTAAAGAAGTACGGATGGACACAAATACGGGCGCACAGATGAATCGGTTGATTCAAGGTGATGTAGGCTCCGGCAAAACAGTAGTTGCTCTGATGAGCATGCTATTGGCTGTAGACAATGGCTTCCAAGCCTGTATGATGGCACCTACAGAAATCCTTGCGCAGCAACATTACGCCTCTATTCAGCATCTTATACCTGAAGATTTCTGTACCGTAAAACTACTAACGGGTTCGTCGACAACCAAGCAGCGCCGAGTGATTCATGAAGAGCTTGAAAATGGAAAACTTTCGATTTTAATCGGAACGCACGCCTTAATTGAAGATAAAGTAAAGTTCAAAAATATTGGTTTGGTGGTGATTGATGAACAACATCGCTTTGGTGTGGAGCAACGCTCCAAATTATGGCGAAAAAACGTTATTCCTCCCCACATGCTGGTGATGACGGCCACACCAATTCCAAGAACATTGGCTATGACGCTATATGGAGATTTGGATATTTCGATTATTGACGAAATGCCTGCCGGAAGAAAACCAATCAAAACGGTTCATTTTTTTGAAAGTTCGCGTTTGCGCATGTTCGGTTTTATGCGTGAGGAAATTGCCAAAGGCAGACAAGTTTATGTCGTTTATCCGTTGATTAAAGAAAGTGAAAAATTAGATTTATTGTATCTGGAAGCCGGCTTAGAATTTCTACAGCGCGAGTTTCCGTTGCCCGATTATTTCATAAGCATTGTTCATGGAAAAATGCCTGCCAAAGATAAAGATTTTGAGATGCAGCGTTTTATTAAAGGGCAGACTCAAATTATGGTCGCGACGACGGTTATTGAAGTTGGGGTGAATGTTCCAAATGCTTCTGTGATGATTATTGAGAATGCGGAACGATTTGGGCTTTCGCAATTGCATCAGTTGCGTGGACGTGTAGGTCGAGGTGCTGAGCAATCGTATTGCATATTGATGTCAGGCAATAAGCTGAGCAAAGAAGGCAAGAAACGTCTAAAAACAATGGTCGACACCAATGACGGCTTTGAAATTGCCGAGGTAGATTTGCAATTGCGCGGACCGGGAGACCTTTCGGGCACACAGCAGTCAGGCGTTCTGGAAATGAAAATCGCTAATTTAGCTTCCGACCAAGCCCTGCTTTCAGAAGCGAGACAAGCTGTTATTCATTTATTTGAAGTCGACCCAAACCTTTTGGCAACAAAAAATGTTCTATTAAAAGAATTTTTGAGCCAGCGCTCAGCAATTTCTTGGGATAAGATTTCTTAAGAAGTCTAATTTGCACGTAAACTTAAGCTTTTTCGTTTTTTAAAACCTTGCGAATTGTTGCCTAAACAGTTAACTTTGCAAAGTGAAATCCGTTAGACAAGTAATTGCTTATAAAAGATATTTCTTGGACTTCTACGAACAACAGACTGAAGCGGTTCAACGAAAAATCGAATGGACATTAATGCTTTTGCAAACTCTAGATCGAGTGCCATCTAAGTATTTTGAACATATTACTGGAACTCAAGGTCTTTACGAAATACGTGTTGAAGTTGGCGGAAATATTTTTAGAATTTTTGCTTTTTTCGACAAAAAACATTTGGTGATTTTGGGAAACGGTTTTCAAAAGAAAACTCAAAAAACGCCTAAACAAGAAATTGAACGGGCACTAAAAATAAAAGAGGAATATGAAAAATGTGAAAGAAAATAACATAACATCTCTTGACGAACTTATTGATAAAAAATACGGAAAAATAGGAGAACCCGAAAGAGAAACTTGGGAACATCAATTTGAAGCATTTCAATTAGGAGTTTTGCTCGAAGAAGCAAGATTAAAACTCGGACTCACACAAGAACAGCTTGCGGAAAAGTGTGGCACAAATAAATCCTATATCTCGAGAATAGAAAATAACGCAAGCGATATTAGGCTTTCTACCTTAATGAAAATAATTCAGACAGGTTTAGGAGGTAAATTAAAATTAACCTTAGAGATTTAAGGTTACAGCAAAGAAAAATTACATGGCAAAAGAAAAATCATATGATACGGCTATTAAGCCGGAAACTGCTGTTTTGGTTTCAGTCATTCCACAAGGTGTGTCGGAAATTAAAGCGCAGGAATATTTAGAAGAGTTACAATTTTTAGTTGAAACCGCTGGTGGCGTAACGAAAGGGATTTTCACACAAAAATTAACAAATCCGGATCGTGCAACTTTCGTGGGAACAGGAAAGCTGGAAGAAATCAAAGGCTTTATCGATGCCGAAGAAATTGATATGGTTGTTTTTGATGATGAACTGTCTCCTTCTCAGCTTCGGAATATCGAAAAGTTCTTTCAAGTAAAAGTCTTGGATCGTTCGAATTTGATTTTAGATATTTTTGCGAAGCATGCAAAAACAGCACAAGCAAAGACACAGGTTGAATTAGCACAATTGCAATACATGTTGCCCAGATTGACACGCTTGTGGACTCACTTAGAACGTCAACGAGGTGGTATAGGAATGCGCGGTCCAGGTGAGTCACAAATTGAATCAGACAGACGAATTATTTTGAATAAGATTACATTATTCAAAGAACGTTTGGATTTAATAGACAAACAAAATGAGACACAACGGAAAAATCGTGGAGAAATGATTCGAGTGGCTTTAGTTGGGTATACTAACGTTGGAAAATCGACGATTATGAATTTGATTTCTAAATCGGATGTATTGATTGAAAATAAATTATTCGCGACCTTAGACACTACTGTGCGTAAGGTAGTGATTGACAACTTGCCTTTCTTGCTCTCGGATACCGTCGGATTTATTCGAAAATTACCGCATCATTTAGTGGAGTGTTTTAAATCAACTTTGGACGAAGTCCGCGAAGCAGATGTATTGATTCATGTCGTTGATATATCGCATCCAAATTTTGAAGACCATATTCAGGCAGTAAATGAAACATTAAAAGATTTAGATGCGTTAGACAAACCGATAATTACAGTATTCAATAAAATCGATGCCTACAAAGCACCGATTGAAGAAACAGAAGATGGTGAAGAAATTAAAGTTACGTTGGAAGATTTTAAAAATTCTTGGATGGCAAAAAACTCTGATCCTGCTATTTTTATTTCTGCAACTGACAAAGTGAATGTTGAAGAATTTAAACAAAAATTGTATGATACGGTAGTAGAATTGCATAATGAGCGGTTTTCGTATTTGGGCTATAAGCTGTAAGCTTTAGGTCTATGTAAATAGCCTACAGATTAGAACATTAAAAATTTCGATTATGAGAGATTTTAAAAAATATGATATTTGGAATAACGCTCATCTTCTAACAATTAATGTTTATGAAATAACAAAAAAATTTCCGTCAACAGAAAAATACAGCCTAATATCTCAAATGCAAAAGGCTTCATATTCAATTCCAAGCAATTTTGCGGAAGGATGTGGAAGAGATTCGGATAAGGATTTTAATAGATTTATTCAGATGAGTTTGGGATCTGCACATGAATTAGAATATTTCTCAATTTTATCACAAGATTTAGGATTTATTTCATCTGAAGAAGCAACAAGTCTTTTATTACAAATAAATATCATAAAAAAACAGTTATTCAATCTAAGTAAAAAATTAAAGGAATAATAACTAAAAGCTCAATGTTTATATACTTAAGCCACAGCTTAAAGCATATAGCCTATAGCCTACAGCATATGAATAAAAAAGTAACATACATCGACTGGGGACTAGTTGACTATCAAGAAGCTTGGGATAGACAAGAAGAGATTTTTCAATCTATTTTAGCAATAAAACAAGAGAATCGAAGTAAGGATTTAGGTGAGGTAACACCAAATTATTTGGTGTTTACTGAGCATCCACACGTTTACACTTTAGGTAAATCGGGCAAACCAGAAAATTTATTGTTGGATGAGGATGGATTGAAAGAAAAGCAAGCGACCTATTATAAAATAAATCGTGGCGGTGACATTACTTATCACGGTCCTGGACAGATTGTAGGGTATCCAATACTAGATATGGATAATTTCTTCACCGACATACATCTTTATTTACGAACCTTGGAAGAAGCAGTAATTTTGACACTAAAAGATTATGGTATTGAAGCTGGACGATATGAGGGTTACACGGGTGTTTGGTTAGATGCAGACAATGAAAATGCTAGAAAAATTTGTGCTTTGGGCGTACGCGCTTCACGCTGGGTGACAATGCATGGATTTGCATTCAATGTCAATACGGATTTAAGTTATTTTGGAAATATTGTTCCTTGTGGAATAGATGATAAAGATGTGACTTCCATGGAAAGAGAATTAGGGAAAAAATTAGATATAGAAGAAGTGAAACTTAAATTAAGAAATCACATTTCTCAATTGTTCAAGATGGAATTGAAGGAAGCTTAAACAACTTGTTTGAGTACTAATTCATTGATGTCAAATAATTCTGTTTCTTCTGTTCGAGTAGCAATTGAAAACCGAATATCTTGACAGAAAGGGGCAAAAGTCCGTTCAACAATTTCAATCGTATTGTTTTGTCCAGATAAATGAGATAGTATTAAATGTTTCAATCGATTAGTCCTACATTCCTGAAAAACTTCAACCGATATTCGGTTTGAAATATGTCCCCAACCACTTCTAATTCTGTTTTTTAAATAGTAGGAATACCTACCGTTTGCTAACATTTCTTCATCAAAATTCGATTCTAATACTAACACATCAGAATGTTGAATCACATGTTTTACATTTTCGCAAATACGGCCAATATCTGTAAGAATGGAAATATTAGATTTTCCATCTGAAATCACAAAGCTACATGGTTCTTTGGCATCGTGAAATTTTGGAATACCGAAAATTGTTAATTCACCTAATTTTATTGTTGCATTTGGTTTTATAATATTAACTAAATGTTCTGGCAGCCTTAGTTTTGTTCCTGAATAAGTACCTTCAGTTAGGTAAACTGGAATTTGATATTTTTTGCAGAACACTGACAATCCACGAATATGGTCTGTATGTTCGTGCGTAATAAAAATCGCTTGAATCTTACTTGGAATAATTCCCAAATTCCACATGCGTAATTCAAGGTGTTTCGTATTAATCCCAACATCTATCAAGATAGCTTGTTGGCCTTTTGCTACATAATAACAATTTCCATTTGAACCTGATGCTATAGAACAATATTTCATGAAGCAAAGGTATAAAAAAGCCTCTTAGAAAAATAAATCTAAGAGGCAAACATTCAACCAAAACGTTTTTTTTATTGGTCTCCAACAAACACAGAAACTGCTTTCTCAGTAGAATATAACATTGTATTAGTGACTTTAGCTTTAGCAATATCATAAATATACACTGAACCTTTCTTTTCTTTTGTTGAAGATGCATTATACGTTGATATCAGAAACCTATTAGGGCTTGGAGTTGCCGCCATAAATTTCACAATATCACCAGACCCATCATCAGGAAGTTTAATGTATTCTTGAAATGCTAAACCTAAATAAGATGCTCTATAAATTGTTCTTCCTATTGATATAAACCAATAATTCGATGGATCATAATAAATGTCTGTAATTTTATCTGGACTTGAGCCTATTGAGCTTAAATCACTTACAGCAAACTGAGACAGGTCGGAAGGAACGAAAAGAAAATTAAATGCGCTTTTAAATAAATATAATTTATTGTCCTTTTTAGTTAGATAATAAAAATCTGGTACCCCAGTTATATATGTATTCATTCCATATAAAAAATCATGTCCTAACGTTGATTTATTGGTTATATAACTATCAAATGAGTAGTTGTAATCGTCAAAAACCCCGAACGAATTAAAGAGTATTCTTACTTTTTCGTTATTTGAATCATAAAGTGAAATTAAATATCCTCCAAAAAGAACACATTTATATAAATCTCCTGGTTCTACCTTATAATCTAATGGATCCGTATTAAATTTTTCAACGCCAACTATGCCATTTTCCATCACATGAAATTTGCCATTACTGACTACATAAGCCTTTGATCCTCCAGTTGTGGCTTCATTAAACAACTGAGTAGGTTGAAAATTCATTGCTTCAGTCGTTGTTGCGCTATTATAGCGATATATTGGTTTGAATTCTCTAGTATCAATATTCATGACATTAAACTCAGCATCTTTGATAGTGAGATAAAGATGATAATAATATTGATTATTACCATCTTTAAGTCTTATACCACTTACTGAAACTGGATTTTTTCCAAGATTTTCTACATCTGGAATATTGACTTGTTCCAAAGCTTTTGAAGTATCAATGGCAGATTTTGCATAAAATACTGCATCTCCATCATCATTTTGTGTTAAGATGTAGTAACCTCTATTGTATACATTCGTAACATTTAAAATAAAACTATAAACTGTCTTAATTCCTGATAGATTATCAGTTACATAGAAACTACCGTAATTAATGCCGAACTTATCTGTTTTATAAGATAAATTTTTAGTTGTTGAAACAGTATCTTCAGAAATAACCCACAAGAAAGATAAATTGGTCATATCATCTTTAGATAAAAGGCCAGAAACAGAAGGTTCTAAAATTAGTGTATCTCCATAGACTAAATCATAAACTCTTGAAGAGGCAGTCAACCCTTCTTTCACTCCCGAAATTGTTATAGTATTCTCATCTGAATATATATAGTTACCCAAATCTGGAGAGCAACTTGACATAAATAGTGCGATTATTAAAAAATATTTTAAAATTTTCATAACTTCTAAATTATGGTAATAAAATTCTTGGTTTCGTTGAGTCATTTTCAGGATAAATCACATTATCAATAAAAAATTTCTCTAAAGCCTGTATAAATGCGTAAGTAACTGGATACGATATCCAACTTGCTGAAGGTGGCATATTATTCCAATAATATCCTGTTGGATCCGCACCCTCTGGATAAATTTGAATCCATGCTTGATAAACTTCCTTATAATAAGTTCCGAAGTATATTTGCCATGTATTCCACCAACTTGGTTTAATTAATTGATCTGTAAATGATATTTCAATTGATTTGTTATAAATATTTCCAACTTCAAAATCATTATTAGCTACTAAATCAAGTTTTAGTTTCATTATTTTAGTTTCTAATATCACATCGTTTTTAATAGTAACGTACAATGTATCTTCATATTCATTTGCTGGTATAACAAAGTCTGACAACTCTACTAACGCTGGATCATAATCGGATTCTGATGAAATTGTAACACTATATTTTCTATCCACATTTGAAGATATTCCCATAATTCTAACTGGTATTTTAACTGTTGTTTCAGTGAGATAAATATCAGATATCAACGCAAAATTAAATCCCGTAGTATCAGCATATTTTTCTGGGCTATTAGTATCAGGGTTTGGTAATGCAAAGTAAACATAGCTTGATTCTGTTTGATAAGTTTCAATGCTACCATCTTTTTTACATCCAAATAAAAGAACAATAACTAGTATATATAAAGACCTTTTCATATTAATTAGGATTATAAGTTAACTCTTCTGTGGGAATTGGAAATTTGAATATAGACAGACTAGCATTAACATTTATTTCGCGATCTATATTTCTAAACATGCGTTTGTATGTAGTAAATAAATTTCCGTCCCCAATGCTTTCTTTTCTAACTTCTTTGAACAAATACTCTTTCAAAGTGTCGCTGGTCATTCCTGTGCTACTTAAAGCTGTAAGACTTCTAGCTACTCTAACCTCATTAAAATAATCAATCGACTTCTGTAAATTAGTATCAACTAAACTTTCGCATGCTATCATATAAACCTGATGAAGCGTTATCATTTTAATTTCATAAAAATTACTATATTCAGTATTATTTACTGGTAGAGAAGATGTGTCATATTTAATGAATCTCCATTGTGCTAAGTTATAACCAAACCATTTTCCAAATCTATAATCATTTGTACTACCATGGGGAGCTTCTGTGTATAATGAGGATCCTAAATTTGGATCTGGATAAATATAATAGTTGCTTTCTAGTACTGAAGTAGCTAATTCTGGCAAATAATAGGTTGCTTTTGTTTTTAAATCACGAATATATAGACCAAAAAGATTTTCCATATTCATTTTTATATCTACATTTAGTCCTGTAGGATTATTTAAATCCGAATCTATTGTAAGTCTAAAAGTTGGTGATAATTTTAATTCTGCAATTATTTCTTCTGCAATTTCACCAGCTTTAGATGCATCACCCTTCCATTGATAAACCATTGCTCTCATCGCTTTTACTCCATAATAATTGATACGTTCTCCTCTTTTATCAATCAGTGAGTTGTATTGTTCGTATTGATTCGTATTCAAGTTTGCAGATCGAGAATTGGTAATCACGGGATCATTTTGTAAAGCTAATTCCGCTTCTTCCAAATCTCTAATCAGAAAATCTATGAATTCTTGGGCGGAACTAAATTTAGTTGCTACATAATCAACTTTATCACGATATGAAATTGCTGTAGCTGATAGACCTTCAACGCTAATGCATGGCCCAAAATATTTAAGTAATTCAAAATGAATTAGACTTCTTAAACCAAGCGTTTCACCCTTTATGATATTATAGTATGGATCATCCTTAATATTATCTAAGTTTTGTAGAATAATATTGCATTGATTTATTAAATTATAGGACTCATTCCAAAAATTGGTTAAAAAAGGGTTAACTTTAGAATGAAGATAATTGTATTGGCTGGCTTCATAAAGTTCATGACTTGTACTTGTAATCTTATAATATCCTACTAATGTTTCAACGAAACCATATTTCATTTCTCGACCATATAGATCAGTACTTGTCAATCCAAAATAAACATTTGCTAGTGCGGCTTCAAAGCCACTCCTCGTGGAAAATAAATCTGGTTCGTAAGCAACATTAGAAGGTTGGACATCCAAATATTTATCACAACTACAGCATATAATAAGTGTTATAATAAAAAGTATCTTTTTCATAATTAATATTGTATTAAAAGTCCAAAATTATATGTCCTTGCATAAGGATAAGAGGTTCCTCTTTCCATTTGTACGGTGCTGTAGCGGAATATATCATTGCACGAAAAATTAAACTTTGCCCTTTGTAATTTGAATTTTGATAAAATCTTTGGTGGAATTTCATAATTAAGATTTAGCGTCGAAAACCTTAAATAATTCTCTCTTTGTACAAACCTGCTAGATATTTGAGTAATTGTTTGATCAGAAATACTCTTAAACATGGCTACATCTCCAGGTTGTTGCCAACGATCTTCCAAAACTCGGATATCTGCATTTACATAAGGATCATTATTTTCAACTTTATCCATTAGGGTTTGATTATAAATATCGCCTCCTACTGTATAATTAAAAATTAATTGAGCCGAAAATCTTTTGTAATTAAATGTTGTTCCAAATGTTCCAAAAAGATTAGGTTCGGCATTACCTACAACCACTTGATCATTAGCATTCCATGTAAAAGTTCTATTCCCATTAATATCCAAATAAACCTCTCTACCGGTTGCAGGATCTATACCTAATGAGCGAACAGCTGTAATATTACTTAAAGATTCTCCTTCTTGATAGTATTGTGAGGGTGCTGTTATTGGATCATCAGGATCAGTAGATAGCATGGATTCATTCAGAGCTTTTAGCTCATCTGATATTTCTAACAACTTGCTCCTGTTTTGGATGGCACTAAAATTCAACAACCATAAGATATCATTTTCTGTATTTTTGTAAACTTGAAAACTACTGCTAATTTCAAATCCTTTGTTACTAACCTTACCTAAATTTTGATAAAACATATTATTGGCAAAACCAAATGATGGCGCAACACTAATAGTAGATATCATGTCGGTAGTTAATTTATCATAAATATTAGCCTTGATATTGATAGCATTGTTAAATAAACCTAATTCTATTCCACCAGAATTTTGTTTAATTTGTGGCCAACGAAGACTTTCATTTCCTTGACTAGAATAAACTGCAGCATATTGATTCAGGTATACATAATTATTTATAAAAGTATACCCTGTAGTAGTCATATCTGCACTGAAGCTATCTGATCCATTTATGCCGGTATTAGCAAAAATTTTCAAATTAGAAACGATGTTATTTTTAAACCACTCCTCCTTATGCAAATTATAAGCTAAACCAAAACTATAAAATTGTCCATATCTATTATCGTTTCCAAATTGTGAAGAACCATCCAATCTATAGGAGGTTGTAGCATAAATTTTATTATCATAAGCATATGTGAAACTTCCTGCTAATGACACTAATCTTATAGGACTAGATATTACACTGGGCATAATATAGGAAGGATTATATTGCAAAGCTTGACTAGCATTCATAAAACGATCATCAACAAATCCTATATAATTATGCTCTGTACTATTAGTATTTTGGTTAATTATTTCTGCCACACCTAATACTGAAATGCTATGCTTTTTTATTGATTTTGTATAATTCAGGGATGCATTTGCACTATAATTGAAACTATCTCCTGATATTTCATCCAGTGAACCTTTGTAAGACGGATCTGTTTCTTCTGCATAAATTGAAAGAAAAGGTGAACTATAATATTGTTGTTCTACAAAAGTTCGTCCTATTACACCTTTAACATTAAACAATAAGTTCTTTAATATACGCCATTCAATATCAATGTTATTTGCGATGTAGTTTGTTGTTGTGTAATTCAAATATGGGAATTGTGCATCATAGATTGGATTAAATTGGGTTGCGCCAAAATTATAGTCTCCATCATAATTATTATAGGAAGCAATTATTTCTCCGTTTTCATCGTAAATTTTCTCATAAGGATTTAATCGAGTATATGTCGAAAAGTCCCCGTAAGGGCTGTTTGATTCTTTCGTGTATTGATATGTAGCATAATTTCTAAAGGTAAACTTATTAGGAATTCGATAAAGTAAATTAAATCCAGCTCCACCTCTTTCTCTACCCGACTCTTTCATAGCGCCTAGGAAATTATTGTAATTTCCATCAATGCTATATCTTACTGGATCACTACCACCTTCCATACGAATACTGTGCGCTACCGAAATGGTGCTTTGTACAGGCTGTGAAAGCCAATACGTATCTGTCCCTGCCTGCACATCGGATAACCTTTGATTATATAAATTAGTTAGAAATTCATTTTCCATAAGTCTATCCGTAGCATCATTTAATTTGCTCGTGTAAAGTCCAGCCAAACTTTCGTAAGCTAACTTTTCACTAGCATTCATTAAACTATAATCTGACAAATCAACTATGGTTACTGATGGTTTTGCATCGTATGTGACTGTAAACTTACCCTCTTTTGGAAGTCTAGTTTCTATAACGATTACTCCATTTCCTCCTCTTGATCCATATAGAATAGTGGAGCTAGCATCTTTTAGAATTGAGATAGTTTCTATTCTATTTACATCCAAGTCATATAAGGCAGCAAGAGAAATCTCGAAACCATCTACAATTACTAATGGCGCATTTACAGCATAATCTCCTACACTAGATATCCCTCGAATATTAATTTCAGGAATAACATTAGGATTGGAACCATTTATAACGCCTTCATCAACTTTAAATGCAGGATCTATACTTTGCAATACAGAAAAGATATTGTTATTATTAAATTTCTCTAACTCCTTACGCGTAATGGTTGTCGCAGCTCCAGTAAAACTTTCCTTAGAAATTTTAGAATAACCTGTAACGACTACATCTTCTATTAGGTTATCTTCCAGAACTAAATGTATAGCAATAGAAGTTTTATTTTCAACTTCAAATTCTTGTGTTAGATAACCAAGCATGGTAACTTGAATTTTAGAGTCAGCTTTTACACCTATAGTAAATAACCCATTTTCATCTGATTTAGCCACTAACTTAGCCATATCTGGCACCCTAATAGTAGCCCCTTGAACAGGCTTATTATCTTCATCTAATATTGTACCTCGCAAAAGATATACATCCTGCGTAACGCTTAGCTTATCAGGCATCGTCATTGAAATATCTTTAGGTAGCGGTTCCACAATAATAGTTTTATTACTAATGGATAACTTAAAATTTTGTCCTTTTGATAATTCAGCGAGTACATTTGATACTGGCTGATTCTGCACATTAATCGTAATTAATTTTGCATTTTGAAAAAGTTTGAGGTCTCCTAAAAAATCAAGTCCTGTTTGACTTCTTATTTTAGTTAGTACCTTTTCTATTTTTTCATTTTTCTCATTCAAAGAAATATTTTGAGCATTAGCAAGGGAAATTGAAAACATAAAAAAGATAGATAGTATATAAATGATCTTTCTATATTTATTAATTGCCTGTTGTAATTTTAATTCTTTGAATAGTCTATGTTTCTCATATAAATTTAAATTCATTTATCAGATTAATTTTTGGTAGATAAATATTTTGTTATGTTCAACTTTATAGGTTATAGGCATCGTTTTTTCTAACAATTTCAACACATCAAGTAAGGATTTTTTTCTATCAATTTGACCGAAAACTTGTTTTGATTGTAATGATTTGCTTATTTCAAATTCCACACCATACCAGTTAGATAACTTTTCTGATATTTCTTGCAATGTTAAATGCGAGAAATCAAAATAGCCCGATTTCCAATCTATGAATCGTTCAATATTGGCGTCTTTTTGTATCATTGCTCCATCGTAAATTTGATTTTGATATAATTGAATTGAATTATTCTCTAAATGATTATTTTTAATTTGAACATGCCCTTCCAATAAAGCAACTTCGTATTGCTTTTTATACGAGTTTACGTTAAAATGCGCACCAAGAACCTCAAGCGTATGTTGCTTTGTCTTTACAAAAAAAGCTGGATGATTTTTTAATTCTTTACTTGAAACAACTTCAAAATAGGCTTCTCCTTCTAGAGATACTTCCCTGCTATTTTCTGAAAATTTGATCGGATAAGTGATTTTCGATTTTGAGTTGATCCAGACTTGCGAACCATCGCTCAATTCAAAATTTACGATACCCCCGTAATTTGTTTGAATTGTATTATATACTAGCACATCGCTATCGTATTTTTCAATATAAATTAATTGACCCTCCTGATTTCGGGTAATCAAATAGGAATTTGCGTCAATAGTATCAAATTGCTTAAGATCGTCCAGTTTATAGGTTGAACCATCTTCCAAAATAATAATTGCGTTATTGCCAGTTGGAGCAAGTTTTTCATTTTGAGCGACTAAATCTTGTGGGTCTTCTTGATTTACTCGAATAAAGAAAAATGTAGAAAATAAAAGTACCGAAGCTGCGACTAAAACATGAAGCCAATAGTTTTTCTGACTAGATGGCAAAGGAATTTCTGAGTCCAGCTTCTTATCCATCGAATCAAGCATCTGATTGATTTCTGAAAAATCGATCGGCTTATCTGCATTGTACTGAGCTAACCAATCTTCTATCAATTGACACTCCTCAACAGTGCATTCGCCGCGAATATATTTTTTAAATAATTCGCTATTAATCATAAACTATTTAATTAAGTTAATACCTTTTTTAGGCGTATTTGGGAAATGACAATTTTGGGGGCATGATTGTCCCTAAAAAAATAGAATTGAACCAAATTTGGTTTTGATGCTCTTGACAATTGACGAATACTGATTCCGAACAGTCTTTTCGGACATACCAAGCTCTTCTGCGATTTCTGGATTTTTATAACCCTCTATCCTCATTTTTACCATCTGTTTTTGGCGGTCGGAAAAACGATTTAGATAATTGTCGATTTCAACATCAAACTGCTTTTCCCTGATTAAAAAATCAGTGTCATTCTGATGAGTATTCGAAAAATGACTTAGGGATTCAACAAAAACGTGAACTCTCTGAGAACTAGAAATTTGATTTAAGATTCTGTTTTTAAGCATTTTAAAAACATAATACCTGAATTCCCCTTGAAGAATTATAGATTGGCTATCATTCCATAGTTTAATAAATAGCTCAGACACCACATCTTCGGCCTCTTGCTTATTTTCCAGTTTTTGATAGGCATAAATAAGTAATGGTTTCTTATATCTATTGTACAACTCCGTAAAAGCATGAGGATTCCGGTCATTAATCAGCATTAACAACTCATTATCAGAACTATGAATAAATTTATTTTTCACAAAAACAAAATCTCAAAACCCCTAACTGGTTATAACTATTAAAAAATTAAAATATTTAGAAGTTTTACTGCATGAAAACAACTAATATTTTAGGAAAATGCTTTCATAAGGCTTTATTAACCACCAAATTAATAATTTTTTAAATTATAATCAAACTAGTAGTTAAATAATATTATAAAACAACGAGTAAGTATGGCTTTCGCTACAAAATTGATGGAAAATAAATGAAAATATATTTAGGAATAAAATCTCAACCTAACACTCCGGCAAGCTTAAAGGAATTTGGATAGCTAGACCGCCATCGGCAGTTTCTTTGTACTTGACGTTCATGTCCTGCGCAGTATCCCACATAGTACTCACAACTGCATCCAATGAAACTTTAGCTTTGTCTGGGTTAGATTGCAGAGCCAGCTGCGCGGCGGTGATCGCCTTTATGGCGCCCATGGTATTTCGTTCGATGCATGGAATCTGCACCAACCCACCGATCGGGTCACAGGTTAGGCCCAAATGATGTTCCATGGCGATTTCGGCAGCCATCAAAACTTGGCGTTGTGATCCGCCCAAACATTCGGTCAAAGCTCCTGCAGCCATTGCTGAAGAAACACCAATTTCAGCTTGGCATCCACCCATTGCGGCAGAAATAGTCGCGCCCTTTTTGAAAATTGATCCGATTTCTGATGCTGTCGCAATGAACTGAATAATTTTGTCTTCTGAATAACAATCGTAAAACGTAATGTAATATTGCAGCACTGCTGGAATTACTCCCGCAGCCCCATTCGTCGGCGCGGTAACCACACGCCCGAAGGATGCGTTTTCTTCATTTACCGCTAATGCAAAACAACTTACCCAATCCAAAATATAACCAAAATCTTTACCCCCTTCGCGAATGGACGCCATCCATTCCTCATAATTGGAATAGGCTTTTCCTTTTAATAATCGTTGATTGAGTTTGGCAGCACGACGCTCAACATGTAGCCCTCCAGGAAGCACGCCAGAAGTATGACACCCTTTATAAATACAATCTTTCAACGTATTGAATATTTGCAAAACGCCATCTTTCGTTTCTTTTTCAGAACGCCAAGCCAATTCGTTTTCCAGCACCAATTCTGAAATTTTTAATCCTGTTCGCATACACCAAACCATTAATTGCTGAGCTGTATGGACTGGAAATGGCAAATCTACTTCTGACAACACACCTTCACTATCATTTTCCTGAACAACGAAACCACCACCGATGCTATAATACGTTTGTGAAATGGCAGTTTCATCATCGAAGAATGCTTGAAAAGTCAACGCGTTCGGATGAAAGGGAAGACTTTCTGTGTAAAGAAACAACAGGTCTTCCGTATATTTAAAGGAAATTACTTTTTCGTTGCCTATGACAATTTGATTGGATGTTTTGATCTGTTCAACTTTTGGCAATACCTGATACACATCAAAAGTCACCGGATCATCTCCACTAAGTCCTAACAATACGGCGATATCCGTTCCATGACCAGTTCCTGTTTTAGCTAAAGAACCGTACAAGAGAATTTTGATTCCTACCAATTGAGACAGATTCTTTTGAACTTTTAAAAGCTCGACAAACCGCTGCGCCGCTCGCCAAGGCCCTAAGGTATGCGAACTGGAAGGTCCGATACCGATTTTAAACATATCAAATATTGAAATTTGTTCAGATGCCATGTCGTTTAATAAGATTAACAAACTTATCGTTTATTCTTCAAAAATTCCTGTTAAGTTTTACACTAGTTCACATTAAATCAAAAGGATTTACCAATTAAAAAGCGTTTCCAACATAACCGATAACGAGAAAAGGCCAGCTTTCGCCGACCTTTTCCTTTGTTTAATATAGGATGATTAAATTCCTTGACCAAATTTATACCTCTTTGATAAAGTAACAGGAAGTTTTCCTGCAGGCTTGATTTGATTTAATAACACTTTCAACGCTGCTTTTTGCATAAAGTTATCGTTCTGATAAGAAAGAATAATGCTTCCGCTGCGGTTAATATCAACAGACTCGATCGCATACGGATTCGTAAACATCACCGTAATTGCTTTTCGCCGTGCTAATTTATCAATAAATTTTTGAACTTCTTTAGAAAAATCCAATTCACTTCTTGGCCGCGTACGATTATCGTGTATTGCTAAAACCAATTGGTCATTACTTCGGATAAGTTTTGAGATACTATCTAAATAATCTTTATCCTCTTTTCCGCTCACATAATATTGTGTGTAGTTCGAGAGTTGTGATTGCAAACCTTTTTCAAAATCCTGCGCAGAAGCGATACCAATACTTACCACGGCGGTTTCATCCGAAGGATTAAAATCTTGGATACGACGGTCAGATTTCAGAACCGTTACAGACGCATCCGCCAAACGCTGGATTAATGTTTTTGCTGATGCAGTATTTAAATCTGCATATAAATTACGTGTAGTGGTCGGTTTATATTTATCCAATGACAGCCATAATTTTGAAGCCAAAACACGCTTCACACGTGCATCAATGTCGGCTTGTCTTATACGTCCGCTAGCAATGGATTTTTCAATCAAGTCGATTGCGCGAGCGCTGTTTTCAGAAACCTCCAACAAGTCATGACCAGCCTCGATCGCCATTACGTCCGCTTCCCCATTCGGAAAAAATTTCTTTACGCCTTTCATATCCATTGCGTCCGTAACAATCAGGCCCTCGAAACCTAATTCTCTTCTCAACAAATCCGTAACTACTTTTTTGGAAATCGACGAGGGCATATTCGGCGTGTTGTCCAATGCAGGAATATGCATATGAGCCACCATGATTGCGGGAGCTCCTTGTTTGATTAGCTCTTTGAACGGATACATTTCCAATGTATCCAAGCGCTTTCTAGTGAAATTTAATTGAGGCAAATCATAATGCGAATCGACATCAGTGTCCCCATGTCCTGGAAAATGTTTTAACGAAGCGATAATTCCTCCATCAACCATTCCGTCCATGTATTGCTTTGCTTTTTTGGTTACATTTTGTTTATTGTCTCCAAAAGAACGAAAGTTAATCACCGGATTTTTCGGGTTGTTGTTGATATCGACGACCGGAGCAAAATTGAAGTGCATGCCTAACCTTAAGAAGTCCTTCGCAACTTGCCTACCCATTTCGTACAACAAATTATCATTTTGAATAGCGCCCAAAGTCATTTGATAAGGATATGAAAGCGTGGAATCCTGCATGCGCATTCCTAAGCCCCATTCTCCATCGAAAGTAATCAGCAAAGGAACTTTGCTCACTTTTTGATATTGATTAAACATATTCGCATGGCGAACAGGTCCACCTTGGAATACGACTAAACCTCCCAATTGCTCTTTTTTAATCACATTCGCAACCGAATCAATGTATTTTTGCCCAAGATTGGTATGCGCACGCACTAGAAAAAGCTGTGCTATTCGTTCTTTGGGAGTTAATTTATTAAATACGGAATCGACCCAAGTATGCTGTTGGTTAATAAATGTGACAAAATCAGCTTTCTTTTGCGCCTGTAGCGTCGAAAGTGTACATACTAAGAATGGAATTAGGAAAATAATTCTTTTAATCATGATCTACGATTTTAAAATCCGTACGAAGTACGTGATTTTAAGGTGAATTTTAAAATGTTTTGCGTTTTATTATTTACAACCCGCAAAAAAAATGCATCTAAATTAAGTTGTACTTCTTTTCCAGCAAGATAGAAATGTCTAACGCATTGTTGATCTCTCCACAAGCTTCTTTTTTCCAGAGCATATCGATTAACAGTAAAAGATATTGGGTTTCCAATTCCGGATAAGCATAATCCAATTCAACAAATGCTTTATTCAATACAATCTGAACAGGTTTCATAAACTGCTCATGTTGGGATTTTGAAAAAGGATGATGAGATAAGCGCTCTTGCAATCGCCAAAACTGGGGTTCTTCAGACACTAATTTATTGGGCAAGAAAATCATTTTTCGAAGAAAATCTTTCGCATTTTTATAGGTCAGCATATCCTTGTGCTGCAAAATAACTCGTCGATAACCTGATTTAATTAGCTGAGACAGCAATGAATCTTTATTGCCAAAATGTTTAAAAATGAGAGCTTCCGAAACGTTTGCTTGTAGCGCAATTTCTTTCGTCGAAGTATCCATATAGCCTTTTGAAGAAAAAAGAAGCAAAGCCTCCTTCATAATTCTTTCTTTTCGACTAATTGTATTTTCTTTCATTTACTTAAATTTCTACAAAGATATTATTTTAAACATGATGGGCGACAATCAGCAATTCTCTATAAAATGCAGCTTGCATTTGCCAAATCATGACAGATTAAATCAATTTTCCCCCTAGCTGAATAAAGTTATTTTTCTTTTCCATAAACTCGCTTTTATCAATCGCGCGCGTCGCTTTAGAAACAATCGCTGTTCCAAACCCTTCGTTCAAACTATCCAACGCAGAATAATAAACGCAAAAGTCGGCCGCCAATCCACAAAGATGGACTTCCGTAATCCCGCGGTCTTTCAAATAACCCGTCAGTCCTGTATTCTGGCTTTTTTGATTATCATAAAAGCCGCTGTAGCTATCGATGCTTTTGTTCATTCCCTTCCGAAAAATAGCCGAAATAGAATTTAACTTTAAGCTTGGAGCAAATTCAGCTCCAAACGTTCCTTGGACACAGTGATCTGGCCACAAAACTTGTTCCGTGCCATTTAATAAAATGGCATCAAATTCTTGCTGATCTGGGTGCTGTGATGCAAAACTCTGGTGATTAGCTGGATGCCAATCTTGCGTAGCAACAACCAAAGAATAAGCTGGAATCAATTCGTTTATAATCGGGATGACTTCATCGCCTTTGGGAACAGCCAAACTCCCTCCCGGCAAAAAATCATTTTGGACATCAATTACGATAAGCGCTTTCATATCCGAAGATACTCATTCTACGGTCAGCATGTATCCTACTCCACGAATATTTGTGATTTTTATGCGTTCGTCTTTTGCTAAAAATTTCCTGATCCGGCTGATAAAAACGTCGAGACTTCGTCCTGTAAAATAATTATCATCATTCCAGTAAGCTTTAATGATTTCTTCTCGAGGAATCACACGGTCTTTGCCTTCAAATAATTTTTTTAGCAATTCGCTTTCGCGGAATGAAATTTTCTCCAATTCTCCATCAAAACTAATTGTACATTTTAAGGTATCCAGAGTGTAATTGCCGATTTCATATTTTTGGCCCACCGCTGGTTTTGCTTGTTTCTTAACCGCAGCTTCTATTCTGACGATCAGCTCTTCGATTTTAAACGGCTTCCTTACATAATCATTTCCCCCTAAATGAAATCCGTTCACCACATCTTCTGTTTGTGTCATAGCAGTCAGAAATATTATGGGTGTCGCATTATCCTTTTTGCGAATCTCTTTCGCTAAAGAGAAACCATCCATTAGTGGCATCATGATATCCAAAACGATGACATCTGGTTTTTTATTCGAATAACTGGCAAGCGCTTCTTGCCCATTGTTCCGATGAGTCACATTAAATCCATGCGCAATTAAGCTATCCTCAACAATCATGGCTAGACTCAACTCATCTTCCACATACAACACATTTATCATATTTTTTTATTTGGGATACTGATTACAAAAACACTGTATTTATCTACCTCGCTATTTATAGAAACCGAACCGCCATGTTGTTCGACCACTTGTTTGACATACGATAATCCCAAGCCGAATCCTTTTACGTTATGAAGATGGCCACTGGGCACGCGGAAGAACATGTCGAACACATCAGACAAATGTTCTTTTGGAATGCCAATTCCATTGTCTTTTATTTTTAAGATTACGTTATCTTTTTCTTGATCTAAATTAATCGTAATGTGTACGGGACTGTTCGAATATTTAATTGCGTTATCCAATAGATTCCTCAGCACGCTTTTTATATGTGATTCATCCGCATAAATAATTGGATTATCCAACGTGGAGTGCACTTCAAAATCAACTTGTTTTAGCAAGCCAACCTTACTGCTTTCGATGCAAGATTCGACTGTTTTTACGATATCAAAATTAGATTTCACCAATTGGATTCCGTTTGTTTCAGCCGTATCGAAATTCAGAACACGCTCGATCATTAAGGAAAGATGTTCCAATTCGATTTTTGAGATTTTCAAATATTTATCCAAACGTTCCTTATCATCCTTCGCTCCGTATCGCTGAATGGATTCAACCGCTGCCATCACCGTCGAAATCGGAGTTTTAAGTTCGTGGGTCATGTTGTTGACAAAAGCCTTTCGCATTGTTGCCAACTTGTTCTGTCTATTAATTGTATTTAAAAGATAAAAGAAGGTAGCAATAAGCATGAAAATCAGAATAGCGACATACAAATATTGCCAAGCCATCGACATAATAATAAAGGATTGGGGATTATCAAATTTTGCAATCAGAAATTCATTGTCATCCGGATTAATTAAAATGGGACGTGTGCTATATTGACCCGAGGCTCGTAAATCAGTCTGATAATTCTTATATTTCTCACGCTCAATCTTTACGAGCGCAATAGTAAAAGGCACATCAACGCCACGCGAGTCCAGCGCGTCCTTCATTGATTCGGACAACACAGAAAGCGTACTATCGTTGAAATCAATCTTTCTAAGCATGAAAGGGGATAAGATTTGAGCCAGCTCGTTGACATCTTTATCTTGATTTCCTTCTGCCTTGCGTATCGAATCACGTTGCAGATCCCTCAACTTATATAATGAATCCAATGTTTTGGCAATGGTATCTTTATTGACATTTGGATACCGGCTAGAAACTATGCTCAACAATCTGTAATCACCTCTATTTAACCGCAATCTATTTTCCGCGGTATCATTTTTAACGTCTTGCTGGGAATGATAAAATTCCTGAATAACATTAAAGAGGTCGCGTTCAAAATTGGAGATGAATAATTCTTCTTTGTTTTTATAACTGCTGTGCAACCAAATCGAAAGAATAAAAACTATTCCACCGGCCGTAAGGAAGATGATTAGGATAATTATTTTATACTTTTTTAACATAATTAAAACAAATTTAAATTAGTAGATTTGCACCGCATAAGTAATTAGCTAGATTTAACAAAATATAACAATGATTAACAATTAGCTTTAATTACATTTACACACAAATAATTTGTATGATTCAATTTTATAAAGGTAAACTTATTCTTATTCTGTTTCCAGTGTTTATCGCACTGTTCACTGCTTGCGACAAAGATATGAGTGTTTTCTTAGATAGAAATTCGAATGATGCATTAAATGTTTCAATTATTGATTCCATGGCTGTGACGACTTCAACATACCAATTAGATTATATGCCTGGTGCAAACACCGGCGTAGTTTTAGTTGGAAAAACTTCACAAGCCGAAATTGGATCCGTAAAATCAACAGCATATTTTGAACTTGGATTGCAAAACTACGTTGCGGGAATTCCTGAAAATGCAGTTTTTGATTCCGTTAACATGGTTTTAAGGCCGCATAGCACAAGATATTATTACGGAGACACAACCGTTACCAATAAATTCAGTGTTCATCAGGTTACCAAACGTTTTGAAACTACAGATATTACAACAGGGATAGATGCGGCAAATGCTCCGGTTTTTGTAACTGGGCCAACTATTTTTAACAATACGGTATATCCTTACGACGCTACTCCATTGGGTACAAAATCGTTTAGACCTCGAATAAAATCAATGGATTCATTGGACATCCGTTTAGATCAAACTTTCGGAACTACGTTTTTTGATTTCATGCGTACAACCGACATCAAGACAACGAATACCGATTTCTTCTTAGATTATTTAAACGGAATCGCACTTGTACCAGATGAAAACAATAAAGCTTTAGTAGCATTCAGTGACACCGTCCAAATCAGATTTAACTACAGTTATATCAATTCGGCAGGCTTTAAAGTAACCGATTACAAATTGCTGAACTTAGGAAATCGCACCTATCAATACAATAATTTCGAATACGACCGCACGGGAACACCTTTCGAAGCGCTAAACGGAACTAAAAAAGAATTGACTCTAACTGAAACGAATGGAAAACTGTTTTTCCAAGCGGGAACTGGTGTTGTAACTAAAATCACATTAAAGTCGTTACAGGATTTAATGAGGGAATCAAACATTGCAATTAATAAAGCCGAACTGATTATCGAGACGAGTTCAGCCTACGATGGAAACTATCCGGCTTCAACAACGGCAATGCTTTTTGTTGCGAATAGCAATAATATTCCGATTTATTACCTGACTGCTCCTTATTCAACGTCCATTCAGCAAGCTGTATTTACAGCAGGAAACCAAACAGGAAAAAACAATACGTATACGTTCGACTTAATAGAATACACTAAATCGATAACAACAGATGCTTATTATGACACATCTTTATTTCTAAGTGTGATGTCACCAGGCTTGTTCAATTCGACGAATGCTTCTGTTATTGCGACGCAAAATAATGCACCAAAAATTAAATTAAATATAATATATACTAAATTTCAATAATTTATGAAGAAGAAAAATTGGTTAGTTTTATTACTAGCTTGTACAATTGCTTTAACATCCTTCCAATCTTGTAGTAGTGATGATACGGAAGAACCAGATGAGTGGTTCAGAACTTCAGTATTTTTAAGTACTCCTCGTAATGGATCAGCATATTTTACCATTGGTGATCAAGGTTATTTAGTAGGTGGAATTATTAAAACAAATAACGAAAGATTAAAAGACACTTGGTCTTTTGACGGATCAGATAAAACATGGAGCCCTAAAGCTGAATTTCCTGGAGATATCAGAAATAGCGCGGTTGGATTTGCAATCGGTACGGAAGGATTTGTAGGAACTGGATGGAATGGAACTTCGGAGTTAAAGGATTTCTATAAGTACAATTCAACCACAGACACTTGGACGAAAATTGCTGACTTTCCAGGCGAAGCTCGTTTTGGCGCTGTAGCTTTCTCGCTAGGTGGATTCGGTTATGTTGGTTTAGGAACGGATAATAATGACAAAACTTATGGTGATTTTTACAAATATGACCCAACTGCAAACACTTGGACTTTATTAGCGACTAACTTTACTTACAAAAAAGCATATGCTTTCTCTTTTGTAATTGGAAACAATGCTTATGTAGGCGGTGGTTATTCAAACAATGCGTTACCTGAAGATTTTTACAAATTTGACGGAACAACTTGGACTCAGTTAGAAGATCTTGCTAGAGATGATGATTCTTATGTGTATGATGTAAGAAGATACAACACTGCTGCATTTGCGATCGGAAACTACGGTTACGTAACAAGCGGTCGTAGCTCAAGCGGTATTACAAATACAACTTGGAAATATGACCCATCTTTAGATGCATGGATCGACGGACACCAAGAATTCTTAGGTTCAACTCGTGAAAAGGCTGTTTCTTTCTCATTGAATAACAAAGGGTATGTGGCTACCGGTATTAACGGAACTTCATACTTTGATGATAACTGGGAATTTATTCCAGTTCGTTAATCAAACGAATTCGTAAAAAAAGCGTTGCTGGTTTAAAATCAGCAACGCTTTTTTGTTTATAGCTATCTGCTCTTCATGAGCAACGCATTAGTATAGCGACAATAAAATCTATTGTTCCATAATTTGGAACATAAAAAAACAGCAGCAAAATTTGCCGCTGTTTTACTAATTATTTTTGGACTCTTAGATTAATCCTTTTTTGTTCAATGCTTCTGCAATCTGCACTGTATTTGTTGCCGCTCCTTTTCTCAAGTTATCTGCCACAACCCACATGTTGATGGTATTGTCTTGAGATTCATCGCGACGAATACGCCCGACCAAAACTTCATCTTTTCCATGCGCATCTTTTGGCATTGGATATTCTAGATTTGCAGGATTATCAACAACAATAACACCTTCTTGTTTTGCCAAAAGTTCACGAACTTCAGCTAAATCAAAATCAGATTCAAACTCAATGTTTATCGCTTCCGAATGTCCTCCAACAACTGGAATACGAACTGTAGTCGCAGTGACACGGATAGAGTCATCTTGCATAATCTTATTCGTCTCCTGAATCATTTTCATTTCCTCTTTTGTATAGCCATTTTCTTGAAATACATCAATGTGAGGAATAACGTTCATATCAATTTCATACGGATATGCTTTCTCTCCAACGATTCCAGCACGCTCATCTTGCAACTGCTGAACAGCTTTTACGCCAGTTCCCGTTACGGACTGATAGGTAGAAACAACAACACGCTTAATCTTATATTTATCATGAAGTGGCTTTAAAATAACCACCATCTGAATGGTCGAACAATTTGGATTAGAAATTATTTTATCTTCTGCGGTAAGCACGTCACCGTTTACTTCTGGAACAACTAATTTTTTTGTTGTATCCATACGCCATGCAGATGAATTATCGATTACGGTAATTCCTGCTGCAGCAAATAAAGGAGCATACTGTTTTGAAGTCTCTCCTCCCGCAGAAAATAGCGCTACATTAGGTTTCAAAGCAATAGCTTCTAATGGAGTAACGACCTTATAGTTCTTACCCTTAAACTCAATTTCCTTACCCTTGCTGCGCTCTGATGCAACTGGGATTAATTCTGTTACTGGGAAATTGCGTTCCGCTAATACTTTCAACATTTCTGACCCAACAAGTCCTGTTGCGCCAACTACTGCCACTTTCATACGTTAATTCTGTTAATTAAAAATTTTAAATCTATTATTATTAAATTGTTAGGAAGCCAAACATACTAAATTAACTGGAAAAATTTTTAAATTTAGTTTCAAATCTACCAAGTAAATAGAATTTTAATTATCGTTTTTGAAATTTTACTTATGAACTTACCAAATTTTGTCAATGTGCTCGCTATTTTAGCATGCCTGATGCATAGCACGAATGTGTCAAGTCAAACCATTCTGATTAACGAGATTATGGCAAATCCGACAAATAGTTTGTTGCCAAATCAAGAATACATTGAACTTTATAACGCTGGGGAAATTTCGCTCAATTTAAAAGATTATCGCTATTCGGTTGGTTCAAATTCCCAAACCTTGCCTGACTATTTTTTAGCGCCAAAACAACATGTAGTTCTGGTTAGCGCGGCTAACGTCAGCGAATTTGAACGTTATGGCAACAGCATCGGCCTATCACGTTGGTTTACCTTGACAAACACAGGAACGTCCATCAGCCTACACGATCCAAACAACAGACTTGTCGATTCCGTATTTTATCAGGATGATTGGTACCAAGATGGGGCAAAAGATAATGGTGGTTGGAGTTTAGAACGGATAAACCCAGTTCTTACTTGCCAATCAGAAACAAATTGGATGGCAAGCCTCGATTATCAAGGAGGAACTCCCGGAAAACGAAATTCGGTTTATGACGAAGATTTTTTTGCAGAGCTCACTATTTTAGAGACAGAAGTAACGGATAATACCGTCAAGCTAATCTTCAATCAAACCATTAATCTTTCACTGTATCTTTTAAATGAACAGATTGCTTTAAGTCCATCTTTAGGAAATATCCTTGCTGTTGATTTTCTAGGAAATGACACTCTGTCTATTCAATTTTCCAGCAATTTTCTGGAGAATGAACCGTACACTTTAGGATTGAATGATGTGGAATTCTGTGGAAATAGAATAAATCTTTCAAAAACAATTTTCATTTCAGATCCCATCAATTACAACGACGTAATTATTAATGAAGTTTTGTTTAATCCGCGAGCAGATGGCGTTGATTTTGTTGAGTTATTCAATAATTCCAACGCTATAATAAATCTCGAAGGCTGGTTGCTTGGCAATCGAGTAATTTCATCCGGTATTCATCTATTCTATCCGAATGAATATCGCGTGCTGACAAGCAATATTGACAACATCAAATTGAATTATCCAAGCGCAGTTGTAGAGAACATGATTCAGCTAGTTAGTCTTCCCGCCTATTCGAATGAACAAGGTATTGTGACGATCTATTCTCCAGAAATGTTAAGTGATTCGCTGTATTATAGCAGCGATTATCATCTTCAACTGCTAGACGATCCAGACGGAATTTCCTTAGAAAGACAAGGAGCAAATTTACCAACAAACGGAATAAATACCTTTACTTCTGCATCAACATTGAGCGAAGGAGCTACTCCAGGTTATGAAAATTCAAAAAACAGTGAATTAATTTCAGAAAAAAACAGCTTTTTTTTAAGCTCAAAAACTTTCTCTCCTGACCTTGATAATTTTCAAGATTTTTTGGAAATGAATTATGAATTAAGCCAAGGAAATTTAATGATAAATGCCTACATCTTTAATGATAAAGGTAACCTAGTCAACCGATTGATTCGCAACCAAAACATAGGAACTAAAGGAATCATTACTTGGGACGGCAAGAGCGAAAACAAGCAAGATGCAGCTGATGGGATTTACATATTTTATATCGAATTATACAGCGAAGATGGCGTCTTCGAGACCTATAAAGAGAGCTTTGTTTTGGTTCGCAAAGGCATTAGCTATTGACAGGACTCCATAAAAAAAACTATCTTTGTAGGCAATGAAAGAAAGTATTATTCTACTAGGCGCTAACGGGCAGATTGGCACTGAATTAGCTGTTGCGCTTCGCAAAAAATTCGGACACGAAAATGTCGTCACTTCAGACATTCGCGAACCGAAACAGTTAGGAGAAAATGAACAATTCGAATTAATCAATGTTCTGGATAAAAATGCGCTAAAAGCATTATTCGAAAAACACCAAATTACTCAAGTCTATCTATTAGCCGCGATGCTGTCAGCTACCGGCGAACAGTATCCTCAAAAAGCTTGGGATCTGAACATGAACGGTTTGTTGAATGTCCTGGATTTGGCTGTTGAATTAGGTATCAAAAAAATATTCTGGCCGAGTTCCATCGCCGTGTTTGGCCCTCACTCTCCAAAAGTGGATACGCCCCAGTATTGCATTATGGATCCGAATAGCATTTACGGAATCAGCAAATTGGCTGGCGAACGCCTGTGTGAATATTATCATCATAAATACGGATTGGATATTCGCAGTATCCGTTATCCAGGCATCATTTCTTGGAAAACTGAACCTGGAGGTGGCACAACAGATTATGCGGTGCATATCTTTTTCGAAGCGCTGCGTTCAGGCAATTATGAAAGCTTTCTTTCAGCGTCCACAGAATTGCCAATGCTGTATATGGAAGATGCTGTGAGGGGGACTATCGAACTGATGGATGCTCCTTCAGAAAATATCCGTGTCCGATCTAGCTATAATTTAGCCGGTATGAGTTTCAATCCTGAACAGATTGGAAATGAAATTAAAAAAATTGTTCCTAATTTTGTCTTATCGTATAAAGAAAATGACCCGCGTCAAGCCATCGCAGATTCTTGGCCCTCCAGCATCAATGATGAGCATGCTCAAAACGACTGGAACTGGAAACCAAAATTTGATTTGCAGGCAATGACTAAAGACATGATTGAAAACCTTAAAAATAACGCATAACAAATGGGCAGAGCCTTTGAATTTAGAAAAGAAAGAAAATTTAAACGTTGGTCAAAAATGGCCGTGCAGTTTACACGTTTAGGAAAAGAGATTGCCATCGCTGTTAAAGAATCAGGCCCGCATCCGGAAAATAATTCTCGTTTACGTACTGCTATGCAGAATGCGAAAGCGGTTAACATGCCGAAGGACCGTGTGGAAGCAGCTATAAAAAGAGCTTCTGAAAAAGATTCAAAAGGTTATGAAGAACATGTGTATGAAGGTTACGGCCCTCATGGTGTTCCTGTATTGATTGAAACTGCAACGGATAATACAAACCGTACAGTCGCAAATATTCGCAGTTATTTCACCAAATCAGGCGGTTCTCTAGGAAAAACCGGTTCTTTGGATTTTATTTTTCAACGTAAATCTATTTTCAGATTCGCTGCTGATGAAAATTTCGATATTGAAGAATTGGAATTGGAATTGATTGACGGTGGATTGGAAGAATTGTACATCGAATCCGATGAAGAGGGAAATGATATTGCAGTTGTACAAACTTCATTTGAGGATTTTGGAAACATGCAAAAATTGCTTGAGGAAAAAGGAATTGAAGTTTCCTCAGCCAAATTGGAGCGTATTACATTATCAACAACTCCTTTATCAGAAGAACAAGCGGCTGATGTGCTGAAATTAATTGACAAAATTGAAGAAGATGATGATGTACAGGCTGTATATCACAACATGGATTAATGAATTCAACATATTTTGAAAGAGGGCTAGCCCTCTTTTTTTATTGTCCAAGAATTAAAAGTTAATGTACTCTAAAGCGGTTTAGCAATTTTTTATGTGTTTGCAAATAAGTACTTTTGTTTATGGTGACTTTTGAGGAGTTTTTTGTGAAAAAGAAAATAGATCTTCCTGCGCTAAAACAGGCAGATCAAGGTCTATATACAGAATTCAAAAATCATTATGTACAGATGGGCGAAAAAAGTTTTGACCACACTAAAAAGTACTGGTTTAACCGCTTAAGAAAAACATATAGGCTTCCTGAGGAAGCAATTTTGCCGAAAGAAAAGCTGACTGACAAAATCGCTGTCGAATCTGCTCCTGAATCAGCAGGAGATTCGGTTTCAAAAGTGAGCGGGTTTAAACCAAAATTCAAAGCGCCTGTAAAAGATGAATTACCGGCTATTGAAAAAGACAAAACAAAAACTATAGCTGAGCAAGAAAACCCAGTAGATTCTCCTGTTGCAAAACCTGCCGGATTTAAACCTCGCTTCAAGCCTGGAGTAACGAAACCTGCAGAAGAAAATAAAGCGGAAGAAGTAAATCCTTCAGAAACTAATAGCGAAGCGAGCGAAGCTACGGCCAAGCCGACAGGATTCAAACCGCGTTTCAAAGCCGGAGTAATAAAACCTGCTGAAGAAAATAAAGCTGAAGAGGTAAATCCTTCGGAAGCCAAAATCAAAGCGAGCGAAACTACAGCAAAGCCAACAGGATTCAAACCGCGTTTCAAAGCCGGAGCAACAAAACCTGCAGAAGAAAATAAAGCTGAAGAAGCAACCCCTAATGAGACTTGTAATGAACCTTCAGAAAATGAAGATTCTGACCCAGAAATCAAATCCTCGAACGAGATTAAAAAACCGATTGGATTTAAGCCAAGATTTAAAGCAGGGATAACAAATAAAAATCAAGACTCTCCTGAAAAATAAAATTCTTATTTTCACCAAAAGAGTTTAAATTTAAAGTCAAAACCCTTATAAACATGTTAAAAGAAGAGAGACAAGCATATATCATTCATCAGATTAACTTACACAACAAAGTATTGTCGTCTGACTTAAGTGTTCAATTAAATGTTTCCGAAGATACCATTCGCAGAGATTTAAACGAATTGGCAGAAAGCGGAAAAGTGCTAAAAGTCTATGGAGGCGCTTTGTCAAAATCTTTTCAATATCCTTTCCAGGAAGGACATGTTTATGCCAAAGAATCCAAAAAGGAAATTGCTAGCAAAGCGCTTACATTGATCCAAAGTGGCATGACTGTTTTAGTTGGTGGCGGAACAACCATGATTGAGTTGGCGCGTTCTGTTCCAAATGATGTACAATGTACCTTTTTCACGATCAGTCCTCTAGTCGCTCTAGAATTAGCCGAGAAAGACAATCTTGAAGTAATCCTAATTGGCGGAAAATTATCAAGAAATACAAACATCGTTACTGGTTCGCAAGTAATCAACGAATTGTCAGAAATCAAAGTGGACTTGTGTCTCTTGGGAACGAATAGTTTATCTGTTGAAGATGGAATCACGGATTCGGACTGGGAAGTTGTTCAGATCAAACGAGCAATGATAAAATGTTCGAATAAAGTCGGCGTATTAAGCATTGCTGAAAAATTGAATTCCAATCAGAAAATGCGCGTTGCACCTTTGCGTGATGTAAATTATTTAATCACAGATTTGGAACCGCATCACATCAATTTGCGTGATTTTAGCCGACAAATTACGGTTATCTAATTTTCTAAGAATCTTGTTTTGATTGAATGGTTTTGATGGCTCTTTTGATGAACCATTCATTGCTTTCGATAAACATATTGTGCCAAAGCATAGAATAATCAATTTGTCGATTAAATAGGTTTCGCTTGATTTGTTTTAGCAAATTTTTAGCGCTGTAAGTGGAAATTCCATTAAAAGGTTTCGCATAATAATTCTTAAATGCGCTATGCCAAAAATCTACTGCTGCTTGATTTACATAATCAACATAAGAAGGACTGAATATTTTTTTATTTAATTCGGAAATGACATCATTTCCCTTCTGAGAATCTTCCAAATAAATCGTCTGATTTTTCTTTTCGATTACGGATAACTGAAACTCTTTGAATTTACCTTCCTCAAAAATCAATTGCAAAAGCCCTCCTCTATTCCATTCCGGATGATTTGAAGGATAATCAAAAGCAAAATTACCTAAGCTATAGAAAACATGGCAATGATTATAGACTTCTATGCCCTGCAACACATGAGGATGATGTGCAATAATAAAATCAGCACCACAATCCGCAATTTCCTTATATCGTTGCCGCCATTCAGGTATAGGCACATCTAACATTTCTACACCAGCATGAATTTGAACCAGCAGAACATCCACCGCTTCTTTACACTGACGAATATCATTATTTACTCGCTCCGCATTTATCCATGCGTGCCCAAATTCCCGATCTCCATTTAAAGCGCCATATCCATTTTCTCCGTAAGCCACAAAGCCATATTTCACACCATCAAATTCGAAGACCTTCATTGCATATGCATCAGCTTCATGTCCTGCCCCAAGAACCTCATCCTTTGAAAATAAGCTCAACGTTTTATCCATCGCCTCTTTCCCATAATCATTGATGTGATTATTGGCCATCGAAAACAAATTGAAACCCAAATCCTTTAACCACGCTGCCGAATCAGCAGATTGCTGTACAAGAGGTCCAGTTTTTTTGATTGGCGCTCCATAACCTTTAACCGGTGCTTCGAAATTGCAGCATTTAACCAAACTTGTCGAAAACAGCTGAGTTATTTCTGGAGAAAATTCCAACTTTTTCTCTAAAACGACATCTCCAACAAATAGTAATTTATGTTCCATGCTACGAGTTCTCTCTAATTTTCAATAAGCGTTCGATCGGCTTCAAAGTGACGTACGCAAAGTAAGCATTTATCAAATTATTTTTGAAACCCATCATCTTCATTACCCCTTTCACCTTGGGCGTATGCATCAACGTTTGAAATAAGCGTTCGGCAGTTCCAATTTGGGTAATCTTTTGGTTTATCCACTCTAAGTAAGCAGGTTTGATGTATTCCTTTAACAAAGAAGTGTCTAATGGTTCCAATCGCTCGTTCAGCAAGGTGAAGAAATTGAGCGAATTTTGGTAAGTGAATGTATGTTTCTCTTCTTCAAATAAGATGTTATTTTTTCTAAAAAAGTCTCTTTGCCATTGTCTTTGCTGTTTGCGTTCTTCTGGCAAATTCAGCATGCTCATCGCAATATCTTCATTGATAAATGGAGAATAACCCTCGTAGCCAAAAGTTTCAGGCACGCTGATCAAATATTGCAACATCATCATTTTTGTCCGCATAGCTGAGACAACCCGAAATTTATCGTCTTTCAAAGCATCCTTCTGTCTATCAAAAATTGGCTCTACCAAAGGCAAATAATCAACATCCATCGCGTCTTTAGAATTTGCATTCATCCCATGCGTATATCCTAATTTCAGATAATCCATCGCATCAAGAATCGGCGAAACACGCACAGAACCAGCCCAAGCATCTCCAATTATTCCGCTCAATAGATGCGGTTTTTGAGAGCCAAGTTCTTCCTGAATTTTCGTGTAAAACTCCATTTGGTAAGTTCCTGTCGCGCCGACTGAAGGACCAAAAATAGCATACCAATCTTTTTCAAAATGATTAAATTGGCCTAAATCAATTCGCTTCCAGTCAATCCCCAAGCGCTTACACAATAGTTTGGCATAAACAACCTCCCTAGAATCGCTTTGGTTTGCAGAAGTTCCATATGTGTAGGCATGAATTTTGGATTTATCTTTGACTAAAAAATTCAATAAGCGGGAATCAAATCCACCGCTCGTAGGGACAATGATGTCCGAATCGAATCCATCTGCCCAACTATTTACATCCTTCTCTAACCTAGAAAAAACATCTTTCTCGGTGGACTTCCCCCCTAGTTTGGCAAGTGTTAAATCTTCGCCTTCGACAACCCTTAATTTCCCGTCTTCAAAACGTAAAGACTGATAAGGAAGCAGGTATTTTACATGCTTTACTGGAGTTTGTCCAAAAACACTGTATCCAAAATCTAGGTACGCCGCAAGTCCCTGACGATCGATTTCAAGCGTTGAATAATCAATTACATCATTTATTTGTGTTCCATATTTTCCTGTTTTCTCATGATAAAAAACAGTCGCATATCCAACCCAATTACCTTTGGCTAACTCCATAAACTCTATTTCGCAATTTTATTTTTAACAACTTCTATTAGCTCCATCCAAATTTGATTTTTTATTAAATGGTTGATCGCAAGATAACACACTACGAAGATAAATCCTTGACTGATAAAAAGTATCCAATTATTGACTTCCAATCCATAGTATAAAGGCAAATATGCGATAACACCACAGATTAAACTAATGATAAATGAAGGTAAAATATCTTTTAATTGAATGAAAAAATGATAACCATACACTTTTCCACTCAGAACTGTGATGACTGCATAGAAAAGCATTCTAACCGCAATTTGTCCATAAACAATAATTAAAATTCCTTTATCATAAGTAAAAAACAACAGCAAAATTGCTAGGCTTAACTTGAAAATCTCTAATCCAAGCGTATAATTTGATTTGCCTTTTATGTTCAAAAAATTGGTATTCAAATCTGCTAATGACATAAATAACCCAGCAAAAGTTAGCAATTGAAAGAATGGAACAGAAGATAAATAGCGTTCGCCCAATACGGATACGAAAGCGGGTTCTGCTACGACAATTGCACAAAACGATACCGGAAATAACACAAATGCCAGCGTAGACATTGTCTTCCGGCAGGCATTTAGAAATCGCGGATAATCATAATGCAAAGGAGCTAATGTCGACAAAGTCGTTCCCTGAATAACTGAAGATATCAATAGATTTGGCGTTTCTCCCCATTTATTCGCTTGATAATAGGCGCCCGTCATTGTTTGAGAATAATTCTTTCCAATTACTGAATTGTATAACGGTGACATGATTTTACTTAGCATGGTGGAAAACATAAATAAAACAGAAAATTCCAAATGCTTTTTAAGCGATTCCATACGAAATTTTAAATCAAAGATCCATCCGCCCCAATACCAAAATAAAATGGTCCGAATTAAAGACTGCAAAACAGGTTGCAAAATTAATGACCATACGCCATAACCTAAAACTGCAATAGCAATAATCGCCAAACCAGAAATCACTACGGACAATAAATTGATGCGCGCTGTAATTTGAAATTGAAAACTTCTCAAAATTTTCACGTTCTGTACAATTCCCAAAGCGTGCACGACTATCTGTAAAAATAGGACTCTAGCATATAGCGCAAGATTCTCAATTCCATAAAACCGTTCTATATATGGAGCAGAAAAGTACAGGATAAAATAGACGACCAGACTGAATAGTAAATTGAATCCAAACATCGTCGAATAATCGATTTCAGTGACTGATTTAGAGCGAACTAAAGAAGTGGCAAGTCCGCTATCGATTAAGGCTGTCGCAATCACAGAAAAGATAGCCAGTGCAGAAATAACCGCAAAATCTTCTTGAAATAATAATCGCGCAGTAAAAACACCAACAATAAGGACCACAGCTTGGTTTCCAAATCGATCGATGGCATTCCAAAATAATCCTTTAAGAGTTAGTTGCTTGCTATTTTCGCTCATACTATTTTAAACGACAAATTTAGAAAAGTTAATTTAGAATAAGCTGATATGAGCAATAAATCGACAAGGTTTGCTTTAATCCTGTAGTACCAAACAAAGTCTATTTTTGCAGAGCAAAAAATACCGTGCGCTTTGTCTTTGCAACGATTCTGTAATCTAGTTCTTTTAGATAATTTGCGATTGGAGAATTCTGAAATTCAGGTTCGCTAAATACGTCTTCAACTAGCACAAATTTAGGCCTGTACTTTTCCCAATTATTAGATTGTAGCACCAACAAATCAAACCCTTCCACATCAATGGAAAAAAAATCTATTTCTTGATCAGCTGGTAAATAAGTATCCAAAACATGGCTTAGGGGCTGAACAGGAATTTCTAGCTTATCAATAATGTAGTACCTGGTTTTTTCATGCCTATCATTGGAAATCTCTTCTGAAAACCCATTTAATGCGGGCTCATTAAAACGATAATACGTTAGGTTTCCAAGCTCTGGACCAACGCCGATATTCAGATTGATATCTTTGGACCTGAACCATTTAAACCATTTTAAAGCACTTGGATTAGGCTCGATGTTTATCCCTCTCCATCCTCTTTTATAGAAGGCTATCGTATTTGAAAATCGATAAGGGTGGTGCGCTCCGATATCAACGTAGTATCCCTTATAATTCTTTATGCCCTCATAGAATCCTAATAAAACTGCATCCTCCCCCTCTTGTGAATATGAACTCTTATACCGAAATTTATCGACAGGAAAATATTTCAATATAAAATTCTTTAATTTTTTCATTTGATTGATAGCGAAAAAAAATTAGCCCCTGTTGTTTTATTTGTCTATAATAGACCCAAACATACAAAAAAAACTCTACTAGCTTTAGAAAAAAATCTGATGGCCGATGAGACGGATTTGTTTATTTTTTCGGATGGAGCGAAGGATGGTGAAGCGATTGAACAAGTCAATGCCGTGCGCTCATTAATCCGTGAGCCATGGAATTTTAAGCACATCACAATCGTTGAGCGTTCCAAAAATTGGGGCTTGGCCAATAATGTCATTGACGGAGTCAGCAAAGTATTGGAAAAATACGAAACCGTTATTGTATTGGAAGATGATTTGGAAACCTCAGTACATGCTTTGGAATATTTCAACGATGCTTTAGAAATTTATGCGAATGATGTTAAGGTCATGGAAATTTCTGGTTATTCGTATCCTGTCAAAAACTTGGAAAACCTGCCGGAAAGCTATTTCTTTCGCGTAGCGAATAGTTGGGGTTGGGCAACTTGGAAGAGGGCTTGGAATTATTTTAATCCAGACATCAAAGATTTACTCAAGGATTTCACAAAACACGACCGACATCAGTTTAGCATCGAGGGAAAGGAAAATTTTTGGAAGCAAGTCAAACAATTGAAAGCTGGAAAAATAAATTCTTGGGCGATACGCTGGTATTTGTCGATTTTTAAAGAACGTGGTCTGGTTTTATACCCAAGACAGTCCATGATTCAAAACATCGGCACTGACGGAAGCGGAACGCATTCTGATGTCGACCAGATTTATCATGTTGAATTAGCAACGACGCGAGTCTCCGATTTTCCGAAGGAAATAGAAGAAAATAAGCAGGCATACGTTGCTATCAAGCATTTCTATGCCACTCGAAAAGGTTCTCTTTTGGATAGAATCAAAAGATACATAAAGAAAAAATTTAAAAAATAAATATGGCAAACCTGCCAAAAATATCCATCATAACCATTGTCTACAACAATGCAAAAGACATTGAATTCACGATGGCATCGGTGCTTAATCAGACTTATCCAGTCATTGAGTACATTGTAATCGACGGTTTATCGACGGACGGCACAGTAGATATTATCAAAAAATATAAAAACCAGCTTGCCATATTTACGTCAGAAAAAGATGCCGGAATTTATGACGCCATGAATAAAGGACTAAAAGAAGCTACCGGAGATTATGTTTTATTTCTTAATTCAGGGGATGCTTTGTATGATGAAAACACACTTGACCATGTCGTCAAAAAAGGAAAGAATGCAGACATTATTTATGGTGAAACCATGCTCATTGACGAAAACAGACAAGAAATCGGTTTACGTCGCCATGCTGCGCCTAAAGAGTTTACTTGGAAATCATTCAAATACGGCATGAACATTTGCCATCAGGCAATCTACATTAAGAGAGAAATTGCAGTTCCTTACAACGAAAACTACAAGTTAAGCGCAGATATTGATTGGATTATTCGCTGTGCGAAAAATGCAAAAACTGCTGTAAATGTAAACGAACTGGTGGCCCGCTACTTGGTTGGCGGATTATCTCAAAAACGTCATCGAGAAAGTTTGAAAGAGCGATATGTGATTTTTAATCAATATTATGGCGTCATCCGAAATTTTATTAATCACGGAATTATAGCAATGCGTTTATTCGCCTATCGATTGAAACATGGAAAAACAAGAGAATAATTTTCTGAATCCGCAAATTTTGGTCGAACTAGCGAATTCGACGATGCCATTTGGAAAGTATAAAGGATATCGCTTATGCCATTTGCCTGAGCCTTATTTGGTCTGGTTTCATAGCAAAGGTTTCCCTCCAGGCAAGCTAGGAATTCAATTAGCAACGCTCTATGAAATCAAATTAAATGGCTTAGAACATCTATTGACTCCATTGATTAAACGGTAATTTGGATTAACTTTGAGATTGAATCACTCTCTTAATTCCATGTTTCATCATAGTAACGTTAAAATTCAATAAAAGCCCCAACTTGAAATTCCCCAATTTTAAATAGGTTAAAACTTGTGCTAAATGGACGTCTGTAAAACATTCTACCGTTTTTATTTCTACGACTAGCTTTTTGCATACTAATAAATCTATCCTGTAACCATGCTCCAATTTTATCTCTTTATAAATAATCGGTAACGGTATTTCTTTGTCAACTTCTAATCCCGTATTTAGCAACTCGTAGTACAAGCATTCCTTATAAGCTGATTCTAATAATCCTGGGCCAAGATTCTTATGAACTTCAATCGCACAACGGTTGGTTAACGTTGCTATTTCATTTTCAATTTCCATAAGCTGATGATTTTTGAATATAAATTTCCACAAATCTTTTGAAATTTTTAGCGTTTTCTATGACTCATCACCGAAAGCTGACCCACGGAGTTTCGCAAAGAAGGCACAGAGTTGCACAGAGAAAAACCAATTAATTATCGCTCAAGCTCTGTGTCTTCTGCGACCTTCTCTGCGCCTTCTGCGGTTATGCATTTATATTTCTATGACTCATAACCGAAAGCTGTCCCGCGGAGTTTCGCAAAGAAGGCACAGAGTTGCACAGAGAAAACCAATTAATTATCGCTCAAGGCTCCGTGTCTTCTGCGACCTTCTCTGCGTCTTCTGCGGTTATGCATTTATACTTCCACGATTCATCGCTAGAAGCTGACCCGCGGAGTTTCGCAAAGAAGACACAGAGTTGCACAGAGAAAATCCAACTAATTATTACTCAAGCTCTGTGTCTTCTGCGACCTTCTCTGCGTCTTCTGCGGTTATTAATTTTAAAAATCCCTCTCCGTTTTTGAATTTTTAATTTTTCCTTTTGAATTTACTACCTTTGTCCCATTAAATTTTAAACATTAAACGCCGTTTGCAGCGGTATCAATGAATATGAAAGCTTATCAAACATTGCTGTACTATTGTTACAGCCCAATCGAAGATGCGGAAGAATTCGCAGACAAACATTTAGCATTTTGTAAATCCTTAGGATTAGTTGGCCGCATAATCGTAGCCGATGAAGGTTTGAACGGAACCGTTTCTGGTTCTCCAGAGTCTTGCAAAGCCTATATGGATGCAATTTATGCTGATGGAAGATTCAACCATACGGAATTTAAAATCGATGAAGTAGACGAACCGTCCTTTATCAAAATGCATTGCCGCTACAAATCTGAAATTGTACATTCTGGCTTACGCAATCCTGAAATCATCAATCCAAATAAAGAAACAGGTATTCATCTTGAACCGCAAGATTTTTTAGCGATGAAAGACCGTGATGATGTAGTTGTTTTGGATGTGCGCTCGAATTATGAGCATAATGTTGGTCGATTTAAAAATGCGGTCACACTGGACATGGAAAATTTCAGGGAATTTCCGGAAAAAGTAAAAGAGTTAGAACAATACAAAGGAAAGAAAATCCTAACCTATTGCACTGGCGGAATCAAATGCGAAAAAGCCTCTGCCTTACTTTTAAAAGAAGGTTTTGAGGAAGTCTACCAATTGCATGGTGGCATCATCAAATATGGAAAAGAAGCAGGCGGAGAAGATTTCGAAGGAAAATGCTACGTCTTCGACAATCGGGTCACGGTCGATGTAAATTCGGTAAATCCTGTCGTTGTTTCTACATGCAAAAACTGTGGAAGAACTACGCCAAAAATGATAAACTGTGCAAACCCAGATTGCAATGAACATTTCACGCAATGCGACGATTGTGGAGAAGAGCTAGAAGGTTGTTGCTCCGCAGAATGTATGACACATCCTAGAAAACGCGAATACGATGGCACAGGTTATTACGTAAAAGTTCCTCAGCCTGTCAATGCTGAAAAAATCAGCAAACGAAAACATAAGAATTTCAGTATTCAGAAATAAAATCTAGTTGAACTATAAAAAATGGAGGCTATCTTTTTCATAAGGTAGCCTCCATTTTTATTTTAATCGTTAGATGATTAATTCCATTTCCAATCTCCGGAGATTTTTAACTCCTCCTTCAGATTACTTTCCTCTAAAAACAGAACCAGCTCATCATCATTCTGCTGTTTGGCAGGAATTTCTTTTGTGTTTGCTAATGAATATGCCAAAACAGCACCGATTTTTACAGTTTGTTTTAATCCATATTCATCCACTAGATTGAAATTATCTTGGTCCGAATGGTAATATAATCCCGCATTATTTGGAAGTTTCGCGCTACCTCCCCCGCCAATCGGAATTCCAGCTAGCATAAATGGCTGATGGTCGCTATGCAACCAAGCGCCTTGTGTATTTTTGCTCTGAAAGGCTGTATCGATTGTGCTATAGAGTTTTCCCCATGACGCGTGCAACGCATCCATTTCCACTCTTGAAGTCGAAAATCCTTTTGGATTATTCGTCATATCAAAATTCAGCATGTACTTGATAGTATTCAATTGCCCATCTTTTTTTGCTTGTTCAACATACGCTTTAGAACCTAACAAACCTTGCTCTTCGCCCATAAACAAAACAAATTCAATTGTTCTGTCACTTTTTAAATGAAGTTCTTTAAGTGTTCTTGCCATGTCCATTACCGCAAAAGAACCGATTCCATTGTCAATCGCGCCGGTTGCCAAATCCCAGCTATCCAAATGTCCTCCGACAACTATTTTTTCATTCGCTAAAGATTTTCCAGGGATTGTTGCCACAATGTTTCTAGCTTGAATGAGTTCCGAACTATTTTCCATTTGGATATATGCCTGTATTTCCGAATTTTTAAGCTTCTCTTTCCACGCCATTCCATCCTCTTTGCCAATACATACAGCCGGAATATTTATCAATTTACCTGTAATCGAAGCCGTACCTGTTAGCAAAACACCGCCATTAACCGAGTTGATGAAAATAATCCCCTTGGCGCCATACTGTGCCGCTAAGGCAGTTTTCTCCGAGCGGTGCAAATTTTTCAACGCCGCTTCTGAACCTGGCAAAATGTGCAAATATGCCAACACGATTTTACCCTGAACGGAATTACCCAATCGTTCATAATCAGATTTCAACCCATTTCCGACATCAATTACTGCAGCAGTCAGTTCCGCAGAAACTGGAGAATGTGCGAGAGATACCGCTTTTACAGGTTGGTTATCCATCTTTAGCGACAAGGATTTTCGAGCCCAGCTCTCTACTTCAAAGGCTTGGTATCTTACATCTAGCCCATAAGATTTCAAAACTTCAAATGCATATTCTTCTGCTTTAGCTCCGTTGGACGAACCCGTTAATCGATGTCCAATAGTTTCAGTGGCCAATTTTAGATTGGAATACGCTTCAGAATTTTTATCCACCTCTTTTGCAATTTGATTGTAAGCTTTCGTATAATCTTGTGCAAAAAGCGAAAATATAGGGAGTAAGAAAATGAATAGGATGATATTTTTCATAAAGCAAGATAAAAAAAAGCGACCTAATTTTTAGGTCGCTTGCTGAATTAGTTTTTAGAATCAAATTTCCATTGCACATAATTGATGTTCTTATCATGCGCCAAATATTTCTTTTCGTAATATGTTTTGATGCTCAATACATCGTCGACCAAATCCGAGTGGTATAAGTCTGTGGTTTGCTTATTGATTGGCAAATTTTGCAATTCAATCTGTTCGATAGTGTAGGCATAAAAACCATCATTGTCAGTTTTCAAATGCATAATTCCATCTGGTTTTAAGATAAATTTATAGCGTTCCAAAAATTTGGGACCTGTTAATCTTTTCTTTTCTCTGCTATCTTGAGGTTGCGGGTCTGGAAATGTAATCCATATTTCAGAAATTTCATTCTCATCAAAAAACTCCAAAATATTTTCGATTTGAATACGCAAAAAACCCACATTTTCTATCCCGTCTTCTATCGCTGTTTTTGCTCCCCTCCAGATTCGGTTTCCTTTATAATCGATTCCCAAATAATTTATTTCAGGATTCAATTTTGCTAAATTCACCGTATATTCACCTTTGCCACAAGCCAATTCGAGAATTAATGGATTTGAATTCCCAAAGAAATCTTTAACCCATTTCCCTTTATATGGCAAGCCATTTTCTTTTTGCAATACATTTTTGAAGGTTTCAATCTCCGCGAATTTTCTTAACTTATCCTTACCCATAACGAAAAAATTTGTCGCAAAAATAACCTTATATTTGCAATATTCTATACAAAACACGTGGAAAAAGACGCTAAAATATATATTGCCGGACATCGAGGAATGGTGGGTTCCTCCATTTATCGTTTATTGGAAGAAAAAGGATTTACAAATCTCTTGGTTCGCACCTCTAAAGAATTAGATTTGCGCAATCAGCAGGATGTTTTTGAGTTTTTCGAAAAAGAAAAACCAGATTATGTTTTCCTTGCCGCCGCTAAAGTTGGAGGAATTGTAGCAAACAATACGTACCGAGCAGATTTTCTGTATGAAAATTTAGCCATTCAAAACAATGTTATTCATGCTTCGCATGTGAATGAGGTGAATAAGCTGATGTTTCTAGGCTCTAGCTGCATATATCCAAAATTGGCGCCACAGCCCTTGAAGGAAACGTATTTATTGACCGGAGAGTTGGAACCCACCAATGAACCTTACGCAATCGCTAAGATTGCAGGGATCAAGATGTGCGAGTCATACCGCGATCAATACAATTCGCGTTTTATTTCAGTGATGCCTACGAATCTGTATGGAAAGAATGACAATTATCATCCTCAAAACTCACACGTATTGCCAGCATTGATCAGTCGCTTCCATGAAGCGAAATTATCAGGAGCTTCTGAAGTGACGATTTGGGGTACGGGTACGCCACTTCGCGAATTTTTATATGCGGATGATTTGGCTGAAGCTTGTCTTTTCTTGATGGAAAATTATGAGGAGAAAGAATTTGTAAATATTGGTACAGGCACCGATATTTCAATTAAGGATTTGGCTACCTTAATCAAAGAAACGGTTGGATTTGAAGGCGAAATAAAATTCGATACATCAAAACCGGATGGTACGCCACGGAAATTGATGGATGTTTCGAAGTTGTCAGAATTGGGCTGGAAATACAAAATCCCTTTAGAAAAAGGGATTCAGTTAGCTTATGAAGATTTTTTGAAAAATAATTAATCAATCTTGTCTTTAAGATTATCAAGGCCATGGCTAATTTTGTCATGGCTTTTTTGTATTCCATCATCGACTTTATCAAGACCTTTATGAACTTTGTCCTCCACTTCGTCAATGCCATCGATAATTTTTTTCTTTGCTTTCTTCTTTTTAGGACGAATGAAATCCGTTAGTTTAGAAAACAAATTGCCGACTTTATTTTGATTGACTTGACCGGCTGCAGTTTCGGAAGCCAAAAGAACAAGTCCTTTCTTAACCCATCCTGCATTTTTGAGAACAGTTCGGTTCAACACAAGAGGCACTCCAAACTGTAATGTTTTGGTCAGCCAATCTGATTTTGAATTGCCAGAACCATCTTTATTTTTTGTCAGCGACACTAAATCTTTAACCAATCCAACACCGGGTATAGACGAAAACAGTGAGTTAGCGACGCGAACAGGTTTTTCAAGCTTTGCCTTTAATAAACCATATTGATTGCCTAAATAAGCCTCTTGTTCTTTTTGAACAAGGCTTAATCGAGCAATCTCTGACATTAAATCATCAATATTTTTTACTTTCATTACTTTCCGCTTCTTCGTTATACAATTCGCTCTCTTTCTCCTTAACAGAATTTATGTCGTCCTCAACAGGTTGCTGTGATTCGTTAATATGATCTTCCTCTTCATCTAATTTTCCGAATATTTTACTGATTGTCAAATTCATAAACTTCAATTCCAACTTAGGCTCGAAAGCTCGAATAATTAACAATATAATAACAAAAACACCCCCTGTAGTCAAGAAACCTAGGGAATAACTATCGAAAAGCTCACTAAAATAAAAGCCTAGAGCCATAGAAAAAAAGAAAACGATAAACAGTGTTAAGATTATTTTCGCTAAATCCAATATCAGCGCTCCTAATATTCGCGATGATTTTGCAATTGCACGTAACCGCAACAGTTCAATTCTTGTATCTACATATTCTTTCGCTTTATCAATTGTTCCTGAAAAAGAGAATTTTTGATCTTCCATGCATTTATAATTTTAATCAGGTTAATGAATAACTTGATTGGTTTGGTAAAAGGTATTTTAAGCCGGAGGCTTAATTAGATTCATGCATGTTCTTCAATCTCGTCGTCAATTACCTCTTCGGCAATATGCAATTTCGATTTAACAACTGAAACCAATCTATCTTTTAGCTCCCCTAACTGGTCAAATTGTTCTTCCGCACGCTCTTTAATCGCGTCTGCCAAGTCACCCAAAGATTCATTCAGCTTATCACGTGTTTCTGATCCTTTATCAGGTGCAAATAATAATCCAATTACAGCTCCTGCTGCTAATCCTGCTAACAATGCTGCTACAATTTTGCTGTTGTCATTCATTTTCAATCAATTTTTAATTATTTGTAATGGCAATTATTTTATAAGATAACAATCAACTTTTCGAATCGTTTTAATAATTTTCAAATAAATTGCTATGCAACATAATTTACTTTTTTTTCCTGTAAAAACAAAAATTTTAAAAGTAATTTTTTAGCTTTATATAAGCTACCCATTGGAAATTAACATGTTAGTAAAAACTTACGCTAGCGCCGTTTTTGGAATAAATGCCACCACCATAACTGTTGAAGTTAATATTTCTACAGGGACGAAATATTATATCGTTGGTCTGCCGGACAACGCCATTAAGGAAAGTTTGCAACGCATCGAAACGGCTATTGTCAGTATAAAGATGCGCATGCCACGACAAAAAATCGTTGTCAATATGGCTCCTGCTGACATCAGAAAAGAAGGCTCGGCTTATGATCTGTCTATTGCAATCGGCATCTTAGCCGCATCAGGCCAATTGATTAATGATGAAATCTCGGATTACATTATTTTAGGAGAACTGTCATTGGACGGAACCATCCAGCCTATAAAAGGCGCATTGCCAATTAGCATCCAAGCAAAAAAAGAAGGTTTCAAAGGAATCATTTTGCCTTCAGCGAATGCAAGAGAGGCTGCCATTGTTTCCAATCTAGCTATTTACGGAATTGATAGCTTAGCAGATGTTGTTCGATTTTTTGAATCAAAAGAAGATTTCCAACCGACGGTGGTTGATGTGAGACAGCAATTTATTCAAAGAATGAATAATTATGATGTCGATTTTTCTGATGTCAAAGGACAGGAGAATATCAAACGAGCATTAGAAATCGCTGCTGCTGGAGGCCATAATGTTATTTTAATAGGTCCTCCAGGCGCAGGTAAGACCATGCTGGCTAAAAGGTTGCCAACCATTTTACCTCCATTGACTATCGAGGAATCATTAGAGACCACAAAAATTCATTCCGTTTCGGGACATCTTTCTGCCATGGATTCGCTGATGACAGTACGCCCCTTTCGTGCGCCGCATCATACGATTTCCAACGTTGCTTTAGTCGGAGGAGGAACAAATCCGCAGCCAGGAGAGATTTCTTTAGCGCACAATGGGGTTTTGTTTTTAGACGAACTGCCGGAGTTTCAGCGTGCGGTGCTTGAAGTCATGCGTCAGCCTCTTGAATCCAGATCGATTATGATTTCAAGAGCAAGGTTTTCAATAGAATACCCTGCTAGTTTTATGCTGATTGCGGCAATGAATCCTTGCCCCTGCGGTTATTATAACCATCCGGATAAAGAATGTATTTGTGGCACTGCGGTTGTTCAGCGTTACCTCAGTAAAATTTCAGGTCCTTTGCTTGACCGCATTGACCTCCATGTGGAAGTTACTCCTGTTGAATTTAATGAACTAGCAAATTCAAGGGCTGCCGAAAAAAGTGAAGCCATTCGGAACCGCGTTATTCAAGCTCGAGGAATTCAAATCGAACGCTTTAAGAACAGCGTCGATATGTATTGCAATGCGCAGATGAATTCCTCCTTATTGAGAGAAGTCTGTCACATCGATGATCGAGGAAAGGAATTGCTCAAAAATGCGATGGAGCGCTTAAGCCTGTCAGCAAGGGCATACGACCGAATCCTAAAAGTCGCCAGAACAATTGCCGACATGGAGCAATCAGAAAACATTCAGAACAGCCATTTAGCCGAAGCCATTCATTTCCGAAGCTTAGACAGAGAAAACTGGGCTGGATAAGAATTAAAATTGATCGATTAAATGACGGATAAATGGCGGATACATTATGATCATATAAAATGTAATACGAAAATTTCTGTCATTCTATATCTGAACTCCGTTATTTTGGTATTTGTTGACTGGCAAGTGTTTGCAAGCAGAAATTACACAATTTGTTCGCTCTTGCATACTTTTTTTATCTTTATATGAAGTTAACAGAAATTTGAATGAGTCTAAAAACTATTGATGCGTCATCTTTAACATCGGCAGAAATTCAGGGATTTTTGCACTATGCCATTGCACCTAGACCAATCTGTTTTGCGTCCACCATAGATAAAAACGGCAAGGTTAATTTAAGCCCGTTTAGTTTTTTTAATGTGTTTAGTATCAATCCACCCATATGCGTCTTTTCGGTGACAAGCAGGGCGCGTGATAACAGCAGGAAGCATACACGTTCTAGAAGTACCTGAATGTGTTATTAATATTGTGAACTATGAAATGGTTCAACAGACCTATTTAACTAGTGCTGATTATCCAAAAGGAGTGAATGAGTTTATGAAAGCTGGATTTACAGAATTGGCTTCAGAGACTGTGAAACCACCAAGGGTAGCCGAATCACACGTTCAATTGGAATGTGTAGTAAATGATGTGATTTCGTTAGGAAAAAACGGAGGATCTGGCAATTTGGTAATTGCGGAGGTGAAACTGGTTCATATCAATGAAGGTATTTTGGATGATAATGGTCAAATAGACCCTCATAAAATAGATCTGGTAGCTCGATTAGGCGGTGATTGGTATTGTAGAGTAACCAAAGATAATTTATTTAAAATCGCCAAACCTTCAGATTTCGCTGGAATGGGCATCGGTATAGATGCTTTTCCTGAAGCGGTCAAAAACTCTAACGTATTAACAGGGAATAATTTGGGATTATTGGCGCTTGTTAAAACTCTTCCGTCCGATGAGGAAGTAGAAGCTTTTAGCAAAACTGAAGAAATGAAAGAATTACTTGACTTCAGCATCGACACCGATAATCGAATCTTGCGCTTGCATTTAAAAGCAAAGGAATTTTTAGATAATGGTTTTGTTGTGGAAGCGTGGAAAGTATTGCTGATATAAGAACAATCCTGATATGGACCAATCAGAAAATATTCAGAATAACCATTTAGCCGAAGCCATTCATTTCCGACGCTTATACCGAGAAAATTGAGCTAGCTAAACCTTAAAACTGATCAATAAAATGACGGATAACCCAAGGGTACATCAAAATCGTTAACAGTAAACCAGTCAATGCTCCAAATAAATGCGCATCATGATTAATGTTATCCTGTGCTTTCTTAGATGCCCAGATACAATAGCCTAGATATAAAAATGCAAACAGATACGCAGGCATTGGAATCGCCATAAAGATGCGCAATTCTGCTTTTGGGTTGAACAAAATATAGCTAAATAACACAGCACTCACCGCACCGGATGCGCCAAGGCTATGGTATCCGTAATTATTTTTTTCTTTCAGAATCGTTGGAATGTCGCTTAATATCAAACCAACTATATAAATAATTGCAAAGTATAAATGTCCTAATCCACCACTAAGGCCTACCATCAAGGCTTCTAAAGCAAACCCAAAATAATAGAATGTAATCATGTTAAATAACAAATGCATCCAATCCTGATGGATCAATCCACTTGTAAAAATCATGTAAGCTTTTGATTTATCGCGATAGATGCTGTAGGGGTGCAACATCAATTTTCCGTACCATTCAGGATTAGAAAAAACGTATATACTTATCCCTATCGTAAGCGCAAAAATAACACTAGCTACAGGTGTAACGATTAAGTAGTCTATTAGCATAAATTAAAATCTATCTTCGATTAAAAATACAAAAAGTTGTTTCGGACCATGCGCACCAAGCACTAGCTTTTTCTCAATATCAGCCGTGCGGCTTGGCCCTGTTATGGTTGTGACCATCGTTGGGATATTGGCGCCATAACGCTCTTTGATCGCATTCATTCCATGCTTGATATCCATCGTTAACTGCGAAGCTTTCGCCAATACAATATGAACTGGAGGATAAATACTCAGCCTTCTTCCCGATGCGTTCCCATTGCTTAGCAAGATACTGCCGTTACGCGCCAAAAGACATTCACAGCCCGTAATCCCTGCCTCTGCCTGTTCAAAATCTTCACCATTCGCCAAAAACGGAAAACCATAGTGGTTCAGCAAAGATTGGATAGACGATTCCCAAACATGAATTTTGGAAATTTTTAGTTTCTCAACAAGAATGATTAGGTTTTCAACCAACGAAATTTCTCCATCGCAATACACAAATTGTCCTCCCGTAGCGATAAACTCGCGAGCGAAAGTAACATCCAACGGATCTTCTTCATCAAAATACAATTGTGAATCTTCAAAATCAGGATGAGGATTCTCTTTTTTTTGAAGCAATGCCTGTCGAATTTTTTTGAGCATCTGCTCTTTCGATGTTGTATTTCTAATATTCATATGCATCAAAACGAAAAAATCCCCCGCAGAGGATTTTTTCATTTAAAATTATGTTATTTATTTTCGTCCGATCCCTCAGCACTAGATGGGTTCGCCGCATTTTCAATCGAATAGCTTTCATCTGGAACAGCCTCAGCTAACAACTCCGTGTTCTCTGCATCGAAAGGACGCTTACCGAAAATCTGTTCTAAATCTTCTTTGAAGATAACCTCCGAAGTCAATAATTTGTTCGCCAATTTATCCAGATTCTCTCTGTTATCATTCAGAATCTGTAAAGCTCTCGCATATTGCTCCTCGATGATTTTACTTGCTTCTTCATCGATGATGCGAGCCGTCGTTTCAGAATAAGGTTTTGTAAAGGATTCTTGTCCTCTGGAATCATAGTACGAAATATTTCCTACTTTATCATTCAAACCGTACATAGAAACCATTGCATAAGCTTGTTTCGTTACTTTTTCTAAATCACTCAACGCACCTGTGCTGATCTTTCCAAAAGCAATTTTCTCTGCCGCTCTACCGCCTAAAGCCGAACACATTTCATCTAAGATCTGCTCTGTAGTTGTAATGCTTCTTTCTTCTGGCAAGTACCATGCAGCGCCAAGAGAATTCCCTCTAGGAACAATAGTCACTTTCACCAATGGATGCGCATGGCGCAATAACCAAGATACGGTCGCATGACCAGCCTCGTGAAAGGCAATCGCTTGCTTTTCCTCAACAGTAATAATTTTATTTTTCTTCTCAAGACCACCGATAATTCGATCGACAGCATCTAGAAAATCTTGCTTAATAACAGATTCATGTCCATTTCTAGCGGCGATCAAGGCTGCTTCATTACAAAGATTTGCAATATCAGCACCCGAAAATCCTGGCGTTTGTCTCGCTAAGAAATTCACGTCGATTCCAGCTTCAATTTTAATCGGTTTCAAGTGAACTGCAAAAATCTCTTTACGTTCGTTGATATCTGGCATATCCACATAGATCTGTCTGTCAAAACGTCCTGGACGCAATAAAGCATGATCCAATACATCTGCACGGTTAGTAGCTGCCATAATAATGATACCTGAATCCGTACCAAAACCATCCATTTCTACCAGCAATTGATTTAATGTATTTTCGCGCTCATCGTTTCCGCCCATCATATTGCCTTTTCCTCTGGCTCTACCAATCGCATCTATCTCATCAATGAAAATGATACATGGCGCTTTGTCTTTAGCTTGTTTGAATAAGTCGCGAACACGAGAAGCTCCCACACCCACGAACATTTCAACAAAATCAGAACCTGATAAAGAGAAAAATGGAACTTGTGCCTCACCTGCAACGGCTTTTGCCAATAATGTTTTACCTGTACCCGGAGAACCAACTAATAAAGCTCCTTTAGGAATTTTACCTCCAAGATTTGTGTATTTTTTAGGATTTTTCAAGAAATCTACAATTTCCATAACCTCTTGCTTCGCTTCCGTCAATCCAGCAACATCATTGAACGTTACGTTGATTTGAGATTCTTTATCGAATAAGGTCGCTTTTGATTTACCAATATTGAACAACGCGCCACTTCCGCCTCCTGCACCGCCACTCATTCTGCGCATCAGGAAAATCCAGATGACCACAATAATTAACAATGGAAGCATAAACGAAATAAACCAGCCTGTCCAAGGATTAGAACGGTCTTCATACGATACGGCGACGCGCGCTTGGGATTGTCCCAAACTATCTTGTGAAGCTGTCAATTTTTTCTCTAAGATTTCTGCAGAAGGTTCTGTGAAACGATATTGAGGACCAGAATTCGGAGATAGGCTTAAAGAGTTTGAGCTTGGAGCGACCTCTTTGTATTTATCTTCCTCTAATTTATCTTTCTTAATATAGACTTCGACGTCCACTAAATCATTGCTTTTGTAAGCAACTAATTTATCGACATCACCTGGAATCAACATTTTAGTTTCGAACTCATTGTACGAAATCTTCTTTGTGGGTTCGCTGCTAAAAATATATTGTAAACCAAAAAAACCAACGATCATGGCGATCCATAACCAAATCATGTTGAATTTTGGTGGCATTGGTGTAATTTTTTTACTAGGAATTTTCTTCATTATATCTTGATAAAATCGTGATTATTTTTTTGGTTGACTAATTAAGCGCTTTGATAAGATTGAACATTCGCATCTCCCCAAAGATCTTCAATGCGGTAATGGCTGCGCTTATCGGTTTTAAAAATATGGACAACTACATCGACAAAGTCAAGAAGAATCCATTCGCCATTCGCATGGCCTTCTTTATGCCAGGGGTCTTGACCGAACACTTTATATACTTCTTCTTCTATGCTTTTGGCAATGGCGTTGATTTGCGTGTTGGAGTCCGCATGACAAATAACAAAAAAATCTGACAAGGTTCTATTAATCTCTCGCATATCCAACCGCACAATTTCATTTCCCTTTTTTTCCTGCATTCCATAAACAACTACCTCAGCTAATTTCTCGGACAATTCAGATTTTGTATTTTTACTCATTAAAAGTATTCTATTTTTGATTTATTCTTAACGTTATAAATTTTACTCTTGCAAAATAACATATTTTCATCAGATTCTACAGCGCAAAATATTCTTGTCTTAGATAAAACGGATTCTACAAATACGTATTTAAAAAATTATTTGTCAAAATTCAAGCCACTTGAAGAGTTTACTGCCATAATGACACACGAGCAGACCGCCGGTAGAGGGCTCAGAGGCAATATATGGCAATCCGCAGCAGGCGAGAATCTAACATTTAGCCTTTTGCTCTATCCAGATTTTTTGCCAATCCATAAGCAATTTTTACTTTCAGCTTGCATTAGCCTGAGCGTTTACGAATTGCTTTTGCCAATTACAGCAACAGTTCGGATAAAATGGCCGAATGATATTTACGTTTCTGAAAAAAAAATAGCGGGAATTTTAATCGAAAATAGCCTGCAACATCAGCAGCTCAAACACTCCATTGTGGGCATCGGAATGAATATTAATCAAACGCATTTTGTGGAGAGCATACAATCAAAAGCTACATCGCTAAAATTAGCAACGCATGCGGATGAAAATTATTCAGTATTAAACATTTGCCAAGCACTGATTGGCATTATTCGAAAGAATTACAACAGATTAAAAAACGATGCAGAAGGAATTTTACACGATTATAACGCTTTTTTGTTTCAAAAAGACCAACTTTGCTCTTACCAAGTAGGAAATGAAATACTAGAAGGGAAAATTATCCAAGTGGAAGAAGATGGATTCCTACAGGTGCTGGTAAACAATGAAATAAAGAAATACGACTTAAAAGATATATCTTATCTAAAATAACAGAAAAATTACTTTATTAATTAATAATAAAAAATAATTTTCAATTAAACTTTTTTAAATCGAAAATGTCTTATACATTAGCGTGATTTTAAAAAATTAGAAAACAATTAAAATGAAAAAACTAAATTTAGTTATTGCAGTATTCATTTTCTCTATTACTGCCTCATTCGCACAAATATACAATCCTGTAAAATGGGAAGTTGCATTTAAAAAATTTAGCAGCACAGAAGCAACTGTGTACATAAAGGCAACAATTGAAGATGGATGGCATATTTATTCGCAAACAGTTGGTGATGGCGGACCAATCGCTACGTCATTTAAATACAAAGCTTCAAAAGATTTCGCCTTAAATGGTAAAACCATTGAGCCGAAAGCTAAAACAAAATATGAGGATGTGTTCAAAATGAATGTTCCCTATTTTAGCAAAGAAGTTGTTTTCCAACAAAAAGTTAAATTAAACGCTGGAAAAGCTGCTGTTTCAGGAACAGTTGAATTTATGGCTTGTGATGCCGAAAGATGCTTGCCTCCTGATGAATATGCTTTCACGGTTAACATCAAATAATTCTATATTCTTCAAGACTTTAAGGGCAGTTTTTTACTGCCTTTTTTTTTATTTTTGCATTGCAATTTTTAATTATGAAAAATTATAACCGTTTTATACTTAGCTTCATTTTTCTTTTTTTCAGTTATACGAGTTTTAGTGCCGTGCAGGACACATTGGTTTCTTATGATGACTTGGAATTTACAGACGGAAGCAGCCAGGAGAATTCAGAGGAAATTTCGGAAGTTCCCGATGACTTGGTTTTTTCAGATGGGACAGACACGGTTTCTAAAGATACAGCCAGCGCGACCGAAACTCAAAAAGCAGTTTCTGTTACGGATACCGAAGAAAAAAGATCGCTTTGGGGAATTTTCATTGCCGGACTACTAGGCGGATTTGCGGCTTTCATAATGCCCTGCATTTTTCCAATGGTGCCTTTAACGGTTAGTTTTTTCACTAAAAAATCAGGAAGCAGAGCGCAAGCCGTGTCCCAAGCCTTACTCTACGGGCTATTTATTATCGTCATTTATGTCGCATTAGGGATGTTGATTTCGATCACATTTGGTTCGGATGCGCTAAATGCGCTCTCCACAAACGGAATTTTCAATTTCTTATTCTTCTTGCTCTTGCTCGTATTTGCTGCATCCTTTTTCGGTGCTTTCGAAATTACTTTGCCAAGTTCATTTGTCAATAAGATAGATGCCAAATCAGATAAAGGCGGATTTGTAGGCATGTTTTTCATGTCCTTCAGTTTGGTGTTGGTTTCCTTTTCGTGTACAGGGCCGATTATCGGAACCTTGCTGGTTGAGGCGGCATCTAAAGGAGAGCGCTTAGGCCCTGCAATTGGTATGCTGGGCTTTTCAATCGCTTTAGCAATTCCTTTTATACTATTCGCCATGTTTCCTTCGATGTTGAAATCATTGCCAAAATCGGGCGGATGGCTGAACAGCGTAAAGGTAGTTTTAGGATTTTTGGAATTAGCATTTGCTTTAAAATTCTTGAGCAATGTCGACTTGGCTTACCACTGGAACTGGCTTGATCGGGAAGTATTTTTATCCTTATGGATTGTTATTTTTGCCTTATTAGGGGTTTATCTTTTGGGCAAAATCAAATTTGCTCATGACAGCACAGTTAATTTTTTATCAGTTCCGAGATTAGCGTTTTCAGTAATCGTATTTTCATTCGTCGTCTACATGGTTCCCGGACTTTGGGGAGCGCCATTAAAATCAATTTCTGCATTTTTGCCACCGAGCGCTACTCAAGATTTCGACTTAACCGTTGGAAATTTCGGAAGCGCAGCTAAACACGACCCGACAGCAAAAGACAGAAAATACTATTCTATCTTTCATGAACGCGGAACGCCAAAAGGTTTCGAGCCGTACTACGATTACGATGAAGCTTTAGCTGCCGCAAAGGTTGCAAACAAGCCTGTTTTAATTGATTTCACCGGCTGGAACTGTGTGAACTGCCGTAAGATGGAGGCGAATGTCTGGACTGACCCGAAAGTTGCGAACTTGCTAAAGACAGAATTTATCATGGCTGAATTATTTGTGGATGATAAAACCGAGCTTGCCGAAGACGAAAAATACAAGTCGGAATACAGCGGAAAAAACATCAAAACCATTGGCGGAAAATTCAGCGATTTCCAAGCTTCTAAGTTCAACAGCAACTCTCAACCCCTATACGTTATCGTCGATACGGATGGCAATGTTTTAATCAAACCAAAAGGTGCAGATTACGATATCGATAGTTATGCGAGCTATTTACAAGAAGGAATTGACGCATTTCGAGCAGCGAATTAATTAACTTTACATTAAGGTAATTAATTTAAGCATTTGAATCGGTATATTTGAAAACTATGAGTACAATAAAAAATATAGCTGTATTAACTTCAGGAGGTGACGCGCCAGGTATGAATGCCGGTATTCGCGCTGTTGTTCGTACGGGAATCTATCACGGTTTGAATGTTTTTGGAATCAGACACGGTTATGATGGATTAGTTTCTGGGGACATTATTTCTATGGACGCAAAATCCGTAGCCAACATAATTCAACGCGGCGGTACAATTTTAAAGACTGCCAGAAGCGAAGAATTTAAAACGTATGAAGGCCGTAAAAAAGCGTATGAGAATGTAAAAAGCCTAAATATCGATGCGTTAGTCGTTATTGGTGGTGATGGAACATTCACGGGAGCGGCAAAATTTATCGAGGAATTTGATATTCCGATTATTGGAATGCCAGGAACGATTGATAATGATTTAGCAGGAACTGACTTTACCATCGGGTATGACACAGCAATCAACACTGTTGTTGACGCAGTGGATAAAATTAGAGATACCGCAGAATCACACGACCGAGTTTTCATTATTGAAGTAATGGGAAGAGATTCTGGTCTAATTGCTCTACGTTCTGGAATCAGTACCGGTGCAGAAGCTGTCCTTATTCCTGAATTGGAGGTTGATTACGATGCAATCATGAAACGCCTAGATAAAAGCCGTAAAAACAAATCTTCTCGAATCATTATCGTTGCCGAAGGGGATAAGGAAGGTGGCTTAGTTGTCGCTGACAAAATTAAATCGAATTTCCCGAACTATGATGTCCGTGTTTCTATTTTAGGGCATATTCAACGTGGCGGAAAGCCATCGTGTATGGACAGAGTCTTAGCTAGTCGTTTAGGCGTCGGAGCAGTAGAGGGACTATTGGAAGGCAGAAGAGGCGAAATGGCAGGTTTAATCTCTGGAAACGTGACTTTTACTCCATTTAGTAAAGCAATCAAGCATATTAATAAAATCAATACGGATTTGACAAGAATTGTAGAAATACTTTCTTTATAAATTGTATGTATAAAAAAGACAAATGCTTCAGGATAACCTGAAGCATTTGTTGTTTATTGAAGTTTCATTCGCTCTAAAAAGAGTAAGAAACATGCAGCAAAAACCTGTTCCCTGCTTTGGCTCTGCCTGAAGCTAAATCCTGTTGAATAGGTGCTTGAAAATTTCCTCCGAAAGAAATAGCATTCACATTTACTTCTGCTCCAACTAATCCGGTAATTGAATTGCCTCCCGATTGTGCAACATCAAATCGCGAGAATATCACATCTTTGGTCTGCGTTTCATACATTGCGCCAGCATTAGGTGAAATCCGAACTTTATCGTCAATATTAAATTTATAATAGGCAATTGCATTTGTGCTAAATTTATTGCCGTATCGATACTCATGTTTGTTCTCTGTATTCATCTTATAACTCGCATTGATATTTAAGCCCAAATCCATAATACGCACATCATAAATGGCATTCAGTGTAAAATCTGTACTTGCGGTTCCCAATTGAAAATTATTAGGTGAATTTTGCTCTGCGTCATCTTGTTCTGAAGGGTCATATTTTCCGGTTGGAACTTTAATTCCTGCTCCAGCCCATAAGGAATGAACGAAGATTTTATTGGACGATGTGGCATTCATGTTTTCGAACACTTTGTAGTAGCCCATTAATGCGATATCACCTAGTCCTTGCTTGCGACCCGTTTCATTCGCACCGGTAATCTGACGCTGATTAAAGTTGTAGGGAAGAATAGCCATTGCTCTCCAGCGTGTTCCGAAATTCCATGCGCCCCAAACTTCCATGCTCTGGTAAGTCTCGTCTGCAGTTATGGCGGTTCGTTCGCCTTGAGGGCCAAGGTGCGTCTGCAGGCTTTTATGCTGATACCGCAAACCGACAAAGCGTTTATTAAACTCTGGAAGTATGCCTAAGTAGTACGTTCCGACACCGCAGCCGCAAATGTCGCAAGCAAACGTACTTATGGGAAGTGAAAACAAACATAGAATAAGGATAACGGATTTTATTTTTTTCATGTTGAAATTAATTTATAGTCGTGCTCGAACCGATTGTCGGTTCGCTTAATAATGGATTCGTGACAAATTCCTTGTCGTTTAACGTTTTTAGGAAAGCAATCAGATTAGCAACTTCCGCATCGGTCATTGCAATGCCAATTGAACCGTCAGGATTTCTAAATATTGGGTCTAAGGTTTCAGAATCTACCATTCCATTTCGATAATGTTCCAACACTCTCTCGATTGTCAAAAACCGCCCATCATGCATGTAAGGACTCGTGTACTGCCAATTGCGAAGGCTTGGCACCTTAAATTTGTATTTGTCCAACGGATTCAACGTAATTTCATACCGACCGAGGTCGTTGATTACACTAGGCTTCAAACCATTATTGCGATAAATTTTATCTTTAAAAAATGGTTCGGAATGACAGCTCGAGCATTTATTCTGAAAAAATAAATAACCAGCTTTCTCTTCATCGCTGAAAGCAAAGCCACTTTCATTCCGCATGACCTTATCGTATTTTGATTGGTCGCTGATGGCCATTAGCATAAATTGAGACAAAGCTTTGAAAAAACGTTCATCGGTAATTTCAGGTGTACCGAAAGCCTTTTCGAAAAGGCTAGGATATTCTGGGTGCGCTCTTAATTTTAGAAGCACGTTTGGAACGGTTTCATCCATTTCCACCTCGCTCGTAATCGCTCGCACTGCTGCCAAATCTAAATCAAATACGCCGCCTTCCCAAAAGAATTCTTTATCCCAAGCCATATTCATAATTGGCTGCGGATTTCTTGTGCCCAAACGGTCATCAATCCCATGGCTCACATCATGGCCATGATGCGTAAATGCGGCTGACTGAATATGGCAGCTTCCGCAGGAAATGGTATTGTTTCGGGAAAGCCTTCCTTCATAGAACAATCTTTTGCCCAATTCAAATCCTGCTTGAGTTATGCCATTCCTGCTTAAATCATATTGCGGCTCTGGAAAATTGGACGGCCTAACAAAGCCCAAGAATGTATCTGGCAAAACCTCATCTGCTTTTTTGCACGCCCAAACCAAAAAGAGTAAACTTAGAAAAACGATAATTTTTTTCATAGAGGTTTAGTCTAGTTCTTCCGAAGATTTCACGAAATTTTCGGTATGGTCGTGCGAAAACATCGATGGGAAATTATTGGCAATATTTTGGCTAAATTCACTGAACATCACATTCGGATGTTCCACAATGCTAATGACATTTGGCCCATTAAAAACTTTTGAAATATCGACAAACAAGTGCGCATTGCTTCGAAACCCTTCCCTCACTTGAGCGTTTCCAGCATTGGATAAATTAAGCGTAATTTCTTTAATGTTATTGATAGTTGGCGAACTGTAGCCACCAAATCCGCCAATATGGTATTTGAACTGCTTTTTACCTGTAGGGTCACCATTCTGGTCATCAGAAATCAATTGACATGTGCCTTCGTATTTAAAAAAGATATAACCGCTATTCCATCCCCAATACATGCCGCCTCCGCTGTGTCCTGCGTCTGGATCGAACGATAAAACACCTTTTCGATCTTCAACATTCATCGTATTGCGCAAGCTATCTACTCCAAGAATGAAAGAAAGTTCGGTATAATCTCCTTCGGGCACTTTTACATTCGTAAATCTTGAAGACAAGTCATCTGCTTTTACGAGAAAATAACTCTCTTCGGCCGGAACAACATAAGTTTCGCCATTGGCATTTTTAAGTTTGATGTTGCTGATGAAATAGTTCAATGTAGAAACTTTGAAAGGTTCGTTTTTCGCATTTTTATATTCCCAATCCAATTTAAAGGTTTCGCCACCCATGATATTTTGAAACTCTACCGAGAAATCGCCCATCTTATTTTCATCTATTTCTACATCATTTTTCTTACAAGAAGCTAGTGTGAATGTTAAAAAAAGAAGAATTGCTATGTTATTAAAATTAATTTTTGACATGATTTTATTGTTATAAGTGTAAATTTTAGAATACGTGTTTAACTAAAGCACCATGTAATTGTGATGCTTTTATTTTGTGATTAATAAAAATTACCTTAAACTTTTGGAGGGTGAAATGGGATAAGCGAGAATTGATAAACATACAATACGTTAATATCGGTCATCAATTCTTGTTGCAGATTAGGCAACGAATGAAATATTAAATCTTCAGCCAACACAAATAGAGGAATGTCAACTTTTGAGGTAGTCCTCTTTGAATCAGTTGTTGATTTGTCATGCTCTTTTTCTGTATCCATCGCCTTCAATTTCTTCATTAAAATACATTGACCATTGCAATGCATCGCCGGGCGGAATCGGTTTTCACATAAGTTTTTAACGATAAACTCTTTGTTGAATTCAAACCAATTGAGCACAGCCAAGGTCGAAAGACATTGAAACGTTAGCGCAACTAAAAGCAATACCGAAGTGAATTTCTTCATAGCCTATTCGTCAAAGAAAAAAACCATTAGAGGCTTAAAGCTTTAACTTGTATTCGATAATTAAAATTTTAAAGTGAGTTCGATTTGAATACGCGAATCGCATATTCAACCAAAGCTTTCATTCTTCTTCGAAGAATGAATTATTAAAAACGAATTATGCAATCGGAGGCCGAAAGATGGATTGAAGAAAGTTATTGGAATAGGTTTTTACTAAAAATTCAGAAGGAACCGAACGAGAATCGACTATTTCAGAACTTATTGAATGCTGTTGAAAAATGTCTGTTTGATAAACAAAAAGCTGCACCTCTTTTATTTTTGATTCTGCATTCTTTTGTTCTTTTTCTTCTTTCTCACGCAGTTTTTTCATGAGTACACATTGTCCTTTGCAACTAGAATTTGCAAATCGGTTTTCGCATTGATTTTTAGCAATGTAATCTCGGTTGATATAAAAACCTGTCAGAATGATCGTCGACATAAATGTCTGACAAATAATCAAAGCAGATAAGGTATATAGAATTATATTTTTCAAGATTGCCTCAAATATAGAAATTAAAAATCTCAATCGGCAATCGAAATAGACAAACTTTACATTAACAAAGGAAGGCAGTGAAATCAAACCCATTGCCTTCCTTTATTTTAGAATTCACATTTAATTTAAAATTTTTTCTAACCGCTCATTTAATGCTGGACCCCTTAAATCGGAACCAACAATTTTGCCGTCAGGGTCAATCAAAAAATTTCTTGGTATCGCTTGGATTTTATACAAAGTAGCCACTGGAGATTTCCAACCTATTAAATCGCTCACGTGTTGCCATTGCTGTACTTTGTCATCTTTGATTGCTTTCAGCCATTTCTCTTTGTCTTTTGCTTCGTCGATGGAAATACCCAAAACGGTAAAGTTTTTATCTTTGTACTTGTTGTATGCAGCAATTACATTGGGATTCTCAAACCGGCATGGTAAACACCAGCTTGCCCAAAAGTCAATAAAAACATACTTCCCTTTGAAAGAGGATAAAGCAACTTGATTTCCTAAAGTATCGGGCAGTGAAAATTCCGGAGCAACAGAACCATTTGAAAAAGGTTTCAACAATTCCATTTTTGCAGCTAATTCTTTTCCTTTTTCACTGCTCTTTATCTCATCTGGAAACGCATTGAAAGCCGTAAATCCCAATTCATTCAAATTATCATAACTAACAAGTTCGTTTAAAAAATCAAATGAAACATAACTTTTAGGATATTCTTTTATGAATGTATATTTTAAATTCTTTCTATCCAGCTCAGTATTTAAGATTTTCTCTTTAACCTCTTGAATATACTTCATTGGATCCTTCTGAGAAGCTACATTCGTTTTTATAGACAATACCAGAAGCTCAAGACTATCTCTTATCGGTCTTTCCATTAGCTTATACGCTTCATAATCCTTGGCGATTGGATTCGTGACTTCCACAGATGCATTCTGCAGGGTCTCTCCCACAATGTTAGCTTGCCCATCTGCCAAATAAAATGAAATCTGTTCAGCAGCGGTTAATATATTGCTATGTTCATCTTGGCTGGTAGACAATTTTGCCAAAACTGGCAAAGCAATTTCTCCTGTAAATTGAAAATTTTGGTCCTGCAAAATCTTTATAGAATCCTGCTGTGTTTTGCCATTGATTTTATAAGATAAATAAAGAATTGTGTTAAAGGGTATCGATTGCACCCGTCCTGATATTGTAAATTTTTCTTGTGAAAATGAATTTAACGAAATAAATAGCGTTAAGAAAATTACGATAGTTTTCATAGGGACGTAATCTATTAGTTAAGGATTTCTTTCATTTTAATAAGCAATTCCTCGCCTCTTAGGTTAGATGCAATTATTTTTCCTTCGGGATCAATCAAGTAGTTTACTGGAATGGATTTGATATTCGCAATTCTAGCAATTTCTGTTTTAAAACCAGTCAATTCTGAGACATGGTACCATTGAGTTAACTTGTCTTTATGAATAGCTTGCATCCATTCCGCCTTTTTAGCAGGGTAATCAAACGATACACTGAATACAGTGAAATTTTTGGCTTTGTATAAATTGTATGCCTCCACAATAAATGGGTTTTCTTTACGGCAAGGGCCACACCAGCTCGCCCAGAAATCTACCAACACATAATTTCCTCTCAGCGAATTTAACGCGATCAGGTTTCTCAAGGTATCAGGCAAAGAAAAGTCTGGCATCTGTGAACCTATGGATAATCCTCTAATCGTTTCCGTATACAGCAGATAATTTTTGCCCATCGTGCTATTTTTAACAGATTCATCAAAAGTATTAAATGTTGGAATCGCGAAATTATCCAGCGTTGAAGCTCCCGTCATCGATTTTAAAATCATCAAGGAATACATACTTTTCGGACGAGATGCCATAAAGTTTTTTCGCACATTCATCTGATCTTGAAATGCCTCATTCAGCTGTTCGCCCATTTTTTTCAGTGTTTCGGGATCTTTCTGCTCAGCTTCAGTCATCGCATCAAAACCCGCTTTTATCACAGCAATATTCTGTTTTATTGAATCCAAAGATTTTGTATAGGATTCATAATCCTTATTTATTTGGCTTCCCTCAATACTGAAATCTGTAAAATCATCTCCTACAATTTTTATATTCTCTTCACTAACATAAAAACCCTTCACATTTTTAGAAGATTTTTCCGTATTTAAGTAAGCAAGTGTCGGCTCTTCCACTTTTCCGTTAAAAACAAATTTCTTGTCAGAGACTTTCGCAGAGTCTACTTTAGCATTTTGGATTAAATACACGAACTGTCCCTCATTCAGAGACTGGATTTCACCTGAAATCTGGAAGTCACTTTGTCCAAAAAATAGGATTGGAAGCAACATCCAAAATTGAATAAGTATGTTTTTCATTATTTCTATAATTACCTATAAGTATCAATGATAAAGGTATTACATTTATATTAATTATCGAAATATTTATTAATTTAAGGTTATTAATTATTCTGTAAAATTTTATACACTTAAGAGATTTCGAATAAGAACTTTAAAAAACTGGAGAGTTTCGGAAAGAGAAACAATAGAAACAAAAAAAGCCTTATCGTTTCCGATAAGGCTTTCTAAATTTTTTGGCTGAAATTTTATTTAATAACTTCGGCAAGTTTATCTTCTAAGGCTTTTCCTCTTAGATTGGAAGCGATGATTCTACCTTCAGGATCTAACAAAAAGTTTTGAGGTATCCCTCTAATCGAATACAAAGGAACCACTAAAGATTTCCATCCTTGCAAATCCGACACATGAGGCCACTGCTCTAACTTGTCATCATGGATTGCTTTCATCCAGTTTTCTTTTTTACCAGGAAAATCTAGAGAAACACCATAAACCGTAAAGTTCTTGTCTTTGAACTTATTGTAAGCACTTACGACATTCGGATTTTCTGCACGGCAAGGTCCGCACCAGCTCGCCCAAAAATCGATTAGCACGTATTTTCCTTTTAGTGAAGAAAGTGAAATGTTATTTCCAGCAGTATCTTGCATCACAAAATCTGGAGCTATTGCACCCGTTGCTACGCTTTGGAATTGACCAATTTTCTCAGCCAGTAACTTCCCTTTTGTCGAGGACCTTAAATCAGGAGACATGCGTTCGAAATTCGGGATAATAAAATCGTTGATGTTCGTTGCATCAGCCATCTCATCCAAAATATTCAACGTAATATAGCTATTTGGCTTGCTTTCGACAAAGCTTTGTTTTACTATCGTTTCTTCATCATCGATCACCTGCGCCCTTGCTTGCAAAGACTGCATAAATTCAGGTGATTTTCTAGTTTCTTCGCTTGCTGCAGCATATTCTTCATTCAATGCTTTGTAGCGTTCTTGCAAAGGTTTCAAACCTGCATTGTAGATGTTGAAATCTCTACTAGCGGTCGTTCCAGTAGCGATTGCTGAAGAAAAATCAGCACCTCTTAGCGTCGAAGTTCCTTTAGAAAGGAATACAGAATTTCTTTCCGGAGATTTCAGCTGCCTGATCGATTCACCATTCGGAGCCAACACCAGTGTTCCTTGAACCGGCACAGGTACATTTCCATTGAATGTAAATCTTCCATGATGAACTTCCGCAGAATCCAAAATCCGCGTTCCGTTCTTCACGTATTGCAAAAATACTTTTGCATTGGAAGGCAAACTTTTAATATCTCCCCTAAGAGTAAACCCTTCTTGAGCAAAAAGAAAAAAAGGTAATGTATAGATTAAAAAAATGGCTGTTTTTTTCATTTTGTAATTTATCGTTAATTTTTTTAAGTTGTTAAATATACAAGATATTTTATTTTTTTTATGTAAAATTTCTACTATAGAATGGTCATGCTAAGGAATTAGACGCAGCTAATGAGTCTAAAAACTACCATCTTCCGCTAGCTCCGCCACCGCCAAAGCCACCTCCGCCGAAGCCACCGAAACCTCCGCCGCCGCCTCCACCGAAGCCGCCGCCAAATCCGCCACCTCCGCCGCGAGAGCCACCACCACCAGAATTCATCAATGTCCACCACCATAAATCTGAAGAACCTCGGCCGCCAACGACTTTGCCACCTTTTCCTCCGCCACCGCCTCCTTTGGAAATCAAGGAAATGATAATGAAGATAATAATTACAACAACGACTGTACCAACTCCACCACCGCCACTTCCACGATTCTGTTGCTTAGGTTCTGCGTTGTATTCTCCTTTCGTGTGCGCAATCAATGCAGAAGTCGCTTTATCCAAACCGCCATAATAATCGTTGTTCCGAAAAGCTGGTTTAATTTCATTCTCGATAATCCGATAAGCAACCACATCAGGCACAGCACCCTCAATCCCATATCCGGTACGGATAGTGACAGCTCGATCACCAATTGCAGCTAGGAGCAATATTCCATTGTTGTATTTAGCACTTCCAATCGCCCATTGTTTCGCTAACCTATCCGCATAATCTGCAATCTCATAATCTCCTGTAGAATTCATCAACACAACAGCAATCTGTGTTGAAGTCGTATCTTCAAAAGCCAATAACTTACGCTCCAGCGCATCAATTTCTGAAGCGCTCAATGTATTGGTATAATCTGTCACCAAACGGTTTGGAACCGCTGGAAAATCTTGCGCTATAGTCGGATTAGCGAACAGTAAAACCGATAAAAAAAGCGTTATTAAAAGAAACTTACTATGGACTAATTTAAAAATTTGCATGTTTGTTTTTTAGTTGTTCCCAAAATAAATATCATCAGGAAGCTCATTGATATCATCTGCTCTTGAAGGAAAAAATTTCACCAATTGTTCAGCTGCGTGCGTAATTCCCCAAATCAAGCCATTCGCGAGCTCACCTTTTCGAAAGAAATCGGTCATCTCTTGTTTAGTTTCCTCCCAGAAATTATCCGGAACTCTCTGATTGATTCCAGCATCGCCTATAATCGCAAACTCATGGTCTTCAGTTGCGATGTAGAGCAAGACACCATTTCGTAGAATCGTATTGGTCATACCCAATTTTTCAAAATAATGCTGCGCTTGCTCGATGGCGCTCATGCCGTGCAACTTGCGTTCAACAACCAGCCTAATTTCTCCAGAAATCTTGCTCTCTGCTAAACTAATGGCCTGAACAACGCGGTCTTGGTCTTCAGATGAAAAATTCTCCATATCGTGTATAAAAAAAAGATGAATGGGGATAATTAAAAACCCGCATTCATCTTGATGATTTTTAATTTATATTCTTCGTTAAAACGAAACTGTCGGTGCCTTATCAGCTCCTTCAGTAGCTGTGAACGTTCCTTTAGCCTTAAATCCGAACATACCGGCCATGATGTTATTCGGGAAACTGCGAACCGTTGTGTTATAATCTTGAACCGCTTCATTATATGCTCTGCGCTCTACGGAGATTCTATTTTCAGTACCTTCTAATTGCGCTTGAAGTTCTTGGAAATTGCTATTGGCTTTTAAATCCGGATAAGCTTCAACACTCACTAACAAACGTCCAATCGATTGCGAAAGTGCATCTTGAGTTTGCTGATAGTTTGCAATTTCTTCTTCTGATAAATTTGAAGGATCTACAGTTACTTGTGTCGCTTTAGCACGAGCTTCCACAACAGCTGTCAATGTACTTTCTTCATGGTTAGCAGCTCCTTTGACGGTAGCCACCAAATTAGGAATTAAATCCGCTCTGCGTTGGTACGCATTCTCAACTTGCGCCCATTTTCCTTTGACATTTTCATCTTTTGAAACCATGGTATTATAACCACAAGAGCTAAATGATAAGGCTGTTATTAAACCTACAAATACCGTTAATAATCTTTTCATGTGTGTAATTAATCTAATTTCTTTATAAAAGTAATAAATAGTTTTATAAAATGGATTAGCACAAAGCACATACCAAGTATTTTAAATCGTCGTAATTTAGCTACAATCATTAACTTTGTCAGGTTCTGCGATAAAAACGCAGCATGACAGATATGCAGAAAGAAATTGAATTAGCCGTTTTACCTGAGTTTATTGAGGATCAAGAGCACATCCTGCAATTGGGCGTGAAGAATTTAAAAATCAATGAAAACCGCATCAAGGGCTTTAAAATCCGCAAGAGGTCAATTGATGCTCGCGGCAAACAAGTGCTGTATAGAATCCGTGCTGTATTTTTTATAGACGACGATCCAAGCCCAGTAATCTTTTCGAAATCTTTCAAATCGCTCGAAAATGCCCAGCCGGTAATTATTATCGGCGCTGGCCCTGCGGGTTTATTTGCTGCTTACCGATGTTTGGAACGCGGGCTAAAGCCCATTGTCATCGAACGCGGAAAATCTGTTCAAGAAAGGCGGAGAGATTTGGCAAAAATAAACCGCGAAGGTTTTGTCAATCCTGAGTCTAACTATTGTTTTGGAGAAGGCGGTGCAGGAACTTATTCTGATGGAAAATTATACACACGTTCAGACAAAAGAGGGAATGTGCAAAAAGTCTTGGAAATCTTTGTGGAATATGGAGCAACCGAAGACATCTTAGTCGATGCAAGGCCGCATATCGGCACGAATAAATTGCCACATATCATTGAAGACATGCGAAACAGCATTGTGGAACATGGAGGGGAAGTTCATTTTGACACGCGCGTGGATGATATCTTGGTCAGCTTTGGAAAAGTTTCTGGAATCAAAACCGCAGACGGGCAAATTTTCAATGCGTCAAATGTCATTGTGGCAACAGGTCATTCTGCTCGCGATATTTTTACTTTATTCAAAAGAAACAATTGGCTATTGGAAGCCAAACCCTTTGCGCTTGGAGTTCGGATAGAACATCCTCAGGAAATTATCGACCAAGCACAATACCACTGTGCTGTAAGGCATGACAATTTACCTCCAGCTTATTACAATTTGGTCGAACAGGTTGATAACCGAGGCGTCTTTTCTTTCTGCATGTGTCCGGGTGGAATTATTGCTCCTTGTGCAACAGACCAGAATGAAATTGTGGTCAATGGCTGGTCACCGTCGAAACGCAATAATCCGCACGCTAATTCAGGTACGGTTATCCAAATCAACTTAGAAGATGTTCCTAATTCATTGACAAATCCATTTGCCCTGCTAGATTTTCAGCGCTCGGTCGAACAGCAAGCGTATGAATTTGGCGGAGGAAATCTAGTCGCTCCTGCGCAGCGCATGGTCGATTTTGTGAACAATACAACATCAGCCACACTTCCTGAAAACTCCTATAAACCTGGAACAACAAGCGTAGAATTAAAAGACGTGTTGCCAGATTTCGTTTATCAAGCTTTAAAAGGCGCATTGCCTTTGTTCGGCAAAAAAATGACAGGCTACTATACGAACGAAGCCATTCTTGTCGGCGTAGAATCAAGAACTTCCTCCCCTATTCGGATCCCGAGAAACAAAGAAACCTTTCAGCATCCACAAGTCGAAGGTTTATTTCCTTGTGGCGAAGGCGCTGGTTATGCCGGTGGAATTGTGTCTGCCGCGATTGACGGAATGAACTGTGTCGACGCGATAAAAGCTTAATAAATTTATTACAACATCGTTTCCAATTTATTGATTCAAATAAGTATGTTTGCATCGCAAATTAACTTGTAAAAAAAATATTAATTGAAAATTTTACTAACTAAATTTATGAATAGGCAGCTTCTATTGTTCTGTATTTTTATCGGTGCTTTTACTCTGTCCAAAGCCCAAACCCAAGACTTATCCGAATATTTTTTGAGATCACTGCAAACCAGCGAAGTTTACGGAAATAAAATTCCTAAAAAAAATATCAAAATAAAAGATCTAGAAGATTCGCGCAAATCAGTTTGGTCGGCTTGGAAAGAAGCAAACTCTAATTTCCAAGAAATAAAATTACCAGCCATTCTTCCATTGTCGGATTCTATTGCATACGAATGGCCATTGGTTGATGAAGACCCCATGCCGTTCTATTACGGAAGCAAAGGAAAAAAGCCAGCAAATGGATATCCTCTATTTATTAATATCCACGGATCGGGCCCGAAAGAGAAAGAATGGGCAGCGACAATTGCTTGGTCGAAAATCTATGCAGACGCTCCATCGCTCTACTACATTCCGCGGATTCCAAATGAAAAAAGATATCGTTGGTGGTTTATTCCGGAACAAAAAGCTTGGGAAAAACTTTTCCGTTTGGCATTTTTAAATGATGACATCAATCCCAACAAAATGTATTTTGTTGGGATTTCAGAAGGCGGATACGGAAGCCAGCGATTGGGCGCATTCTATGCAGATTATTTAGCTGGAGCTGGGCCAATGGCAGGGGGTGAACCGTTAGTTAATACTCCTCCTTTGAACTTTAGAAATACTGCTTTCAACCTACAGACTGGTGAAAAAGATTTTATGTTTGACAGAAATAAAATCACTAAGCAAGTAAAAACTATTTTTGATAGTTTATCCAATGCTTATCCAGGGAAATTTATTCATCAAGTTGATTTGCAAAAAGGAAAGGGGCACGCCATCGATTATACATTAACCACACCTTGGTTAATTCAACATACAAGAATTACCAATCCGAGAGAAGTGAGCTGGGTAAATTTCCCAATGCACGACCGTTACCGAACCGGATTTTATAACCTTGCCATTAAGGAACACGTAAACATTGATAAAACAACGGATATTGACCGCGCATTATTTGAGTTTGCCATCGACAGCACAACGAACAGCATCCGAATGAATGCTAACACCCTAAACAAAATAACAAACGAAAAAGGTGCGATAACGAAAGGAAAGCTGCTGTTTTACTTAGATGAAAACTTAGTAGACCTGAATAAGAAAGTAACCTTGTATGTCAATGAAAAAAAGGTGTTTTCAGGAAAGGTAAAACTTGATAGCAAGAACATCATCGAAAGCTGTGCCTTATTTTATGACAGCAATCGGCTTTATCCAGCCTCGATTGAAATTGATTTCAGCAAGCTGTAGATTTAAAATTTTCCCAACAATATCGAAGTTCATGTGTTATACTAAAAAAAGAATACAATTATGGTAAATAAAAAAGTAGCTGGACTTTGGATTGACGGCAGAAAAGCAATCGTTGTATCGAATCATGATGCACAAGACATCTCTGATTTTAAAGTTATTGATACCATCAAATCAGATGTACAAATAGGAAATTCGAGTGAAAATGCAGCCAATAATGCTGAGAAAACCAACAGAGGAAAATTCTATAAAGAGATAGAGAAAGTAATTACGAACAGCACAGAACTCTACATCACTGGACCAGGAAATTTTCAAGAAGAATTGAGAAATCATTTGTTGGATACTCCACAATACAAGAACCTCTCCATTAAATTGGGAACGGATTCACAACTTAGTGAAGACCAAGTTTTAGAAGAAGTAAAATCACACTACAACGCATAATTTTTCTTCTATATTTTATTCAATGCCAGACGCTTCGCTTGGCATTTATTGTTTATGACTAAAGGCTAATCTGTTGGCTTATTAAGATCTTTCACTGAAGAAAAAATCCAATAGCTAACAATGATGACTAGCACAATAAACATACATATTCCAACGATGTCTGTCAGAATCCCCACATTAAATTGACCAATTCTCAGGGACGCGTAAGCGATAATCAGAATAATCGCTAAATAAATTAAAGGTTTCATAGCGCTTCAGTTTATAAAATGAATAGTATACAATATTACAAAAATATATCTATCTATAAAACTGAAAATCAATGTTTTATGAAATTAATTTTGGTGAAAACTAATTTAGTTAATTTTAATATTTTGAAATAATTGGCTGTGGAAAATGCTTTTTAAGCAAATTTTCAGAAAGGATTTCTTGAAACTAAAATCTCAAGAAATTGCTGTGAAAACAAAAAATCCATAATCTGACTATGAATCAAATTATGGATTAATATTTATTGAGAAAAACTTAAGATTCTAATCCCTTAGCGACTAATTCTTCGACATACTTGCGTACAGTTTCATTGGAGAAACGAGAAGTGACATCAAATGCAAAGGCATGTACCAATAAGATGCGAGCCGACTCTTCACCAATTCCTCTTGCACGCAAATAGAATAAGGCTTCATCATCAAACTGCCCCATCGTACATCCATGCGAACATTTCACGTCATCCGCAAAAATTTCCAATTGCGGTTTTGTGTACACAGTCGCCTTGTCACCAATCAACATGTTGTTATTCTGTTGAAAAGCATTAGTTTTCTGTGCATCTTCACGGACAAATATTTTACCGTTAAAGACTGCTGTCGAATTTTCTTGAGGAATATTCTTGTACCATTCGTAGGATTCGCAATGCGGTTTCATGTGGTCAACAATTGTGTGATTGTCGACTAATTGATTTCCTGCAGTCAAATTGATTCCATATAAATGTGATTCAACCTGCTCTGCATCCAAACGCACATTGATGTTATTGCGAACGAACGAAGCTCCAGGAAATGTACAGTTGTAATTATTGTACAAACTATGCTTCTTCTGATAAACTTCTGTATGGTTAATGTAACTGCTTTCTGAAGAGCCTAACTGCAAATAGTAATGTTGCATTTTTGCATTCTCTTCCAGCACAATTTCAGTGACCTTGTTGTGCAGATTTTTAGCTGTATTGGCTAACGTGACAAAAGATTCAATAATTTCTACTTCAGCATTTTGCTCCAAAACAATCAGATTTCTTGTTTGAGAAAAGAAATCCTGACCTCCCGTCGCTACATGGATTAATTGGATAGGTTTTGAAATCACTTTATTCTTCGCAACGCCCAAATAAATACCTGACGTGTACAAAGCTGTATTTAAAGCAACCAATACGTTATCTGTCTTATCTGCATGCTGTGCAAAATGACGTTCAAAGCCAGCTTCTTGCCAAGCCTCTTCAATCGGTTTTATTGTAAGGCCGATTTCTTCTTCCAAACTTGAAAATGCCAAAACATACTGCCCATTTACAAGAACAATACGGTGCGCATCTAAATTCGGGATGTCAGCCTGACTTAAATCTAAATTAGCCACATCCACATCTTCATTCAATAAATAAGGTTTATTTACTAAAGGCTGTATGTTTGTGTATTTCCAATCTTCATGTTTTACAGTCGGAAAACCTTCTTTTTCAAAACGTTCAAAAGCGGATTGACGCAAGGCGGTCAATGTCGCTGGCTCTTGAACAGTTTCTAAATTTTTGAAAGTTTGTGTCAACTGCGAAAATAAAGAATCTGCTACTAGTGTACTCATGTTATCTGTTATCAATCCGTCCATCAAAATTCCTTTCTTCGATTATACGGTTTGCGTATCTAAATCTTTTAACCAATCGTATCCTTTTTCTTCTAACTCCAAAGCCAATTCTTTAGTGCCTGTTTTAACGATTTTCCCATCGTATAATACGTGCACAAAATCAGGAACGATGTAATCCAGCAAACGTTGGTAGTGAGTAATCACAACAAAAGCATTTTCTGAAGAACGCAATTCATTCACACCATTTGCAACGATGCGCAATGCATCAATATCTAAGCCTGAATCTGTTTCATCCAAAATAGACAATTTCGGATTCAGCATCGCCAATTGAAAGATTTCATTGCGTTTTTTCTCTCCTCCGGAAAATCCTTCGTTCAATGAACGGTTAGCCAGATTAGCCGAAAATTCAACTAATTTTTGCTTTTCTTTTACCGTTTTAAGAAACTCTTTCGCTTCCATTGGAGGAAGTCCTCTATATTCACGAATATCGTTAACCGCAGTTTTCAAAAAGTTAATATTAGAAACTCCAGGAATTTCTACAGGATATTGAAAAGCTAAAAACAAACCTTCTCTAGCTCTATCTTCCGGCGAAAGGTCTAATAAATCGACACCGTCCAATAATGCAATTCCATCAGTTACTTCGTAGGAGTCGCGACCAGCCAACACATTTCCTAAGGTACTTTTACCAGCACCGTTTGGACCCATGATTGCGTGCACTTCACCAGCTTTCACTTCCAGATTTAATCCTTTTAATATTGCTTTGTCTTCAACAGAAGCATGTAAATTTTTAATGCTTAACATTTTTATGATTTTGAAAATTTTAGAATCTATTCTAGCGATTCTATATTTCTGTTTTTACTTTAATAAACTAATTTATCCTGCCGGAATGATTGACTATCCTACAGAACCTTCTAACGAAATCGCCAACAATTTCTGAGCTTCAACCGCAAATTCCATCGGCAATTGATTCAATACTTCTTTGGCGTAGCCATTGACGATTAATCCAACTGCTTTTTCAGAATCGATTCCGCGCTGGTTCAAATAAAACACTTGGTCTTCTCCAATTTTCGAAGTCGTCGCTTCGTGTTCTAATTTTGCAGATTTGCTTTTATTCTCAATGTATGGAAAAGTATGCGCTCCACAACGGTCACCAATCAACAAAGAATCACACTGCGTAAAGTTCCTTGAATTGGATGCATTTGCACCAATCTTTACTAAACCGCGGTATGAATTGTGGCTTGTTCCTGCAGAAATTCCTTTAGAAACGATTTTTGATTTGGTGTTTTTACCTAAGTGAATCATCTTAGTTCCTGTATCTGCGACCTGCTTATTGCGCGTCATCGCTACCGAATAAAATTCACCAACTGAATTATCGCCTTTCAAGATTACGCCCGGATATTTCCAAGTAATCGCCGAACCCGTTTCAACTTGTGTCCAAGAAATCTTGCTGTTATCTCCTTTACAGATTCCGCGTTTCGTTACGAAATTGAAAATACCACCGATTCCATCTTTATCACCTGGATACCAGTTTTGAACGGTTGAATATTTTATTTCCGCATCTTTTTGTGCAATCAGCTCAACAACAGCCGCATGCAGTTGATTTTCATCACGCATCGGCGCTGTACATCCTTCTAAATAAGAAACATAAGAACCTTCATCCGCGATAATCAACGTACGCTCAAATTGTCCTGTATTTTGCGCATTGATTCTAAAATAAGTTGACAATTCCATTGGGCAATGAACACCTTTCGGAATGTAAACAAATGAACCATCGGAAAATACAGCCGAATTCAACGCCGCATAGATGTTATCCGTTTGAGGAACTACTGTTCCTAAATATTCTTTAACTAAGTCAGGATATTCTTGAACAGCTTCTCCGAAAGAACAAAAGATTACTCCTTTTTCTTTCAGCTTTTCACGGAATGTTGTTTTTACAGAAACAGAATCAAATACTGCATCCACCGCAACTACACCCGCTAATATTTTTTGCTCGTCCAAAGGAATTCCCAACTTTGCAAAAGTTGACAGCAATTCTGGGTCAACTTCATCCAAGCTATCTAACTGCTTCTTCGCTTTTGGCGCAGCATAATAAGATAATTCTTGAAAATCAATCGTTGGATTTTCAAAATTTTGCCAAGTCGGCATTTTCATCGTTAAGAAATGTCTGAACGCTTTTAATCGCCATTCTAGCAACCAAGCTGGTTCATTTTTCTTAGCAGAAATCAAACGCACGGTATCTTCATTGAGCCCTTTGGGCGCAATATCCATTTCAATATCCGTCGTAAAACCGTATTTATACTCTTCGAGCTCTAGCTCTTTTAATAATTCGTCGTCTTTGGTACTCATTTTACTGTTTCCCTTAATTCAATTTCACAAATCACCTATAAGGTTACAAAGCTACGATTTATTAAGCAATTATGCGGAAGAACTACGTTCATATTCACAGAAGTTTTGGATTTCAACATGAATATGACCTATCTATAATTTTTACATAGAATTTTGAGTAAAACCACTGGGAATGATAAATAAAATCTATAAAATAAGTAGACTATCATAGCCTGCAACGATAGATTTTGTATGCAAATTTTTACTATCTCGCCAAATATAATTTTGTATATTTACAATTAAAGAAATATAATCTATTTAAAATGCCTTTCCAACCTGACAAAATTGATTTAAAAATATTAAAGCTTTTACAAGAAAATGGAAGAATTACAAATCTTCAATTAGCATCAAGTATTGGACTATCTCCTGCTCCGACATTAGAAAGAGTTCGGAAATTAGAGAATTCAGGGTTCATTAAAAGCTACCATGCTTTTGTAGACGAGGAAAAATTAGGTTTGGGCATCAAATCATTCATCCAGATTTCATTGGATTTCCATACACACAATGCGATTCCAGAATTTGTTGAAGCTGTAAAATCAATTCCAGAGGTAACGGAATGTCATCACGTGACGGGCAACTGCGATTTTATTTTAAAAGTTTACGTGAAAGATATTAAGGCGTACGAAGCTGTTATTATGGAAAAGATTTCTAAAATTCCATTTGTAAAAACATTTCAAACGATGATGATTATGTCTACCAGCAAGAAAGAACCCATTGTGCCACTGGCTTACTAATACTAAAGAATGGATAAAAACAATTACACATACAATGATTTTGCATTTATTTTAACTTGGCCAGACGCAACAATTCGCGGTGATGAAAAATGGATGATGTTTTTCAAAAAAATTGGTTTCGTTAAAAATTTAAACTTTAAAGTCGGACATACCGGAATTGTCCTTGTAAATCATTTAAGTGGTGAATTGTTATTTTATGATTTTGGCCGATACATTACTCCTCGCGGATATGGACGCGCGCGGTCAAAAGATTCGGACCCCCGATTGGAAATTGCCGTCAAGGCAAAAATTGACGACAACGCGATTTCAAACGTAGAAGAAATCGTCGCTCATTTTGAAGACCTAAAAGGCGCTATGTATGGCGAAGGCCAATTGTTTTTCTCTATTGCTACGAATTTAAATTTTGCAATTGCCAAATCGTATTGCGATGGATGGGTCGTCAGAGGCACATACCCTTACGGTGCTGTCGCAAAAAACAACAACAATTGCAGTCGCTTTATCACGCGCACGCTCATGTATGCGTCGAAAAAGTACCATCATTTGCATGGCATAAACTTCCCGGAAACTTTTAAAGCTAGTCCGATTAGCAATGTGGTGAATGCTGTGGATAATCGGATGATTTATTCGTATTCGCCAGAACAAGGATTAAAATATTTCAGAATGTCGCGTTGGCAGTCTTTCGGATTTTTGTTAAAACAAGTTTCGGATAATGTCATTCAGCGGAAATCGGATTTATTGCCCAATGATTTGATTATCGGCGCGATGAATTTTTCATCAAAACCCGAAAACATTACTGGAAACGCAACTTATTTAGGCGGTGTCGGTGATGGAGCATGGTATGTTTGGAAATTAGTCAAAAATAGCTTGATTGAAATCAGCCGATATACAAGTTCTGGACAACTTGAATATACTGTTTTAGGCAAACCAGCACAGCATTTGGATTTCGATTTGCCTTTTGAAATTACGTACGACAGTAATTTGTTATTCACGCATGTTATGCAAAATGACAAAAAAATCAAAATTAACCATCTTGAACAGGCTACAGATATCCAAAATCCGCAAAAAGAATTTGCAGAAATGTACGCTTAAATCTGCCAGTCAATTGCTTTCTTTCCATTTTTAAGCAAATAGGCATTTGCTTGGGAGAAATGCTTGGAGCCTAAAAACCCACGGTATGCTGATAATGGAGATGGGTGAACACTCGTTAAAATCAAATGCTTATTCGCATCAATCAGTGCACTTTTATTAATCGCGTAACTTCCCCAAAGTAAGAATACTACATTTTCCAATCGGTTAGAAATCTCTTTAATCACCTGGTCCGTAAAAGTTTCCCAGCCTTTCTTTTGGTGCGAACCCGCTTGATGTGCCTGAACAGTTAGCGTTGCGTTCAATAATAATACACCTTGCTCGGCCCATTTCGTTAAGTTCCCACTAGCTGGAGATTTAAAGTTTGGAATATCCGTACTTAATTCTAAATACATATTTCTCAAGGAAGGCGGTATCTGCATTCCATCGGGAACCGAAAACGACAGGCCATGTGCCTGCCCATCGTTGTGGTAGGGGTCTTGTCCCAAAATAACCACTTTGATTTCATCGAATGGAGTTAAATTAAACGCATTGAAGACCAAATTAGAAGGAGGAAAAACCAAATTAGCCTTCCGTTCATTTTGGACAAAGGTCGATAATGCCTGCATGTAGGGTTGGTCAAATTGCTTTTTGAGGATTTCCTCCCAACTTTCGTGATATCTATTTCCCATATTTTTGCAAATGTCTTGTCAAATTAACTATAACAAGTTGTAATAGCGCACAAATTAACGATATTTGTAATTCATTTAGATTTTAAAGATAAAAAGTAAATAAATATGTCAAATTTAGTTCGAATAATACTGTGTAGTCTATTAACCGTTGGAACAGTTGCTTTGTTTTGGTTTGGACATTGGGGTTGGGGAATTTTGGCAATTCTAATCGTATTATTGGCGTGGGTAACTGTATTTTTCAATGAAAAAATGTTAATCGCTCAATGGTTCTTGCGCAAAGAAAACATGGCGAAAGCAGAAGTGTGGCTTAAGAAAATTAAGAATTACGAAAAAGAGCTTACTCCTGCGCAACATGGGTATTACAACATGCTTTTGGGATTAATCGAATCACAGCGCGCTCCATTACAAGCTGAGAAATATTTCAAAAAGGCTTTAAGTTTAGGTCTTCACATGGACCATAACATTGCTTTAGCAAAATTAAGTTTGGCTGGCGTGGCAATGGCGAAACGCAATAAACGTGAAGCAGAAAAATTATTGAGCGAAGCGAAAAAAGCAGATAAAAACAAATTGCTAGACGAGCAGATTAAAATGATGAAAGGCCAAATGGCTATGATGGACCGTCAGCAAATCCGCTATTCACGATAAGTTAAGCATAGGGATTTTTAGGAATCTCAATTATGCTGTAGCGATTCTTTTTTAAAGCATTGACGACCTCTTCAGAGGGGATTTCTTTAAAAACAATAGCGCTCAGGGTCTGACTAGGAAAAAGACCTAGTCTACATCCGAAATCCAAGATATTTTTTTTCAAGCGGATAATTCTAAATTTTTTATTTGAATTATCCGCTTTTTCATTTTCAGAATTCGGGAAATAAAAATTCGGATTCAGTTTTTTTATTGCCAGCATTGGCAAAGCCATCCCAGCAGTAAACTTCTCAAATTCGCGCTCCGAAGCTTTGTAGACAAAATTTCCTACTGGCTCGTAGGAGAAGCGATTCTTCCAGATTTTATTGATTAGATTAACATTAAACAGCGAAAGAAAATTCGACAAAGCCAGCAACAAAGGCATTTTTAGAATTGGGTCTTGAGGTTCGATAATGACGATTGCCTTTTTCGCAACGCGAATCATTTCGTACAAAGCCGCATAAGGCCGAGGAAAATGATGGTAAGATTCTTTGCATAAGACATAGTCAAATTCATTATCCGAAAACGATAGTTTCTCCGCATTCTCAGCACGATATTCTTTGATTAATTCTTCTTGTTGCGCAATGGCTAGGATATCTGTATTTAAATCGGTCGCCACAACATCATGCGAAGTTTTCTGAAGAATGTAATTGGCATCGGCACCATAGGCATCCCCTAACGTCAGCCAGCGTTGTTGTTCTGTACTAGAAAGGATGGGATTGAGACAATCAAAAAATATGTTTTGCAACCAAGCATTAATGGAACCTCCATAATTTTTGATGGAAATAATTTTTCGCAACTTTTCATCATCCGAAGGAAATTGTTTTCCATACCAAGACTCATGAAGATTATAGCTAACCTGATTAAAATTTGAATCGATTTTCATAATAGTAGCCTTAAGTTGCTGGTACAACTACAATAAAATTACAAAAATTTAAAATTAATTATAAAAGGCTTCGTTGTGAAAAAATGTTAAAGTTGGGGCTTTTCTTCCAATACAACTAACTGCTCAATAAACTTCCCAACCTCCTTGCTATCTTCGAAAACGAGTTTCACTTGGGCGGGCTTGGTTTTATTCGTTTTTGACCAATTCGCGACTTTAATCGACAGCAGTACAGGCATATCAGGTTGAAGCAAATAATGTAGGTAATTCTGGCGGTCAGCTAGACTGACCAGCACACGGCCAAATTTAATCGTCGTAATAAAATTTGAATTACTCTTCTCGTCGATTACTTGTGTACCAAAAACATTCAGCTTGAATTCCCTTGGATTTCTTCCAAGCGAAATCAAAAACAACTCGATAACTGCTGTATCAGTTTTGCTGTCAACTTTCACTGATTTGACATCAATCTGCAAATCGTCGATTTCCAAAGGCACACGTTCCTCTGTCTGCGCAGCAACTTTGCCGACTCCGGCAGTAAGAACCAAAAAGAAAAAAATGGTAATTAACTTCTTCATGATTTAACTGATGTCTTTTAATGAAACAATTTGGTTATCGTGAAATTCAAAAATAGATTTTCCTTGCAATTGGATGGTTTCGCCTTCTTTGACGCCATTTGGCAAATCGATTTTCAAAACACCTGTATATTCGATGGTCACTTCAATGCTGTCTTCTTGTTCGGAAATTTCCAAAATCCGTTGATTTCTTTCCGAAAATAATTCTGTCGCCTGCAATGCTTGCTCGCGAAAAGCACCGATTCCTAATAAGGACAAATTGATTTGGTCGTCGACAATGTTTTGAAAATGGATTTCATCACTGAAATTTTCAATCATTCCCAACACATCAAAGCGGTTGTACGCTTCAATATACGATTCGACAAGTTGTAGATTTGTTGCTGTTTCCATACTTATCGTAAACGTTCTGCTGATTTAATTAGTTTCTCATCTTTTCGGATTGCTCCCAGAGCCATCGACAAAAAGATGATAGCAATAGGCAATAGGAAAAAGCCGATTCCGATATTATTTGCACCAAGGTACTGAGAAGTCATTGACAACGTCTGGCTCGAAGAAACGTATAGCCAAATCGCCATTAAGAAAATCAAAACAATCTCCAGAAAAATCAAACGGATTTGCAGTTTTCTGTCTTTGTATTTAAAGATAATAAACAAAGGAAATGCAGCTAACAAAACGGTAGCAATGGTTTGTAAAAGAAAAGATTCTTGTTTTACAGGCACTCCATTTACCGCGGTATATGCACCCGTCACATATAATTTTTTACCTAATCCAACTAAATCAATGTAGTTGACATAAGGAAAAATGAAAAGTCCAAAAAGCATTACACTAGCTAATAAAAGCCATATCGTTTGCACACGTTGTATCATAAAACTATAGTTAAGTCTAACAAATATACCATTATGTACTAAAATAGCAATTTGTCTACCGTTAAAAACAGGTGAATATCAAATTTGTTATCCAACCTATTTTATTTAATATTCAAAGTTTTCAAATCCTTACATTTGCACTGTGGAATCGGTAAAGCAACGCTATTTTTTAGAATTGGCCTATAATGGAACGAACTATCATGGTTGGCAGGTGCAGCATAATGCCATTTCCGTCCAGGAAAAAATCAACGAAGTTCTACAGACCATTTTAAGGCAGCCCATCGAAACCATAGGTGCCGGAAGAACTGATACAGGCGTTCATGCGAAGCAGTTGTTTGCTCATTTTGATACGGAGAAATTGGATTTGTCGGTCGATAAAAAACGCTTTTTGCATTCGATGAATTCCTTGTTGCCGCATGATATTAGCGTGCAAAATATTCTCGCTGTTCAGCTAGATGCGCATGCTCGATTTGATGCCACATCACGTTCTTACGAATACCATATTCATTTTGACAAAAATCCATTCTTAAACAATCTATCTTGGCTTTTGAGAGATTTTCCAAAAGTTGAGCGAATGAATGAGGCGGCCGAACATTTATTGGGCACGAAAGATTTTAGCTGTTTTAGCAAATCAAACACGCAAGTTTTTACCAATATTTGTACGATTACCCGAGCAGAATGGGTTTTGGAAAATAATGGTTTGATTTTTCACGTTACCGCAAATCGCTTTTTAAGAAACATGGTGCGTGCGATTGTTGGAACATTATTGGAAATTGGGGTTAAAAATAAGCCAATCGAGTATGTGGACGACGTGCTAAAAAGCCAAAACAGGTCGGAAGCAGGTGCTTCAGTACCAGCGCATGGTTTATATTTAACCAAAATTAAGTATCCTTACATAGAAGAAAACGAAAATTGAAACAAGAAAATATAGCAGGAAAAGCTTACGATAGCAAATTATTAAGTCGCTTAGCCAAATACATCAGTCCTTACAAAGGAATTTTTTGGATTTCTGTCGTGTTGACTATTTTGTTAGCAGCGGTTGCTCCTGCCTTGCCTTTGCTTATCGAACATACGCTGGATAGGTACATTCTTTCCGGAGATTATTCAGGCCTGAATAAAATGCTGATTGCGATGATGGCTTTGTTAATTGGACAGACGGTTATCCGCTATTACCATACGCTTACGACAAATACACTTGGGCAATCCGTTATTCGCGATATACGTATCCAGATTTTCAATCACATTACGAATTTAAGGCTAAAATATTTTGACAATACCCCTATCGGCCGTTTAATCACAAGAACGATTTCGGACTTAGAAACCATTGCCAATATTTTTTCTGAAGGACTGATTCAGATTATCGGAGATTTACTTCAATTGGTCGTGATTTTAGGCGTCATGCTGTATACGGATTGGCAATTGACTTTGATTGTCTTGATTCCGATGCCTCTGATGATTGTCGCTACCTACATCTTCAAGGAAGCAATGAAATCGGCTTTTCAATCTGTCCGTTTGTGGGTTTCCAATTTAAATACCTTTCTTCAGGAGCATATTTCCGGAATGGGAATTATCCAATATTTTGCTCGCGAAGACCAAGAATTGCGAAAATTCAAAGCCATTAACAAAGAACACCGCGATGCGAATATCCGCGCCAACTGGTATTTCTCGATATTTTTCCCTGTCTTGGAAATCATTATGGCCATTTCTTTAGGTTTATTGGTTTGGTATGGATCGAAACAGATCTTGGGCGATAAGATTTCTCCAGGAGTTGTTGTTGCCTTTATTATGTATATCAACATGATATTTAGGCCTATCCGAGAATTGATCGATAAATTCAACACACTGCAGATGGGAATGGTTTCGGCCGAACGCATTTTTGATGTGTTGGATACCAATGAATTTACTCCAAATAATGGAACTTACAAACCTGAAACCGTCCGTGGCGAAATCGAATTTCAGCATGTTTGGTTTGCTTATAATGATGAAAATTGGGTATTGAAAGATGTTAGTTTTAAAGCTGAGGCTGGAGAAACATTGGCTTTGGTCGGTGCGACTGGCGCTGGAAAATCATCGATTATCAATATCCTAAGCCGGTTTTATGAGATTCAAAAGGGGACTATTCTATTGGACGGTGTCGATATCCGCGAATATGATCTGAATTTTTTAAGACAGACGATTTCAACTGTATTGCAAGACGTATTTCTGTTTTCAGACAGCGTCATCAATAACATCAACTTGAACAATCAAGAAATTTCTAAAGAATCGATTATTGATGCAGCGAAGCAAGTTGGCGCTTATGATTTTATTATGCGCCTTCCTGGAGGTTTTGATTACGAAGTTCAGGAACGTGGAGCAACATTGTCTTCTGGACAAGCTCAATTGATTTCGTTCATCCGCGCCCTTGTGCACGACCCTAAGATTTTGATTCTGGATGAAGCCACTTCATCCATTGATACAGAAACGGAAGTATTGATTCAATCTGCAATAGAAAATCTAATGGAAGGCAGAACGGCGATTGTCATTGCTCACCGGCTGTCGACAATTCAGAAAGCCGATAAGATTATTGTCTTAGACAAAGGCGAAATCAAAGAAATGGGTTCGCATCAGCAGCTCCTAGCCATCGAAGGCTATTATAAGAAGCTGTATGATCTTCAATTTAATTCTGCAGGAATCTAACTAATGAATGAGTTCATGCACTTCACGCATGTATCTCGCTTCTTCAAGGGTATTCGTGAAATCGCGCCACTCATCAAAAGAAAAGGTAAATGTGATTTCAAAAACAGGTGTGTTCAACAATACTCTTGATTCTCCATCAGGAAATAAAAAATATTCTTCCTTTCCGATTTTAGCACGGATTCCATCAACAAACTCTTGAAATTGGGGAGTGTTGAAGGATAATAAAAATGAATTTTGCCAAATGTAATGATTGCGGCATTTCTTACAGTACGTGATAACTGTATTCCCGTTGGAGCTAAGAATAATGGATTGACACATAGAATATAATTTTTATTTAGACCAAATATAAATAATATGTTTCAAATGATGAATAGCTCAAAGCAATTTATTTTTAAAAATTTCTTACGCCAAACTAATAAGCACAAAAAAAGCGAGGTGAAATAATCGCCTCGCTTTTGCATTTATATTGGAGAGAACTTAGTTCAACCCTCTTTTTTTCATTAAATGGATTGGATCTGGATCTGCACCTCTAAATTGACGGTACATTTCAGCTGGATTCCCTGTTCCGCCTTTTTCCAAAATATTCTTTCTGAAAGCAGCGGCTGTTCCTTGGTCATACAAGCCTTTTTCTTTGAAAGCAGCAAATGCATCCGCATCCAATACTTCTGCCCAAATATAAGCGTAATAACCAGCAGAGTAACCACCAGCGAAAATGTGTTGGAAATAACTGCTTCTGTATCTCGGAATAATTGCATCAATTAATCCAATTCTCTTCATTGCATTTTGTTCGAAAGCATTCACATCACCTGTAATCGGTTTCGTCGCCGTGTGGTAATTCATATCCAACAACGAGGCCGCTAAATATTCTGTTGTCGCAAAACCTTGATCAAACGTACCCGCATTTTGCATTTTTGTAATCAACGAATCAGGAATAGCTTCTTTCGTTTGGTAGTGCTTAGCATATGTTTTCAAAACTTCTGGATCTTCAGCCCAATTCTCCATTACTTGTGAAGGCAATTCAACGAAATCCCTGGAAACCGAAGTTCCAGACAAACTTCTGTATTTTACATTCGACAATAAACCGTGTAAAGCATGTCCGAATTCGTGGAACAATGTGCTTGACTCGTCAAAGGTCAAAAGTGCTGGTTGGTCGCCAACCGGTTTAGTGAAATTACAAACGATTGAGATTACTGGAGCAACACGTTGTCCCTCATGCATACCTTGTTTGCGATAAGAAGTCATCCACGCACCAGAACGTTTTGAATCACGCGGAAAAAAGTCTGCGTATAAAATACCTAAATGCGAACCATCTTTATCTTTTACCTCATACACTTCCACTTCAGGGTGATACACAGGAACATTGTTTAAGGCAACGAATGTTAATCCCCAAAGCTTATTCGCTGTCTGAAATGCACCTTCGCGAACGTCTGTCAAACTGAAATAAGGTTTGATTTCTTCCTCATTCAATGCAAAACGTTTCACACGGATTTTTTCTGAATAGTATCTCCAATCGTATGGCGCCACGTCAAAGTCTTTTCCTTCAGCTACGATTTCTTTTTTGATGTCTGCTTCTTCAGCTTTTGCTTTCGCAATGGCTGGCGCCCATAATTTATTTAACAAAGCATATACGTTTGCCGGATTTTCGGCCATCGATTCTTCCAAAACATAAGCCGCATGTGACGAGTAGCCTAATAATTTCGCTTTTTCTAAACGCAAATTTGAAATTTTCAGAACGGATTCTTTATTGTCTAAATCATTATCATGGTTACCTTTCAATTGGTAAGCTTCCCAGATTTGCTTGCGCAATTCGCGATTTTCAGCATATTGCAAGAAAGGCATTACCGAAGGATTTTGCAAGGTAAAAACCCATTTTCCTTCTTTACCTTTAGCTTTCGCGGTTTCTGCAGCGGCTGCTTTTAGGCCGCTAGGCAATCCTGCTAAATCTTCTTCTTTCTCAACAACCAATTCAAAAGCATTATTTTCAGCCAATAAATTCTGTCCGAAAGCTGTAGTCAAAACAGAAAGTTCAGAATTGATTTTCTTTAACTTTTCTTTGTCTGCATCAGACAAATTTGCTCCTGAGCGAACGAAGCTTTTATAAGTTTCATCCAACAATTTAATATCTTCTGCATCTAAGCCTAAGCTTCCTTTCTTATCATAAACACTTTTCACGCGAGCAAATAACTTTGCATTCAAAGAAATCTCATCGCTATGCGCAGATAACACGGGTGCTAAATCTTTTGCAATCGCTTGAATCGTATCATTTGTATTCGCTGAATTCAAATTAAAAAATACGGTAGAAACGTTGGTCAACAACGAACCTGCATTTTCCAAAGCGACGATTGTATTTTCAAAAGTAGGTTCATCTTCGTTGTTCACAATGGAATCAACTTCTAAAGAATGTTTTTCCAAGGCTTTTTCAAAAGCCGGTCTAAAATGTTCGTCTTTTATTTTATCAAATGGGGGAACATTGAATGGCGTTTCATACGCTAATAAAAGAGGATTGTCTGTTTCAGTATCTTTTTGTTTGTTATCACAGCCAACGATTGTAGAAGCGATGATAATGCAAAAAGGTAAGAAATTTTTTTTATTCATTTCTGCCGTTTTAGAGATTTGCAATTTTATTTTTTTTGCAAAGTTAGTGATTATTTACTCAATAGTTGAGAATGGGCTTGTCACAATAAGATTGTAAAAAATAGTGCTGAAATTTTGTAACATATATTAAAATGCATCGACTAATCTGTAAATTTGATAATGAACGAGTTGAAAAAATTTTTCTGGTGGTGTACTGGTGTTCACCAAGAAACTTTAAATCGTTATCCAGAAGAACATAGCAAATATGTGAGCATAGGCGCTACTATTTTTTTCACTGGGCTGTTTGCTACGTTAGCCGGCGGATATGCGATGTATTTTGTGTTTAGTGGCGGTGAATATGCGGTCTTCTACTCCATGCTGTTTGGCATAATCTGGGGATTGGCAATTTTCAATTTGGACCGCTATATTGTGTTAAGCATTAACAAATCCAACAGTGGCGGTAAACAGTTTTTCCAGGCTCTTCCTCGTATCATTTTAGCCATTATTATCGGTATTGTTATTTCGAGGCCGTTGGAATTGAAGATTTTTGACAAAGAAATCAGAGAATACTTACGCACAGAATATCTACAGCAACAGCGCGCAAAAATCGACACACTGAATCGGACTTTTGAAAATAAATATGTCGTCGAATACGGTCAGTTGAATGCTTTGAAAACGCAAGCTGATTCATTAGAAACTAGCATTAAGACTGAACGGGTGCAATTAAATCACGAGATATTTGGCACCAAAACAGACCAAACTTCCGGCGTGATGGGATACGGCCCCTATGCGAAAATGAAGGAAGAAGCGTTGAATAAACAATCCGTTTATTTAGACACATTGCGAAGCAGAATTCAACTCAAAGAATCTCAACTCTTGACTCGGAAAGCAAATGAAGGATTGCTCGACCAAAAAATACTCTCGGATAAATCGCTTGATAGCGCAGTAAATGTAGCAGGTTTTGCCGACCGAAATTCGGCGTTAGGAAATTTACAAAACAGGCCCGATGGCACGATTAACAAATCCGTTGAATATGCCGTAAATTTTATCGCTTTGCTATTTATCTTTTTTGAATGCTTGCCAGTTTTTGTGAAGCTGATGAGCGGACGAGATTCCTACGATAAAGCGATTGAAAATCAGCGAACGGTGCATGACTATGAATCTGACACGCATGTGGATATTGAAAAGAAAGCGATAGACCGCATTGCTGATTATCGAACGGATGTATCCATTAAGAAACGAATGGACCGCTTGGCAGAAGATTACAACGCAAGTGTAAAATCCTAATTTTTTATCCTCATAAATTAGTTTGGCTATTTTACTGTGGCTTTATTTTTGAATAGCATTATTCAGTTTTTCATCCATCCAAGAAAATGAAAAAAACGAACATTAAAGGATAAAGAAATGATTGGAATAGTTGGAGGCGTCGGTCCATTAGCTGGATTAGATGTCGTAAAAAAAATAATTGAGGAAACGATAGCGGTTAAGGACCAAGACCACCTGCCTTTAATCCTATCTTCACAGCCGAACAGAATTGTCGACCGGACAGCGTATTTGGTTGGGCAGGAAGAAATGAATCCTGGATATGCCATTGCGTCAATTATTTTAGAATTGGAAAAATCTGGGGTAACTGTTGCTGGGATTCCAAACCATACGGCTCATGCGCCACGGATTTTTGATGTCATACAAGAGGAATTATTGGTCAATGGTTCGCAAGTTACTTTACTGAATCTGATTGAAGAAACTGCCCGATTCATTAAAGAGCATTACGGAGAAATTGCTGTCGGAATTCTGAGTACGACCGGAACACGCAATACGCGCATCTATAAATTAATTTTAGAAAGTTTAGGATTAACTGCTGTTGAACCTGATGAAGAATGGCAACAAAAAATCCATGCTGCGATTTATGATGAAACGTACGGACTGAAAGCGGTAATTTCTGTCACCAATCGTGCACGAGAAGATTTAGTGGCTTCCGTTTCACAATTGAAACATCAAGGTGCACAAGCAATTATTTTGGGTTCATCAGAACTTCCTTTGGCATTAAAAGAAAAGGAATATGCCGGATTGCCATTGATTGACCCGAATAGGATTTTGGCAAGAGCGTTGATTCAAAAATTAGAGCCATCAAAACTTTGCGAATTTAAACCTTAATAAGTAATTTCATTCTATAAAGTAATACCTTGTCTCCAAACGAGCTGATAAGGTATTATTTCTTCATCCTTAAACTAAATCATACAACATGAAAAATACCTTTCAAACCATCACATTAACTTTAGTTATTTGTCTCGCAACTCTTCACGGCATGGCACAAACTGTAAATTATAGACAGGATTTATCCATCTTCCCAAAACCAGAAGTTGGTTACAAACAAATGGTTATTGATGTTCCGCATTCGGAAAAAGACAGCGAGAAGAAAATCGAATTTACTGTCGGGAAATATTTAGAAGTAGACGTTTGCAACTCGCATGGCTTAGCGGGAGAATTGAAGTCGAAAGAATTGGAAGGCTGGGGATTTAATTACTACCAATTTAAAACTAACGGAGCTGTTAGAAGCACTATGATGGCTTGTGCTGACGCAACGAAAGTAACCAAGTTCATTCCTTCCGAATCACAAATCGTGAACTATAACGGCCGGTTGCCGATAGTCATTTATGTGCCTGAAGATTGCGACGTGCAATTTAAAATCTATCAATCTGACAATGATACCTACAGCGCAAGCGAGGTAAAAGTCAAAAAATAAAGAATTACAATTTATATGCATAACGAGCTGTCGATAAAACCTATTGGCAGCTTTGTTTTTTATAAGAATAGTTAAGTAAATTCGCTTAAGCATGTTTATTTATACCGAGAACCATGAAAACTACTCCCATTGAATCAATAAACGAAGTTTATGAAAAGCAGCTGGCTTATAAATCTGTTTTAAAACAGTCATTGGCAGAAGACCGCATCAAGCTTTTGAAAAAATTATTGAGAAGCATAGAAAATAATTCGGAACAAATTAAACAAGCCTTATTCTTGGATTTTAGGAAAAGTCCAATTGAGACGGATATTACGGAGATTTTTGCAGCATCTTTTGAAATCAAAGAAATCATTAAAAACTTGGCGAAATGGATGCGAAACCAAAAAGTCAGCAAACCGCTTTCTTTCTTTTCCATAAAACCTTACCTGCATTACGAGCCCAAAGGAAACTCAGTGATTATTACACCTTGGAATTATCCATTTCAACTGCCCATTTCACATTTAGCGAGCAGCATTGCCGCAGGCAATACGGTTATCCTAAAACTATCTGAATATTCGCCACATGTGAATGAAGTGATAGCATCCATCCTTAAAGAAATTTTCAAGGAAGAACATGTTTTCGTTGTCAACGGAGCGAAGGAAGAAACGACGCATTTACTTTCGCTAAAATTTGACCATATCCATTTTACGGGTTCTTCTGAAGTTGGAAAAATTGTTATGGCCGCCGCCTCAAAGAATTTGTCGGATATTACATTGGAATTAGGCGGAAAATCTCCTGTATTTATTGACAAAAATGTCAATGTTAAGCAAGTGGTTAAAAATATTATCTGGGCAAAATTTGTGAATGCTGGACAAACCTGCATCGCTCCTGATTATTTAATTGTCGACAAACAAATTCAAAATGAAATCGAACACACATTTAAAGAAGAATTGGTGCGTGCATTTGGAGAAAACCCAAAAGATTCACCTGATTTCGCGAGAATAATCAATGACAAGCAGTTTGACAGATTGGTAGAAGGCTTGAATGACGCTCGAGCAATTGGTGCGCATTTGATTGCTGGAGGAATCTCGGATAGCAAAGAGCGCTACATTTCACCAACCGTAATCAGAAATGTTTCCCAGCAAAATAAATTGATGCAAGAAGAAATTTTTGGGCCAATTCTACCCATTATCTACGTAGAGCAAATCAATGAAGGATTGAATTTAGTCAATAGTAAAGAGAAGCCTTTGGCCTTGTATATTTTCAGCAAAGATGCCAATTATATAAAACATGTAATCCGAAACACCACAGCAGGAGGAACCTGTGTAAATGATGCAATGGTTCATATTTTGCATCCCAATCTGCCTTTTGGCGGAGTGAATAATTCTGGAATCGGACAGTCTTTGGGCTGGTATGGTTTTAAATCCTTCTCTCATGAACGAGCGATTGCCGAAGCACGATTTATGCCTATGTCAAAATTCTTTTGGTTTCCCTACACGGACAAGACAAAGTCGGTGTTGAAATGGCTGAGGAAGGTGATGTGAAAAATTCAAAAGTAAAAATTGCAAAGTAAAAAGTAAAAATTCAAAAGTAAAAAATTCGGAAAGACTTTCAGGATCAAAAGACACCAAGACTTTGTGGTTCTTTGTGTCTTTTGTGTTCCACCTTTCTAAAGTTTAAGAGTCCACAAAAGACACAGAGTAGGCACTAAAGACACAGAGTCAACTTTTTCCGCTATACTTTCCCCCTAGGGAATATAACTTTGTAGTCAACATTTCCAAAACAAAAAAAGCCCCTGATCAAAAAATCAAGGGCTTTATCTTATATAAATTAATTCGCTTATTGGAATTTTTTAGCATTTACTTTACGCTCATTTTCTGTTAGGTAAATTTTACGTAAACGAGTGCTTAGAGGAGTAACCTCGATGTACTCATCTGCTTGGATGTATTCCATGCTTTCTTCTAATGAGAATTTAATCGCTGGAGCAATTCTTGTGTTATCATCCGTACCAGAAGCACGCATGTTTGTTAGTTGTTTTCCTTTCGTAATATTGATCGTTAAATCATTATCGCGGATATGCTCACCTAAGATTTGTCCTTCATAGATATCAACACCTGGATCAACGAAGAAACGTCCGCGATCTTGCAATTTATCGATAGAATAAGCTGTAGTTGTACCTTTATCTAATGAAATCAATACACCGTGAAGACGTCCAGGAATTGTTCCTTTCCAAGGCTCGTAACCTTTTAATCTGTGTGCCATAACCGCTTCACCTGCTGTTGCAGTCAAAACATTATTACGCAAACCGATAATACCACGAGAAGGAATTTCGAATTCTAAGTGTTGCATTTCACCTTTAGTCTCCATAATCAACAACTCACCTTTACGTTGAGTTACCAATTCGATTACTTTACCAGAAACTTCAGCAGGAACGTCAACAACCAATACCTCTACTGGTTCGCATTTCTTGCCATCGATTTCTTTTAAAATAACTTGAGGCTGTCCTACTTGCAATTCGTATCCTTCGCGACGCATTGTCTCGATCAATACAGATAAATGCAGAATACCACGGCCATATACTAACCAGGCATCAGGTGATTCTGTAGGAACAACACGCAATGCTAGGTTTTTCTCTAATTCTTTTTGAAGACGGTCATGAATGTGACGAGAAGTAACTAATTTACCTTCTTTACCAAAGAAAGGCGAGTTATTAATCGTAAACAACATGTTCATCGTAGGCTCGTCAATGTGGATAACTTCTAATTGTTCAGGATTATCAAAATCAGCAATTGTATCACCGATATCAAATCCTTCAATTCCTACAACCGCACAGATATCACCACAAGCAACTTCTTGTACACGGCGACGGCCTAAACCTTCGAATGTATGCAGTTCTTTCACGCGTGATTTGACCACTTTACCATCACGTTTCATCAAAGAGATCGGCTGACCTTCTTTAATCGTTCCGCGAGCAACACGGCCAATTGCGATACGTCCTACGAATGTAGAATAATCCAATGACGTGATTTGCATTTGTAAAGTTCCTTCCACAAATGGTGAAGGAGGGAAATGATCAATAATTGCATCTAATAATTCAGATACATCTTCTTTAGGCTCTTTCCAGTCTGTTGACATCCAACCATTTTTAGAAGAACCGTACAATACTGGAAATGCTAATTGCTCTTCAGTCGCATCTAAGCTAAAGAATAAATCAAATACATTTTCGTAAACTTCGTCAGGACGGCAATTCTCTTTATCAACTTTATTTACTACTACTAAAGGCTTCAAACCTAAAGCAAGCGCTTTTTGAGTTACAAATCTAGTTTGTGGCATCGGACCTTCAAACGCATCAACCAACAAAACAACACCATCGGCCATTTTCAAGACACGCTCTACCTCACCACCGAAATCGGCGTGACCAGGAGTATCAATAACGTTGATTTTCACACCTTTGTATTGAACAGAAACGTTTTTAGCCACGATCGTAATACCGCGTTCACGTTCTAGATCGTTGTTATCTAAAATTAAATCACCTGTACCATCATTGTCTCTAAAAAGATTCGTAAAGTGTAAGATCTTGTCTACCAACGTAGTTTTCCCGTGATCGACGTGAGCGATAATCGCTATATTTCTAATATTTTGCATCCAGCAATGTTCTTATAAAAATTAAGGTGCAAAGATATGAATTTTGCACCTTAATTTTTTATATTTCCTGATTATTATTTTGTTAACTACATAATTGTTAACTATATTGTCTTGTTTTGGGGGTATTTAATATGTCGAATCCGTCGACAAAGGATTATTTACTTTGCCCATAAACAAAATCAGATTTGTCTTGTTCTCTTTAATTAAAAACACAAACGGCTTATCAAATTTCATTTGTAATACCGGCGGTAGATTACTAGTAACGCCAATACCAATAGCAGTAACTGCAGCTGCTTCTGTTCCTTCTTCATCTACTTCGACGAACGTTTTTTGTTGAAATTTGGTTATTTGAGTCGGAAGATCAAAAATTCCTGAAAAGTTTGCATAAGAATTGAATGCGACACCCATACCAAAATTTGTTAAATCTGGGATCAAGTTTCTTGAATATGCGAATTTAAATTTCGGGATCGACAGGTCCATTGTTGTCATGGTATACCTTCCAGCATCGTGTTCCATATTCTCAATATAGGTTGATAGATCAGCATTTGTCCAATGGGCTGACTCAGAGTCGGAAGGCTTAATTAAAACCATACTAAACTTCTTGTTAGAATACGGCAATTCAACAGCTATCAACCCATATTGACTTATCACATTATACGAATGGTTGATTTTCATAAAGTCAGATTGAACTGTTTCACCAGATGCCGTATAAAAATCTAATTTTCCCGTGTTTGATTTCTCAAATTTTTGTTCCCAATCTCCTTTAAAATAAATAGCATTGATTAAAAAGGCTAGGTCATCTTCAGATGTCTTATCAATGATCTTATCTATTTTATCATTAGTCTGATTTTTAACCCAATCATTTATTAAATCTTTGGATTGAGAATCTCCAAAATCCAAGCCCTGCACCTCGGCATTGTAATACTGCTGATTAACAGCTAAAAATTCAGGCAAAATAGAATAATTCTGATTATACCAAATAGAATTTGCCAAATGAAGTTTTGTTTGAGGATCTACCTTCGGAAGCCCTTCAATCAAGCGCTGATAGAATGCATTCAAATCCTCCGCAGCAACTTGATCATAACGAAATACCTTAGCTATCGCATCCTTTGTATCGCCGACAGCGCCGTTGTATACCATGCCCATCACCATGCCTGCTCCAAAAGGAGACAACATCGCATTATCCGTGTTCTTTAAGTTTTCGTTGCTTCTTGAAATAATGCCGAAGTGAATTGATTAGTTTGAATCACTTGAGCTTCATCAGTTGCCGTTAGCTGCAAATCAACGCCTAACGGCAACTCTTCAATGTCATTTTTGCCACAAGAATAAAAACAGGTGAGCACAATGATTAAAAGTAAGTTTTTCATAATATTTTTAGTTTATTACTAATAAACGAACTCACAGCCAATCTGCTACACCAAGATAAAAAATAATTTTTAGAAAATTTATTAACAAAAAAGAAAATGCAAATTTAAGCAATCACACCTAGCTCTTTTCCGACTTTGGTAAATGCGGCAATGGCTTTATCCAAATGTTCTAATTCATGGCCTGCAGAAATCTGAACGCGGATACGAGCTTTTCCTTGAGGCACGACCGGATAATAAAACCCAATGACATAGATTCCTTCTTCCAACATTTTGGATGCGAAATCTTGCGCAATATTTGCATCATATAACATTACTGGAACGATCGGATGAAATCCTGGTTTGATATCAAATCCAGCTTCTGTCATTTTCTCTCTGAAATAACTGGTGTTGGATTCCAATTTATCTCTCAAATCCGTTGTTTCGCTTAACATGTCCAGCACCGAAATCGAAGCTCCTGTTATAGCAGGCGCTAATGTATTGCTAAATAAATAAGGTCGAGAGCGTTGGCGCAGCATATCGATGATTTCTTTTTTTCCAGACGTAAAACCACCAGAAGCCCCACCTAAAGCTTTTCCTAAGGTACCAGTGATAATATCCACGCGATCGATTACATTAAAAAGCTCATGTGTTCCACGGCCTGTCTTTCCGATAAATCCAGTACAGTGCGACTCATCGATCATCACCAATGCATCATACTTGTCCGCTAAATCACAAATCTTGTCCAACGGAGCAACCGAACCGTCCATGGAAAATGCGCCATCAGTAACTATAATTTTGTGTTTTGCTCCCGAAGCTGCGATTAACTGCGCTTCTAAATCAGCCATATCGGCATTCTTGTATCGGAAACGCTGTGCTTTACATAAACGCACACCATCAATAATCGAAGCATGATTCAACTCATCTGAAATGATAGCATCTTCAGCGCCAAACAGAGGTTCGAAAACACCACCATTCGCATCAAACGCCGCAGCATATAAAATGGTGTCTTCTGTACCCAAAAAAGAAGAAAGCTTAGCTTCTAGATCTTTATGGATATCTTGCGTACCGCAAATAAAACGGACCGAAGACATTCCGTATCCATGCTTGTCTATCGCATCTTTCGCGGCCTGAATAACTTTTGGATGTGAGGATAAGCCTAAATAATTATTGGCGCAGAAATTAAGCACTTCTTGACCAGTACTTACTTTTATTTCCGCCGACTGAGGAGTGGTAATAATTCGCTCTTGTTTATATAATCCTGCACTTTTTATTGAATCTAGTTCTTTTGCTAATGCCGATTTTAATGTGCTATACATAGTATTTGTTTTTGCTGTTGAATAAAAATTAAAGTTACATTTCTTTTTCTAAAAGCTTAAAGAAGTTCGTCAAAAACAGCATTCATTTCAACAAAAAAGGTTTGGAAAAACCAAACCTTAAACTAACCATTTATTTAATCCTTGTAAACACTTCCGTTCGTCCAATAAGGCTGATGCCGATGTATCCGCGAACTTCCAGCTTATCTCCGTTGAGCGTCATTTGACAACTGTAGGTTTTTCCATTTTTTGGGTCATAAATTTTACCCCCCTCAAATGAATTTCCCTTTTTTGAGAAATTGGTGAGGATCTCTAATCCTTGGATATTTCGGCTACGCAGTTTTTCATCCGGATTTTTTGAATCCTTTTTCGTTGCGTCCTTTATCCAATACAATTTCCCATAATACTTATCTCCTTTTTTGAAAATCTCGATACGTCCTTCCGCACTTGAATTTTGCCATTTTCCAAGAACCGGATCGCTTCCTTGTGCAAATAATGCCACTGACATCAATATAGCACAGCATGTGAATAATAATTTTTTCATTATCGTTAATCTAATTTGTTTACAATTGAAGTATGAAGATAGCTATTATTTCTATGCTAGCATAATAAAATTAATTTTTTATCGGACAAAAAATAGAAGGCTATCACCAAAAACAAGAACATATAGTGCATTAAAATAGGATTTGATCATTGGATGAAATATCGCTTTATGTTTATTATTGTGATAGATTTGGCATTTTTTTTGAAAGAGTTCTGGAAACAATTATTTAGAAACTTAAAAAGTTATTGCAATGAGATTTATTATCAATTTATTAGTTACAGGGCTTATCGTAGCGGCAGCGTGTTATCTTATTTCAGGCGCTCATGTAGAGAACTTTTGGTGGGCAATCATTACAGGTTTGGTTATTGGATTTGTGAATTCGGTCGTAGGTGGTATTCTTCGATTATTCACATTCCCGTTAAATTGGCTAACTTTTGGATTAGTATCGTTTATTATTACGGTATTAATGATTATGTTGAGCGACAAAATCATGGGGTCAAAGTTTGACATTGACGGATTCTGGACAGCAGTTTGGTTTGCAATTGTAGTCGCGATATTCGAAATGATCGTTGGAAGAGTGGTTACAAAGGATGATAAATAAGTTTTTTGTCCTATTACATAAAAATGGCGAGCTGTAGAGCTCGCCATTTTTGTTAAATTAGGTTCATAACCATCGATTGCTTCGATACTAGTACGCGCCGATGTAACGATGACCTGTACCGTTTGTTAATTTTGCACCTTTTGTAATTGCTCCTGTTTTCCAGTTAATTACATATACATTACCAGGTTGACTTACTGCTGTCAATGGAATATAAACGTAATCACCAGAAACGGCAATACTTTGATGTTGATCGAAATTTAAATTTGCTTCGTTATCAGTTGGGATTTTTGTAGCTGTTTTAGCATTTAAGTCAATTAAAGCTAAATAACCTCCTTTTTTGTCGATATCATACATTACAATACCTTTATTATCTTTCAAATATCTCCAAGCTTTGATTCCGGCAAGACCATTCACTCCTAGAGCTTTAGACAAATCGAATAAAAATGTATTATCATAGTCGTTCGTGGTTTTGTCAATTCTAAGGATATGTGGATAACCAGTTGTATTAACTCCAGTTGCTTGATAAACATTTCCATCATCACCTAAATATTGGATCATTGTTCTATACCCGTTGTTTCCATATTTACTTTGAGTAGACCAGATTACCTTTGGATTTCTCAAAGAAGGGTAGTCTAAGACAAGAGTAACCGTACCAGCAATATTCGCCGCATCACTAGGCCATGAAATTAAACCATCTGCATTTCTAGTAGGTGTTCCAGCTGGATTCACTTTGGAAATGTTAGCTCCGATGTATACCTTATCTTTCGCTTGGTTGATAATTGGAACATCAATCCTTCCGATCGAATACCCTTGTGCTAATTGCTCAGCTGTAAACGGCACAACAAATTCAGCAGTATTTATGATGCTTGGATTGTCCAAGTTTAAGATAGCAACCTTTGCAGTAGATTTAATTGATGTAAACGTTGCTGAAGGAAAAGTCCCAGTATAGGCCGCTGTATCCGCAGCGATAGTCACACCGACACCAACACCTTCGGCAGATTTTACCCAGCGAGGAGATGTTCCTAAAATAATAGAAGTATTTACTTCGTTTCCTTCTCTAACATATTTCTCCTGTCCATTAACTTTAAATTTGGTAAAAATACCACCATCAGCTCCTGTGTATTGGATATCATATAGATATTTCCCATCTGCCGATGATTGAACTCTAGAAGTACGTGGTGATTCTAGTTTCAAGGCTTTGCCCACAGGAAAAATATCCAATTCATAGTTTGGATCAATAGCTTGATCATGATTAATTGCATAGGCCAACGTTCCACCGTTTCCGTCACCGTCATTTGTTAGCTTTAATGCAGCTGTCAAAGTAATCCATCTTGTTCCGTCGTCAACTGGCGGGGTATCGCCCCCTGAGTCAGTACCCTTATCACAACTTCCTAAAACTAAAGATGTGATCATCGTTCCTAAAAGAACTCCTCTTGTTAAAAGATTTTTTTTCATGTTATTAATTCTATCTAAAATTTACCTATTGTATAATTGAGTTTAAAATAAATTCCTCTACCTGGTTTTTGAACACCGAAATTATCGTACAAAGTTTCGTTAAATATGTTTTTTGCATCGACACTCGCGATTAATTTCCCTGATGGAAAACGATAACTAGCACCTAAATCGTGGGAAAATTGAGCCGGCGTATATCCTTGCTCAGAAGGATGCCACGCAATATCATACGCGCCTACATATCCCGTTGAATAATAAAAGTTGGTGACAGACTTTTTCTGGATCAAATTGTCAAATCTATACTGAACATTCGCGTTAATGGTGAAAAATGGTTCATTTGGAATTTGCAGATTATGTCGGTCATCAGGATTACCGTTCTCGTCAAATTCGCGCTTATAAAGGGCGTTGAATTTCGAAAAGTTAACAATAGCGTTCAATCTATCTCCGAATACATAGACAATTTCTGCTTCAACACCTCTAGATTGTGTTTTACCCAAATTCACAAATGCGGCCGCAGGAATATCCAAATCAGTATCAGTTACTATGCTATCAACTGTTTGTCGTGTTATTTTGTTAATCCCATTTCTCCAAAATGCACTTCCATAAAATGAAACTTTATGACGTCCTTTCTCTAAACTTGCATACCGAAATCCTAGATTATAGTTTATGTTTTGTTCTGGCTGAAGATTTAAATTTGGCAAAACATTCGTTTCCAAATTTCCATACATCTGTTCTTCGGTAGGCATGATATAACCATTTTCCATAGAAGTAATTATGAATAATTTTGGAAGAATATTATAAGAGATAGTGGCTCCATATCCGAAATTATCATTAAAGGTTTTTTTCGTTTCAGGATTTAGCTGATAGGATCCGTCAGAATTAAAAGTTGCCCTAGGATCGGTTTGCTTGGTACTATTGGCTGTATATTTAAGCAGAACATTCGTCCTCAATTTATTTTTAAAAGTTTGAGCTTCGTAATTTGCGGATAGAATGTTTTTCATCACATGAGTCACGACTTTTAAATCCTTATTTACAGGCTTCAATAAGTTTACATCATCTCTGTCCGTACTTTCCAATTTATGATTCACTGAAATACGATGACCGGGAAACAAGGTGTACGATAAATTTGACCGCGTATTTAATATTTTTCGATCGGTCTGAGATATAGTTGGCAAGCCTTGCTGTGCGCCAAATGGGGACTTAATTACAATTGGATCCAGACCATTTTCAATCATATAATCTGTGTGCAATACAACTGGATTACCATCCCAGTTGTACAATGTCGTAACAGTATCTTGAATATATGTCCTTCTACTACTTTGAACAGCATTAATATTTAGCGATAGCCCTTCAACAAAAAGATTTCTTTTAATGTAGTTTAAGCTAAAGACATGTGCATCATATTCGGCAAAACGCCCAACAAATGGATAAGAAGTGGTTGTCCCATGAGGAATTTCACTGTAAGTATTGGATAAATTGTATCCTACAAAAAACTGATCAGCCCATTTAACATCTGTAAATCCCGCTTCGAAACGGCCACCTATCGCTTTGTATGTATTATTGAATCTTCTAGCTTTGAAATCCCTTGTAAGAATTCCATTTCTATCTGTGAATTTTGAGAACTTACCCCACATCTCATAGTCATTATCCGTGTAGGTATAAAATCCTGAACCCCTAAAGGAAAGTCCTGATTTTTTTTCACGGGCAGATACGCTTGCATCCGCATTGATCGTATTAAATGAGCCATAAGAAACCGCAACGTTTGCATTGTTTTGCGAAACATCCTTTTTCATGACGACGTTGATGGCTCCGCCAACATAATCTCCAGTCAAATGAGAAGGCAATACACCTTTATAAACCTCGATACGCTCAATCATCGCTGGAGGAATATTATTCAAATTGAATGATGAACCGTAAGTAGAAACCTCTATTCCATCTAAAAATATACCGATTGCGCTTCCTGACAAACCGTTCAAGTTGTATTCCACTTGTGAGCCTACGCCTCCATTTTGACGAACGCGGACTCCTACTGAGCGGTCTAGCAATTCATTTGTAGTTAAGTTTCGCAAAGAAGCTTCTTTCGTTTCGATCACTGTCACGGCAAACCCACTAGTTTCCATCTCAACTTTATTCGTGTTGCGATTTACCAAAACTTCATCTATGGAAACATCCCCCTTTAAATCAATTACAATATTGGTATGTTTATTTTTTTGGTTAAGATTTATTTTAAGGATTTTAGATTCGATTTCAACTGAGGAAACTGAAACTTCATACTCGCCATAGGGCAAGTTTTTAAATTCGTAAATCCCGTTCGCGGCAGTTACATTATTTAAGTTCAACGATTTTATTGTAACCGTAGCATGGGATATTGGGTTTGAATTTTTATCTTGAATGATTCCTTTTAAATTTCCTGTTTGAGCAAAAGACTGTAAGATATTTAGAAAAATAATTATACTTAAGGATAAATATTTCATTATATAGATTAATACTTTTAACTTTGATAGTTTTTTAGAACAAGTCTAAATAAACATTATGGTGCAAAAATAGAATTATTCTAAATAAGAAAATGACGCAATCAGAAAAAAATATTTCATATTCCGAAAATTGTCTAAATTCAGAAAACAAAAATTATCCCGCTCTGAAAGAGTTAAAGCACGATCTTCAATACCTTATTATTGTTGGTAAAAAGCATGTAGAGCACACTTTTTCGGAGGATTGTTATGTGAATATTCTGGCTGATGAACAGTGCGACACGACTACGTATCAATTAAATGAAAAGAAATTTCTCTTAAATAAAGGAGAAAATATTTTACATCACGTAAAATCGAACTCCAAAATTTTGATTCCCAGCACATGCCAAAGCAATCGGCTTGTATTTATCTGTATATCACCGCTTCACTTCGAAGCGTTCCATGAAAAAACATTGCAAGAGCCTTTTCGATTTATAAATGGATTCCTAACAAAGCAAGATAATCGCGTCAGCCTATTGCTTTCCAATTTATTCGAATTGGATGAAAACATCAGCCTGGATAAATTAAAAACTGAAGCTATCATTTTAGAATTATTGATCCGTCAGATAGAAATTCTGCATGTAGAGAATGAAAATCATGAGGTGATTCCTCATAAAAGTCATTATGATAAAATCATGTCTGCAAAGAAGCTTATCGACAGCGATTTAACAAAAAGCTACAGCATTAGCGAATTGGCTAAAGAAGTGGGGACAAATGAACAGTACTTAAAAACGTACTTTAAGCAATATTTCAACAAAACCATCCAGCAATACAGTACAGATAAGAAAATGGGTTATGCGAAAGATTTAATCCTAACTGGAAATCTACGCGTTGCGGACGTTGCCCGAATGACAGGATACAAACATTCTACGCACTTCACAACAGCATTCAAAAAATATTTTGGATTTATCCCCAACTCATTGCGCTATACCTTTTTGTTAGCCCACGAGGGTGTGGTTGCAATTGCCGAGTCTGGGATTACAAATATTCTATAACGAATAGCTAATAAAAAAATCTCCAGGCTATTCTTATGCCTGGAGATTTATCACTCTAATCTTTTGAATTTATTTAAATCTAATATCCAGGATTCTGAATGTAGTTTGTATTTCCTATTTGGCTTTGAGGGATTGGGAACCACAAAGCCCGATTGTCGTCGTCAGCAGGCTTTTCTTGCCATTCCAAAAGATATTTACCAAAACGGATTAAATCTGTCCGACGGTGAGCTTCCCAGAAAAACTCTCGTCCCAACTCATCCAGCAAACCATCTAATGTGATTGCCGCCAAAAGAGAGGCTCCTCGCGCAGTCCTTACTTGATTTACTAAAATTAAAGCTTCGGCCGCGTTTCCTTGACGCAATAAAGCTTCGGCCTTCATCAACAACACATCCGAATATCGATAGAATACCCATTCATTATCTGGCAATTCATTGCTAAGATTCACATAATCTGGCTCGTATTTCATGACTCGAATGCCGGTAACTTCTAAATTATTTCCGCGTTCTATTAAACTTACCTCTCGGGTGAAACTTAAATTATTTCCCCTTCTATCCTTTAAAGCTACCCCATTTTGATCATATTGCTGACCGATTAAGAAGCCCATATTCACCCCTCCGACTTCTGTCATGCCGGGATAAGGACCGCCACGTCTCTGGTCTGTGCTTTCAAACTTATCATAAAAATCAGACAAAGTCGCAAATCCATTCCATCCGGAGGGATTCATATTATAGTGCGTGGTAACTCTCCACATGCTTTGTAAACTTCCCGCATTTGTTCCACCAACATTATCTGAGACAAAAATCAATTCTGAAGATGACCCATTATCAACCGCGAAATTATCAAAATAGTTGGCTTCCAAACTGTATTTATTTGTGGCAATAATCTCATTAGCAAGGGTAATTACTTGAGCCATGTCCCCATTATCGAATGTTGGATTGTCACGGCTTAGAATAGCACCCTTATTTAAATAAATTTTCATTTTTAGCATTTTTGCTGCATCTTGATTAGCTAATTTATTTGAATTAGTTGGCAGATTTGATGTAATCTCATCTAATTCAGCAATCAGGTAATCAATTTGTTCAGGCGCTTGTCTTACCCGAGACATCAAGGTGATGTCCTCGCCAGCATCTCGATAAGGTACTTGCCCCCATCCATCTAAAATATCAAATTGTACAAATGCTCTAACGAAGCGAGCTTCTGCTTCTTGTTGTGTGGTAGGCGAATAACCCAAAATATCCGTGGCGGCGTAACTAACCGAATTTAATACTTTATATACGTTCTCTATAGTACCATGATCAATTTGCCATTTGTGCAAAAACAACGCTCTCCATGCTCCATTATCATCCCAGTCCCCAGCTCGGGTTGGGGTGATAGTTTCGTCCGAAGTCGCTTGTTGCAATGCCCACCAAGCGCCCATACCTTGATATGGAGACCTCAATGTAACATACATCCCTTCCATTAAAGCGTCCATATCACTTTCGCCAATTGATCCGCGGCTTGTCTCTCCTTTAAGCTCTTCTACTAAATCCGAACACCCTGCAAACAGAATGCTTGCGATCAATACATACTTTATTATATAATTTTTCATGATTTCTAGTTTATAATGAAAAGTTAAAACCTAAACTGAATGTCCTAGATGATGGATAACCAATGTAATCAATACCCAACGATGGCAATTCTCCCAATCCTCTCTCGGTGTTTATTTCAGGATCAAAACCTGTATATTTTGTAATCACAAATAGATTTGTTCCCGTCAATGACACATTCAAATTTTTAATGTTTTTTCCTACATTACCTAATCGATAGCTAATGCTTGCATTTGCCAATTTCAAATAAGAACCATCTTCAATGTAACGTGAAGAAGAGGTTATTGGATTGCTTAAAGACTCCATTTCTGAACTCTCATATAGCGCCAGAGAAATGTTCCTTGAGCCAAGGTTCGTAATTGGAGTTACAGAATTGGCTGTGTTATTATAAATATCTCTGCCAAGCATCCCATTAAAATTTGCGACAAAGCTGAATTTTTTATAGCTTAAATCAGTATTGAATCCATAAATCGCATCTGGATTTGGATTTCCTAAATAATAAAGGGTATATCCATCATCTGTATACATAGAAAACCCTTCATCATCAAAACCTAAAAATTCGCGGGTAACCATAGCAAACATCGGCAATCCCTCTTGAATAATTTCTACGTTCGAATTTGACATCCCTTGACCGCTTAGCACGCCAGTCTTATAAATCCCTGCCAATTTTGTGACCATGTTGTCCAAGAATGTAAAATTAACTCCAGCATTCCATCTCAAATTCTCGCGCTGAATCAACTTGCCATTTAAGGCAATTTCTACACCCTTATTTTCTATCTCCCCATCTAAATTCATCCAAATAACTGACGAACCTGGCGCATTCGGATAATATGGAATGACTGGGTATAGCAAATCTGTTGTTCTCTTATGAAAATAATCGACTGTTCCTGTAAGCCTATCGTTAAAAAAACCGAAGTCAAGACCGATGTTTGTTTGTTGATCGCTTTGCCATTTCAAATTTGGATTGGCATTGCTAATCGCTGTTAGTGCACCGTCTGTTCCTATACTATATTGATCATATGATGCCCCTGCTGGAAATTCTTGGTTACCTGTAATACCCCAGCCAGCTCTCAATTTTAAATTGCTAATAATTGAATTATCGCTCAAAAAGCTTTCGTCCGAGATATTCCACGCTGCTGAGAACGATGGAAAATTTCCGTATTTGTTGTTCTCTCCAAACTTAGTCGATCCATCTCGGCGAAAAGTAGCAGTTAACAAATACTTGGATTGGTAATTGAATATCGCCCTTAAAAAATAGGATTGCAATTCGGTCGTTGGATCATTGAATGACGAAATAGTTCTTGTAGATACGTCTCCCGCCTCCAACACATCTGTATAATCTAAGTCAATATCACCGTAATTCCGTCCAGTATATAACATCCCTTTATTGCTAAAGCTCATGTACTCAAAACCAACCACGGCATTTAAATTTAGACCAGAGGCAATTTCTTTATCAAAAGTCAGGGTATGCGTCAATTGAGAAGTGACTGTTTCGTTATTTGCATAACTAGCGTAGCCACCTTTTGTTCCCTCTTCAGGTTTAGCTTGAATACCGTCTAAATTCAACCAGCTTCTAGTTGAAGCTCTTCGAACACCATTGCTATATTTTACGGAACCTAAGAAACGATATTCTAGCCAATCGTTAAACTTATAATAAGGTGATAAATTAGCTAACAAAGTACTCACTGTAGCTTTGTCATCATAGGCTTCCAACATAGCTACTGGATTAATGATAGTTGACCCAGCTAACACATAAGGCGACCCATCTGAATTATACATCTGTTCGGTTGGATTCCACATAAGAGCTTGCCCTATTAAACTTCCTGTAAATCCTGCATCAGTAGTTATCGGAGCAATGTCCTCTTTGGTTTGGGTTCCTATTAATCCAATATCCAAACCTAATCTTTTACTTTCCAGCATTTTAAAATTTCCGTTAAAAGATCCAGCAAATTTTTCGAAGTTGGTCTGTTTTATGATTCCATCTTGATTTTGATAGCCAGCAGATGCTCGGTATCTAGCATTTTCATTTCCCCCGGAAAACGCTAGATCCGCATTTATACTTGGAGCTACTTGAAGAATTTCACCTAGCGCATCGACGCTTGTGCCGAAATCGCCTGCTGTCAATGAATATCGATTCAACATTTCTCTGTATTGATCCGCATTTAGGACGTCGACTCTTTTCATAATGGAGGCAAGTCCTGAAGATAAATTAACGTCAAGTTTCAAATCACCTGATTTTCCTCTCTTCGTCGTAATCAAAACTACTCCATAAGCCGCTCTTGATCCGTAGATTGCTGTCGCAGAAGCATCTTTCAGTACTTCCATCGATTCAATATCATTCGGATTTAGGAAAGTCAAGGGATTTCCTGAAGGACTAGTACCAATCCCGCCACTGGAGGATGGTCGAGCAGTATTGCCGTCCAAAGCAACCCCGTCGACTACATATAAAGGCTGTCCAGAACCTGTAATGGCAGAATTACCACGAATCTGTACAGTTGTTGCTCCGCCAGGCTGTCCTGAATTATTTAACATTTGGACGCCAGAGACTTTACCTTGAATCAATTGATCAGGTGATGTGTAATTTCCTCGATTAAAATCTTCTGCATTTAATTTGGTTACCGCCCCTGTTAAATCTTTAGACTTAACACCTGCATAACCAATAATAACCACTTCCTCAATTGCTTCATCATCTGGAACTAGACTGAAGGAAATTCTTTCGGAGGCGCTGGTCAAGACAATTGATTTTTCTTGAGTTAAATAGCCAACGTAAGTCACTTGGACAATATAATTACCTGGCTGTAAATTTCTGAATTCGAACTCTCCTTGTTCGTTCGACGATGTAGATTGCGTAGTATTTTTTAGTAAGATAGAAGCTCCAGCGAGAGGCTGTGATGCTTCATTTAAAACTTTGCCCGATAACACAATTTGCTGTGCAAAGGCCTCCTGATTAGCGAGTAAAATCCCTAGAGCTAGAAAAATTACACGAATCAGAACATTTTTGGATGATGTTCTCATGGTGTTATATTTAGTTTATAAAATGAATTAAAGGTCTATTCTTTAGATAAATATACAAAATAAACAAACAGCAATCTAATTTTAATAAAATTTCATCATTTAACTATTAGGAATGTTAAAAACGAAAAAATCCATCTAAATTTCTCTAGATGGATTTTTATAAGAGTGTATTAAATTACTTAAAATTTCCAGCGTACGAAAGCTTCAATAGCTTCGTAATTGGCTAACCCCAATTTATGGTACAAGGCAGCGGTATCGCTCGTACGGTCTTCAGCTCTTACCCAGAATTCTCTTGGATCATCTCCTGGGAAAACCGGAAGATCTTTTTGAGACTGGTGCTTGAAAATAGCCAAACGTTTACGTTTTACTTCCTGTGGTGAAAGTGGCACTGCCATTTCAATTTCATGAATTGGATATTCGTGCCATGCACCGCGATACAACCATAACCAGCAATCTTTTGTCCATTCGTCAGTTTCTCTCAAACGCAATAAAGCACTTAGAATAATATCAAAACATACTTTATGTGTTCCGTGCGGATCTGCAAAATCTCCTGCAGCAAAAACTTGCTGTGGTTTTACAGCGCGCAACAATTCCATAGTTTGAAGAATATCATCTTCATAGCTTACATCTTTCGAGAATTTACCGCGATCATAGAAAGGCAAATTTTGGAAATGAATGTTTTCATCTGGCAAACCTACGAATCTCGCTCCTGCAATAGCTTCTCCTTTTCGAATTAGACCTTTTATAGTGCGAACGATTTCTGGATCTACTTGATTTGGTTTTTTGGTTTTGAAAAACTCACGCGCCTCTGAGTAAACTTTTCTAACCAAACCTTTATCGTCATCGATCGCAACCGCGAAATCTCCAACAAATTCTAAATACCTTAATACATCATCATCCCAAACGGCTGTATTTCCTGAGGTCTGGTAAGCAACGTGCACATTATGGCCTTGATCCGCTAAGCGAATAAATGTTCCGCCCATCGAGATGACATCATCATCCGGATGTGGAGAAAACAAAATTACATCTTTGCGTGCAGGCTCGGCTCTTTCAGGTCTGTTTGAGTCGTCTACATTCGGCTTTCCACCTGGCCAGCCTGTAATCGTACGCTGCAATTCATTGAAAACTCGAATATTGATACCATAAGCAGGCCCCTTCTCTGTTACCAACTGAGCCATACCGTGGTTGTTGTAGTCGTCATCAGTTAATTTCAAAATCGCTTTCTGCAATTCCAAAGACAACCAAACTACTGCTTTTTTAGCTAAATCATCCGTCCAGACAACATCCTTAGCGAGCCAAGGCGTATTATATCGTGTTAATGCCGAAGCGGCGTCTTGATCTAAAATGAATTCGGCACGGTCTGATAATTGTAGATACGTAGCCGGGATATCTGAAGATATTTCACCTTCTACAGCCTTTTTTACAATTTCCGCCTTCTTCTCATTCCATGCCATTAAAATAATTTCTTTGGCTTTGAAAATAGTCCCCACACCCATTGTTAGGGCTTTTGTCGGCACATTTTCTTTACCACCGAAATCACGTGACGCATCTCGACGAGTCAAGTCATCTAGGGTAACTAGACGCGTCCCTGAATTTGGAGCAGAACCCGGCTCATTGAAACCGATGTGTCCCGTACGTCCAATTCCCAAGATCTGAATGTCTAAGCCGCCAAGATTCGAAATTTTTTGCTCATAGCCTTCACAATATTCCTGCACTTTTTCGACGGGAACAGTCCCGTCAGGAATATTGATATTTTCTTTAGGAATGTCAATCATATCGAACAAGTGCTTGTTCATAAAAGTGACATAACTTTGGTCGGCAGTTGGCAACATCGGATAATACTCATCCAAATTAAAAGTTACCACATTCCGAAAACTCAGGTTCTCTTCTTTGTGCAGACGAACCAATTCTTTGTACACCTTTACAGGAGTCGCGCCTGTTGCTAAACCAAGAACTGCGGTTTCGCCTTTCTCTTGCTTTTCTCTAATAACATTCGCTATTCTTTTTGCAACACCGATTGAAGCGACTTCTTGATTGGGATAAACTTGTACCGGTATCTTCTCGAAACGAGTTTCTTCCAATAAATTTAATCTTGCCATTGGTAGGATAATTTGATTATTGATTAAAAAGTGAGAAACAAATTTAGAAATAAAAGCTATGCTTTTTCAATTTTCAAGTGATTAAAATCAATTAAATTCAGGATTCATTCACTCAATCGTTTGCATATTCAACTTTTTATTTGATTCTAATCAGGTTTTCTATCGCCTTTTCCAACGTTTCTTGTTTTTTGGCAAAACACAATCGTACTACCTGTTGGTCAAGGCTGTCCTTATAAAATGCTGAAACCGGAATCGTTGCTACTTTGTATTCAGAAGTTATTCTTTTAGCGAAAGTTAATTCTTTTTCCTCGCTCAAATCAGAGTAATCAGCAAGCAAGAAATAAGTGCCCTCGGGAACGATTGCTTTCAATCGTGAACCGCTTAAACCTTCTAACAGAAAATCTCTTTTCTTTTGAAAAAAATCATTTAATTGCAGATATACATTTCTATCTTTTAGATAATCATTTATCGCGTATTGAATTGGGGTATTTACACTAAAAACCAAAAATTGATGTACTTTCCTAAATTCGATCATCAATTCTGTTGGCGCGATAACATAACCGATTTTCCAGCCAGTCGCATGAATCAATTTACCGAACGAAGCAATCACGAAAGTGCGATGGGCCAATCGTGTGGATGATAGCAGGGAAAGGTGTTTTCTTCCATCAAAAACTAAATGTTCATAGACTTCATCGCTTAAAATCAAGCAATTGGACTGTTCTACCAAATCTTCTAATTTCAAAACATCTTCTTTAGTCAAACATTTCCCGGAAGGGTTATTGGGATTGTTAATAATCATCAACTTTGTTCTTTCAGAAAACAGCGATTTTACTTCCTCCCAATCAATCTTAAATTCAGGGCTTTTAAGTTTCACGGCAACAACTTTTCCTCCAAACAGCTCAATGGTTGGACGATAGGAATCGTAAGCGGGTTCGAAAATAATGACTTCATCTCCCGTTTGAATTACTGCCGCAATGGTCGTAAATATTGCTTGAGTTCCACCAGCGGTAATCGTAATCTCTAAATCCGGATTGATTGGCTTTTGATAGAGAAAATTAACTTTTTCTGCAATGGTTTCTCTCAATGATAAGAGGCCGGCCATTGGAGCATATTGATTATTCCCAGCCGTCATGTATTGATTGACGAAACTGATTAATTTTGGATCGCAATCAAAATCAGGAAATCCTTGTGACAAATTGATTGCATTTTCTTTTGCCGCGCATTCAGACATAATGGAGAATATGCTTGCCTGCGTGTCGGGAAGTTTGGAGAAAATGCGTAACTTTTGAAATACATTTGTCATTTTGCGTTTTTTAAGTCTACTAAAATAATAGGTTATTTTATCTTTGACTAGATTAATTTGTAATTACATGAAAAAAATATTTTTAGCAACGTTATTTCTACTCCCTATCTTATTATTTGCTCAAACAAAAGAGGAATTAATCAAGCAGGTGAAAGCGAATCCAGATAAAACCGAAACATTAAAAATCATTCAGAAAGTCGGGGGCTACACGCCCGATTACAAAGAATTGAATAGCTTGTTTAAAGGGCTGGATAAATCTGTTCGAAAATCGGACGAAGGGAAAGTGTTCGAACGATACATCAAGACGTTAGAAAGAACTTCAGTAGGTAAAAAAGCGCCTGGCATTACACAGTTTGATTTGAAGGGCGAGCCCTATTCACTTTCAGATTTACAAGGAAAATATGTGCTGATTGATTTTTGGGCGAGCTGGTGTCCAGACTGTATTCGAGCGATTCCAGATCTGCTTGTGACATACAATGAATTTAAAGATAAAAACTTTGATATTTTAGGTGTTTCCTTCGACAGAGAATTTGCTCCTTGGGAAAAAGCAGTTAAGAATTATAAATTAGATTGGAAGCACATCTCTGATTTGCAGAGCTGGGGAAATGCAGCCGGTCAAGTTTACGGTGTAAAATCAATTCCACAAAATATTTTGGTCGATCCTAAGGGCATTATCGTCGCGCGAAATGTACATGGCGAAGAATTAAGAGCCAAGCTGCGAGAGCTTTTATAGGAGAAAAAATAAAGGACAAAGAAAATTGGGCACAATTAATTTCTGCCCCATTTTCTTTGTCTCATAAATTCGGATTTTACTTCATGGATGAAATCCAGATGGAGTCAGCCCCATAATCTGTCGGTTGCGGAGAAGCTTCAATAATTAATTCTCCACCTTTTGCGAGCTCTTCGCGCTTCATCCAAACCCGCCGTAAATCTTTTCCATTCCATTTCACACTTTTTATGTAGCGGTGCTGTGAGTCAAAATTCTTAACGACAATGTGCAATGGCTTCTTTTCGTATTGAATGGTAATCTCTTCAAAGAGAGGAACATTCAGGTAATAAATCGGCTCGCCGATTAAAGGCTGATGCAAGCCTATTGAGGTAAGGATAAACCAAGCCGACATTGCGCCAGCATCATCATCCATTGTCCGAACAAATGCTTTCGGTTCGTTTTTATAAATTCGGTCGATATGCGGACCGATTCCCCTACTGTTGTCATTAAAATAATATTGAATCACCGTATCGACCGCCAATTCCTGAACTAAGGATTGGTATCGCCAAGGTTTTGAACTTGCATAATAAAGCACCGGCGATTGAATATCAGGCTCATTCGCACGGTTAAAATACTGCTTATCAAAAAACTCATCCAATTGTTCGCTCAGCGCATCTTTGCCGCCAATCAAATTTCGCAACCCTTCCATATCAAATGGGACATTCCAGCGATATTGCCTAATGGTTCCCTGGTACATATTTCTGGCAGACATTCGATCAACATCAGAACGCGTAAGGTCTTTAAATTCTTTGTTCCAAATCGAAGCATAGGTCTTTGATTTAGAAAAATAATTTTCGGATTCTCCGGCAGGAAATAAATTTCCCATCGCCCACATATCGTAAGCTGCTTCCAAATATTTATCGGGCTTCGCCCAGTCAAATCTTGCTGTATCTCTTATCAATGAATCACGGATGGACTTAAAATCGATATCGTATCCTTTCTTCTTTGCGTCCAGCAAAACGACCGCAGCATGTTCGGTTCGTACTGAATTTGCAGGCTCATTCTGTCCCGCGAAATCATATTTGCCATACTTATACAAATCAGAAATGGAAGAAACCACATCTTGATAGAGCGAAGGATAGGCTAGTTCCAATAAGGGAAGCTGCGTTTTATAGTTATCCCAAATCGCCCATCCATGATAGCGTTTTCCCTTGGTTTGATGAATCTGTCCATCCGTGCCACGGTAATTGCCGTCTGGTTCTGAAGTCTGATACGGTGATTGCAAAGTTCGATAAAGCAAGGAGTAAAATAGATTTTCGCGCTCAGGATCGCCTTTAACGACAATATGGGACAAGAAATTTTCCCAAATAAGCGTTGATTTCGATTTCACCTGAGCATAGTCAAGTTTTGAATTTTCAGTGAGCGTTGCTAATGCGTAGGATTTATCTACTGAAGAGAATGCGATTTTTAGCTCGGCTTTCTCTTGATTTTCCGACAGGATAACTTCAATCCGATTTCCTGATTTTTTCAGCTCGGCATTTGGAATTGAGATTGCATAATAAATGGTGTACACACCAACATGGCATGTGGTTTTTGACCTAATCTTTCCCAAAATGATTCCGTCAGGAGAAATCTCGTATTCATTCGACACGAATGCACGGTTGAACGAATGTTCGAAATCAATCAACAAACCTTTTTTACCTTTTGGAAAAAAATATTCATGCGTCCCGAAATTGCCGTCCACAGCAAATTTTGCCTGCATGTTTTCTCTCAATCCAATTTCATAAAATCCTGGACCGGCTATTTCTGTTTCTTTAACTAATTTTTCTTCTGGATTTGTTAAATAAGGTTTTACGAAAATTAACCCTCCGCTTCCCTGACATCCTACACCTTCAAAACGGTTATGCGTAAAGCCTAAAATTTCTTTCGCATAATGCTCATAGCCCATGTGCAAATTTGGATAAGTCTGCGGCGCAATGCTCAATTGATGAAAAGGCGAAGAAGCCGCTGGCGACAACTGACCGTGGTCTCCAGAAGAGCCAAGGAAAACATTCACTTTCTCCGTTAACTGTTGCGCTTGGCTATATCCAAACGACAGGATGCAGATGCTGCACAAAAATAGTTTAGTAAAAATTTCTTTCAGTGTAGAAAAATTCATTGTATTGGGTTTAGAGTTTAAGGGTTTTTTTTATCCAAATAGCGCAGAAAATAAATCTTCCAATTTAGCTACAGGCCGTATCGCAATGTCATACTTTTTAACATCAAGACCTTTTGTGTTGTATTTGGAAATAAAGATGGATTGGAAACCTAGCTTTTCAGCTTCGGCAATGCGTTGGTCAATGCGGTTTACCGCCCGAATTTCTCCCGAAAGACCGACTTCTCCAGCAAAGGTATAGGTATTTGGCAAAGGAATATCTTGCTGAGAAGAAATTATGGCCGCAACAACGGCTAAATCAATTGCAGGATCCTCAACCCGCAAGCCACCCGCAATATTTAAAAACACGTCTTGCGCACTCAAGCGAAAGCCAAATCGTTTTTCCAAAACCGCCAATAACATGCTTAACCGTTTTGTATCAAAACCTGTGGAAGTACGTTGCGGAGTTCCAAAAGCTGAATTGCTGACCAATGCCTGCACTTCAATCATTAAGGGACGAACACCTTCCAGCATCGATGCGATGGCAACGCCACTAACAGGCTCATCGCGCTGTGACAGCATGATTTCAGAAGGATTCGATACTTCGCGAAGTCCAGACCCCTGCATTTCATAAATTCCTAATTCCGAAGAAGAACCAAAACGGTTTTTCACGGCACGCAAAATACGGTAGACATGATGACGGTCGCCTTCGAACTGCATAACAGTATCGACCATATGTTCCAATACTTTGGGGCCAGCTATTGCGCCGTCTTTGGTTATATGGCCCACGATAAAAACAGGTGTGCTTGTTTCTTTCGCGAAGCGCAATAATTCGGCGGTACATTCTCTAACTTGCGAAACAGAACCGGGAGCCGATTCGATCTGTGCCGAATGCAAAGTTTGGATAGAATCGATAATTACCAAGTCAGGCTGGATAACTTCCAGTTGTTTAAATATATTTTGCGTGGATGTTTCAGTTAAAATAAAACAATTGGCGTTTGAATTTTGAACCAACCTTTCTGCACGCATTTTCAGTTGCTGCTCGCTTTCCTCCCCGGAAATATATAATGTTCTAATTTTTGGAATGGTCAAAGCCAACTGCAACATTAAGGTTGATTTTCCAATACCAGGTTCTCCGCCGATTAACACCAATGAACCAGGAACAATTCCGCCGCCTAAAACGCGATTGAATTCTGCGTCGGGCGTTGCCAATCGCTGTTCATCTTGATAGACAATTTCATGAATGACGGCCGCTTTGTTGGCGCGCTTAGTTGTGGTCGTTGTTGAGCTTCGCCATTCGGGCACTTTCGAACTCACTTTCTCGACGACTTCTTCAACAAAAGTATTCCATTGTTTGCAGGAAGGACATTGTCCGAGCCACTTCGGCGATTCATAGCCACAATTTTGACAGAAGTAAGCTGATTTTGATTTTGCCATTGCACGAATTTACTAAAATTGTCTTCAAACCATTTTAAAAAAATAGAATTCTGCCTGTAACAAATTACCTTTGTGTTCGACTAATTAAACAATGCACCAAAAGCTGGAACAAGAATTTGTGTTTTTACTGGAGGAGAATCAAAACATTCTCCACAAAATCTGCAAGCTGTATGCGAAGGATGAAGAAACACATAAAGACATGTTTCAGGAAATGGTCATTCAATTATGGCATTCATTCCCTAAATTCAAAGGAGATTCAAAATTTTCAACTTGGGCGTATCGAGTTTCGTTAAATACGGCGATTTCTCTCTTCAGAACTAAAAAGAGAAAAATTTCAACCGTTGATTGGAATGAATCTTTTGAGCGGTTGCGTTATGAAGAATATGACATGCATGAAGAAGAGCAACTAAAAAGCTTGTATGCTGCTGTCAGAAACCTAAATGATATTGAAAAAGCCCTGGTGTATATGTACTTGGAAGATAAAGATTATGGTGAAATTGCCGAAACACTAGGAATCAGCGAAGTGAATGCACGGGTAAAGATGAACCGGATTAAAACGAAATTAAAAGTCATGTTAAGTCAGAAAGGAGAAGCATAATGGACGAGTTAGATTTGTTAAAAAAACACTGGCAAAAGAACAGCGATTTTCCGAAGGTGAATAGCGAGGAGATTAAGAAAATGTCTCACAAAAGTTCGTCTTCTATCGTAAAATGGATATTTATAATCAGTTTAATCGAATTGGCTTTTGGCTTATCGTTAAATCTTTTACCCTCCCCCGAGAAGGAGTATTCCAATTTCTTTTTAAATTTTGAATTAGCTTCACTGCTAGTTTTTTACCCTGTAGTTATCTTTTTTATCTATCAGTTTTTCAAGAGTTATCTTGCGATAAAAAACACTGATTCAACAAAAGTATTATTAGAGAATATTATTAGAACAAGAAAAAATGTAGAGGCTTATATTAAGTTTAACATTTACTATTTTGCAGTTGTTTTCTTTATTGTATCTGTTGAAGAAATCAGCATGGATATACAGAAAGCCAAAGAAGTAACTTCCTTCCTCGTTTTTAAAGAGGTTTGCATGTTCATTGCATTCGCCATTATTGCAGTGCTGTTCATCATGTTCGCAAAATATATTTACCGTTTAATTTACGTTCGGCTTTTAAAGAAGCTGAACGTAAATTATGATGAACTTAAAAAATTGGATTCTGAATAAGTAACACATAACTTATTCAGCATCTAATTTTCAATAGCACCTTAAAACTTAAGGTTTCGTAAAAATTCCGTTAGATCGACTTCCTTATCCAACCCTAATTTTTTCTTTATTCTATATTTTGCCATACGGACTGACTTGCGTTCTACATTCAGATGAGAAGAAATTTCAGCACTATCAAACTTTAAGTAAATGTATGAACAGTATTTCAGATCGATTTCTGTCAGTTCGTAATTCGACATTTTCATCAAATATTTATAGAAGGAAGGGTGGACTTTTTCGATTGCATTTTTTGCCTCATCAAATTGCTTGTCGACCTGGTTATTGTTTTTTAGCAAGTTGTTAAACTTTTTGGCTTCTTCAGGTTCAATCTTGCTCGAAATCTCTTGCAAGAGCTGATCTTTATGATTCAGCTGCATAATATGCATCAAATTGATGTTATGCGCTTTCTCTTGCTTCAATTCTAAGACTTCTTTCTGCAAGAGCATCTTTTCATTTTCTTCATTTTTCAGATGAAGTTGCTGCGCAATGTTACGCTTCTCCAATTCAAGATTATCGCGTTTGCTCTTATAGTAAAAGTAAATAAACAAAGCCGTTGCGATCGCAAACCCAATTGCTATCGACAAGATGACATTTCTGTTTCTTTGCAAAGCCGTTTTCTCTTCTAAAACTTTTATGTCTTCGTTTTTCTTACCAATCTCATAAATCGCTGTAAGATTCAAAATCTCTTGTTTGGATTCCTCATTAAAACCCGTTAAAAGCTGTGTAAGGCATTCCTGCATCAGATCGTACGCACCTTTAAAATCCCCCCGGCCAGCGTAAAATCTTGCCAACCGACGGTAAGAATTGCTCAGTAACTTATTATTTGCGGGCTTTACATTCTTCAGCAGTTCAATTGATTTTTTTAGGATTTTTTCCGCTTCGGCAGGATTTTTATCTCGAAGAATATTGGTGTGGACAGAATAAATATGTGCTAGTATATGATTTTTCTCTGCCAAATGTTCAACGGTTTCATAAGCCAAATTAAGGTAATGCATTGCCAGAGAATCTGCATTTGGAGCTTGTGGATTATAGTAGGAATAATAGTCAGAGGCATTGATATAGATGATTGCTAATTTATAGTAACCAATTTCTTTGCTGTGGAATTTCGCCAAATCCAGCAATTCTGCTAAGTAGCCTTCCGATAGGAGTTTATCTTTTTCGGATCTAGTGTTATCAAAAATATTGGCCTGAGAAGCATCCAAATTAATCAATGCAGAATGTAAATAAGCCTTATTGTTGATGCTATCGGCAATTTTGTAGATTTTTTTCGAATAGGCTATGGCCTGTTCAAAATTCCCATTGAGGCTCTGGCTAATCCCAATCAATCGATTCGCATGAAATTCTATTTCGACATTGTGGTGGTCACCCAACGCATCTAAAGCATCCTGAGCTTGGACGATTGTTAGAATATTAACAGCAATCCAAAAAAAAATCAACAAATATTTTTTAAGAAAAATCCTTTCTTATTAATTACAGCATTATACTCCTTCAATTCTGTACAATAGACAGAGATTTTTGAATTTGAAATCGAATGATTCAATCGACCTTCAAACTTATAATACCTTGGAGTATTTCCTTTTGCTCTTTCAGAGTTTGCATTCGATTTTTTCCAAAATTTTTCATTAGAGTAGCTAACACAATACCCAATTGATAATCAAATTAAATTACTTGCAACAGTATTTTATTATCAATCTTATTATATCTATCATAATTTATCTATAGTTATATTTGCACCCATGCTTTATTTCCATATTCCTTTTTGCAAACAAGCTTGTCACTATTGTGATTTTCATTTTTCAACTTCGTTGAAATATAAAGATGAAATGCTTGTCGCTTTGGAAAATGAGCTGAAAGTCAGGGCTTCCTATTTAGAAGACAAAACCGTTCGTTCCATTTATTTTGGCGGCGGAACGCCATCATTGCTTAGCGCAAGCGAAATTGCCAGGTTAATCGGTCAAGTTGAACAGCACTACGAAATCGCCAGCGATGCAGAAATAACAATCGAAGCAAATCCAGACGATTTGACAAAACAAAAAGTCGCTGATTTAAAAGGCACTGAAATCAATCGGTTCAGTATTGGCATACAATCGTTTTTTGAAGAAGATCTACGCTGGATGAATCGTGCTCATGATGCGCAAGAAGCAGATGCCGCGATAAAACGTGTGCAGGATGCGGGATTTGAAAACATTACAAGCGATTTGATTTATGGATTTCCTTTATTGACCGACGAAAAATGGCTGTCGAATATCCAGAAATTGATTGACTTTCAAATCCCCCACATTTCGTCCTATGCAATGACGGTCGAAAGCAAAACCGCTTTGGATCAATTTATAAAAAAAGGAAAAACGCCCGCAATGGATGAACTGCAGAGCGCGGATCAATTTACGCTATTAATGGAGAAGCTGATAGCGAATGGATTCCAACATTATGAAATATCCAACTTCGCCAAACCTGGCATGTACGCGAAACATAATACCAATTATTGGAGAGGGAAACATTATTTAGGCATAGGCCCTTCTGCACATTCCTTTAATGGGACTTCCAGATCTTGGAATGTAGCCAATAATGCCAAATACATAGCGGGTGTCGAAGAGAAATCATTGAACATCGAAACAGAAGCTTTGTCAACGGAAGACCGCATTAACGAATACATTATGACTTCGCTAAGAACGATGTGGGGCATTGATTTAGATAAAGTACAGGCAGAATTTGGATCGCACACTAAAGATTATTTGGAAAAAGAAATTCAGCCTTTTATCGAAAAAGGAGACGCAGAAAAATCCAATCAGCATATTATACTAACTCAGCAAGGCAAATTAGTTGCCGATCATGTAGCTTCAGAACTCTTTCTAGTTGACAAAATGGACTTTTAATTTATACCAAAACCTATAAGCTTGCTTTTCGCGGCTTACTCTCAGGCCGCATCGAGGCTGCCGCTGGATGGCTTTCTAAGATGGCCTTTAGGCGGATAAATTCAGGATGGTCTTCGCTCCAAATATTCTTTGTTTCAACTAGTCCGTTGCTGTATTCATACAGCTCATAAACCACTTCTCTATCAGCTCGCATTGGCGTCCAGCGAACCATACGAAAGTTTTTGTCACGAATGGCCTCTCCAAGCATTCCTCCGCGAGGAAAACAATGATAAACATATTCTCGGATATCCTGTTTTCCAGAAGAAAACATAGGTTCAAAACTCACGCCGTCTAAAGGCTGTTGAACTTCTGGAGTTTTTAAGCCGCATAGCGCCGCCAAGGTTGGAAACAAATCGACTGTTTCAATAAATTCCTTTGTCTTAACACCATTGTTATGATCAGGATGATGAATGATCAATGGAATCCGGTTGGCTATCTCGTAGTTCACGTGCTTTGTCCACATGCCCATTTCTCCCAACAAATAACCGTGATCTCCCCAAAGAACCACGATGGTATTGCTGTCCAAGCCTGTTTCTTGCAGTTTTTGGATTACTTTTCCGATCTGCGCATCAACATAAGAGACACCGGCATAATAGCCATGCCTTAATTTCATCGCCAACGAGTCCGGAAAAGGATCGACAGTTGCTGACAATGGAATTCCTGCATATTGTGAAATTTCCTCATCGCGCTTTGTTGCAAATTTTGGCGCCAAATCTGGGTTCGTTGTCCTATCGACATTGTCAAAATCTTGCTCATTGTACAAATCCCAATACTTCTTCGGAACCGAAAACGGGAGATGTGGCCTAGCAAAGCCTACGGCCATAAAAAAAGATTCACCTGTATTTTTTAATTCTTCTAACCGCTGCATCGCTCGATTAGCGACCCGTCCGTCTGCGTAAGTATCATCTGAAACATCTGGCGATTCATAAGCCGCACCTTTAGGCAACTGATTTGCTTCTGCCCAAGAGACATTCGCAAACAAAGCTTCTTCACGGGTAGAAGAATGTGTTGATTTATCGGCATATTCAATAACCTTTTCATGAAAATGCGGTACTGACCAAGACTGTTCATCGTTGTAGGTGTTATGCCCTACATGAAACACCTTTCCAATCGCTTCCGTATGATAGCCTTCCTTTTTGAAATACTCCGGAAGTGTTGTAGCTTGTGGATAAAAATCCCTAAATGCCCTTCCAAAATCATATAAGCCAGTGGATGTAGACCTTGCTCCTAGCAGCAAATTATATCTGGAAGCTACGCAGACAGCTTGATTCGTATAAGCCCGTTCGAAAACATGTGAACTCTTCGCTAGTTGATCGAGGTTTGGTGTGACCGAAAGGCTGTCTCCAAATGCACCAATAGAAGGTCTTAAATCATCCACTAATACGAATAAGACATTCAATCTCTTCTTATCTTGTCCATTGACATCAGTAAAGAAAATGCTAAGCAAACAGAGTAGGCCGATTTTATAAATCATTTTTGCGGTTTATTTATTTGAACAGAATTTAACTGGATCTAAATCAGATACGCTAAATTAAAGTCTTAGTTGAAAATAATGTCGTTAAATTATCTCAATTTACAGTTATTTTGTATCAAGTAAAATTATTTTTATTTTGCTTTATTAAATTACCTTTGGAATCCATACGTTTTCCAATACTACTTTATCAACACCTAAGCTAAGCATGAATAATTCTCCGGAAAAACATCCCACCGTACTCGTTGCTGATGACAATCAGGAAATACTTGATTTACTTGCTGATGATTTAAGCGAAAACTATGAGGTTATCAAGGTTACAAACGGCCAAGAAGCGATCGATTATCTACAGGAGAACATGGTTGACTTAATTGTCAGTGATGTCATGATGCCTTATGTCGATGGCTATGAGCTTTGCGCTCGGCTAAAAGAGAGTGTGAGCCACTGCCATATTCCCTTTATTCTACTGACGGCTAAAATCAATCTGCAATATAAGATTGAGGGATTAAACCATGGTGCAGACGCGTATATAGAAAAACCATTTTCTCCAACCTACTTGCAGGCTCAAATTAGCAGCCTGCTTCGCAACCGCCATCATGTGCGCGAACACTACAGCAAATCACCAGAAACTCCTTTGCAAAGCATGGCTTTCAATAAAGCTGATCAGGTTTTTCTTCAAAAACTAAATAGCTTGATTATGGATAATTTATCGGAGCAAGGTTTATGTGTGGATATGCTGGCTGACAGCATGCACATGAGCCGACCTACTTTGTACCGCAAGATAAAAGCAATTTCAAATCTTTCGCCAAACGAATTAATTAATATCACCCGCTTAAAAAGAGCAACCGAACTATTGATTGACCGCGAATTTAAGATTTATGAAATTTCAGCTTTAGTGGGTTTTAATTCATCATCGCACTTCACAAGAAATTTCCAAAAACAATTTGGAATCAGCCCAAAAGAATATGCGGATAGCATAGAAAACAAAACGTTATAAGATCCTCAACCTGAGCCTCCCAAACAACAGGTCGACAGGAGTAAAAACAACTCTAATTTTAGGTAAAAAAAGGCCTTAAAATTCGCTCAAATTTGCTTTTCAGAAACCTTATTTTTTGGGTAAAATTACATCGTTTTCGTATAGTTAAATTAATTTGAAATTAATTTCAAAATTTGTTCAAAAAATACCAAAAATAGTTCAAATCATTCAAAAACTTCCAATTTGACCAAGATAGGCTTATTTATTAATGATTAAATGAGGGTTAAATTCAAAATATTAAAGCATGATTTTATCTTAATGATTAAAAATAAAATAATCCAAAAAAAGCGTTTAGAAATTTTCAATCCGAGCTCAAATTTTCCATTTTGCACGAAAAACGCCCATAATTGATACGATTTTGCAACTTATTGAAACATACGTGTATTTTTTTCTTAAGTACAATAAAGAAATTTGATGTCAGGATTATGTAAAAACTATATTATAAACAAAATAACCTACAGTAATTCAAAAATATTAAACGGAAAATAGCCGGCTAGACGCAAGTCTAACAGCTAAATAAGTTAACCCGGTGAACCGATCGGATTAGACCCTCTTTGGAGTAACTCTCTAGTCCCGCTAAGCACAAAGTTTTACAAATAGAACATCTTGCTATAGCAGTAATACCGACCCGTTTTCCTTTTTTCAGACTGTAAGCAAACAACAAAATCAACACACCATGAAAGGAATTATGATCATGCTATAAAATTTACACACTTACTAGATAAACAAAATCCAAGGGAATAACCAGCCCAAGGTACATGTTGGATTACATTGGGTAAGCCACTCAACAAACCAATTTTAAACCATAACAAATTAGATTCAATGTATAAAACCTATAGTTCGATACAGAATAGCGCACATGTTGACAAGAATTCATTTCTGTGGAAAATAATTCATCTTCTATTATTCTTCACAATATGTTGCGCCTACCAAGTGAATGCCTCCGCATCAACCGCGTATGCATTAAAGAATATTATTTTACAACAAGATCGTGAAGTCAGAGGTATAATCAAAGACGACAAAGGAAACATATTAACAGGCGCTTCCGTCACCGTAAAAGGGAAGTCAACCATAGGAACTGCGACCGATTTAAATGGCCGTTATATACTGAGAGTTCCCGCGAATTCTACACTCGTATTTAGTTTGGTAGGATATTTAAGCCAGGAAATCACAGTTTCGACTCAAGAAGTTATTGATGTCGTATTGGTCGAATCCGAAAATTTAGTAGAAGAAACTGTAGTAACTGCATTTGGACAACGACAACGTAAAACAGATTTGATTGGATCTGTATCTTCTATTAATCCGGAAGAACTTCGTTTGCCAAGCAGTAACCTTACTGGTGCATTGCAAGGAAGAGTTGCCGGCGTAATTTCTTTTCAACGTAGTGGAGAACCTGGACTAGATAATGCAGACTTTTTCATCCGTGGAATTGGAACGTTCGGTGTCAACAGCAGACCATTGATCTTGATCGATAACATGGAAGTAACATCCGATGATTTAGCACGGATTCCTGTCGATGATATTGCTAGTTTTTCCATTTTGAGAGATGCGACGGCTTCAGCTGTATATGGATCTCGCGGAGCGAATGGCGTTATCTTAGTAACAACTAAAATGGGAAAAGACGGACGTCCGAAAATTACGTTCAGAGCAGAACAACGGATATCGACGCCGACACAAATGCCGAAAATCGCAGATCCTGTGACTTTTATGAAAATGCACAACGAAGCCATTTTGACTCGCGACCCTTTGGCATTGACCTTATATTCTGAAGAAAAAATAGCGATGACAGCGGCCGGAACGGATCCGATTATGTACCCATCGGTGAACTGGTTAAACGAGGTTACCAAACCAAATACGCATACACAAAACTATAACTTGAATATTTCAGGTGGCGGTCAGGTTGCAAACTACCTCGTCAGTGGAAACTTAACGCAAGATGACGGTTTGATCCGTGTCAATCCAATCAACAATTTCAACAACAACGTTGACTTTAAAGTATATAACCTTCGAAGCAACATCAACATCAATGTAACTAATTCTACACAGTTGATGGTTCGTACCGTTGCAAATTACCGAAACTACAGCGGCCCGCCAGAAGGAGGAAGTTCATCTTTCCGAAATGCATTACGTGCAAATCCTGCATTGTTCCAGCCGATTTACCAACCGGGACCACAACAATCGTACATCAGCCATCCGATGTTCGGAAATTATGATGATGGAAGCGGAAATCTTTTCTTAAATCCATATGCACAAATTGTTAGAGGATATTCCGAATGGTCGCAAAGCAATATGCAAGTTCAGGTTGAGCTTAAGCAAGATTTTTCTAAGTGGGTAGAAGGCTTTAGCTATCGCGGATTGGCGAATGCTTCCCGCAACGCATACATGGAGTACAGAAGACAATACAATCCATTCTACTACACGCCTGGATCCATCGATCCTGCCACCGGAAGTTATTCCTTTTTGAATCTAAATCCATTGGGCGGTACAGAATATTTGGATTATAGCGATAATGGACGTGGTCAAGAATCGCTGTTTTACATGGAGAATGCCATAAATTACAATAGGACTTTCAATGATAAACATTCCGTTACAGGTATGTTGATTTCGACGATAAGAAACCGAATCACCTTGCCGACAGGTCAATCAAGTTCCTTGCTATCAACATTGCCGTATAGAAATGCCAGTTTCTCAGGAAACTTCACCTATGTGTATGACAATCGCTACCATGCCCAATTTACTTTTGGGTACAATGGTTCAGAAGTTTTTGCTGAAAACCACCGTTGGGGATTCTTCCCTTCTGCTGGTGTTGCATGGACAATTCACAATGAAAAGTTTATGGAACCGATCAAAGATGTCTTAAGCACAGCGAGGTTGCGCTTGACTCACGGTTTAGTTGGAAATGACAACATCCACGGAACGCGTTTCTTCTACTTATCAGAAGTTAACCTGAGCGACAATAATCGGAGATTTAATTTCGGGGTGAGTACAGGAAGTGAAAACTATGAAAGAAATGGTATTTCGATTAATCGATATGCAAATCCGTATGTATCCTGGGAAATTTCTCAGCAAACCAACCTAGGAGTTGACCTCGGATTATTCAACGGAAGGCTGAGTTTTACGGGTGATGTTTTCAGACAGATCCGTAGCAATGTTGTACAATCCAGGGCATCGCTGCCATCTACAATGGGATTGGCCGCACCAGTTCACGCCAATCTTGGTAAATACAAGAGCCAGGGATTTGATGGTGAGTTAACGTACATGCATACTGTAAACAGCAATTTATGGTTTCAAGGAAGAGGAACATTCACATTTGCCAAAGGTGAATACTTGTATTTCGAAGAGCCTAATTATGATCATGAATATTTAAGCCTTATCGGTCTTGATGCTACGCAACGCAGAGGGTATATCGCAGAAAGACTGTTTATTGATGATGAAGAAGTATTCAATAGCCCGCAGCAATCCTTTGCTGGAGTGCTTATGGGCGGAGACATCAAGTACTTGGATGTCAATGGTGATGGAGTTGTGAACGCAAATGACATCGTCCCTATCGGTTATCCAACAACACCTCAAATCAATTTCGGATTCGGACTAACTACAGGGATTAAACAATTTGATTTTTCATTCTTTTTCAGTGGCATGTCGAGAACGTCGATGCACATCAATGCAACGGCTGGCGATGCTCTCAACAGTGGCTCTGCTCCTTTTGGGAGCATGACAGCGCCAAATGCAGTTTTGCAGGCCTGGGCGGATAGCCATTGGTCAGAAGACAACCGCGACATTTATGCGATGTGGCCACGTTTAAGCCAAAACCCGCTCGAAAACAATACCCAAACAAGTACGTATTGGATGCGAAACGGCGCATTTTTAAGACTTAAACAAGTCGAGCTTGCCTACACATTGAACGACAATTTCACACGCAGATTTAAAATCGAAAGGTTTAGAATCTATGCCACTGGAAGCAATTTATTCAATTTCAGCTCTTTCGATTTGTGGGATCCCGAAATGGGCGGTGCGGGATTAAGGTACCCATTACAAAAGGTATTTAATCTTGGTATTCTAATGACCCTTTAATTGACAAAACACTGATTACACAAAAAGATATTGAAATGAAAAAGATTATAAATACAGTGATTTTAACAGGAGTGCTATTTTTTTCTGGCTGCAATAAATTTATGGATATCGTTCCAGATAATGTGGCCGAATTAGATCAGGCATTTTCAATGCGAACGATGGCAGAACGTTTTCTGTTCACCTGCTACAGCTGGATTCCTGGCGGAAATGTCATGGAGGCGAACCCTGCGTTGTTAGCAGGAGATGAGTTTTGGCTGAATTCGACTACCAATTTTTCGCAAGGAGATTTCCCAAACTGGTACATCGCAATGGGCAGTCAAAATGCGAACAGTCCACTGCTTAATTATTGGGATGGGAATGCTGGAGGTACACAACTATGGAGGGGTATTCGCGAGTGTAACATCTTTTTAGAAAATATACAACGAGTTCCTGACATGGATCAAATAGAAAAAGATCGTTGGGCAGCGGAAGTTAAATTCTTAAAGGCGTATTATCATTATTATTTAATGCGCATGTATGGACCTATTCCAATCGTGGAAGAAAACATTCCTATTTTTGAGGATCCCGATAACGTAAATTATGAAAGACAGCCTATTGACGATGTTTTTGCCTACATCGTTGGCAAAATAGACGAAGCAATTCCAGCATTGATGGAAGACGTCATGCTTCCGGCTCAAGAGAATGGACGCATTACGCAAATTGTAGCGAAAGCCATGAAAGCGGAAATTCTAATCGCCGCAGCGAGTCCATTGTTCAACGGAAACACAGACTATCCGGGATACAACAATGCGACCGGACAGCCATTATTCAACGCAACGTTCAGTGTTCAAAAATGGCAATTGGCGGCGGATGCTTGTAAAGAGGCTATCGATGTGGCGCACGCTGCAGGAAAATCATTGTACAAATGGAACCCATCCACTACGATGATTGTTGCTCCGCAACAAAGCACGATTTTCCAGATGAGCCTACGTCAAGCAATCACAGAAAGGACAAATAATTCTGAAGCAATCTGGATCAACAACAGAAGTACAGCAAATCAATCGCATCAAGGACTGGCCTTTATGCCTAGAAGTATTGATCCAGCACGTATCTCGAATCAATCTATGGGAGGGTACATGGCTCCGACATTAAATATGGCCTTGAAATTTTACTCTAAGAATGGGGTGCCAATAGAGGAGGATTTTAGCTGGGATTATTCGAAACGATTTGACCTTCGCGACGTGCCTTTAGGCGAATCTCCATACCAGTACAACTTGATTCCGGGCCATACGACAGTTGGCTTGCATTTCGATCGCGAAGATCGCTTTTATGCATCGTTATCATTTGATGGCGGCCGATATTTTATGAGCAGCCATAATAACGATAATTTAGCCTTCAATATAAATGCTAGACCAGGCGGAAATGCTGCTGCGACGAATTCTCCTACACGCTATTCAGGGACTGGATATACACCTAAAAAACTAGTGAGTTATTACAATTTGGTAGGTGAGGCAAATAATTTCACTTCATACAACTATCCGTATAGCATGATGCGCTTAGGAAACTTATACCTACTGTATGCTGAAGCTTTAAATGAGCTATTTGGCCCTGGCGATGAGATTTTCTTCTATTTAGATGCGATCCGTGCCAGAAGCGGTTTAAAAGGTGTTATCGAATCTTGGTCTGACTATTCGATTTTTCCCGACAAACCAAATACGCAAGAAGGCTTAAGAGATATTATTCGTCGTGAACGTACGATTGAAATGGCTTTTGAATCACAACGTTTTTGGGATTTGAGAAGATGGAAAACCGCACAAGTAGAATTAAACACTCCGATTTATGGATGGGATTTCAGGCAATCAACGCCTCAAACCTATTATCGCCGCGTGGTGATGTATAACCGGACATTTACTTTACGCGATTATTTTTGGCCAATTAGCATTAATGAATTGCGCAGAAATGATAAGTTATTGCAATCTCCATTATGGTAAATCAATGTAATTCTAATTTAACACATAAACGACATTTTTTATGAATTCTTTAAAAACATATATACACGCAATGAGCTGGAGCATCGTCTGCTTACTGCTCTTTAGCTGTTCTGATGATCTGCAACCCGCACCTTCGAGATCGGGCGAGAAGCCGAATCCACTTACGGCCTATGAAGTAAAAAGTATTGCCGGGGGAGCAATTATTACCTATGAACTTCCAAATAGCAGCGATCTTAGGTACATCAAAGCAGTCTACACATTAGGCGATGGAAGTGTTCGCGAAAACAAGGCCTCAATCTATAAAAACACCATCACAGTAGATGGCTTTGCCACAGCAGGTGAATATAAAGTGGATCTTATTGCAGTTGGTGTTGGCGAAGTAGAATCCGACCCTAAAAGCATCACAATTACTGCTTTAACGCCGCCCTATTTAAAAACCCTAGAAACATTAATGGCGGATGAAAATCTAAGCTCAACGTTCGGAGGCATTCAGCTGCGCTTTGAAAATGAAACTGAAGCTCCTATCGTCATTCACGTATTAGCGAAAAATGATCAAGGGAACTGGGAAATGGCTCGCGATTATTACACCCGTTTATCTGCTGGGGCTTTTAATGTTAGAGGATTTCCTGCAGAAGAAAGGGAGTTTGGCATATACATTACAGACCGATGGAATAACCGTTCGGACACATTGGTTCGTACGTTTCTGCCCATATTCGAAGTGATGATGACCAAATCTTTGTTTAAAGCATACAATCTGCCAACAGACACCTATTTAGCACACACCGGCTATCACTCAACGCCAGTTCTTTGGGATGGCAACGATCGTGTATCTGCAACAATTTTTCATACGGCTCCAGGAACAGGAATACCGCAACATTTTACATTTGACATGGGCGTAGCAGCTACGTTAAGCCGATTTGTAATGTACTCAAGATTAAACCATGAATATCGATTTAACCATCCGAAAGTGTTTGAATTATGGGGTTCCAACTCACCAAATCCTGACGGAAGCTGGGAGTCATGGACGCAACTTGGAACGTACACATCCATCAAGCCTTCCGGATTGCCATTGAATGAATTTACCTCTGACGACATAAATTATGCCCGGGCTGGTGAAGAATTCAATGTGGAATACCAAGAAGAGCCTTACAGATATTGGCGCTGGAGAACATTGGATACTTGGGGCGGAAATTCGGATGTTGCCCTTGGAGAACTGACTTTCTTTGGTAGTCCAAATTAAAGTCGACTAGAGGCATTTAACATTATTATGATCACTATATCACTATAAACATGAAATTTAACAGGAAAAACATATCCGTAGTTCTATTGATGTTGACGGTCATGCTCGTAGCTAGCTGTACAGCAATTGACCATCATTATCGAGACTACTTGGAAAATGCAGAGAAGATTTATCCAGGAAGAGCAGATTCCATCTCATTCAAACCCGGACATAATCGCGCCGCCATTCGCGCACTGATCAGCACAGATTCTCGTGTAGTTAAGATGCGCATCTCTTGGGGGGCAGACAAGAGTTTCGAAGCTAACATTTCGTCAGAGGATATTGCTAATTACAAAGAAGTAATCATTCCGAATATTGACGAAGGCATCTATACCTTTGAAATACGCACGTTTGATGCACAAGGAAGCCAGTCCATGCGCTCAGAAATATTCGGACGGGTTTATGGCGCCAACTATAGTGCGAATTTAAACAACCGTATACTCAATAACGTTAGTCGTGACGCGAATAATCAAATTGTATTAAACTGGTTTGCTGAATCAGCAGATTCCACATTGTTAGGTACTGTTGTATCGTATCTAACAGTAGCTGGCGATTCTGCTCAGGTTTTCACGAATGCAAACATCAATGAGACGCCAATTCCAAATTTTAAAGAAGGAAGCACCTTAAAATACAGAACCCAATACAGACCGAGTTCGTTGGCGATAGATACCTTTTTTGCTACCGAAGTTGAACTTGATCCTTTGGATTACATCGAAGTCCGTACGCTATACCCTAGAACAACTTGGTCAATTGCTGGATTCAGTTCTGAAGAACCAAACAATAACCGATCTGCAATCTCGCTAATTGACAACAATGATGCTACATTTTGGATTGCTCGCTTTTCGAACAACGCAACGGACTACCCGAATCATTGGGTCACCATTGACATGAAGGAGATGTTAAAAGTAAACGGCTTTATGTTCGCCCAGAAAAATGGAGATCGTAAAATACGGGAACTGGAAGTTCAAGTGAGCGATGACAATGTGACTTGGCGAACTGCTGGTCTTTTCGGCCCTGTAGCCGTTGACCGCGTGTATCAATATTTTGATTTAGCGGATCCGATATCGTTCCGATATTTTAAAATAATACCTAAAGCAGGCCACGATAACCAAAAACAGCCTGGTCTAGCGGAAGCAGGAACCTTCTTCCTCGATAGATAAACAATAAACGGCAATTTTTAAATAAGCAAGAACCCAACGTTCTTGCTTATTTTTTTACTTTTAATTCCAAAAAATTTCCTTTCACAAAACCTCCTATCGCTTTAAATTCATATTTTTAGGTTTAGTAAATTTTCATTTTATGAGAAACCTAATTTTTCTTTTATTTCTACTTTCCATTAGTTCCGCCGCTTACAGTCAGGTTAGGGAAATTGATCAGGTGTCACGGAGTGTTGGGCGATCCGGCACATTAGGAAGAGCATTTATCGAGCTATTCGAATTAGAAAATGGCCGGTTTAAGTTTCTTTATGAAGTACCAAGGTCAGAAAATGAAACGATGGATAGAGGCATGTTCTATTTAAACTCAAAAGATGATGTTGAAAATTTATACGCTATCATTCAAAAAGGATTTGAAAAAATGCCAAGAGAAGGCATCATGGTAGACATTACTACAGGAAAATTATTTCTTGAATTTGATTCTTTGATCGGAGGGAAAGGCGTTACCATTCATTACTTTGATGGACCTACAGTTGGTTTATCGGTAAAAACGACCAGGCTTAACCAAAAATCGATTCAAAAACTATTTGACAAATAATCATCAACGACTAAATTAGATTTTCGGTCTCGATGTATTTCATGATGATTTGAGTCGCCCCTCTCCGTTGTTGCACATAATCTGCCGCAGAATCGCCAGCGATTTTTCTCTTTTCTTGATCTTGAAGTGCCTGCACGATTTCCATAAGCTCCTTTTCTTTTGTGAATGGGAAACCTGCACCTAACTCGACCAAATCGATAGCTTCTTGAAATTTTTCATACTTCGGCCCAAATAAAATGGGTTTTCCATAAGTAGCCGCTTCCAACGTATTGTGTATTCCTGCACCAAATCCGCCTCCGATATAAGTCAGATCTGCATAATAATACAGCGAAGACAACAATCCAATGCTATCAATAATCAATACCTGAGCTGCGCGGATTTCTTCATCCGAATAATCCATTATTTTAGAATATTGAATGCTCTTCGGAAAAAGTCTTGTGATAGATTCGATATGTTCCACATCGATTTCATGCGGTGCGAGAATAAATTTCCATAAACTATATCGCTCACTGATGGATTTTATAAATTCTTCATCTTTAGGCCAGGTGCTTCCCCCGACAAGAACCTGCTGCTTTCCTATGAATTTTTGGACAACAATCAGATTCGGCTGTTTTTTTGATAATGCAGCGACCCGATCAAATCGAGTATCGCCAGCTAAGCCAGCATTCAGGATATCGATAGATTTTAGCAGATATGTGCTGTGGTTATTCTGGATGAAGAAATAGGTAACATTTTTCAAAATCTTTCTAAAAAAACCTCCATACGACTTAAAGAAAACTTGGTCGTTTCTGAAAATCGCAGAAATCATTAACAACGGGATTCCCGATTTTTTCAATTGATTGAAATAATGATACCAGTATTCGTATTTCGTAAAAACTACAAACCTAGGCTCGATAAATTCTATAAATTTTTGAGCATTCTTCTGCGTGTCCTCGGGCAAATAAAAAACATAATCTGCCAGCGCAAAGTTCTTCCTGATCTCATATCCCGATGGCGAGAAAAAAGTAAGTAAAATTTTTTCTTGGGGATATTTCTCTTTTATTAGCTCGATGACGGAACGTCCCTGTTCAAATTCACCAAGGGATGCAAAATGAAACCAAATCGGTTTATCGCCTTTTGGAATCGTTTGTTCTATCTGGTCAAATACATTTTTCCGGCCTGTCACCCATAACTTCGCTTTGCGGTGAAATGGGGAAATCATCCTTAAAATGATGCCGTAAAGTAATATTCCTAAGTCATAGATTAAACGCATGTTGGCAAATTATCCTTATATTCGTCAAAGATATTAAACTTTATCCATTAGCATCAAAAGTGAATATTCTGACGAAAAAAAGAATCTTAATTACTGGAGCGGCAGGCTTTCTTGGCTCACACCTCTGTAATCGATTTATTTCCGAAGGATATCATGTATTAGCGATGGACAATCTGATAACCGGGCAGTTAGAGAACATCGAACATCTCTTCGGAAAAGAAAATTTTGAGTTTTATAATCACGATGTTTCAAAATTCGTTCATGTCAGCAATGATTTAGATTATATTTTACATTTTGCTTCGCCGGCAAGCCCAATAGATTACCTAAAAATCCCGATTCAAACATTAAAAGTAGGCTCATTAGGAACACATAATCTTCTTGGACTGGCGAAAGATAAACAAGCTCGCATATTAGTCGCTTCGACTTCGGAAGTGTATGGCGATCCATTGGTTTCTCCGCAAGATGAAGATTATTGGGGAAATGTAAATCCAGTAGGTCCTCGTGGCGTGTATGATGAGGCGAAACGCTTTCAAGAAGCCATTACGATGGCTTACCATACTTACCATAAGCTTGACACTCGAATCGCTCGGATTTTCAACACTTATGGCCCTAAAATGCGGCTTTTTGACGGCAGAGCCTTACCGACATTTGTTGGGCAAGCCTTAATGCAAGAAGACATAACCATTTTTGGCAATGGCTCGCAGACCCGTTCATTCTGCTATGTAGATGATCAGATTGAAGGTCTGTTCAAGTTACTGCACACGGACTATCATCTGCCGATAAACATTGGAAATCCAGATGAGATGACCATTGAAGAATTGGCTAAAGAAATCTTGCATTTAACAAATAGCCGTTCGAAAATAGTGTATAAAAATCTACCCGTGGATGATCCGAAACAACGAAGGCCATCGATCAGCAGGGCACAAGAAATACTAAATTGGGAACCAAAAGTTTCGAGAAAAGAAGGGTTGGAAAAAACAATCGCCTATTTCGAAACGCTTCCTTTAGAAAAATTAATTAACGCAGAGAAAACACATTTCAAAGAATCATAATGAGCAAAATAGTAGTTACCGGAGGAACAGGATATATCGGCTCGCATACAGTCGTTGAACTTCACAATGCAGGTTACACACCTGTTATTATTGATAACCTATCCAATTCTTCGATTGGGATCTTAGATCAGATCGAAAAAATAATTGGGGTTAAACCAGAATTCCATCAATTCGATCTTTGTGATGAAGAGAAAGTCAATGAATTCGTAAAGAACAACAGCGATGTTACTGGCGTCATCCATTTCGCAGCTTCGAAAGCCGTGGGTGAATCAGTTCAAAAACCGCTTAAATATTATCGGAATAATTTCTTCTCATTGATCAATCTGTTGGATGCCTATAAAGAAAAAGCCGTAAACTTTGTCTTTTCTTCAAGCTGTACAGTGTATGGAGAACCAGATGTGCTTCCGGTTTCGGAATCTGCGCCCGTAAAAAAAGCGACTTCGCCCTATGGCAATACCAAACAAATTGCGGAAGAAATTTTAGAAGAAACAGCTGCTGTTGCGAAAAATTATAACATCATCGCTTTGCGCTACTTCAACCCAGTCGGCGCACATGAAACGGCATTGATTGGCGAATTGCCGATTGGTGTTCCTCAAAATTTATTGCCTTTTATCACGCAGACAGCAATCGGCAAACGCGAAAAATTGACGGTTTTTGGAAATGATTATGATACAGTTGACGGTTCATGCGTTCGCGATTACATCCATGTCGTGGATTTAGCAAAAGCGCACGTAGCAGCTATTCAATTGTTGGAAAAAGGAAATCCGAACGGCAATTACGATGTGTTCAATGTTGGAACTGGAAATGGCTATTCGGTTTTGGAAGCGATTAAGGCGTTTGAAAATGCATCCGGAAAAAAATTAAATTATGAGTTCGGACCGCGACGTGAAGGGGATGTTATTCAAGTTTGGGGAGATGTCACAAAATCTTCTGAACAGCTTGGCTGGAAAGCAACATTGGGCCTTGATGAAATGATGTTAAGCTCTTGGAAGTGGGAGCAATATTTGGATAAAAATCCAATCTCTTAAGAATTTAAAATGGCAGCTGAGTTAATTTTGCAGCTGCCCTTTTCTTATCCTACATTCGCTCCTGCGCATATTTTGGATTAAAACTTAATCCTGGAGTGAGCCAATACATCAAAATGATTCTTGAATACCGATAGTTAAACGGAGCAAGCAGAAAAGCTGTTACAAGACAGACGATTAAGTACAGCCAAGGAGAATCAAGATTTCCGGTCAATAGATAAGTTGCAACAGATACCGTAATTAATTCCGCAACATTTAATGCGTAACTCACAAACATCGCCACATAAAAATATCCGGGCTCCTTTTCGTATTTGTAAGAACAATGAGGACATTTTACATTCATTTTTTGTGATTTCAATGCATACATTGAACCTGTAAACATAGCTCCTGTACGGCAACGCGGACATTTACCTTGCCAAGCAGCTTGAGATTCGCTGAGAAATAAATTATCACTTTTCATTATTTTATATAATTTTTCCGAAATTCTTCGGGTGTAAAACCTGTTAATTTTTTAAAGAACTTGCTGAAATACGAGTTGTCATTAAAGTTCAGCTCATAAGCGATTTCACTGATCGTATATTCTTTAATCACCAGCATGCGTTTCGCTTCCAGCAAAATTCTGTTGCGGATAATCTCGCCGGCCGGCATGCCCAAATGCTCCTTTGTCAATGCATTTAAATGATTGGGCGTAATGTATAACAATTCCGCGTATTCCTTTGGCAGTTTCAACGATTTGTAGTTTAATTCAATCAATGAATTAAAATTTTTTAAAATGGTATACCTATAACCCGAAGAAACCGAGTCGTCATTCGGAACGAATTGTTTGTTCAACAAAGAAAAAACGTAGAGCAAAGCTATTTTAGCAAAATCAGCATCGTCTTTGTTCAAAATGATTTGTTCGAGAATTGATTGAATCTGCGATCGGAATTGTTCTTTTACCGTGAAAACGGATTTACTGCTATCCCCCGAAAAGAAATTGAATTGTGTTAAATAATCTGGACGCAAAAGAAAAGTATCGAAAAGCTCTGCATTAAAATTAAAAATATATCCTTGCATATCCGTTTCAAAATTCCAAGTATGGATCTGTCCAGGAATCATAAAATAAATTTGCCAAGACTCAATTTCGAAATGTTCGAAATCGATGCTGTGATTTCCCTGGCCTCCGGTAAACAGCACAAACTGGTAAAAATTATGCCGGTGAGGAAATACCAAATCGTTATTCCGAAGCAAGTAACTGTTCAATCCTTCCGCTAAAAAGACAGCTTTTTTATCCAAGGATAAAGAACAATAATCAACTATGGGAATTTTCGTATTCATCAATACAAAGATAATTCATTCCTACCTCGTGCAGTGGTATTATTAAAATGATTAATGGTATTTTTTACTTATTCGAAACCAAAAAAGGCGAAATTTGTTCAGGAAATCCAAAAAACGATTTGACCGAAAGCACATGGCTAACAGTTGTTTACCCTATTTTTTTTGCATATAGTTTATTAACCAATATTTAGTTTATTGTCGAATTTATAAAAAATCAGCACATTTTTAGCCGAATTCCATTAATGTACATTCTTAAACTTAAGATATTTTCAATTTAGTTAACAACTAAAATTCGACTCAATATTTAAGTCGAACATTTATTCGTCAAACTTGTTTTCATTGTGTACATTAAGCAATTATACGAGAAATAAAAATGTCATTACATCAAAATCCGGAATTAAAAAAAGCAGTTCTGAACTTAAGCCAAAAAGAAAAAGACAAATTACTTGTTCGTCTGATTGGAAAGGACAAGCTTTTATTAAAGCAATTGCATTTTCAGCTTTTAGAAGATGAATACGATTTAGAAAATCGGGTCAAAGAACTCAAAGCGTATTTGGCAAAGGTGATCGATATCTCCAAAAAGACGATAAGCAACACGCCGACTTATGCTAATTTCAAAGAATTAAATTATGTTTTGCGTCATGCGAGCGGCGTGATCAACGAACATGAGAAAGTAACCAAAGACAAGATTGGAGAGTTTGAAAGCCGTCTTTTGCTGATCAAAACGAGCATCAGTTTATTTCCGAAATTATTTCAGCCTGACAGTTCTCTTGCTGCTGAAAAATTGAAAATATACATGACGGGAAGGATTAAGAATTTGGTCATGAAATTCGAAAAGCTACACGAGGATATACAATTTGATTATCAAGAAATTATGGATTACATTCTTGATTTTGCAGATCACAACAAATTGCGAAGTTAAATTTATATTTTTCCTTCAGCTTCAGGATGAAAAGGCTCTACTACGGAATCCCATTTTTCGCCCATTTTTTTCTTCAGCCTTTGTCTGGATTTTTTAATCGCATCGGCGGTAATTCCCAATAAATTGGAAATTTCTTTCGACGACAAACCAAGCTTAGTTAAAATTATCATCCGCAAATTTGACTCCGTTAAATCGGGATAATTTTTCAGCAGCGAATGATAAAATGGCGCATATCCTTTTTCAAAAGCACGTTTAAAACTAATCCAGTTTTCATCCGTCATTAGATGCGAAGTCAGCAACGCATTCAATTCTCCTTTTTGTTCTTCTATATAAAATGAAGAAGACGATTTAATCTGTTCGATCGATTTATTCAGCTCATCGATCTGCGTATTTTTTTCGGATAAATAAGTTTTATAAGAAAGAATCTTATCGCTTTTTTCAGCCAATTTAACATCCGATTTTATTTTATCAAGCTGGAACTGCAGGACTTTTTTCTCATAGCGGTGTTGCCTGATTTTCATTTTCCGTTTAAAATTCAAAACGGCATAAAGCACGATCAAAATCAACAAAATTACAACAATTGCATATGCTCTTTTCAATGCTTGCTCGCGATTGTATTTTTGATTCATGAGTTCCAACGAATGGTTGTATTTCTCTTTGTCTGCTAACCATTTTGTCTGTTGCAACACCTCATCCCCATCCAAATGAATCAAACTATCATTCAACAAGCTTATTTTTCTTCGGGCATGCAATTCCTCTTCTGAAGATTGGGTTTTAATGGCAATCTGTAATTTAATTTCCTCTATTTCTTTGACATACCGTACTAAATAATCTTTTGACTCGGCAAATTCTTCTGCTTTTAGAAGAACTTTTTTTGCGTCCGCCAATCTGTTTTTCTTTACAAGTAATCTCGCTTGAATAATCTGAGCAAACATTGTATTGTTGTCACTACTATACCTTTCTGAATAAGCCAAATCTTGCTCGACCAGTACCAAGGCTCGATCGATTTCGCCCCTGCCCTCATGAACCAACGCTAAATTGCCCAACACTTTTCCTAACCTTAAGTAATCCTTGATTTCTACGGCAATCGCACGTGCTCGCTCAAAATATTCGACGGCATGAACCGTGTCTTTATTTTCAAGATAATAAGCACCAATGTTATCATGAATTGCGGCAAGTTGGCTCGATTTGGGTTCAGCATACTTCTGCGCTATTTCTAAATAATTTATTGCTTCAGAATTATCGCCAATCGTTCCAAAGAAATAGCCCATTCGCTTGTACGCTTCGTCCTTAAAAACCATATTCTCTGGCGAAATTTGATTTAAAGCTTCTGCTGCTTCCAAAAACACGGGTAAAGCCAACGTAGTTTGCCGATAAGAATACAAATAATAGGCGTAGTTTATTAATGTCCAAGCATGAATTTCCTTTAGCTTGTTTCTTTTAGCGAGGTCAATGGCCTGAAGGTAATGATCTGCACTTTGTCTATTCAGCCGATCGTAAAAACTAGAAAATCCATTTCCCAAAAGGGAATGATATGCAACCAATAAGGAAGGATCTTTATATTGCTTGGAATAGGAAATCAATGATTTCAGGTAATTTCTTAATGCTGTGGTATCCTTTTCAAAATTCTTTTCATTCTTTAAGGCAGTTTCAAAACGGACTTTTTGTTTTTCTGTTGGTTGCAAAAGCATACCTTGAGCAGAGAGTTCTGCGAAAGACAAAATAACTATGATGACTAGCAAAAAGAGTTTCAATTTGATATTCGTTATAAGTAGAATAAGTTTACCGAGGCAAATAATTAAACAAAGATATTAATTGCTAGTCAAGAGACGTTCAAAAAGGAAAAAATTTTGATTAATTTTTACTCATTGGGTAGAAATACAGTAGAGAACTGGCTTTGCTTGCCAAAGATCAGTAATTGAGCTAAGGAAAATTATGATTAAACAGCACCCAGAATCAAAAAAGTTAATTGATTAGTATCCAAACTTGTCAATAGAATTATCTGAGATTTCATTAACTTTGCAGAAAGAAAATTCGGATTGATTAGCATACAAGAAATACTAGAGAAATACAAACAAAGCAAAAACCTCACTGCGCTAGAAACAACCCTAAACAATAAAAATCCTAAAATTCATTTAAAGGGACTTATTGGTTCTTCAGATGCACTGTTGACGGCTGCTTTGTATGAAAAGCAAGAAAGGCCTTACATCATTGTGATGCCAACGCATGAAGATGCCTCTTATTTTCTAAGTGACTTGGAAAGTATTTTAGACAAGCAGATTTTATTTTTCCCTACATCGTATCGCAAAGCATTTGATTTTACACAGTTGGACAGCGCACATGTGCTGCAACGCGCAGAAACATTAAGCTCATTAAATCATACCTCTGAAATTCCAAAGATTGTCATTACTTATCCAGAAGCCTTGGCTGAGAAAGTAATCAATCGGACAGACTTAGCTAATAACACATTAGAAATTACGGAGAGCACGAAATTAAGCATTGAGTTCATCAATGAATTTCTGTATGAATATGATTTTGATCGGGTGGATTTTGTCTATGAACCAGGACAGTTCGCTATCCGTGGCGGAATCGTTGATATTTTTTCGTTTTCAAATGATCTTCCCTACCGAATCGAATTTTTCGGAGACGATATAGAAAGTATTCGAACCTTTGAAATAGAAAGCCAGCTTTCGGTTAAGAAAATCCATACCGTAACGATTGTTCCAAATGTTCAAGCAAAATTTTTAAGCAATAATCACATATCGTTGCTTGAATACAGCGATAAAAATGCGGTTATTTTTATTAAAGATGTGCAATTCACATTGGATATTGTCAATGAGGGCTATAAAAAATCAAGTACGTTTTGGAAAGCACTTTCTGAAAAAGAACTAAAGAACAATCCCGAATGGATCGATCCGCGCTTTACATTTGTTGATGACAAAAATTTAAGCGCTATGCTTTTTGATTTTCCAGTTATCGAATTTGGAAAGCAATTTTTCTACAAAGCGGATCACGTTTTTACATTCGACACCCATCCGCAGCCTTCATTCAACAAAGATTTTAATTTACTGATCCACAATTTTAAAGAGAACGAAAAAAATCAGATCCAAAATCTGATTTTCTCGGATTCTAATAAACAGATTGAACGGATTTATACCATTCTCGAAGATTTGGACAAGAGCGTCACCTTTACGCCGATTTATCGAGCGCTTCGCGAAGGGTTTAGAGATGATGCACTCAAATTAGCTTGTTACACCGACCATCAGATTTTCGACCGTTATTATAAATATAAACGCAAGAAAGGTTACGAACGCTCTCAGGCGATCACTTTAAAAGAATTACGTGACCTAAAGCCTGGTGATTTTATAACCCATATCGATCATGGTGTTGGAAAATATGCCGGTTTGGAAAAGATTGAGGTGAATGGGAAAACGCAAGAAATGATTCGTCTGATTTATGCAGACAATGATTTGCTGTATGTCAATATCAATTCCTTGAACCGAATTTCCAAATATTCTGGCAAGGAAGGAACTGTTCCGAAAATGAATAAATTAGGAACAGATACTTGGGATAAGCTAAAGAAAACAACCAAAAAGAAAGTCAAAGATATTGCTCGCGATCTAATCAAATTGTATGCGAAGCGCAAAGCGCAAACTGGAAATTCGTTTTCGCCAGACAGCTATTTGCAGACAGAACTTGAAGCTTCTTTTATTTATGAAGACACTCCAGATCAGGAAAAAGCAACGAATGATGTCAAGAAAGACATGGAATCGCCGCATCCGATGGATCGTTTGGTCTGCGGAGATGTTGGTTTTGGAAAAACAGAAGTTGCCATTCGCGCAGCCTTCAAAGCAGTTGCTGACAGCAAGCAAGTTGCGGTTCTCGTGCCGACTACGATTTTGGCTTCACAACATTACCGCACCTTTAGCGAGCGCCTAAAAGGTTTGCCTGCCAACGTGGATTACATCAATCGATTTAAGAGCAGCAAGCAAATCAAAGAATCGTTAAAAAATCTCGCCGAAGGCAAAGTAGATATTATTATCGGAACCCACCGCTTGGTCAGCAAAGATGTGAAATTCAAGGATCTGGGATTGATGATTATTGATGAGGAGCAAAAATTTGGCGTGACGGTCAAAGAGAAGCTGAAAGCCATGCGCGCAAACATCGACTCGCTAACATTAACGGCTACTCCGATTCCAAGAACGCTACATTTCTCGTTAATGGGCGCAAGAGATTTAAGTATTATTTCGACTCCTCCACCAAATCGCCAGCCTGTACAAACGGAGCTACATGTATTCAACGAAACACTGATTCAAGAGGCCGTAAGTTATGAACTCGACCGCGGAGGACAGGTTTTCTTTATCCATAACCGAATTGCCGATTTGGAGCAATTAGGCGCGATGATACATAAATTAGTTCCGAATGCACGCGTAGGCGTTGCGCACGGACAACTGGAAGGTGATGACCTTGAAGATGTGATGCTCAAATTCATCAATCATGATTATGACGTCTTGGTCGCTACGACTATTATCGAGGCAGGACTAGATATTCCTAACGCCAACACCATCATTATCAACCATGCGCATATGTTTGGTTTGAGCGATTTGCATCAAATGCGCGGACGTGTTGGGCGATCGAACAAAAAAGCGTTTTGTTATTTGTTGAGTCCGCCACTTTCTACATTGACGAACGAAGCCTACAAAAGACTTTCGGCCATCGAAGAATTCTCAGAGCTTGGCGCAGGGTTTAATGTAGCTATGCGCGATTTGGATATTCGAGGTTCTGGAAATTTATTAGGTGCTGAGCAGTCCGGATTTATCGCAGAAATAGGTTTTGAAATGTACAATAAAATTCTCGACGAGGCGGTGCAAGAATTAAAAGACGATGAATTTGGAGAGCTGTTTGCAGATGATGAAAATCGAAAATACGTTTCATTTACGCAGATTGACACCGATTTAGAAGTGATGATTCCTGATGAATACGTCACCAATATTTCGGAGCGTTACAATTTGTACAATGACATTGCGAAGCTTGAGAACGAATCGGATTTGGCACAATTTCAGCAATCATTGCAAGATCGATTTGGACCGATTCCAGCTCCGGTTTTTGAATTGTTTAACACCTTGAAGTTGCAGTGGTTTGGGAAAGAGATTGGTTTGGAAAAAATATCCTACAAAAACAAAACGCTGAAAGGCTATTTTGTGAACAATCCCAAATCAAGCTATTACGAATCCGACCAGTTTGGAAAAGTGCTTGAATTCGTTGCTAAACATCCGTCCATTTCAAATATAAAAGAGGTAAAAGGACAATTGCGCATTGCTTTAAGCAACGTAAATAGCATTACTTATGCACTGAATTTGTTGAAAGAAATGGTTTAACGGTTGGATTTTTCAAAGGGATATTTTCAAAATCATGAATGTATCCCCTTTATAATTTATTTTACTGCGTCGCAGACACCCTGAAAATAACCTTTTGACTCGGCTATTCCAGCCAATGGGTCTTTCATATCTTTTTCAAATTCCAAACTGCATTTCCCTGCATAACCTACTGACCGTAAAGTTTTAACAAATTTCGGAACATCGATAATTCCCCTGCCCAATTCGCAAGTCGATCCCTTTTCGGTCGCTTCGGTGACGTTCTTCAAATGGATATCGAAAATTCTTTTGTGGTAAGATTTTAAATCAGCGGAAGGTTCTCGCCCGTCGCGCATGTTGTGCCCCATATCAAAACAAATCCCCATTTTTGGAGAAAGATGGTTTATCAGATCATAAATGGACTTTGCATTTGGATATAATTTATCTTCCGGACCGTGGTTGTGCAAAGCATATCGAATGTTGTATTCTTCTGTTTTTTTAGAAATGTATTCCAAATCTTCTTTATTAGGAATTCCAACAATTAAATCCACACCCACAAGCTTTGCATAATCAAATGCATTATCAATTTCTGTCTTGCTTTTGGTCATGTAAATAGGACCCACGGCATAGCCCGTCACATTTGCGCCAGACAACTTCTGATGAAATGCTGCAACTTGTTCTGCAGTTGAATTTAGTGGCAAATGGAAATCTTTTATGCATAAGTAGCGGATATCCATTCTTTTCATCATTTTCAAAGAATCGTCGAGATTAAAGTTCACAAAACTGTATCCAGCCATCCCAAGTTTGAATGCATCTTTTTCTGAATTAAATGAATCTTTTTGTATAAACGACTCCGCACTCGCTTTTGTAAACAGAATTGAAGATAATGAAGACAATGCGCCGAGGCGGATAAAATTTCTGCGAGAGAATTCCATGATTTGATTAAATTTAGTAAAAAGTTTATTATTGTAGTCAATAATCTTGTCATTACTAAGGTATTGAAATTTTATTAGCCAAAAAACTATCCGTTCACAAATTATAAAGGCTCATCAATCAATAAAAAATCTACCAAATTGATAGATTATTTATTACATTTGAAAATCAATCTAAAAACATGGCGAAAGTAGAAACGAACTTGATACACCAAGGCAAGGAATTTAATGAAACAAAATCTGTAGTTACTCCAATTTTTCAAACCGCGACTTATTTTGCATCGGATGATTTGGACGAATACATCAAAGCGGCGACAGAAACTAAATTTCCTGAATTTTACCATCGTCATGGAAACCCGACAAACAGCCAAGTCGCTAGCGTAGTTGCTGATTTAGAAAAGACGGAAGATGCACTTGTTTTGGCAACGGGTATGGCAGCTATCAGTGCAGCGATTTTATCCGTTGTGAAAGCTGGCGACCATATTGTTGCGCAGCATGCCCATTATTCAGGAGCAAAATTGTTTTTCAATGAATTTCTGATTAATTACGGCATCACTATTTCATTTGTCGATCAGGTTGATAACGAAAGTTTTGAAAAAGCAATTCAGAAGAACACGAAACTGATTTATATAGAAACTCCCTCAAATCCGAATCTGGAATTGACGGACCTCGAATTTATCGGAAAACTCGGGAAAGAGAAGGCTATAATCACGATGGTCGATAACACCTTTGCTTCTCCGATTAATCAAAATCCCGCTGATTTTGGAATTGATGTAATCGTTCACAGCGCGACAAAATATTTAGGAGGCCATTCTGACCTGACTGCCGGAATTGTTTGCGGAACAAAGGATTTTATCCACAAAGTATGGCGCAAATCTTTGGTGTTGGGCGCTTCATTAAGCCCTTTTGATTCGTGGCTATTGTTGCGCGGCCTACGCACTTTATCGCTAAGAGTTCGTCAGATTAATGAGAATGCTTTGCAATTTGCCACTTGGCTAGAACAACAAGCCTTTGTCAAATCTGTTATTTACGTCGGACTTCCATCCCATCCCCAGCATTCTTTGGCGCAAAAACAGATGAAAGGATTCACAGGAATGATCTGCATAGAGTTGGCCGGTTCAGAAAACGAAGGATTTGAAAAGGCACAATCCATTTTGAAGAATCTAAAAATATTTGCGAACGCAGCTAGTTTGGGCGGTGTAGAATCTTTGATCGTTCATCCAGCGAGCATGTGGGGTTCCCATCATTCTGCGCAGCAGAAACAAATTTCCGGAATTACCAAAGGCATGTTGCGGATTTCCATTGGAATCGAACACATCGATGATCTAATAGGTGATTTTGAGCAGGCAGTTTCGAGTTAATTCAAAAGTAAAAATTCAAAAAGCATGGTGGCTTAGTATTTTAATAATCCTAAAGTCTAGCCTCTCAAATCTAATTCTATAGTCTCAAACCTATCCTCTAATTCAAAAAAACAGCGTTTGCCATAATCAGCTTCCCATTTTCCCAGAAATTTCTGAACAGCACATTATCCCTCAGATAAATTATATGCCCTCGTCCTAAATCTTGCACAGCGAAGACCAATCCGTTGTTTAAGCGTTTTGATAGTTTCTCGCCGACAAAACCGCTCACTTTTGAATTGGCTTGCAGATAACCCACATTCCATCCTTTTCCTTTATCGAAATAGGAATACAGTTCATCATCTTGTTTCAAGGTATAATACGATTCATAACCGAACATCAAGGGATGCGTATTGTCAAATGTCAGTTTAAAAATTGCGCCAGCCGTGTAATCGACTAAAGCCAATCGTTCCCTGTCGCCGTATTTAAGCAACTTTTTGTTCTGCTCGACTTTCGCCGTATCTGCCTTTACCACTTTCAATGTGCTCCATTTTTGAGAAGCCAGCTGGTCAACAGCATTTTGCATCGCAATGACTTTTCCTCCTGCAATTACCCAAGATTGAAACTGTTGCGAAAGCGTCGAATCCTTCAAAAAAGAATACGAGCCATTCGCCAAAATAACGACATCCACTTTCGGCCATTCCACCTGATTGAAATCAGCTACGTTCACTAAAGTTATCGGATAATTTAATTGTTCATCAAAGTAATGCCAAACTTCGCCGATATTCGTCGCTCGGGTAGTTTCTCCTGTGAATAAAACTACGTTTGGCGCTTTGATACTTGATACTTTTGGACTTCCCAAATCGCTTCCTTTGTCTGGTATTCCAGAACGGATCGGATATAGCTGCACTTGCAGTGAATCAGCTATCGCCATGATTTTTTTATTGTCCTTTTCTCTTGTATTTGCCTTTGGCAAAACATGGATTGAACCGCGAGGAAATTCAACTCCAGCAATCGTAAACGGCTCTTCAGAAAATTTTACGGCAATTTTATTTTTTAGTAAAGCAGCCGTTAACTGTGCGGATGAAAACCCATTCCATTTAAATGCGTAACCAAAGTTGTCCGCTACCTGATTTGTGATTTTTGTTAAATTGTAAGGCTTATCGGAAGCAATTTTTGTTTTTGATGCAATGGCATCTAGACCATACACATAAGGAAGCGACCAAGCGGTAATGTCGTAGGTAACCGAATCTGTCAATTTTGATTCTGGTTCAAAGAGCACACTGATTAACGAAGCTTTCGATTGATTTCCTGGAATCAAGACATCATTTTCAGTGTAAGCATAAGAAACTTCCTTTTTGCTCGCATAATCAAACCCTTTTATTGACCCACTTCCAGAATAAGAAAGTATGCCATTTTTATCCAACAGTTGCTTTAGCGCAATGATTTTAGAACGGTCATTTTCATTGTATTTGACAACATAAGTTTGATAGGCAGCAAGTTTTCCTGCCGAAGCATCATCAAAAAACTTTTTGAATTCTGATATAATCTTCGGAACATGTTGCGACGTATACGCAAGAACATTCACTGCGCTAGCATGATGATGAATTGAACGATCAACCAACGTTAATGTATCCAAATCAGCTTTGATAATGCTCAAACCCGCAGAAGTATTACCAGCCTGTTCATAGGTCATGCCAATCGCTCCGTTATACATTGGATAAGTATCTCCATAGGAAGGATAAAACAGATCAAAGCGCTCGCCAGTGAAATAAAGCCAGCCTTGCTTATCAAAATAAGCGGCGTTGTGCTTTCCGATTTCTGTTTGAAGCGAACGTTGCCAAGGCGTAATTATTTCATGAAGCGGTTCTGCTGCTGGTGGAAAATAATAAGGCTGATTGATTCCCTGTTCGTGAAAATCGACATGAATCTGGGGTAGCCATTTATTGTATAATGCGACACGCTGTTCGCTCTCTTTTTGCGTTTGCCAAGCCCAATCTCTATTTAAGTCAAAATAATAATGGTTGTATCGCCCTCCCGGCCAAGGCTCGTCATGCTCACGCGCAAAAGTAACCGAATTTGGATGTTTGCCAACTACGCCGTTGTACCAATTGTTATAGCGCTCGGTTCCGTCAGGATTTAGACAGGGATCCATTACTAAAACCACATTTTCCAATAAACCTTTTGTTTCGGAAACCGAAGGATTTAACAACGCATAGATGGTCAGCATGGAAGATTCTGTCGATGAAGTTTCATTGCCATGCACATTATTGCTCATCCAGACAATAGCTGGAGCTTCCAATTTTGGCTGTTGATCTTTAAGCGACTGCGCCAAACGAAGGTTATTCAGCCGAATATTTTCCAGATCCGTGATGTTCTTTTCTGAAGAAATGAAAAATACATAAAGCGGTCTTCCTTCATACGAGGTACCATATTGCTCCATTTTCACATTTTTCGGAAAGGACTTGGCTATGTATGCGTAATAGTCAAGGACTCTCCAATTTGGAGTCACTTTTTGTCCAACTTTATATCCGAGAAACTGTTCTGGAGACTGGACTTGCGCAAAGCAAAAACTCTGCACAAATAGAAATAGGAGAATGCTGATAAACCTCATTTAAAGATAATAATGCTTTAAATATAATTAATTTTGAACTAGCACGCCATTCGATGCATTAATTTCTCGCTCTGGAATTGGAAGCAACAAGTTGACATGATCGAAAGCAATACCATCTACGGATATCTTTTGTCGTTTTATGTCATGAATACCTTGGCCTTCATGCGCCAATTCCAGTTTTCTTTCCAATAAAATCTGCGCAAGAGTAATCGATGTAAATGCAGGCGATTGAGTATGTTGTGTACGTACATAATTAACATCAACTAAGGGAGCAGCTCCTACAGACGTATTCAATCTCATATTGCATTCAGCTCTTGTCAAGTACATTTCGGATAATCGAACGATCGATAAATTGCTATATAAATAGCGCCATTTTCCACTTCTCCAATTTCCGCTTCCGACCTCATTCCCATCACCTTGGTAAAATAATGCTAAACGGCTATCCAAATAATTTTCATTCGCATCGACTGATTGATCGTATAAACTTAAATGTGCAGGCAATACAGCTACGTCGCCAGCACGAGCTCCATAAATAGTGATGGACCAGTAAATCTGCATGAAATTCGAACCATCTTGAGCAGTCACCGGCATCTGAAAAATCCCATCAGTCGTGACGACATCTGGATCAGAAGGAGAAGTTTTCCCATTATTAAATGTTCTTGCATAGGAACTTTCTACACGAAACTGATCATATTCTATTGCACGATCCGCGGCGTCTCTAGCATTTTCATAATCTTCCATTTGCAAATAAACCCGGGACAACATTGCTGCAGCGGCCGATTTCTGAGCTATTGCAAACTCGTTGGTGTTATCTAACATTTCCTCGGCATCTGTTAAATCCTGAACAACCTGTGCATACACTTGTTCTACCGTACTTCTTGGAACATAACTTTGTTCATTAATTTCCCGTGTTGGATTTAAGACAATAGGCACTCCCAAATTACTGGATACATTTCCCGCACTATAGGGTTTACCGAACAGCTTGACCATTTCAAAAGGCATTAGTCCACGGATATATAGCGCTTGGCCTTCGATATTTGTCCGATCGTCCTCATTGACTACATCCAATGCACTCAAAACGTTATTTGCAATATTAATCGCTTTATAGCCAGTCAACCATAAGGACGAAACAAAACTATTGGTGGACAATATAGATTTGTTGTAGACCTCCCTTGGCTGGTTATATGTGCCTTCCCAGCGAATTTCAGTTGCTGGCCCCAGGAGTTCCGAAAATAGCTGATAAACCCCTCCATAGAAAAATTCACCACTCATAACATCATATCCACCCAGCAAAACCTTTTTGACATTTTCGTCGGAATCTAAAGCTACTGGTTCAGAGATTGCTTGCTCTGGTTCAACATTGAGTTTATTATCACAGCCTGCTAAGAAGCTTAGCAGCAATAAAATACTTGCGATTTTTATATATTTCGTATTCATGATTTCTTTCCTTTAAAATTAAAATCCAATATTAACACCTACTGTCCACGATTTGATCTGAGGAGCAGAATAGAAATCCGATCCTTGATTGATATTCGAATCCCTGAAATCTGAGTTGACTTCAGGATCCCAGCCAGTATATTTTGTAAAAGTCAATAAATTCACTCCAGACACAAAAATTCGAGCATTATCAATTCTTAATTTCTGTAGTGTTTTTGTCGGTAAAGTATATCCAAACGTAATGTTCTTCAATCGGACATAGTCTCCGTTTTGAATATGACGACTTGAAGCGCTTGCGCTATTTCCATAATAAAATCTTAATTGAGGGATATCAGTTACATCACCAGGTTCTTGCCAGCGATCTAGTTGGTCTATGGTTTGATTGTCAAACCAATCGCTTCCTGAAGACATAAATGCACCAGCGCCATTCAAAATTTGGTTCCCAAAAACGCCTTGTAATAAAATCGACAAATCAAATCCTTTGTAAGCAAATGTATTATTGAATCCTCCGATAAAGTCTGGATTTGGATCCCCCACTATAAAATTACCCGCTTCATCCATGTCATTTGTCGTTGTCCGATCTTCTTTGTAAAATAAAGCATCGCCGTTTTCAGGATCGACCCCAGCATACTCAGGTCCATAAAAAACCCCAATCGACTCACCCAAAATTAAAGAGTTCATAAACCGGCCGTCATTCCCAGGAATCATACTGGTAGCACCGTCTAGTTTCGTTAGTTTGTTTTTATTGTATGCCAAGTTAAAACTTGAAGACCACCTGAACGAGCCTTTAGAAATGTTATTCGAATTCAAAACTAATTCGACACCCTCGTTCGACATTGATCCGATGTTCACGGTTTGAATATCGTATCCCGATGTCCCCGGAACTGGCACATCATAGATCAAATCCTTCGTTTTCCGGTTATAATAATCCAGCTCTCCTGTCAATCGATTATTTAAAAATCCAAAGTCAATACCTATATCGATCTGATTAGATTTCTCCCATCTTAAATCTGGATTAGCTAATTGATTAGGAACAAGTACCGATTGGCTATTGTATTTTGCACCTTCATATAAGCCCAAATGCGCATGATTCCCGAAACCGTCAGCGTTTCCTGTCAAACCCCAACTACCTCTAAGTTTCAAAAAGCTAAATGTAGAATTGCTGTTCCAAAAATCTTCTTCACTTAGAATCCATCCCGCAGAAACCGCTGGGAAAAATCCGTATTTGCTATCGACCCCAAAGCGAGATGAACCGTCAATCCGACCGCTTAAATTAAAAAGATAGCGATCTTTGTATTTGTAATTTACCCGAGCGAAATAAGAAAGATAATTGTATTTGTCGGCGGTTGTTTCCCCATCGGTTATCTCTCCAGCACTTGCTAAATTATGTAAGGATGAAGACGGAAAGTCTTGTCCTGCAACATAAACATACTCTTCCGTGTATTCTTGGAAAGACATTCCCAATGTTGCATTAAAATCATGCACTCCGTTGAAAATATTTTTATAAGTAAAATAATTATTCGTGTTGTAGTTCATGGATTTATACCACTGGGATTCTCCGTAGCCATTGATTCCCGCTCCAGACTCAGAAAGCGGACTTGCCCAATAATTCATCGTTTGATTCTGGATATCCATTCCTAGTTCCGTACGAAAAGTTAAGTTCTTAATAATCTTATAGTCTAAAAACGCATTTCCAAAATTCCGCAAACTTTCAGTCGCTCGATCGACCTCTTCCAATTCAATAAGTCCATTGTAGTAGGAAGTTACAGGGGTGTTGTACAGATTTCCGTCCGGATCTCTGACAGGAGATATTGGAGCTAAAGCGACAAGCTGCATTGGTGTGGTAAATGCATTGTCTTCACCTAAGCGTTTCACTTTGCTTTTGCTTATCCCAAAATTAACCCCTAGCGTCAATCGGTCGCTAATCTGATGATCCAAATTCAATCTTCCGCTGTATCGCTCATAGAAATTCCCGATTAGGATTCCGTCCTGATTGGTGTAATTTCCACTCGTATAAAACGGTGTTTTATCATTCCCTCCAGAAATATTTAAATCAAAGATTTTTGTTTGAGCATCTTTGTTATAGGCCAAGGATTCCCAATCTGTATTTGTTTCTAAGGTTTGCCAATCTGTATGTCCTGAAAGTGTCGTTAATTCATCTTCGACATATTTCAACCAAGAATCTTCGTAATCCGTTGGATCGGTGGGATCGATTCCGTCAATATGGTCAGAATTTATTGCCGCCTCGCGGATTAATGTAACATAACGTGAGTTCGGGATAAGAAAAAGTTTAAAATAGTTGGGATTTTAGACAAAAAAGGCTTGATTTTTGTATATAATTAGTTGACAACCAAATTATTACAATTATAAATCAAGCCCATGCTTAGAGATAAAGTTATTGAAATTTTCGTTAAGGTGGATGATTTCTGTAAAGAAATTCAGCCAATTTTGGAAGAAAAGCGAATCGAGGACAAAAAATTAGGTATGCGCAACCGTAAAACTGGACTTTGTCAAAGCGAAATGATCAGCCTTATGGTACTGTTCCATAACGGTCAGTTCACCAATCTGAAGTCTTTTTATGTACATTATGCTTTGCCGCATATGAAAGATCTGTTTCCCGGCCTAACTTCTTATAACCGTTTTGTAGAACTGCAGCCCCGATGTGCCATGCTGTTTATGTTATTTGTAAAAATGCGCTGTTTGGGAAAAAGCAATGGCATCAATTTCATTGATTCAACGCACATCAAAGTGTGCCATAACAGAAGGATCCATCAGCATAAAGTTTTTAAAGATGTAGCCGAGCGTGGACAATGTTCAATTGGTTGGTTTTATGGCTTCAAGCTTCATTTGATAATCAATGACAAAGGGGATATTCTTTCATTTTACCTTACTAAGGGCAATGTAGACGACAGAAATCTAAAACATATGATGGATATGACCAAAGATATTTTCGGAAAACTGTATGGAGACAAAGGCTATATTTCTAAAGCAATGGCAGATATCCTTTGGGGAAATGGGGTCCAAATGGTAACAAAGCCAAGAAAAAATATGAAGGGAATGAACCTAAGCCAAACTGATAAAATTATGCTCAGAAAAAGAGCGATCATCGAGTGCGTGAATGATGAACTTAAGAATATTTGCAAATTGCAGCACACAAGACATCGCTCGGTAAACAACTTCTTGTTGAATATTTTAGGAGCTTTAGCGGCATACTCTTTTTTCCCTAAAAAGCCTTCTTTAAATATTCAGTTTGAGCAACAAGATAAACAATTATTCCTTGCTGCTTAAACCGAACTCACGTTAACATACTGTTCAGCATTCAAAAATTCTCGATGACGTGTTGGAGAATTTTTACCGAATTGGGAACTAAAGTTGAATTTTGTCTTGCCCGAACTTCCCTTTCTCGTCGTAATTAAAACAACTCCATTTGCTGCACGCGATCCATAGATCGCTGCCGCAGAAGCATCTTTTAAAATATCAAAACTTTCTACATCATTGAAATTAATATCCGCTAATGCGTTCGAAGAAATTCCATCATCAGCAATAGGGATTCCATCGATCACGTAGAGTGGTGAACTAGACGCTGTCAATGATCCAGAGCCCCGAACCCTCACTTTCACTCCTTCACCAACTTTTCCGTTGTTTGACTCGACCATCACCCCCGCTGCTCTCCCTTGCAATGCAGAAGTAAGGTTGACGACAGGCATTCCCTCGACATCATCGCCCTTTACTCGAGCGATATTTCCCGTCAAATCCTTTTTAATGCTTGTTCCGAAACCAACAACAATAACTTCCTCTAGGTCATTGTCTGCTATTTGCAGGACAATATTTAGCTCGGATTGCGAAGCCGCAACTTCTTGCGTCTGATAACCGACTGCAGAAAACACCAATAGTTGATTTGACTGTGGAGAGCTGATTCTGAAATCTCCTTTGTCGGATGTTGAACTTGCGATATTAGTTCCTTTTACCAATACGGACACGCCCGCGATTGGATTATTATTAACGTCCACTACTTTACCTGTGATAGTTTGTTGCGCTATTGAAGAAAATGAGATGAATGATAATAAAATTAATAGTAAAGTTTGATTTTTCGTAAACGAATAATTACTATATTTTAATAAAATGGTTCCTTGTAAAACAATATTAAATATAAAAAACGATTAAATCATTTTAAATTTTACAAGAATCACTAAGAAAATTAAACCATCCGCAAATTACCCCTAGATAAAAGCCAAAAAAGCCGATAAACTAATGCTTATCGGCTTTTCAAAAGCATAAAAAAAGTGGCCTACCAATAAATGGTGTACAATGCCGCTATAATTCCTAAAATTAATAAGGCAACAACCGCAAAGCTGGTCGTTGTTTTGAACATTTTCGCATCAATTTCCAATCCTTTAGGCACAACCCCTCTTTTGTTGTCATATAAACTGATGAAATACATCCCAATCAAACATAATAAGAATACAATACCTACGCGATCGATAAATGGAATCTCATACACACCTTCGCTTCCTAAAACAGAGAATCCGTAAGGTGCTAAAAATGATAAATCCACAAAACCAGGTAAGAATTTAAAGATTATCGACATCAAGAAACCACCGATCGTTGCGAACAAGGCCGCATTGGAAGTTGTTTTTTTCCAGAAGAACCCAAGTAAAAACATGGCGAAAATTCCTGGCGAAACGAAACCAGTATATTCTTGAATGTATTGGAAACCTCCTTTTTTATCAATACCTAAGTGAGGAGCAATTAGTACTGCCAAAATCATGGAAACAATAATGGTGATTTTACCAACATTGACTTGATTTTTTTCGGAAGCCCCAGTGTTAAATATCTTCTTGTAAATATCTAACGTAAAAATGGTCGCCACACTATTTGCTTTACCCGCTAAAGAAGCAACAACAGCTGCAGTCAACGCCGCAAATGACAATCCTTTCAATCCAGTAGGCAATAAGTTTAATAAAACCGGATAAGCTCTATCTGGATTTAGTTCTCCATTCTGCAACATTTCTTGCTGGAACAACCCATCATTGTACAACACAAAAGCTGCGATACCTGGCAAAACCACAATGATTGGCATTAATAACTTCAAAAATGCTGCAAATAGCAAACCGCTTCTTGCCGTATTTAAATCAGCTCCCAAGGCACGTTGCGTGATGTATTGGTTACATCCCCAATAACTTAAATTGATAACCCACATACCACCGATGAGCACACTTAAGCCTGGCAAATCAATGTAATTTGGATTATCAGGTTTTAAAATCATCTGAAAATGATCGGACGCTTTATCTTGTACTATAGAAAATCCATCAAAAATCCCGGCTCCACCAAAATGGTCTGAAACCATATTCAATGCCAAATAAGTCGTTGCTAAACCGCCTAAAATCAAGAAGAACACCTGAATAACATCGGTATATCCAATAACTTTCATTCCGCCTAAGGTAATGATGATCGCAAAAATGGCCAAACCAAACATACAGACTTGGAAATCTAGACCTGACACACTGGACACCGCCAAAGCACCCAAGAATAAAATGGAAGTCAAGTTGACAACGATGTACAGCAACAGCCAAAAAACAGCCATAATCAACGAAACGGTGCTGTTATATCGCTCATTCAAGAACTGGGGCATGGTGAAGATTTTATTCTTCAGGTAGACCGGCAAGAAAAAGACCGCGACGACAATCAATGTGGCGGCAGCCATCCATTCATAAGCCGCAATGGCCAATCCAATCTTAAAGCCGGATCCGCTCATTCCGATAAACTGCTCCGCGGAAATATTGGATGCAATTAATGATGCGCCGATAGCCCACCAAGTCAAAGATCCTTCTGCCAAGAAATAATCTTTAGATCCGACAATCGCCGCTTTTTTTCTATAATAAATGTAAATTCCGTAGCCCGCTACGATTAAAAAATAAAATAGAAAAACAATGTAATCTTTAGTTTCCATGGTTATTTAACAGAAAATTTGTAAACGCTTTTTGTTGAATACGTATCGCCTGCTTTCACTAAAGTAGACGGGAATTTCGTTTGGTTAGGCGTATCTGGAAAATGCTGAGGCTCTAAACAGAATCCTGTGCGGAAACTATCCTTCACCCCATTTTTAAGTGTTACTTTGTCGCCCATAAAATTACCGCTGTAAAATTGGATACCTGGTTCTGCAGTGTAAATATCCATGACAATCCCAGATTTGTCACCTGAAATCGTTACGGCATGGTTCAAACCTTCGACAACCGTTTTGTCCAAAACGAAATTATGGTCATATCCTTTTCCATAAGTTAATTGTTGATCTTGATCATCAATATTCAACCCTATTGTTTTTGCTTTTGTGAAATCAAAAGGTGTTCCTTTGACTGGAGCAAGTTCGCCTGTCGGAATCAACGTACTGTCTACAGGCGTATATTCATTTGCAAATAATTTCAACTCATGGTTAAGGATTGTTCCGCTGCCTTCGCCATTCAAATTGAAATACGCATGATTTGTTAAATTTAAATGTGTGTTTTTATCCGATGTCGCTTTGTAATCAATCGTCAATTCATTTTTGTCATTGAACGAATACGTTACTTCCATCGAAATATTCCCTGGATAACCTTCATTTCCGTCAGGCAAAGTATACGCAAAAGTTACTTTTTGAGGAGTCACTTCTTTCGCTTCCCAGTTTGCAAAATGCACACCTTTGAAACCTCCATGCAATGTGTTTACGCCATTGTTAGTTGGCAAGGTATACGTTTTTCCATCCAAGGTAAATTTTCCTTTGGCAATCCTATTTCCAAAAGGACCGACGATGGTTCCGAAATATGGCTCTTCCGGATTGTTGTACGAAGAAGCTTTGTTAAATCCCAATACAACATCGGTTAATTTTCCGTCTTTATCCGGAACAAGAAGTCCGACAATTCGTGCACCGAAATTTGTCAAATGCACTTCGGCTCCTGAAGAATTTTTGATGGTATATAAATTTGCGGCTTTTCCATCGATTGTTTCCGAAAAAGATGCTGAATCTAATGCGCTAACTGAACTTATAGAGTCCTGCGTGCTGGTCTGCTGTTTTTTTTCCGTGTTCTGACATGAAGACATCATGCCTATCAAAACCACAGAGAAAAGATTGATTGCTGTTTTTATCATTGGTTTACTGGTTTTTATATTAATTCTGTTCCATTTCCTACTTGAATGAAAATAGGTGTTAATTCGAATCCAAATTTATTTTTATAGGCTATCGCAATGCTTTTAACGTATTCCTCAAGCGCCGTTTTCTTCACAATATTAATGGTGCATCCACCGAATCCGCCACCCATCATTCTTGCACCAACTACTCCATCGAAATTCTTAGCAAAATCAACCAAGAAGTCCAGCTCCTTACAGCTTACTTCATATTCTGAACTGATCGCTGCATGAGCGGCGAACAACTGTTTGCCCAATTCGTCAATGTTGCCATTTTTTAAGGCATCACAAGCTTTAATCAAACGCTCATTTTCTTCAATGACAAACTTGCATTTTGTGTAAACGTCTGCATCAACTTTAGCGACCAATTCATCCAACTGTGCGACTGAAACATCTCTCAAACTATTCACCTCTGGATATTTTTCTTTGACCAAAGCCACGCCTTTTTCGCATGAAGCACGGCGTTTATTGTAAGCCGAATCTGCTAGCGAATGCTTCACATTGGTGTTCAACAGAACGATTTCATGTTCTCCTAATTCTAAAGGAACATATTCCACTTCTAACGAACGACAATCCAATTTCAGTACGTGCCCTGATTTGCTCATGATAGAAGCAAACTGATCCATAATACCGCAATTCACGCCGACATACGTATGTTCCGTCAATTGACCGATCTTCGCTAGTTCTACACGGTTTAAGCCCAGTTCGAACAATTCATTCAATGCAAATCCAACAGCACATTCCACCGCAGCGGAAGAAGACAGCCCTGCTCCCAACGGAACATCGCCATCCAAATAAAGGCTGAAACCCGATATCGGCAAATCTCGAATCGCAAATTGATTGACGACTCCTAAAATATAATTCGGCCAGCCTTTTTCGCTTGGAGCCAATTCGTCGATTGAAATTTCATGCGCTTCATTGAAGTCTTCAGCAAATAGCGAAATTCGGTTGTCATTTCGCTTAGAAACTCCAACATAAATTGCTTTATCAATTGCCGTAGGCAACACAAAACCTTCGTTGTAATCTGTATGTTCTCCGATTAGATTGATTCTTCCTGGAGATTTAGCAACAAGCGCTGCTTGTTCATTAAATAACTCCTGAAACCTAGAATCGATTTTTTGTTTAGTAATCATGTAAAATTATCCCTTTTTGTAATGCGTTGTCGATTGCTTTCTCAGTACGTCTGCCGCAAATTCCGGCGTAATGTCGCGTTGCGGATTTGCCAGCATTTCATATCCAACCATAAATTTTTTCACTGAAGCAGAACGCAACAGCGGTGGATAAAAATGCATGTGCCAATGGAATGACGAAAAATCTCCTGAATTAATCGGAGCTTGATGCATTCCGGCTGAATAAGGGAAAGACGTTTTGAAAATATTGTCGTAACGGATTGTTAATTCTTGTAATGTTTTGGCTAAATCGATCTTCTCTTCTTCCGAAAACTGACGGATATCCTGAACCGCTCGTTTGGAAATAACCAGCGTTTCATAAGGCCAGCTAGCCCAAAATGGAACAACGGCAAAGAAATGCTCGTTGTCAATGACTACACGTTCTTGCTTTTCTACTTCTTTCTTCCAATATGCAGTCAGCAAAGTAGTTCCGTGTTTTTTAAAATAATTTTCTTGCTGCGCAATTTCCTTTTCGATTTCGACAGGAAGACTGCTTTGTGCCCAAATCTGACCATGCGGATGCGGATTGCTGCAGCCCATGATGCTTCCTTTATTCTCAAAAATCTGAATGTATTTTATCCATTCCTTTTGAGCCAACTCTGTAAATTCTTGCTGCCAAAGATCAACCACCGCTTTGATGGCTTCTGTTGACATTTCCGGCAGAGTCAAATCGTGTCTAGGCGTAAATGAGATTACTTTGCAAATCCCTCTTTCTGCTGTTGCAGATAATAAATCATCTTCTTCAAAATGTTCGATTTTAGTATCATTCAGCAAAGCTGAAAAGTCATTTACGAAAACGAAGCTTTCTTTGTAATCCGGATTTTGAGTTCCATCTGCTCTTGTATTTCCGGGACACAAATAGCATTTCTCGTCATAGGCTGGGCGATCTTCGGAAGAAATTTCTTCGGTCTGACCTTGCCATGGCCGCTTATTTCGATGAGGAGAAACTAAGATTTTTTCTCCTGTTAAACTATTTATTCGTGTATGGGGATTTGATGTAAAATCAAAGGTATTATTCATTTTTTTTGTGCGGCCTATTATTGATAATTAAAATAAATATAAGAATGATTTTGAGAAGAACATAAAAGCCTTAGCATTAATTTCAATTCAATTTATGTTCTGCTTTTTTTAATCTTCTTATTCAGCATGGCTTGGTCCGTGAATAATCAGACGTCCATCTTCTAAAACTTCCATTTCATCGATAAATACCATGCGGTCATGTCCAGTTTTTTCCGTTCTTCCATGATAAACGCAGAGCATTTTTTCATTCGCTACATCGTACGTAATGCTGTTATGTCCAGTTCCCGTAACCAAACCTTCTTTTTGCAAAATCGGGTTGTGTACTGATTTTTTAAACGGACCTAAAGGACTTGACGAAGTCGCGTAGCCAATTGCATAATTCTGTCCATCAAAATTATTTGCCGAATACATCATGTAGTAGATATCGTTCTTTTTGAAAATAACTGAACCTTCTGTCCAGCGACGACCAACTTCTTTGCTAGTCACCGAACGGCTTTCCCATTCATCTGTATTCATCTGAGTCGGTGGTTGCAATAGCAAGATCGGCTTGCCAATCACTCCCGAAAAATCTTTTTTCAATTCAACAACATAGACCCAGCTCTCTTCGACTTCTTCGAAAATGCCTTTCCATTTTGCCCAATCTGCAATCTCGCTTTTCACCGGATTTTTGTAGCAACATCTTGAATAATATAGATACACTTTGCCATTGTCCCAAAATACATTCGCGTCAATAATCGGATATCCTGGATCGAAGATTGGCTCACCGCTCACATCGATAAAAGGACCAGTCGGCGAATCTGAAACGGCAACACCAATGTTAAATTTTTCCAATTCATTTGTTGGATTTACTTTCCATTGGGCACTGTAAAACATGTAAAATTTATTGTCTTTTTCATAGACTTCTGGAGCCCAAAAAGAATGTTCGCCCCAAGCATTTTTCTGCTCATTGCTATAGGCAGTACCCTCAGCTTTCCATTCTTTCAAATCGGATGAAGAATACACAAGAAATCCATTCTTCACTCCACCGGTTCCGTACATGTAGTATTTTCCAGAGGATGTTTTTAAAATGTAAGGGTCGCCAAAACTGATGTCAAGCGGGTTCTTATACGTTTGCGCGATGGACATCGAGCTAAACAAGAGCATAAAAACAATGTTGCTAATAAGATATTTCATATTGATTTATTAATAGATTAGAAAACAGGTCGTTGAACCGCCTCTGTACTTGAAGTTCCATTTTGTATAATTGGCCATCCATTTTCCCAACGGACTTCGTCCAATAGCAGCACTCTCCTTGAAGTTCCATTCGATAAGGTGCCTTGGTTTTTATCGATTCCGTGGTACAATAACCAATCTTTGTTATTTTTATCCGTGACAATGCTCGCATTATGACCAGTGCCCACGAATACAGAATTTCCTTTTAAAAATGCTGTTCCGGCTCCTCGTTCGCGAATATCTTTACCCGATTTATCCAAATAAGGGCCTAATAAATTCTCCGAACGGGCAACCAGCACGTGGTATTTGCTATTTGCACCTTCACAGCAGCTTCCTTTAGATCCAAAGAAATAGTAAAAGTCATCGCGCTTATGAATCATCACCGCCTCGAAATCGCCAGCTGCAATTTTAGTCTTTTCGTTTATGTTTTTTACAGATTTGCCATCCGAATTTAATTCAATAGCAAATGTGCCTTGTTCTGGTGCTGAGCTAAAACTTCCCCAAAAAATATACTGTTTATTGTTTTCGGCATAATAAAAAGGATCGATTGAGTTAGGCACATTGACCTCCAGACTGCTGAACAATTTTCCCTGATCTTCGAATGGTCCAAGCGGTGTTTTAGCAATCGCCAATCCTACTGCAGGATCTGGATCACCCCAAGTCGATAGCGAATAATACAAATAATATTCACCATTGACATAATTGATATCGGGAGCCCAAATTCCTCCATCTTTTTTCCAATCTGGTCTTTTGTTGAAAGCGCTTCCTACCACTTTCCAGTCAACCAAATTTTTAGATTCCAAAATCGGAACCATGCGGCTTCCTTGTCCGTCTGCCCAGTTGTCTTGCGTTCCATATGCATAGAAATTTGAGCTCTTTGCATCAAATACAACAGATGGATCCGCCAGCACAGGTTGAAAAACGGGGTTTTTATAAAGCAAGGTAGATAAAGTGTCCGGAACGTGTTGATCTGGAGCGGCGCTTTTACTGCAATTAGTAAATAAAGAAATCGAACAGAGCGCGAAGGCGACAATATAAGTAATCATGTTTTTAATAAATTAGTAATTTCGGGCTGATGAAATTTTCATCAATCTTCATAATTTCCTTTTCGCCTTCTTTGACAAAAGAAACCGAAGTAATATACATTTTTCTAGGGTGAATATTGGTGCTGCTGTTGTGCGCGTGAAAAACTTTCTTCAGGTTTCCGGCTTTATCTTTAAAGATAGCACTATGTCCCACACCCACTAGATTTTTGACATTTTGATAGATAGGGTTTCCTTCAAACTTAGTCCATGGGCCAGTCGGGTGGTCTGCTGTCGCAAATCCTATTCCGTACGACTGGCTTTCATAGCTATTGGCAGAATAGGTCATGTAGTAGGTATTTCCCTGCTTGATCACAAATGAACCTTCATTGACGCGTGGCCAAACCTCTTCCCAAGGCTGAGAAACGTGAATGCATTTCTTTTCCGTTCCTTTTTTAATGGTCACCAAATCTTCTTCCAATTCTGCGACCCAAATATTCAACCCATCGTTAAATCGATCGTAATATAGATACGGTTTTCCGTCGCTGTCAATAAATAGCGAATTGTCAATGCATTGCTCATTCGCAATCATAGGCTCCTTAACCTCTTGCTTGAACGGCCCTAAAGGAGAATCACTTGTTGCTACGCAAATCCGCTCTTCGGCTGTGTAATACATGTAGAATTTTCCTTTTTGAAAGTAAACTTCTGGCGCCCAAAACCATTTATCGCCCCAAACATCATTTTTGCTCAATGCCAATTTTGTATTCGGCCTTTCCCAATTGATTAGGTCAGTCGAAGTCAACACTTCTATGCCATCTTCCGCAGCTGTTCCATAGGCATAATAGGTATTTTCATGCAATAGAATAAAAGGATCGCCAAAAAACACATCGGTTTTTATTGTGTCTTTTACTTCGATGGGTTGATCAGTACCCGCTTCCGAACCGCAGTTCGAAAGCAGGAGGATAAAGATTAGGTATACCATGCTGTGCAATTTCATACGCTTAAATTAGTACTGTGGATTTTGTGTCAATTGTCCAGCGCTGTTATCCACCTCAATTTGTGGAATCGGAAGCCTGTTGTGTTTACCGATCACAAAGTTATTGAAGTCAACATCCCTTGATTTTAACTCATCAATTCCTGCCGCATTATCCAGCAAACCCCATCTTTTTAAATCAATCCATCTCCAGCCTTCGAAACAAAGTTCAAGCGTTCTTTCCATTTGCAATCTTTTCATAAATGCATCTTTCGAGTTTAGGCTGCTTGCGTAAATACTGTTCTGAAGAGATGTCAATCCTACAGAAGATCGTTGTCTAACTTTATTTACGTAAACTGCCGCATCGGTAGTCGATCCGCCCGTTTCTAGAATACATTCAGCATACATCAAAAGGATATCAGCGTAACGGATAATCCTATAATTATTTGGAGCAAAATAATCTTCATAGTTACGGAAATAAGTAGTTGAGTATTTTCTAATGTACACTTGATCGCCCCAAGAAGCTTGCCAAGTTCTTCCGTAAACTAAGGCATCTCGGCTAGGAAAATCTGCACCGCTTCCTGCATAAAAAAGGTTGTAATACAGACGTTCATCATTATCTCCGGCTGTATTTTTCTCTTTCTTGTATTCGTTGATCAGCCAGCTTCTCGCTTTTCCATCTTGCCATCCAATTCCGTCAGGTGCATAAAATTGCGTTCTTTGGAAACCTGTTGCCATCGATGCATCATTTCCTGTTCCGCCTTTATTTTCATCACTAAATTGAATCTCAAAAACACTTTCTTTGTTGTTTTCGTTTAGGTGGGTGAAGTTGTCTAAATAATTATCCATCAGGCCATACAAAGTACCTTCTTTCTCAATCAACCAGTCCAACTCAACTTTTGCTAAGTCAAATTTACCTTGTTGCATGTAAGATTTTGCAAGGAATGCTTTCGCCGCTCCTTTTGTAGCTCTGCCTAAATCTGCATTTGACCAGCTTTCAGGAAGCTTATCGATTGCACTTTTTAAGTCCGTTTCAATTTGTGCCCAAATCTGTTCTTCAGAAGCATCACTTGGCTTAAATCCAGGATCTCCAGGCTCTAAAACTAAAGCAGCTTTTTCCCATAAGGTGACAATTTGAAAATACCACAATGCACGTAAAAATTCTGCTTGTCCAATGACTTGATTCTTTTTATTCTCGTCAGCGAATGGAATTTCAGGAACAAATTTCAATACCTGATTAGCTCTAAAAATACTTACATAAGCATCTTCCCAATGCACGTTGTTTCCTTCCCAAAAATTATAATTGAAATAATTGAATTTTGTCCAGTCGGCTAATTCTGTCCAGGGACTGCTGCTCCATCCTTCGTCTGATGCAAGATCATAACGAAATGACAACCAGCGCATCCAAGTTCCTTCTTTATAGAAACGGCTGTACACAGCATTCAATCCTTTTTCCGCATCGGATTCTGTCACCCAAAATGTTTCAGTCGTTGGCTCATTTGGATTTTCGACATTTAATAAATCTTTATTGCAACCCATTAACGCAAATAACGATACAAGGGCTATGCTTAAACTATATCTTTTCATAATAAATACGGTTAAAAGTTAAACTGTAATCCGGCCATAATGGTACGCGTATTTGGAAAAGCCATATTGTCTGTTCCTTTGTCCCATACATTCGTATTGATAAAATCAGGATCTAAGCCTTTGTATTTCGTAAAAGTCAACAAATTATTTCCCGTCACATAAATACGCACACTGTTGATAAATAACCGCTTTACCAAATCGCTATTAACAGTATAACCCAATTGGAAATTTCTCAACCGAAAATACGACCCATCCTCAAGCCACATGTCGCTATCGCCTTTGGTGTTTCTTGTATCCCCATAAATGATTCTTGGGAAATCGCTATTCGGGTTTTCTTGATAAGGTTCTTGCCCACTTTCAAAACGGATGTAATTTGAATTATCTGAAAACAAACGCCCTTGGCGCATGGCACCATTCAAGACATCATTTCCAAATTGTCCGCTCCAAAGCATGGAGAAATCGAAGTTTTTATAATTTAGACCGACATTAAGCGACAATAAAAAGTCAGGCCAAGGATTTCCTAAAATCTGTCTGTCATTTGGATTGATCTGTCCGTTGTCGTCTGTATCGATGTAACGCATATCGCCAAGTTGAGGGCGTTTTCCATCAATAAAAATGGGTTGGCCAGTAGACGTTAGGTAATTATCAATATCTTGTTGTGTTCTGAATAGTCCGTCTGTTTTGATCAAATAGTATTCTCCCAAAGAACGACCGACTTCACTGCGTGTCTGACCTGTGTAATACACGTCATTTCCGTAACCCAACTCCAAAATTTTATTTCGAACTGTTGTGAAATTCGCACCGATGTTATATCCGAGATCATTGATGTTGTCTCTCCAATTTGCAGAAATCTCAATACCCGTATTTCGTAAACTTGCGACATTTGCTAAGGGCGCACCTCCTTGATTTCCGGTGGTCATCGAGATTTGCATCGCTGCAAGCACATCGCTGGTGGTAGAACGGTAATATTCCCCAACAAGTCTCAGTCGATTATTAAGCATTACCGCATCTACACCGACATTGATCTGTTCTGTTTTTTCCCAGCGCAAATCTTCGTTAACGATTCTTACTTGCGTAGCACCGTTCACAATGGATTGATCCGGACCAAAAATGGTAATGATATTCGGATTGATTGTGCCTAGATAATCCCAGTTTCCAATTGCCGCATTACCCAATTGTCCATAATTCGCACGTATTTTCAAGTCATTTACCCAAGTGCTTTTGAAGAATTTTTCTTTACTGATTCTCCACGCTCCCGAGATGGAATAAAAGTTATCCCAACGATTTGCTTCTGCCAATTTGGATGTACCATCACGTCTAAACGTAGCTGTTGCCAAATAGCGATCGTCGTAATTGTAGTTCGCTCTTCCTAAATAAGAAATCAATCCATATTGACCGATGCTATTCCAGTTCGTTTGATTGGTTTGCCCCGCATTTAAGACCGTAATGTATTCCCCTCCCAAATACGGAAATTTCAAGCGCTGAGCGCCCACATCTTCCCAATACTGTTCTTGATAAGTCATTCCCAATACCGCATCGATGCGATGAAGTCCAAAATCTTTATTGAAGTCAATGGTATTTTCAATCAAATGATTGGCATCCTTAATCCTGTTTTTACTTCCGGTAGCATCTCTGAATTCTTGGTTCATCGACCAGTTACCTTCTTTTCTGAAATAACTGTATTCATCAAAAATATAATCTACACCCGCATTAAGGCGGTATTTCAAGAAATCCGTGATTTTGATTTCTCCCCAAAAATTACCCCTTAATCTGTAGATTTTTGTATTTGCTTGTTCCAGATTTTCTTTCGCAATCGGATTTGTTCCGAACGTACGGGCATTGCTCGCATTTCCATATCCAAAACCTCCTGGATTATTTTCGTTATATACAGGAATGGTTGGTAACATACGGATTACATCAATGTAGGAAGATGTCTGTAGTGGATCTCTATCGGTATGGGCAATACTGATGTTTTCTCCGAAAGAAAAGATACCTTTTTTACCTTCCGTATTTACACGAAATGAGTAGCGTTTGAACGAGTTTCCATACATAATGCCATCGTTGTTATGATAGCCTCCGGATAGATAATAATTTCCGTTTGCACTACCTCCTGAAATTCCGACATTATAATCCTGCACCAAAGCAGTTTTCATGGTCTCTTCTTGCCAATCGGTGTCGTAATCAAGATGATCTTGCAAACCGCCAGTCCATGTGCCATCCTTGATTCCTTCTCGGTAAGCCATGTCGTTGTATTTGATAAATTCCTGAGCGTTCATCAAATCGTATCGAGGCGACCAGTCAAAGGATTCACGGATGTTGACATCAATTTTCGCTGGGCCTTCTTTTCCTTTTTTTGTTGTCACAATGATTACTCCATTTGCTGCTCGCGAGCCATAAATCGCTGCCGCCGAAGCATCTTTTAAAATCTGAACAGATTCTACATCCGCTGGATTAAAATCAACGCCTGCAGAAGTAATTAACCCATCGACAACCCATAAAGGATTGTTATTCGTTAGACTACCGATTCCGCGAATTTCGATTGAGGCATCGCCACCCGCAACGCCGGTATTGCGAACATTCACACCCGTTGCAAGACCTTGCAGCGATTGACCGATTGTCGTAGAACCAGTTTTTGCCATTTCTTTAGGATCGACAACGGAAATAGCGCCTGTCAAATCTTTCTTTTTGACAGATCCATATCCGATGACAACAACTTCATCTAAATCTTCTGTTTTTTCCTGTAAAGTAACGGTAATAGATTGCTGATTTGTTACTGTTATTTCTTGAGTAGTATATCCAATGTTTGAAAAAACAAGGATTGAACTAGCTTGGGCAAGCGTAAGTTCGAATTGTCCGCTATCATCTGTAGCCGTGGAAGTGCTGCTGCCTTTAATAGTCACTGTAATTCCAGAAATTGGAACTCCAGCAGCATTGACAACTTTCCCTCGAATTACATTTTGTGCAGACTCAACTTTTACAACCGAGAAAGTTTCTCTTGCGAATGAAGTATTCACGGAAAGAATGAAACTTAATGGTATGATCAAAAAAGGAATTCTATCGATTACGATATTTTTTCTTTTAAAAGCCATAATTATTGGTTTGTGAGTTTATAATTATTCAGTTAGTTCCGAAAATCGGATTTCGGATATCAAAATTTAAATGGTCGAAAAATCATGAAAATTAAAAATAGCCCAATAGTGAGCACCAGTTACTTACATCATTCATTTTTAGTGGTTTTAAGTTTATAAATCTGATTGCGATGCACAGATGTGTATCACATCTCAAATATCACAATCGTTTTTTCTGATTCGATTATCATTTTGTATCAATAAATTATTATTTTGTATCAAAATCCAAATAAACCATAGGTTAACCATTACCTTAAAAAGATGTCGAGCAAAAAAATTATAAGTCTATTTTTCTTTCTTTCTGTTCAGGTTCTCTTTGCTCAAGAGTACTATTTCAATCAGTATCATGTAGAACAAGGTTTATCCAATAATACCATTCTTTGCAGCATGCAGGACAGCCGTGGATTTATGTGGTTCGGCACAAAAGAGGGCTTAAACCGTTTTGACGGCTATTTTTTCAAAACTTTTCAAAGTGATCCAGAACTGAATAATGGATTGACGACAAACATGATCCGGGATTTGTATGAGGATAAAAACAAGAATATTTGGATCGGAACCGATCAAGGCATTTTTATTTTTAATCCGTTCACCGAAAGTTTCTCCATTTTTTCGGATCAGATTCTTGGAGAAATTCTAGAAATTCAAGGCGATGCTCAGGGAAATATTTGGTTTATTTCAAACCTCACAGCCTATTATTATTCGCTAGAAAACAAAAAAATCACCGAGCTCGAGGTAAACAACAAACATGTTACAGCACTCAGCAATGTCATAAATCAGCAGGTTTTTTTTACGACCACAAATAAAGAAATCCTTCAATTTTCTAAAAGCACACTGATTAGGCGCGACACGCTGGTCGAAAATATCAACAGACATCTTTCAATAGAAAAAGTATATGCGAATGGAAAGGACGAGCTTTTTTTAGGAACAACAAATTCTGGCGTACTGCTGCATAACCTGCAGTCTAAGAAAACGGAAATCTTATTTAGCCACGATAAAAATCACTTTCCGATTTTTGTCCGCGATATCAATCAGCAATCGCCCGATGAATATTGGTTTGCGACAGAATCTGGATTATACATTTACAACCGATCAACGAGCCAAGTGAAGAATATCCAGAAGGAGGAAGATAATCCTTTTGGCATTTCTGATAACGCATTGTACACGATTTGCAAAGACAATAACAACGGAATCTGGATAGGAAGTTACTTCGGAGGAGTCAATTATTACAGTCCGAAGAACGGGTATTTCGAGAAGATTTTTCATCGAAATACGACCAATTCGATTAAAGGTTCAGCTGTCCGAGAGATTACGCAAGATAAAAATGGAGACATTTGGATCGGAACCGAGGATGCCGGTTTGACAAAATGGAACACGAAGAAAAACCAATTCAGCAATTATTATCCTTCGGACAATAACTCAAAATTATCGCATACGAACATTCACGGTTTGCTGGCTGTCGGTGATACGTTATTGGTCGGAACATTCCAGAGTGGCTTGGATTTCCTTTCCATTGGTTCAGATAAAGTCATCAAACATTTTGATTCCGAAGCCCCAAACACGACTTTGCACAGTGATTTTATTTATCACATTTACAGAACTCGAAAGAATAAAATCCTGATTGCGACTGGCCGTGGCTTGTACGAATACTTTCCGAAAACGAGCAAATTTGCCTTGTTAAGCGTCGTGCCAGATTATATTTTTTACACTTCTATTTTTGAAGATTCCAATGAAAATATCTGGTTAGGCACTTGGCGAGATGGCTTGATCAGCTATTCTCAAAAAGACAATTCTTCTAAAGTATATCGACATGAGGCTAATCTTAGTGGCAGCATTAGCAGCAATCGCGTGAACCGAGTATTTGAAGATTCGAAGAAAAACATTTGGGTCGCGACGGATGGTGGCTTATGTCAATTGTTGGCGAATGGACAATTTAAGCGCTTCGGCAAAAAAGATGGGTTTCCAAATAATTTTGCTTTGGCGATGTTGGAAGATGACCAAAAAAACTTATGGATTACGACCTCTAAAGGCTTGGTCAGAATGAGTATCGATACCTATCAAACCCGAACATTTGGCACTGAAAATGGATTACTGACGACTCAATTCAATTACAATTCTGCTTTTAAAGATGCAGAAGGCTATCTGTACTTTGGATCTTCGAAAGGCTTGATTCGTTTTCTTCCTAAAAATTTGAACAGCGCACAATCTTCTATTAAAACACCGCTTTACATCACGGGATTTCAAATTTACAACGAAAGCAGCACTTCGCATGAATCTTCGCCTCAACTCGACAGCTCCATAATTTTTACGGATAAAATCAGTTTAAACCATAATCAATCGTCCTTTAGCATCGATTTTGCCGCGTTAAATTTTTATGCTTCGCAATCCATTGAATACGCTTACAAATTGGAGGGTTTTGATAAGGACTGGACGCAGGTAAAAACAAACCGAAAAGCGTATTTCACAAAAGTTCCGCCAGGAAAATATACTTTCCTCGTTAAAATTGCCGGAAATGAGTTTGGCGAAAATGTAGAAAGACGTATTGAAATAGAAATTCACCCGCCATTTTGGAAAAGCAAATTTGCCTACTTTGTCTATTGCCTTTTAGTGGTTTTAGCAATTTCCTACATTTATAAATCTTATGTCCGCAAAATAAAAGCAAGAAATCGGCAAAAAATCATTCTTATCAATGAGAAGAAAGAAAAGGAATTGCACCGTGCGAAAATCGATTTTTTTACGAACATTACCCATGAAATCAAAACGCCACTGACCTTGATAAAAGCACCGCTGGAACGAGTTATTCAGCGTGTCGGCGAAGACCCAAGTGTGAGCAAATTGCTAAACACGATGGACAACAACACCAATAAACTGGTCGAGCTCACCAATCAATTGCTGGATATCACAAAGCTGGAAGTTCATGGTTTTGGCCTTCATTTCGAACAGAAGAACATCAACCAGATTCTTTCAAACATCATTAGAAATTTTGAACTGCTTGCAGAAGAAAAAGGCATCCGTTTGACATTTAAACAAGAACAGCAAATCGTTGCAGAAATCGACGAAGATTCTTTAGATAAAATATGCACGAACTTAATTTCCAATGCTGTCAAATATGCGCAAAAAGAAGTTACTATTGTGATTAAATTAAATGAAGAAAAGAGCCATTTTATTATTTTAGTAAAAAATGACGGATTGATTATTCCTTATTCGGAGAGGAATAATTTATTTGCTCCGTTTTTTAGATTGAAACAAAATATACATATTCAAGGAACTGGTTTGGGTCTTTCATTGGCGAAATCACTGACCGAATTGCATAATGGTAAATTAGAATTATTGGAAAGTCAGAATCATTTAAATATTTTTTACTTAACCATTCCACTTAAAAAACTAAAATGACAGCTTTATCGAAGCCCACATTAATTATTGCAGACGACAATGAAGAATTATTGCAGTTTTTGACTGATGATCTTTCAGAAAATTTTGAAATTTTAAAAGCAAGAAATGGCAAGCAGGTAATCGAATTGCTTAATGATCATCAGGTTGACCTGATTATCAGTGACATTATGATGCCCGAAATCGATGGTTATGCGCTCTGCGCTGCGCTGAAATCTGATTTAGAACATTCGCATATTCCGATCATTCTATTGACGGCCAAAAATACTTTGGAAGCTAAAATTGAAGGAATTGAAAATGGAGCAGATGCCTACGTCGAAAAACCATTTTCTCCTGAATTTTTGCTTGTGCAAATCAACAGCCTATTAAAGAACCGGCAAAACGTTCGGAATTATTTCTTGAATTCGCCGATTTCACATGTGCTCAGCATTGGTCAAAATACTTCTGACCAAGCTTTTTTGGAAAAACTCGATCAGCTAATCCTAGCAAATATCCAGAATTCGAATTTAAATGTGGATAAGCTGGCTGAACTCCTGCACATGAGCCGGCCTACGCTTTATCGGAAAATCAAATCCATTTCGAATTTATCACCGAACGATTTAATCAATATTACGAGGCTGAAAAAAGCCGCAGCACTTCTATTGGAAACAGATTATAAAATCTATCAAATTTCGGACAGCGTGGGCTACAGCTCTGCCACGCATTTCAACCGTAATTTTCAGAAACAATTTGGAATGACGCCTGTGGAATTTCAGGAAAAATCGAAATCGAATTAACCCTTAACCAACTCGAAAATGGTGATTTCAGGTAGAATACCCACACGTCCCGGATATCCAAGAAAACCGTATCCAGTGTTGACATATAGTTTTTGATCTCCTTCTTCATACAATCCAGCCCATTCCTTATAGATAAATTTAGCTGGACTCCATTGAAAATTCTCACCACGAACCCCGAATTGCATTCCATGCGTGTGGCCTGCGAACATCACATCCACATCCGTAGCTAAGACTTGTTCGCGCCAGTGGGTCGGGTCGTGCGACAATAATAATTTCACAGACTGATCTTCTGTACCAACTAGGGCCTTCTTCAAATCGCCTTTTTTAGGAAAGCGGCCTGCGCCCCAGTTTTGTACACCAACAATCGCCAACTCTTCATTGTTAACTTTTAAAATGCGATTTTCATCCATTAACAAATCCCAGCCCATGGCTTTGTGGGTTTTTATGAGATCTTCCAAGTTTTTGCGTTTCTCGGGCGAATCTGTTGCACCGTAGTAATAATCGCCATAATCATGATTCCCCAAAGTCGAATAAACACCCAATGGCGCATTCACTTTCGCAAAAATATCTTGGTAATCATACATTTCGCTAGCCACATTATTGACTAAGTCACCGGTGAAAAAAATTACATCTGGCTTTTCGGCTAATAACATTTCAACACCTCCCAAAACGGCTTTGTGGTTGTAAAATGAACCTGAATGCACATCGGAAATCTGACCAATCGTCATTCCATGAAACGAAGATGGAAGATTAGGCAAGATTAATTTCTGGCGGCGGATACGGTAATCATATGCGCTTGAAATAACGCCCCAAGCCAATGGCAATAAGGGCAAAGAAGCTACAACAACTCCAGACCGCAATAAAAATTCAGAACGGGAAATCCCTTTTTTGGGCACTTCAGGAAGTGGCGCTTCCAATTCTTCAATATGTTCTTCGATGGTTTCGACTTCTTTTTTAGGTTTAAATAAACGCGAAACCCAAATGCCGCCCCGGCGGACATCATCGATCAATAAAATAATGACGTAAATAAATTTACAGACCGCCGTCATGAAAAAGGCAACGAGAATGACCGAACGGATAATTAATGGAATATCAAATTTTGCTGAAATAAATAAACCCACCAGCAAGGAAATAGAGTATCCCCACCAGATAAAGGTGAACCATTTTGTTTTTACGAACTGGATTTTTGTAGCGCGGAGCGCGAAAAAAATATAAAAATCTAGTAAAAAAAGCAGTATTGCATTAATTATCAACATAGTATTAACTTTCGTTTAAAGCCATTAATTTTAACGACTGAATCCATTTTGGGTTATCATTTAAACTCTCGACCATGTGTACTTCTTCTCCGCCATATCCTTTGAATTCATGTGCGTATTCCACTTGAATTTCGTCCAACGTTTCGATACAATCCGAAACAAAAGCGGGGCTAAAAATCAGCAGTTTTTTCTTGCCTTTGTTAGCCAAATCCAAAAGCGCATCTGACGTATAAGGCTGAATCCAAGGAGTTTTACCCAATCTCGATTGGAAACAAACAGAATAAGAATCTTCCTTCAAATTCAGCTTATTGGCAATGGCTCGTGTCGTTGCGTAGCATTGTGATAAATAACAATATTTATTGACCGTTTGTTTACACGAATCGCATCCATTTTCAGGACATTGCAAAGCACCGCTCGAATCTACTTTCCCCAATTGCCTAACTGGCAATCCATGATAACTAAATAAAATATGGTCAAAGCTTTCGATTGAATGGCGTCGCGCATTATCTGCAAATGTCTCGACCATCAACGGATCTTCGCAATAGTTGCTCACGAAACTTACTTCAGGTATATATTGCCAGTTACTCATGATCTTCATTACCTTATCAATTACCGAACCAGTTGTGGCTGAAGCATATTGAGGAAACAAAGGTATTACACGGATTGAATCCAGGAGCATGGATTCCATGTTTTTCAGGGCAGATTCCAAGGATGGATTTTGATAGCGCATCGCCAATTCGACATGGTATTCACCTCCAAGTTCTTCCTGTAAAAGTTTTTGCTGAATCAGGCTGTAATGCATTAACGGAGAACCTGTTTGCTCATCCCAAATCGTCTTATAAATCGCCGCAGATTTCGACGCTCTAAATGGCGCGATTATGCCTTTAACGAGTAATGTACGGTTGAAATAGGGAATATCGATTACCCGTCCATCCATTAAGAATTCGGTCAGGTAACGGCGAACATCACTGGTATTGGGGGAATCAGGCGTGCCTAATTGAACCAATAATATTCCTTTTGAAGGCTTATTCTGCATAGTTTGCAAAGATAAGTTTTATGAAATTGTTGCTAATTGTTTGCTGTTGAATGTGATATTATTATGACTTGTTAGAAGGATTCTAATGCCAATTTGACATCTTGCATCAGCCACATCGGAGTTGAAGTCGCGCCACAGATTCCTACGGTTTCGTTTTCAGAAAATAAATCAACATCCAGTTCAGCAACGTCTGACACAAAATAGCTGTTTGGATTTGCAGCTCGGCATACGTCATACAATACCCGTCCATTGGATGATTTCTTTCCAGAGACAAAAACGATTTTATCATATTGCTTCGCAAAATCACCTAAATCTTCATATCGATTCGAAACCTGACGGCAGATGGTATCATTCGCTTTCACTTCGTAGCCGCGTTTAATCAATTCATCTTTAATTGCATAAAACTTGTCTACGCTTTTTGTCGTCTGGCTGTATAAAGTAAAACTTGAAGGCAACTCAGCAACGTCCAATTCGTCGATATCCTGAAAAACCAGCGCTTCATTTTTTGTTTGGCCTTGCAAACCAATTACTTCTGCATGGCCATGCTTTCCGAAAATCAGGATTTTCTCGTCATTGTCATACGATGTCTTGATTCTATTCTGCAATTTCAAAACAACCGGACAAGAAGCATCAATCAAGGTAATGTTATTTTCTAAAGCAATTTTGTAGGTTTCGGGAGCTTCACCATGCGCACGGATCAATACTTTTTCGTTTTTTAACGAGGGCAGCGCATCATGGTTGATAATCCGCAATCCGCGTGCTTTCAGACGAGCTACTTCTTCATCATTGTGAACAATATCGCCCAAACAATATAAATAGCCGTCTTCATCTAAAATTTCTTCGGCCATATCAATTGCATACACAACCCCGAAACAGAATCCGGAATCTTTATCAATGGTAACTTGTAGGTTTTTAGACATTACACAAAGTTACGCTTTAATTTAAAAGGAGAAAGTAAAAAATAAACAGGAATTGTGGGGAGTTTATGAATCATCAATTTATTCCTAACTTTAAAGTAAACAAAATTTTTAAAAATCCCTTTCCATGCACAGGTACAAAATTCATTTACATCAAGAACCCGAAGGTGGTTTTACTGTTTCTGTTCCGACCTTGCCAGGTTGCATAACCTACGGTGAGAATATTGATGAAGCGATTTCAATGGCTAAAGAGGCTATTGAATTATATATTGAAGAATTGCAAGATAGGGGTGAAAAAATTCCAGCGGGGGACAGTTTAGCCGATTCTTGAACGCGGATGAAATAATGATAATCAATTACATCGATCGGTCAATCCCCCTTTAAATACTCTTCGGACGTTTTGCCAATCTAAAATTCCACATCTTATAAAATAATTTAATATCAATGCTTTTTTTCTAAATTTGCATTCTAATAATTATATAATGGCAACTAATAGAACATTTACGATGATTAAACCAGATGCAGTTGCAAATGGTCACATCGGAGCAATCTTAAACGACATCATCGCGGACGGATTTAAAATCGTGGCAATGAAATATATTCAGCTTTCTAACGAATCTGCTGGAGCATTTTACGCAGTACACAAAGAAAGACCTTTTTACGGAGAATTGGTTTCTTTTATGACTTCTGGTCCAATCGTAGCAGCTATTTTAGAAAAAGAAAATGCAGTGGAAGATTTCCGTAAAATTATCGGAGCTACAAATCCTGCTGAAGCGGCTGAAGGAACGATCCGTAGCAAATACGCAAAATCAATTGAAGCAAACGCGGTTCACGGATCGGATTCAGATGAAAACGCAGCAATCGAAGGTAATTTCTTCTTCTCTCAATTCGAGCGCTTTTAAGAGAAACATATTTTAACAAAAAAGCGATGAATCAATTCATCGCTTTTTTTGTTATTCGAAACCGCGCTTCGCTAAATATTCATTTTCCTTCGCTGTCATCAACTCTTTATCCTTTTTATTCTTGTCCCCAAAACCACAAAGATGAAGCACGCCATGGATAATAACCCGATGCAGTTCAGCGGTTTCAGTAACACCAAATTTCAACGCATTTTCGCGAGTCCGTTCAACAGAGATAAAAATATCACCTGCAATCACTTCTTCTTCTTCCGAAGAATCGAATGTGACAATATCTGTAAACGTATCATGGTTTAAGTATTGCTGGTTGATTTCCAGTAAGTACGCATCCGAACAAAAAATAAAATTGAGTTCTGAAACTCTTTTAAACCCTTCGCTTTTAATCGTTTCGAAAATCCAAGAGCGGACTTTCTGTTTGTTTTTTAATGTAAATTCCAATCCTTCGTTGAAGAATAAAATATCTTTTAATGCCATTTATTTTGATTCTAGGTAGGTCTGTAAAATGATAGTCGCCGATATGGTATCCACCAATCCTTTTTCTTGGCGTTTAGATTTCTTTTTGCCGCTTAATGCAATCGCAGCCGATGCCATCTTGGAAGTGAACCGCTCATCTATCTCGACAACGGAGATGGATGGATAGGTTTTTTTTAACTTTCGCACAAAGCCCACAACATGCTGCGCAGATTCTGAAGCCGTTCCATCCAATTGCAAAGGCTTTCCTACAACAAATGTTTCCACGCTTTCAGTCTGCATGTATTTCGTTAAATAGTCCCAAACCTCTTCGGGATGAACAGTGCCTAATGCCGTCGCAATAATCTGCATGGGGTCAGTCACCGCTAAACCAATTCGCTTGGTTCCATAATCAAAAGCCATGATGCGCATAGAAAAAATTAAAAAGTAAAAAATCAAAAGTAAAAAGTAAAAAATCAGAAACCAAAATTATTAAATGAAAAAGGCACCAATCCAATTAATTGTACGTTAAAAAAGCGTACATTTGCTTTAATCAAATAAGTTTTATGGGAACGAATAGTAATGATAGAATTGATGTTCGAATCAGTAAAGAACAAAAAGAACTTGTTAAATATGCTTCTTCGTTAAGCGGATTTAAAAATCTTTCTGAATTCATTGTTTTCTGTATTAACAAAGAATCAAAGAAAATAATTAAAGAAAACAACGAAATCCTAAAATCGCTGGAGGATAAAAAGATTTTTGTGAATGCTATTTTAAATCCGGCAGAGCCGAATGAAAAATTAAAAGAAGCACATAAAAAATTTAATGATTTTATCGATGAGCAAAATGAAAATAGAAGCTCTAAATAAATCACATGATAAAAAAGACTTTTGCTGTGGCAAGTCCCTACTCGATAATTACATTAGAAGTCAGGCTAGCCAAGATGTCAAAAGACAGCTGTCAACCTGCACTGTATTACTAGATGAAAACAGAGTTGTTGGCTATTTTACATTATCAAGCAGTTCCATAGAAAAGGATTCTTTACCAACTAATTTATCGAAAAACTTTCCTCCTGCCTATACTGAATTACCTTGCATACTATTAGGAAGATTAGCAATCGACAAAGCGTATAGAGGAAAAGGTCTGGGCGGTATGCTCTTAGTTTATGCTTTAAAAAAATCCCTCGAAATTTCGAGTCAAATTGGAGTCTTATGCGTAATTGTTGATCCTATTGACGAAGAAGCAGAACATTTTTATCGGGCTTACGGATTTATCTTATTGCCAACATCAGGCAAAATGATGATTTCCATAAAAACAATTGAGGGTTTATAGTGGTTGGTTTTAGTTAAGTTCTTCGCAATCCGTAAAAATCTATAACTTTGGTAGATAAAAACAGTAAAATGATTAGACCGCATTTGATTTTAATTTGTGTGCTTCCTTTTTTAAGTATGGCGCAAGATTATTCGAAAGAAATAGAAGCTTATCGACAAAAAAAAGCGCTGGATTTTAGCAAGAATTCATTTGGCCCTTTGAGAGCGGAGAATGTAAGCTATCTTGCCTATTATGCTCCAGACGAAAATTATAAAGTGCAGGCGAAAGTTGAGATTTTAGAAAATGAAGTTTCATTTCGAATGCCAACCTATGACGGAACTAGCAATGAATATATCCGATATGCTTTATTGCATTTCGAGTTGAACGGACAGCCACACACCTTAACAGCTTACCAATCCGTTTCCCTGTTTCAGAATCCAGCCTACATCACGCATTTATTCCTTCCATTCTTAGATGAAACGAATGCGAATGAAACCTATGCCGGTGGACGTTACATCGATTTGGACAGCAAAAACATTAGTAACAACACCGTTCAAATAGATTTTAACACTTCGTATAATCCCTATTGTGCGTATAGCTCTGGATATCGGTGTCCGCAGCCTCCACAAGAAAATACTTTACAAACTCGTATTTTAGCTGGAGAAAAAAGTTATTTAGGACCAAAAAATGATCGCATAGTGGATACAGAAAAAGCAAGCACCTTTTCAGATAGAGAAAAAGAGATTATTTTGAATGGCAATGCAACAGATATATTGCATGTGTACTTGGTTACCGATGAAGAAGAAAATGCGGTATTAACGACTCCTTCTCAAGATATTAAACCAAATGACCCTTTGTTAAAAGTGTTAGCTGCCCGAATGCTTAAAACTGTTCAGGATCCAAAAACTAAAGGAGTAGGAATTGCTGCGCCTCAAGTTGGCATCAACAAAAATGCGATTTGGGTTCAACGATTTGATAAAGCGAACCAGCCGTTCGAGTTTTTTATCAACCCTAAAATCATTTGGCGCTCAGCCTTAACTCGAAAAGGCGCTGAAGGATGCCTTTCCATTCCAGACAGAAAAGAAGATGTGTTGAGAAATTATGCCATTCGATTACAATATTGGACGAAGGACGGCAAAGTGGAAGAAGAAAACATTGAAGGATTTACAGCGGTTATACTACAGCATGAAGTAGATCATTTGTATGGGATTTTATATCCAGACCGATTAGTCGAGCAGGAAGGAAAAGAGTACTTGCCTTTAAATGAAAAATTAAATTTCTCAGTTCCTAAAGGATCTCTAATGCCGTAGGCTAATTCAAAAGTAAAAATTCAAAATTAAAAAACATGGTTAATTTCAAGCTTCAATGAGCATTCTTGCTAGTTATGCCTTACTAAAAAGTTAGCAGTTTTCTTTCATCCAGCTATAAAAGTCTTCCACTTGAATTCCCATCGTTCGAAGATTTGTTTTAATATGCATGGGCGGAATCTCCTTTTTTGAACCTCTAAAAATAATTGGCTGTAGACAATTTGGGCATTTCCATTTGTGATGAGAGCCCTCAGTAGATTTATAAATGCAATTGCAATGTTCTAAAAATTTCTCCCAACATTTTACCTTAACAGGTCTAAAATGCTTGTTCATTGGCTAAATTTCTATTAAAGACTCTTCAATCACTGTATTTGATGGAAGATCAAAATCTTCTAAAATATCAATTCCAGTTAGGTTAGAAATTTTGCTTAGTGAGTTTTTGAGACGAGCATTTCTTATCCATCCCAACTCTTCCAAGGCTTCATAAACATAAGCTTCATTCTCTTCAAAAATAGAATCAATAAACGAGGTGAAAACATGATTTTTCATCATATCGTTTGCCTCATCAAGAGTATCTCCATAAGCGGACAATTCTAAGGAAGGAATGTAGAGCATGGTTTCGCCACCTTCTAGAAAATTAAACGCTTTTAGCTTGCCATTCAGTTGTCGTTTGGAAAAATCTAAGTTAAGAATCTCTTTCGCCGGACTATCTACTGCTGACAAATCGAATTGCTTTTCCATTTTTATATTTTATAACCAATTTAAATGAAAAAAATCAACTTAACAAATTGTAAAACATACTATAAAATCATTAGCAATGGCGAAAATCCCTCAGAACGAAGAATACACACATAATGATAAAATGACGACTTCTATCTCTTTACAACTTTGATTTCAAACAATTTGTTCCAGCGCTTTCCTGTAACAAAAAATCGCTTGTCTTTGTGGTCGTAAGCAATTCCGTTTAGTTCGTTTTCGTGCGCTAGGCGTTTTGGGTTTTTATATAGGCCTACCAAGTTGATATTGCCTTCGACAGCACCGTTTTCAGGATTGATAATGACGAGTACATCCTTTTGGTAAATATTCGCATACACTTTTCCGTCGATGAATTCCAATTCATTGATGCTGTCAACCTCGCCATTCTCATCGAATACTGCGATTGAACCTGTTTCTTTAAACGTTATAGGATCAAGAAAATACAGTTTATTGGAACCATCAGATTTAATAAGGCGTGTTCCGTCGTAACAGATCCCCCAGCCTTCTTTACTATTCTGATATTCAAATGTTTGCTCCTTTGCAAAAGTAGCTTTATTAAAAACGAATCCAACATTTTCCCTCCAAGTCAACACGATGATTTTATCTCCGATAATCGTCATTCCTTCTCCAAAATATTCATCGCCCAAATCTGCTTTTTGAACAACTTTGCCCGTATTAACTTCTACCTTTCTCAACGTTGATTCACCTTTTTGTCCAGTTGTTTCATACAGAAAACCATTGCTAAACTCCAATCCTTGTGTAAATGCACTTGTGTCATGCGGAAATTCGTTAACTAATTCGAAGCTGTATTGCGTTGCGGCTTCAGGCAAAATCACAATATTGGAATAGGCAATATTTTCTTTGCCATTCGCATACAATTTAGCCGTCAACGAACGGTTCCCCAAAGCATAGGATTTGCTGTCTAGATTGAACGTTGAAGTATCGCTTTTTCGCTCAATAACCTGACCATCAACTGCATAAACAACAGAGTCAAATGAGGTATCGGGAAAATTTAATTTTACTGGAATAGTTTGTCCAAAAACAACCGTTGCTCCATCTTTAGGTGAAACAAAATCAAATTTCTTCTGCGTTTTACAGCCTAAAACAAATAATATCAGTAAAGTCGAGGCTCCTAGTAATTGCTTTATTTTCATATTTTCTTATCAAAGAATAGTTTAATTGCTCCAAAAAGCATCTTTAATTAATTCAATCTCCACGCTATCTTTATGGAGTATGGATACAATGTCAAATCTGATTTCCCCTTCGTAGCCTGACAAAAATAAATATTCATCCGCTGCGCGGATCAATGCATATTGTTTTGCCCGATCGACAAATTCAAATGGGTCACCATAATCATTGCTTTTCCTTGTTTTCACTTCCACAAAGACCAAAGTGTCGTTATCTTTTGCAATAATATCAATTTCTAAATTCTTAAACCGCCAATTGCTTGTAATAATTTCATAGCCCATTTCCTTCAGAAATTCCAAAGCTCGTTTTTCACCAAAAGCTCCTTGTTCCAAATGAGTTGCCATGCGCTCAATTTATTTCACAATCGTATTGCCCAGCAGGTTTCCCAATAATTGCTCGGCTTCCTTTAATTTTTGATATTTCGACAGAACAATAATCAAATCATCTTCATTTAATTCTGTCTTCAATTCTTCACGAATTTTAAACATCTGCGCTTCGATTTTTCGCTTTTTAATGCGGTAAATCGCTTGATGAACGAGCTCCTTTAGATTTTCTTTTTCTTCGGGAACATAAATTTTTCGCTTATCATCATTCCAATTTATGCTTAACTCATACGGAGATGAAACTAAGGAAATGGCCAATTCAGCAATTTCTCTATCCTGATGTGTGAAGAATAATTTTGCCTCCGGCAATTCGAAACGCGACACAAAATCTTTATAAATTGCAATAATCTTATCCGTCGCCTGATCTTCATAAGTTACATCGCCCAAGTTTGCGAGTAAATAAGCCGCAATGGGCATTTCACTTTCCGCTTCCCAATTCACAGATTCTTCGGCATAATTCAACAAAATGCGAGCAAGTTCGCGTTCTTGAAGAATTTCTGCATTGATTGTTACGCTAGCGGTCGATGGTGAACCCGTGATTTCATCGTCATTCAAAAACAAATCGGCAGGAGGCATATCGCGCTCCGCAGAAAGTTCTGCTTGCCGCTGTGACTCTTTCTTTTCGCGATCTTTTGATTTTCCGATCCTGATTTTATTCAATTCAGAAAGGAGAACACGCTCCTCAATATCCAACAAACCGCTACATTGTCGGATATAAACCGAGACTTTAATCTCGTCAGGAATTAAAGCGATACTCTGAACGACTTCGCGGATAACTTCAGCACGTTTGATCGGATCGTTCTTGGCATCTTTTAACAGGATATTGGTTTTGTAGAATACAAAATCTTCCTGATGCTCCGCAATGTAATTTTTGAATGCATCCGAACCATATTTCTGTACGTACGAATCGGGGTCATTCCCGTCAGGGAAAAGAAGCACTTTTACATTCAATCCTTCTTCCAGCAACATATCCGTTCCGCGCAACGAAGCCTTGATTCCCGCAGCATCGCCATCATATAGAATGACAATATTCTTGGTGTACCTAGATATTAATTTTATTTGACCGGTGGTCAATGACGTTCCAGAAGACGAAACCACATTCTCCACGCCAGCCTGATGCATACTGATTACGTCGGCATAACCTTCGACCAAATAACAGCTGTCATTGTCTAAAATCGGTTTCTTTGCAAAATTTAATCCATAAAGAACATCTGATTTATGGTAAATTTCGCTTTCGGGCGAATTGACATACTTGGGAACAGACTTTTCCGTCTTTAGGGTTCTACCTCCAAAACCAATAATCCGACCTGTTAAATTATGGATCGGAAAGATAACGCGCGCACGAAAGCGGTCGTAAAATGACTTGTCATCACGCTCGATCGACAGTCCGATTTCTTTCAGGTATTCTGAATTAAAACCTTCTTTGATAGCCGTATCGGTCATCGCCGTCCATTGGTCGGGCGAATATCCCAAATCAAATTTCTTGATGATGTCTTCCCGATAACCGCGCTCTTTAAAATACGCTAGACCAATTGCTTTTCCGGTATCCGAATTCCATAATTGGTCCTTAAAATATTTTCCAGCCCATTGGCTTAGCGCGAATAAGCTCTCTCGCTTATCTTGTTTGGCCATTTGATCCGGAGAGCGTTCGACTTCGTCTATTTCAATGTGGTATTTATTAGCGAGGTAACGAATGGCTTCTGGATAAGAATATTTCTCCAGATCCATCACAAAATTCAGCGCATCGCCACCCACGCCACATCCGAAGCATTTGTAAATGCCTTTGGCTACCGAAACGTGAAATGAAGGCGTTTTTTCATTGTGGAAAGGGCAATTCCCGATTAATGAAGTTCCTCGTTTTTTGAGTTCCACAAAATCACCCACCACTTCCTCAATCCGAACGGTATCTAAAACTTTGTCTATGGATTCTTTTTTAATCAATGGAATTTTATTTATTGGTAAAAATACTAAGTTAATTCTTTAAAATCGAAATCGTAAAAAGGAATTAACGGAAGATTAACGAAGCCTATAAAATAGGAAAAGGGCAATTCAAAACTGAATCACCCTTTAAAAGATGGTTGTGGTATGTATTATTTTTCTACAACAGCTAATACGGCCTTGTCATTTCCTGCAGAAAGATCAACAGTAAATACGTAGGTTTTTCCAGCAGTAAGGGATTTGCCCGAAACGAAACCTAGATTCCCAGAGTCACGTCCATTATTTCCATTTCCGATCAAGATAACATCGCTCGTCGTTGTTAATGTTGTTCCAGAAAATTCTCCTCCCCAATTCTTCTGATGGAAGAATTTGAAGTTGATGTTGGTCGCGTTAATGGTTTCGCCCGCTTTCACTGTTATTTGGTATTTCTTACCACCAATTGGAGCTAAACACAATGCTTTTTCGGTTGTCCAACCTACGGCATTGGCTAGTGAAGGCTTGCCCACACCTTCACCGATAATCCAAATTGCGCCTGTTCCGTCAGCTTGTAGGGTCGCTAAAGAATTCCCTAGCATTGCTTCGACAACGAAATATTTCTTTGCAAAATCGGCTGTGATCCGGTATTTACCGGTCATTGCAGCAAATTTCAATGATGTTCCATCATTTGTTATAAAATCAGAATCAATCCACCAGTCTGATAAATCTTCTATCCCATCGATCACGACTTCCTGATCTTTCGTCAAATTCACATCCACATAGAACAGTTCGTCATTCGTTCTGTTCATTACCGTTCCATTTACGGCGTAAGCAATGATAAACGGCGAAGCCGAATAGTTCAACGTGTTAAAGCTAATGTTGTAGACGCCAGAACTTGAGTTTGAAAATGGAATATTGGCGATAGATCCATACACAACAGACGTACCTTCATACCCAAAAGTCATTTCATTTCCTTGATTACCAACTTTAGGGGCTTTAATGTATGCTTTTACCGAGAAAGGAAAGTTTTCCGAAGCCACATATTCATTGTCAGCAACTTTCTCCATGCGGTATTCTCTACTTTCCGACACCAATGTTAAGTACGGAAAATTAGGCCTAGATAAGCTTAAGTCATGGCTTTCTTCAGTAATCGTTTTGTTGATGTTTTGCAAAACGACTTTAATAGTCGCCACGCCATTAGGCACATCTTTGTAAAATGGAATCCAAATTTTTCCGGAATAAGTCCCGTTTTCTTTGGTACGAATAACTGTTTCCTGAACCATATCGTCCGTGTAAAACAATTGGACTTTAACTGTTGACAAAGGCACATCTGCATCAGAAACACCAATTTCAAAATTTAAGCTATCACCAAATAAGGCAGAAGCGAATTCTGTTTTAAGATCGATGACAGGATTTCCTGCAGCTGTATTCTCTGATTTTTCGCAAGCGATCAGCAAAGACAATAGCGCAAGGAAACCGTATAATTTGATATTAATTCTTTTCATAATTTTAATAGCAATTATTTCCATTGGTATGAAGCCACAGATTTTACAGGAATTTCATAACTGAAATGATTTGTACCATCTGAAACTGTGATTTTTTGAGCATCATTCGTATTGTTTGAAGCAACCAGAGCATAACTTCCGTCTAAGTTTTGGAATGCGGAATAAACCAATCCATTAACTTGATAACCTGACGTTCCAATTCTTGTTGCTCCAGATTTCACAACCCCGGATAAGTGGCCGACGATGTAATAATGAGAATTCCGAACAATGTTTTTGTAGTTTTTGCTATTGATATCCACCGCACCATAACATGTTTGGCATCCACCTGCACGATTTGGTCCTCTTTCAGAATCCAACATTAAGTTCCACACGATAACTGCCTTGCTCCAGTTGTTCACTGTTCCCAAAGCTACTTCTTGCATGTCTTCTGTTAATCGAGTTGCTAAATCCTGTCCATCATTCCAAGTCCCAATAGAGGTTTCTGTAAAGATGATTTCTTTATCCGGACGTTGTTGGTGAATGTCCAATAATTCTTCCTTATTTCCTCCGTAATTGTGGTATGCTGAACCAGCAAAATAAGATGCTGCAATTGGATCGTTGTAAATATTGATTGGATAATCATTTTGATCAGCGATATTGTCATAATTATAGTTATGATCAAAAGCATAAATTTTTGTGCTCAATCCAGCAGCACGAAGTTTGGGGCCTAATGCACTTTTAACAAAAGCTAATTGTTCTTGCCAAGTCATGTAAAGCGAAGCAGAGTTTCCTCTATTCAATGGCTCATTTTGAACTGTGATTGCAGAAACTTTAATTCCTTGCTGATCAAATGCCTGAAGCCAATTCACAAAGTATGTTCCGTAATTTTGGTAATGTGCAGGATTTAATTGTCCGTCTGTCCAAGAATCATGAGGTTTTAAATCCGTCAGATTATTTACTTTCATCCATTTTGGACTTGTCCATGGAGAACCAATAATTTTGATTGATGGATTGATTGCTAAAATTTCTTTTAAGATTGGAATGATATAATTTACTTCTTCATTTTGCAAAGCAAAAGAACCATTCTGATCATCCCAGCACGTATATTCAGACAATGAAAAATCAGAACATCCAATAGCAATACGGATGTAATTCATTCCCATCCCTTCGGTATCGGAAAAAGTTTCAGTCAAAAATTTAGTTCGGTCTTCTTGCGTCATTTTTAGAAGATTGTAACAAGTCGAACCAGTAATCGCCGCTCCAAAACCATCCATTGTCTGAAATTTTGTATTCGGATCCAAAGTGATCGTATTCGGAGACATATTGTCATTATTACTAAAATCCTGATAGTGCTTATAGAAATCGTAAGCCCTATTGTTTGATGTGACAAAAATCTTAACATCACCTTCTGTTTTAGTTTGAGAAGAATCAGATGGTGTAAAACTATCATGACTGCACGATGATGTTGCTAACATTCCAGCCAGCATAAAAATTAGTAACATAGTATTTTTATTTTTAGTATTCATAGAATTTTCTATACAAAATTAATAACCGGGGTTTTGAACAATTTTCGGGTTCTGATCAATCACCGTTTGAGGGATTGGTAATCTATACGAAGAGCTATTGAATGGATAGATCCGTTTAAGTCTTCCAGAATCTTTCGCGAAAACCGCATTCATCACAGATTCTACTTTTTCCAATCTAACCAAATCATACCAACGCTGACCTTCGAAAGCCAATTCCAATCTTCTTTCTTTTAACAAAGCTTGCAACATCAAATCCTGAGATGCTTTTGTAGAATTCGATAATGCAGGCAAATTCACACGTGCTCTAACCTTATCGATAATTGCGGCCGCAGCAGGTAAATTTTGAGAAGGACCTTGAATCAATGCTTCAGCTTTTAACAGCAAAATATCCGCATACCGTAATTTGATAATGCTGTTGAATGCAGAGCGCAGCTTAAACATAAATGGATAATTGGCACTTGGATAATAATTGCTCCATCCAGCGGCATAATACACAACGGATTCGCTGAATCGAACCTGATCGCCTTCGTCCTGAAACGTTTTAATTAAATCTCTTGACGGCGTAATCCATTTTGCCCAAGTAAAGCTGTTGTTGTAATTCGTTAAGTCACGGCCAAACATCCATGTCGCCCAATTGCCGCTTCCAGAGAAAAACTGAGCCTCTAAAATCGACTCTTTTGTATTTCTCATTTTAATATCTGTCGTAGCAGCATTCATTCCAAATAAATCACTGTAGTTGTCAGCCAAATCAAATCCTTCGGCAGCAAGTTCATCAGCGTATTGAATTACTTTTGAATAATCACGCATAGGCTTTTCGGCATAAAGTTTTACCAATAAAGCTTTGGCTACAGATTTAGAAAATAAAGTCTTGTTTGCAGGATTCGAATTTGGCGCATTTTTAATAGCATCCAAACAATCTGCCTCAACTTGTTGATAAGCTTCCAATTCTGTATTTTGAGCAGGAAAATAATCATCGTATACCTCACCGATTGTTTCCGAAGTAATGTCACCAGCCGTTTTTGTAATTACAGGAATGTCTCCCCACATACGAGCCATATCAAATAAAATCAAAGCTCTGAATATTTTGGCTTCCGCTTTCATTTGCAGCCTTTCCGCTGATGTCAATGCATTGTCTTCTACAGAATCGATGTTTACGATCAGGAGATTTGCGCGAGCAATATCCTCCATAAAACGATTCCAATCTCTTAAAAGAACGCTATTCGAACCTTCAATCGCATTGTTTTCAAAAGGAACAACCTCTGCTCCAGTTGTACCTGCGTAAGCATTATCCGAATGAGAATCTCCGATTAACAATGCATCGACATACCAGTGCTCCTGACGATCGCGCATCTGTCTGTAGATGGTTACAAGGTGATTTTCTACTGCTGCTTTATCTTTAAAAACGATAACTTTCCCTTTTTCGTCAACACCTTGCGTGACATCAGAAAATGTATCCAATGGATCTCTTACCAAAGAACAGGAAGTTCCAAAAAGTAAAATCGATAAGAAAAGAAATTTATAAACTACACGTATCATAATTTTTTGATCAATTAAAATTCAATATTTAAACCAAGCACAAAAGCTTTGCTTTGAGGATATGTACCCCAATCTATTCCTTGCACCGCACCATTATTTCCCCATTGATTCACCTCAGGGTCCATTCCTGTATATTTTGTGAACGTTAAGAGGTTGCTTACAGACATATATGGCTGAAGACGGCCAATGCCTTTATTACGCAATTTATCCGATGCGAAGTTATAGCCCAAAGAAATATTCTTCAATCTTAAGTAACTGCCATCTTCAATAAAATAAGTCGAATTATGCATTGTATATCCAGCTCTAGGAACGTCCGTAATCTGTCCCGGAACTTGCCATCTGTCTAACACACGAGTTGTTTGATTTTTTCCGTCATACATCCCTTCAGTCTCCATTCTCGATGCATTGAAAATATCATTCCCGTAAGAACCTTGAAACAAAATGCTCAAATTAAAATTCTTATACGAAAAGTTGTTGGTCATACCGAATGTAAAATCTGGATTAGGATCGCCAATGTACGTACGGTCTGTTGAAGATATTTTGCCATCTCCATTCAAATCTCTATACATCAAATCTCCAGTTTCAGGATCAACGCCATCAGAAATATATCCAAAGAAACCACCCATTGAATGTCCTGGTTCATTTCGAACAGCTTGTTCATTGACAAATTCACTTGTCCTTGCATCCATATAAATTTGTTGCAATTCTAGGCTCTCCAATCTATTTTTGTTGAATGAAATATTAAATTCCGTATCCCATTTAAAACTGTTGATCAAGTTTTTTGTGCTTACAGAACCTTCAAAACCTTTGTTTCTCATACGCCCTTCGTTACGCACAATGCTACTCGCTTGAGCAGATCCTGCAGGTAAAGAAACATACATCAACATGTCTTTCGTTCTCTTGTCATAGTAATCCAATGCTACGGTTACTCGATTATTGAAACCTGTAAAATCAATACCGAAGTTGGTTTGCGTTGTCGTTTCCCAACGCAAATCTTTCGTTCTAAGATTTGCCGGACTAATGGTTGGCAACGCATTTTCTTGATTCGTGACAAACCATTCTACCCGGCTGATGTTGTACAATTGCAAATAAGCATAGTCTCCAATTCCAGATTGATTACCTGTTTGACCCCATCCTCCACGAATTTTTAAATCATTTATCCAAGAAACATCATTTAAGAATTCTTCGGATGATAAACGCCAAGCAGCCGACATCGATGGAAATACTCCCCAACGTTGGTCAGGATGGATTTTCGACGAACCATCTGTACGCAGGTTTGCTGTTACTAAATATTTTCCGTCATAGTTATATGCCGCACGAGCGAAATATGACATAATAGCCCATTGCGAAGCACCAGAACCAGTGCCGGTCCATGAGATTTTATTTGCTGCATTTAACGTTTGGATCAAATCATCACGGTAATGAGAGCCGTAAATGTAATTGTTAGTATAGTCGGAATTAGTCCATGATGACCCTGCCATACCTTCAATATTATGTAAACCAAAACTCTTTGTATACGTAAGGACATTGTCAAAAGTCAATACCGTATTCATGCTTCTAGTGTCCGAACCTTCGCCACGTTGATTTCTACCCCATGCGGTCGACACCGGATCTAGGAAAGTTGTATTTACCGAATTTCTTCTATCTAAGGTAAAAGCAGATTTAAATGTCAATTCAGGCAGAATTTTAAACAATGCACTTCCTGAAGCGATCAATCTATTTTCACGGTTTTTGTTATTTTGGCTTCTCGCCATATTTTCCAATGGACTTGTTATGTTGATTCCATAGAAATTCGAATTGTATTCATCTGGATTCAATGGATTCCAGATAGGCGCAAATGTTGGTGTATTAATAACCGACATCACAACACCTCCACGATTCGCACCGGTTCCAGTACTTATGCCATTATCCGTATAGTCCGCATAGTTGACATTTGCATTCACAGTTAACCACGGGCGGATATCGTTATCCACATTCGCTCTGAAATTATAACGCTTAAAGTATGTGCTATTGATTACACCAAGTTCATCTACATAACCTCCCGAAAGAAAATACCTAAGTTTTTCAGTTCCATCCGTGATAGATAGTTGATAACTCTGAATCCTCCCTTTCTGATAAGTTTCATTGAACCAATCCGTTTGATCGGTTAGTGTAGGAGGTAAAGTCACCAAACCGATTTCATTCTGCAGCTCAAGATATTGTTGCGTATTCAATACGTCCATATGGCTTGTCACTACATTTTGAGTAATCTGTGTATTGAAACTAATCTTTCCTTGACCTGAAGAACCAGATTTAGTGGTAATCAAAACAACTCCATTTGCTCCTCTCGATCCATAAATTGCCGCTGAAGATGCATCTTTCAAGATTTGCATGCCAGTGATATCATTTGGCGATAAAAATCGAATATTATCGACAGGTACGCCATCGACAACATACAGTGGTTCATTGCTACCATTGAATGAGCTCGTACCTCGAATCCGGATTGACATTTGTGTTCCAGGCGCACCATTGGGTTGCGTAACCGCAACACCTGCTGCGCGGCCTTGAATCGCTTGGCCTACGTTGGTTATCGGACGTTGGTCCAAATCTGCCGTAGAAACTGTCGATATTGCAGTCGTCACATCTTTTCGCCTGACCGAGCCATATCCAATCACAACGACATCTTCCAAGACATTATCCGAAGGAGAAAGCTCTATGGTCATTTGTGTAGATGAAACTGTCAATGTCTGGCTTTCATATCCGATGTATGAAACCTGCAATCTACTGCCGGCAGTCACATTGTTCAAGGAAAAATTACCTTCAGAATCTGAGACCGAATTAATCGTAGAATTCAGAACGGACAAAGTGGCTCCGCCAATTGCTTCTCCAGAATTTGCATCTTTAATCGAACCACGAACCGTGATTTTTTCTTGAGCATAGGACAATGAAATCGTGCTAACCGCAAAAATTATAAAAGTGAGAATTTTATTTCTCCATGTAGAAATTACCATAATTCTTTAAAAAAGTAATTGTATATAATCGAGAACCTTCAGTGTTTTTAGGTTTATTGAAGACTCTAGTACAAAAGTAAGTCTATGTAGTATGTCAAAAGCAGGAATTGTTTAGGCCAAAATTAAAAAGTAGGTTATTTTTAGGTAAATTAAATTAGTAATCAATGGGTTAAAAAAATTAACGCCAGCTAAAAAGTAAGTGTCAATGTCGAAATATGAATCTTATTTTTGCTGAAAACCACCAATTAACAACACGCTTTTCTCAAATTCGTCTTTCGATTGCAAAGCATTCCCCCTAACTTTCACTCGGTAATTATAAACTGTCTGCAAAGAGCATCTCAAGAATCTCGCAATCTTCGTCGTATCACTAATTCCAAGTTTTATCAACGCATAAATACGGAGCTCCGTATTTAAAAATTCAGACGTATCTGGAATAATTTTTTGGTCGGGCTGAAGAAGTTCCTTAAATTCAGAAATAAACGAAGGATACAGATTTAAGAAGATTACATCAAAGTTTTTGTACAATTCGTCCAATTCAGATTTGACAAAATTATCTCTTTTCAACTCCTTTTTGAGGTGGGCTAGGTCATTGTTCAACACATATTTGTACAAGCCATTTCGGTAGGTTTCATGTTTTTCAATATAACTTGAACATATCTCAAAAAATTGAGTGATGTAAATTTCTTTAATCTGACTGGCTTCCGATAAGCTATTATTGGACTCTTGCAAATGGACGTTCAATAGTTTCAATTCCTGATTGGTATTGAATAATTCTTCGCGCACAATCTTCAACTTCTTTTTCTGAATATTTACTTTGATAATCCCCCCAAACAATAAGATTGACAGCAAGCTAATTGTTGATAAAAAAGAAATCAGAAGAAGTTTTTCTTTTCGCTCCTTTTCTTGAAAAGCAGCATTGATAAGCGGATAGAAAGTAGTGCTTTCTATCGTTCTATACCGAACATTGCAGAAAATCGCGTCATTGATTGCCTCATCTATGTATTGGTAGGCGCGATCGATATCATTATTTTCGTAAAATGCTAAAGCCAGGCTTTGGAATGATGCATTGTCTGTAATCGCTAAGCGCATATCTGTTATGGCCGAAATGCTGAAATAATGCAGCTGGGATTTTAAATCATTTCGGTTTTTAGCAATCACTCCTAACAGATAACCTGCTAAGGCCCGTTCGGACATAGTATCATTCGTTAAATCCAATTGCTGCTTCAATATTTTTTCAGCTTCGTCGATTTGATTATCATACAGCTTTTTAGTTGCTATAATAAGCTGGTACCTCAATGAACTCTCATTCAGCACATTTAAAAGGGAATCCCGATAGATTTCGCTTAATTTAAAATAGCTTGCATTATTGCTGCTTTGGCCATAGTGGCTACAAAATTCAGTCAGGGTTGAAAAATAGAGCGGAAGCAAATCTGTGTTTAAGCTTTGCCGATTTAGCTGATTTAGAATATCTTGAGATTCAATGTATTTTCCTGCTGAAGAAAACAGGCCCGCCAACTTCAAATTTGATTCATTTAAATAATCGAGATTGTTAATTGCCTTTGCTAGCACAACATTATTTCTCACCAAAGAGATTGCTGAATCTATCTGAAACTTCTCGTATTCCTTAATGAGCTGATTATTTATCCTGTAAGCTTCATTTAGGCTTCCTTTAGTTGCTTTAATCGAATCTTTCAGAGCATTGATCCGTCTTAACTTTTCTAACTTAAAGCCTTCTTTGCTCTTCAATGTAAAATCCAATTCCTTTCTTAAGGAATCTGTAGATTCATTCGCTCGAATTTGAACAGTGAAAAATGAAAGAAAAAAGACGAACAAAAGTCTGTGCATATAAAACCAAAGATAATTATCCTGCAAAAATAGAAAAATCTTATGGGGGATTATAGCGATGTTATTAGGTTTTATGTTATGCGCAGTGGCTAAACAAAAATCCCCAAATGCCTGAGATCATTTGGGGATTTAACATAAAACTTAAAATTTATTTTTTCCTTTTTTTGTTTCCGAAAATTAGCTTCTTGACCCTACTTCTCAAAGAGGCCGGATTACCTTTGTCTCCATATCCATATCCGTAACCATAACCATATCCGTAGCCTCTAGCAAAATCAACATCGTTGATTACAACTGCCAGATTTTTAAGCTTCCCTTGTTCATACAATTCTTTAGGAACATTCAATAAGCGTTTATCCAGATAGTTCGCACGAGCTACATAAACTGTTAAATCTGCGTTCTCTGCGATCAACAACGTATCTGTTACTAAACTTACCGGTGCTGTATCCACAATCACATAATCATAATGAGAACGCGCAAATTCAATCAAATCCTTAAAATGACCATTCATCAATAACTCTGCTGGATTTGGTGCTACGTATCCAGAATAGATTATATCAAAATCATATGGTGCAGGTTTTGAAATAATGATATTTTCGATCGGCATATCTGGATTAATCAAATATTGCGTAATACCAATATTTGTATGTTGCAAATGCGATAAGCCCAAATAATCGAGCACTTTTGGACTACGAATATCCGCTCCAATCAGTAAAACCTTCTTGCCAGACATGGAAAGAATTTGCGACAGATTGGTTGCAACGAATGATTTACCTTCTCCTGAAGTCGTTGAAGTAACATAAATCACGGATGATCTATTTTTATTACTCGCTAACATAAAGGATATATTCGTTCGTAGGATTCGGAATGACTCGGCCAAAGAACTTCGGTCATTTAATTTAATGATCGTTTCGTCTTCAGCGGTAGGCACTTCGCCCAATATTGGCGCATTAAATTTCTCTTCGATGTCCTTCCTAGAATGTATTTTATTATCCAAAAGAAATTTGATGTACAAAATCACAAATGGTATGAAGAAACCAATAATAAGAGATCCTAGAAGTATTATACTTTTTCTCGGAGCTACCGGGATATCAGAACCATAAGCAGAGTCAATAATTTTCATATTGGCAGGTGTAGCAGAGGCCTGAATTTCAATTTCTTCCCTTTTTTGCAACAAAAACAGATATAACGATTCTACTATTTGTTGTTGTCGAGATATATTTTTAAAACCTCTCTCTTGATTAGGAATCTGATTTAATTTTCCTTGAATAGATCCACGTTGAGTCTGAAGAGCGGATACATTTAATTCCAAGCCTTTTCTATAATTCGATAACGAAGTAGTTAAACTTCTGTTCATTTCATCAAGATTGCTATTCAAATTAATCACGACAGGATTGCTTTCGGTGGCGGATTTTAGTAAATCGTCTCTTTCTAAAATAAGTTTATTGTAGTTGGCAATGGTGGCCTCAATCGAACCGTCCTCTAAACCAATGTTGGATGGCAACAATGTAGAATTATCAGAAGAAATCGAGCTTTTCATCATATCAGCAAGCCTCAACTGTGTTTGATAGTCTAATAGTTTTTTGTCATTTTCAGAAGCATTTTGTAAATAAAGGGTAGCTTCATTCTGCATATCTATTAGACTATTCTGATCTTTAAAATTAGCAACCTCTTTGTCAGCAGAAGACATGTCATTGGATACCAAATCAAGTCTGCTGCTAATAAATTCCGACGTTGCCTTTGTCACTTTGTATTTATCCTCTGTTACGTCTCGATTGTACTGATCTACCATCGAATTTAGGATAAGTGCTGCTTTTTCCCGAACGGGATGATTCATTGAATAGTTTACGATATAAGATTGTTTCTCTTTATTCGGCTGTATCGAAACCTGACCAATCAAATTATCAATTACCTTATTTATTGGTTGGTAAACTACCTGAATTTCTGACCCTATATCGCCATCTAACTGATTTGGTAAAATTAGAATACTCCCCAAGGCAGAATCAAATGGCTTTCCAAAACTCAGCGTTTTCGTACCTTTCTCCTTATCTCTAAAACTAAACTCATTTTTTGATTTAATTTCTATGATAAACGTATAGGATGTGGAATCTAATTTCGGATTTCCTTTATTTAAAATAATTAGTTTAATCGGCGATGACTTTTCTAAAATTTCCGAAGATTTTACGTTACCTTTTGAATAGTAGCTAATGTTAAGATTGTTCTCTTCAACAACTTTACGCATAATTCTTCTAGAATTCATCACGTCAATTTGGTCGGACACAAAAGCAGATGTCGATGACCCTCCAGTAAAACTAGCTATTTCGGACAAACCAGCCAATTCATCTGAAGCCTTATTTTCATCTTGTAAAAGTATTTTGGCACTGATACTGTAGATTTTTTCGGCGTATCTTAAATACACTAGGGCAACCGCAACGCATATGATTAGTGAAAGTACAAACCACTTCCAATAGAAGGCATACTGTTCAAATAGTTGCTTTAAATTGATTTCATTTTCGTCCGCATTTGAATTCGGATATTCGTTTTTATTCATATACGATAATATTATCTAGTTATAACGGAGATTACCGTAATAATGATTCCGGCTATGGAAATAAATAAAGAATTATTCTGTGTGTATTTTGAAGATTGTATCCGTGCACCATTTGGTTCGATGTAGATAATATCGTTTTGGGCAAGGTAATAGACCGGAGAATTTAGTGCATCGCGTTTGGTAAGGTCGACTCTAAACTCTTCCTTTTTACCATTTTGCTCCCGAATAACCAATACATCTTTTCTAACTCCATTTATAGTGAGATCGCCAGCCATGCCTATGGCTTCCAATAGTGTGATCCGATCGCTTTGCACCAGGTAGCTTCCTGGGCTCTTAACTTCTCCTAAAACAGTAACTCGAAAATTTGTAATATTGATATTTACGCCTGGATCTTGAATAAATCTCGACAATTCAGCACGCATCTTTCCGATGGCATCAGTTCTTGTAAGACCAGCCAATTTTACTTTACCCAATTTAGGATAGTCAATATTTCCATCGACATCAATTGCGTAAGTAGGTCGAAATGCCGCATCGTTCGAATTTCGAGACTGATAAATACTTGCCTGATTAAATGCTTCAGTAGCGCGAATATCATCCGCACTAATCATAATCACCAATTGGTCACCCGGTTGCAATTTCGGCGCATTCAGTTCATATGTCTCATGTAACAATGTGGAATCTGGTTGAAAATACACCAAGTCTTTTCTACTTGCACAAGAAGAAAAAAAGATCACCAAAATGACAAAAGAAATTAATGGGATGTATAGTTTACGCATATATGCTAGTATAATATTAAAATATATCAATCTATTGAATATGAATTAAACAATATTCAATCATTGCAAAAATAGTCTTTTTTATCACAATCTCTCAAATATGTTTTTTGATTGTAATAATTTCAATGTTCGAATCTATTGAATGCTTTCCATTCTCTTTGAAAAACAACCTTACACGTAAAATGAATACGTTGACAATCTATAAAAAAATTACGATGGTTTGTCAAACTCTTGGTCATTGCTATTGACAAAATAATCTAACGGAAAAGTATAATCATCACTCTTCGCATGGTCAATTCCAAAATCTGCAAAAACAATTAATTCACTTTCTGGTTCTAGGGCTTTAAACGCTGTACCATATCCATCCGGAATGTAAAGAACTTTATTGTGAGTAGCGTCTAATTGCTCTTTTTTAACCTCAAGCTCCCTTGATGGCGCTTCCCAGCTGTCGATTTTGACAAACTGAACTGTAAAAGAACCCGAAACAACATAAAACCACCGTTTCTCGATTCTATGCGCCCTCCATCCTCTTATCAGCTCCGTATCTTTGTTCTTAATGATGTAAAAGCGCTTTATTCTAGTCATATCGAAATCATTTACAAATCGAATCTGACCTCTATCATCTTCGTAAACCCCTCCCTGTATAAACTCAATCATGGTGTCTTTTAACTATTTTATTATATTCCGTATGTACTTTTTAACGATGTATTCTTTACTGATTAAGTAGAAAACACTTAAAGCAAAAATCAAACCGAACGCGAATATTAGTTGGGTATTTAACGATTTGTCCGCCATTTGAATCACCAATAAGCCTATAATAAATTGAAGAATCCCGTAAGTGAAAGAAACTAACAATTTATTTACACCAGCTTCATTACCTAAATATTGATACAAATGAGATCGATGCGCTTGAAAAATATTCTCCCTTTTACTTAGCCTACGAATTATTGTCCAAATCGTATCTATTCCATAAACAGATAAGAACAAAATATAGATCAAGTTTTGGGTTTTTAGAATTAGTGCTGCTAACGCGAATAGTAATATAAAAGCTATTGCAACAGACCCTACATCGCCTGCAAAACATTTGGCCTTTGTTCTGAAATTAAAATATGCAAAGACTAACAAGGCCAACATCGTATAAATAAGCAAATCATTATCTATAAAATCGACCTGGTTGTTCATCATAATTAGTAAACCGCACACAGCTAAACTATAGGATACAGTAATACCATTGATACCGTCCATGAAATTATATGCGTTGATTACCCCAATAACGACGATAAAAATAATTAGCAAATAATACCAGGGCATGTCAAAAATATGCAATTCGAACGCCATTAGCATCACTGAAATTAAATGAATCAAAAGCCGAATTTTATTAGATAGGGTCATAACGTCGTCGGCAAAACTAACGGCTGTCATTAGCGTTAATCCTAGAAAAAAGTAAGGATATTCAAAGCCTGATAAGATGAAATAGATCAAAGCCCCAAAATAGAATATGATACCTCCTCCCCTTAACGTTATTGACGTATGGGAGCTCCGTTCGTTAGGTTTATCGATAATATTAAATTGATTCGCAATACGGAAATAAATCAATTCAGTGATAAAAAGAATAGTAAAAATGATTAAATATAACATAGGTTGCTCTTGAAGACAGTAAGTAAATAATGGCTAAGTAGATTTCATAAAATTGCATCAGATTGCATCAAACGATTTTATGGTAACCTTCAGCCCATCTGACGAATTCAAAGGTAGTTGCTCAATACGCAAAACAGATTTAATTTTTTTATTTGAAACCACATAAGACTCTGTTAACTTCTTCAATCGCTCTGAATTCAAAGGTAAAGGCAATACATCTCCAATCTTAACAAAAGCACTAATCAGTTTTGAGGGAATATTCAACAATCTAGGCTGCTTCCCAAAAGTTTCTGCAATTATTTTGACTAAATCATTTGTAGAAATAGGCTCATCATCAGCAAAATTATAAACCCCTGAACCAATTGAACCATCTTTAAGCATGGATACTATTAAAAAGTTTAGATTATCGATACTTAAAAAGGAACGTTGGTTGTGAAAAGCTGCTAAAGGCCATGGAATTCCCTTTTTGACAACTTGATATAATAAATTTAGATTCCCTTTATTGCCTGGGCCGTGAATCATGCACGGCCGAATAATAAAAAGCCGCTTACCTTCTGGTAGCTTTTTTGACAGAAGATATTCTTCCGCTTGCAGCTTTGATTTTCCATACGGCGTTAGCGGATTGCCAGTTGCATCCTCTGTTAATATTCCGTCAACCGAATCAGCTACAGCTTTCACAGAACTAAAATAAAAAAAATCGCCTACTTCTGAGCTAAGAAAAGCATTAAATAAATCTATCGTTAGATCTGTATTTACTTTGAAATAATCTTCAGGCTGCGATGTATTGGACGTGTCATGTGCTTTGCCTGCTAAATGAATAATTGCATCGTATTGTCGGTCAATTCGCGTACGCCAGCTCTGCTCACGGAGGGAAAGCCTTGTAACCTCCACGTCCCCTTCCAATAAATATTTCTCTAAGTTTTGTCCAACAAAGCCTGAGGATCCTGTAATTATAATGTGCATATTGGGTTATACTACCTTTAAAGAGCGAGTTTCTAAGTTACTTCGTTTTCTCTTCCTGTGTCTTCAAATTCCACTCTTATTCTTTAAAACAAATTTCTTTGCTTTTTTAATTGATTATCGACTCTTACTAAGAAACTAATTCATTATATCGTTTACGCTCGCTCATAACGTACCTATTTCGATCGTACAAAAGTCTGTCTTTTTCTATATTCCCTCTAAAGCGCTCAATCAACCCTGGGTTTGAACTAATAACAGCCATGCTTTCTTTGACGTCTTTCCAAGCGTTTTCGTCAACATTAACTACGTAGCCATTATAATTATCTTCGATAATCTCGTTGCAGCCCCGTGAATCAGCTGTAATTACGGGCACTCCCATCGCCAAAGCTTCTATTACGCATACAGGCATCCCTTCTTTACTGCTCGGAAACACGAATGCATCAGTTATTGCCAAGTAATGTGCCACATCAATCGTAAATCCTATATGAATAATGCCCTTGCAATCACCCATTTGTTGTAGTTCTTGTTCATTGAGTCCAGTTGGATGGATAACATCGTTACCGCCTATTAATAATAGTTTTACTTTATCATTGGATTTATACAATTCTAAAAAAGAACGGATCACTTTATCAAACCCTTTAAAACTCACAAACCGACCCGTATAGGCAAAAACGAAATCAGCTGGATCTATCTGAAGCAACTTCTTCCGATCAGCTTTTTGAATATCCGAGAAATTTGACGGGTTAAATACGCTCAAATCACATCCTAATCCTAATGTCTCATATTTTTCGACGTTATCGTATCCCAACAAAGTGACCGCCTTATAATCAACCTCATTAAGCACGTAAATTTTATCCAATCGGTTAAAACAAAATCGCTCAACAAAAGCAAATATTTGTTTTTTGACTCCCGACAATACCGGAAATCCCAGACCATGGAATGTACCCAGTGTTTTATATTTCAAACGTCCGGAAAAAAGTGTCGTAAAGATTCCTGTGGTAAAATGAATATGTACCAAATCTGGCACAATATCATCCAAGATCTTTTTTATCTTTTTGGAGGACTTATAGTGAGATAAAGGATTAAAACCTCTAGGAAAATCCACATAAAAAAACTTGATCCCTTGTTCCAAGTAATTGAATTTGTCTTGGATATTAATTACCCTTACCTCTGATGTGATTACTGAGATTTCGTGGCCGTCTCTAAGCAATTGAATTGCTAGATCTCCTAAAAAATTGTTAAAACTACCGTAATCGGTAATTACTAATGCAATCTTCATAATTAGTGCTTTACCGCCTTTTTAATCAGTTCTATCGTTTCTAAACGCTGTTCTTCAAGATAAGGAAGCTTTTCCGCCAATTTCGTTTTAATGGCTGAATAATTTGCTATTGCACGGTCGAATAAATCTCTCAAATTTTCCTTAGTAACATCATTAATTTTAACGACATACTCTCCTAAATCAAACTCTTCCATAATTCCAACTCCTTTATTCCCTCCGTAAGCAATCGATATAGACGGAACTTCAGAAGTCATTGAAAAAATCAGTGAGTGAAATCGGGTACCGACAAAGAAATACATATTTGCGTAGATCGCTTTCAAAATATCGCAGGTGGGATTCTCGTTAACCCATGTAAAAAGACCACTCTTTTCATTATCGCAAATATCTATAAGCCGTGCAATCGCATTGCGATCATCTTCATGCGCATTAGGTCCTATCGATTGGTTGAAAAGGGCAACTTTATACCCCGCCTCATTTAAATAAATAATGAGTTCCTTCAACGAATCCAAATAGCGATCGAATAACTGCTCGGGATTCGAACTTCCAGGGAATCGCCATGGTCTTACGGTCATTCCTACAATTTTATCTGCCTTTGTAAAGCCGTATTTTTCCAAAACCTCGAAACCCACTTCTTTAGGTTGCATATTTAGATAGAATCCTAAATCTGGAACGACAGGAATATCGCGCTCCAACAAAACAGACAATGCGTTAGAGGAGACATGCTCTCTAGCTAAAATTAGGTCGCTTTTCCCCAAGCCCTTCTTCAATTGCTTTTTTACAGTTAATCCATCGAACGGGCCATAGGAATTCGGCAGTAAAACCAATTCTTTTCCCATCTGCTTTGCTAAGTTCATATAATACAAAAAGTACCACATAACATAAGGAGCCGTTTTTTCTCCATGGGCATGTAGGAATCCTCCTCCTTTAACAAAGACGGTATCGACGTCTCTAAAAGCTTGGATAGTTTCATTTTCCCGTTCAGTAAAATATTTCTTAGTCTTAGATTTGTCATCTATAATTTTTTCTAATCGCGTAAGAGAACGATAGTCGCTGAGCGCGTTTTTGATCTGGAATAACAAATAGCCTAATCCCTCTTTCTGTAACTGATCTTTATGATGTTTACCCCGTCTAGGATGCTTTAGCAAATTCTGTATTACGTGCATACCTCTGTCAATCGTTTGACCACAAAGGGCTTCGTACTCTTCAGGTGTATCGCCTAAGGATATTACTTTAATATCATCATATAGACCGGTATCCTGAATAATCCGATAGCTTTCCCAAACCAACGCTTGATCACCCTTGTTCATATCTGTGATACCGTTTACAATAATTGCTTTTTTCATTTTATAAACTTGAAATTCTATAAGTAGTTAATAATAATTTAAAGAGACGCCTTTACTTTAGCGAAAAAATCTTCTCTTCTTCCCTCTAGGACTGAAAAAACATAGGATTTAGATTTCTCATAATTCATCTCTGCCATACGCTTCTGAAGTTCTACATCTTGAACAATCTTAACAATATCCATGCTCAATTTCTTTGCATCACCTGGCTTGTGTAAAAACTCACTAGCTAATAACTCGGGTGTTCCAGCAACACTAGAGGCCAAAATCGGGCAAGCCCTGCTCATTGCTTCAATGACGACACGAGGGAGTCCTTCCTGCTTTGAGGGATGAACATAAAGATCCAAAGAATCTAAATAGCTAAAAATCTCCTGGCCAGACTTTAACTTGCCGCGTACAATTGTTCGATCTTCTAATCGAAATTTTTGAATTAAGCTCGTCAAATAAGAAGGATCCCCCCCTCCAACAAAATCGATGGTTATCCTTTTTAATAGATCGGCCGGTAGATCAGAAACGGCTTGCAATAGTACATCATAGCCTTTATAACGTACATTTATGTTTCCAATTACGCCTAAACGGATCGCGCCGTCCGCTTCTTGCGAATTTATTTTTTTCAATCGTACTTCTAAAGCTTTCGGATCCACTTCTTGGACAATTACATTTGAAGCATTTGCAGTAAGCGTCGCGTCAGTAGGATATCGGTTCTGCAAAAAATTTTCTGTAACGAAAATTGCTGCAGAAGCCTTCTTTACGGCCTTCTTCATCTTTATATAGCTGTATGGAGCAATGAGCTTTGGGCTAATGCCACCATAATTCCAGTTAGCATCCCAAGAACAACCAACAACTTCCGCTACGTATGGTACGTTATTTTTTATGCAATAATCTGCTGCGAATACAGAAATAGTCGCTGGGAAGCGCATAATAACTGCATCATGCTTTTGTATCTCATCAATAAGTCTTTTTTCAATCTCTTTACGTTTTCTAAAGTAATCGGCTCCTCCTCTCACATTGTCAAACAGATTAAACGTAACAGAATCCTTTTCTGCGAGATTGTATCGAGATGTGTCGTCTTCCACCTTACATCGACCTATTACTGTTACAGAGCTGAAATGTTTAAGATACCGCTCCCAAAGTTTAGAATCGAGATTCCCTGAGGTATATAAAGCACCTGTTTCTCTATTTTTAATAAATGGGTGATCGTGTATAAAAAGTGCTTTCATTAATATAAAAATCGATTATTTAATATTGGTTTAATATGATATCTTATTAGCTTTCATCATAGTAGACTCTGATGAAGAGTTGATAATTTTTATATTTTTTGATTTCATTTTCACTTGATTTCCCTCAAAAGATATATGATTGTCTAGCTTAATGTTTTTTTGAGAACTTTTCAGATCAATCACTGTAGGTAGACTTATTTCATCGATAGTATTATTGACGAATCTCAAATCATCATTTACACCTTCTTTTTGGAATGAAATGCCACCGCTTATTTTATTGTTCTCAACATTAGATTTTGAAACGTCGTTGATAAAGATAACTCTAGAATTACTAAACGAATTTGCAGGACTGTCAGTGTTCAATCTATTACTTACAAATTCAAAGTTATTTAAAGACCTTACATAAATTAAATATTCCAATTTGAAGTCCTTATTACTACCAGATCTTTGGATTTTGCTTGACGCTTGCACATTACCCGTATAAAAAAAATCATTGTCGATAAATGATATCGAAACATTATTCTTAAGTTGAGTTTTTTTAGTAGCACCACGATAATAACATATCCGAAAATCAAAATATATCTTGTTTTTTGAGACTATTAATTTTCTACTAGACGGCAGGCTCATTGTAGTCTTATCTTCAAAAATAGTGGTGTGGCCTTTTGAACTAATGATATTATTAGAAATTGATGCTATTGCTGTTCCATCATAGAAGTCGAATAATTGCTTACCATTTTTAGAGACAGATGTAATTTTGTTTCCGCTAAACAAAATATTTGTTGTAGGATTATTAGACTGAGTCCTACCTTTCAATCCGGCCTCTGCATCAGTAAACTTAAATCCCCTATTAACATCCTTAAAATTAATAATATTGTCGAGAAATGTTATGCCGTCAATCCCAGCAAATCTAAATCCATCATGCTGATTATTAATATTTTGTACAGCATGACTATAATTTACTTCAAAAGAATTTTCTCTAAAACTGTAACCTCCATATTTATTTTTGGTTAGGTTCTCCATGTATACCCCACCGTATATTTTACAATTTTCGACTACCAATCCATTAATTGGAATCTTGTCTTGACTCTTTATTGCATATTGAAATCTACTTTTATAGTAATTCTCCAAAGTTGAATTTAAAAGTTTTGTATTATGTCCTCCAATTCTTAAAAGAACGAAATATGATTTGGTGGAAAAATGGCATCTACTTATGGTAACGTTGTTTGCTTTTAGATCGATCATTTTTAATCGAGCTCCAGAAATATTAAGACTATTGATTACTAGGTTATTAGATGAAATTTCAACACCCACAACAGCATCGGAATTTACGGTGACAGTAGCCCCATTCCCTTCGATTGAACAAGTTATTCTTAAAGGTTTAGAGACTAAATATTGACTATTAGTTTTTAAGACCAATGTTGTTTTATTTTTTGTCGCTACATCTATTAGAGCTTGCAAGGACTCCGTTTTGAATAAAGAAGTATTTGCACTAGCATTCCCATTTGCCAGTGTCGCAATTAACAATATAAAAAGAAAATACGACTTAAAAAACCTGTGTGTTATTTTTTTGGATGCTATCATGACGTTCATTATATATGTATTCGCCAACCAATATATTCTATTGTCGGAGAATCTTTCCTAATTATTTGTGCTGGGTTACCTAACACGATACTATTATCAGGAACATCGAAATTTACAAAGGCATTTCCAGCAATCAATACATTATTACCTACAAAAATCCCACCAACAATAACAGCTCCGGGTCCAATGTATACGTTATCGCCAATAGTGGGTGAGCCGGCTTTTTTCCCCCCTTTTGAATTTCCTAAGGTAACATTTTGTAGAATATTACAATTATTCCCTATTTTAGATTTAGAATTGATTACAATTCCACCGAAGTGTGGCAATAACAAACCTCTACCGATCTTGACACTTGTGGGTATTTGAATTCCATACTTTATAAAGTAATGCCTATAAAACGGAAAAGCCATACTCCATCTCAAACTATACTTACGAGAACTTGAAACTATTCTGAAAAATAAAATGAACCTAAAACCGGGATTTCGCCAAGCTTTAAAAAAAGCAGTCAAGCCTGTTCCCCCTGTATAGCGATAAATATCATCTTTAAAATTTTTTACCATTCCAATTAAATTTTTTCGTAAAACATACTGAACCATTTTTCGGGTCTATAATATTCGCAAGTCCAATCAGACAAGTTCAGTCTGCGTCTTAACGCGTGGCTATTTTTAACTTCCAATATTTTACGTTTAGCCTCGATAATATCTGTTGGGGATACCAATTGTGTATGAAATTTTTCTGGAACGGTTTCTTTAATCGGATCTATATCGGACGTTACAAACGGCAATCCCACCATCATTGCCTCAATCAGAGCATTTGGCTGACCTTCAACTTTAGAAGGAAAATAAAAACAATCCATAGTTCTCAAAACCTTGCAAATGTCTCGCCGCATCCCCAATAACAAAATTCTTTCGCTCAGGTTTTGTTTTGAAACAAGTTCTGAATATGCAACGTCAACATTTTTTCCACAGAAAATAAAATAAACATCTGGGTGTTCCTTGCAAAGTTCAATTGCAACGTTTATAGCAGTTTCGTGATTTTTCTGTTCATTTAAACGTCCAACATGGCCAACGACGAAGGCGTTACTAGAAATTTTTAGTTCATCTCTCAAATCACCGCTATTATCTAAAAAAATATTTGAATCAAGACCGTTGTATATGACTTGAAATTTATTGTTTCTTTCCCACCTATCGTTATAGAAATAATTCAACGCTGATTTAGAATTCGACAGAACATTCGTTGCCACATTCGGAAGAATCCATGTAATCAAACGATTATATTGAACTTTAAAAAATGTCTTTTGAAACTTCTCACTAGAATTTCTAAAAAACCCTACACGCTTTTTAATTCCAGCTAACTTAGCAATTAATAGAGGAACAGCTCCAAAACTCCCTGTTAAATCACAAACTGAGTCATAATTAGATTTAATAAAATCTTTTCTTAGTTTGTAATAGTCCCTAAAATTAAAATAACCCAAATGGAATGGCTTTAAATTTACGCCCAAATTCCTAAATTCATTTTCAAGTTCTCCCAGTCTCCCAGATTTACAATATACTGTGGCATCGATCTTATCAATATAGAATGAAAGAAATCTAAGAAGATAATTTTCTGTTCCTCCAGCATTTACACCATTTACTAAAAAGGCAATTTTCTTTTTCATAGAACTTTATTTACCCTCTTCCCCAAAAACTTATTAAAAATAAGAAGATAGAAAACAAATTTTAACGGATTCAAAAATATGGATCTATTTAAATAAATAGATAACATAAGCATCATCAGATAAATTAATATTATTAAATAATTGTGGTTAACGTGAGTTTCATAAGTCAAGTATGAAACGAAATATCCAAATAGGAAAAAGATCAAGATTGTTAAATGGACTCCAAAATTTATATACAAATCACCTATAATCTCTGACCCCACACCCCAATTTGGATTATTACCATAAGTTAAAAAGGTAAAAAAGTCAGTAGAACTTGAATAGATTTTATTGGGGGAGTAAACGGTTGAGCTCATGGGTATGACCTCGACAAGATTGTTAAATATTGTATACCCGTATAAATACGGATGCGAATCGGGAACCACGTCTAAAGCTAAGTACAGAATCGACGCACTTTTTGCTAGCTCATCAGTTGGAAATAATGTATCTTCTTTTTCTTCAAAATTCTGAAGTCCCGTTGAAAATATTCCACCATCCCTTTTAGAAACATCACTCGTTCGCCCTAAGCCAATCAGCATGAAAGTAAACGCTCCACCAACAATCAATAATGAAAGTTGCTTAAATGATATTTTTGACACAAAAACGCTGTAACACCCAATGACTAATAGACCAAACTGCATAATCGGCCCACGGTCTCCTTGTGTTAAGAATGACAACACGTAGATTATTGATATACCTACAAGTAGTTTATTATTAAATATAGCGGTAGCTATTTTATTTCTAGATCCTAAACTTTCGCGATTGTTGATGAAAAAATAGATTACCCCCAGAAAAAGTATAGTTCTGAAAACAAGAAAAATATATGTTGCTCCGGCACCCCAATTTGAAACTCCAGAATGATTTCCAGACCAAAAACTTCCCCCGACGATTATAATAAATAGGATAAATGTAGTTAACAACAAAAAATTAAAACTATTAACAGGCTTAATATAATAATCAAACTTATTGCTATTAATCTGGAACGATTTTTTAAAAGATGTGTACAAATAGAATCCCGCCATCCAAATCAAAAGGCACATTGCGCTTAGCCAAGTCGCATAATTTACTACGAATTGGTTGATCCAATAATTCGGATATGGCGGATTTATGTCAAAAAGCGAGTAAAATAAAGTGGTCTGAAAATGTACAATAAAAAAGCCAATAATGAATAGAACATCAAACCTTATCCAAGTTTTATATAATTTTGAAACGGCTTTAAAAAAAACAACAATATTTAATATAACAATGACTGAAACATTAATTATATAAGAAGTATCCAGTCCCTCTCTTCGATCAGGAATGAAGAAAAAGAGTAAAGCGAGTGAAACAAGAACAAATAAGAATGAAAATGGATTAGACTTCATCTATTTCTTTTTTTTTATGTACTTTAGAAGGATCACTAAACCCCAATTATAAAAAATATTTCTGTTAATTATTATCATCAATTCAACTGTTGATTGAGCAGAACTCCATTCTTTCCTTAGCAAGTATGACTTCAAGTTCCTAATAAATATATGAATTGACGTAGATGGATTAAATAACAGAGCCCCTCGTTCTCCAAATTTATCCAATGAGTCGTATCCATATTTTATTCTTTCCCTAATTAGGAAGGTAGCAAACTCTGACAGCAGTACTGGTTCAAAATTTAACGCAGTTGTTTTAGAAACGGACGATTCCTGTATAGACCATTCATACAATTTATCGGGAAGAAAAAATATTCGAGAAATTAAACTCATTCTGTACCATAAGTCTTTATCTTGTCTATATTTAAAGAATGATCTATATCCGCCTGACTTGTGATAATCATCCACTCTAAACATTACAGCTCCATGATTCAACATATTACGAGAAAGCAGATGTTCTGTAGAAATCTCCATAATAGTATCTGAAACATTATTTACCTTTCTATTAGTAACACCCACGCCGACAACTCCGACATCACCATTGTTTTCCAAAAATGCCACTTGCGTTTCAATCCGTTTAGGAAGCGAGATATCTCCAGAGCCATGAATCGCAATGTACTTCGAATCAACATTTTTAATCACATCGATTAATGATTGAGTAAAACCCTTATTTGTTTCGTTGCGAATAACACGAATTCTAGAGTCGAGCGTCTGTTGATAAATTAGTTTAGAATAGGTATTATCACTAGAATTATCATCGACTAATATGATTTCGACATCAGAATACGATTGAGTTCTTAAGCTTTCAATCGATTGTTCTACAGAGTTTTCGCGATTATAGTAAATTGATATTATTGAAACTTTTGAAGCCATCGCATTAAATTATTCTTTGCTCAATTTCTAACATAAATCCATATTTCATACTAACTAAGCTGTTGATATGATTGATTATTTCAACAATATCATTTCCTTTCGCATTATTGAAATTTACAATAAAACCGCCATGCTTTTCAGAAACTTTTGCACCGCCTATGGTAAAACCTTTTAATTTTAATTCGTCAATAATTGCCCCAACATAATAGCCTTTGGGTCTTTTAAATACACTACCCCCATTTGGCAATTCTTTAGGTTGCTTTGCCCAGCGTTGCGCCTTTATCGTTTCCATTTTCTCCTTTATCAAATCTGGTTTTGATAAAGTTAGTTTTATCCAAGCCTTTAACACGATCTTATCGGTATTTCTCTGAAAAAAACTATTCCGGTATTCGAACGACATATCTTCCTTCAAGATCTCTTTTATTTGCAAATCTGCCAAATCAAGGTATCGTACCTTAACCAAAACGTCTTTGATTTCCTCCCCACTCGCACCAGCATTCATAACAACTGCTCCGCCTAAGGAACTTGGAATGTCATAGAAGATTTCAATACCGCTAAGCGAGTGCTTTAGAGCAAAATCCGCAACGTCATGCATCATTGCTCCAGCTTCGATCTCAATAAGATTAGAATCTTTCAAAGAGATTTCATTGAAATTGCCATTAAAAATTACAATCGGCCTTTCATAGTATTCGCTTGCTAAGATAATATTATGTCCGCTTCCTAGCAAAATATAGTTATTATTCTGACTATATAAATCTACTATATCTTTTTCATTTTCAGGAAAATACACCTCCTTAGCCGTCGAATGGATTCTATAAGAATTGAAGTTAGTTAAATCAAAATTTTTATAATATATCATTACCGTTTTTTAAGTTTATTAATAACACTAAAAATAGGATCGAAATCAGATTTTCTAAATCTGAGGATTTCAGATATTGGAATCTTAACTTCTCTACTATAGAAAAAAAGAAAAGTAAGTGCAGCTATGATATAACTTATAGTAGAACAGATTGCGGATCCAGCGGCACCATATTTCGGGATAAAGATATAATTTAAGACCACATTAATAATTAAGGAAGGAAACATCGCCTTCATAGCAATCCAAGGTTTACCCTTTCCCGCTAAATCCATATTCATGACCTTAAAAATAGTTAATATGACCACGCCTGGTAATAGAAATTTTAAAACTAAGATGCTATCCCGGAAAGATTCTCCATACATGGTTATGATAATAAAGTCGGAAAGCAAAAAGAGGGTTAAAGAAGCTGAACCAATAAGAATAAATGAAATTCTCAACAACTGGGCGACTTTCATGGAAAATTTCCTATCGTTTTTCGAAACAGCGCTTCGCGCAAATACAATTGTACTTAATAGCATTGGAATTTGCCACAAATACTGCGTTATGGTTGAGCCTTTAGAATAGATCCCCAACTCATAGGACGAACTTAGTTTGTCCAAAAGAATATAATCGGCTTTATAGTTTAAATTAATAATTAATAACGAAAAAGCGTAAATTAATCCTAGAGACAGCATTGATTTAATAACAGTCAAATCAACTTCGAATTTAAAAGCTCTCAAGAAATCGTTCCTGAACAACATTAAAAAAGCCATAAACAGTGGGCCACCAATAACTGCTAAAAGAGCACCTGTAACACTAAGATCAAGCACTACGATAAAAATTAATGTTAAAAACAACGTTAGAAGAGGAGGTATCCAATTGACTTTATTAAAAGCACTAATATTATTTTTCCCTAAAAAAATTCCTGAATTATAAGTTACAAACAAATTAAATGGAATTGGCAGCAATGACAAAAGCACCCAATACAAATTATCTCCAGATTTACTAAAGTAACGCATCAAGATAAAGCAAATAACGAATGACAGAACTGTGGTACACATCCAGATTTGCGTTATAGCAGTCTTAATTTTCTCCTCTGGATACAGTCCCTTACCTAAATAATAAGCAGTCGATTGTCGAATCCCTAAAGACCCAATCGTCATAAACAGAGATGGATAAACAGCAAGCCCCGCAATAATACCATTCCCCTCTGGGCCAATATAGCGAGCGGTTATAATGGACGTAAGAATTCCTGAAGAAATAATTACAAAATTTGACACACCGACCCTTGACAGATCTTTTATAAACGAACTCATTGATCTTTCTGTTTTATTTTACATGGTGTTCCATAAGCAGTACTTCCAGACGGAACATCAATGTTAATCAAGCTATTGGCTCCGATAACACTACCTTCGCCAATGACAACACCTCCGATAATTTTTGCTCCAGCAAATATCTTAACCCCCCTTTTAACGGTCGGATATTCCAAATCTTTGCCCTTTTTCCCATGGCTGCCAAACGTCACTTGTTGAAAAATCATTACATCATCTTCAATTACGACCCCCTGTCCGATTACAATTCCTAATGGATGGGGCAATCTCAAGCCTTTGCCGATGCTACAGTCATACGAAATATCACAGCCTCTTTTGGTAATTAGCCTATATTTATAACGCAATGCGAGCTGTCGAAAAAGGAAATTGTTCCTTTTATAGAAAAATTTACCTATTCTATGATTTAGTAATATCCTAAATCTAGCACTGTAAAAATAACTTTTTATGAATAGGGGTAATGATGGTTTTCCTCTTAAATCACCTTTAATTTCCTCTATCAGGGTTTGCAAAGTCATTAGAGCTTTATGTTTAGTTGAGTTAATTTCTCATTTAGATTCTCATATCCGCGTTCTATCTGCCAAGAATTTTCGATTAGCGTTTCTCCTTCGGCAGTCAATCCAGCCAACAACAACGCAATTCCAGCTCTTAGGTCTAGAGCGTTAACCGTAGCTCCGTGCAGAGGAGTTCCTCCATTAATTACTAACAAATCTCCTTCAACGCTATAGTTCATTCCCATTTTAGCTAATTCTTCAGCATATCCGTAACGACCAGGAAACCGTAAATCAATGATTTTAGATTCTCCTTGAGACATGGCGCCATATACAGCAAATAGGGGCTGCATATCCGAATTAATACCCGGATAAGGGCCAGTGCTAATCTCAATAGGATACGCTTCCCCTCCTCTTACGATTAGACTATTTTCCCCTCTGTAGAAATTCATCCCACTTTCGCGTAAGTACGTCATAGGTATTTCCAAATGCTCAAATGGAAAATTTTCAATTTCGACTTCTCCCTGAGTTATAACAGCTCCAATGGCCCAAGTCAGTGCTTCCATATTGTCTGGAATTACTGAGTGCTTGACCCCAGATAGTTTATCAACCCCCTCAATTACGATACACTTCTGGCCATAAACCTTTATTTTGGCACCCATTTTATTCAATAAAGCTATTAGGTCTATGATTTCAGGACGAATATGCGGATTCCATACTGTAGTAGTTCCCTGAGCTAATGATGCACAGATAATAGAATTTTCGGTAGCGCCTGTAGACCGCATAGGTAGATGAATGTTGTTGCCCTTCAATCTACCGCTTTCTACTTTTGCGCAAAGATAGCCCGGCTCTTCTTCCCAAACCCTAGCACCCAAATTCTCTAAAAGCATAACGTGTAGATCATACTTTCTCTCCCCCAATTTACATCCCCCAGGTAAAGGGACGCGCCCTTCGCCAAATCGAGTAACTAGCGCTCCCAATATAAGCAAGGTATTGCGAATTGAGCGCTCTGTCCAGTCTAAGGTAGTGATGCCAGACTGAGTTTCTTTAATAAAGACATTGTCCTGCTTTGCAGAAAAATCCTTACCCAAAACCTTGAGCATTTCCAAATGAACTTGTACGTCAAGTAATCCGTTCGGGAAATTATTTAATTCAATTTGCTCATCTGTTAAAAGCGAGGCTGCCAGTAATCTCAATGCGCTATTTTTAGCGCCACTTACTTTAACATTTCCGTACAGCCGGCCTTTTTTTATCTTTAAAATATCGTTATGCATAATTGTTCTTATTTAGTATGTATATTTTTTGAACCACTCAACAAACTTCTCAACGCCATTTTGAATTGGTGTTTCACTTTTGTAACCGATGGCATTCAGATGTTCTGTATCCGCCCAAGTTCTAGGCACGTCTCCAGGTTGCATTGGCATCATGTTTTTATCAGCTACCTGTCCTAAATTCTCCTCTAAAGTTTCGATAAACTCCATTAGCGAAACTGGTGAGCCGTTTCCTATATTGAAAACCTGATATAAAGGATGTTCTTTTTCTTTCTTTGGTGGATTGTTCAGCGTGAGTATAATACCATTAACAATATCATCTATATAAGTAAAATCTCTACTCATATCACCATTATTAAATACTTTAATCGCTCGATTTTCGGTAATCGCCGAAGCGAACAATATGGGAGCCATATCAGGCCTGCCCCAAGGACCATAAACCGTAAAGAATCGAAGTCCAGAAGTAGGGATTTGATACAGATGGCTGTAGGTATGGGCCATTAATTCATTGGCCTTTTTTGTTGCTGCGTACAGACTAACAGGAAAATCAACTCGATCATCTTCAGAGAAAGGCACTTTGCCGTTTTCCCCATATACAGAAGAGCTTGACGCGTAAACCAAGTGCTGTATTTTGTTGTGACGACATGATTCCAGAACATTTACAAATCCAACGATATTACTATCAACATAAGCCATTGGATTTTCCAAACTATATCGCACACCAGCCTGCGCTGCTAAATTTACAACCGCATCAAAACTTTCCTCAGCAAAAAGTTGTGGCAAAGATTCTCTATCTTCGAGATTGATCCTGACAAAGGTAAAATTTGGAAGTGTGGTCGATATCGATTTACGATTCCACTCTTCCGCTTCAGCTCTCTCAACACCTAGCTCAGACAAACGTGCATATTTGAGATTTACATCGTAGTAGTCGTTGATATTATCTAAACCAACAACTTCAAATCCCTGTTCAAGCAACTTTTTGCTAAGATGAAAACCAATAAATCCTGCCGCTCCGGTAACAAGTATTTTTTTATAACCCATGTTCTGAATAATTTAAGTATAACAGCCTATTCTCCTATTGCGTAATACACGAATCCTAGATCTTGCAACTGCGCACTATTTAATAACTTGCGGCCGTCAAATACAAAAGAAGGTTTTTTCATGCTTTCTTTGATTCTCGACCAGTCATAGTCTTTAAATTCATCCCATTCGGTAAGAATTGCAGCAGCGTGAGCATCCGCTAATGCCTCGTATGGATCATTTACAACTTTCACTAAACGACGGTTTTCTTCGGGAGTTCTTGTGCCTAGATAATCAAGATCTTTGTAAATCTGCTCTGCAGGAACTTTTGGGTCGTAAACGATAACATTTGCCTCCTCATCTAACAGGTGATCTGCAACATAAATAGCCGCGGACTCACGCGTATCATTTGTATCCTTCTTAAATGCCCATCCTAAGAAAGCTATATTTTTACCATTTACGGTATTGTATAAGGTTTTAATAATGTTTTCTGCGAAGCGGGTTTTCTGATGGTCGTTCAAAATAATTACCTGTTCCCAGTAATCCGCAACAGCGGCTAAATTGTACGACCGGGCGATATACACCAAATTCAAAATATCTTTTTGAAAACATGAACCTCCAAATCCAACAGAAGCCTTCAGAAACTTCGAACCAATTCTGCTGTCGTGACCAATAGCACGCGAAACTTCATCAACATTTGCACCAGTAATTTCGCATAATTCTGAGATGGAATTAATTGATGATACACGTTGAGCTAAAAATGCATTAGCAACTAGCTTCGATAATTCTGACGACCACAAATTTGTCGTCAAAATACGTTCTGTAGGAACCCAAGCTGCATATACGTCTACTAATGCTTGGATAGCTTCTTGATTTTCTCCACCAATTAAAACGCGATCTGGGGCATGAAGATCCTCAACCGCTGTACCTTCAGCCAAAAATTCTGGATTTGAAAGTATATGAAAGTTTACACCGTTGCCTGTATTATCCAATATAGATTTCAAGGCTTCGGCCGTACGGACAGGCAGTGTAGATTTTTCGACAACGATTTTATCTGAAGTCGCTACAGCGGCAATTTGACGAGCACAAAGCTCAATAAACTTTAAATCTGCGGCTTGTCCTTTTCCTTTTCCATAGGTTTTGGTTGGTGTATTTACTGAAATGAAAATCATGTCAGCTTCGTCGATTGCTTTTTCGACATCTGTTGAGAAAAATAAATTTCTACCACGAGCCTCAGCGACAACCGAATCTAATCCTGGCTCATAGACAGGAAGTTTAGACAAATCAGCGTCATTCCAAGCGTCGATTCTCGCTTGATTCAAATCGACTACAGTAACTTTAACATTTAAATTCTTTTGTGCAATCACGGACATCGTTGGTCCACCAACATAGCCAGCACCTATACAGGTAATTTTTCTAATTTTCATAACTTTACAATCTTGCATCAACCAAAGAGCGATCCAAACGCGCCTTGATATCAAATACAATGCTTATATCTTTGACTAATGATTTAATATTATATGTTAAAAATTCATCGTGTGCCACAGCTAGTATGACGGCTTCATATTTTTTCCGAGGATCCAATTCTGTCAACATGCTCACGCCATACTCTGATTTAACTTCTTTATGGTCTGCCCAAGGATCAAAAATATCGACTCGAACTCCATACTCGAGTAGCTCGTTTCGAATATCAATCACCTTCGTATTTCGAATATCTGGACAATTCTCCTTGAAAGTGACACCAAGTATTAAAGCCTCACTTGTCTTAAGGTTCATATCTTTCGACAGCATCAATTTAACGACTTTTGAAGCTACAAATTTAGCCATCGAATCATTGACCCTTCTTCCTGAAAGTATAACATCCGGATGATAGCCAACTTGATCTGCTTTATGAGCGAGATAATATGGATCTACGGAAATGCAGTGTCCTCCAACTAAACCAGGCTGATACCTTAGAAAATTAAATTTTGTAGACGCAGCATCCAAAACGTCATTAGTGTCAATTCCAATTCTGTCAAAAATTAATGCTAACTCATTGACAAACGAAATATTTACATCTCGCTGTGCATTTTCAATCGCTTTCGATGCCTCCGCAACTTTAATTGATGGCGCTTTAAAAGTCCCTGCTGGTACAATGGTTTGATAAAGCTTGTCAATTTGTTCGCTAATTTCAGCTGTAGAGCCAGAAGTCACTTTAACAATGGAAGATAATGTATTAAGTTTGTCTCCAGGACTGATTCGCTCTGGTGAATATCCTACAAAAAAATCTTTGTTATAACTTAATCCAGAATACAGCTCCAAAATTGGAACACACTCCTCTTCGGTACATCCGGGATAAACTGTTGACTCATAAATCACAATATCTCCGGGTTTAAGAATTTCTGCTATTGCTTTAGTAGCATTTAACAAGAAACTTAAATTCGGGGAATTGTATTTATCGATAGGTGTAGGAACTGTCACTATGTAAATAGATGCAGAGGAAATATCTGAAATAGAGGAGGTGAAGCGATATGATTTATTATGTAATGAATCCATAATCAAGTGAGTGTCAACCTGTTTAGTTCTATCAAAACCGGCTTTCAATTCCTCAATTCGTTTCAAATCAATATCATAGCCCCAAACTTCGAAATGATTGGCAAAAGCTAAACCTAACGGAAGTCCGACATATCCCTGCCCTATTATAGCGATATTAAGCATGTTTAGCTATCCGCTTTCTGTTTAGCATTATTTAGTTCCTTCTCTGCGACTACTTTGCGTAATCCTGAACTGGAGAAACGATGGTCTCTTTTATTGAAATACAATTCAATTCCCTTTTCTTCACAATAATCACGTCCTGTAAAGTTTTTGTTTTTGTATTCATCTCCAACAATACGTACATCAATTTTAAATGAACGCAACACGTCATCTAGATCCTGCTCCGTAATATATGGCACGATTTCGTCTACGTATTTACAACCTCTTAATTGGATATACCTCTCTACAACTGTCTGTGTCGGTTTATTCTTTTCCGGTCGGTCCAACGAAGGGTCGACTTGCAAACCGCAAATTAAATAATCACATTGTCTTTTGGCTTCTTCCAGCATAGCAACATGCCCAGCATGAAGTAGATCGAAAGCACTAAAAGTAATACCTATTCTTGGTCCCGAATTAGTGTCTAGTTGCTTTTCAGACGGTTTTTCTTTCATAAATGAAATAGTTATTAGTAAATAAAAGATTTAAGTGTTATTTTATGCTAAACATCATATAAAACAATTCGATGCACGATGTCTACAGGTTCTTCAAAATACAAATTTATTTTTTTACGCAATAATTGAGCCGTTTTGTCAGCTAGATTAAGTAAATATATTGTATTTAAATCATTCCCTAAAATTAGAACTTCAATTTCACCAGAATCCAAACCTTTTGCATAATCACCTATTAAAGCTACTGACGAAACATCGCCAGCCCGATCTAATACATTTTCAATAATCTGATCAATACCCAAATACGAATGAATCAACTTTTGAAGAGACTTAAAAAGAGGATGTGTTTCGTTTGCTTTATATAGTATTTTATTATTGTGCTGACTTTTAACTAAATAGCCCGCGTCAGAGAGTTGATTAAGTTCTTTTCGGATTGAATTTGTTGATTCATTAAACTCTTCAGCAATCCCGCGCAAATAACCTGTATTTGTCGATGAAACAAAAAATTTGATCAGCAATTTTAACCGGGTTTTCGATGTGATTAAGGCTTCTAGCATAGTATCGAACTAAATCGAGCAACAAAAGTACTCAACCTGACTGATATATGCAAATAATTGACAAAACTTAACGTTAATTTAATAGTATAGTCGTAAAAACGACCATTTATTAAAAATTAGATAAATATATCTAAATTCGTGAAGGAGGTTGGCTAATTAAAATCCGCCAAATCGAAAAAATGGATTTAGAGTTTACGCACGTAATCGTAATAAATTCCTTTTAATCCTTTAATATTTTCCAACATTTCTTCTCTTCTTATCCACTTTTTGGACAGGGAAATCTCTTCTAAACAGCCAACTTTTAGCGAGGTTCGTTTTTCTATAGCGGCAATAAACTCAGTCGCTTCATTTAATGATTCATGCGTTCCAGTATCTAACCATGCAAATCCCCTTCCCAACAATTGCACATCAATCTCTTTTTCCCCTAAAAACAACTCATTAATTGTTGTGATTTCTAACTCGCCTCGGTCCGACGGATTTATTTTTTTTGCGGCTTGGACAACCTTATTGGGATAAAAATATAGTCCAACAATTGCGTAATTCGATTTAGGATCTTTAGGTTTCTCGATAATGCTCAATACTTCACCGGCTTGATTGAATTCGACAACACCGTATCTTTCGGGATCATCTACATAATAACCGAATATTACTGCCTTCTTCGAGACTTCCACTTTATGGATACTTTCTGCTAGTATTTTCGAAAAACCAGCCCCATAAAATATATTATCACCAAGGATTAAACTAACATCATCATTACCAATAAACTCCTCTCCAATGATGAAAGCTTGGGCAATTCCTTCAGGTTTTTCTTGAATAGCATAGGAAATTTTCAATCCTAAATCGGCACCGTCAGCAAAAAGCTCTTTAAAACTTGGCAGGTCTCGTGGGGTAGAAATAATTAAAATCTCGCGGATATTAGCCAACATCAAAACTGACAATGGATAATAAATCATCGGTTTATCGTAGATTGGCAACAGCTGTTTTGAAACCACTTTGGTCAAAGGGTGTAATCTCGTACCACTTCCTCCAGCTAATATTATTCCTTTCATTTATTTACTCGTTTTGACAGTCCACAGAGTTTTAATTTGAAACCTCGTTTAGCATTTTTTGCAAACTAGATTTCCACTCTGGAATGTTTATTTCAAATGTATTCTTAATTTTAGTTTTATCCAATAATGAATATTTTGGTCTCTGCGCTGCTGTTGGATATTCTTCTGAACCAATGGCCAGCACTTGACATTGAAGATTCAATATATCCCGAATTGTAACAGCAAATTCATACCATGATGCCTGTCCTTCATTTGAATAATGATAAATTCCACCCTGCCATTTATCCGAATCAATAATTTGAAAAATAGCTTCTGCTAAATCCTTAGCATAGGTCGGAGAGCCGATCTGATCCGATATGACTTGGATTTGATCACGTTCAGACAACAGGCGCTGCATTGTTTTCACAAAATTTTTCCCGTATTTTGAATAAACCCACGAAGTTCTGATAATTATGCCGTCTGGTAATAACCTATTAATCGCCTGTTCGCCTTTGAGCTTTGTTTCTCCATACACATTCAGTGGCTCGGTAGCGGAATCCTCATCTAATGGCAAGGAAGATTGTCCATTAAATACATAATCCGTGGAAATTGCAATTAACTTCGTGTCATTGATGGCGCAGTATTCAGCGATTTGATCCGATGCCAAATGATTTATTTTTTCAGCTAGCAAAGGTTCGGATTCAGCTAAATCAACCGCGGTATATGCTCCAGCATGAATGATGTAGTCTGGTTGATACATATCCAACACAGGATGAATCAAATTTATTTGATCTAGAGGAAGTTGCTTTCTGTCTAGAAAAAAACATTCGAATTGTACTTGATTACGAAAAACATCTTGCAACTCTAATCCTAACTGACCGGTTGACCCAGTTACTAGAACTGTTTTTTTAGAGGAAGGACTCATAACACAACTATTTGTAAAGATGTTTGAAAGTTGGCAAGATCAGATCCTTTTCTGAAACAATTAATTCAGTTGGATCTAATTTCCAATCAATGTTTAAATCTTCATCATTGAATATAACACCTTCTTCAGATTCTTTATGATAGTAATTATCGCACTTGTAAAAGAATGATACTTGATCAGATAGCACGACGAAACCATGCAAAAAGCCCCGAGGAACAAATAGCTGCAATTGGTTTTTATCTGATAATTCCACAGCGACATGCTGTCCGAACGTATCAGAATCTGGTCTTGCATCCACAGCGACATCAATTACTCTACCTTGTAAAACGCGAACTAATTTTGCTTGTGCATGTTCGCCTGACTGTGCGTGCAGGCCTCTCAAAACTCCCTTAGTAGAATAGGATTGATTGTCTTGAACGAACTTTGTGTCTAGACCTGTCAATTCTCGAAAAGCATGTTCATTGTAACCTTCAAAGAAATAGCCCCTATTGTCAACTATTACTTTAGGTTCTAAAATGAAACACCCTTCAATGTCGGTATGTATTATTTTCATCAATCTTTAAGAATTATATTGAGTTTCATAATATTTTTGATAATCACCAGATGTAACGTTGTCGAGCCATGGCTGATTAGACAAATACCAATCAATTGTTTTACTTAAGCCTTCTTCGAATGTTACTGAAGGTTGATAGCCCAATTCTTCATTAATCTTCGTTGCATCAATCGCATATCGCAAGTCATGCCCAGGACGATCTTTCACATAAGTAATTAACCGTTGGGAGGTTCCTGTCTCTCTGCCTAACTTCTCATCCATCTGTTTGCAGAGCTCCTTAACCAAATCAATATTTTGCCATTCGTTAAATCCCCCTACACTATACGACTCTCCATTTTTTCCTTTATGAAAAACCAAATCGATTGCTCTCGCATGGTCTATTACGTATAACCAGTCACGCGTATATTTTCCATTGCCATAGATAGGCAACGGCTTATTGTTTAGTATATTGTAAATACAAAGTGGGATTAATTTTTCAGGAAAATGATTCGGGCCGTAATTGTTAGAACAATTAGTTAGCACAATCGGAAGGCCATAAGTATCATGGTAGGCGCGAACAAAATGATCTGAAGCTGCTTTTGAAGCCGAGTATGGAGAATGTGGATCATACTTAGTATCCTCTGTAAAGAAGCCCTCTTGCCCCAATGCACCAAAGACTTCGTCAGTAGAAACATGATAGAATCGCTTGTCTTCAAGGTTGTCTTTCCACAATTCCTTTGCAGCATTTAGTAGATTCACGGTTCCAATCACATTCGTCATAACAAATTCGGTAGGATTAGTTATTGACCTGTCCACGTGCGATTCTGCGGCTAAATGAATAATACCATCTGGTCTAAATTTTTCAAAGACTTTATTGACGGCTTGGGCATCCGTAATATCTGCTTTCACAAACGAATAATTTTCATTATTCTCTACATCCGTCAAATTTTCTAAATTACCAGCATAGGTTAACGCATCTAAATTAACAATCTGGTAGCCGCGATATTTGTTAACGAACTCACGAACAACATGCGAACCGATAAATCCAGCTCCCCCGGTAATTAAAACTGTCTTCTGCATGCTGTAAAAATACCTAAATATTGTCGAAATTAATTGTCAATACGCTAATTACGTTCTATTAGGTAAAAAGCAATTGATTTTTTATCGTACAATACTTCATTAAATCCTTTACATCGTATTTATTTACAATCCGCCGAATCCCAGACAAATGCTTTTCATGATGTATATCCGTACCTACAAAATCATACATCCCTGCTTTGATCATCATCATTGCATTCGTTTTTACAGTTTCTCCATAATATCTGGAAATAGATAAGAGGTTTAATTGAAGCATGCACCCAGCATTTTTAATTTCCTTATAGATTTTAAAATTCTGATGGTAATAATTGTAGCGCTCCGGATGTGCCAAAATAGGCTGGTACCCTTTATCCTGTATATCCTTAATTGTTTGAAACAATGATTTGGATTCTGAAAGGTATGACATCTCAATCAGCATATGCTTTTTCGGCATCAAGCATAATTCATCACTCTCAATCAAATGACTGAGACCGTCATCAAGCATGTATTCTGCCGAGTATTCGATTGGAAAATCAATCCCTCTTTCTTCTAATGTGGCTGTTAAACTCTGGTGGGCTTTTGAAATTGTCGCAGGAGTATTATCATGTACTCCTTTCATAATATGTGGCGTAGATACAGATTTATGGATGCCTAAATCTTTTAACCCCTGTATAAGATGTATCGATTGTTCAATAGACTGACTTCCATCATCTATTGCTGGCAATAAATGGTTGTGCATATCACAGCCGAGCCATGATAAACAGTGTGCATCTTTACTTTTTTCTTCTGATTTTTTGCTATTAAATAATTTTCCCCAAAAAGACATAATAAGTTTCGTAATTGTTTATAACGAAGAAAAATTAACTTTCGCTACATGTTGGCTATTTTAATTAATTAAATCGCTGTTTTCGCGTTCTAATTGTTCGTATATATCTTTGACTTCTTGCGCTTTAGATTTATGCAAAACTAGCATAGCATCGTTGGTATTGATTAGAACTGAATCTGTCAAACCAAGGAAAGTGACATGTTTGTCAACTCCGATACTTATATTTCCGTGTTCATCTACTGGATGGCCTTTTTTAACTAAATAACTATAAAGCGAATCAAATGAACCCATATCCGACCAATAAAAATTGGAGGGAACAACTTTAATGTGCTCGCTTCTTTCCATTACAGCGTAATCGATACTTTTTGAAGGAATCTGAAGTGAAAGTTCTTCATTCAAATAACCGTCTTTAGAAAACTCATACGCTTTCTCTGCGGCCGCATATAAGTTCGGTTCAAAACGCATAAGCTCATTCAAATAAACTCCCGCGCGGAAACAAAAAATACCTGAATTCCATAGGAAGTTTCCCTTCTTCAAAAATTCTTTCGCCGTATATTCATTCGGTTTTTCCCGAAAGGAAATAACAGCGTTGTTTTTATGTTCTATGTAGCCATAACCTGTTTCAGGTTTGTTCGGCTCAATTCCAAAAGTTGCGATGTACCCCTCTTGCGCGAAAGCAATGCCTTGATTGATTGCTTTTAAATACGCTTCTTCATCTTCAATTAAGTGGTCAGAAGGAGTAACGAACAACACATCATCCGAATGGCAAGCAAATGCGGCAAAAGCTACCGCAGCAGCGGTATTCCTTGGTACGGATTCTATAATCTTCGTGTAGGTGATGCCCTCCAATTCGCTGCTGGAAAGTTCGATATTCTGAGAATTGCCAACTAGAATCAATTTTTCTGCAATTTTTTGATTCCGCTCTAAGGTGTGTTTAAATAAAGATTTGCCTTCGAAAATAGGAATATATTGCTTTGGCTTTGATTTTCTGGACAAAGGCCAAAGTCTAGAACCCACGCCTCCAGAAAGGATTACATTTACGATTTCACTCATTGTATTTCTTTATTAAACTTCTTTAGGAACGAATTCCGAAGCAACATCTTTTCTTAAGTATAAACTGGCGCAAGCTTTCGCGTCTGATAATGCATCATGAGCCTTCAATTCAATCCCCATTATACTACAACAAATACTCAATTTTGTTTTAGGGAAGCCGATCGCCCGATAAATTTTACTTGTACATTCCCAAGTGTCAGGAAGCTCCAATTCTTTATAATTCAATCCATACAGCTGCATTGTTTTTTGCAAGACAGACCGGTCAAACTGTTCGTCGTGGGCAACCATAAACTGATTTTGAAGCAAAGGTTTTATGGTCTCAAATAGAGAACCAAAAGTCGGCGACTCAAGCGTGTGCTTAGGCTTTATGCCATGAACGCGCGTCGTTTGCCACATGTACTCATTATTTGGCGGTTGTACCAAACTATAAAATTCATTGATAATTTCACCATCTCGAACATTCACAATCCCAATCGAACATATACTATTGTAGTTCGCATTTGCTAGTTCAAAATCTATCGATGTAAATGTCATTGGCGGCAAATATAAAAATTTTATAAAAATGTAATTTAAGAGATTATTGTCAATTCTTCACTACATTCGATAAATTTTAATTGATTTAATACCCGTATTTATTTTTCCATTTAGCCTTCAAAGACTCTCGCAGCTTGGCTTCCGAAGGATTATTCCCTGGCTCATAGAGCGTTTTGCCAACCAATTTATCGGGCATAAACTCTTGTTCGACAAAGTTTCCAGGATAACTATGTGCGTATTTGTACGATGCTCCATAATCCAGATCTTTCATCAATTTTGTCGGCGCATTTCTTAAATGCAATGGAACAGATAAGTCGCCTGTCTTTTTCACAAGCGCTTGCGCATTTCCGATTGCTTCATAGGACGCGTTGCTTTTTGGAGAGCTGGCCAAATACGTTACTGTTTGGGACAGAATAATTCTTGACTCTGGCCATCCGATTACGTTGACCGCCTGAAAACAGGTGTTTGCTAATAGTAAAGCATTCGGGTTGGCGTTGCCAATGTCTTCCGATGCCAATATCAATAGTCGCCTTGCGATAAATTTCGCGTCTTCTCCACCTTCAATCATTCTAGCCAGCCAATATACAGCCGCATTGGGGTCGCTACCGCGAATCGATTTTATAAATGCAGAGATAATATCGTAATGTTGCTCTCCGGTTTTATCATAAAGTGCCATATTCTGTTGCACCTGTTGCAATACAAAATCATTTGTAATTGGTTTTCCAAGATTTAGCGATGCATTTACTACTAATTCCAGCACATTATATAACCTGCGCGCATCGCCTCCAGACAGGCGCAACAAAGCTTCGTATTCTTGAATATCGACTTTCTCTTTGGATAGAAATTCATCTTCTTTTAATGCCCTTTCGATTAAAAAGATTAACTCTTCTTCCGTCAAATTTTCTAGGACATAGACTTGGCATCTAGACAGCAATGCTGAAATCACTTCAAATGACGGATTCTCCGTTGTCGCTCCAATCAAGGTGATGGTCCCCTTTTCAACAGCGCCCAGAAGTGAGTCCTGCTGTGATTTTGAAAATCGATGGATTTCATCTATAAACAATATCGGCTGTTCTTGATTAAAAGCAATCAATCGTTCTGACTTATCAATCACTTCTCGAACATCTTTCACGCCCGATTGAATGGCGGAAAGACTAAAAAACGGACGGTCCAATTCCTTTGCTAGAATAAATGCCAAACTCGTTTTTCCTACACCCGGAGGTCCCCATAAAATCATGGAAGGAATATTCTTCTGTTTTAAGGCATTGCGCAGCACAGCATCCTCCCCAACCAAATGTTGCTGACCGACATAATCCGAAATGGTTTTCGGCCTTAATCTTTCTGCTAAAGGAATTTTTGTAACCATAACAACAAACTTAACAGTTTTTAACGAAGCATACTAAGGGATATTTAGTAATATGCATGCTATTTTATAAATCTTTTAATACTTTTGATTAAAAAATTGCATGTTGAGTAAAAAAACAAATTCCCTGAGAATCTTAATAGTACTCTTAATCGCTCAACTTCTGAGTCCAAATTTAGAAGCACAAGTAGCCAATAAAATTGACCCTTCGGGATATATTCATAAATATAATGCTTCATTCAATGGAATAGGCCCAACTGTGTATATTTTGCCCGCCCCACGCAGCAAAGAGGAATTGTTATCCGACTCTTATAAAGCAAAGGTGAATTTTGCAGATACGATTATTTTTGCTCTGGCATTTCAAGATTTATTGGCGGATTTCAAGTCGACAAGCAATGCGATTATTTCCAAAGAGCTCGTGAATGAAAATAATAAGACGATTGAATCATTAACTCAATATATTGACCAGGAACTTATTCAGCAAAATTATGTTCTGGCATATGGTCTTTTAAATGAGTCCGCAAGGTTTTCTTTGGAACAAAACAATCCCACGCAAAGCATCAATTTTCTTTTAGACGCTTTGATGCATGCGCAAAAAACAACTCACATCAACGACATTGCATCCATTCAGTACAACTTAGCGATTCTGTATTTGTTCACGAGAAATAACGAAAGAGCTGCGGAATTTCAAGACAAATATTATTCGTACAGCGTGAATAACAGACTGCCTGTAGAACAAGCCAACTCACTCGTGAAGATTGCTCTAATTCAGGCCTTTGACCGAGATTATCGTTCTGCAGAAAATACAATCATCCGCAAAGCCATTCCTTTGTTCAATAAAAACAAAGCTTACGAAGGAAAGATAAATGCTTGGAAACAATTGGCCACCATCTATCAAATGCAAAATAAGCATGCTGAAGCGCAATGGTTCTTATTGCAAGCGCGCGATTTGGCGAATAGCAAAAATTTAATCAGCGAATTGGCCGAAATAGAATATATGTTGGCTTCTTCAAAAATGATTCAAAAGAATTATAAAGTTGCTCAAAAAGAATTGCAGCAAGCTCAGACATTGGCAATAGCCGAAAACAACAAATACCTTGAATTAGCGATTCAAGATAAAATTGGAAACATCTATATGATTTTCAATGAATATGAGCAAGCTGAAACGTCTTTGAAAAGTTATTGGGTCTTGAGAGAAGAGATTTTTTAGCCGTTCCTTACAAAACCTCTTTTAAGAACAGCATAAGATGTTCCCATGAACGCTTAGCCATAATCTCGTTGTAGTCTGCTGATTCAGGATTTGTAAACGTATGCTTGCTCTGTGCATAGTAAATCATTTGCCAATCAGTTTTACCGGCATTCAATTCTTCGGTCAGCAAATCAATATCTGCTTTCGATACCGAAGCATCATCCGCTCCATGCAAAACCAATACTTTCGTTTTGATAGGTACATTTTGACGATTGCCTTTAGAAAGCCCCCCATGAATAGAAACAGCTGCTTGTACAGGTAGTTGTCCTCGTGCCGCTTCCAACGCTCCAGTACCACCAAAACAATAGCCGATTACGACAATTTTGTTTGGGTCAGCACCTTGTTTGATTAATTCGTCCAAACCCGCCTTAATTCTTTTTTGGTACGCCTCAAAGTTCGTTTTATAGTATCCAGCCGCTTTACCAGCTTCTTCATTTGTAGCCGGCGTGTTACCAACGCCGTAGATATCCGCAATAAAACTAATGTAACCTGCTTCTGCCAAATTCTTCGCAGCTTCCTTCGCTTCATTGTCTATTCCTTTCCACGCCGGCAAAATCAAAACCCCAGCATTTCCGGATTTTGGCTTGCCGACTAAGCCCTTAAGTTCCTGAGAATTTTCAGAGTAAGTGACTTCTTTTAGCTGTCCAAATGAGTAATTTGAGATAATCATAGACACGGTAAGTAGGATAATTTTATTCATAACACAAATATTACATGTAGTTTATTCCCTATAAATATACAAAATTGAACAAATTGACAGGTATTAAAGTATAAATTCAAAAAATTGACTTTACATTTATAAAAATTTTAATGCTAAAACAGATACAGTGTAGTTTTTTAATTAAATTTAGCGACTCGGTTCTAGCTAATGAAACTGTAGATTTAGTATTTTAAAGAATAAAATGTATTATAATAAACCCTTAAATATGTTTAAAAATTTTATTGTTGGTCTGGCGCTGGTTTTAGTTGTTGCTTGTGGGTCAAAGCCTCGCGTGAATTTGGAGGAAGAAGGATTAATACTAAAGCCTACTACACAACATGAGATTATTGCGAAAGAAGTCGCTGGATTATTAGAAACTTTCAGCTACAAGAGAGTACCGATGAATGATTCCATTTCTAAAATTGTGTTCAACAATTTATTGGAAGCGGTCGACCAAGGAAGAAACTATTTTCTACAGTCGGATATTGATGATTTTCAAAAGTATAAAAACTCCATCAGTCAAGATTATAAAAATGGCGATTTATCAGCCGCATTTTATATTTTCAACGTATACACACAACGTTATTTAGAGTCCATGGAATATGCATTGACGCAAGTTGATGCGCCACATGATTTCAACGTTGCTGAAACATACACCAATTACCGCGAAAAATTAAATTGGTTTAAAGACGAAGCGGAATGGAAAAACCAATGGCGTAAACGTGTGAAATACGATTTGCTAAACTTAAAATTGACAAGCACAAGCAAAATAGATGACTCAGCAAAGCATGTAGAAACTTTGCGCAAGCGTTATGAAAACATTATTTCGCAAGCGAAAAAAACAAATGCTAATGATGCGTTTCAATTGGTCATGACCGCACTTACAGATGCTGTTGACCCGCACACCACCTATTACAACCCTTCTTTTGCGCAAGCGTTCAATGAAGGAATGTCGAATACATTGGAAGGAATCGGAGCCCGTCTACAGATGGACAACGAAATGGTTACGATTAAAGAAATCATTGCTGGGGGGCCTGCTTTTAAGGATAAGACCTTGCACATCGAGGATAAAATCATTGCGGTAGCGCAAGGTGAAAAAGGTGAATTCGAAGACATTGTCGGCTGGAGAATTGACGCCGCTGTCGGAAAAATCAAAGGACCAAAAGGTACGATTGTCCGTTTGAAAATCATTCCTTCCGGCCAAGAATTAACAGCACAACCAAAAATTGTGACTTTGACGCGCGATAAAATCGTGATTGAAGAAGAGTCTGCCAAAAGAGAGACGAAAACAATCAAAGGTCCTGACGGCAATACCTATAAAGTTGGTGTAATTACCTTGCCAAAATTCTATATTGATTTTGAAGCGTTGAGAAAACGTGACCCAAATTACAAAAGTACAACCAGAGATGTCCGATTGTTATTGGATAGCTTAAAACAAGATAAAGTAGATGCAGTTGTTTTGGATTTAAGAAACAACGGTGGTGGTTCTCTGCAAGAAGCAATTGAATTAACAGGGTTATTTATTGACCAAGGTCCAGTCGTTCAAGTTAAGGACACTAGAAACCGCATTGAAATCAATAGCGATAAAGAAGCGGGAACTTCTTGGGACGGCCCTTTTGGTGTAATTATCAATCGTTTCTCGGCTTCGGCTTCTGAAATTTTTGCTGGCGCAATTCAGGATTACGGACGCGGTGTTATTTTAGGTTCTCAATCTTATGGAAAAGGAACTGTTCAATCCGCTATCGAAATGTCTCGCGTGATTAGCCCAACGAGCAAATTATTACTAAAAGCTGCTGGCGAAAAAGATGAAGACACACCTAACGGAGCTCCAGAATATGGACAAATCAACATCACCTTAGGTAAATTCTACCGTGTGAATGGAAGCAGTACGCAACATAAAGGTGTATCTCCGGACGTATCTTTCCCAACGCAGTTCTCTGCTGAAAAATTTGGCGAAAGTTCTGAACCTTCGGCTTTGCCTTGGGACCAAATCAAACCGACAACTTTTACTAAAGTTGCCGACTTAACTGCCATCAATAAAACGCTGAACGCAGCGCATGAAAGCAGAATGAAAAAATCTCCTGAGTATGAGTTTTTGTTAGAGGATATCGCAACGTTCAATAAATTGGATTCAGTTCCGCAGGTGAGCTTGAAAGAAGCTGATTTGAAAAAAGAGCGTGATGATAACAAAACAAAAAATAGAGCTCGTATCAATAAAGAATTAGAATTAAGAGGTCTGCCATTATGGAAAGAAGGCGAACCGCAGCCGAAAACATCGTTTGATTATATTTTGGATGAAAGTCTAAATGTAATGGCTGATTTTATTCACGGGGGAACGATAAAAATTAAAAATTAAAAAAAAATGTCTAGCGCCAACAAAAGGCGCTAGACGTTTTTTTTAATAGGTATGTGTGCTCTATGCTACAAATTCCAAAGGGTAGAATAGGTACAATGTCCATCGCCGATGCAAGGTACTGAGCCTTTTTTGTTGACCAGACTGGAAATTCTGAAAGCAATGGCACTTAAAAAGAAATGTCTAGCGCCGATACCGGTGCTAGACATTTCTTTATGATGGGTTTCTGTGTTTTCGTGCTAGAACTACAAAAAGCAGGAGAAAGCAAAATCTTTATTCCTTATTCCTACTTCACCTTCATAACCATCATCACTTCCATCACTTCCATCACCATCACTTAATAGCCCACTCCTGTCCTTCTTGGCTGACGAATAGCTGGCCAAGTTCCTGGATTTCCATCTCTTCCAGCAGGAAGTACGCGTTGTTCTCTATTTACTAAACCTGGTTCTTCTGAAGCTTTGTAAGCAAGAATAGCTGTCAACACTACATTCGCTTTCAAATCATCAAAAACCAACTTATCGTACGTATCTAAATTCGTATGCCATGTGTTTGAAAAATAACCCCACGAGAGTGAACTTAACATAAACGCAGGAACACCAGCGGCTACGAACGAAGCGTGGTCAGAACCTCCACCACCCGGAGAACCTGGAAACGTGGTTTCAATATCTTTTGTTAATTCTCTCGGCGCAGCGTTCAACCATCTTCCTACGAAGTCATACGCATGCACGAAGCCCGAACCATTGATTTGAGCAACTCTTCCTGTTCCGTTATCGAGGTTGAATACCGCTTGCGTCTTCTCTACCACTTCAGGATTATCCAATACAAATGCTCTTGAACCATTTAATCCTTGCTCCTCACTGCCCCAAAGTCCAACAAGAATTGTTCGTTTCGGATTAGGTAAAATTTTCTTCAGCACTCGCGCCACTTCCATCATCGCGATTGTTCCTGTTCCATTATCAGTTGCACCAGAACCGCCTTCCCAAGAATCCAAATGTGCCGAGAGAATAACATATTCATCCGGAAATTCCGTTCCTTTAATCGTAGCAATGGTATTGAACGATGGAACATTTCCTAAATCTTTGGAAGATGTTTCTACTTTAATTTTAGGCTTGTGCCCTTTATCGGTTAATCGATAAAGAATACCGTAATCTTCAAGAGAAATATCCAAAGAAGGGACTTTATACGAGCGGGAACCAAAAATTTTATTGGCTCCAAACTCTCTTGACCAGTTTGAAGTCAAAATACCTACAGCTCCCGCTTCTTCAAGAACCGAGGGAATGGAATTTTGATTTAAGCCCGTTGCTCTCAATTTCGAATTCCATGCTGTAGAAAGCGCCTCGCGCTCCTTTTTCATTTTCTCAAATGATTCTGGAGTGGCAAATTCTTCCCAATTGTGGTCTGGTCTTCCTGTTGGCTGAGGCATTGAAATCATCACATATTTGCCCTTTACATTCGGCAACCAATTGCGGAATTCTAAAGAATCTTTAAAATCGGGCAAAGCGATTACTTCACCTTCGATGGATTTGCCTTTTGTGCTAGGACTCCAAGCTAATTGCGTTCCAGCGATAGTTTTTAATCGTGGATGGGTCATATCGATATGCGATATGCCGCGTTCCCAGCCCCGCCATTCTCCAAATTGTTGGTTTTCTGCAGCAATTCCCCATTTTTGGAACGTCTGAACTGCCCATTCATTGGCTTTGGTCATTTGAGGAGTTCCAACCAAACGAGGTCCTACCACATCCAATAGCTCGAAAGCTAGGTTCTCCAGCTGCGAATTGTTGTTTGCTTCATCAATAATTTGTTTGACCACTGGGTCGATGACTTGGGCTTGCTCCTGAAAACGGCCAGGTTGCGCCATTGCAACTAATCCAATAAAGACAAAATGGACGCTGAACAGGTATTTGAGTTTTGTAATAGACATAGTCTTTTTCATGCGAATAGATTAATTTAAATAAAGGATAGTCTAAATTTCCTGATTTTTTTTAAAACTAATGCATTATCCCAAAACTATTACAAAAGAAAACCCTCTGATTTAACTAATCAAAGGGTTTTTAAACAAGACGATTAATTTATTATCGCCAATCTTTATATTGGTTGATTAATCCATTTGTGGATGAATCATGCGAATTGATTTTTTCATCACCGCTAAGTTCAGGTAAAATTTGGTTTGCCAATTGTTTCCCCAATTCGACGCCCCATTGGTCAAAACTGAAAATATTCCAGATAACACCTTGAACAAAGATTTTATGTTCATAAAATGCAATCAAAGTTCCCAATGCTTTTGGTGTAATCTCTTTGATTAAAATGGAATTTGTCGGGCGGTTACCTTCAAACACTTTGAAGTTTTTCAGCTTTTCGATTTCCTCCTCTGACTTTCCTGCTTTTATTAATTCTTCTACTACAACTTCTTCTGTCTTTCCATTCATCAAAGCTTCCGTTTGTGCAAAGAAATTCGATAGCAATAATTGATGGTGGTTCCCAATAGGATTATGTGATTTTGCTGGCGCAATGAAATCGCAAGGAATTAATTTCGTTCCTTGGTGAATCAGTTGATAGAATGCATGTTGTCCGTTTGTTCCCGGCTCACCCCAAATAATAGGCCCAGTTTCGTACGTGACGCGATTACCGTTGCGGTCAACATATTTACCATTGCTTTCCATATCACCTTGTTGGAAATATGCCGCAAAGCGGTGAAGGTATTGGTCATAAGGTAGAATCGCTTGGCTTTCCGCATCGAAAAAGTTGTTATACCAAATGCCTAAAACAGCCAGTATAACTGGAATATTTTCTTCAAAAGCTGTTTCTTTAAAATGAACATCAGCTTCATAAGCGCCTTTTAAGAGTTCTTCAAAATTATCAAATCCGATGCTTAAGCAAATCGAAAGACCGATTGCAGACCATAACGAATAGCGTCCTCCAACCCAGTCCCAAAACACAAACATGTTCTGCGTATCGATTCCAAATGCCGCGACTCCTTTTTCATTCGTGCTTAATGCCACAAAATGCTTAGCCACATCGCTTTCATTCGCTTCGCTATTTAAAAACCAATCCTTCGCAGAGTTGGCGTTCGCCATCGTTTCCTGCGTCGTAAAGGTTTTCGATGCGATTAAAAACAAGGTCGTTTCCGGATTTAAATCTTTGACTGCTTCCGCAATGTGAGTTCCATCCACATTAGATACAAAGTGTACATTCAATCTTGTTTTATAAGATTTCAATGCTTCGGTCACCATAACTGGCCCTAAATCAGAACCGCCGATTCCGATATTGACAACATCGGTAATCTCTTTGCCTGTAAAACCCTTCCATTCGCCAGAAACTACGCGGTTGGTAAACGATTTCATTTGGTCTAAAACGGCTTTAATTTGTGGCATCACATCTTCGCCTTCGACTAAAACAGCATTTCCGCTTTGGTTTCTCAATGCGGTGTGCAATACCTGGCGTCCTTCCGTTTCATTTATTTTTTCGCCAGCAAACATCGCTTTGATGGCATCATCAAGTTTGCATTCCTTCGCTAATTGAAACAAAAGAGCAAGCGTTTCTTCGTTAATTCTATTCTTCGAATAGTCAACTAAAATATCATTAAAAGAAATAGAGAACTTCTCAAAGCGAGCAGGGTCATCTTGAAATAAATCTTTTATGCTTTTTTCGTTAATCGAAATGAAATGGTCTGCTAAATATTTATACGAGGGTGTGGTTGTAAAATCTATTTTTGGAAACATACTGTTATCTTCTTTTTTCAAAGATAACAAAACACGTAAGCATATCAGCGGAAATATTTTATTAGGTCCCCATTTAGCCTGATTTTGACAAACGGCACATTTTTAATTTTTTTTAGCTCTTATTTATGCTACCTTCATGATGGATACGACATTTAACAAAACGACTCAATCTAACGTAGCAATGCAAAACAAACCCATTCATACATTTAGAATTCTGCTTTATTTCATTGTCTTATTCAACCTTTTCATGACTGTCGGACTCCCTTTGTTAATCCATTATTTGGGAGAGATGTGGAAGTTTGAGAATGTCCTTGACAGGTCGGCTGAGATGGCTTTTTTCTGGTTAGGAATTGGTTGCTTGCTATGGGCTTCGGTTTATCTGCTGTACTATAGGATTTTTATTTCTGGCGATAAGAGAAAAAAGAAATTTCTTGAGAATCTAGCTGACGAAGCTAAAAAGGTGAACGGAAAAATTGTTGCCTATCATGCGGTAGGAACTTCCGAGAGCGGAGAACTGGTTTCTCTTAACGTGGAGTTCACCAATTTTGCTGGTTCATTGGTTCAGTCTACTATTTCATTTCTGGACAGCCAGCCGGAAAAAAACAGGTACACCTTAGGAGCAGATATTCCCCTTCTGCTTTTAGATAAAAATGGAAAAGCAATTATTGAAGTAGAAGCAAAAGGCGTTGTGTGGAACAAGGGATTGAGGACGATGCACTATCTTGTTTTCTTATTTTTACTGGTATTCGCACCGATTCTTCTGTATTATTCTCATGAGATTGAAAACCAAGGCGCTGGATGGCGGTATTTGAGTTTTTCTCATCCATTTGTCTTGATTCCCTTTATCTTATTAATCGAACTTATTATCATTCGGATTTTTACGCTGAAAGACATTTTCTCTCCGAAAAACAACCTATTGCTTCTTTATGGAAAAACAGCAAATGCTGTTATCATCCATCGAAACGAAACTGGAATGACAGTCAATGACAGGCCAGAAATTAAAATCACCGTACAGTACGAAACTTACGAAGGCAAATCTCATACCGCTAGTTTCAGTCGGCTAATCAGCATTTTGGATGTTCATAAGGTTGATGTCGGCGTGACAATCCCAATTCTGTATGACCCCAAAAATCCAACAACAATTTACATCCCCAAACTAAATGAATAAAAAACACTTTTCTCTTTTTGCAATCTTGGCTTTCTCGCTATATTTTATTTCCTGTGATAAGCTTAGAGAGAGCTTCGAACGCACAAAAAATCCAAAGCGGATAGATTTGCGCCAAGCAGATGATGAAATCCATTCAGATACTGTTGCTCATTCGAAAGCGAAAACATTTCAAAGTCTATATCATTCCGCAGAGCGATTAGATAGCATACAATCGGAACTTGAAAATCTTCCTGAATTGAAGGGAAAAAAGATTAACATCTATCACTCGCTATATTTCTATGATTTTAAAGCTGGTTACATTTCGATTCGTATCCAAAATCCGGACAGCGCATCTTATATTGATGAGTATAAATATCAAAATGGAGAATGGCAGAAACCCGTTCCTGTAAAATTAAGTCGTTTGGAAAAAATCGATGACGGATTAATGCCTTTTAATGAAATTAAATTTTCTACCGCCAAAATAGTCCACGACGTATCCATGGATAAAACGAAAGAACTTGGAGGTAAAGGCAACATCCAGCATGTCTATTTCAATTTCCATAATTATGCGAAAAATAAGAAAGCAACTTGGAACACTCGAATTTATGGTGTTCGCGCTGACTACAGCGCATATTTTTCGATAGATGGCAAGTTTTTAGAGATGCGTTAATCGCCTCATTTCGTTTGCTTCAAAAAAATGTTTTTTGAGTATATTTGTGCTATGACCAAAGAACAAATACAAGACTTGAGGGATAGAGTGTCCGCCCTGAGGAGGCATCTTTGACATCGATGTCAAAAAAGAATTAATCGAAAAAGAAACAGCGGTTACGTTAGAACCTGACTTCTGGAACGAACCTAAAGAAGCCGAAAAAGTGCTTCATGTAATCAAAAACACAAAAGTTTGGACAGACCAATTTGATTCGGTTGTCTCTGCTGTGGATGATACCCAAGTTCTCTATGAATTCTTCCAAAGTGGCGATGCCACAGAAAAAGAATTGGAAGAACAATTTCAGCTAACCTTGGAACTGGTTGAAGAATTGGAATTCAAAAACATGCTGAGCGCTGAAGAAGACCAACTGGACGCCATCTTACAAATTACGGCGGGAGCCGGAGGAACCGAAAGCTGTGATTGGGCAGCGATGTTGATGCGCATGTACATTATGTGGGCTGAAAAACATGGCTACAAAGTCACTGAACAAGATTATCAAGAAGGTGACGTAGCTGGAATAAAATCCGTTACGCTTCAAATTTCAGGAAATTTCGGTTATGGCTATTTGAAAGGAGAAAATGGAGTTCATCGACTGGTACGCATCTCTCCATTTGATTCGAACGCCAAACGCCACACGTCTTTCGCTTCGGTCTATGTCTATCCATTAGTGGACGATACGATTGAGATTGACATTAAAGATTCTGAAATTGAATGGGACACGTTTCGTGCAGGTGGAGCCGGAGGGCAAAATGTAAACAAAGTAGAAACTGCGGTCCGTTTGCACCACAAGCCAACTGGAATCATTATTAAAAACCAGGAATCTCGTTCCCAGTTGCAGAACAAGGAAAACGCAATGCGTTTACTGAAATCGCAACTTTATGAGATTGAAATGCGCAAACGAAGAGAAGCAACCGCAGCAATTGAAGATTCGAAAAAGAAAATTGAATGGGGTTCTCAAATCCGTAACTATGTGCTCCATCCTTATAAATTAGTGAAAGACCTTCGGACAAATCACGAAACGTCAAATGCACAAGCGGTATTAGACGGTGAATTGGATGAGTTTTTAAAGGCTTATTTGATGGAATTTTAAGACAAAAATTTCAATCCAAGGATAAAAAAGCTCGTGTAAATTTCTAATTTTTACACGAGCTTTTTTTGTGCAAATTACTGATGTAGCACGAATGGAATCAACCTAAAACTATCTTCTATGTGTAAAGGCGATACCTACCAAAACTGAAACATTCGGATTTTGTCAGCAACAAGCTAAGTACTAATTCGGAAATTCCTGTTTTTGAGCTGTTTTTACTTTATTCGCTTCAGCTGTTTTATTGCTGGATTTATAATATTTGTAAACAAGGTCGTAGACAGTATATTTCCCCCATCTCGGTGCATACATATTATTGTCTGATTGTATAGGAAGTTTTATAGCCTTGAGCCCTAGAGATTCGACTTTGCTCATCCCTCCAAAAAATTTCGGAGTAAAATAATTCAATTGTATCAAAACGCAGTAAGCGCGAACGTTGTTGGCATCCAATTGAAGTGATTTCTCTGCTAAAGCTTTCACTTTATCGGACATTCCCAACATTTTTATTCTGCTTGCGAATTGAATAGAATAGGAAACACAGGTTGCATAAAGCGCATAGTCCTCAGAATTTGCCAAATTACTTTTGGCATTTGCGATTGCTTTCTCAATAAATTCTTCCGCTTTATTGTCGTCTTTCACAACATCTTTGTAATACAATGCAGTGTAGTAGAGTAGATAGGTTTTCCAGTAAGCCTTATATCGTTGAGGAATTTTGCTGTCCGATTCGATTGCTTTTATCTTATTTTCTAAATAGGACTTGTTCTTTTCAGAGAAGGCGCGTTTCGTCGTTTTGTCAATCTCGGTTTGGAAATACGTTTTGGCTTCAGTTGTAACGCCCGCATCTAAATTTCTATGTTTAGCAATCCCCAAAAAAGCCGAAACCCTAGTTTTGGATTCAGCGGATATTGTTAGCGCAACGAAAACAAGTGCCGTTGTCAATATCAATCGTAATTTCAAGCTCATTTATTTCGTTCTAATCTTTACACCCCAATCACAGCACTATTTTGCTTAAGCAAAATAGTGCTGAATGGCAATCCGAGTTAAAAGTTAAACTTTCTAAAAGCTATTCTTCCACATCATACTTTCGACCGGACGAACCGTTTTGCGGTTGTATTTTGCATTGCCTTTGCTGTTGTAAAATGTTTCAATATCTCCTTCAACAACAAAATAAATCAATTGGCCAATAGGCATGCCTGCATAAATTCGGACAGGCTGTGCGACTGAAATTTCCAATGTCCAGGTGTTGCAAAAACCTACATCGCCTTTTCCAGCTGTGGCATGGATATCAATGCCCAACCGTCCCGTGCTCGATTTTCCTTCCAAAAAAGGAACATGCGCATGCGTTTCTGTGTATTCTAAGGTCACACCCAAATACAAGGTATTTGGCTCTAAGACATAACCATTTTCAGGAATTTCAAAATGAGTAATCTCGTTGTGCGCTTTTGCGTCCAACACTCTGGAATTGTAGGTTGCCAAATATTTTCCCAAATGCACATCGTATGAATTGGTGCCCAATCCTGCACGGTCAAATGGCTCAATAATTATCGTTCCTTTTTCTATTTCTTCTAAAATTCTTGTATCTGATAAAATCATATCCTGCTCCCTAAAAACTATGTGAAGATTAGAGAGGAATCAAAAATACACTATTAGGCTAAATTTCAAGCAAAAAATACCAAATTCTTGAGTAAATTTGAGCATGAGCTTAGTGTATCTGCGGGAATTAGACTCCGAAACGAAATTTGCAATTTGGAAAATTGAAGAAACAGCCGATGAATTGTTGTCAGAATTACAGCTGAATGAAGTAGAGCAAGCAAAATTAGATTCTATGAATCGAGGCAAACGCATTCTGCATTGGCTCGCCACCCGTGTTTTGTTACGTCAGCTTCTGAAAACGGATAAATTTATCAATTGTCCTTCCGACGAAAATGGCAAACCCTATCTGCCGGATTTCGATTATAAAATCTCTTTGACACATTCGTATGAATATGCTGGATTGTTGATGAGCACCAAAGGTGAATGTGGAATCGATATTGAAATTGTAAAAGAGAAAGTCCTAAAAATAAAAGAAAAGTTTCTAAAGCCAGAAGAATTGGTTTTTATGCAAGAGGACAATTACGTGAAACAGCTATATGCATGCTGGTGTGCAAAAGAAGCCGTGTATAAATTGCAGGGAAATAGAGGCGTTTCTTTTTTGCAAGATATGACTATCCGCCCATTTACGTATCAGAAACAAGGCGTGTTGCAACTTGATTTGCAAACATCTTCTCTTCGTACATTTGAAGTGCATTACGAAGAGTTTGGCGAATACATGCTGGGCTATGTTGTCGAATGATTAAGGATTAATCTGCCGTTCTAGCTCATCCTTTTTTAGCTCCAATCGTTTGTTGCTTTTATAAATGCGAACAGCAATTAAAAAATAAGCAAGCAACAAAGGACCATATACTAAGCCCATAATCCCAAATAACGGAATACCGATGATTACGCCAACTACGGTGATGATTGGGTGAATATCGCCGATTTTCTTCGCGATAAGCAGTCGCAAAACATTATCGATATTGATAACCAATCCGAAGCCATAAATCAATAAACCAACTCCGGACCAAGTAGCGCCTTGAGTCATCAAAATTATAGAAGCAGGAACGAATATCAATGGTGGCCCTAAAAGCGGAATAAACGATAAAATCGCGCAGATTACGCCCCAAAACAAAGGGTCTGATGCACCAAAAATCCAAAACCCAAGTGATAGACAAGCACCTTGAACAATGGCGATAAATGTTTGTCCAATAATGTTCGAATAAGTAATGTTTTTTAGTTCTTCCCCAAAAACTTTCGCGTCCTTATCATCAAAAGGCATGTAATTGACCAAGCTATTTTCAAATCCTTTGTAATTCACGAATAGAAAGTAAAGGATAAAATACATCACTGTAATCTCTAGAAATAGATTGGCTGCGCCACCGAGAAGTGACGTGAGCAGTTTCCCAAAGTAGGTTGAGCTGGCTTGCAGCTGTTCCTGAAGAATATCGGGCTTACCTAATTTATCTCCCGCAAAATTATTGATAGCAGTAACAATATCGGATATCCATTTCGGGTTATCCTGCAGTTCGACAGCCTTATTGACCAGCATGGTACCGATACCAATAAACGGCAGAACAATGATGAACACCGAGATAATAATTATGGTTACTGATGATAGCGCCTTATTCCAATGCAGTTTTTCAATTAAGTAAATGTTCAGGTTACGAAATAACGTGTACATGACCAATGTACCCAAAATGGCACCAACAATTCCCTTGACCGCATAGGCAAGAAACAAACCAAGAACAACAACAATGATAAGAATAATCCTATTCCGCTCCTTTTGAGAAAATACCGGGTTGTTATTTAGCGTCATATTATTTTACTTCTAAAAATTAGGTTTTCGTTTTTCTAGGAAAGCAGCAACGCCTTCCTTAAAATCACTACTCGCAAAATTCTTACCAAAAGAATCGATTTCAAGCTGATATCCATTCTGATTTTTATCCAATCCTGCATTTACGACTTCGATTGCATTAGCGATAGCAACTTTGGAACGCTTAAACATTTGATTCAATAAGCTAATTGCTTTTCCTTTTGCTTCAGAAGCTTCTTCCACATAATTCACCAGCCCCCATTGCAACGCATCAGTTGATGAAATCATATCGCCGGTCAAAATCATTTCCAATGCTTTTCCTCTTCCCACAAGCTCTGTCAGACGCTGTGTTCCTCCGTATCCTGGAATAATTCCGAGCGAAACTTCTGGAAGTCCCATTTTAGCCTCTTTGCTAGCGACGCGAAGATGGCAAGCCAATGCAAGTTCCAAACCTCCACCTAGCGCAAATCCGTTGATGACTGCAACAATCGGTTTTGGAGAATGGTACAACGTATCCATGACTTCGTGCCCGTCCTTAGAAAGTTGCATTCCCTCTTCCATCGACAGACCTAAAAACTCACTAATGTCTGCACCTGCGACAAATGCCTTTTCGCCAGCACCAGTTAAAATCATGCCCCAAACTTCCTTATCTTGCTGAATAGATAAAACTGCTAAACGAATTTCTTGTAAGGTTTCCGCAGTCAATGCGTTTAACTTGGATTCCCGATTGATGGTAATTGTGGCAATCCGGCCTTCAGTTTCAATTAAAATATTTCTAAAAACATCCATACTTAAAAATTTAGATTAAGGGATACTCTAATCCTGTCTTTATTTACATTTGGCAAATCCGTGTAATTTAATCGCCTTACATATTCAACACGCAAAACGTTTAAAATGTTATCAATTCCCGCCGAAGCTTCCCAATATGGTTTTTTTCCAATTATTTGAGTGTATGGAGTTCCATTCTCATCTTTGTCAAATTCAACGACTTCATCACTAAGATAAGGATTATTTCGGTCAGATAATTGTCCATAAAATAATTGCGTCCCCCAGATTTCTCTCAATTTCAATCGCTTGAACAAAGGGATTTTATTAAAGAAATATCCTTGCGCTTGATGAATAAATGAAAACTTAGCGAACTGGTCTGCCGCAAATTCCATGCTTCGCATCAAATCAAAATCAACCTCGTGCCTATCAAATTCATCTTTTACGTTTGGCATTTCCAGCAAAGGATAAGGGAGCGTTCCCCAGATTTTACCACCAGAAAGGGTAATGTCGGCGAAACCCAGCTGATTCATGAACAGGCGTTTGGAAACCATTGCACGAAGTGCATCAAATCCATAGTTCGCATCCAAAAAATTCGGAATTCCTTTATTATATTGAACGGTGAATACGGGATACTTCTCGACAATCGTGCTTCGGGTCAGATTTCGGTAGTAAAATTTTTCATTCGGAGCCCATCTAAAAGTCACATGTGCATCGCTTGTGACAATGGGGTCAATAGGCGAATGTGGAGCTGCAGAAGATAGAAGCTGTAAATCACCCGCTGCTGCGCGCCGCTGATGGGTAAATCCTGTAGTAAAACTGACGTGATTTCCAAACTCAATCACATGGCGCAAGCGGAAAGCTTCCGTTTCCAGAAACTTAAAAGGCTTATTGCTTCTAAAACTTTCAAAAAAACTATCTCCTTTTTTGAAACCAATCCCTTTTCCCGGCTCGAAAACGTCGCTTTGAATCAAGCCTTCCAGATAATGTGCCGGAAACGTGGATACCGAACTTCCGTTTAACGAAACGGCTGAGCGCAAAAAGTATTTTAACGTTTCGTCTTTTGTGCCGTATGCGGCATAGCCTTCAAAATAAACTTTGTCCGATAAAGCATCAGTCGTCCGCCCCCCAAGCCTTATTCTATTGCCTTCCAGTTCGTTAAAACTATAGGCATACTCCAAAGGCCCCAACTCAAATGCTCCGAGGTTATGGTATCCCTGACCGATTAAATATCCTACAGATAAAAGACGTTTAAAGGCCTTGGTATTATTCAGGGAATCTACATTCTGATAGGTCTTCAACTCCGTTGAAGACAAAGCAATCGGTCTTTTAAAGTCCGTGTACCGTTGGTTGTCAGGCTCCAACTTATATTCCAAAGGCGCTCCTTGAAACACCGTGTTTGGAATTTCGGATTGTAAATCATATTTGCTGTTCACAGCAATGCGTTCTCCAAAAACAGCGTCTGATTTACCAACTCCAAAGATTATTTTTGCCTGGCTTTTAACCAGTACCAATCGCCCATTTTCATGAGGCTGATAGTTCAGATTAATATCCAATTGATTGACCCAATTCAAATTCGCCTGCTGGTCCATTTTTAACCGTGCTTCCTTGACTGCAAAATGTTCATCCATCGAAATGTTGATTGTGCCTCGGAATAATAAGTCTTCGGGATTGCGAGGCTCGAAAGCCAATTTGATATAGGATTTATTGTCTTGAACAAGCGTATCAATGATGTAGTACTTGTAATAAATCTTCGCGTTATCAGCGATTGGGCTTAATAATAGTTTATTGATGATGAATATACTTTCGTCATAAACATCCACTTCTTGAAATAGATAATTGATGTACGATTCTATATTTGGGTTATTGACATAACGTTTGTCAAATTCGGTCTTTTCCTGCCTATAGACAATCTTTTTTTGATTCGCTGGATTCTTTTGGCTGTATGCTTTCGCTAAGTTTTCCTCTTGATAAACGGTCAGCAATTCTTTTCCAGGAAAGGATGTTGAATCGATATTTTGGAAGAAAAACTTGATTTGACCCATATTGTTTTTGAAGATGGGACGAGGATTGACGAAGCCGAATTTTATTTTGTTGTATTGGTCGAATTGTATTTTATCAATTCCGGATAATCGATTTTGAGCTTTGTGTTTAATTACTTGGTCAATAAGTTCGACAGCGGGATTATTTCGGTTGCTGTATTTTCTTTTTCTAGAAATTTCAATCGTTTCAATCAGGTTGTCGGTCTCTTCCAAATAGACATTGATGTGCTGGGAATTTCTGAGGATGCTAAACGATTCGCGGAAACCTAAAGCATTTACCTTAAGCTGAATAGGAAAAGGTAGAGTGGTGGGGATTGAGAAATTTCCTAAGGAATCAGAAGAAGTGCCTACAGTCGGAGAAAGTGTTATAGTCGCCCCAGCAATTCCCTCGCCTGTCGATTCATTAATAATTTTACCCTTCAAGAGTTCTTGCCCACAAGCAACCCCTGCACTGACGTAAAAAATAAATATTGTGAATACTATGTATTTTAATACCAACCGTTCCCTCCTCATAAAATTTTTTGGGTCGCATATAAAGATACAATTTGTTCCCAAACATCAAAATCCAAAAATAGAAAACGTAAAATTTTATCGCATTGCTACGATTAGCCCTGATTATTAGTTTAGTTGTATAAGAAAATCAGGATACACTCCAATTAAAAGCGTAAGTGCTGCCGCAATGAAAAATACCAATTGATAATTTAAAGGAATAAGCACTTTGCTATTCTCTTCTTGCGTACGGAAATACATGTTGACAACAACACGCAAATAGTAGAAAACACCTACAACCGCGTTAATTGCCGCAAGCACCAGCAAGATTATGTGGTAATCTTGCATCACTGCATTAAACATCATAAACTTTCCGATAAACCCTGCGGTTAGAGGAATTCCGGCTAACGATAACATTGCAATTGTTAGCAATAAAGCCAGCAAAGGATTGGTTTTAGCTAATCCATTAAACGATTCGAATTGTTCCGAACCTACTTTTCTTTTGACAATAATCAATATCCCAAATGCCGTAACAGAAGCTAAAGAATAAGCCGTTGCATACGTAAAAATCCCGCTAGCAGAATCTGCACCAAGCGATACAATGGCAAAAAGCATGTATCCAGCATGAGCAATACTCGAATAAGCTAACATGCGCTTGAAGCTTGATTGCATTAGCGCTGAAATATTTCCAACAAATAGGGTGATGATACAGATGGTCAATAAAACTGGTGTCCAAAAATCATTCAAAGGAACTAACACCGTACTGAACAACCTTAAAAATCCTGCAAACGAAGCTACTTTTACGACCGTACTCATGTAGCTCGTAATCAAAATCGGAGCTCCTTCGTACACATCTGGTGTCCAGAAATGAAACGGTGCGGCGCCAATCTTAAAACATAAACCGACTAAAATCAATAAAATCCCAGCATAAAACAATGGCGAAATTCCCTGAGGATTAGCAATCACATATTGTTTCAAACCTTCCAAGTCAAAAGTTACGGTCGCTCCATACATCAACGTAATTCCGAACAATAAAAATCCGGTCGAAAATGCGCCCATGATAAAGTATTTCAGCGAAGCTTCATTCGATACTAAATCCCGTTTGCGTATACCTACCAAAATATATAAAGCCACGGACATAATCTCAATGCCGATAAACAGCATCGCAAAATTATGGTAAGAACAGACCAATAAAGCGCCTGTCACCGAAAATAAAATCAATGAATAATATTCTGCTACATTATCGCTAATGGCTTTAAAATATTCTTTAGAAAGCAGTACGATTAAAATCGTTACGATGATGCAAAGCGATGAAAACGAAAGGGCAAGATGGTCAAACAAAACCATGCCGTTGTATAAAGGTGTCGCATCTGTATTCCACAGACTGATTTCAAACCCTAAGGCAAGTAAAAGTCCGGCAATCGTAACAGGCAACAAAGCACCTTTGGCATTGTATAATCCTAAGTATAATACAAGTATTGCTAATAATGAAAGTGTAATAATGGCACCCATAATCTATCGTATAAAAACTTAGTTATTTTATTTGTTGAATAAGTTGAATGACTGACGCTTCTGATAATTTTAATAAAGCATTTGGAAAAATTCCCAAATACAAAATAAAAACAGAAACAATTCCTAGAACCAATACTTCATAGCCCTGTACATCTTTTACTTGAATGTGTTCTGCATGCAAAGTTCCCAACATCGTGTTTTGATACAATCGCAACATATAAACTGCACCAAATATTAAGGTTAAGCCACCAAAGACAGCATACCAAACATTGGTGCTAAAAATTCCTTTCAATAGTAAAAATTCACCTATAAATCCATTCGTTAATGGCAAGCCAATGGCTCCCATAACGATTAGCAGGAAAAACACAGCCAAAATAGGCATGCGATACGCCAAACCGCCCAACTCGCTTAAGTTTCGCGAATTTGTGCGTTGCTGGATAATGTCAATAATAAAAAACAATCCGATTACGCTGATACCGTGATTGACCATTTGAATCATTGCTCCTTGCATTCCTTCAATGTGAATAGAAAAAACACCCGCTGAAATCAATCCAACGTGAGCAATCGATGAATATGCAATCAAACGTTTTGCATCATTTTGCTGAAAGGCAATAATCGACGCATATACAATTCCAATCACACAAAGAACTAAAGCAACTGCCCCGTAAATTTGCGTTCCGATTGGCGCGATAGGCAATAACCATCTGAACAAGCCATAGATACCCATTTTCAACATAATTCCGGCTAACAGCATTGTTCCTGCCGCTGGAGCATTTGTGTAGGTATCGGGTTGCCAAGTATGAAAAGGGAAAATCGGAATTTTAATTGCGAAAGCAATAAAGAAACCCCAGAAAATATAACGCTGAATACCTCCCGGCAATTGCAAAGCTTTGAATGAAGCCCATTCAAAATCACCGTTCGGAGTTTGATGATACAGGTAGATAATCCCAATCAGCATCAATAAACTTCCGAAAAAAGTATAAATAAAGAATTTTAAGTTGACACAGATACGGTCACCTTCGCCCCAAAGCGCGCAGATAAAATAAATCGGAATCAATGCAATTTCCCATCCTACGTAGAATGTGAAGGCATCCAACGCAGTAAAAACCAATACCAGCCCTGCCTGCATAAAGGAAACTAAAGCATAGAAATTCCCTTTAAATGTTTTGCCAAATGTGGTCAAGACAATTAAAGGAACTAATCCATTGGTCAAAAGAATTAATGGTAAACTGATACCATCCAATCCCAAATGAAAATGAATATTTAGACTTGCAATCCATGTAAAAGTGGACTCAAATTGCATGCTTGCATCTGGAACAAAATTACATAGAAAAGGTACTGTGGCGACAACCTGGATTAGAGAAAGTACCAAAGCAATCCATTTTGCAGTTTGCGAATTTTTCACAAATGCAAGAATGCATGCGCTTAATACTGGTATTAATAATAATATAAATAGGTTATCCATTTGATTCTATTCGTAATAATTTTATCTAACTATATAAAAGTCCATAAAGCATAATGGCGATGACACCCAACACCATCATAAAGATGTAGAAAGTGACATAACCGCTTTGCAACTGCCTAATTCCTTTGCCTGAAAAGACGAAAAATGACCCAATTCCATTCACCAGTCCGTCGATTAATGATTTATCGACCACTTTGTATAAAAATCTAGATGCCGCATTTAATGGCTGAACAATTACTTTATCGTATAACTCGTCGATGTATAACTTCTTGTATGATAAATTGTACAAAGCCCCAGTTTCTTCGCCATCTGCTTTGGGAATTTCATTGTTGCTGACATATTTGCGGTAAGCGAAAATTGCCATTGCAATCGCAGCTAAAGCAGAAACTGCCATTAAAATATATTCCGTTTCATGAGAAAGATGGAACGGTGTTGCAATCGCTTGGCTATCCGCGAAAACTGGCTGTAAAAAACTAGCCAACCAATGGTTGCCATGCAAAGCTTCAGGAACATTCAACAATCCTCCGCCGATTGCCAATATCGCTAAAATAATCAACGGAACAGTCATCTGCCATGGAGATTCGTGCAAATGCGATTGTTGTGCTTCCGTTCCTCTAAATTTACCGAAGAACGTTAGGTATAATAACCTGAACATGTAAAAAGCGGTAAAGAATGCAGCCAGCAAGCCTAATCCCCATAGAACGGGATTCGCAAAAAAGGCATGCGCTAATATTTCATCTTTGGAGAAAAATCCAGATAATGGTGGAATTCCGGCAATCGCGATGGTTCCGATGAGCATCGTCACGTAGGTTATTGGTAATGCTTTTTTCAACCCCCCCATGTTGCGCATGTCTTGCTCATTGCTCATCGCATGAATGACAGAACCTGCACCTAAAAATAATAAGGCTTTAAAAAATGCGTGTGTGATGACATGGAAAAATGCGCCAGTAAACGCGCCAACTCCCAATCCCAAAAACATGTAGCCTAATTGAGATACTGTTGAATACGCTAATACTTTTTTGATATCATTTTGCGTAATCGCAATAAATGCCGCAACTAGTGCTGTCGCAATACCAATCACAGCAATGAGCTGCATAGTAATCGGTGATAGTGTAAATAAAATATTCGAGCGCGCAATCATGTAAATACCGGCAGTTACCATCGTCGCTGCGTGGATTAATGCAGAAACCGGTGTTGGTCCCGCCATCGCATCAGGCAACCAAGTAAACAATGGAATCTGTGCAGACTTACCGCTAGCTCCGATGAATAATAAAATGGTAATCAATAAAAGCGTAGAATCTCCTGAAGTCATGCCCGTAGCTTGGGAAAAGACGGTAGAGAATTCTAACGAACCAAATGTGTCCAAGATAAAAAAGACAGCTAACAAAAAGCCCAAATCTCCTATTCGATTCATGACGAAAGCTTTCTTTGCCGCTGAGGCAAAGGAACCATTTTTGTACCAAAAACCGATTAATAGGTACGAACATAATCCAACCCCCTCCCAGCCGATAAACATGATTAGGTAATTGGAGCCCAATACCAGTAAAAGCATGAAGAAGATAAACAGGTTCAAGTAAGCGAAAAACTTACCGAAACCATCGTCATGCGACATGTACGAAACAGAATATAAATGAATCAAAAATCCAATTCCTGTAACGATTAACAGCATAATGGAGCTCAACGGGTCAATCAAGAAAGAAAATGAAACATTTAGATTTCCAACTGTAAACCAATCAAAGTAGTTCTTAAATATTTGTCCGTCTCCTCCGGCTAACCTATCCTGATACACTTCACTGAACAAAGCAATACTGATTATAAAAGACGTTAAAACAGCCCCACAGCCAATAATAGCAATCAGTTTTTTTGGCAAATAGTTTCTTCCCAAACCATTCACTACAAATCCCAAAAGGGGAATTAACGGAATCAACCAAATTAATTCTATCATCTCTAGTTTATGCTTAAAATTAATTGTCCTACCATCTTAATTTATTTAATGAATCAATATCGATTGATTTAGTATTTCGATATACCATGATGACAATGGCTAATCCAACAGCAACTTCTGCCGCGGCCAATGCCATAATAAAGAATACAAAAACCTGTCCGCTCGCATCACCATGATATGCTGAAAATGCAGCCAACAGAAGATTAACTGAATTCAGCATCAGTTCAATTGACATCATGATAATAATGACATTTCTGCGAATCAGCACGCCTATTACGCCAATCGCGAAAATAACACTGCAAAAAATCAAATAATGATTTAATGGAATTCCTTGTATTTGTTCGACTATCGTTCCCATTATGCTTTATTTGTATCTTTTTTTGCCAACAAAACTGCCCCAACCATTGCCGTAAGCAATAAAATAGAGCTCAACTCGAATGGAAGCAAGAAATCCTTAAATAGCACCTGTCCCAAATTTTTCACCAAACCAATATTTGCATGTGGTGTAATAGCTTCATTGTTCACTTCAATCACGCGAAACGCGCCAAGAAAAGTCACCAAAAGACACATTCCCGCAACAGTTCCCATAATCTTTACAATGGTGGACTTCATCGGTTCGGTGTCTTTATTGAGGTTCAATAGCATCAACACGAATAAAAATAACACCATGATTGCGCCCATGTACACGATAAAATTGACGACTGCTAAAAATTGAGCATTCAACAAAATATAGTGAACGGTAAACGTAAAGAAGGTAATGACTAAGTACAAAACACTATGTACCGGATTCTTTGTAAAGATGGTCATCAATGCAAAGAAAATGGACAAAAATGCTACAAAGTAAAATATCGACATCTGTGTTAGGTTATTGAGCTAATTTTGTAATATCAAACTTCGGTTCTACCAATTTATCTTTCCCGTAGATAAAATCTTTTCTCAAGTAATCGGCTGTTACGTGCGGGCCGTCCAAATAAATGGCTTCTTTCGGACATGCTTCTTCACATAGCCCGCAGAAAATACAGCGCAACATATTGATTTCATATACAGAAGCATATTTTTCTTCTCTGTATAATTCTTCTTCCCCTTTTTTACGCTCAGCGGATGTCATCGTAATCGCTTCGGCAGGACAAGACAATGCGCATAAACCGCATGCTGTACAGCGTTCTCTGCCCAATTCGTCGCGCTTTAGCGAATGTTGTCCTCTAAAATTTTTAGAATACGGACGAATCTGTTCCGGATATTTAACAGTCGGAATTTTCTTAAAAAAGTGTTTGATTGTAATCGAAAGTCCACGAGCAATGGCAGGCAAATAAATGCGCTCCCAAAAATTCATTGGTCTTTGTTCGATTACTTTTTTTCTATTTGATAATGATTCCATCTTCGCTTACTTAAAATAAGTATCCACAACTATCGTAATGATTCCGGTTAATACAATATTGGCTATCGCCAATGGAATTAACATTTTCCATCCTAAATTCATCAATTGGTCATAACGGAAACGAGGCAATGTCCAACGAATCCACATGAAGAAAAAGATAAATCCAAATATTTTAAGGAAAAATACTAAAGTTCCAATAATCGTAATCCAGTTTTCTGACAAACCTAAATCATACATGAACGGAAAGTTATATCCTCCGAAATACAATGCTGCCATCAAAGCTGATGAAACAAACATATTGATGTATTCTGAAAACATATATAATCCCAATTTCATGGATGAATATTCCGTATGGTATCCACCAACCAATTCGGTTTCACATTCCGGAAGGTCAAAAGGTACACGGTTACATTCCGCGAAAGCGCAGACAATAAAAATTAAAAATCCTAAGGGCTGTACCCAGATATTCCAGTTAAATCCTGATTGATTAGCAACGATATCGCCAATAGACAGATTTCCTGTAACCATTAGCAAGGCAATCAATGACAATCCCATCGGGATTTCATAGCTGATACTTTGCGATGCCGCACGAATCGCTCCCATCAAAGAGAACTTATTGTTCGATGCCCATCCGCCCAACATAATTCCGTAAACTCCCAATGCAATCACACCAAAAATGTAAAGCACTCCGATGTTTACGTCAGCCACTTGTAAGGTGATGACTTGGTCGCCAATTGTCAGGTTTTGTCCCCATGGAATAACTGCAGAGCTGATACATGCTGTGATAATCGCAATGACAGGACCAATGACAAATAAGGTTTTGTGCGCTCCTGCCGGAATGATTTCTTCTTTGAAAAAGAACTTTCCACCATCGCATAAGGGCTGTAACAAGCCAAAAATTCCCGCGCGGTCTGGTCCGTAACGGTCTTGCATAAATCCTGCAATTTTACGTTCGGCCAAAGTCGAATACATCGCAATCACTAGCGTAATCACAAAAATGATAACGACTAAGATTAATTTCTCTAGAATAAAAGCTACTTCCATGTATGCGTTCGCTTATTTTAATTTCTCTGTTCTTGCAAACTGCTCTTTATTGGCTGTCTGCAGTTTTTTATCTTCTTTAATAACTGCTGGTGGATTGAATTCTGGGTAATGGTTTGAGCCAATTACAGAATATTTCTCAACCGGAGTTGGCTCTTCTAATTTCCAGTCACTTGTTTGTTTGCGGTCGAAACGGCAAGTATCACAAATAAACTCATCTACTTCCCCAAACTCATCTTTGCGTCCTGTCACACGTAACACATCTGCGCCCTTGTACCATAAAGTTACTTTGCCAGAACAAGTCGGACAATCTCTATGCGCATCAACAGGTTTCGTAAACCAAACTCTATTTTTAAAACGGAATGTTTTATCAGTCAATGCACCAACGGGGCATACATCAATCACATTTCCTATAAAATCTGTTTCCAAAGCATTTTCGATATACGTCGAAATTTCGGAATGGTCGCCACGGTATAGAATACCATGTTCGCGTTGATTCGTCAATTGATTTGCGACATAGACACAGCGATAGCACAGAATACAGCGATTCATATGCAATTGGATTTTATCGCCAATATCGATAGGCTCGAACGTACGGCGAGCAAATTCATACCTCGCTTGCTCCTCGCCATGCTCATAGCCCAAATCCTGCAATTTACATTCTCCCGCTTGGTCACAAATTGGGCAATCCAATGGGTGATTGATCAATAACATTTCAACAACTGCTTTACGCGCGCTGACAACATCTGGAGACGTAATATTTTCAACTTCCATTCCGTCCATAACCGTCGTACGGCAAGAAGCCACCAACTTAGGCATCGGACGTGGGTCTTTTTCAGAGCCCTTTGATACTTTAACTAAACATGTACGGCATTTCCCACCACTTCCTTCCAATTTGGAGTAATAGCACATTGCGGGAGGCACAATGTCTCCGCCGATTTGGCGCGCTGCATTCAAAATGGTTGTTCCAGGTGCAACATCCACCGGAATTCCATCAATACTTACTCTAAATTTTACTTCTTCTTCTGCCATGTGTACTTCTGTTATAGCAATTTTTTAATCTACCGTTTGAACCAAAGGATCCGCATAATGCGCTAATCCAAAGTTTCTAGTTTGTGATTCTGAAGGATTTTGAATGTGCCATTCAAATTCATCTCTGAAATGACGAATGGCCGCCGCTACCGGCCATGCTGCTGCATCGCCTAATGGACAAATAGTATTTCCTTCTATATTCTTTTGCACATCCCATAACAAATCGATATCGGATTGCGTACCTAAACCATGTTCGATTTTGTATAATATTTTTTCCATCCAGCCCGTTCCTTCACGACAAGGCGAACATTGTCCACAGCTTTCGTGACGGTAAAAACGAGTGAAATTCCATGTATTTCTGACAACACATTGGTCTTCATCAAAAGCAATAAATCCGCCCGAGCCCATCATGGTTCCTGTTTGGAAACCACCGTCTGCCAATGACTCATAAGTCATTAATCGAGGAGCGCCAGAAGCCGTTTTTAAGATTAGATTTGCTGGCAAAATCGGAACAGAAGACCCTCCTGCAACAACCGCCTTCAGTTTTTTGCCGTTGGCAATGCCGCCGCAATATTCATCTGAATAAATAAATTCTTCAACCGGAACGCCCAATTCAATTTCATAGACTCCAGGACGTTTTACATTTCCTCCTGCAGAAATTAATTTTGTTCCTGTACTGCGTTCAATTCCAATTTTAGCATACTCTTCACCGCCATCATTGATAATCGGGACAGTCGCTGCAATGGATTCGACATTATTCACAACAGTTGGACAGCCATATAAACCCGCAACAGCAGGAAAAGGTGGCTTGATGCGAGGATTTCCTCTTTTACCTTCAAGCGACTCTAACAATGCAGTTTCTTCACCGCAGATGTAAGCTCCGCCGCCCGGTTGTACATAAATCTCTAAACTGTATCCTGTACCTAAAATATTATCTCCTAAAAATCCAGCATTTTTTGCTTCCGCAATTGCTTTTTCGAGAATCCGGATTTGAGGCATCATTTCACCCCGAACATAGATGTACGAAGTTTTTGCCCCCAAAGCAAAACTCGAAACAATCATTCCTTCAATCAATGCATGCGGAATGTGTGTCATCAAATAACGGTCTTTGAATGTGCCTGGTTCAGATTCATCCGCATTGCATACCAAATAACGAGCAACACCTTCTGGCTTCGCCAAAAAACTCCATTTCATTCCGGTAGGAAAACCTGCACCACCGCGGCCTCGCAATCCAGATTTTTTCACTTCTTCCACCACATCATCCGGGCTCATCGTTTTCAGCGCTTTTTCCACCGAACGATAACCTCCAGTTTGGCGATAGACTTCAAAACCTTGAATGCCTGGTACGTTTATATGTGTTAATAATAAGGTACGGCCCATGTTATGCTTTATTCTTTAACGTTTCGATCAATGAATCGACACTTTGTTCGGTTAAATTCTCGTAGAAAGTATATTCTGGCCCAATCTGCAGAACAGGTCCATAGCCACAAGCTGCCAAACATTCTACACCACGCCACGAAAACAAACCGTCTGGCGTAACTTCGCCTTCGCGAACACCCAAAGTTTGTTCAATGTGATGCATAATTTTTTCGGCTCCAACCAAACAGCAAGGTCCGGTACGGCATACTTCTAAATTATATTTGCCTTTTTTCTCTAAAAAATACATCGTATAGAAAGTCGCAACTTCGTATACTTCTATCGGTTTTATGTTTAGAAAATAAGCAACTTTGTCCATTGCATCCGGACTAAGCCATCCAAAAACAGCTTGTACTTCATGTAAAAGAGGCAATAATGCGGATTTTTGCTTTCCCTCAGGATAGCGCTTGACAATTTCTCCAAATTTGGTCAACAATTCTGGCGAAAATTCGACTGGACTATTTTCTTTTACACTAAGCATCTAATTCTCCTGCAATGACATTTAAACTACTCATATTTAGAATGGCATCCGACAGTAGCATTCCACTGCTCATCGGTGCAAACATCTGATAATTGATAAAGGAAGGTCGGCGGAAATGCAAACGATATGGCGTTCTTCCGCCATCATGAATCAAGTAAAAACCTAACTCTCCATTCGCTCCTTCGACCGCATGGTATACCTCCGATTGTGGCGTATCCCATTCACCCATCACAATTTTAAAATGGAAGATTAACGCTTCCATATTGGTGTACACTTGTTCTTTTGGAGGTAAATAAAATTCAGGTACATCCGCATGAAAGACACCTTTTGGTTCTTTTGAAATCTTTTCCAATGCTTGCTCAATAATGCGCAAGGATTGCCACATTTCTTCATTTCGAACCATAAAACGATCGTATACGTCGCCATTCGTTCCTACCGGAATTTCAAAATCAAATTCCTCATACGAACAATATGGATCAACAATGCGCACATCGTAATCGATTCCTGTTGCACGTAAGATTGGGCCAGACCAGCTATAGCTTAACGCCTCTTCTGGAGTGACTGCCGCAACGCCTGACGTACGCTCTATAAAAATCCGATTGCGCGTGAACATTTCCTCAAATTCTTTCAAAACCGGAGGAAAACGTTTTAAAAACTCTTCTATTTTAGCAAAAGCCACCTCATTGAAATCTCTTTCGAAACCTCCGATACGGCCAATGTTTGTGGTTAGGCGAGCACCACAGATCTCTTCGTAGATTTCATAGATAAACTCGCGCTCTTGCATGACATATAAAAATCCAGAAAATGCGCCTGTATCCACTCCTAAAATTCCGTTACAGATGATGTGGTCAGCAATTCTTGCTAACTCCATAACGATAACTCGCATGTATTGCACACGCTTAGGAATTTCGATATTTAATAATTTCTCGACCGTCATGTGCCATCCCATGTTATTGATTGGGGACGAACAGTAGTTAAGGCGGTCAGTTAAAGGTGTAATCTGATAAAATGGGCGATGCTCCGCAATCTTTTCGAAAGCACGATGAATATAGCCAATGGTTGAAACTCCAGAAACAATACGTTCGCCATCCATCTGCACGACATTCTGAAAAACTCCGTGTGTAGCAGGATGCGTTGGGCCAATATTTAACGTGATTAATTCATCTTGCGGATCATCATCCACGTAAATTGGCTTATTCGAAGATATTTTGGTTATAGTTTCGCTCATTTCGTCTAGGTATTATCTTCCAAAATAAAAATCTTTCTTATCAATCCGATTTGGATCTTCTAATGGATATTCTCGGCGCATTGGAAATACGTCCAATTCATCCATATTCAATATTCTGCGCAAATCCGGATGTCCTTCAAATTGAATTCCAAAGAAATCATAGGTCTCGCGCTCCATCCAATTCGCTCCGTTATAAACAGTTGTTGCTGTCGGAATGCTCGGATTTTCACCATCGATAAATACCTTGATTCGCAAACGAACATTGTAGACCATGGCATGTACATGATAAACAACGGCAAAAGCTTTCGGTTGATTTGGATAATGAACTGCCGTAATATCTGTCAGAAAATTCATCTTCAGATAGGCATCCTGTTTTAAATATTGAAGAACTTCAATGATGGAATCTTTGCTGGTTTCAATTGTCAGTAAACCATGAGGTTCACCTATATTTTGAATTTGATCGCCAAACTTTTCAACAAGATGGTTAAGTAAAATCTGGTTATTCAATTTATCCATTATCTGTCGCTATTCCATATTTCTCAAGTAATTCTTTGTATTCTGGTGAATTACGTCTGTTTAATGATTCTGTTTTTACGATGTCTTGCAAACGAAGAACACCATCTAAGATTGCTTCGGGTCTCGGTGGACATCCCGGCACATAAACGTCTACGGGAATGATTTCGTCAATTCCCTGAAGAACTGAATAGGTGTCAAAAATTCCTCCGCTAGAAGCACAAGCTCCAACAGCGATTACCCAACGGGGTTCGGCCATTTGAAGGTATACTTGTTTCAAAACAGGAGCCATTTTTTTAGCGATGGTTCCCATTACAAGAAGCATGTCTGCTTGACGAGGAGAAAAACTTGGACGTTCAGCACCAAAGCGAGCCAAATCGTAGGTCGAACCCATGGTTGCCATAAATTCAATCCCACAACATGAGGTTGCAAACGGCAACGGCCATAGAGAATTTGCACGCGCTAAGCCAATTGCTTTGTCTAAACTCGTTGCAAAAAATCCAGCACCTTCAACTCCTGCAGGAGCTTCTGCCAATGTAATTTTACTCATGCGTTGTTTATAATTATGTTTTGTTTAACGACAGCAAGATAATAATTATAATACTGTCCATGAAACACTAAGGTATATTTAGAATCATTCTAACGTTAGTGCCAGTCTAGTGCTTTTTTCTTTAAAATGTAGATAAAACCCAACAATAGCAAGCCCATAAAGATGAACATTTCGATCAATCCTTGCATGCCGAATTCACGGAAATTCACTGCCCAAGGGTACATAAAAATGACCTCAATGTCAAAAATCACGAACAGGATAGCGACTAGAAAATACTTGATCGAGAAAGGCTGACGCGCATTACCAATTACCTCTACCCCTGATTCAAAGGAAGATAGTTTATTTTCCGTACGAACTTTGGGCCCAATCAAATGGGTGATAATTATCGTCGAAATTCCAAAGCCTGCAGCAACAGCTAATTGAATTAGAATAGGAACATAATCTACTGGAGCACTTTCTAATGGCATAGTATGAAAAGTTTAAATTAAGTTTACTAGGTGCAAAATAACAAAAATAAATTTTAGGGCAAACAAAAAGGGGCTTAAATTTAAGCCCCTTAACTGATAATTAATAAAATCTTATAATTGATCGTAAAATTGTAAAGCAAACTCATCTTCTGGATTCACTTTCAAAGTTTCTCCAAACAAAGCTTTTGCTTTAGCATTATCACCTTGGTAATATGCGTAGAATGCCAAATAGTTATTTGCATCAATTAAATATTCGTTCGCGTTAGTTACATCTGGTTTAGCTTTAACAGCTTCAATTAATTTTGTAAAGCTATCTACAAATAAACCTTTTGCTTCCTCTGGATTGTACATTACGTTGTCTAATCCTAATTCCGCTAAACCTTTATAATACAAAGCAGGAATATAGTATTTATCTACATCTTCTTGCTTAGTTGCTTTTGTAACTGCTCCAAGAGCTGCAACTGCTTTTTCTAAATGTGGTTTAGCTTCTGCTAATTTAGCAAGACCACCATCTTCTACTTCTGGTTCGCCTTCTTTCACTGCAAGAATCTTACTTCCAATACCGTACTCGCCTAATCCGATGTAGTAGTTTGCATCATAGTAGTAATCTGATTCAGGCATTGAAGCTGGAATCGCAAATAAACCAATGGCTGCTGGGACGTCTCCATCTGTGTATTTCGCAAATGCAGTCTCAGAAATCTCTGCTAATAAATCATCTTCTTCTGCTTGCTTAGCAATCGCTTCTTTTAACAAACGAGTTCCTTCTTCATTGTTACCGATTCCGATATTCGCTAATCCAGCATACAAATAATCGCGAGGGATTAAACGCTCAGGCTGTACTTTTTCGAATAATTGTTTTAAGTATTCAGCAGATTTAGCATAATCTTTATCTTGGTTGTATGCAATGTATCCTAAATAACGGAAAACTTTAGCATCAACACCAGGAGCATTAGCCAATTCTTGAGAAACTGTTTTTAACTCATCATAGTTACCAGAGTATACCAAGAAATCGGCATAACGCGTTTTCGCTTCTACAGAGTTATCACCAGTCAAGCTCAAATACTTTTTATAGTTTTCTACTGCTTTTTGGTTGATTTCTCTATAATCCTCTTCTGGAGCTTTTAATGAAGACAAATAATATGTCTCTGCTAGCTCACGATAAATCGGTGCATAGTTTGGATTTTCGGTTCCTAACGTAGCCAATTGCTCTAGCACGATATCGTATGCTTGTGCTCTACGGCTGATAATTGCTTGACCAATTTTTGGATCTATTAAAGTTCCATCAATGTCCAATGCATCGCTATAGCTTAAATATGCTTGATTACTTTCACGTAAACCTGAATAAGCATCACCCAATGCTACAGATACTTCAGCATCTTTCGCATTTTTAGCTTTCGCTTGAGTTAAATATTCAATTGCTTTTGTGAAATCTGGTTTTGGTGCATCAATGTATGCACGTCCAACGTAGAACAAAGGCAAATAATCCTTTTTACCTAAGTTAGAAGTCGCTGTCGTAAATTTCGTTTGCGCAGCCGCTTCATTTCCTTTGTATAAATCAACGATACCTAAACCGACAACATTCAATTTTTCATTAGGCGCATTTGTTACACCTTCATTGAAAACGATCGCCGCCGAATCAATTTTATCATTGATCAAATGAATCTGCCCTAAATAAAAATAGTTCTGCCCATCTTTCGCTTTCTTCACAACGAGTTGTTGCAGCATTCCTTTAGCCTTATCATACTGTTCAGCCTGCATTGCTGCTTTAGCCTCTTTTAAGTTTTGAGCGCTAGCTGAACCGACAGCACCCGCTAAAAGAAGACTCAAAAATAATTTGTTACTTGTCATAATCTATCTTTTATTCTTTTGTTTTATACTAATTTATATTATCCTTAATTATTATTTCTCTTCCTGGCATTGAAGCAGGCAATAAGCCTGATTTCAGTACGATTCGTTGCCCTCTATCGCCAGTCAAAAAAGCCGAAAATCCAATCCCTAATCCTGTATTTGGTTGATAGTTCAACACGTATATAGGTCTTGACAATGGATATGTTTCGGTTGCAAGACTAGATTGCGATGGCTTGTGAAACAAGCCGTCTTTTGCGCCTTCCCCATTGTTTTGGACGCTTAAGATACGAATTTTATCCTTTTCTCCAAAAGATTCGCTTGCATCAATGTATTGATTTAAGCTCATAACTCCTATCGAAGCAGGATTTGAAACTACAGCATTCAGAATTGCATCTACATCTTTTTGTGTCTGAACACTTTTTGAAGATACCGTCTCCAAATTTCCTAATTCTTTCAAATAACGCAACGCGCTTGAATTCAAATTGTCAAAAATCAGATTTGCACTGCCCTTTGTACTTCCATTCAACAGTTCAACAATATCCGAAACCCGGATACTCGTATCTGCGCTGGACTTATTCCCAACTAAAATTATGCCATCATATCCAATTTTAAATATTCTTGGTGATATTGAACGTTGAGCGAAATATTCGTTTTCTTTCGCCGACAGTTCTCTCGTCAAAATTCCGATTGGAGCTTTGTCCGTCAACAAGGTATTTATAGCCAGAATTTCTGGCGCTGGAATCAAATTAACTTTGCTATTTGGATAAGATTGATGAAAAACATCGACTTGTTCTTGAATCAATGGAAGTACAGATTCATCGACAGCAACATTTAGTGTTCCTGTCAAGATATCGTCTTTATCCGAAGCTTCAGCTTTTCCTTCTGTTTTGCTCGATTGGCATGCCACAACGAAAACAAAAGCAAAAAGGAAAAAGATATTTACTAATCTCATCATATTATTTAGAGCACAATTGCGTTAAAAAGATTAACATAGAACTAAAAAAATTAATTCCTAAAGTTATTTTGCCATAATCTAGCAAAGCGCATGAAGGAATAGACAATCAGCAATACTCCAAAAAGAGTACGGTAAGTTGGGTCAATTTGTAATGGAAAGCCTTTCCAGAATATAATAAGCAAGCCTAAAATAAAATAGAAGGCGAACATGCAAAGGCCCAAAATGGACAGAAATCGCTTTGATGGCGATTTCTGTCTATAATTATTTGTCTGTTGTTTATTAATCATAAACAATGATTACATATTTGTTAAATCCAGACGGATCGGCATTTTAAACTGAACACGCACAGGTCGTCCGTTTTGGATACCCGGTTTCCATTTTTTTGCCTTTTTAATAACATTCACCGCAGCTTGACCTGTTCCGTAAGATAAATCTCTAAGGACTTTAACATCCGTTAAACTTCCATCTTTCTCGACAACAAAGGTTACTTCAACTGTTCCTTTAACTCCAGCATCAATTGCGCCTTGAGGATACGAGTAGTTAGCTCCAATCCATTCACGGAAAGCATTGATACCACCAGGAGGCTGAGGAGCAATTTCCACTGACTCAAAAATCGTATTTGGATCACCATTAGGGTCTCCTGTTGCAGAACCTGTGATTTGACCTTCAACTTTCTTCGGGCCAAACTCTCCGGTTGGAACTCCAGAAGCTCCTTTTGTACCTTTTAAAGTAATACGAGCAGGAGTTTTATTGTCCTTTTTAATTTCTTCTTGAGAAACTACCTCTTCTTTTACTTGATTTTGAGGAACTACCTTAGGCTCTGGGAAACGCACCAAGTCTTCCGCAGGCGGTTCTTGGGCAATTCGTTGAGGAGGTGCTTCATCTGGTAAAGGCTCTTCTTCTTCCTCAGGCTCGGGTATCACTAAATCCTCAAGCGTAACTTCTGTAATTACAGGAGGCGCTTCTACTTGCTTATCAGGGAACAATTTCAGATTGAACGCTTTTGGGATACTGAATAAAGCAACCACACCGATAATAACCAACAAACCAATGTTTGTTGCTCTCGGCGCTAGCTTGCGTAACTGATACGCACCGTATGCTTTATTTCTGTCTGCAAAAACGACATCTAGCCATTCGTCCTTGAAAATATTTAATTTAGAACCAAACATATTTAAATATTTATAGCATTAGTCATTGAATAGACTCTCGCTTTTTAAAACTTCAATTTCTTCGTCATTGATTTTAGAAATCATGTAGCGCTTGATATCCACAATTTTCATTTCATCTAATACGTCGATTAGATTGCGTGTTATGGATTTTTCACTAGGTCTGATAACTACAATCAAATCCTTATCTGCCCCAGCTCTTTTTGGAACTTCTGCTTTCATTTGTTGTAAGACTTTGCGGATTCCCTCTTTACTGTAATCTACCGTAGTAGGTGGGTAAATAGGATTAGCTAATTGTCCGTAGTACCATGAAATTTTATTGTCAGAACCTAATAACAATGTGATGGAACGATTATCGGCAATTTCCAAGTTATCGTTGGCATCCATTTTATTTTTGTCTGGCATCGCAATGTCCATTGCTTGAGGCTTATTCAAGGAGGTGGTTAACATGAAGAACGTGATTAGCAAGAAAGCTAAATCCACCATGGCTGTTAAGTCTACCTTACCACCAGATTTCTTTGCTCTTACCTTTCCGCCTTTTTTACCACCGCCGGAATCTTGATTTAATTCTGCCATTTTTCTTTTTTATTACTATTATTCCGCAGCGCGCAATCCAGTTACAAAACTAAATTTGTTTTGTTTTTGGTTACGTAATGTTTCAATAATCAAATTAATCGATGGATATTTTTCTCCTGCGTCAGCTTTAATAGCCACTTTCATCGGCCCTGGATCTACAAAGTCATTGTCTTCTGCTTCACGATTTCTGTTGTAAGAAATTGTTGCAATCCGTGCTTGTTGTACCCAATGGTATAATTCATTGGAAACATTCTCTGTACTATCTACTGGAATACCTGTTTGGATTTGCTCCGTTCTCTTGTCATTATCAAGAGAAAGAAGTTGTCTCAAATTTTTGATAGGAACTCCGACCTCATCTATGGCTTTAAATTTTTCATACTCCTCTTCCGAGAAAGCAATGCTATATTTTGAAGACATATTTCTAAGTGTTTCTACCCGAACTTCTGGGTTTTTAACACCAAAGAAAATCTTCTCACCTTTCACTGTGATCACACCTAAATTATCATCTGGTAATTTATCTAGTGTGGTCGAAGCTGGAGTGTCTACAGGCATAACTTCCGGTTGACGAGCTGTTGCAGTCAAAACAAAGAATGTAAGCAATAGGAACGATACGTCACACATTGCTGTCATATCAATCGAAGTACTTTGTCTTTTTACTTTAGCTCTTGCCATTTTTTTACCTCTTTAATTTTATTAACAATTCTATTCGTTTTAATTAAGATGCTTTTTCATATTTATTTCCATAAATAAATATGAAAAAAGCAACGAAATTTTTATTTGTGGTTCGAAGCGTACGTTTGTACGATTGAGAAACCAGCCTCATCGATAGAATAAGTTAACTTGTCAATTTTCGCAGTTAAGATGTTGTACATAATAATCGCAAAAGTTGAAGTTGCAATACCAGTTGCTGTATTGATTAAGGCTTCCGAGATACCGTTTGCCAATTTAGCTGAATCTGGAGCACCACCTGTTGCTAATGCTGAGAAGGCCTTGATCATACCTGTTACCGTTCCTAATAAACCTGTTAATGTACCGATAGATACTAATGTTGCTAAAACATTTAAGTTTTTCTCTAACATTGGCATTTCTAAAGCAGTAGTTTCTTCAATTTCTTTTTGAATTGCTAAAGCAGATTTTTCAGAATCAAGTCCTGGATTTGCAGAAACGTCTTTGTATTTCAATAAACCAGCTTTGATTACGTTAGCTACAGAACCTTTTTGTTTATCACACTCAGAGATCGCTGCATCAATGTTACCGCCATTGATTAATTGTTGAACTTTTCTTACAAAATTTCCTACGTTGCCAGTTCCTGAAGCTTTACTGATTACGATAAAACGTTCGATAGAGAATACCCAAACCATAAGGAATAAACCAATAAGGATAGGTACAATTACACCTGCGTGATAGATCATACCACCGTAGTTACCCGGAAGTGGTTGATTTTCTCTATTACCATCGATAAAGTTTGAAGGAGCTCCCATTACGAATTCCCAAACGATATATCCGAGGATAAAACAAATGATAATTGCTAAACTCGCAAATAAATTACTTGAATTGCCGCTCTCTTGTTTTGCTGGGCTAGTAGTTTTTGGTGCGTTTGCCATTTTTCTAATTTTTAGATTTTTTACTGTTGTTTAATATAATGTTTAATTCAATTTGTGCAATTGTTTGGCGTTTATTTTGCCTAAAAGCAAAACAAATATACTATTTTGTGTTAAAAATAAAATTTTAATTGCTTTTAAAATATAGTTTCATAAAATTTCTGCAATAAATCTCGGAATGAACATCAGCGGACATCTTATCCCGATTAGGTACCACATTTGAAATAGTTAGATTGACCATATATTTTACAATGAAAATCATTTTTTTTCTTAAATGCAAATTATTAAAATATTAAATGTTAAAAATAAGTGAGTGTTTACTCATTTCTTGTTAATAATTCTACACACGCTAATTCAACGCTTAAAGAACCGAAATAGTATGTTTTTGTTCTTAACTATTTTAAAAAAAATTATTCTATAAGTGTAAACATTTATCCACCAACACCTTTTACTTGGAAACCTTCTGATTCTAAATAGGCCATTATCTTTAGTTTAAAATCTCCCTGTATTAAAATCTCCCCATCTTTGGCAGACCCGCCAACCCCACATTTTTGTTTCAATGTTTTCGCCAAATTATTTAAATCTTCGTCAGAACCTATAAAACCCGTTATTAATGTAACGACTTTCCCCTTTCTAGACTTACGATCTAAAGCGACTTTTAGTTTTTGCTGCCTGTTGGGCAAAGTCTCTCTATCGGTAATTTCTTCGGATGAAACGTAATCATAATTGTCTGCTGTGGAATAAACAATCCCTTCAAACCGCTGTTTTTTCTCTTTTGCCATGCCTTTAACAAATAATTTTAAGTGATTTCGGATTAATTTTTATTGATAATGTATTTTCTAATTCAATGGGTTCGCCATCAACATGAACGGGTCCGCCGTCCGTCCGTTCAATCACAATATCCTTTCCAGGTATAATTTCTACGTATTCGGATTGATCGGCAGTTTTGTTGAATAAATGAAAAACCATCATCGGAAGGTTGTATAACGGAAATTTGTGGACGATGCAGACATCCAACAAACCATCGTTAACGGATGCGTTCGGAGCGATGTATGCATTATTTCCATATTGTGGAGAATTCGCTACGCTAATCATAAAAGCTTCTCGCTCATAGGTCTTCCCATCGACTGTCAATATGTACTTTTTCGTCTTATATTTACTTAACACATTAATCGCTGCGCGTAAATAACCGATAGGCCCGCGGATTGAATCTGTCGCAAAGCGGTCGCTGACCGATGCATCGAAACCCAAACCTGCAATATTAAAAAAATGACGCTTATTAATAAGGCCACAATCTACTTCCACAAATTCAAATCGATTAATCCGGCGAATTGCAGATGCCTCATTTAATGGAATTCCCAAATACAAAGCCAATCCATTTCCTGATCCCTCGGGAATAATTCCTAGCGGAATACCAGAATCCACCAAAGCCGAACCAATTTCGTTGATTGTGCCATCGCCACCTACAGCCACTACGGCATCATATTGTTCTTCGATTGCATTTTTTGCTAATTCGTAAGCATGGTTCGCATGAGTCGTTTGCTGGAATGTGGGATTAAATTTCTGTAAATCTAAAACCTCTAATATTTGCTTGTTAAATGCGGTTTTCTTTTTACCTCCAGAAATCGGATTTATAACAAATAATATACTTTTTCTCTCTGCCATTAAAAAATTATACTAATCGCACTAAAGATAAATAAAAGCCTTATATATACAATTTATTCCTCTGGCGAAAATTTTTGGACTATTGCAATTACAAGACATTAATTGCTTTTGAAATAAAATAAAGTTTGTAGATTTGTGCCACAAAATGTGGATTGATTTGTATGTTGCTTTAATGCAAAAAGAGATTGCAACCACAGTAAAAAAGTGCTAAAAACCATTCATACCCAATGATTTTTACACTATCTGTGTTTAATTTTTCAATCAAATCCCACCTAGTAATTTTAAAATATGGCATATTTATTTACATCAGAATCAGTTTCTGAAGGACATCCAGACAAAATCGCGGATCAAATTTCGGATGCACTAATTGATAATTTCTTGGCTTGGGATCCAGATTCTCGCGTAGCAATCGAAACCTTAGTGACCACAGGACAAGTTGTTCTGGCAGGAGAAGTGAAATCAAGAATTTATCTAGATGTTCAAAAAATAACGCGTTCGGTTATCCAGAAAATTGGATATACCAAGTCTGAATACATGTTCGAGGCAAATTCTTGTGGGGTTTTATCTGCAATACATGAGCAGTCTGCCGACATTAACCAAGGCGTTGACCGCACCGCAAAAGAAGATCAAGGAGCAGGAGACCAAGGTATTATGTTTGGCTACGCCAATAACGAAACGGAAAACTATATGCCTTTGGCATTAGACCTTTCGCATCGCTTATTGTTCGAGCTTTCCGAATTGAGAAGAGAAAACAATGAAATCAACTACTTACGTCCAGATGCAAAATCTCAAGTCACGCTAGAATACAGCGACGACCATAAGCCTTTGCGCATTGACACCATCGTGATTTCTACACAACATGATGATTTTGCTGAAGAAGCTTCGATGCTAGCTAAAATTACAGAAGATATTAAAGCGATTTTGATTCCTCGTGTAAAAGCGCAATTAAAGCCTGAACTTCAAGCTTTATTTAATGACGATATTAAATACCACATCAATCCAACAGGAAAATTTGTTATCGGTGGTCCTCACGGAGACACAGGTTTAACAGGGCGCAAAATCATTGTTGATACCTACGGCGGTAAAGGAGCGCACGGTGGTGGAGCTTTTTCTGGAAAAGATCCTTCAAAGGTTGACCGTTCCGCAGCTTATGCAACAAGACATATCGCAAAAAACTTGGTTGCTGCCGGTGTTGCTGATGAAATCTTAGTTCAGATTTCGTATGCAATTGGAGTTAAAGACCCAATGGGAATCTACGTAAACACCTATGGAACTAGCAAAGTAAGTCTTTCGGATGCTGAAATCGCAACTAAAATTGGAGAGATTTTCGACATGACTCCTTATGGAATCGAAACCCGTTTGGGATTGAGAAACCCGATTTATGCGGAAACCGCAGCGTATGGACACATGGGAAGAACGCCTCAAACAATTACCAAAGAATTCGAAAATTCAACTGGTGAGAAGAAAACACTGACTGTTGATTTATTCACTTGGGAGAAACTAGATTTTGTCGACAAAATCAAAGCTTCTTTCGGTATATAATCGTCAAAAAATACATAAATAAGAAAGCCTGCGAAAATTTTCGCAGGCTTTCTTATTTATACAATATAAGTATTAATCGATAAAAGCGGCCGAAGCTTGCGCTTGGCGGTCAACTTTTTTCACTAATCCTTGAAGCACGTTTCCAGGGCCAACTTCAATAAATGACTCAGCGCCATCGGCAATCATTTTTTGAACAGTTTGCGTCCAGCGCACAGCTCCTGTTAATTGGTCAATCAGATTCTGTTTGATTTGTGCAGGATCCGTGTGTGGCAATGCATCAAAATTTTGATAAATCGGACAGATTGGCTCTTTAATCGATGTCGCTTCAATGGCTTCTTGCAATTCTACCTTCGCTGGCTCCATCAATGGAGAATGAAAGGCTCCACCAACACTTAACTTCAATGCACGTTTAGCACCTGCAATCGTTAATGCTGCGCAAGCTTCTTCAATTCCTTCAATCGAACCCGAAATAACCAATTGACCAGGGCAATTGTAGTTCGCCGGAACAACGATAGCATCGATCTGCGCACAGATTTGTTCGACAACTTCGTCTTCCAATCCCAAAATAGCCGCCATTGTAGAAGGTTGCAATTCACAAGCTTTCTGCATAGCATTCGCTCGCTTTGAAACTAAAGTCAATCCATCTTCAAACGACAATGCATTGGCAGCGACTAAGGCAGAAAATTCGCCTAACGAATGGCCAGCAACCATAGAAGGATTGAATTTATCTCCTAAAGCTTTCGCCAAAATAACAGAGTGTAAGAATATAGCAGGTTGTGTAACATTAGTTTGTTTTAAATCTTCATCTGTACCCGTAAACATTAAATCCGTGATACGGAATCCCAAAATTTCGTTTGCTTGTTCAAAAAGAGATTTTGATTCAGAGTTCAGATTATACAAGTCTTGTCCCATTCCAACGAATTGGGCACCTTGACCTGGAAAAATATAGGCTGTTTTCATAAAGCTAAAATATGATTTAATTATAATTTGCCAAATTAATCGGGAATAAATTTCTATTCCTCTGGCAGAAACGTTAAGGAAGTCATCTTCGATTCATCGAAAATATCCGTTGAAATTTCAAAAATCAATTGAGGCGTCACCTCATCGATTTTACGGAAAACTTCATCCAGTGTGATAATTTGGTTATAGTCCAGCAAATTTTTGGCTTCGGTGATAATCATGCTCATTCGATTCTCTTCTGCCAAAGCAATCTGCCCTTTAAATTTGTTCTTCACTTTATTCAGCTGTGACTCAGAAATCGGAGCTGCTTTCAATTTATTTAATTCTTTCCAAATTAATTTCTTCGCTTTTTCTATTTTTTCTTCATCTGTTCCCAAATAAATATTAAATAGTCCCGTATTGGAATACAAAGAATAGTTGGATTCAATTGTATACGCAATACCGTGTTTTTCGCGAATCGACAAATTCAAAATTGAGCTCATGCCCAATCCGCCTAACTGATTATTCAACAGCAATAAGCCTGTTTTGCGGTCATCCTGAATTCCATAGGCCTGCGTGCCCAAAATGTAATGCGCCTGATTAATCGGTTTTACAACTTCGACATGTTCGCCGATGTTGACAATTGTATCCGCATTAGTCTTTTCTGCTTGGCGCAATGGAAGCTTGCCAAAAAATTTATTAGCTAATTTTTCGACATTTTGCTTCGTATAATCGCCCGCAATACCGATGACAATATCCTCCGTAGAATAATTTGATTCAATAAACGTAAGAAGGTCTTCTCGCTGAATGCCCTTTAAATCGTTCTCTAATCCTAGAATATTATGGCCTAAGCTTGAGTTTTTAAAGATTAAATCTTCAAAATCGTCGATTATGGCATCCTCAGGACTATCTAAATACGAAGCCATTTCATCCAAAATCACGCCCTTTTCTTTCTCTATTTCATTTTCAGGAAATGTCGAATGAAAAATGATATCCTCAAACAAATCCAAAGCACGATTTAAATAGGGCTTTAAAATAGACGCATGAATGCAGGTATATTCCTTGGTGGTATAAGCATTCAAATCCCCACCGACAGATTCCAGTCGGTCCAAAATCTGATTGGTGCTTCTTCTTTCAGTTTGCTTAAACAGCATGTGCTCGATAAAATGAGCCACGCCAAATTTACCCTCGACCTCATCTCCAGAACCGGCATTGATTAACATGCAGGTATGTGTAATCGTCGACTGTTGAGGATGTAAAATTACACGAATCCCATTTTCTAACCTGAAAATATGATTGTCAATATGTTTTGATGTGAATTCCAATTGTTGCAAATCTACATAATAAAAAACAAAAGCGACAGCTTGTGGGCTTGTCGCTTTTGTTTTGATTAGGCTTACATTCCGGGAGGACGCATACCTCCGCCAGGTCCACCTTGCCCTGGCCCCCCTTGCTGTGGCGCTAAATCTCCTAAAGCAAATTTTTGGAAACGGTAAGTAAATGTCAACATGAAATAACGAGCCAAACGATTCGTTTGCGAATCGGTAGTGATGTTATTTTGTACCGTACGGCTAATGTTTGTTTGTTGATTCAGCATATCAAATGCAGCCAACCTAAATGAACCGCGGTTATCTTTTAAGAATTTCTTCTCTAAAAATGCATTTATAATAAGCGGGTTTACATTGCTAGTTTGTCCGCCAAAACCACTGTTAAATGATTTAGAGACATCGGCACCAAATATCCAAGTTTCAGAAAGATTAAGGTTTCCATTGATGGACGGCGTCCAAGTAGTCACATTTGTAGTGGTTGCATACAACGTATTATACGTGTTATTGAATGTATAGCGCACACCGGGGTTCAATTCAAATTTAGTCGATGGATTGTAACGGAAGTTAATTCCTTGATTTAACACCCAGTTTTTTGCCAAATTCTCTTCCGGATTATCTTTGTTGTCTAAATCATCAGAAGAAATAAACGACACGTTGTTGTTGTATGAAGCGCCTCCATTAAAGGATAAACTATATGTTTTTTCTTTCCAAGATTTCGAATAATTATAAAACGAACTTACGCTGAAAGCGCCGTCAGCGTTTCTATATCCAGTTTCTTGAATTAAATTTCCGATATCATCCGATGTCCTGTGATTGACCGTCGCAATTTTATTTTCAGTGGATGTTGCGCGAGCGAACGCAAAAAAAGTATTTCCTGTCTGAAAATCGGACTTGCGGAAATTCAAACGCAGGGAATGTACAAACTCCGCATTTAAATCTGGATTTCCTGAAATCGGAAAATTTGGATTCGAATAATCTGTAAACGGCTGAATCTGTGTTACACTTGGTTCGGTCGCTTGACCAGAATAATTTACAGAAATATTGCTTTGTCTGCTGAATTTATATTCAAAACGCGCAATCGGGATAAAATTGAAGGCTGTCCTGTGAATCTCATTATTGACCGAATTGCCAAAGATTGTTCCTTCCAAAATCGATGGCTGAACGGATGCTCCAACTGAATATTTTATCTTATCATTATTGAAACTGAAGCTTGAACCAAAACGGTGCGTGCTAAATGAGTAATCGTATTGATAATCGAAATTATAATCGGGGTCTGTTAATGGACTTTCGTCTGCATTAAAAGCTTCCTGAAAATTGTTGTTATCATAGGTATTGACGTTGTAATCATAACTGAACTCTAATTTTCCATATTTTGAAATCGGCTCAAGGTATGAAACTGAAGCACCTCCATTCCAACTTTTATTTCTTAGCTCATTCCAAGTTCTTCTATACACTTCTTCTGGAGGCAGGTTCGAATTTGTTGTGTCCAATAAGGTGTTTTCGACAATCCGTTCCACGTCAGATTCAGTTGCAGAAGAATTAAAATTGAAATTAAAAAACAAATTCCTGCCATTTGCGCTCAACCGCTTGTTGTACAAACCGCTAATTCCATAGCGCGGAGAAGATGTTTTAGAGTCATAGGCATTTTCCTCAAGGTTCCAGCTTACTCCATTGCGCATTTTATCATAGGATGTAAATGATGAAGTCGAGCTGTTTGAAAATCCGAATTGCGGTGTTAATTTTATAAAATCTGTTTCAGAAGGTTTCCACTCGATATTCGATTCAAAGCGATGATTTCCGGTGATGTTATTCGTCGTTGCTTCATCGTCGATAATTTCTGGAATTTCGTATTGATAAACCGAATGGCTCGAAGAAATAATATCTTGGTCATCACGTCCGTAGCTATAACTTCCGTAGACCGTCAATTTATCATTGAAATCATGTCTGAAATTGACTCCGATGGAACCTGTATTGGTTAAACCCGTGGAATTATTGATTCCGCCAACACCGCCACGGCCTCCGCCACCGCGCATTTGCCGCGCGCCTCCACCAGTTGTGCTAAAATCAAATAGCGGAGCATTGATGTTATTTAAATTTCCTAAAACAGAAATTTGTGAACCTTCTTTCATTCCCATCCACATACCCGTCGCCTGGTAACGGTCCTCCGTTCCGTAACCAAAACGCAAGGTAGACATATGTCCTTGATTGTATTTTGGGTCAATCGTAATATTCAATACTTTTTCGGTATCGCCGGTTTTATTTCCAGTCAGGTTGGCCATATCTCCATAATCATCAATAATCTGAATCTTGTCGATAATGTTAGCCGGCAGATTTTGCGTAGCAGTTTTCACATCACCGCCAAAAAAGTCTTTCCCATTAATCCGTACACGCTTCACTTCTTCGCCCTGCGCGGTCACATTTCCGTCTTTGTCCACTTCAACACCCTCGAGTTTCTTTAGCGCATCTTCCGCCAAAGCGTCGTCTCGAAGCTTAAGGTCTTTAGTAGAATACTCTAATGTGTCGCCCTTTACTTGAATGGTAATTACTCCCGAAACCACAACTTCTTCAATCAAGTTGTCGATTCCTTTAAGAATAATACTCGGAAGAACCGTTTTGGCCTGGTTGGCGGGAATGGTAAAATCTTTTTGCAAAGATTCAAACCCAAGGCTGTTGATGCGAATCGTAAATTGGTCTGATTTGACATTTTCAAATGTGAAAATTCCAGCAATGCTCGAACCCGTTCGGAGCGTGTCGTTGTTGGTGATAAGTTCCACGGATGCGCCGGCGATTATACGTGACGCGCTATCGCGCAACATTCCCTGAACCGTTTTTCCGCTTTGTGCATTGGCAGAAAAGCTCATGATAATAATTCCGAATAGTAAACTTATGACTCCTCTTTTAAACATCATATGAATTTTATGTACTAATTTATTGTATCGACAAACCAAACTTCCGTTTTCGCGCTTGCCGTCCTATTTTCTGTTGTTCTATTTCCATCGCTGCCGGAAGGCCTCATGCCTCCACCTGCTCCGCCGCGCATGCCGCCCCGGCCGCCACCGCCTCCTCTCATTCCTCCTCCTTGTGGCATTCCACCCGAAGCATTTCCATCGTTTAATGCTACGGTCGGCTTATCTTGCGCCATTTTATTGATTGCTATTTGAATAGCAAGTTTGGTTTGTTCTGCTTCGAGTTTCAATAATTTCAAAGGAATCACGCATTCATAAACCAAATTATCCATGGAATCTAATTTAGCTACAGCTTTCAGTCCGTATCCATTGGCGAACGACAAAAGGCCGTCAACAAAACTTTCGAAGCCCTCAACGTGATATCCGTCCGCTTTTGCCAAAAGTTGCTCTCGATGAAAGACCGACCCTGCATTTTTTTCATCTGTCATTACCCGCAATGATTCAGGGTCTGGCTTTGGAAAAATTAGCTTTGCGCCATCCTTCTTTTTCCCTTGCGCATTGATGTTCACCAAAATTCCATTTTTGGTTGCTTCGCTTTGCAAAAAAAGATTAACAACTCTAACGCCGACGTATAGATTATTGTTCTTTACCAAAGCATTAAAAAACCAAGAACTATCCTTACTAATGACATACAGCGACTTTTCCCATTCTTTTAGATTCCCATCCACTTTTATTGTTTCTTCAACAGGTTTGAAGGAATACAATCCTTTTTTATCCTGACAAAAAGCGACTTGTAACATGCATACAAGTAGACCAAATAATACAAATCTTTTTTTCATGGCTTTAAAATTTGCTAAATAATCTTCTTCTTTACCTCATTAATAGTACAAAAGAATGCATTAGTAGTGTAAATTAATGTAAATGCATTTGTATCACAGAGAAGTTACATTTATTCCTAATTTTGCAAGATGGAAGAAAGCAATACGCTCTTATCGTATTATCAAACGGAATTGACAGAAGCAGGATGCGACGAAGCTGGAAGAGGTTGTCTGGCAGGCCCCGTATTTGCCGCAGCTGTTATTTTTCCGGCAGATTATGTGAATCCAATCTTAAATGATTCCAAGAAATTATCGCTAAAAAAGAGAGAGTCCCTTCGCCCAATTATCGAAAAAGAAGCTTTAGCTTTTGCCGTATCTAGTGTTTCAGCCGAAGTCATAGACCAAATCAATATTCATCGGGCATCGTATTTAGCTATGCATCAGGCTTTAGATTTATTGGCGATTGAGGCTTCATACATTATAGTCGATGGCAACAAATTCATACCATATAAAGAGATTCCCTACACCTGCATCGTGAAAGGGGATGGAAAATATTTATCCATTGCCGCAGCATCTATTTTAGCGAAAACGTATCGGGATGAATACATGGACGGGATTGCGAAGGATTTCCCAAATTATGGCTGGACCAAAAACAAAGGTTATCCAACCGTAGAACATCGAAATGCCATTTTAGAATCGGGCATCTGTTCATACCATAGAAAAACCTTTAGAATAACTGACCCACAGTTAAAGTTATTCTAAAGGCTTTATTTAAATTTTTTATTTCTTTTTAGTCGGACTACTAAGCTCTGGTTTTTTCTTTCTGTTCGAATACGTATACCAAATGGCAAAACCTAAGCCTAAGACCAGAACAATCGACGCAATCAATGAAATAATTTCGCTAATACGCATGGATTCAGGAGCGAAGATAAATTCAACTTTATGATTTCCTCCCGGTAATTGCAATGCTCTCAGCGCATAATCAGCACGGATAATCGGTACCTCATCCCCATCCACGTAAGCTTTCCATCCTGCATCGTAATACACTTCAGAGAAAACGGCCAAAGCTGTCGTCGGAGAAGAATATTCGTAGCGCATCGTATCTGGATGATACGAAGTTAATTGAATATTTGCATTGGTTGGCACGCCAAGACGCGTCGTATCCAAGTTTGATTTAAATTGTTCGCTGACGAAGGCTTCCGTTTTCGGGTCAAAACTGCTAATCGCCTGCATCTCTTGTGCATCGTCTTTGACCATTGTCACTTTATTGACAAACCAAGCGTTGCCCGCTGCTGTACTGCGTCGCTGGATTTTTTCAGAATTATTCGAAGGGTCGCGCGTGATGATGTAGCGTACATTGAACATATCCAGAACATCTTCATTAATTGCTCCGTTAAATTGATGTTCCAAAATTTCTTGGAATCGCATTAATTTAGCCGCATGATAGCCTCCTAAACTTTTGTGGAAATAGGACGCTCGCGCATCAGAGAACGGATTTGTTGTTAAATCCAATACACGATAGCTCAAATCTTTGTCCATTCGGATTAATTGGTCAACTTCCCGCTCTTGAACATGCTGCACATCGCGAGGTTCGATAAACGAATTATCATTCAAGTAACGTTTATCAACTTGCCATAAATCAATCAATGTCAATACTCCGACTCCAGCGATAAGAACCGTATACGAAATTTTATTTTTGATGTATGACCATACAAACCCAAAAGCAATCAACACGATGAAAAATGAACGGTATGCATCTTTTGACGCTAAGTCTTTTCTATCTTTTATCAATGCAGATGCAATTTCATTGGCCATGTTTTGGTCACCGGTCTGCTGTTGCAATGTAGCTACAAAATTTTGGTGCGTAGATGGTTTGAAATTCAAAAACAAATCAGGAATAAACGCCACAAGCAGACATAAACCACCTACGGCAATTCCTGTATATAAAACCTTTTTGTTTAAATTGATGATTTCCTGCTGGCGGGTAATTAATTCATTGATTGCCAAAACAGCTAATAATGGAATCAAAACCGCTGCTACGACTAATATAGACTCAACCGCTCTGAATTTATTGTACATCGGGAAATAATCGAAGAACAAATCCGAAATAAGTGGAAAATGCCGTCCGAACGAAAGCAGAAGGATTAATGCTGTCGCGGTAATAATCCACCATTTTAAGCGGTCTTTGACGATTACAATTCCTAAAATAAATAGGAAAATAACTGCAGCCCCAAAATACCAAGGTCCAGAAGTAAATGTCTTCTCTCCCCAATATGTCGGCATGCTTTGGGCAATCTGTACAGCTTGATTCTCTGGGAATCCGCTTTTGGTAAGAAGCTTCGCAATATTTGATTTCTCATCCAAAACGCCACCAGTTTTTCCTCCGTAAGCATTTGGAATTAAGAACGTAATGCTTTCACCGATTCCTTGCGACCAAGCGTAGGCATATTCTTTATCTAATCCATCAGTCTGTTTTCCCCCCTCATCGACTTTAGCAATATTGGCTTTCCCGCGAATCGTCGATTTGCTATATTCATAGGTAGGATACAAAACGGATGCATTTACCAAAACAGCCAAAACAACCGCGATTAATTGAACTCCCGTTGCTTGCGTAAAGTTTTTGAGCTTTTTATCCCGTATCGCATAATACAATTCAAACAGAACCAAAACTAACAAGGCCAGAAATAGGTAATACGTAACTTGCACGTGATTGGTTCGAATCTCCAATGCCATGAACAAGGCCAATATAACGCCTCCCCACAACCTATTCCCGCGATAACACAAAATAACAGCACCTATAATCGGCGCCATATACGCAATCGCATAGGCTTTATTCATGTGCCCCGCTTCGATATAAATTAAATTATAGGATGAAAATGCCATAGCAATTGCACCCGCCGCAGCAAGCCAAGGCCGAATCCGCAGAACCGAAAGCAAGAAATAGCTTCCCAATAAATACAGCAACAAGACATCAGCCGGCGCTGGAAAAACTGTACGAATTCCTCTGCCTATATACGTTGTAATATTATTGGCATGTTCATACCAAATCTGATAAGTCGGCATACCACCAAACATGGAGTTCGTCCATAGTGGAGAATGTCCATCTTTCGCTTTATAATCAAATAGTTCTTTTTGACTTCCTTCAGCCTGAATAACATCACTTTGAGAAAGGATTTTGCCTTGCCAAATAGGTGTTAAATAGAAAACAATCAGGACTAAAAAAAGACCGATTATGATAAGATGAGTAGCGTTTTGCTTAAACCAATTTTTCATGTAATTCGAAGAAGATTTGATTATAATTAAGGTTCAAAAATATAGAAATGATTTGAAATATACGCAAAATATCTATTTAGATGCAAAATTGGTTGTTTATGAAAAGAAATGAGCTACCAGCGCCCGCCAGCACCGCCACCGCCCGAGGAGCCACCACCGAAGCTTCCGCTACTTCTTGATGAGGAAGAAGACGAAGACGAGCCTCCGCCGCTGCGCCCAGAGGAACTACCACCGCTCGAACTTTCGCTTTTTCGCGGAATCGTGAAAAACAGTTTAAACAAATGGTGCTTACAATTCGTGCATTCGTCATATTTCTCGCCCTTTCCTGCAGAAGAGTAAGATGCTGCTTGAATGGTTTTTGTTTTATTTAATTCTAAGGTATAATAATGGCATTCAGGGCATTCAGAAAACTTTCGGCTCTTATCCCAAGCAATCAGTTTTGTTTCGCTTGTTTTCGTATTTATCCAGATTTCATAGCGCAAACTTTTAATCGATTCTTCTTTTTGCTGTCCTTTATCGAGGTATTTTTTATCATTGGCCGGACTTGATGAACGGTTAATCCGTTGCCAATTTCCATTATTTTCTGGAGGAGAAAATCGATTTCTATTTTTGTTCATTCGATTTAAAATCAGCCCCAAATCAAACCAAGCTAAGGGAGTCAGCAACATCGGAACGAACACAAATCCAGTAAATTTTTTTAATGCTTTCTGCAAATCTTCTTCATCCTTAAAACTCTCGATAATGGATGAGCGACCTTTCGTGATTTTCATCGCCAATATGAACGACAGCAAGACAAAAGCGAAATATGGCAAATGTTTAAGCTGATAAACTTCCTCAACATTGTCAAAGACAAAAGCAAAAATAAATACGGAAAAGAACATCAAAATCAGCATACAGCCAATCCCTTGAAAGATTGCATTGACCCAAGAAACCTTCTTTTTCGTTCCTTTCAGTAGATAGACAATAATCAAATGAGCATACACATAGAATGCAGAAAACAGTACAAATAAAAACACTGTATTCATTAGCGCCAGATTCGCTCTGCTGAAAAAGGGCGTTGCTTCAGGCATCTGCAATCTCAATTCTTCAATGGTATTGGGCGACAATAGAATTTCTTCAATAAACGCAGTTGCTTCAATCAAGCCTGTATCGTAATTTCCTTCTCGAAAATAGGGAACCAGATATTTCTCACCGATACGCTTCAAGTACGCATCGGGAATGATAGACTCCATTCCGTAGCCAGAAATAAATCGATATTCTCGCCTATTTTTCGCAATAAAAAGCAAAAGGCCGTTGTTCGATGCTTTTTTGCCTATCCCCCAAGCATTGAACAGCTCCAATGCAAACTCAAAATCGCTGTCGCCAACATAATCATTCACAACAACGATACAAAATTCAGCGCCCGACAAGCTATCGATATTTTGAATTTGCTGATTCAGTGCCGAAACCGTGTAATAGTCCAAAATGTTGTCTGGATTACTAACAAAAAATTCTTGGCCTTCCTCTTTGGGATAAGGAACTGAACTTACAGAATATTGAGCCAGCGCATGTGTACAATAAAAAACTGTAAGGAAAACGAATAGAAGTTTGCTGAAGACTTTAACCATCCTTCAATTATTCCCCCTTTTGGATTAAGCGTTTGATATCCGAAAACTCTCCGAATAAAACGAGCAAATCGTTTTCATTGAGTAACGTATCGGATTTTGCGATTCCGGAAGCCTCCTTGATTGGCATGGATTTGCCTTTTTCATTTGTATCTAAAAAGTGCACTGTGGTCAATACAATCACTTTAAATTTATTGGTTAAATCGGCTTCTTTCAGCGTCATTCCAACATATTTTGATGGAACTTTTGTTTCGATAATGCTGTACTTATCCGAGATTTTGAATGAATCGACAATGTCAATATTATCCAAGCGCATCGCCAAACGTTCGGCAGCTTCTTCTTCGGGCATAATATATTCATCAATGTTCATGGCTTCGAGCACGGTTTTTTGCAAATCAGAAACCACCCGCCCAATGACGCGCTTCACGCCCAGCTGTTTGATTAATGCGGTCGTCAATAATGAAGCGCCTTCATCTTCGCCAATCGCGACAATAACCGCATCGCTTTCTTTCAACGGCAACGAGCTCACCGCTTCACGGTCGGTCGTATCCAAACAAACCGTATGCGTAATTTTGTCTTTCAGTTGTTCCACAATGACGATGCTTTTGTCCGCAGCGATAACCTCATGCCCCAATTCCGTCAGATGCGTTGCAAGTGAACGTCCAAAATGTCCTAAACCAAGTACAATATATTTCATTTAAAATAAAATCTTTTCCGATGGATAAATATAACTTTTGTTTTTTGTATTCTTTATAAACGCCACAAGCAACGTCAAGGTTCCAACGCGTCCGACAAACATTGTCAGCATCAATATTAATTTACTTGCAGAGCTCAACGAACTGGTAATTCCTAGGCTCAATCCACAAGTCGTGTACGCAGAAACGGATTCGAAAAGCAATTCCACCATTCCTACATTTGGGTCACTAAAATTTAACAAGATAAAACAAATGGTAATGCTTACGATGGAAAGCAGGATAATAGCGAAAGCTTTGCTAATGGATTCAGAAGCAATCCTTCTTTTGTAAATTTCAATCGATTCTTTTCCTCTTGCTAGCGCAATGACATTCAAAAAAGCAATAGCTACCGTCGTTACTTTGACACCACCACCGGTTGAACCTGGCGAGGCACCAATCCACATCAGCGTCACCACCATAATCAAGGTCGGATTGGCCAAAAAATTAATATTCACGCTGTTAAAACCTGCCGAGCGCGACGTATTCGCCATAAAAAAGGATGTTGCCCATTCTCCGAAAGCACTTTTGTCTTCCGTCAATGTATGCTGCTGTTCCAGAAAGTAATAGGAAATCGTCGCCAATACGATAACAATAATATTGCAGAGCAAAATGAACCTCGAATTAAAACTGAAAATCTGAGGTTTGTATTTATAATTCTTTTTTAGAAATAACTTGCAGATTATGGCTGAAAATTTCGCTTTAAAATAGGTGTAAAAATTGAAAACAGTTCCGAACCCTAAACCTCCAAAAACAAAAATCATTGCCAAAGCAATCTGAAAAGAATAATTGAACCGATAATTTTCTCCCTGAATACCATCTTTTAAGATTGTAAATCCTGAATTACAGAATGAGGATATCGCATGAAATGCCGCAAAGAAAATTCGGTCGCCCAAGGATTCGAATAGCGTAGAATCTAGTGTAAAAAAGATAAATAGCCCTCCAATAAATTCGAATAGAAGCGTGATGAAAATAATGGTCAACAAAGTTGAAATCACAGAATTCAACTTATTCTCTCCTAAAATTTCACCGAACATCAATTGATTTTTGAATGAAAATCCGCCAGAGAAAAAATAACCAAAAAATCCGGTAAAGGTCATGATTCCCAAACCGCCAATCTGGATAAGCAACATAATGACCGTCTGTCCGAACACAGAAAAATTCGTCGAGATATCCGTAACAGACAAACCTGTGATGCAGACAGCGCTAGTCGCCATAAAAAAAGCATCGATAAAACTCAAAGGCGCTTCGATGGTCGTTTTGGGAAGCATCAATAAAACTGCACCTAAAATAATCAACCCTAAGAAACTGATGACGAATAGTATCGTTGGGTTGAAATAGAAATTATCGAAGAATAAACTGTTTTTTGATAATTGGACAAAAAAGATAAATGCTATTCCGAAATAAATCCATTCATCTTTCTCTAGAAAAGACAAGAAAGGAACATGCGTAAATCGCTGAAAAAGAATAATTAAGAAATAAATAATAACCGCGATTCCAGGATAATTACTCGGTGTGAGTTTTCGGCTTGAGAAAATAGAAAATACCGTAATTAAGGATTCAACAGTGAAAAGCACATAGAATAAGGACAGGACTAATTTGCGGGAAATCTTTCCGATTGCTGGGTCAGTAATGTATCCAACATGCGCAATTACCATGAACGCACAGACCAAACTTAAATAGAACAGAATCCTATCGACTACCTTAACGCGATACTTAAAAACGTACTTGAAAAAACTGATAATCGAGTCCATGAATCACAAACTTATAGATTTTAAATAAGATTGTCAGCAATGGTTTTTTGCCGAACCTTGCATAAAGGTTAATTATTTTTCCTCTTTATCGTTCTTTTTGAAGATTCCCTTAATAAAACTACCTGTTTTCTTCAGCGCGCCCTGTGTTTCTTTGCTAGCATTTTTCACATCCTTCGCTGCGCCCATCAATCGCGCTTCGCGTTCTGGACTGATGCCGGCACATTGCTTAATCCCTTCTAGCAAACTTTGCCACAACGTTTTGAAGAATGTATGCTGAGGGTTCCGTGTGTAATTTATTTTCCCGGTGTGATATACCTCGTTTGCATCAGGGTTGCTATCATTGATGATGATGTTATTCACAATAAATGAAATCACTTTTTTAGAAGATTTCTTCTCGGCGTCAGGCTCGTTCAGCAGTTTGATTTTTAGATTATCATAATCGAAGCGGAAATCGCCCCAATTTTTTGTATCCGTACCCTGCATATCGAAACGCACACTTTTTACATTGCCGGAGGCAATTTCAACATTCAAAAGTGGTCTTAAGATTTTGTTATAAGCCGTGGCTTGCATTGGACCTAAGGAACCTTTGTAGGTATAAAATCCTGTTTTGCTTAACATGTCAAATCCAAACTGCGCTTTTAACGTTCCAGATTTCATGATTTTTGCGGTCAAATCAGCTCGCATAAATTTGTCTTTGCTCAATCGCAGGCTGTCGTTCGTCACATTTGTCAAAATTCCCGTCGCATGATTGAAGGTGATGATACCTTCCTGGTTGTATTTTGCGCTGAACTCGCCATACAGAATATCCACATCATCTACATAAACCGTATCAATCGACAGCAAACTTTTCATTTTCATAAGCTGTTGGTGCGGAGAATTGCCGATTTTATTTTTTGGAACTTTGCGAAAGCGTTTATCGTTGTACAGGCTGACCGCACCGCTTTTCAGCTGAACAGATTTCGCAACAGTAATTTGATTGTCCAAAAGCTGTTTCAAATCAATATTATCGATTCTCACCGTATCAAAATTCATAACCGCCATCGTGACATTCTGGTTCTTTGTTTTGAAGAAATTGGCTTTGCTCATTTTTGGAGCATAAGATACGCGTGTCAGCAATAAATTTTTCTTCTGCGTATTCAATCTCAAATCTTCAAAACTCGCCTTATAAATGTCGTCCGGCATTTCATAAGCGAATTTCGGAACATGAATATCCACCATTTTGGTATAAAACAAACGGCTAGAATCGTTAATGGATGTTTCATCCAATAGCACATCATGTATGTTGATGTTTACGCTATCCAATAAAATATCGCTGGATTTCCCGTCAGCTAACTTCGTGAATTTGAATTTGAAATTATCGATTTTAATATCTTTTACACTGATTGAACTAAGTACATCTTGCACGCTTTCATACAATGTTTTCTTAGGCTTTGTCGAAATCGTATCGTTGTAAGCGTGGTATTCATTGACTAAATGAATATCCGCATTTTCAAGAATAATGGTATTGATGCTTAGCTTCTTATTTGTTAAAATATTCATCAAGCCGAATCGGCGGATTTTCAATGCATCCAATTTGATATTGAACTGATTGTTTGGGGCTTCTTTGGCCAATACTAATTTCGCATAGACCGCAGAATCAGGAATCAAATGCGCGTTTTTTAAGGTCACATTTCCCAATGCAAGGTTCAGGTCTAAATCATCGTAGGTTAATGTATACAATCCATTGGTCGAATTATGGATAACGTCCTTCAATTTCTGTTCGACAAGTGGTTTCCAATTATTGGCAAAATACCACGACACACCGATAATGATTACGATTAAAACGCCTAAACTGATTAAAATCCACTTCCAAACTGACTTCATAAATATCTAATTACGGATTTAAAACAACGATTTTATAATTATGTTTTTACACACTAATTTAAATAATTAATTTCGAGTGTTTTGATTGTGAAAGATACTTAAATAACTTTCATATCTCGAATTTTCAATCTCACCATTTTCAACCGCTTCTAAAACCACGCAACCCGGCTCATTGATGTGCCTACAATTATGGAATTTACATTGGTTCAAAAGCGCTCGCATCTCTGGAAAATAATGAGAAAGTTCGCCTTTCTCAATATCGACCACGCCCAACTCCCTGATTCCTGGAGAATCCACGATAAAGCCTCCATTAGGCAATTCAATCATTTCTGCGAATGTTGTGGTGTGCTTTCCTTTGTCAGACCATTCCGAAATATTTCCTGTCTTCAGATTGCTATCTGGAATTATAGCGTTAATCAAAGTACTCTTGCCAACGCCCGAATGTCCTGAAACCAAAGTAATTTTATCTTTCAAAAGCGCCTGGATTTGGTCAATATTTATATTTTCCAAAGCCGAAACTTCGTAACAATCGTAACCGACATGTTGGTAAATTGCTTTGTATTCCTGCAAGATTTCCAATCCTTCTTTTGAAAACAAATCCAATTTATTGAACACTAAAATTGCCGGAATGCTATATGCTTCTGCTGTGACCAAAAAACGGTCAATAAATCCGAGCGAAGTTGGTGGCGAAGCCAATGTGACAACCAATAGTGCCAAGTCAAGATTCGACGCTAGAATTTGGGTTTGTTTAGATAGATTAACCGACTTTCGGATAATGTAATTTTTGCGCTGTTCAAGTTCATGGATTACGCCTACATTCTCATTTGGTTCTAGGTCGAAAACCACCCTATCGCCCACAGCGATTGGATTTGTGGATTTGATGCCCTGTGTTCTAAATTTTCCTTTAATCCTACATTCATAGCTAGAACCATCTTCCGCCAAGACTTGATACCAACTTCCCGTTGATTTAGTAACTAAACCCCTCATTTACAAAAACCCCCATTTAAACCACTTTGCATGCTACAAAAGTCGCAAAAATTTATTAATCCTTTCATCTATTGAAATTATTACCTTTGTGATAAACACTAAAAATCAGATTTTGTGAAAAAATTATTCCTTTTAGACGGTATGGCGCTCATTTACAGAGCGTATTTTGCTTTAAATAAAGTTCCTCGTTTGACTTCTTATGGTTTAAACACCGGAGCCGTTATGGGATTTACAAATACGTTGTTAGATGTTTTAAAAAATCAAAAACCTACGCACATAGCCGTTGTTTTTGATACCGAAGCGCCGACGAATCGTCACATTGAATTTGAAGCCTATAAAGCTCATCGTCAACAAATGCCTGAAGATTTGGCAACCTCCATTCCTTATATTTTTCGCCTGATTGAAGGATTCAACATTCCCATTATTACAAAAGATGGATTTGAAGCGGATGATATTATTGGAACATTGGCAAAAAAAGCAGAGAAGGAAGATTTTCAGGTGTATTGCATGACGCCTGATAAAGATTTCGGACAATTGGTTTCTGAAAATATTTTCATTTATAAACCTGCCCGAATGGGCAATGGCGCTGAAGTTCTAGGTGTTCCCGAAATTTTAGAAAAATGGGAAATCTCCGACGTGCTTCAGGTCATTGACATTTTGGGATTGTGGGGAGATGCGGTCGATAATATTCCAGGAATCCCCGGAGTAGGTGAAAAAACGGCAAAGAAATTAATTCAAGATTTTGGCTCAGTAGAAGGCATTGTCGCTAACTCCGACAAATTAAAAGGAAAGCTGAAAGAAAATGTAGAAAATTTTGCGGAGCAAGGATTAATCTCCAAAAAATTAGCAACCATTTTATTGGATGTTCCCGTCGAATTGGAAGAAGAAAAATTAATTCTCGAAGACCCGAATAAAGAATCCCTAGAAGCTTTATTTGCTGAATTGGAATTCCGGACTTTGGGAAAACGTGTGTTTGGCGAAGATTTCTCGATTACAGAAACTGCTATAAAAGGAAATCCAATGCAAATGGATTTATTTTCATTACCTCCGACAGGCAATCAGGCGGACTCGGAAAGTGAAGCTCCAAGCAAACCAAGCCAATCAGCAGAAAATACGGAACATACCTATATACTTGTCAATACAGCTGAAGAACAAGAAGAGCTGGCAAAAACATTGCAATCGCTTACGCAATTTTGTTTCGATACGGAGACAACGGGGATTGATGCGTTGACGGCTGATGTTGTTGGGCTCTCTTTTTCGTATGAAAAAGGGAAAGCGTTCTACGCTCCAACTCCAGAAAACAGAGAAGAAGCGCTAACGGTTGTTAACCGATTCAAAGCTGTTTTAGAAAATCCTTCGATTCAGAAAATTGGCCAAAATATCAAATACGATATTTTATTGCTTTCCAGATATGATGTAAAAGTTCAAGGAGAACTTTTTGATACAATGTTGGCTCATTATCTAATCGACCCGGACACACGTCATGGCATGGATATTCTGGCAGAAAATTATTTAAATTATTCGCCAATATCCATCACCACCTTAATCGGTCCAAAAGGCAAGAAACAAGGAAACATGCGCGATGTGGAATTGGATAAAATCACGGAATATGCAGCAGAAGATGCTGATATTACGCTTCAGCTGAAAGATGAATTTTTCCCGCTTTTGAAAAATACGGAAACCTTGCATTTAGCAGAAACCGTAGAATTCCCTTTGGTCTACGTTTTAGCTGAAATTGAGAAAAACGGCGTTAAAATAGATGTGGACACGTTAAAATCATTTTCTAAAGAGTTGCAGGCGCATGTGCAGGATTTGGAGAAGAATATTTATGAAAAAGCTGGTGTATCCTTCAATATTGCTTCGCCAAAGCAATTAGGCGAAGTTTTATTTGACAAACTGCAGTTAGACCCCAAAGCGAAGAAAACAAAAACAGGTCAATATAAAACCGGAGAGGATGTTTTGTTGGCGCTAGCCCATAAATCCGACATCGTGCAAGATATTCTTGATTTCAGGCAGTTGCAGAAATTGAAATCGACGTATGTTGATGCCCTGCCAGAATTAATCAATCCAGAGACCGGACTAATCCACACCTCATACAACCAGGCAGTTGCTGCAACTGGACGTTTGAGCTCGACGAATCCGAATCTTCAAAATATCCCTATCCGTACGGAAAAGGGTCGCGAAGTCCGCAAGGCGTTTATCCCTCGTTTTGAAAATCATGTGATTTTATCTGCCGATTATTCGCAGATTGAATTGCGCTTGATGGCGGAGTTAAGCCAAGACCCAAATATGCTGGAGGCATTCCAACTAGGTCATGATATTCACCGAGCCACCGCCGCCAAAGTTTATGGAGTTGAATTGGACGAAGTCACTTCCGACCAGCGCAGAAATGCGAAAGCAGTGAACTTCGGGATTATTTACGGCCAGTCGGCATTTGGACTTTCTCAGAGTTTGGGAATTCCGCGAAAAGAAGCGGCGCACATTATTGACCAATATTTTGAACAATATTCGGGAATTCGCAATTACATGAATCAGTCCATTGATTTTGCGAAGCAAAACGGATATGTAGAAACAATTTTGAAGCGCAGGCGTTATCTGCGAGATATCAATTCTGCGAACATGACTGTTCGTGGTTTCGCGGAGCGAAATGCAATCAACGCACCTATTCAAGGGTCTGCTGCAGACATGATTAAGGTCGCCATGATTCAAATTCAGCAAGATATCAGCGAACAAAAATTAACTGGAAAAATGATTATGCAAGTGCATGATGAGCTTGTATTTGATGTTCCTATGAACGAAATCGGCCAACTTAAAGAAATCATTGGGAATCGGATGAGAAACGCGATTAAACTTCAAGTTCCGATTGAAGTCGAAATTGGAGAAGGCCAGAACTGGCTCGAGGCTCACTAAATGTTTAGATTATGAAGTTTTTTTATTCTTTGCTATTCTGTATTTTAGCTATTAACTTAAACGCACAAGAATCAACCAAGCCGATACTTTTTGAAAAAACTGTTAACGGGATGTTGCGCTTTTATTTTGACAAGAATTATTTCTTATGCGACAAAAACTGTGAGTTCAAAGCTATCGAGCGTGTTGCAAGCTTTGATACAAAAAACTCGCGCTTCAATGGAGAATTTAGAGATTTCGCGCCTAACGGACATGTGATTCTTACAGGAAATTATGTTGACGGAGAGAAAGAAGGCGTATTTAAGGCCTATCATCCGAATAAAGTGCTGAAATGGGAAGTCGTTTTTAAAAATAATTTTCCGACAGGCGAATGGAAATATTATTACCCTGACGCGAAGCCGATGCTGGTTGTAAATTACACAGATAGCATTATGCGCATCGAATCACTTTGGGATATAAAAGGTAGAGAAAAAGTAAAAGACGGAAAAGGAGATTTTGAATTTACCTATCATTTTGAAGGATTTACAGAATTTGGATTTCCTTCCTACCGTAGAAAGGGGCGCGTAGTTAATGGAGTGCCAAATGGATTTTGGACTTTAACTTTAGTTGACGGAAAATTTAGCGAACTAGGCCGGGAAGAATATTACAAAAATGGTGTGCTTGCCGATTTTGGAGAACAATATTTTAATTTCGAATTAGTAAACAATAAATTGCAGTTTTTCCCAGCAGAAAATTTTAACAGAGCTGAAATTCTTTATTTTAAAAACTGCACATTTGATGATTTCAGTGGTTTCTCGATTTATTTAACGGAAAAACTTAATTCAAGATTTGCAACACTATTAGTAGATGCTGAAGTAGCTGACGACGACTTTTCATACGTCATTGCTGTATCTGAAAAAGGGGAGCCGGGCAGAGCTGATTTTACAAAAGCTTTCGCCGATGAGAAATTAAATAGACAGCTGAACATTGCGGTATCGAGAATTAGGTATTATCTGCCATCGTTTAAAGATGGAGAATATGTCAAGGACATTTTATCAGTTTCTGGAAAACTGATAATTAAAGAAGACGGAACCCCAGCTGTGCACAGCATTAGCATTAAAAGAAATGCTGAACAATAAAGTTTTTGTCGATAAAGTTTTATATTTGCTTTTAAAGTTAAAAAAATGAAATTTCACAAAGAAGGCTACAGTACCTTAGCGATAACGATATTATTGATTTTTATACTGCTGGCTTTGGCTAATTATTACAATGCAAATGCTGTAGTAACTTGGATTATCTATATTTTTTCGGCCTTCTTATTTATCGTGGTTGTTCAGTTCTTCAGAAGTCCGAACAAATATTTCGAAGAAGACCATGGCGTCATTTTATGTCCCGCAGACGGAAAGGTTGTCGTTATTGAAGAGACTTTAGAAACGGAATATTTCAACGAAAACAGACGTCAGATTTCAATTTTCATGTCACCTACGAATGTGCATGTTAACCGCAGTCCAATAAGCGGAATCGTCACATTCTTTAAATACCATAAAGGAAAATTCTTGGTTGCATGGCATCCAAAATCTTCGACTGAAAATGAGCGAACCACCATAGTCGTAAAAAATAACAGCGGTGTGGAAGTTTTATTCCGTCAGATTGCTGGAGCTCTGGCCCGCCGGATTGTTTGGTATGTAAAAGATAACGACGTCGTTAAACAAGGCGATGAATTTGGCTTTATAAAATTCGGTTCTCGAGTCGATGTTTTCATTCCATTGGATTCAAAAGTAGAAGTGCAAATCGGCGATAAAGTTGTCGGCGGAAAAACAATACTTGCCAGATTTTAAAGAATATTAAAAAATCTATTCTAACTTAGAGCTTCTTTTAAAAAGAGGCTTTTTTTATGGATTTTAAAGTTTTGTTGCTAGTCATTTCTTTTTTTATTGCTTTCGCAATCTCATTGGTTAGCTTCGTCTACCACCAAGATTTTATCACTTCCGTTATCTATTTTGCAGTTTCTATAGTTGTCAGCTTTCTTTCGCTCAATTATGTCTTCGAAAAATTCATAAATGAACGCATTCGCACAATCTATAAATTGATTCACAACTTAAAGTTGGGCAAAGATTTAAAAGAGGCTTTGGGAGACCATAGCCGAAGCGACCCGATTACGGATGCTGAGCGCGAAGTTCGCGATTGGGCCAAACAGAAAGCTTCTGAGATTGACAAGTTAAAAGTACAGGCGCAATTCCGTAAAGAATTTCTTTCCAATATTTCCCACGAATTTAAAACACCGCTTTTTGCGATACAAGGCTATTTGGAGACCTTGCAAGACGGTTTAATCGATGAAGACACCGTTTTAGCCAAAAGCTTTTTGGATAAAGCGTCCAAAAATCTGGACAGGCTAAGTTATCTAATCAATGATTTAGATGAAATATCAAAACTGGAATCAGGAAGAATAGCCTTGAATATTGAGAAATTCGATATCATCGAGCTGATTCGAGAAACGATTGATTATTTAGATGATAAAGCAAAAGCTAATCAGATTTTGCTATCTTTAAAAGTCAAAAACAATACGCCGATACTTGTCAAGGCTGACCGGAAGAAAATTCAACAGGTTTTAACAAACCTGATTGACAACTCGATTAAGTATGGAAAAGCAAACGGCAAAACGTCTATCAGCACGTTTCAGCTTTTTGACCAAATTTTGGTAGAAGTGACTGATGATGGGCATGGTATTGACGAAAAAGACTTAAACCGCGTTTTCGAACGTTTTTATAGAACTGATAAAAGCCGGTCCCGAGACATTGGTGGCTCAGGATTGGGATTATCTATTGTTAAACACATTATGGAAGCACATCAACAAAATGTACATGTAAGAAGTACCCGAGGAATTGGGACGACTTTCGCATTTACGCTAAACAAAGCAAAATAAATTTAGATTAACAGATTATTCGAAACTTAACATTAACTTAACATTAAGGTTATATTTTTGCACATAAATTTTCTACTATGTCTCTAAACAGCATTTTTCAATACTTCGTTCCAAAAGATAAAAAATTCTTTCCTTTATTCGAACAAGCGGGTTCAAACCTGATTGATATGGCTAAACTTCTTCAAGAAAGCCTGTATTCAACAGACCCAGCAAAAAGAACACAAAACGCAAAGCAAATCGAAGACCTGGAACATAAAGGTGATAACATTACCCATCAAATCCACCTAGAATTAGGCAAAAACTTTATAACACCTTTCGATAGAGAAGATATCCACGCTTTAGCAAGTTCTTTAGATGACGTTGCAGATTTTATACATGGCGCAGCTAACAGAATCGAACTTTATAAAGTGGCGAATCCTAGTCAGGCAATGAAAGAAATGACTGATTTGATCTTAGAAGCAACCGAACATGTTGCTAAAGCTATTTTTGAATTAAAGGATTTGAAAAACATCCGCAACATTACCGATTCTTGTGTACGAATCAATAGTGTTGAAAATAAAGCCGATTACATCTTTGACAAAGCGGTAGCAGAGTTATTCGAATACGAAAAAGATGCGATTAACTTGATTAAATTCAAAGAAGTATTATCAGCGATGGAAGATGCAACAGATAAATGTGAAGATGTTGCAAATGTATTAGAAAGTATTTTAGTGAAGAATGCATAATTCTTTCTGAAAAACTGATTAAACACAATTCAACATGATTTCAACATTATTAATTGTTGTTATAATATTAGCTATTGCTTTTGATTATATCAACGGATTCCATGACGCCGCAAACTCCATTGCGACAGTCGTTTCGACCAAAGTCCTTACGCCATTTATGGCCGTTCTTTGGGCCGCGCTATTTAATTTTGCAGCTTATTTTTATTTTACAGATCATAAGGTCGCTAACACGGTAGCAAAAACTGTACTTGAGGAATACATCACCTTAGAAGTTATTTTCGCGGGTCTAGTTGCCGCGATTTCTTGGAACTTATTCACTTGGTATTATGGCATCCCATCCTCATCCTCCCATACGTTAATAGGTGGTTTTGCAGGATCCGGAATGGCTTATGCAGTTATCGTTGGGGCAAATCCTTTAGATGCAATCAATGTAAATGCAGTTTTAGTTATTATCTCCTTTATTGTTCTCGCACCGGTGATCGGGATGATTATTTCGATTATCATAACCTTAATCATAATAAACATTTCGAAAAACTCACGCCCTGCAATTGCAGAGAAATGGTTTAAAATATTACAATTGATATCTTCTGCCGCTTTAAGCTTTGCGCATGGTGGAAATGACGCTCAAAAAGTAATGGGTATTATTTTAGTCGCTATGGTTGCGGGAGGCTATGTAGAAAATACTGACCACATGCCTGAATGGATTCCATTGACTTGTTATGCGGCGATTGCATTGGGTACAATGAGCGGAGGATGGAAAATTGTGAAAACGATGGGAACTAAAATCACGAAAGTTACGCCATTAGAAGGCGTGAGTGCAGAAACCGCTGGTGCATTAACACTTGGTATCACCGAGCATTTTGGGATTCCTGCTTCGACAACACATACCATAACAGGAGCAATTATTGGTGTTGGGGTAGTTAAAAGAGTGTCAGCCGTTCGATGGGGTGTTACAATTAGTTTGTTATGGGCTTGGGTCCTGACAATTCCTGTAAGCGCGGTTTTAGGCGGATTAACTTTGACAATTATTCACTACATCTTATAAAGTATTAATATCTGTAGCAATAGAACTACATTTGATTATTAATCACTTATAATAGTAAATAGTTAGATAAAAAATTTGTATAGTATTAAAGAATTATATACTTTTACCCTGTTGTAAATAACTTTTTGACAAAATAAAACTTTTTTAGCGGCCAAACATTTTTTGGCATCCTTATTGTTAAGTTTTGTTAAATAACAGAAAAGAAACAATTTTAAAATTTTTAATAACCTTAAAAACAAGAGTATGAACTATTCTACAATTAAAAAAACAGCTGTTGCAGCATCTTTAGTAGCCGCTTTAGGCTTCGCAGAGACTGCACAAGCGCAAACTACACCAACGGTATTCGGCGGAAGAAGCCAATACAGAACTTGGTCTATCGGTCTTCAAGGTGGTATTACTACTCCTAACGTTATCGTTGGTGGTTCTCAACCTTTCGGACAAAAAGTTGGTTTATTCCAAAACAAAGTTGGTGAGTATTATGGATTAACTATCCGTAAACAATTCTCTCACTTATTCGGTTTAGAGTTAGAAGGTAACCGTGGTCGTATCAAAACTTACAACCATGATGTTTCTGGTCCTGCTGCAGAAGGTGCTTATGGCGCTCGTTCAGTTGAGACTTCAGTAAACTGGGCAAGTAGCTTAAATGGTGTTTTCCAATTAGGAACAATTGACTTCTTAAGAAGAGAAAATGCAGTTAACTTCTACGCTAAAGTTGGTTTAGGTGTTATGGCATTCAACCCTGTTCAATACAGCGACAATGACTTCAACACTGTTGTTTATGATAACAAAGGTAACTGGGGTGAAGAATTATTCGGAGATCGCGAAGCTACTGGCGACAGAGATTTCAGAATGGCAGCTTACGTGCCAGTAGGTGTTGGTGTTAAATTCAAATTATCTGAGGTTGTTGCGTTGAACTTAGGATACACAATGAACTTTACTGATGATAACTGGTTATACGGATCAGGTAGAACAGATTACAAAGGAAAATTCTCTAACGTTTATGGTGGTTTAGAATTCACTTTAGGTTCTCGTGATAAAGAAAGTTTAACTTTCACAAACCCAGTTGCTACTTTATATGATGAGTTGAAAGATCCATCTTTACGTAACGAAGTTGAAGCTTTAAAACAACGTGTTTCTACTTTAGAAGGAACTGTTGATCAATTAAGCAAAGATTCTGATGGTGACGGAGTATCTGATAAATTTGACAAATGTCCTAACACTCCTGCTGGAACTCAAGTAGATGGTGCTGGATGTCCAATCAAATTCCCAACTCCTCCAGCTGTAACAACTCCTGGAACTCAGTCTGGTTACTTTGCTCCAATTCAATTTGAATTTGATAGCTCAGTATTAAAAACTGAATCTTACTCAACTTTAGATAAATTAGCTAAAGAATTACGTGATAACAAATCATCAGTTACTTTAGACGGATATGCTTCTGCAGAAGGTACTGAAGCTTACAACGTAAACTTATCTAAAGACCGTGCTAACGCAGTTAAACAATACTTAGTTAACGCTGGTGTTGCTGCTTCAAGCATCAATGCAAACGGACTTGGTGAGGCTAACCCAATTGCATCTAATGCAACTGAAGAAGGTCGCGTTCAAAACCGTCGTGTTGAGATCAAAAAATAAGACAATACGTTAAACGTATTTATTATACAAAAGCCGATTCTTAGGAATCGGCTTTTTTGTGTTTAAATTTTCGTATTTTTGTAATAATGTTAGTTTGTTAATATCTCTTTATTAAAACATTCAAATAATTATTTTATCTTCATTTAAGTTGAAGAAATCGTACTAATAAGAAAGGGCTATAATGGACGAAGAATTTGAATTTGATTCTCCCGAAGAACAAAAATTATCTGTAGATCGTTATGAGGAAATGCTGCGTAACGATGATCAATACTTCTTTGACGCTAGAATCTTGGATGGAATCATCGATTATTACATTGAAAAAAATGATCCAGTAAAGGCATTAGAAGTAGTTGATTTTGCTGTCAATCAGCATGCTTTTGACACTGGTTTTCTGATTAAGAAAACTGAACTGTTAATCAGCATGATAAAATTAGAAGAGGCATTATTCATCATTAATAAAGCTGAATTATTGGAACCTTCTGAACCTTTAGTTTATTTGCTAAAAGGGACAATCTATGCTGCACTTAAAGACTTAGAGGAAGCTGAGAAATATTTCCATATCGCTTTAGATTTAAGCGATGACAAAGAAGATATTTATTATCAGCTCTCAAATCTCTATCAGTTTCAGCGCGACTACAAAAAAGCGATTAGCTATTTAAAGAAAACTCTTAAGGTCAACAAAGATCATGAAGATGCATTATATGATATTTTCTTTTGCTATGAAATATTGGAGCAAATTGAAGAAGGGATTTTATTTTTCAAAAGTTACATTGACAACAATCCCTATTCTTATGAAGCCTGGTATAATTTAGGAAATTCATACCATAAGCTAGAAAAATTTGAAGAAGCGATAGATGCATATGATTATGCTATTTTGATACAAGAGAATTTTTCTTCCGCTTACTTTAATAAAGGAAATGCGTTGGTGAATCTGGACCGTTTCAACGAAGCCATAGCTGTCTATAAACATACGTTTGAGTTCGAACCTCCAAACGCAGATACATATTGCGCTTTAGGCGAATGTTATGAAAAACTTGAAGACATGGAGGAGGCTCGCAAATACTATAAAAAAGCAGTCAAGCTCGATCAATATCTGGCGGATGCTTGGTTCGGAATCGGAGTAACGCTAGATTCTGAGGAACGCCATTTTGAGTCCTTGCACTTTTACAAGAAAGCCCTTGACATTGACCCAATAAATCCAGACTATTGGTTTGCGATTGCGGATGCAAGATATAAGCTAAGACAAATAGAAGAGGCTGAACTAGCTTATGCTAAAGTCGTGGAATTCAATCCAACAGATGTGGATGCATGGCTGGATTTTTCGTCCATATATTTTGAGCAGAATAAATATGAGGAAGCAATCCATACTATTTCCGAAGGTATAAAATGCAATCCGGATGCAGCAGAATTGTATTACAGAATGGTAGCTTATTTATTTGCAAATGGGCAATACAATGAAGCCTTGAATTTTTTAGAGCTTGCATTAACAACAGATCCGTCGAAACATACTATTTTATTTGATTACCTACCGCAGTTACAGGGAAATCAAATCATCGTCGATATCATTAAAAAATATGCGCCTAAAGGATGAAGAAATTAGGTTTGATTGGTAAGACGCTAGGGCATTCTTTCTCGAAAAAATACTATCTGGAGAAATTTGAAAGAGAAAACATCAGGGATATTGATTACGATCTATACGAGTTAAGCGCTATCGAAAAATTCAAAGAGCTCTACGAATCAGAACCTCAATTGGCAGGCGTAAACATTACAATTCCCTATAAGGAAGAGGCGCTGGCTTATATGGATGAACTTTCTCCCGAAGCGAATGAGATTCGGGCGATTAATTGTGTTCGAATTGCCAGAAATGATGGCGAAATTAAACTAAAAGGATTTAATACCGATGCGTATGGTTTCGAAGAATCGTTTAAGAAACAGTTGTTGCCAAGCCATAAGAAAGCTCTAATTTTAGGCAATGGGGGTGCAACCAAAGCCGTTATTTATGTATTAAATAAATTAGGAATCGATTTCTTAATCGTCAGCAGAAAAGAAAGTGCTGATTCAATCACCTACGCAGAGCTTAGTCCTGAGTTGATGAAAGAACATCAAATAATTATAAACTGCAGTCCAGTAGGAACATATCCGCTTATCGATGCAAGTCCAGATATTCCATACGAATTTATCAGCGACCAACATTACCTCTACGACTTAATCTATAATCCCGAAGAAACTCTCTTCTTGAGAACAGGTCGTGAAAAAGGTGCTGTTACAAAAAACGGACTTGACATGTTGATTCTTCAGGCCGAAAAAAATTGGGAGATTTGGAATCAGGAATAAAATTTTTATGCCTAGGGATAATCTCCGTTATGTTGCTGCTTTCTTGTGGGCAAGCTGATTTTAGCCCGAAACCAAGAGGGTACTATCGAATTGATTTGCCTCAGAAAATCTATCAGGTTGCGAATACAGGATGTCCGTTTTCTTTCGAAATACCAACCTATTCCAATTTAAAAGATGACACGAACAAAGGTGCACAACCATGCTGGAAAAACCTTGAGTTTCCACAATTCAATGCTATTCTTCATATCAGTTATTTTGACATCAATCAACAGACTACATTTGATCAGTTAACGGAAGACGCTCGAACATTTGTTTTTAAACACACTAGCAAAGCAAGTGCTATAGACCAAAAGCCAATCAATATCCCCGAAACGTCTGTGTATGGATTACAATACGACATTAAAGGAAATACAGCATCAAACACGCAGTTTTACGTGTCCGACAGTTCTCGGCATTACCTTCGGGCTGCTTTATATTTCAATGAAAAACCCAACATCGATTCCATTCAGCCTGTTTTAAATTTTTTGAAGCAGGACATCGAGACGCTGATCAATACGTTAAGCTGGAAATAATTACTATTTTTGAACATGTTACATATCCATCATTTTGTCTTCAATCCTTACCAAGAGAATACGTATCTAATTTATTCCGATCAGGGAGACTGTATTATTATTGATCCTGGAATGTCTTCAAAGCGGGAAGAAGATGAATTTGTTTCGTTTATTCAGGAGAATAATCTATTGCCTATCGCTTTATTAAATACGCATTGTCATGTCGACCATGTTTTAGGGAACAAGTTTGTCGCAGATACCTATAATTTATTGCCCCAATTTCATGAAGGCGAAATCCCACTATTAGTGGAAGTTCAGAATTATGCACCGCAAATGGGAATTCGTTATGATGTTTCTCCTATCGGTGAAACCTTTTTGGACGAAGAAAGCCTGATTTCAATTGGAGGCTATGACCTTTCTTGCATATTGGCTCCCGGACATTCTCCGGCTCATTTGTGTTTTTATTCTTATGATTTTAATTTCCTTATTGGTGGCGATGTTCTCTTCAGGAATAGCATTGGGCGAACGGACTTACCCGGAGGAAATCATTCCCAGCTGTTAGATAGCATTTCAAAAAAGATTTACACCTTGCCTGAAGAAACAACAGTTTATCCAGGACATGGGCCAAGTACAACGATTGGCTATGAGAAGCAAACCAACCCATTTATTAGAGGATAAACGATAAAAATGAGGCTGCCATTATTTTTCGCGAAACGCTATTTATTTTCCAAAAAATCGGTAAATGCTATTAATATCATCTCTGGTATTAGCGTTGTCGGCGTTTTGGTTAGTAGCGCAGCCTTAGTTATTGTGCTGTCTTTTTACAACGGGATGGAAAAATTTATCCTATCTCAATACAGCACGTTTTCACCAGATTTCAGAATAGAACCTGCTACTGGCAAATTTTTTGAAACTAGCAACGATGCCTTTAAGCATTTACGTTCTCAATCTTACATGGAGAGTTATAGTGAAGTACTTGAAGATAAAGTATTGGTGCAATATAATGGCCTCCAAATCGTTGGCATGGTCAAAGGAATTGAACCTCAAAGCCTGTCATTGCATACCGATGAAAACATGCTCTATGCTGGAAAGTATGCTTTGTACAGTGACCAAACCGCTTTTGCAATCATAGGCGCACAGATCCAGTCCAACTTACAGATTCCATTGCAATCAATCAATAATGCGATTCAATTAATCACGCCTAGAAAAGGCAATGTCAACAGCGCAAATCCGATGGACGATGTGACGATTCGACGAATTGCTGTAGGTGGCGTACTGACTTATCAACCGGGATTTGATGATTTAATTATAATTCCCATCGACTCCGCTAAAAGTCTATTGAATGAATACGACAAAATTTCTGCAGTTGAAATAAACCTAAAAGACGATCAGCTTCAGCATACAATTCAAAAACAGATTGAAGCGGACTTAGGAGAAAATTATTTGATAAAAAACAGAGAACAACAAAATCCGACGCTGTACAAAACGGTGCAGTCTGAAAAATGGATTGTGTTTTTTATAGTGACTTTAATTGGAGTTATCGCAATCTTCAATATCATCGGCTCCTTGACCATGCTTGTATTGGATAAGAAAAAAGATATGCTTGTCTTAAAAAGTTTAGGTGCAGAGAACAAACTGATCCACAATATTTTCTTTATTGAGGGCGTATTAATTGCCCTTTTGGGAAGTGTCGGAGGAATTGTGCTAGGATTAGCTTTTTGTCTTTTACAAGAATATTTTGGACTTGTAACCACCGGTGGATCCAATGCGATTTTCGATGCCTACCCTATTGACATTCGAATCATGGACTTTATCATTGTGTTTTTAACAGTAATGATCGTCTCAACAATTGTATCGTACTTAGCGTCTAAATTAAGTGTGAGAGAAATTGAGAAAGAAGCAATTCAAGCTGTCGATTAGTATTTCAGCTTTTCTCGGCTGTAATCTCCTCGCTTAATCTGATCGATCAATGCGCCCCAAGCGAAAGGATTCAACAGAGGATTTGCAAAATTCTGATTGATTGCTTTATTGGATAGATTGCTATGGCGTTGCACATTCGTCTGTGATTGAATTTCTTCAGCACTCCTTGGCATAATTAAAGCTAAAGTGGACAATGCCTGCTGGGAAAGGTTTTTCTTCGCCATCATAATATCATCATCATTTAGATTTAACGCAAGAAAAGCAATCGTAAACTCTTCAATACTGGCGTAAGGAAACGGAGGGCCTACAGTAACTGCCGGCAACTCTGTGACCATGCTTTTCATTTCGATATGAGCCGTATATTTATCCGAGTTGGTTTCTGGAATGACAAAAGTCAATGTTTCGTAACCGACAGAAGAAAAACTAATCGTATCGCCAACGTGGGCTACAAACGAGAAATAGCCTTCATGAGTCGCAGAAAATGTCTGATCTCCGTAACTTGTATTTCTCACAGTAACATAAGGCACCGTAATGTCAATTCCCTGTGCATAAATTAGCCCAGAAAACTGTACAAGTTTCTTCTGTTGCGCAAATGCTGAAGAGCAAACACAAAAAATCAAAAACAAGAATATAACTTTTCTACTTCTCATAACTCTAACAAAGCTAAGGAATTCAAAAAATAATGCCGTTAAATAATGTTAAGTGATATTAACAAGTTTATTACATTTGGTTCGGTGTGATCGCATTTGGATCATTCATGTCGGTCAGATTAATTGCCTCCACGGAAACAATCTCGGGAACAGCTTTTTTTATCGCTTGTTCCAATCCGGCTTTAAATGTCATTATACTCATCGAGCAGTTTGCACATGTGCCTAATAAACGTAGTTTTACAACATTATCCGAGGTGATTTCCTGAATACTTACATTCCCACCATCTGTTTCCAAATAGGGTCTAATCGTGTCTAATGCTTGTTCGACTCTCTCTTGTAAGGTCATCTTTACTTTTTATAATTTTAGTACCTTGTAAATATAATCAATTTATTCGCATTGAAATAAAATCATCTGGAATTCAACAACGATATGACACTGTAAAATGCCGTTAAAGAATGTTAAATACCATGATTTCAACTCTTTTCCGTTGAAAAATTACGCTATCTTGCAACATAAATATTTATTGACTATTAGTATTAATTGACGTATCTTTGTAAAATGTTTTTAAACAGCCGACATGTGGCTTTAATTGCCACTTTGATTATTGTATTATTTACAACTTCTTGTAAAAGTAAGTTTGAAAAGCTGCGTGCCAGCAATAACTTACAGATGAAGTACCAAGAGGCCATTAAATTCTATGAAAAAGGTAAATACAGCAAAGCGCAAACTTTGTTTTCTGATTTGATGATTAAGTATCGCGGTACCGCAGATGCAGAAGATTTGTATTACTACACCGCATATACAAGTTACAGATTAAAGGATTTTACTTCGGCTCGTTACCATTTCAAGCAATTTGCTGTTACATTTCCGAATAGTGTTCGAGCAGAAGAATGTCGATTTATGTCGGCCTACTGTTTTTACATTGATTCCCCTCGTTCAAATTTAGATCAGGACAATACGAAAAAAGCTATCGACGAATTGCAGCTTTTTGTGAATTTGTATCCAGAGTCTGAGCGCTCGAAAGAAGCAGGTGAATTAATTCAAAACCTGAGAGACAAACTAGAGAAAAAAGCATTTGACAACGCTAAGCTATATTTCAATATGGGTTTAGCGGATGATTATAGAGCAGCGGTAATTGCATTGGAAAATGTATTAAGAGATTATCCAGACACAAAATATGCTGAAGAAGCTGAGTTTCTGATGGTGAAATCTCAATATTTATTTGCTGATAACAGTTTCCCTTACCGTCAGGAAGCCCGTTTCAATGATGCGATTGATTATTATGAATCGTTTATTGAGCATTATCCTCAAAGCAAGTATAGAAACGAAGCAGATAATCTTCGCTCAAGTGCAGAAAAGAAAATCGTGATTGCGGTCAAGCGCATGAATGAAATTGACAAATTGCGTCAACAACAAGAAAGTGAATTAGGTGTCACTGCGCAAGAGAACACTGAAACCACACAAGTTAATTAAAAGAAATTATATATTGATATGAGTAATACTAAAACTATTGTTCCAAATTCTACGGTAACACGTGACTTAAGACAATTAGACGAAAGCACAGAAAACATTTACGAGTCAATCGTTGTGATTAGCAAAAGAGCAAATCAAATTTCAGTTGATCTTAAAGAAGAGTTGAACAACAAACTATCTGAGTTTGCTAGTAGCAATGATAATTTGGAAGAAGTATTTGAAAATCGTGAGCAAATCGAAATTTCAAAACACTACGAGCGCATGCCAAAACCAAGTTTAGTTGCTGTTGATGAATTCTTGAACAACAAAGTTTACTTTAGAAATCCTTCTAAAGAACAAGAATAATCGAATCTTTGATGTCTTTAAAAGACAAAAATATTGTAATCGGAATAAGCGGTAGCATTGCCGCTTATAAGATTGCTTCTTTGGTTAGGCTTTTGGTAAAAGCCGAAGCGAATGTTCAGGTCATCATGACCGAAGAAGCCAAAGAATTTATTACTCCCTTAACTTTAGCCACGCTTTCTAAAAACCCTGTTTTATCATCTTATTATGATAAAAATTCTGGCGTTTGGAATAATCATGTGGAATTAGGACTTCAGGCAGATTTATTATTGATAGCTCCAGCTACCGCAAATACGATAGCTAAAATGGCCAATGGTCTTTGTGACAACCTGTTATTAGCAACTTATCTCTCTGCAAAATGTCCTGTGTTTTTCGCTCCCGCAATGGATTTAGACATGTGGGTTCATCCCGCTACGCAGAAAAATTGTGAATCCCTTTTAAACTACGGGAATAAGATCATCCAACCAGGATTTGGTGAATTAGCCAGCGGCCTTGTTGGCGAAGGACGATTGGCTGAACCAGAAGAAATTACCGCTGCATTAGAAAGCTTCTTCGAACAAGACTTGCCTTTGGCTGGCAAAAAAGCATTAGTGACAGCAGGCCCCACTTATGAAGCGATTGACCCCGTTCGATTTATCGGAAATCATTCGAGTGGAAAAATGGGATTTGCTATTGCCGAAGAACTTAAAAATCTAGGCGCTCATGTTACGCTTATTTCAGGTCCGACACATTTGGCGGCTTCGAAAGGAATTGATGTAATCAAAGTTACATCAGCTGACGACATGCTGAATGCTTGCACCGATAAATTTAATGAATCAGCTATTGTAGTGATGAGTGCCGCTGTTGCGGATTATACGCCAAAAACAATTGCTACGCAAAAAATTAAAAAAGCTGAACAAGAGTTTTCGATCGAACTAAAAAAAACGGTTGATATATTGGCAACATTAGGTCAGAAAAAATCGAGTAAACAGACATTAGTTGGTTTTGCACTGGAAACGAATAATGAACTGGAAAATGCCAAAGCCAAACTACTCAAGAAGAATTTAGACTTTATTGTCCTCAACTCATTACAAGACCAGGGAGCTGGCTTTGCCACCGACACAAACAAAGTAACCATCCTGTCAAAAGGAGGCGATACAAACTACTTCGAATTGAAAAACAAGCAAGAGGTAGCCAAAGACATCTGTTCGCTCGTTGTAGAGCATCAAAAATCCGTATAAAATCTGAAGAACAACAAATTCATTAAACCAGTTAATCCAATTAACTGGGGTTTAACGATCTTTTAGTACCTTTGAATATGAAAGATTACAAGAAATACAGCATTATCACCGCTCCTCCTGAAGATATTTATTTAGCGTTAACAACAGAAATCACAGCCCGTTTGTGGACAGGAGATGAGGTCGAGATTAATGCTACCGAAGGCGGCGAGTTTTCCTTTTGGGATGGCGCTATCGTTGGTAAATTCTTAGAACTTGTTCCTTCAAGCAAAATTGTGCAACAATGGTATTTTGATGAAGACAGTCCGGCTTCGATCGTTACGATTAAATTGCATCCGCACAAAAAAGGAACCTCAATTGAAATTAATCAGACGAATATTCCAGAAGAAGCTTATGACGACTTAGTTGATGGCTGGGAAAATATTTACTTAGCTTCATTAGTAGATTTTTACGAGGAGGAAGATTAACATTTTCCTTCTTTACTAAACTTACTACCCCCACATACATTCGCTCTCCTCATTCTGTTCTCTTATTCAATTTTATAGAAGTTCCCATTACATAATTTACATACAAGTATGCAAATTACTTTCATAATTACTTTATCAAAATAGGAAATAAAACAAGTCCATCTTTAAATGGAACGATAGGCTCTATAAAGTAATCCTTGCTCCTTATTCTTTATTCCTTGCTCCCTCAA
>NZ_MU158698.1:0-626804 GCF_015210005.1 Sphingobacterium hungaricum
TAAAAACTTTCAGAATTACTTTACGCATATAAACCCATTTTAACCCAACTTCATTGTCCCCCCTTTGGGGGCTAGGGGGATACGCCACTCCTCGGATAACCTTTCTAAAATAAAAGACCACAGAATCCACAGAGAAGCCACAAAAGACACAGAGTTTCCTTGCTCCTTATTCTTTACTCCTAACTCCCTATAAACATAACCCCCATAACCTTCTTCACCTCCATCACTCCTATAACCACCTAATTACACCCCAACTCTGCGAAACTCCGAGCCTCCTCCGCGCCACTCCGTGGTACAACTTTCAAAATTATTTTACGCCAATAAAACCTTAGCGACCGCATGCGTTTCGCGTGTGCTCACCCAGCAATCGGCGTAAAAACTTTCAGAATTACTTTACGCATATAAACCCATTTTAACCCAACTTCATTGTCCCCCCTTTGGGGGCTAGGGGGATACGCCACTCCTCGGTTAACCTTTCCAAAATATAAGACCACAGAATCCACAGAGAAGCCACAAAAGACACAGAGTTTCCTTAGCCCCTTACAGCCTAAAATCTAAACTTTCACTTCGCTAGCGCACGCGTTTCGCGTGTGCTATCTCCGCCCTCCATCTCTGCGAAACTCCGAGCCTCCTCCGCGCCACTCCGTGGAACAACTTTCAAAAATACTATACGCCAATAGAACCCCACTTCATTGTCCCCCCTTTGGGGGCTAGGGGGATTTAAACCTACAAGTCTTTTTGCTTCGCAACTAAAAAATCCCTATCTTCAAGATTCAAACCTACATAGACTACAGATAAACCCAATACACTATGGCTGACTTCCATCTTAATCGACGAAAATTTATTCAATCTACAGCTGCTGTCCTTTCGCTGTCGGCTTTGCAAGCCAATGGATTTACACTAGACAGCAACAAAAAAAACTTATCTGTTGCACTAATTGGTGCAGGATGGTATGGTAAAAGTGATTTATTTCGGCTGTTGCAAGTACGTGAAGTGAACGTCGTTGCAGTCTGTGATGTGGATCGAAATCATTTGGAAGAAGCGGGTCGCTTAATCAGCGAACGCCAAGTTTCAAAGAAAGTTCCTAAGCTATATACGGACTACAGAAAGCTGTTGTCCGAAAACAAACTGGATTTAGTGGTTATTGGAAGTCCTGACCATTGGCATGCTTTGCAAGCGATTGCCGCGATTGAAGCTGGAGCACACGTTTACTTACAAAAGCCCGTCAGCGTCGATGTACTTGAAGGAGAAGCTGTGGTGCAAGCTGCGCGAAAGCACAATAAGAAAGTGCAGGTCGGCACGCAGCGAAGAAGTACACCCCACTTGATTGATGCGAAGGAAAATGTGATCGACAAAGGTTTGCTAGGAAAAATATCGCATGTGGAAATGTGCTGTTATTTTCATATGCGCAAAAATGGAAATCCTCCTGAAGAAGCGGTACCAGAATTTTTGGACTATGAACTTTGGACTGGCCCAGCTCCTCTTCGTCCTTACGATGGTTTGCCTCATGGAAGTTGGTGGCGGACATTTATGGAATATGGAAATGGTATAACGGGCGATATGTGCGTGCATATGTTTGATACCGTGCGCTGGCTATTGCAATTGAAATGGCCAAAACGCATTACCGCCAACGGCGGAATTTATGTGCAGAAAGGCGGAAAATCAAATATTGCGGATACACAAACAGCGGTCTTTGAATATGATGAACTGAACTGTGTCTGGCAGCACCGCACTTGGGGCGCACCGGCAGACCCAGCATATCCTTGGGCGTTTATAATCTATGGCGAGAAAGGAACGTTAAAAGGAAATACCATGAAGTATGAGTTTATTCCGATCGGCGATGGGGAACGGACTGTAAAGGATGTGGTCTTTGAACGTGAGGAATATCCGGAAGATTTGAAAGAACCGCGCATTGAGCTAAATGCTGCGCCAGCAAACCGTGCGCAAATGCGAAATTTGCTGTCGGCTATTGAAAATAACCATTTGCCCGTGGCCGATATTGAAGAGGGACATATTTCTTCCGCCAGCTGTATTCTTGCAAATATATCCATGGAACTAAATCGTCCCTTGGAATATGATCCAGTTAAAAAGATTTGTGTCAATGACCCCGAGGCTACTAAATTATTGAAGCGCAACTACCGCGGCGATTGGAAGCATCCGTATAAGGGCTAGTTATTCTGCTTCCGCAAAATAAGCATTGTAGCGCTGTATAAATTCCATAGCAAAAAAAGAACCTTTTGGTAATTTTTCGGCTTCGCTATAAAGTTCTGGATAATCTTTGATGATTTCGAGCACGTTTTCTTTAAACTTTTTACCTTGACCTAAGTATTTTGGGGGACTGCCATCTTTCGTGTAGAATAAATAATTGACAGTTGTTGCAAAAGCAGGATTGCCAGTGCCCCTCTGCGCGTAATAGCTGTATACGTTGATCTTTCCTTCGGCAAATACCTTCACAAAATCCTGAATGATCCTGAAGCGAAATACATCCTTGAATTCAAAATTTTGCAAAACAACAAAGCTATCCAGATCCATGACAAACTTTGAAACTTCATCAGACTTCAGTTTTATCCGCTTGTCATTTTCATCTTTCTTAAAATAGATAAAACAGGTTCCATAATCTTTGGGTACATAAGGGGTAGTTGTTATATTGAATTTCAGCAATCCACTCACTTTTTGTCCATCATAGGTATAATAATGACCTTCGATATAGTCCTTAAATAAATCTTTCTGAGCAAAAATTGTGTTGCGCAGTAATATAGACAGCAACAATGCTACTAGACGATAAGCTTTCATAGGTTTAAAAAAATTAATAATTTAATTACTAAACAAATATAAGTAAATTGAGAAAGGTAAAAAAGATATCTCATTTAAGACGTAAATGAATTATTAATCTTATTACTATTTTGGTAGTTTTGAAAGAATCAGAATAGAAATAATTTATCAATTATGACTTGTTATAAATGACTTATAATTCTTTTATACCCTATCGATAAATCCCATTTCTTTTAATTCCCATTCTACTTTTCAGTTGCACGGATACGAAAGATGTTTCCACTTGGAAGTATTCCCATAAAATGATTAAATCAAAAGCGGATACTAATCTTTATTTAGGACATTATCCTCCTGAAAATTTTATTAGAGAGAATTTTAAAGATGCACCGTTTATTTTAGAGGGAGATATTCTTCAAGTAGATTCTGTAAGTGGATTTGAAAAAGTGATTGTCTTTAAAATTGATTCGGTTTGGAAAGGAGATATTTTAGAGGACACTATCCAATATGCGACAAGCAATGATTTGAGATTGAATGAATACACCTATTCAAGACAAATCGTTTTTTTACAAAAACAACCTAAAGTAAAGTACTACACGTATACAGATTCCATTGAATATTTCCCAATTGGAGAAAATACTGTTTGGTCCTTGGACAAGGAGTTTAAAAGATATTTGCTGGATTTTTCAAAGTAAAAACTCAAAAGTAAAAAGTAAAAATTGTGGAAAGACTTTCAAAGTTAAAAGACACAGAAATTATAATATCTCGTTCAGGAAGATAATATATCCTCCTTCCATAACCTTTCATAAACTAACGATAATAATCTTTCCAAAATAATTCCCCCTTTGGGGGTTAGGGGGAATCCTTTACTCTTCTAGCAAATAGAAATAGCTAACTAATCCATCTGCTGGAAAACAATGCTTAAGTCTCCTGCGTAATAATTAGATGATAAATTTGTAGGATACGTTTGAGTACTTCCTCCAATCCATTGATAACCTAAAATCGAAATATTTCCACTGGCAATTGGGTACGTACTGTCAGAATTATCGACTTTATTGCGTTTGTACCAATCGTTTCCATTGTAGGTAATCAAATATTCTTTGTTCGCTTCCAATTGAAAGGGTTCGATTGCAGTTTTGATTTCCACATTTGCTGTCGTTGTAGGAATGGTAATGGTTTTAAGAACAGTTTTCGTTGCATTATCCCAAATAGTCACCCTTGTATTCGTTGCGTTATCCGGAATCTTAAAGGTAATGGCATTTATTTTTCCTTTAACCTTGGGACTGAATCTGTATCCAAATTCGTAATTACCTGAATTGATAAAGTTGGTTGTCGCCGCGTTGAAACCGCTGCCTTGAAGATACAAAGCTAGCGGATTTTCTTCTTCGTAAATTTTTTCGGGAACTGCATCATCACTTTTGCTACAGCTAGCTCCTAGTGCAAGAATAGCAATCAACGCAAATGCAAGCGTAAAGTTTTTAATGTTTTTTCCGAAAAGAGAGTTTGACTTTTTCATCATTTCTTGTTTTTAATTAATTAATTTTTTGTTTTATATATTATTGTTTAGTCAAAATTAGTTTGCAGGCTTTAACTTACTCAGCAGAGTGAGCACAGGATAGGATTAAATGAGTAAACTACGAGTTTTAGTGAGGGAATCGGTAAATTGACTATTTTTTGAAGGGAAATATAGAATGAACATCATGCTTTTTCAAAGGTTCTTTTTGCGACTCATCCGTGAAAAATCGGTCAAACATAGGTGTTTGAATGTACCCCGGCTGCACATTATTAATTCGGATGCCGGCGGATGCAGTTTCTACCGCTAAAGCTCGCACAAGCCCATCGATTGCCGATTTGTTAGCGGAATAAACAGCCGAACCCGGAAACGCTCCCTTGGCAAGCCAAGAAGAAGTGTTGACTATAACCCCAGCTGTGCCTTGCTTCTTGAACTGTTCAATTTCGTATTTGCAGGATAGCCAAACCCCTTTCAGATTAATCGCCATCACTTCATCAAACTGTTCTTCGGTCACTTCACTGATAGGTGCAAAATTTCCTTCAATACCTGCGTTATTGAATGCAATATCCAATTTTCCGAAAATGCGAACGGTCTCTTCAATCAAAAATTTAACATCTGCAGGTTTAGAAATGTCAGTCTGGATAAAATAAACATTCGAGCTGATTCCCGACAGCTCTTGCACAGCTATTTCATCTGCTCCTTTCTGCGTCCAGCAATCACAACCTTTGAACCTCTTTCAAGGAAAAGCTTCGCGGCAGCCAATCCGATGCCTGTTGAACGTCCGGTCACAAGAGCAACTTTATCTTTTAAACTTTCTTGTCTCATCACATTTATGCATTTGTTATATCACAAACTTCCTACATTCAGCTTATTAAAAGTTATGCAAATCAAACGAATTGTTATGATTTAAGAATAAAAAGGCGATAATTGCTTCGGTTTATTTTCCGCGATTATCTTTTCATTTAACTCAAACGCATTAAACCTTAAGTTTAGGCTTAGTCTTCTGCCACACAACTTACTTTTCATATGTAAACTTAAGAATAACAGTATATTACTATTTATTTTTAGAGAATTGGTATATTTGAGAATCATCAAGCCAGTTTGAAAAAAGATTAAAAAAATTCGGTTAATATCAGAACTTTACTTAAGTTTGTATAGTCATTCTTATGAGAATTGTAGGAAAGAAAATAATTTTTAGAGTCAAGAAGAAAAACATAGGCAATAAAAAGCTGTGTAATGAAATTGATAAGTTAATAAACTATTTAGAGCAGTTCAAACCTAATGAAAAAAACATTAATGATATTAGAAATGACGCCGACTGCGTACACTCCGATGGATTTTATTTTTTTAACATTCATATTCATCGTACGCTACTGTTGATTGAGTTTGACGATGATGGAGAAGCCACAATTGTATGGGCGGGCACGCATCAAGAATATGAGACGATATTTAAAAATAATAAATCGACCATAGAAAAGTGGTTACGAAAAAACGGATATATAGCGTAATGAAAACACATTTTGACATAGAAAACATAATTGAAAAGGGGTCAATCACGAACGAATTAGATTACGATAGAGCTCTTATCGCTGATAGAAAACTGAGGCTTCTTGCGAAGGAAAGTATTCATTTTAAGAATTTAAGGCTCAAGCTTCGTGACATAATTGAAAAATATGAAAGTTCCGAATGGAGTGATATTGATAAAATTGATAATCATAAACTTGTCGAAAGCGAGAAATCTGAGCATATTGCCGAACAAGAAAGATTGTTTATTGAAAACAGAAAAAAAACCATCCGAAAAAAAATCAAAGAACTTGATTTAACACAAGAAAATTTGGCGTCAATCTTGGGCCACAAGAGTAAAACGCACATGTCTGAACTTATGAATGGCATTAAACCATTTACGCTTAAAGATTTAATTATTATAAATCGATTATTGAAAATCGAAATATCTCAATTGATACCTATGTTTCTGTCAAAAGAAGACCAAATAAAAGTAAAAGAGGCAGTGAAAAAATTGGATAAACCAAAAGTTAGCTTTGCTAGTGATGAATTCGTTTTAAGCTAATCGAATATTTGAAAATTTTAATTCCTTATTATCAAACCCAAGATTTAATTAGCAAAGTGTTCCAAGATTTAATGGATTAATAAATTAATGTTCTCATCCTGCTCCACATGGATTATCCACGATGTAAAGCCAAGTGCCATCCGACTGTTTGCGCACGATTTCGGAACTAGAACCTTCGATTACAATATCTTCAGATTTATCGTTCTTTGTTTCAATTTTCCAATCTGCTCTGAGCAGAGCAATGTTTTCTAGTTCGACACAATACTTATTTACGGAAGTCATTTTTCCTCCAAAATTTAAAAGATTCAAGTGCTCTTCATTTATAAGCTCAACTCCTGAAACTATTGTCCCATCATAGCGAACTATTTTTGCATTGCTTTCAGATAGCATGTTCAGTCTATTTACATCTCCCGAATTATATGCATCAGCGAAAAACTCATTCATCTGCTCAGGACTAAGTGGGATTATTTTTGTATTCATAAATTAACTGATTAATTCTGCATTTTTCTTGTTGCAATTAATTTTTTCCTTTCTAAACTGTAAAGGAGTACTACCGGTTTGCTTCTTGAAGAAGTTAATAAAATTAGAAGAATGTTCAAACCCCAAACTATATGCTATTTCGGCAATATCCCAATTGCTAAAGTTCAATAAGGCTTTCGCTTCCTTACTCATTCGTTCAGCGATAAGTTCGCTGGTGGTTTTACCCGTAGTGTCTTTCAAAGCTCGGTTTAGTGAATTCGTATGGACATTCAGCTGCGCTGCAAATTCATTCGCCGTCTTCAGTTTGATTCGTTGGCTTGGCGCATCAATAGGATATTGACGGTCTACCAATTCCAAGAATAATGAACTGATTCTTTCGGAGGAATTATTTGGCTGATACAAGCTTTCAGGAAGTTGCATTTTTAATGCTTCATGCATAATGATTTGCACATAGCTTCGTAGCAAATCGTATTTATTGGAATAAGATGAATTTAGTTCACGAAACATGCTTTCAAAAATACCTTGCAATAAAAGCATGCTCTCTTCACTAGGAAAGAACACATGGTTTCCACCGACTTTAAACAAAGGCGATTGCGAAAGGCTTTCATTTTTAAGATTTTGATGGATAAATTCTTCTGTGAAAAGACAAAAATAACCAGCTTGTTCTGTCGAAGTCGGTTCCCAAGAATACGGAATCAATGGATTAAGAAAAGTAATTGTAGGTTTATCTATGTGAATAATCCTGTCCGCGTAGCTTAAAATTCCGCTCCCGTTAGCAATCATCGAGATTTTATAAAAATCTCGGCGATTAGGAGGCAAAGCCGTATTGTCGCAAGCAAATTCTTCGCGCCGGTACACATTGAACTGTCCCTTTTCTTTGTTTTCTTGTCCATGACGGACATAAAATTCGGATATGCTCTCTGACTTGTTCATTTCAGGAAATTATTTGATTCAAACCATAGATTAAAGATAACTAAATAACGTTTATTCATGATGATCATAGTATAATTTCTTACTGTTAAGCTTTAATGTTTAAGACTAATGAACGAGTTTACAAAATTTCGTGCTACAGATCAGCCCGCCTTCATTTGACAAGCTGATTTCCTGAATTTTTACAATTTTAGAAACCCTATTATAAATAGCTTGCATCTTAATTTATCCAATAAACTTATGAAAGAAATTCCAAAAAAATTAAAATCATTTTTAACTGCCCTAATTGTATTAAACGTTGTGTTCCTAGGAACTATCATCTATATTTTAGGCTTTTATGAAAAAGATATCGCACAATTCGACCGAATAGATATCAAGAACAAAGAAGGTGCAAACCGAGTGGTTATTTCAAATGAAAATCATATTCCAAACCCTATTATCGATGGTAAAGAGTATCAGCGTAGGATGACACCAGCAGGCATCATATTTTATGATAAAAGAGGCGACGAGCGAGGCGGAATTGCCATTTCGGAAGCGGATGACATGAATTTTAATGCGATTGCCTTTGATTATCAAAATGCCGATGCCATTGGCATGTATGCGCAAGACAATTTAATTACTAATTATTTTAAAGCAGGCATAACTATTAATGATAAAGACCTTTCAGGAAAACCTGGATACAACATCAATAGAATCAATTTAGTGACAGAAAATGGAAATGCCTCTTTAGTGATGAAAGACGCAAACGAAGTTCCTAGACTTGTCCTAAAAGTAGATAGTTTAGGCACACCGTCTATTGAAATGTATGATAAAGATGGAGTGCCAACTTGGAAACCATAAATTCATATTTTTGTAATTTTATAAGCCAAATTCTACTGTGCTGCAATTATGCCAGTAGAATTTGAGTTTTCAAAATAAGGTAAGATTTTTTTTATTAACTTCACATGTACTAAAAAAAAACAACCTATTCAAGTACAGTAAATCTGCGGAATGACAAACTTCAGTTTTAATCGTACAAGCCTTTTGTGCATGGATTAGACGATTCCAAAGTCTTGATTGGGTTTCATATTTTTTTACATGCTTACCAATGAAATTATGATGAATCGAGAAAGCAAAAATGTTATTTTTTTTGAAAATGACAGACACACGCATCAAACCGAATATAGATATGAACCCTGTGATGCTTTAAAGTTAGCTATCAGACAATATCTAATTTTAGAATGTAAGAATAGTATGGTGTTAGAAACATTACCCAGCACTTCGTTTTCACTAAACTATATTTTAAGAGGAAATATTCACCTAACTCAAAATGATGGATCAACAATCAAATTGCCTGAAGCCGTTTCATTTGGTATAACCCAAAAGTTCTTTCATTTCACATTCTCAGATTTCGCAACCTTATTTGTCGTCATTTTCAATCCGGGATTTGCTTCGACAATTACCGATAAACCTCTAAATGAATTTTTTGAAAGATTCATTCCGATGGACGAATTTTTCGACAATAAAACAAATTTATTGATGCTCGAGCAACTTAGGCACATCAAATCACATAAAAAAATGATTGATGCTATAGAAAGCTTTCTAACTACTAAAATAGCTTTCAATACGATTGATAACATTATTTATGATTCAATTTCAGAGATAAAACGAAAGAAAGGACAGGTATGCATTAAAGAATTGACTACTGACTTACCCATCAGCAGAGATACATTCGAAAAAAGATTCCGGCATTTAGTTGGAACCACTCCTAAAAAATACGCAAGCATTGTGCGTTTTAGAAGTTTATTTGAAAATCCAGTTGAACATGGACGTCTAACAGATATCGCATTGGATGCAGGATATTATGACCAATCACATTTTATAAAAGACTTCAAATCTTGCACAGGAAAACTTCCTTCAGATTGCTTTAATCGAACTTTTTCTATTAAAAACTAGCGCCAGGTAATTTTGTTATATGATTTTTCAGACAGTATTCTAATTTTTCAAATAGAAAATCTAATAAAATATAATCATCGAATTATATGTAAATCGTATATCGTTCTTGAAATTAATCTGCTCAGATGATTTGAAGATTATGATTTTATTTTTGATATTTAGTCCTATAAAAATATTTAATTGATTAATGGATTTTAATTTAACGCTAACCACACTTATTGCAGGAGGATTGTTACTGTTATCTTTTCTAAAACTAAGCAATGCAGTACAGGTAAATAAGAAAGCTAACAAATACTTTGGTGTTTTCGTCTTTCTTTGGGCCAGCTTTTGGTTAGATGAAATGATTTTACCTGAAGAATACAATCCTTATTCTCCTGCAATATTAGCTCTAAGATTTATCCAGTTTTTAGTCCCTCTTACCTTTTTTTTAAGTGTTCAATTTTACACTAAACCTGATTTTCACTATTCATTCAAAGATTTGAGGCTTCTCATTCTCCCATTAATATTTCTACTGCTTTTATTCAGCAATCGCTATATTCCCGAAGATTTATTTAAGGTAATTTACATTAGTCTCATCTTAAGCAATTCGTTATTTTACACGCTGCTATCTTATATAAAGATTAAGAGGCATCAAAGAAATATCGAACTTTTTTCTTCCGACACTTCGTCTATAGACTTGAGGTGGTTAAAGTATATTATTTATTCGTTCATAGCTTCGGCGATGATTATTATATTTTATAATATTTTATCAAAAGCTGATGGCTTAAACGTTTATATCAACTTATGCTTTCTGATAATTGTTTATTTAGTCGCATTTTATTCAATGAGACAGCAAGAAATTTATCCGAAGGGTTTGAATTTCGAAGAAACTATAGGCGATGGCCATTTGGCAGATAGAGGCAACAATCTTGAGCGAATTAAAAGATTAGATGTTACTGAACTCAATAAACTTAAAGAGGATTTATTGAAACTGATGGAGGATGAATTGCCCTATTTAGATAGCGAATTGAACCTTTTCAAACTTTCGGATAAATTGGGAATAAGCAGCCACCAGCTTTCTTATGTGCTTAATGAGGGATTTGGCGAAAACTTTTTTAATTTCGTCAATAAATACCGAGTCGAAAAAGCAAAAGAATTATTGACCAATCCTACTTATGACCATTTAAATATGGTTGCGATAGGCTATGATGCTGGATTCAATTCTAAAACAGCTTTTAACACTACTTTTAAAAAGATGACCTCACTCACTCCCACTGAATATAAGAATATCGGTTCCAAGCAATAAGCGAAAAAAGTAAATTTTTAAAGGTTTATTCAATCCATTTTCTCACAAATAGAATTTCTTGATTTAAATTAATCAAACATTAATAGATCTAACGTCCTCCGACAATTCTTTAATTCGATTCATAACTGTATCCAAATACTTTTGTGCTTTTTGGATAGTGTCTAAATCGTTAAATCGATTTGAAAGGTCACCAATCTTAAGTCTCACTTGAATACAATCATACATTTCAGTTAGATGAAACACATAATCTATGCCATCTTCTATGTCCCAATAAGTGATTGACATTTTATCTTCAGAGACATGTAATTCTTTCCAAGAATTAAGTCCTCTTTCCCACTTGTGAATATACTTGTATTCTGTTAAAATTTTCTGAATAAAGCTTAAATCTGCCCAAATAGAAATTGAGCTTACAATGAAGTTGCTGTACATGTTATTTGCTATATTATTTTACGAAATCAACTATTTTTTCACATAATAGTTTACCGTAAAATTATATATGAATCCAATCAGAATTGCACTAGTTTATAAGACTGAACATATTTTTTCTATTCATTATAAAAACCAGGAAAACAACCCATTACATGTTCAGTTTTATAAAACAGAACAACTAGTTAATAAAAAAAAAGTGGGCTTATCATTTTAAATAAATCAATAATGTTTTACAAAATGGATATGGTAATCAATCAGCAGAATGTATTTTTATTTTGCGATGAAATATAGATGAGTTTTGAATCATCAGTTTAGAAAAATATCGACATTATATCCTAAAAATATTGTCCTAGATTTTACGCAGCTAAATCTTCTTAGGTTTTTAAAGTTGAAAGAATAAAAATAATCGAACGGAAAATCAAATTGAAATACCGCTTCCTCCGACTACTTTTATTCCGTCGGAAAACTTTTTCCAAAAGCGAATATATCGATATTGGGCTTCAAAGGGCTGAAGGTCATAGTTACCTTTGAGATTTATTTTAACTGTAATCAGCGCTAAATCATCAATAATAGTTAGCTGTTCGGTATCTGGACTTAGCTCCTCGATTTTCAATTTTCCATTGCTATAGGTTTCTAAATCCATTTCTTTGCTAATGGTTTCACCGCTCGGGACTATGAAAATCAAATCCTTATGCAACAGTTTGTCGAGTATCTCGATATTGCTGCTTTTCATCGCTTCATAAAGTTCATTTTCAAGGTCTAGAATATCGTTTTTTGTTATCATCTTTTTGGTTTAGGGAATTTGTAATTGTATGAGATTGATTGGTGACCCCGCTGAGGTTCGAACTCAGGACCCACAGATTAAGAGTCTGTTGCTCTACCAGCTGAGCTACGGAGTCATACTATTTTCTAAAACAAATATTGGAAAAATCTATCTATTTTTCCAAAAAAATAGTTGCGAAATATAAAATAAACAACAAAGGCTTAGATATTTACGCACAAAAGACTGAATTCTTCAGCTAGTTCTTTTGCCAGAGAAGTAATTTCTCACTAAAGACTAGCTAACCTTGATAAAATAAAAAAGTCCAGCATCTTTCCTAATGATGCTGGACAAAAAAAATAATTCACTGTTTAAAAACTTATCGCCAGCCTAATCCTGGAGCAACATGTTCTAAAATTGCTGAAAGCACATGCACATTGTAATCTACGCCCAATGTATTTGGAATGGTCAGAAGAACTGTGTCCGCTTCTTGAATAGCTTCGTCTTTTGCCAAATCTAGAATTAGATGATCAGGTTCAGCAGCATAACTTCTTCCGAAAATGGCGCGCTTATCTGGTTCGATCAAACCGATTTTATCTTCTCGATTAGATTCATTTCCAAAATAATAGCGATCCTGATCATTCACCAATGCAAAAATAGACCTGCTCACAGAAATTCTAGGTTCATGTGCATGACCCGCTTCTTTCCAAGCTTTTTTGTACAGTCGAATTTGTTCAGCCTGCTGTATATGAAAAGGTTTTCCGCTTTCGTCTTCCTTCAATGTCGAACTTTGAAGATGCAATCCATTCTCTGCCGCCCAGATTGCCGTAGCATTGGATGCTGCTCCCCACCAAATCCGATCGCGCAACCCTGAAGAGAAAGGCTCTAATCGCAACAGGCCAGGAGGATTCGGAAACATCGGATTTGGATTAGGTTGCGCAAATCCTTTTCCGTCAAGCTTTTCCAAAAACTCCAACCCTTTGCGACGACCCATATCTGCATCGGTTTCACCTTCTAGTGGCTCATAGCCAAAATAACGCCATCCATCTATGACTTGTTCAGGCGAACCTCTGCTAATTCCTAATTGCAATCGTCCTCCTGAAATCAAGTCAGCTGCGCCGGCATCTTCTACCATATATAAAGGATTTTCGTAACGCATATCAATCACACCCGTTCCGATTTCAATCTTACTGGTCTTGGCGCCAATAGCCGAAAGCAATGGAAACGGTGACGCAAGCTGCTTTGCAAAATGATGCACGCGAAAATACGCACCATCGATACCGATTTCTTCTGCCGCCACAGCCAAATCGATGGATTGCAACAAGGTGTCACTCGCCGTTCGGGCATTATATTGTGGATGATTGGCCCAGTGGCCAAAAGATAAAAAGCCTATTTTCTTCATAATTTCATTTTAGAAATAACACAGCCAAATTTAACGATTAATTATAGTCATCTCTTGGGGCTATTGTCCGAGTATTGTCAATCAATGCCACAAAAAATAATTTCAATAATTAATTAATAAATTACAAAATTATCTATAGAAAAATATTTTAAACCAATATTTTTAACTTTGAATTTAAATGTGAAATAAATATATTTGTGTGTTAATCCAAATTATGAAGAAATTTCTACTACTATTTTTTTCTCTACCATTAATATTTTCATGCTCTAAAGAAAGTAATGAGCCACAAAAGCAAATAGATGAGAATCCGATTAAGATAAATGCGATAGCACCACTTCAAGCAAATAAAGACCGCCTAATATTTGCCGCAGAAGTCCTATATTTAAATGATGAAAAAATCGAATCTTATGGGTTTGTTTTTCTGGATGAATATGGTTCGTTTCCAGAAAAAGAATATGTTATGTCAAAAGCTTTAGGTCCAGGAAAAATAAGTTTCGAATTACCCGATTTCCCATCCTTTGATTTCAATACGGTATTTGGTTATTATTTTTTTATCAAAACTGATAAACAACATTACAAATCTAACATCCAAAAGTTTCAATTTTCTGAAATTACCGTAAATGCTCAATATAGTTTGCAAGCAAAAGCTGGTGAAGAAATTGTTATTAAAGGAGATTTTGAGAAGTTGGACAACACATACGTACTTTATGATAGTTACAATATGATAAATGAAGTTGCATTTACTCTAAAAGATAAATATACGATGTCATTTATTATGCCTGAAAACTACAAACATGGCGAAACTTTAAATTTTATCTTACAGCGAAAACAGCAAACTGACCTTAAAAGCATAGGAATTGCATCAGTCAAGGTTTTAGGAGAAATTTTTCCTCCAGCTAACTATAACATGATAGTGTCTGATCGTTTAACCCTGACAGGACGATCTTTAAGCAGTGGTGTTCAAATCATAATAGGAAATAGGTCTGTCGCTTATTATAACAATTTAGCATTGCAGGATCTTATTTTTGATCAATCAGGTGATAGTTTTCAGATTGGATATTTTAATGGAAGAGATAGAGTAATATTCCCAGAAAAGATTAAGCTAATGAGGCCACTTTCCACCAACTTTCGCCTAGCAGAATCATATGCTCATCCCAATACGAGGGCTATAGTAGAGGGATTAACTTTCGACAATTATTTATTTGGTTATAAAGCAAGCATTGGTATTCAAGGAACACACATTTTAACAACTTGGGACGGTATCAAATCTATCAACATTGGGAATATTAAAGAAGGATCTTATCCAATCGTGATCAAAAGTCCGTTTTTCGATTTGGTAACAGAAAGTAAGGTTGAAGTACAAAATCTTAAAGTAACGTCTATCAATAAAGACATTGGATACCGTGGTGATAAATTTATTTTAAAAGGAAACTTTCTTCCCAGCCAATCATATTTCGCATTTGTAGGAGATGCGTATAGTTTTGTAACAGTGAACAAATTAGGTGAAGCTACATTAATCAACGATAATATGATTCCTGGCAAACTACCAGTTCGCGTTGGATATCATAAAAATGGCTTTCCTGATTATGAAACACAAGCAACGGATTTTTTCATCGAAACAAAAAAAGGAGAAATTCTTGACTTTTACCCTAAACAAGCTAAAATCGGCGATATTATAAAAGTTAAAGGCCGTGGGCTATATATATCTTCCCTTTTACTAGGGTCTACATATATATATAATGTTTTGAATGTAGACGATGGTTTCGAATTTACAATTCCTTATTTAATGCCTAAAGGTAAATTTTATATTAACATCATTTCGGGTCCAACTACAGATAAAGTTACAAGCAAACAGTTTATAGAAATCATTTAATACGATCAAATGTTTAAATTTAACATGCATATCATCAAATATTTATCATTCATCTTATTAATTAGCTTTTTTGGTATTAGTTGTGAAAAAAAAGAAAGTGAAGAAACAATTGAAGAAATAGATTTAAGCCCTGTTGAGTTAAGCATCAACGCGGGAACTTTTTTGGACGGAAATAGGATACAATTGAGCGGACAAGTTACCAAACTGAATGATCTCGAAGTATTGGATCATGGTTTCCTAATTCAGAAATATACCGCAAAAAATATACTAGGATCAGAAACGCAAATCTCTTTAGGCAAACTTTCCTCAACAGGAGACATATCTAATATTTATTTGCCCGATTATCAAATAGCTTATGCTGATGAATTTAAATACTGCTTATATGTAAAAACAGAAAAAGGCTACTATAAATCAAATTATTTGGAGTCAAAATTTGATGGGATTGTGATTGAAAATATTGTAAATGTTCAAGCCTGTATCGGCGAGACTATCACTGTTAAAGGAGATTTTTCGAAAGTTGATGCTAACTTTGAATTAAAGGCGCGTGGCACATCGTTAACAATTCCTTTTGAAATCACTAATAACGCTACATTGCTGCGCTTTAAAGTTCCGAGTGGTCCAGGAGTTTACCAAGGGCAAAAAATCATTTTTGCTTTGAAAAATAAAGCAGCCTCTATATCGGAAGATGACCAAGAAATAGCTAGCGCGCGAATTCTTGCAGTATTGTTTCCTCCAGTAAAAAAACTTTATTATTACAATTATGATCATCTGGATAGACTAGCTCTAATTGGAGCCGGAATACCTCCTGCAGGCAATAACAATGGATTATTCATCTTAATTGGAGGACAAAAAATCCCCTATAATAGAGAAATTATTTTTACTTCCATCTCTGGACTCAAAGGACTAGAACAAAAAATTGGTTATCATAATGGAAGAGATTCTGTAATTTTTGAAGATCCAATTACATTTAGGTCGCCCGACCAGGATCTGTTGCAAATAAATCCCACTGTTATTCATTCAAACTCGTCTTTTACTATTACTGGAACAGAATTATCGCTTATGTTTTGGAATGCATCGTTTAGATTAGGTGGCGAAAATGTTATTCCAAACGGGAGTGATGGATTCACTAGTGCTTTCTATGTGGAGGACATAAAAGAAGGAGTATATCCGTTACAAATATTTAGCGATCTTTATAATTTCACAACAATTAAAACTATAAAAATTGTAGATTTCAACTATCAAGATATTGACAAGAAAGAGGGTTATTTGGGAGAACCGATAACTTTAAGCGGATCTTTTATTAAAGGAAAAGATTATTACATCAATCATGTTAGCAACAACAATTTAGATTATGGCTATATAGTTGCCAAAGAGGATGGCGAGTTAACTTTTGGAATATCAGACAAATGGAAAGGCAACATCGATTTGATTGTTGGTTTTATGTCTCCTAAAGGACAATATATCATGAGCAACAAAGTTCTTCATTTAAATAGCCTTGGATATACGTATGAAAGTTTAAGTCCAATGCAAGGTCATTTCGGTCAAGTAGTAAGTATAAAAGGCAAAGGTATTGGACTCGCCGAGACTGTCTTTTTCGATGGAATAATTTTAACCAGTTTGGACAAATCTCCTAATGAAATCAAATTTGTGACGCCATTTACTGTTAACAGTGGAAAAGTAAAAATAGAGCTTGTCATTCAAGGCAAAAAGATTGAATTAAAGGATCATTTTGAAATACTAAATTAATTCAGCTAAGACATGATTTGAGAGAAATCGAACCTGTTAGAATGTCCCTAAAAGACCAATCATTCTTCTTAGCATTACTTCTCTAAGATTTCGGCAATTTCTGTAAATCCCCTATTTTTCGCGTGGGTTAACGCTGTAACGCCTTCTTTATCTGGAATGGATTTATCCGCTCCGGCATCCAGCAGAATTTGAACAATCTCTTGGTGTTTCTTTCCGCCATCGCTTAAAACCACAGCTTCCATCAAAGCTGTCCAGCCTAAGCGATTAACGTGATTGACCGGGTAGTCTGCCGTATTGGCTAGTAAACGGACTGTTTCTACATGTCCCTTTTCAGCTGCCGGAATCAATGCAGAACCATTATATCGATTAAACACATTGAAATCTGCACCGTTTTCCAAAAACAATTGTACAAATTCCAAATAACCGGAAGCACCGGCGTATAAAAACGGACTGTTCAATAAATCATCTTGCTGATTGACATCGGCTCCGAGCGAAACAAGCAATCGAGCAGCTTGGAAATTATCTTTATAGGTAGCAATCATAAGCAAGGACTGTTTCTTCGCATTGATTGTATTGACATTTTCTTTTGTAACAAGCTGTTGAATCTCTGCTATATCACCAGTTTCAACAGCTTGAATCAATTTTTCCGAATCCATAGCAGTTTGATTTGATTGCGCACATGTACTTGACAATGCAAAAGTTAGTATTGACAAAAAAATAAACTTCATATGCTAAGGTTTAGATTGTAGGATAGATTATTTAGCTTTTTTCTCTGTTGCCTTCTCTTTTTTAGGCTTTTCCTCTTTAGGAACCGCCACTTTTTCTTTCTTCTCAGCAACTACAGTTTCAACTTTTTTAGATTTTACACGAGGTCTTTTTTTACCATAAGAACCCATGATGATTTTTCCTTTGGTTGTTTTTTTATCTCCTTTTCCCATACTATATAAATTTAGTTTATGTGTGTAAAAAGCAAGTTAGTGATTTTTTTCAAAGAAAAAAAGCCTTGAAATTGACTTTCAAGGCTTTAAGAAGAACTAGAGTACTTTGTTACCCCCTACTGTTATAGTTTGGCGATTCCTTTGTAATCTGAATATTATGAGGATGTGATTCTCTCAAACCAGCTCCGGTAATTTTAACGAATTTAGCTTCTTGAAGCTTTTCGATGCTTGCTGCGCCGCAATAACCCATCGATGCACGCAAACCTCCGATATATTGATAAACAACTTCTGCCAAAGTACCTTTATAAGGAACACGTCCAACAATTCCTTCAGGAACTAGCTTTTTAATGTCTTCTTCCACATCTTGGAAATAACGGTCTTTCGAACCTTTTTCCATCGCTTCGATAGAACCCATTCCGCGGTAAGATTTAAACTTACGTCCTTCCAGCAAAATTGTTTCGCCTGGCGCTTCTTCAACTCCGGCAAACAATGAACCAGCCATAATCGTATGTGCACCAGCTGCAATAGCTTTCGCGATATCACCCGTTTGTTTAATCCCTCCATCAGCAATCAAAGGAACTCCAGTCCCTTTTAATGCTTTAGCAACTTCATAAATTGCATACAATTGAGGAACACCCACACCTGCAATAATACGCGTTGTACAAATAGAACCTGGACCGATTCCGACTTTCACAGCATCCGCACCTGCATCAGCTAATGCTTTTGCTGCATCGCCTGTGGCAATATTTCCGACAATAACTTGTAAATCTGGGTAAGTCGCTTTAACTTCTTTCAGTTTATCGATTACACCTTTAGAATGTCCATGCGCAGTATCGATTGTAACAACGTCAACACCAGCTTTCACTAATGCTGCAACACGTTCTAACGTATCAGCAGTTACGCCAACAGCCGCACCGACTAACAAACGTCCGTGTTCGTCTTTTGCTGCATTTGGATAGTGGCGGTATTTCTGAATGTCTTTGAATGTAATTAAGCCTTTCAGCACACCATGCTCATCCACGACTGGCAATTTTTCAATTTTGTAATTCTGAAGAATTTCTTCTGCCTGAATCAAATCTGTTCCAATCGGCGCGACAACTAAGTCTGTTTTTGTCATCAAGTCGCTAATGGACATGGTCATGTCCTTCTGGAAACGAAGGTCACGGTTAGTTACAATACCAACTAATTTATGTTGTTCGTCAATAATAGGAATACCTCCTATTTTATGATCTTTCATTATTTTAAAGGCATCGCCTACCGTTGCTGTTGCAATTAACGTAACCGGATCTTGGATCATGCCGCTTTCCGAACGCTTAACTTTGCGTACTTCCGCCGCCTGTTCGGCAATCGTCATGTTTTTGTGTAACATTCCGATACCACCAGCTTGAGCAATAGCAATTGCCAAATCAGCACCCGTAACCGTATCCATAGCAGCGGATACCAACGGAATATTGATTTTGATTTTCTTTGTTAAAAAAGTACTTGTGTCTACGTCGCGAGGTAATATTTCAGAATAAGCAGGGATTAAAAGCACATCATCATAAGTAAGACCTTCGGCAACAAATTTATGTGGATCGTATTGCATAGCAAACATTTTGGGGTTTTTATTTGCGAGACAAAATTAAGAAAATTTATCGGAATTCCAAAATAAAAATACTTTCTGACAGCCATTCCACAATGTACCACAAGCAATCAGAAGATGGTCAGCAGCGTTCCTACAAAACCTCGAATTTCGCCATACTTTCTGCGATTATTTCTGTTACAAAACTTAGCTGGAACCACATTAAACAGCGATTACAAACAATAAAAAATTAGGTAAAACAATCTTTACAACTTTTTGTTTGCGTCTACCGATAAATTTCACTTTCATTATCCATTTTTTTTATACCTTTGCCATTCTTGATAAAATGTTATTAAGCTTAAGCATAAACACAATATAAACAATTACACAATAGAAAATGCAGAGTAAAGGGCTGATTAAATTTTTGGTAATAGTGATTTCAATAGCATGTCTATATTCACTATCATTCACATTTTTCGCACGGAAAGTAGAAAAGGATGCCGCAGCATATGCACAAGGCGACATGGCTAAAGAAAAAGCCTATTTGGATTCGATTGCCGGAGAAACAGTTTTTAATATTGGCGTTGCCAAGTTTACGTACAGAGAATGTAAAGCGAACGAAATCGCTTTAGGTCTTGACCTTAAAGGTGGAATGAACGTAACCATGGAAATTTCATTGGATGAGTTGATTCGCAATTTGGCAAATAACCCGAAAGATGAAAAATTCAACGCTGCTGTAGAAAATGCGGTTGCAAAAAGCAAGACTTCGAATAAATCGATTGTAGATTTATTTATTCAAGAATATAAAGATTCAGGAGCGACTACGCCTCTAGCTTCTTTCTATGCAACTAAAGATAACGAAAGTTCAATCAACGCGAACAGCAATGATGGCGATGTGAAAAACTTCTTATCGAAAGAAGCTGATAACGCAATCCAAAACTCATACAAAGTTCTTCGTACACGTATTGACAAGTTTGGGGTAACTTCTCCAAACATTCAAATCCAACAAGGTACTAACCGTATTTTGGTGGAGCTTCCTGGTGTAAATGACCAAGAGCGTGTTCGTAAATTATTGCAAGGTTCTGCGAAATTAGAATTCTACGAAACTCATAACAACTTACAAGTTTATGGTTTATTAGAAAACATCAACTCGACTTTAGCATCTAGCTTAAAATCAGAAAAACCTGCAGTTACGGCTACTTCAGATAGCACAGCTACACAAGATTCGACTAAATCTGATGATAACTTATTAGCGAATTTGGGCGCTGGCACAAAAACAAACACCGATTCAGCAGCAGCAATCGCTCAGATGGGTGTTGATAATCCTTTGTTCAGCATTTTAATGCCTGCAACTTACGTAGGTCAAGATGGTCAACAACAATTGGCTCCTGGAGCATTGGTTGGTTACTCTAACTTAAAAGATACAGCGAAAGTAAATGCTTACTTAGCTCGTCCTGAAATTAAATCAATTATTCCAGGAAATTTAAAATTCTTATGGTCTGTTAAACCAGAGCAAAAATCACCTAATATCTTATCTCTTTATGCAATCCGTCCGGTTGGTACTGACAACGCTCCTGTTCTGACAGGTGATGTCATTACGGATGCTCGTGATAACTTCGATCAAAATAACCGTCCGGTTGTTTCGATGGAAATGAACACAGCTGGAGCACGTGAGTGGCGTAAGATTACAGCTAAAGCTGCTGTAAACAACGAATCAATTGCAATCGTTTTAGATGGTGTTGTATATTCTGCACCAGGTGTAAACGAAGAAATTCCAAACGGTAGCTCTCAAATCTCTGGTAACTTCACGATTGAAGACACCAAGGATTTAGCAAACGTTTTAAAAGCTGGCCGTCTTCCAACGACAGCTAAAATTGTAGAAGAAGCGATTGTTGGTCCTTCTTTAGGTCAAGCGGCAATCGATGCTGGTGTTAATTCTGCCATTATCGCTTTCGTTGTTGTATTGATCTTTATGGTTGCTTATTACAACCGTGCTGGTATTGCTGCAGATATCGCAGTAATCTTCAACGTATTTTTCTTGATGGGTATTTTAGCTTCGCTGAATGCCGTCCTCACCTTGCCGGGTATCGCTGGTATCGTACTGACGATGGGTACCGCCGTCGATGCGAACGTACTGATCTACGAACGTATCCGTGAAGAATTGGGATTAGGAAAATCAATGCGTCAAGCGGTTGCTGATGGTTACAAACATGCGATGCCTTCTATCTTAGACTCTCAAATCACGACGTTCTTAGTAGGTTTAGTTTTATTCTTCTTCGGAAGTGGACCAATCTTAGGATTCGCGACGACATTAATGATCGGTATCGTTACCTCGTTGTTTACTGCAATCTTTATCTCTCGTTTGATTTTCGAATACATGTTAGATAGAGATATGAAAATATCTGTTTCTTTCCCTTGGTCTGCGAATACATTGAAAAACGCAAACTTCCCATTCGTTAAGAAACGTAAGGTGACTTACATTATCTCATTGGTAGTTTCTGCAATCTGTCTTATTTCTATTTTCACAAAAGGATTTAGTTTAGGTGTAGATTTTCAAGGTGGTCGTACATATACAGTACGTTTTGAACAACCAGTAGATTTAGAAGAAGTACGTAAAAACTTGGATGATGCATTTGAAAGCACAACAGAAGTAAAAACTTTTGGTAGCGCAAATCAAGTACGTGTAACAACGACTTACCACATCTCTGAAACAAGTGATCAAGCAGACAAAGAAGTTTTAGATAAATTAAATGCAGGTCTAGATAAAGTACAATCGAATAAACACGAAATCTTATCATCTCAAAAAGTAGGTCCTACGATTGCGAATGATATTAAATCACGTGCGATTTATTCAGCGATCTTCTCCATCTTGATTATTGCAGTATATATCTTAATCCGTTTCCGTAAATGGCAATATTCTGCTGGTGCAGCGATATCGACTATTCACGATGCGATTGTATTATTAGGTTTGTTCTCTATCTTGGACGGAATTGTTCCTTTCTCTTTGGATATCGACCAACACTTTGTGGCAGCGATCCTAACGGTAATTGCTTATTCGGTAAATGATACAGTTGTTGTGTTTGACCGTTTACGTGAGTTCTTAGGAAAACCAAATGCACACAAAGAAGATTTAGGTGATACAATCAATCACGCGATCAATTCAACGTTAAGCCGTACGATTATTACATCTGTAACGATTATCTTCGTTCTTGCTGTATTATTCATCTTCGGTGGTGAAGTGATCAGAGGATTCTCATTCGCTATCTTAGTGGGTGTTGTTGTAGGAACTTACTCTTCTATCTTCTTGGCAGCTCCTTCTGTTTACGATTTAAGCAAAGGAAAGCACTTAGCTGATGCTCCAGAAACGAAAAAAGAAAAAGCTAAAGTAATCGCTTAATCAGATACATTTTTAATCACAAAAAGCCTTGCAGTTTACCACTAGCAAGGCTTTTTTTATAGGCCGATTTTTATATATTTGGATTGGCTAGACAAAGCCTGGCTATTTACGGATTTAATGCAGCATTTCAAGAATCAACTCATTTTTTCGAACTATTCCTTTTCGTCTCTGACATTATTTGAGATTCAAAAGAATTGTGCGGATGCCTTTGAACCCGAAAGAGAAGATGCCAATAAAATTCAAGCTCATGCGATTGAATTGAATTCAGGTTTATTTATTAATCCTGCTTCTACGATCGAATTTCCAGCCGTGGCATTGGCGACAATTGATCGAACCATTATTTTGGAATGTTCCTGTCAGTCGAACAAAAAGAGACTCTGCCATCACATGGCTCTGGTCCTATTCGCTGTGATCGAGCGCCCCGAATACAGGATATTTTTTGATGAACGATTCAGGCAATCGAAATTAATCCAGCTTGCCAAGGAATATGGCTTGGAACAAGAAAAAGATTTGGATGCTTATTTCTCAATTTCTTATTCCTTGCAAGGTTTGTTGATCGAGCCAAAGATAAAAGATTTGGCAAAAATCAATTTCTCTGAATTGAAGCAAAAATTATTGCCCCAGCATGCATTTAAAATAGAAGAGTCAATTCCGCAACAAAACTATGATCAGCTAATCTTGCTTTTCCGAAAGCAAAAATATCAGAATCCTTTTGTGATCGAATTGGCGACATCAGCTATCAGCAAAAATGGAAAACTTAAAAATACGATAAGCCTTGTTGAATCGTCAAAACTGATTTGGAAGACAGCTGTCGCAGAAGAACTGAAATTTTTCGCAGCGGTAGCCAAACTCGAAACAAATCAATCGGAAGAGATGGAAGCGTCAGAGATGGAGGCCTTGAAAGTCATCGTGGCTAATCCTTTAGGGTTGAAATCCTATTACCATGACAGATCCATTTCAGAGAACCTCGTTGCTTCTTCACTTAATCCAGTATCATTGCGCGTCGCCGCCCTAACAGTAGAACTTTTTGTCTTTAAAAAGGAGCCTTTCTATGAAATTACTGGAGGTGTTTGGTTAAATGACATTTATATTTCATTCAGCTACCTGAATATTCAATTTGCGTGCTTTATTCTTTACCAGCCAGCTTTGCATTTGATAACCGATACGGATATTCTTCGCGTCATCAAATTCTTTAAATCCAATAATCAAATCTTTCTGATTCATTCTTCGAAATTCGAAGAATTTAAACAATCTATCTTGGTCAATTTGGAGAGCAAGCTCAAGATAAACTATGCCTACATTCAACCAGCTGTCAAAAAACAATTGGAAGAACAACAACATGACAAAGAAAATGAACGGATAATCTACCTAACTGATCGTCATCCATTTATTGCCATCACGCCTGTCATAAAATATGGCAGTATTGAAATCCCAGTCTTCTCAAAAAAGCAGATTTATGATCGCGATTTGAATGGCAATGAATTTAAGGTGGAACGGAACAATCAGCAAGAAATTCAATTTACCGGCCTTATTCTTCAGCAGCACTCTTATTTTGCGGAGCAACTCGAACATCAGGAATATTTTTACTTGCATAAAGACCGATTCATGGAAAATGATTGGTTTTTGGATGCTTTTGAAACTTGGAGAAAGAACGGAATTACAATTTTAGGATTTAATGAACTAAAGAAGAATAAATTAAATGCAAACAAAGCCGTTATTTCAATCAACGTAGTCAGTGGCATCGATTGGTTCAATGCGGAGCTAAAAGTGAAGTATGGAAAACAGCAAGCCACACTAAAGCAATTGCATAAATCCATACGCACTAAAAATAAATATGTCCAATTGGACGATGGAACGCAAGGAATTATTCCAGAAGATTGGTTTAAGAAGTTTGCAAACTATTTCGAAGTTGGAGAGATTGACGGAAATGAACTCAAGTTTTCAAAAAATAATTTTTCCGAAATCAAAAAGCTGTTTGACAAAGAAATCCTAAGCCAAGAGATAGAGACCGAATTAAAACAGTACGAGCAGGCATTCGCCGAAGGCATAACGATTCCTTCGATCGATGTTCCTGAAGAATTTCAAGGCGCGCTAAGGGATTATCAGCGTCAGGGATTGAATTGGCTAAATTACCTTGATGATTTTAACTTTGGCGGATGTTTGGCGGATGATATGGGATTGGGAAAGACGATTCAAATTCTAGCTTTCATTCTATCGCAAAGAAAAAAGCATTCCATGAACTGCAACCTTGTGATTGTTCCTACTTCCCTCCTGTTCAATTGGCAAGCTGAAGTCGAAAAATTCGCGCCATCCATTCGGTTGTTTACCCATTATGGTACTAACCGGATAAAATCTTCCAAACATTTGGGCGATTATGAACTTGTGTTGACGACTTACGGCATGTTGCTTTCGGATATTCGGTTCCTTAAAGATTTTACATTTAACTACATCTTTTTGGATGAATCCCAAGCGATCAAGAACCCAAACTCTGAACGCTATACCGCAGCTAGGTTATTGAAATCGCGGAATAAAATTGTTATGACTGGAACTCCGATCGAAAACAATACGTTTGATATTTATGGACAGCTTTCTTTTGCCTGTCCAGGACTTTTGGGAAGCAAACAGTATTTTAGGGCCATCTATTCAATACCAATTGATAAATTTTCGAATAGCAAACGGGCAAAAGAGTTACAGCAGCGAATCAATCCGTTTATTTTACGCAGGACGAAGAAGCAAGTGGCGAAGGAATTGCCAGAAAAGACGGAGATCGTCATTTACTGCGAGATGGATCAAGAACAACGGCTGCTCTATGATTCTTACGAGAAAGAATTGCGGGAATACATTTCGGCAGAATCAGATGCTGAAATCTTGAAGAATAGCATGCACGTCTTAACAGGCTTAACAAAATTGCGTCAGCTCTGTAATTCTCCCTTATTGTTAAAGGATGGAAATCATCTGGTGAATTCGTCTGCCAAAATGGATGTGTTAATGGAGCAGATTGAAAACAAATCATCACAACATAAGATTCTGGTATTCTCACAATTTGTCGCGATGCTAGACTTGATAAAAACCCAGTTGCAACAGCGGCAGATTCCTTTTGAATACCTGAGCGGGAAAACAAAAGACAGGCAAGCTCGCGTCGCCAATTTTCAGGAAAATGACGAAACGCGTGTCTTTCTGATCAGTCTTAAAGCTGGCGGAACAGGGTTAAACCTAACGCAAGCGGATTACGTCTACCTTGTCGATCCATGGTGGAATCCAGCTGTAGAAAATCAAGCAATCGATCGTTCGTATCGCATCGGCCAGGAAAAGAATGTCATGGCTGTCCGATTGATCTGCCAGAATACGGTCGAGGAAAAAATAATGAAAATGCAACAGAGCAAAAAAGAATTGGCAAGCGATCTAATTCAGACCGATCAGGCGTTCTTTAGCAGCTTAACGAAGAAAGAATTGCTGAATCTGTTGTAATCAAATTAATCTAGTCCTTTTTGTAATGAAAAACAGCACCTGATTGTTTTAAGATCATGGTCTTTTGCTCAACATCAAATTCCAAAACAATACCTGCGGGATCAAATTCAAACACATTTAATTCAGTAGCATCCAGCGGGAATTTGTCTTGACCTGTCGCTTGAGCATATAAAGTAGCATTTTCTTGCGTGATGGTAATCTTTAGAGAAATTTCAGACGATGAATACACGCCTAAATAGGGATCTAGTTGTTCAGCAGTTAGCTTCAGTTTTCTCCGGTGGAATGTTGGTACTACAAAAGGAACTCCATAGGCTGCATTTAGAACAACAAGACTAATATCATTGATGGTATAGCTACCTCCATTGGATGTCAATGCGTATGAAATATTTCCATCGTCATAATAAATCAAGCTAGACGAAAATCCATCAATGCCTCCACCATGACCAAAGCCAATGCGCTGGCCGAAAGGATATTGAAATAATCCTAATCCAAAACCATTTAAGAAAGTAGTCATTTGGTTCAAACTTTCTGCATTGACTAATTTCTCTGAAAATAAAGCATTTGCAAATGTTGTCAGATCAGTTGCGGTTGACACAATTGCGCCAGCACCCAATGGGAATCGACATATCCGTTTCTGAAAAAGCAATCCATTTCCCAGAGTGGCTGTATGATTTTGCTTCATTTTTACTGACGTCGATCTTTCCTCCAACATAGGTATTGGATAAATTAAGCGGTTTTGCAATCTTTTCTTTGATTAGTTTTGCATAGGGTTTACCATACACTTTTTCTAAGATAAACGTCAACAATACATAATTTGAATTGCTATACTCGCTTTTGCTATTGGGTTCAAACTTGCTCCCTCGCTCTACGATGATGTTAAGCAATTCTTGTTCAGACTTCGGCTGTGTATTCCATGTCGTATAATCTCGGCTATTTGTAAAACTTGCTATCCCGCTGCTTTGGTTCAGCATATTTCGAATGTTGATCTTATCTGCGTTAATTACTGTTGGAAAATAATTCGAAAGAAGGGCATCCAATTTGAGCTTGCCCTCTTCAACAGCCTGCATAATTAAAACACTGGTGAATGTTTTGCTGATCGATCCCACGCGATACTTCGTATTCTGGTTTGCCAAAACATTATTTTCAGCATCAGAAAACCCGACTGATCTTTCGTAGATAAGATTGCCGTCTTTAGTTAGCGCAACATTTCCCATGAACTTATTGTTCACAGACAAACTATCATAAAAGACATCCAATTTTTTACGATCAAAATCTTGAGCACCAGAAATAGCAGGTAGAAATCCGAACAGGATCAGAATTAAAATATGCGTTTTCATTGTATCTGTTATTTTTAAAATGAAGATACAAATAAAGTTTAATTAATTAAAAAACAATTAATTAACCACAATATCAAACTGCACTAGCAATCCCCTGACTTCTGCGATAGAAAATTTTGCTTTCTTGATTTTATTGGTCAATGGATTAATGTGGTAATTGATAGCCGAACGAAAATCGGCCTTCTCCAAAATACTGCGATCGAAGATTGCTCCGGAAAGATCACAATCGGTAAATTCGGATTGCGAAAGATCGGCTTCTGTAAAATCCGTTTCTAGCAATTGGGATGCAGAAAATGTTGTTTTCTTCAACTTGCATTGGTAGAAAGATGCATGCTGCAGCTGGCAATTTGAAAAACTCACCGCCAAGCCAAATGGATTGCATGCTTCGAAATGCAAGCCCAGCAATTTACAGCCGACAAACTGCACATCACGCAATAAGGCGCCTTTTAAACTAACTAAACTTAAATTACAATCTTTGAATTGACAATCGATAAAGGTGCGGTTCGAGAAATCGCCATTTGAAAAATCACAGGAATCAAAGACACAGCTTTCGTATTCGGCAATTTCCAGTTGATGTACCTTTTCAAATTTTTGATCGTAATAGATTTCCATGCGCGTTGATTTAACTGTAGCGAATTTACAATTTTAAAAAAAGCAAGCAAGCGCAAAAAACTAGAATTTTATGCACATTTTAGGCGATTATTCAGGGAAATAGATCGGCATTGCGCAGCATACAAAGGATCACAACGGACTAAAAAAATAGAAACCCCTATCCTTATGTATCGACAGAAAGGATTAGTGGCAAACAGATAACTGCGATGGTTTCGTCACCAGTAGTTGTAATCGAAAAACTAGCTCTTTCGCCCGGATATTGCTTGTTGATCAAGGCGATGCGCTCTCGGATCGAAGCTAGACCCATTGATTTTTCTTTTATGCTATTCGTCGCTTTGCTGCTCGGTTTGGTTTGAAAACCTACCCCATTATCTTTGACGGTAATGCATAGCTGCTCCTCGGATTTTTCTATGGACACGGATAAGTGAGCGTCATTGGTTGGCTGCACAAGTAATCCATGTAAAACAGCATTTTCAATTAAAGGCTGAATCAGCATGGGCGGCAACAAAATATCCTTTAAGCGGATATTTTCCCCGACTTTGAAATCGTAACTGAATGCATTTGAAAATCGCATGGATTCTAATTCCGTGTAGAGCAATAAAGATTTCCATTCTTTATCGGCCGTCACCAAACTTTTGGTCGAATTTTCTAAAATCAGGCGGCTTAATGCAGCAAATTTCTGTATCAGACGAGATGCTGTCCTTCGCTCATTATCCATAATATAGGATTCAATCGAATTCAATACATTAAAAATAAAATGAGGGTTCATCTGCGAGCGGACGGATTTCAATTCGCTTTCAGACAATTGGTATTGATGCAAGAGTTCTACAGCTTGCTGTTCGGATTGCTGTTTTTGCGAAGCATGCTTATACTTTAACTGCCGAATGCGGTAGAGGCTCACAAAAAGGATAAGCAAGGCAATGGAAACTATCAAAAGTATCAGGAAATTCCGTTCTTTCTCTTTTGTTTTGGCATCCGCCAATACAAGTTCCTGTTGCTGGATAAATAAGCTATCCTCTTTTTGCCGAAGTTCATATTTGGCCGTCATCGTGGCAACTGCATTCGCAATATTTTCGGAATTGATGCTGTCTTTTGTCAATGTTTCGAGCTCCTTATAATAAAAGGCTTTGTCGAAGACATCCAATTCGTGATAGACTTCCGCAAAATTATGGTAAAGTACGGCTTTATTTGCTGAAGTGATGTAGGGATTCAAATGACGCTGTGCCTGTTCCAACTGAACAATGCTTTCGTTAAATTTCCGCTGATGCATCAGCAAATCTCCTTTATTGGCATAAGCGCTATATAACCCAATGCTGTCCTGTACCTGATTGAGCTCCTGGATAGCTTGGTCATAATAACGAAGCGCATGGGGATATTTCTTTTGCAGGGAATACGTATCTGCCGTGAACAATAGCGCATAGCTTTTTGCAGCATTGTGCGGCGAATGGGTATTGGTCACTTGATTAAAATAGTGGAGCGCAGAATCGAGCTGCTGGTTGCTCTTGTAAGCTAAGCCTAAATTATTTAGGCAATCGAACATGCTCGCGCTATCTTGCAGCAATTTGTCGTATTTTAATTGCTTCGCAAAATAAGCGATCGCCAGCGGGTAGCGTTCGGTATAATTTTGTTCGATATCGCCCATGCGATTATACAAAAAAGATAAGTCGGCATATTCGGTTCCATTCGCCAGTGCAGCAATGGCTTCTCCATAAAAATAAATGCTGGAATCTATTTTGCCGAGGGCTTCATAGTAGCTGCCCAAGAAGCTATTTACTTTTTCCGAATATTCCGGATCTTTTCCTTTCAATGCTTTTGCCTGAAAAGCCAGGCGTAGCGAAGCTTCATAGTTCTGATTGGCCGAACTATCTTCCGCGGCGAGCAATAAGTTCTTATAGCCAGATTGAGATATACCTAAGAAATAGATTGACGAAAAACAGCAGATCAAAAAAGTTCTTAGGTATATCATCTTATTTTTTAATTTTTAGATTTAGCTTCAGATTGTTGACGGAATTCAGCACATCATCAATCGTAATTGGGGGTCTTGGTTTTGGTTTAATGATCACGGTCTGCTTCCCAACCTCTTGGCCTTTGTCATAGAAGCTTGCGACCATTTCTTCTCCCTTAAATTTAATGCGGATCTCGATGTCTTCAGGCTTTACCGTCTTTGAGATTTCAAATTTGGCCGCTAGCGCTGGTGTTGCTTTCTCCGTTACCGAAACCTTTGGTTTGACGGCAACTTTTTTCGCTTCTACGGGAGCTTTTGCTTTACTTACTTCGGTTACTTTTTTTTGTGTTTTCATTTTGTTATACAATTAGTTTATAAAATAGCATTCTTTCGCTGAACACTTAGAATGAAACAATTAACAATCGAATATACAGAATAATGCATGTACTCTTTTAGGCTTCGCTCATTAAAACAGTACCTTCGCTCATTCAAATCCCCCCTTCACGCCGACTTTGGCTAAAAAGAAATAAAAGCACTAAATTTAATAAAAAATAGAACAACATGTTAAAGGCCGTACTCTTAGACGATGAGCTTAAAGGTAGCAAATTACTGAACCAAAAATTAGCATTTTTTGAAGATGAGCTGCAAGTCATTGCAATCTTCAATCAACCCGCAAAGGCTTTGGAAGAAATCGCCCAGCTGAAGCCTGATGTGCTGTTTTTGGATGTAGAAATGCCTGAAATCAATGGTTTTCAGTTTCTAGAACGCTTAGGAACATTTGATTTTGAAGTTATTTTCACGACAGCCTATGACAGCTATACCTTGGATGCGCTGCGCATAAGTGCGGTGGATTATCTATTGAAGCCTATCGACGAAGAAGAGCTGGAAACGGCCATTCAGCGACTTAAAAAAAGAGTGAAAGAGAAAACGCAGGTCAAATCGCTGGGCAAAGAAAAGCCAACGAACAATCGTTTGGCGCTGCCAACGGTGGAAGGAATTTATTTGGTCGATAAATCGAATATTATCCGTGTGGAAGCGATGAGCAATTACAGTGTGTTTATCGTGTCCGAAAGAAAAAAAATCGTGGTGTCCAAGACGCTTAAAGAATATGAGGCTATTTTGGAAGATGCGAACTTTATCCGCATCAATCGTTCGGTCATCGTCAACTTATCCTATGTTGTCAAATACCGAAAAGGCGATGGTGGCACGCTGGAGCTTTCGGATGGTTCGGAAGTGGAGGTATCGAGCCTGCGCAAAGAAGAGGTTTTGCAGAAATTGTTCTAAAAAAAAGAGGCATCCGAATGGATGCCTCTGCTCGTTGATTAATTCTTCAGCGAAGCCATGTCAATCACAAATCGGTATTTCACATCGCTCTTGAGCATGCGCTCATACGAACCGTTAATGTCCTGCATGTTGATCAGTTCGATCTCCGAAACAATATTGTGTTCCCCACAAAAATCAAGCATTTCCTGTGTTTCAGCAATCCCTCCAATCACCGAGCCAGCGACCGAACGCCTGCCCATGATCATAGGAACTGTATGGAGCATTGGATCCAATGGGCCTAAATAACCAACCAAGACCAATGTGCCGTTGATGGTCAATGTAGCGATGTAAGGGTTTACATCATGCGCGTAAGGAACCGTATCAATAATCAGATCAAATTTTCCGGCAGCACCTTTCATTTCTTCCGCATTAGTAGAAATAATGACTTCATCCGCACCTAAGTCTTTGGCATCTTGGATTTTATTCTCACTGCGTGAGAATAAGGTAACCGAAGCGCCCAGACCTTTTGCCAATTTAATAGCCATATGTCCCAAACCTCCCAATCCGATGACCGCGACTTTGCTTCCTTCTTTTACATTCCAATGCCTCAATGGCGACCAAGTGGTAATTCCAGCGCAAAGCAATGGAGAAACCGCCGCTAAGTCCAAATGTTTTGGAACGCGGAGCACATAGGATTCGTCAACGACTACTGTTTCGGCATAGCCGCCGTAGGTTTGTCCGCCAAGGTGGGCATCTTTTCCATTATAGGTTCCTACGAAGCCATTCAAGCAGTATTGTTCCAAATCTTGCTGGCAACTTGCGCAGGTATGGCATGAATCGACGATGCAGCCCACTCCTACTAAATCGCCAACCTGGTGTTTGCTGACTGCAGAACCTACAGATTTCACGCGCCCAACGATTTCATGTCCCGGTACAGCAGGATATTTTGTGCCGCCCCAATCATTGCGGGCAGTGTGCAAGTCTGAATGGCAAACGCCACAGAATAGGATTTCGATTTCTACGTCTTTTGGCGTAGGGTTGCGCCGCTGGATCGTGAGTTGCTCAAGATCTGCATCGGAAGCTTTTGTTCCGAATGCTTTTACAGCATATGATGTTATGGTCGTGCTCATTGTTGTGTTCTATGTAATTACTATTTTGTTGCCACAAATCTACTTAATTCCTTGCGCCTGCAATTGTAATTTTTTCAAGGTCTGTATTAAATTTTGTTAATTCTTCTGCCGAAAACTCATAATTCGCGGCGCCTAAGTTCTCTTGGATATGCGCTAACTTGGTCGATCCCGGAATGGGAACGATATATACCAATTTTACTGATAGCATTTTTGTGGGCATAAATTCTCAAAAAGAACCTGCGGTTGGAAAAAAAAATTGGGTACTTTTTTCTGTTGTTACCTATTTTCAAAAAAATGTTAGGTGTTTTTATGCTGGCGTTCCCTACTTTAAAAATTTTGTTCCCTACTTTTTCCGCCGGATTACCTAAAAACTTTTTCAAGTTCCCTAATCCAAAAATTTTGTTCCCTACTTTTGTCGCCGGATTACCCAAAAACTTTTTCAAGTTCCCTAATCCAAAAATTTTGTTGGGTACTTTTTCTCTAGCGCTACCTACTTTCAAAAAAATGTTGGGTACTTTTTTCCTATCGTTACCTACTTTCAAAAAATTGTTGGATACTTTTTCTCTAGCGTTACCTACTTTCAAAAAATTGTTCGGTACTTTTTTTCTGGAATTAACCAATAAACAAAATAGTGTGTGTTACTAAAAACCGCGTTTAAAGCCTTTTTAATCGGATTTATAAGAATAATTTCGGAAACTAGTTGATTTTTGTTCCGCATATTCTTTTGAATTTGCTTGTTCGACGCAAAACCCTGCGCTTCCTTTTTTTATTTTGGCTGCCAGGGCTATCAGTTAGAAACCGAGTTTCTTTCTTAAAAACCAAGCCTTTCTAACCAATTAAGCACATCAGCTTCAACTTGCTTGGCCTTTTCGCCTTCCATAACGTTTAAAATAGTATCGCGTTCGACCCCTCCTTTTGTGGAGTATCCATCTAGGACAGAACTATTCGGCACTAAAGCTTTCAGTTGATCGAAACTGCTTCCGATTCCATAGCCTGCGTTGCTGTTTAAGGGGATAATCGTCTTCCCTCGAAAGCCATCCGCATGGAGAAAGCTCTTTATCGGAGGAGGCAAGCGCATTCCCCAAGTAGGGAAACCAACAAAAATCACATCGTAATCCGCTAGGTTTATCTTCGTCTTTAATTCAGGCAAAAAACCCGACTCATTTTCTTGGGTAACCTGATCCACGATCGCTTTGTAGTCTTCTGGATAAGGTGTTTTTAATTCCAGTGGCAAAATAGTTCCTCCCACTCGCTTATGGATGCTTTCCGCAATAAATTTGGTATTGTTTGTTCTGGATAAATAAACAATCAGCACATTCTTATCCTTTTCTTTATCTTGCGCATCTGCGCATCCGAATAATGAGCAGATGACCGCAAAAATCAACAGGTATTTTTTATCGATTAGCTTCTTTTTCATTATTTCCCTACTCTTGCTTGTAAATCTTTTGGATACCGATCGCCTTGGATGGCTATTTGCGAAGCAATTTGCTCAATCTTCGAAAGATCGTCCTTGCTGAGCACAACTTCTGTAGCGCCAATATTTTCTCTTAGCCTAGAAATTTTAGTCGTTCCGGGTATTGGGACAATCCAAGGCCGTTGCGACAGCAACCAGGCTAAAGCGATTTGCGCTGGCGAGGCATTTTTCTCGTTAGCAATCGAAGTCAGCAAGGTAACTAATGCTTGATTTTCTTTTCGGTTCTCTTCGGTAAAGCGAGGAACAACATTTCTAAAATCAGTCTTGTCGAATTTGGTATCTTCAGTAATTGCACCCGTCAGAAATCCCTTACCCAAAGGACTGAAGGGCACAAACCCAATGCCCAGCTCTTCCAATAGCGGAATGATCTGCTGTTCAGGTTCGCGCCACCACAACGAATACTCACTTTGCAGTGCAGTCAGCGGCTGCACGGCATGCGCTCTGCGAATGGTCTGCGCCCCCGCCTCGGATAGTCCCCAATATTTGATTTTGCCTTCTTGAATCAGGTCTTGAATCGTGCCTGCAACGTCTTCTATCGGAATGCTTGGGTCGACCCGATGCTGATAATACAGATCTATAGAATCCCTGCGCAAACGAATCAAGGAAGCTTCGGCAACCGCACGGATATTTTCTGGACGACTATCCATTCCCAAGGCAGTCTTGCCTTCTTTGAAACCAAATTTTGTTGCGATTTGGACTTGATGGCTAAATGGCGCAATCGCCTCGCCTAGTAATTCTTCATTCAGCGCCGGCCCATAGGCTTCCGCAGTATCAAAAAATGTAATTCCCTGCTCAAACGCCGAACGGATCAATGCAATTGCTTCCTGCTTGTCCAAGGCTGGCCCGTATCCAAAACTTAATCCCATACATCCCAAACCCAATGCGGAAACTTCTAAACCTTGATTGCCTAAAATTCTCTTTTCCATATTTTTATTGATCGTAATTAATTCCTAGGTACAAATATCCGGGATGATGTGCTAGCAATTGGTATATGGATTACGGATTTTTATACCATAATTGCAGATGGAAAGGATTTGAGGGAGGGATTATGAGAAGTTGGCGTATCTATCCAGCTAAACTTTATGTCGCATGTTATTCCAAATATTTCCCTTGGCGCATAAGCAATGCACGATACTTATTAAATACAGATGATTTGGAAACAAAACCCAAATAATGATTCTCGTCATCAACGACTGGCAGAATCCACACGTCATCGCGATTCATTTTGGACATTACGATTTCCATATTCTCTTTGTCCTTAATAATATCGTTCGGTTTTTGCGCGAGCTGTTCGAAGGTTTTTTCAATCCCTTCTTCCTCCCGAAGCAGGATGCTGAACAATTTTTCGCTGTAAATCAATCCTAGGAATTTGCCTTTTAGGTCGACAATAGGAAATATATTCCGTTTGGAATGGATAATTTCAGTTTGACGGTCCAAAGGAGTTTCATTCGGCCGAAGAATAATAAAGTTATTTTCCAGAATATACCGAAGCTTCATCATGCTTAAGACCGTTCGGTCTTTATCTTCATAAGAAATCAAATCTCCTGAATCCGCAAGTACTTTCGTATAAATCGAATGTTTCATGACCGCTCGATTGATTAGGTAAGAAATCGACGCAACGAGCATTAGCGGGACCATCAAGGTGTATCCTCCCGTAATTTCGGCAATTAGAAACATGCCTGTCAATGGCGCATGCATAATACCGCTTAAGGCAGCAGCCATTCCAGCCATCACAAAATTAGGCACATTCAACTGCACCAATCCCGTCAAGTTTAGACCATAAGCAAAGGCAAATCCAATCAATCCACCGATAACCAAGCTAGGCCCGAAGACTCCCCCATTTCCTCCCCCATTAATCGTAAACAACGCAGCAATGGATTTGGCAAAAATAACCAGAACCGTATAGCAGAGCACCACCCAGCCCATGTTTCGGTAATCCGAAAACAAAGAGTTCTTCACAATCGAATCAAAGTTTCCATCTAGAATTTGCTGTATGGCTAAATAGCCTTCTCCATACAAAGCTGGAAAAATAAAGATGAGGATTCCCAACGAAATGCCGCTAAGCCAGACTTTGTTGTATGGATTTGAAATTTTTCCAAACCAATTTTTAACTGACGTACTGATCCTGGCGAAATATATCGTAAACAGACCAACGATGGCAGCTAAAAGCAGGTAAAAGAACAAGGCTTCGACTTCCCAATCGCTGACCGTCGTATGAAATAAGGGTTCGCTATACAATACGCGCGACACAACGGAAGCTAAGGCCGCTGAAATCAGTAAAGGGATAAATACCGGAATCGAAAATTCCGACAACAAAATTTCAATGGCAAAAATCATTCCCGCCAAGGGACTATTAAATGCGCCGGATATTCCTGCCGCAGCACCGCAGGCTAACAATAAGGTGACTTCCTTGTATTGCAAACCAAAGAAACGACCGGTATTCGAACCGATAGCCGAACCGCTATAGGCAATTGGCGCTTCCAAACCAGAAGAACCTCCAAATCCAACAGTCAATGCCGCCGTAATGATTTGCGAATACACATTATGCACATCAATGCGGCTGGATTTCCGAGAGATGGCATATAAAATTGGCGTTATGCCATGGTCCAGAGATTTACTTTTGATGAATTTTCGAACATAAAGTACGGATAGGAAAATGCCGATTAACGGGAAAATCAAATAAAACAAATATTTGTATTCCCATTGCACATCGTCCTGCAAAGTCGATGCAATAAAATGGGTTAATCCTTTTAATATGGCCGCTGCCAATCCTCCGATAATCCCCACGACAAACGAAAGAAGGATTAGAAAATTCCGATTCGAAATCTTCTGCATTCTCCACTGGTTTAGTCTGTTTAGGTTCTCTTTAAAATTAAACTTCATTATCTCTTTTTCTTACAGGTCAAAACCCATAACTTCTCTTTTCTTTTTATTTACAAATTTCTGAGGGACGGCTTTCAATATCGATTCCCTCAAGGTTAGGATTGCTTGCTTCTTCACATAATTTTGCGTGGTCACAATGCTTATCTCTCTGACAGGCTCTGGCGATTTAAAATAGCGTATATATTGCAGTTCGTCTTCATTGTAATTGTGGATGCATAATTCTGGCAAAATCGTAACCCCTCCGTTGATATCCACCATGCGTTTCAATGTTTCGACGCTTCCCGTATTGTAATCAAATGTTGCATCCAGACTTTCATTGTGCTTATAATGGCACAGGTTCAGCACTTGTCCGCGCATGCAATGTCCTTCATTTAGTAACCACAGTTTCTCTTCCGAAATATCGTCGGCATGGATAACCTTCTTGGCAAATGTTTTGGTGTTTTCAGATACATAAGCCACAAAAGGCTCATAATACAAAGGCACTTCGTGAATGGCCGCATCCTGGAGAGGCGTCGATAGAATACCACAGTCTAAGGTTCCGTTTTTCAGTTCCTGAACAATCCTTTCGGTAGTATATTCCCAAATCTGAAGTTTAAGTTTTGGAAATTTCTCTAAAATGGACGTAATGACTTCGGGCAACAAATAAGGTGCAACAGTTGGGATAACGCCAATCTTAAGCTCGCCAATCAATTCCCCATTATCTTCCTGAATAATTTCAGCTATTTTTTTACTTTCATTAAGAATAATGCGCGCTTGCGCAATAAGCTTAACACCAATTTCTGTTGGGACGACGGGTTGTTTGCTTCGATTGAATACTTTTGCGCCGATAGATTCTTCCAGCTTCTGGATTTGCATACTCAATGTGGGTTGGGTAACAAAGCATTTCTCAGCTGCTGCAACAAAACTACGATAGGTATCTACAGCAACGATGTATTCCAGTTGAACAAGCGTCATGGTTGTAAAAATTTGATTTTACAAAGGTAGTCAAAGTAAATCCTTTTCGCCTTACTTTAATTGGTTAATCCATTTGATATTCGAAAGAATTAGTATTTTTGCTAAAAACTAAAAGACTATGCAAATGATTTCCAAAAAAATTGTAGCACTCCTTTTTATCGGTGTTGGCGTTTTTAACTTTTCGGCTTCAAGTCCTGATGAGGGGATGTTCCCTTTGAGCGATTTAAACCGTGCAGGATTAAAAAAGGCAGGACTGAAGATTTCGGAGAAGGATATTTATAATCCTGGACAGGTGGGCTTGGTGGATGCATTAGTTCAAGTTTCGGGATGCAGCGGTTCGTTCGTTTCTCCGAATGGATTGATTATAACGAATCACCATTGTGCATTCTCGGCAGTTCAATTGGCGAGTACGCCTGAGCAAAATTACCTGGAAAATGGCTTTGTAGCCAATAACCAGCAACAAGAAATTGAAGCCAAAGGATTGACCATCCGGATTACCGATTCGTATGAAGATGTGTCCAAACAATTATTGGATGCTGTCGCAAATGTGACTGACCCATTGGAGCGCATCAATATTATTTCTCAGAAAAGAGCAGAAATCGCGAGAAAAGCAGAGTCAGAAGACCCAACCATTAAGGCAGAGGTTTCTGAAATGTTTATCGGAAAGAGTTATGTGTTATTCAAATACAAAACCATTTCTGACGTGCGTTTGGTTTACATTCCCCGTCAGGATATTGGCGAATTCGGAGGAGAAACAGACAACTGGGTTTGGCCAAGACATACAGGAGATTTTTCGTTCTTGCGTGCATACGTAGCACCTGATGGTTCTCCAGCAACATACTCGACAAACAACGTACCTTACAAACCGAAGAAACATTTGAAAGTAAATCCTAAAGGCGTCTCTGAAAATGATTTCGTGTTTATCCTAGGTTACCCTGGAAGAACGTTCAGACATCGCCCTGCCGCTTACCTTGAGTACCAACAAAACTATTTATTGCCATACACTTCGGAATTGTATGATTTCCAAAACAACCAAATGTATTTGGCAGGAAAAGATGATAAGGCAACCGAATTGGCTTTAGCAACGCGCATCAAGCGAAATGCGAATGTCATGAAGAATTACCGCGGTAAATTAAAAGGACTGCGCAACATCAATCTGGTTGCTAGCAAAGAAAAAGAAGACCAAGCGTTAAATACCTTTATTCAAAGCAAAGCAGATTTAAAAGCAAAGTATGGTTCGTTGATGCAAGATATCGACGCCTACTATGATGTAATCTTTTCAGATGCAGAACGCGAGCTTTGGTTAAACAACAGCACTTCTTCCATCCGTCTATTGCAAGTTGCGGACATTGTTAATCAATTTCAGGAAGCATTGGCAAAACAGCCATCGGCAACACGCCAGCAAGAATTCTTTGACTTGAATGTCGAGAATGTAAAGAAACAGTTGGACAAAATTTACGAGAGCTACAATCTGCAGGTTGATAAAAATATCGGCGCATACATGTTTGAGACCGGACATGAGCTGAAAGATAAAAATGCGATCAGCAGTTTCTCAAACTTTCATTTTACGTCGAAAGAACAAGCTTCGAGTTTTATTCAAAATGCACTTGACAAAAGCAAGCTGAACGACAGACAAGTATTTTATTCCAAAGTATTGAATTCTTCGTCTTCATTGATGACGTATAGCGATGACCTATTGAACTATCAAAAAGCATTGTTTGCAGAATTGACAGCATTCGGTCAGGAACAGAAAAGACGCGATGGCGTTTTGAACAAATTGATGGGAGATTATGTAGCGGTGAAAGAATTGTATCAGGACAAAAATTTTGTTCCAGATGCGAATTCTACCTTGCGCCTGACTTTTGGAAACATCAAAGGCTACAGTCCGGCCGATGCAACCTATATGGAACCCTTTACCAAAGTGCAGGGAATTATCGAAAAAGGAAATTCAGATTTGCCGGAGTTCAAGTACCCAGAAACGATTCAGACCGCATGGTTAGCTAAAAACTTTGGCCCTTATGCCATGAAAGACATGAACGATGTTCCAGTGAATATTTTGTACAACATGGATACCACAGGTGGAAATTCGGGATCTCCGATTATGAATGCTTATGGTGAATTGATTGGCGTCAACTTCGACCGTGCTTATGATGCAACGATAAACGATTTTGCTTGGAACGAAAGTTATTCACGTTCCATCGGTGTGGACATCCGTTATGTGCTGTGGGTAGCAGATAAGATTGATAACGCCCAATTTATTTTAAAGGAAATGGGCATCTAGTCTAGACCGTAAAAAACCCTCAGCAAAAAAAGTTGAGGGTTTTTTGTGGAATTTGAAAATTAAAGCATCCTTCTGGACATTCTATTCAGAAAGCGCATGATAAAACTAGTAGTAAGTTGGATCTTTATAAGCATATCCTTGACTTCGATTGCCAAAAACGCCGACACCATACGATTGGACAGGATTAAACTATGCGTTCTTACGCTTGATCATTTAAAGTCGAAAGACCCCCAATTAAAAAAGGTTGAGGTCAATGAAATGAGCCTATGCGAAGGATTGGAAGCCAGAGATTCCCGATTCGTCAATCATGAAGGGTACACAAGTGATTTGTATCCGGGTGTTATTTTTCAGCAGTATGAAGAGAAAGATCAGCGCATCGCTAAATTACAGCTTACAACAAAGTTTAAAGGTTATTTGCCTGACGGAAAATATGTTGATTTATCCAAATTAAAAGCTAAAGACATCATCGCTCAGTACGATGGATTAAATTATTGGGAAGTCAAAGGATGTTCCGATTACTTGGAAATGATTTTCAAAAATGAATTCTACTTCTATGTAGAAAAGGATGAAAATGTGGCATCCACTTATCCTATCAACGACGCTTATTATGAAAACCAGGCTCTAGCTGGAGTAGAAATTATTGCCAGTTGCTACGTAAGAGACCATCGATATCAAAAACGTGCACCTCTTTATGTTGTGGATGGAAAAATCATGGAATATATGGACATTCAAACGATTAATCCTGAAGATATTGAATCTCTTGAAATACTAAAGGATACAACAGCCACAGCCCTTTATGGAAGTAGGGCTGTGAATGGTGTAATCATTATTACATTGAAAAAGAAAAAGAAGTTTTTTCCATGGCCATTCAAGTAGATTGTGCGCATTTAGATTTCTAAATACATTCATTTCTTCCCATATTTGTTTATGCTTAAATCAAATTCCGTGAGAAAGTCTATCGCTATCTTTTTATTTTGCTGCTTATCGACCATGCTTTATAGCCAAACGCAACATCTTTTAGTAGGTACCTATACTAATTCAGGTAAAAGCGAAGGAATCTACACCTTTGAATTTGATGGGCAAAAGGGTACAGCAACACTAAGCCAAGCAACGCATTCGCCAAACCCAAGTTACCTGACAATATCTCCAAATCAGCAATTCGCTTATGCAGTCAATGAATCGGGTGATAAAAGCACGGTAAGCGCGTTTCGGTATGAAGCCAAGACTGGTGCACTGGAATTTCTAAATCAGGTTGATAGCGAAGGAAATGATCCATGTTTTTTGATCGCAGATCAGCATCATGTATTAGTCGCCAATTACAGCGGTGGTACTTTAGCTGTGTTTAAGATTCTGGAAGACGGCTCATTGGATTCAGCTTCTCAAGTAATTAAGCATACTGGAAAAAGCATTGACCCAAATGGAAGGCAGGAAAGCGCGCATGTACATCAAGTGAAATTTACTCCTGACGGAAAATACGTTATTGCGACGGATTTAGGAGAAGATAAAGTGTACACATACAGTTATCATCCGAAAAGCAAAGACAGCATCTTGCGATGGAAATCAGTGTACACGACGCAGGCAGGTTCTGGACCAAGGCATTTTGCCTTTTCTCCAAATGGAAAATTTGTCTATCTCGTTCATGAGTTCACTGGAAAAATCCAGACGTTGAGCTATAAAAAAGGAAAACTTACTTTCGTAGAAGAAATCAATACCGTTGCCCCTGATTTCAAAGGCAAGGTCGACGCTGCCGATATACATATTTCGGCGGACGGAAAGTTTTTATACGAAACAAACCGCGGCGATGCCAATACAATCTCAGTTTTTGCCATCGCAGCTAATGGAAGCTTACAAGCCGTTGAAACCGTTTCTACATTGGGCAAAGGCCCACGCAACTTTACAATCGATCCTTCCGGGAAATTTCTGCTCGTCGCAAATCAATCATCCGATTCCATCGTTATATTTAATCGGGATGCACTGACCGGAAAATTGACCGATAGCAGAAACCGGATTGACTGTGCAGTTCCAGTTTGTTTGGTTTTTCAGAACTAGCTCTTATAAAGTAAAGTCCATTCTTTTCTAATTATTTAGTTTGCTTTCTGTTAAGGCAAATGATGCCACAATGTATTGATTTGCACGCCCATGGCATTGCTTAAAATAGGCAAAGCCATAGCGCCCTTCTCCCAACTTGCATACGGCTCTCCTACCTTAATTTCTTAATCTAGATTAAGGGTGCGAATAACATATTCTACCTAATTTTGTTAACGAGCACAAGTAAGCTATCTTAAATTAAATGATGCTAAAGGCAGAAAAGCAAAACAAAAGCAGTTAGAATCCTGTTGTTCATGTAAGGAATCATCCGATACATGATTAACCGGAAATCAAGTTATAAAAATGAAAGCAATTGTACTGAGCGAAACTGGAGGTCCGGAACTATTACGTCTGGAAGAGCGGCCTATTCCTATTCCGCAGTCAGGAGAAGTATTGGTTAGCGTTAAAGGATTTGGACTAAACCGTTCGGAACTGATGACGCGAAAGGGTTATTCGCCCGACGTTAAGCTGCCGAGGATTCTCGGTATCGAATGCGTTGGCGTCGTTGAAAATGACCCGTCATATGAATTTGCCAAAGGCCAGCAAGTTGCTTGCTTTATGGGCGGAATGGGAAGAGATTTCGATGGCAGTTATGCCGAATACACAGCTGTTCCTAAAGGTATCCTGATGCCTTTTGTCAGTTCGCTTTCCTGGGATGTGTTAGCTTCCTTACCTGAAATGTTCCAGACCGCTTATGGCTCGTTGCATTTGGCGTTGAAAATTGAGAAAGGCGAAACGCTGTTAATCCGTGGCGGAACTTCTTCCGTCGGTTTGCATGCTTTGCAACTAGCCAAGGATGTTGGTCTTTCAGTTATTTCGACAACAAGAAACCAAGCTAAAACTGATTTCCTTTTGCAGCAAGGCGCGGACAAGGTGCTGATCGATGATGGAAAACTTAGCGCACAGATTCATAGCGATGCTTCTTTAAAAATCGATTCGGTTTTGGAACTTATAGGCACGTCGACTCTGCTAGATTCTTTGCATTGCGTAGCGCCTGGAGGAACCGTTTGCATGACCGGCATGTTGGCCGAAGAATGGTCGTTTACCGACTTTGCGCCGATGGAAAGCATTCCTGCGACTGTTCGCTTGACGACTTACGATAGCGGACAGTTCCGTGTAGAGCCTGTGCATTTTCAAGAATTTATCAATTCCATTGAAAAAGGAAATCTCTCTCCTATTATTAAACGTATATTTAAACTGGACGAACTAGCGGAAGCGCATGCATTTATGGAAAACAATTCCGGAGCAGGAAAAATAGTCGTCCTTACTTAAGAAATACTATGACCACACATAAATCGAATATAGAAACCGATAGCTCAACAACAGAAACAATACCTAACAGGAATGAAAAATTCCAAGAGGAAATTGTTGAGGGATTGCGCAGCACACCCAAAAAACTTTCTTCGAAATATTTCTATGATAAGAATGGCGACAAGCTCTTTCAAGAAATCATGGCTATGCCTGAATACTACCTCACGCCTTGCGAACTCGATATTTTTAAGAATAAAACTGTAGAACTTGCCGATAAATTATCGCTCGGAAATGAACCATTTGATCTGATAGAATTGGGTGCTGGCGATGCCTTGAAATCTTCTTACCTCTTTCGTCACTTTGTACGTGATGGACGCGACTTCTCCTATATGCCGATTGACATTTCGGGCAATATCTTGAATGAATTGCAGCAGCGGTTGCAGAAAGAATTGCCGAATTTGGATGTTGTCGCTTTAGAAGGCGAATACTTTGATATGCTGGAAAAAGCTTCGGCGATTTCTGAACGCAAGAAAGTTGTCTTATTTTTAGGAAGCAATATTGGAAATATGGAATTGGAAGAAGCTTATCAATTCTGCAACAGCCTGAATAAGAAATTAAACAAAGGCGATCTGGTTTTGATTGGTTTCGACTTAAAGAAAAACCCGAATACCATTCTGAATGCATACAATGATAAGAACGGATTGACAGCGAAGTTTAACTTGAACCTTCTGGTCCGCATCAACCGCGAATTAGAAGCAGACTTTGACCTTAGCCAATTCGAACATTATCAAACATACGATCCGATCAGCGGTGCATGCCGAAGTTATTTGGTTAGCCTTAGCAAACAGGATGTTAGCGTCGCCGATGAAATCATTTCTTTCGAAGAAAATGAACTCTTGGAAATGGAAATTTCACAAAAGTTCTCGAAAGCCGACATACAGGAATTAGCAGACAAGACAGGTTTTGCATTTGTTGATCAAATCGCCGATTCAAAAAATTGGTTTGTAGATGCAATCTGGCAAGTACGATAACACAAAAAACTGAACAACATGATCACAGCAACGAAAATGACCGCTTCTATCGCTGACTTAGCAAACAGCTATAAAAATATTCGCCTGCATTCGGTCAGCATCTGCGAACCGCTTGAAATCGAAGACTATGTCGTGCAGCCTATTGGCGATGTCAGTCCTCCGAAATGGCATCTCGGGCATACGACCTGGTTTTTTGAGACCTTTATTCTGATCCCTCATTCTCCGGGCTACGTTGTTTTCGACAAGCAATATAATTTTGTGTTCAATAGTTATTATGAAACGGTCGGTAATCGCGTAATCCGTACAGACCGTGGAAATCTAAGCCGGCCATCCGTTGCTGATGTATACCGCTATCGCGAATATGTAGACAACTATTTGTTGGATTTTCTGGCAAGCCATGCTGTAAGCACAGAAGTGAAGACTTTATTGGAATTAGGATTGAACCATGAACAGCAGCATCAGGAATTATTGCTGACAGATATCAAATATATTTTAGGACACAATCCGCTTTTTCCAGCCTATTCCAACCAGGTTGCTGAAGAAGCAGCGCTTGGGAATGCTGACTGGCTATCCTTTTCCGAAGGTGTATATGAAATCGGATTTGAGGGTGAAGGGTTTTGTTTTGACAATGAATTAAACCGCCATAAAGTATACTTGAATGATTTCGAAATCTCCAATAGCTTGGTCAGCAATGCAGCATACTTGGAATTTATGCAAGACGGAGGCTATGAAGATTTCCGCCATTGGCATGCGGAAGGCTGGGATTGGGTCAATCAGAACAAAGCAAAAGCGCCTTTGTATTGGCATTTGATCGAAAACGAATGGATGCAGTATTCATGGAATGGTTTGCAGAAACTTCGTCCAGAACAAGCGCTATGCCACATCAACTATTACGAAGCGTCTGCTTTTGCCTCATGGAAAGGAATGCGTTTGCCTACGGAAGCCGAATGGGAAGTTGCTTCTGGATCCTTTCAGTGGGGTTCGCGCTGGGAATGGACTGGCAGCGCCTATTTGCCGTATCCGGGATTCAAAAAAGTGGCCGGAGCAGTCGGTGAATACAATGGGAAGTTTATGGTCAGTCAGCATGTACTGCGCGGCGCTTCCGTCGCGACGCCCGAAGGCCATAGCCGAAATACCTATCGCAATTTCTTTCATCCGAAACTTCAATGGCAATTTACAGGAATCAGGCTAGCTAAATAAGAGGAATGCAAAAATGATACAAGTCGAATCCCTAACTAAACGATATAACGGAAAAACAGCGGTAGATTCTATTTCTTTTCAGGCCAACGAACAGGAAATATTAGTGCTCTTGGGCACGAGTGGCTGTGGAAAAACAACCACGCTAAAAATGATTAACCGGCTGATTGAGCCTGATTCAGGAACAATCTTAATCGATGGTAAATCCATTCGCGAGCAACAAGCCGAACAACTTCGCATGGGAATTGGATTCGTCATGCAGCATTCGGGTCTATTTCCTCATTATACCATTCGCCAGAATATCGCAGTCGTGCCCAAATTACTCAAATGGAGTCCAAAACAGACCGAACAGCGCACGCAGGAATTGCTTGAAAAATTGCACCTTTCCGAAGACGTACTCAATCGCTATCCGCAAGAATTAAGTGGCGGACAGCAGCAGCGCGTTGGGATTGCGAGAGCGTTGATTGCCAACACCCCTGTCCTATTGATGGACGAGCCTTTTGGAGCGCTCGATACAATTACAAAGGCAGATATACATGCCGAATTCAAATCTTTGCAAGAATTAAAGAATAAAACCGTTGTGCTAGTCACGCATGATGTGCAGGAAGCATTTGAACTTGGCCACCGCATCGCGTTGATGGACAATGGGAAGATTATTCAGATTGGCACGCGCGAAGAAATTATCTATCGACCCAAAAACTCCTTTGTCAGCGAATTTTTCGCTGAAAATCGGTTGCTTTTAGAATATAAACTCACTTCGATTTCAGCCCTTATGCCTTATCTACACGAGTCTGGAAATTTTCTAAATCAGTCAAATCTATCGGAATCGGATAGTACATGGCATGCTTTGCAAAAACTGAGCACCGATAAAACACATGCTTTGGATTATGAGCGGCTAAGCCAGGCATTTGGGGAATACCGTAAATCACAAATCCGATGAAACAGCAGAGCCTTTGGGAATTCGTTGTGGAGCAACATGAAAAACTGTTCAGCCAGATTCTAGAACACCTTGGACTGACTTTTTTGTCTTTGTTCCTAGCGATTCTTGTCGGCGTTCCGCTAGGCATTCTAATCGCCAGAAACCGAAAGCTTGCCAATCCTGTATTGGGCATCGCCGGAATTCTGCAGACGGTGCCCAGCATTGCCTTATTGGGATTTATGATTCCCGCCTTTGGCATTGGAGCGACTCCAGCAATCGTTGCCTTGCTGATTTATGCACTGCTGCCGATTATCCGAAATACCTATACAGGCATTACTGGCGTCAATCCTTTGCTGATTGAATCGGCAACTGCGCTAGGCATGAACAAACGACAGCTCTTGTTCAATATCCAGTTGCCATTGGCAATGCCTGTGATTATGGCAGGGATACGGACAGCGGCAGTAATCAACGTTGGCGTCGCCACTTTAGCTTCTTTCGTCGCCGCCGGCGGTCTAGGCGAATTTATCTTTGGCGGTATATCGCTCAACAACACCAATATGATTCTTGCTGGCGCAATACCTGCAGCCTTGTTAGCTATCCTGCTAGACCAATGCATTGCGCTTCTTCAAAAATCAGGCTATGCAAGCCTTCGTTATTTGAAATTAGGCATTCCTATCCTATTGGCTATTGTTGCTGTGATCTATGTATGGCCTTCAGCTAGCAAAAGCGACTTGAAGTTCGGGTTTACGCCCGAGTTTATGGGCAGGCAAGATGGGGATTTAGGCCTGCGTTCAGTTTATGGAATACAGATCAAGCCGAAAGTAGTCAGTGATGCGATTATGTATAAAGCGGCGAGCGAAGGTGAGCTGGATGTGATAAGCGGTTATTCTACCGATGGACGGATTCAGGTTTTTGACTTGCTTGTTCTCGAGGATGATAAAAATATATTTCCACCCTATTATGCGGCGCCGATAATCAAAACCAAAACGCTGGCAAAATTTCCTGGGCTGAAAGATGCATTGGATCTCCTTGCCGGAAAGATAAGTGATTCGCTGATGCGCGATTTGAATTACAAAACAGATTTTCAAAATTTGACCCCCGAAAAGGTGGCAAAAGATTTCCTGACGGAGAATGGATTGCTCAAAGAAAAACGAAATGGGAATGCCGGAACAATCCGAATTGGTTCAAAAATATTTGGCGAACAATACATTCTGGTTGCCATTTACAAAATGCTGATTGAAGGAAATACCGATTATCAAGTGGAGACCAAAACAGGCTTGGGCGGCACGAAAATCTGTTTCGATGCATTGGCAAATGATGCCATCGACCTCTATCCAGAATACACCGGAACAGGACTCTTAGTTCTGCTAAATCCGTCGCAGGAAACTATTCGAAAGGTTTCGCAGCATCCTGATAAAACCTATGACTACGTTAATGCAGCATTTAAAAAGCAGTATGGCATTGAATGGTTGCAACCAATTGGTTTTAATAATGCCTACGCGCTAATGATGCGCCAAAAACAAGCGGCTTCATTGGGTATCCGCAGTATTTCGGATTTAAAGGATTATCTGGATAAAGCCAACTAAGAGTTGCTGCATTAGCCATCCTTAATCCTATTTCTCGCTTTCTATCTTATTCAGACTAGAATATCATTCTGTCCTAAATCAAGGTTCAAAATGTTAAAATCTACTTAAAAACCGTTGGATTGACTTGCCTTTAAGTTAAAATTAGTATCTTGAGCTAGTATAAACCAGTACAGATCAAGCATAACATACGAATGAAGAACTTAACCTTACTTAATTTACTAACTGTTTGTTTCCTTATCCTGAGCAGCAGCTGTTCAAAAAATGATTCACCGAACGAAGACGAAGACCTTAACGACGGGACTGTTTCGTTGCTGTCCATGACTTCCATTAGCTATAGCAATTTAAAAAGGGAAAGTATTTGGGTCGATATAGATACATACGAGAGAGTATTTCCAACGCCGGTTACTTCTTTAAAACTTGATAATATTTTTGAAGATGTTAAAGACAGTGTGGCGATCGACCTTGATTTACCAGATTATATGAAGATTGAGACAAAAGTAACTGTTCCTACCGTGCTATTACCTGGATCCCATGAAGTACTCGTGACCGATAAAGATAGTTTGAAAGTTTCCGCATTTCCATTTGAAGTAGGATTTCGCTCCTCACTCCGCTACGATATTACAGAAAGCTATGATGGCTTGATTTCTAAAATCATCATCGACAGAAGCTATGAACGCAAGCGTTTTACAGCTGATGTCGCTGTGACTTTCATAGACGCGAATAACTCTTCGCATGTAGTACATGGCACATTATCGGGGTCAAAATTAGGACAAACAAAAAAAGACGTTTATGTTTGGTAGTAACGATTATTTATTCTTTCCATTTAATCATTAAGCATTTTTGTGATACTTCGCTATTCAGTATGTTCCGAAGGGACATCCTGAATAACTGATAATAGCGGATTTGCAATCAGCTCTATTGTGCGGGATTGCGAATCCTTTTTATTTAAAGTTAGACATCTCCCTGTTTTCAAAATAAAAAGTAAAAATTTAAAAGTAAAAAAACATTTCTAGTCACTAGTTTGAGACTCTTCGTTTCACTCAAAGTGACAAGTACACATATTGTTATTCTGAGGAACTAAATTTTGCGCTCAAAACTTTTGGAACATAATGACAATGTTTGGCTGATTGATGTTTTGTTGCATAAGACCTGCAGAAAGTAAAGTAAGTGGAACAAAGAATAGAGGTCGGATTATACTCTCTTTTAAAGCCTCGTTAGAGGCTGAATGTTTGTAGAAATTGTTAGGAGAATTAAACGCGTGCCGTAGGTACGCAATCCAATCGAAAAGATTTATATAGCTTTAAAATAAATTGTTGCGTACCTACGGCACGCTGCTTTTATTGCGCATTCTTTTCCTACAAACATTTTGCTCCTACGGAGCAATTTCAAAAGCAATACATTTTCCTTTCAATGTGCCGTAGGCACAACCGCTTTGTAGCAAAAAAAACAACGAAATGTTTTGTGCCGTAGGTACAATCCTTTTCCAAAAGGAGCGTACCTACGGTACGCATATATTTATCAATTAATCTTGCTACAAAGTGGTAGCTCCTACGGAGCAAGATCTATATGGCTTAGCCAGTATTAAATCTGTCATTGGTAGCGTAGCGAAAAATCTAGGATGTAAGTTTGAGACTCTTCTCGCTATTCTGGATGTTCCGAAGGGGCATCCAGAATCTCTGATAAAAGCGGATTTGCAATCCGCAAATAGACTAATCTTTCGGGATTGCAAATCCCGTTTATTATAAGTTCGAAATCTACCTGCGGAAGATATCGAATAGCGGCTTTCAAAGGAAAAATTCAAGTGTAAAAAGTAAAACCTTCCTGGTGGCTAGCGCACGCGTTTCGCATGTGCATGTTTTATCTTGATGAATCTCACCTAAAATAAGACTGTTCGTTTCACTCAGAGTGACAATTCAAATGCGGATTTATTGCTCCTTATTCCAACCATTATCCTTAATACATCTGCTGGAGCATTGTTTCGCTTATATTTATTCCCCTTTCGGGGGTTAGGGGGATTCGCCTAAAATCGCTCAATAACTCGAAAAGTCAGATTGATTCTAGGGCTTTTAATAAGTTTCGTCGGTGGAAGCCGATGCAGCCAATGCGTTTGCGTACTGCCTTTCATAATCAGCAAGCTACCATGAGCTAGCTTGAATTCTACTTTTTCTTTGGAGACTTTATGCTTAAATGAAAATTTGCGCTCCGCGCCAAAACTTAAAGATGCGATTGAGCCATTTTTCTTTAAATCCTTTTCGCCATCGCTATGGTAGGCCATTCCTTCCTCTCCATTATGATATAGGTTCAAGAGGCAGGAGTTAAATGTTTCACCAGTTTCTTTCTCAATGCGGCCTTTTAATTCCAGCAATTCTTTAGTCCATGGCAAAGCCTTTTTGGTTACATTCGAATAGGTATATTCAAAAGGATGTTCGCCATACCAAGCTACTTTCCGTTTGGTAATGATTTTCTTGCCGAAAATAATGGATTCATCATTCCGCCATTCAATCGCTTCGAGCAATTTAGTAAAGTAATCGTCCGCTTCTTTTGCAGAAAATATTTTGCCATAATAATTAACTTCCCCTTCATAGGGAAGCCAATTTTTAGCAGTGTCGTATTCTTGTTCAAATAATTCCATCTTGCGCGTTAACTTGTGCATTTTCCCAACCAATAATTGCCGTTTTGCGAGTTGCTCCCCAACGGTATCCGCCTAGAAGCCCTGAATTCTGAATCACGCGGTGGCAAGGAATCAGAAAGGCAACGGGATTGCTTCCGATAGCTGTGCCAACTGCTCGCGATGCTTTGGGATGTCCTATCTGAGCGGCTAGCGTACCATAAGTCGAAAGCTTACCTGTCGGAATTTTCAATAGACTTTCCCAAACTTTCAGCTGGAAATCAGTTCCTTTTAAATGCAATTTCAGTTCGGGCAAAGGTTTTCCATCCTGCTGAAAGATTGCCAAGGCATCCTGTTGCATCGGTTCTTCTTTCTCATCGAAAACAGCATTCGGAAACTTAGCTTTTAATTGTGTCAATGCATAATCCTTATCTTCATAAAATGCCAAATAACAGATCCCTTTACTAGTATTGGCGACCAATAAACTTCCGAACAGGCTATCTGCAAAATGATAATGGATCGTCAAGCTCTTGCCAGCATGTTTGTATTCTGCGGGAGTCATTCCTTCGATGGAAACAAAAAGGTCATGCAGTCTGCCCGTACCAGAAAGGCCTGTTTCATAAGCCGCATCAAAAAGCGTCGCTTGCTGTTCGCTCAGCAATCGCTTTGCATGCTCTACCGAAATATACTGAAGGAATTTCTTTGGGCTCGTGCCCGCCCAATCTGTAAATAAACGCTGGAAATGCATAGGACTCAGATGAACCTGCTCGGCAATACGTTCCAAAGAAGGTTGCTCCTTAAAATGCTGTTGAATAAAATCAATCGCAGCTGCAATCCGGTTGTAGTTAATGCTGTCCTGGGTACTCATTTCTATTTAGTCATTTGTTAACACAAAAATCGCTAAACGAAGTAAGCTAAAAAATCCGAATCTTGCTATTTTTCAAAACTAAAAATGCTGAAGTTTTTGGAAACCCCAGCATTTACTAGATGTAATAATGGTAGTGCTTATTACTTCTGTTTCCCCAAATTTGCGCTTTCTAAAGCAATAGTTGTTAAGAGTTCATCTGTTTCCTTTTCTTCGGATAAAGTTAAAGCCAATAACTCTTGAGCGGTTGTATGTTCCATCAATTTAGCATAGGTTACTAAACATCCGTACGTTGCAATTTCATAATGCTCTACTTTTTGTGCCGCAGCAATCAGTGCAGCATCTAATACTTCGGGCGCGTCCTGAAATTCTTCAACAATCTCATCTGCTTCTTCTAGCAGTCCTTCCATCGCCTTGCATTTCTTTCCACGAGCAGAAAGACCAAGATCTTCAAAGACAGTCTTTAACCGTTCTATATGTCCTTCTGTCTGTTCATAATGTGCGTTAAAAGCTTCTTTTAGCTGGTCGCTTAATGCAGCATTAGCTAATTTTTTAAGACCTTTTAGCAGTTGCCTCTCTGCACCAAGAACATCTTTTAATTCGTCGACAAACAATTCATGAAGATGCGCATTTGGCATGTCTAGATTTTTCTCTTGTGTTCTCATGATATGTAAATTAAGTTTAGTTGATGCTTTTTATAACGCAATGATTATCTATTTGTTTCATCTATTCGAGATACTTATCAAGATATGCTCAAATAGGGTACAAATACTCATCAAGCGTATAAACACTTGATTTTCAAGCAAAATAACCTTTTCAATCAAATCAGTATCGTTTTATAAATTTTCGCTCAGATTTCTTAAACTATTTTTTAGGGCTTTTGTTCTTCTAACGGTGAGCGCATAAACAATAGCTACACTATGTACTACCGAAAAACTAAGAAAGAAAAACATGAAAGCAGTAGTTTTTAATAAACCAGGAGACATTCGTGTCGAAACAGTAGCAGATCCATCTATTTTAGATCCCCGCGATTTGATCCTTCGAGTAACATCAACAGCCATCTGTGGTTCCGATCTTCATATTTTATCTGGAGCTGTACCTCAGAAAGACCCGATGGTTTTAGGACATGAATTTATGGGTATTGTCGAAGAGGTAGGTTCAGACATCAAGAACCTAAAGCGCGGCGATCGCGTTGTTGTTCCATTTCCTATCTCGTGTGGATCATGCTTTTTCTGTCAGCATGATGCATCTCCTGCTTGTGAAAATTCAAATTATAAACATTATGGGCCGAACGGTGATCTAGCAGATCAAAAAGGGGGCGCATTATTCGGATATACAGATTTATATGGTGGTTATTCCGGAGGACAAGCTGAATACGTACGTGTGCCATACGGCGATGTGAGTCCTCGCATTGTTCCAGAACATTTAACAGATGAACAAGCTTTATTTCTAACCGATATATTCCCTACGGGATGGTCTGCGATTGATTGGGCTGGATTAAAAGGCGGTGAGGTCGTCGCGATCTTTGGTTCAGGACCTGTTGGATTAATGGCTCAGAAAGCTGCTTGGGTAAAAGGTGCGAGCCGAGTTATTGCGATTGATCCGCTAGACTATCGTTTAGAAAAGGCAAAACAAGTCAATAACGTGGATACGCTGAATCCGCATAAGGTAGATGTAGTAGAAGCTATTCGTCAGATGACAGGAGGACGCGGAGCGGATGTTTGTGTGGAAGCCGTAGGATTTGAACCCGAACGGACTTTGTTAGACCGCATCAAAGCGACTGTTAATTTTGAAGTTGGTTCGATGAAAGTCCTGGATATGTGTTTTGAGGCTGTGCGAAGAAATGGCACTGTATCCATAATGGGTGTTTATGGATCGACTTATGATAATTTCCCTTTGCATAGGATCTTTGATAAGGGAATAACAATCAAACAAGGCCAGGCTCCAGTGTTGAATTACATAGATGAGCTGATTGATCTTGTCAAAGACCATAAAGTTGTCTTGAATGATATTATAACGCATTCACTTCCGTTAGATGAGGCTGCGAAAGGCTATGATATATTTGACAAAAAAGAAGATGAATGTGTAAAAGTTGTACTTAAACCGTAATCAATATATAGTTGTCCATTTAGCACCTGTTTGCTATTTCCTAACGGAATGCTTACAGGTGTTTTTTTATCTGCTAGCTCACAACAGATCTTTAGGTAGACAATTCAAACTAAAGCACTCAGCAATAAAATGGAAACAATCATTGGAACATTAGCGGGCATCTTCACTTCTATATCCACGTTGCCTCAGCTTTTCAAAGTAATCAAAAACAAAGATGTAGCTAATATTTCTTGGATGATGGTCAGCGTGTTGTTAATCGGTGTATCGCTTTGGGTCGTCTATGGAATACTTAAAAATGAATTGCCAATTATTATCTCTAATGCTTTTTCTGTTGTAGTCAACTTGATCCTATTGGGATACTATATTGCTTATAGAAAATAGGTAGATACCTGCCTATTCAATTGCTTTAGAAGCTGTGGTTTTCAGAATATAAATCAATCCATCGAAATCACTAGTAGCTTTGGCAGGCATTGATTTAGGCTTTCCTTGCCAATTTGCAAATAAACCTGCAATTGGATAAGTACTTTCCTTTGAGAAAGCAGGATCGCTTGCATCAAGAAAAAAGGCTGGATATTGTTTGCTAAGATCCTGTACGGCTAAAGCTTTCTTATCCATTTCGAAAGGATATTCTTTTAATGCTCCGTCCTCGAATACATTGAAAGTCCCCTCATGTGTATCAAAGATGAGCAGGTAGTATTGATCTTTTAATTTTTGCGCTAGAATATTGCCCATGGCTTTAATCTCCGAATGAGTGATATCCCAAGTGTTGCTTTTTACTAAATGTGTATTATGTGCCCAGAGCATGTACTTTTTATCTTCCATCTTATCGATGAAATTCTTTGCCATCAGGCTGTCTCTCGCAAAAGGATCTGCCCAATACGCTTCGCTATCAAATCCACTGACCTGAACTTTATCTTCAGCTTTCTTTTTCGAATTGGATTCGCGGATCCAATCTATCAGTTCGTATAAGGTTTGAGAGTTGTAGAGTCCATAGCTTTTCAATTTCTCCTTTGGATCGCCTGTTCCATGCAGGACAAATTGGTTAATTGCTTCAGCAACTGTTTCATCCATTTCAAATGCTAAAACCTGATAATCCAAATTATTTATTAGGTGCTTCACAAGCATTGCCTTTATAGTAAAGAATTCTTCTGTTCCATGAGAAGCCTCTCCTAAGCCAATGACTTTGGTGTCTTTTAATAGCGGATCTAGAAACGAGAATTGTTTTGTGTTGTCCATATCCGATAAATTTATTTCGTGAACAGCTTTCTCTTTGTGATTTTCCTGAGCTTGCAGGCCGGCAGAAAAAAATAAAATAAACGCTAGGATTTGGATAGTTAAGTTTTTCATAAGTGTATACGTTTATATATAGATGCAATTATCAAGGGGATTCCATATATAGGTGAAGGAGGTGATGGTGGTGATGGAGGTTATGAGAGGGATTTTGATGATGCTGTAAGCTGAAATCAGTAGGCTTTAGGCCCTATGGGAATTTTGGAACAAGAAATATGGAGTAAAGGATAAGCGTTTTACGCTATTTCTAATAGTCAAACTGCCTAATTGTTTATTGGAAACGAAAAATAGATGTTTTCAGGTAAAGAGAATGTCCCTGACTCTCCTTTTAGTTAATTAAAAGACTGCCGAAATTCTAAAGGCGACATATCTGTTTTGCTTTTAAACAATTTATTGAACGATTGAGGACGTTCAAATCCGAGTTGGTAAGCAATTTCCGATACTGTTAACGTCGATGTCGTTAAATATTCTTTTGCTATAGAAATCAGTTTTTCATGTATATGTTGCTGTGTGCTTTGTCCCGTAAGCGAACGCAAAGCATCACTCAAATAATTCGCAGATAAATTAAGTTGATTGGCTAAATACTCTACCGTAAGAATTCCTTGACGCAATGGTTTTTCACTATTGAAATAGTCGTTGATAAGCCTTTCGGTATTTGTAAGCAAATCATTATTTACCGCCTTGCGTGTTATGAACTGCCGATCGTAAAAACGATGGCTATAATTCAGTAGCAAATCAATCTGTGATAAGATTACCCCTTGAGTATGATGATCGATATGCTGGTATTCTTCTTCGATTTTTTTAAAGATAGCAATAACATTGGCTTGTTCTTTTTCAGAAAGATGCAATGCTTCATTTACCGAATAAGAAAAGAAATTATAATTTTTAATCTGTGTAGCCAACGGATGTTTAGCCAGAAAGTCTGGATGAAACATAAGTGCATAGCCAGTTCCTGATGTTTCATTAAAATCGTTTGTACTTTCTATTTCGATAGACTGAACCTGTTTCGGAGCGGTAAAATTCATAGTTCCGTTATCGAAGTCGTAATAGTTTTGTCCATATTTCACTTTGGACTGAATATTTTCTTTCAGTGAAATGGTATAAAAATCAGTTGTGAATTTTTTCCAAACGTCAGTAACAACGGTATGCAGTTCCGAAACCTGAACTACGCTAACCAAAGGATGTAAAGGAGGTGGAATAGACAATAAACGATGAAATACCGATAGCGATTGAATGACTTGCATATGCTAAACTCCATAAATTTATGAGACGGACTATTATCAGTGCTTCTGCTTCCAATACAAGAAACCAAAAAGAAACAAAACAGCAAGCTCAATTAGCAACCACCATATTTGTTTGACAAAGAAACCATCAATTAGTAAGCCGGTCAACCTAGCTATAATAATCCCCAATGTAAGCGCAAAGAGAAAAGCAACAATCCCTAAACCCCATGAAGTCCAATTTGTATAAAATAGAAGGAATAGGCCTAAACCAATGAGCAACGCCCAAGGCACACGCTTTTCGATCATTTGATAGGCATCGATAGAGGTTCGAAACTTAGTCACTAAATCGGGCTTCAGCGTAAATATAAATCCTGCAATAATTAAAATTACACCTGATATTTTTAAGATTGGAATCATCGTAAGCTATAATAGTTAAATATACTGTTTATTTTCCGAGGCTCTATATATACTTCGCTAACATTCTCTACAAATGCTCGCGAAAAAAAGGGATAAGCTGAGCCAAAGCTTCCTGAGTGGCTTGAGGTTGATCGTACAAATCATAGTGGTTTGCACCTTTCACAATGTGCATTTTTTTGTTAGTCGATGCAGCTTTGTTGTACAAATCGAAACCATCTCTGTAGGAACCAAAACCGCCAACTTTGTCTCCGACGATAACTAGCAAAGGTTGAGTCAGAAAATATTCTGCCAAATGAAAAGCATCAAACATAATCAGCTTGCTCATACTGGTAAAAAGCAACTTATTGCAGGAGTTGGGATGTTGTCCGCGCGGGGTTCTGTAATAATCAATAGCTTCCAACAAATCCAATTCTTGCAAACCTAATTTTTCAGCTTCTTCCGCCGAATTAGGGATCCAGTTATTGATTAACTTTTCGGTTCCATTCGCTTCAGCGGTTCTTTGTTGAGCAACAGCATGAAGCGTTTCAACGGGATTGGCTTCCCTGAAAGCTCTGCTGGCATTCGTTCCTATAACTGTTGCTATAGCCTTAAATCTCTTTTCAGAAATAGCGGCATTAGCTGCGTAACCGCCGCCAGCACAAACGCCCATTGCTCCGATCCGTTCATTATCAATAAAAGATAATGTCGTAAGATAATCTATCGCACAACGGATATCTTCGACGCGTGTTGCCGGGTCTTCTAAATATCGAGGTTCACCGCCACTCTCGCCTTGAAATGAAGCATCGAATGCCAAAGCAATAAAACGATTTTCAGCAAGTTGACGAGCATAAAGGCCTGCCGTCTGTTCTTTTACACTGCTTCCAGGATGTACGCAGACAATGCTAGGATACTGTTTGCTATCGTCAAAATTTTCAGGAAAATATAAATGTCCTGCTACATCCCATGTATTATTTTTAAAACTAACTCTTTCCATCGTTTTGTTATGTTTAATGTTACCATACAAAAGTCTGAAAATATACAGATGCGATTGTTTCCAAATCACGGTTAGGAGTGTCTATATTACTGCAATTATTTTGATTTTTTGTTAATACTGAATGCGACTTGCTATTACTGCAAATCCCGTTTATTCAAAGGTCGACACCTCCCTGTTTTCAAAGTAAAAATTAAAAATTTAAAAGTAAAAAAACATTTCTAGTCACTAATTTGAGACTCTTCGTTTCAGTTAGAGTGACAATATTCGCTATTCAGGATGTTCGGAAGGGTCATCCTGAATGTCTGATAACAGCGGATTTGCAATCCGCTCTATTTTGCGGGATTGCAAATCCCGTTTATTTAAAGTTCGACATCTCCCTGTTTTCAAAGTAAAAAGTAAAAATTTAAAAGTAAAAAACATTTCTAGTTGCTAATTGGAGACTCTTCGTTTCAGTCAGAGTGACAATTACACATATTGACATACTGAGCGCAGCGAAGTATCTAAAACCGAGAATCTTCATTTTATTCAGATTGACAAAATCCCCGATCCTTACTCCTTACTCTTTGCTCCTTACGCTCAAAAACCCATAAATTTCAAAAAAATTAAAACCATTCATCGTTAAATCAGTTATAGTAGTAGTTATCTAAACCGGTCACCTTGACCATCATCAACCTCATCTAGTACACTATGTTAAAAAAAAGAACTATTATTATTTCAAATCGACTACCCATACGCATTGAGAAACAGCATGATACTTTAGAATTTCTACCCAGCGAAGGAGGTCTCGCTACCGGTCTCGGCTCCATTTACAAACAAGACGACAACATTTGGATTGGCTGGCCTGGATACATTCCCGAAAATGAAAATGAAAAGATTCTGATTACCGAAAAACTTGCTGAATTTAACCTAATACCTGTCTTCCTTACCGCTGAAGAGCTGGAAGGGTATTATGAAGGGTTTTCAAATGAAATTTTATGGCCTATTTTTCACGATAGATTGCCTTACGCTATTTTTGACAAAGAGTATTGGCGACTGTACAAACAAGTCAATCAGAAATTTTGCGAAGCAACATCGCAGCAACAGCTGACATTAAAGGATGAAATATGGATACATGATTACCAACTGATGCTTTTGCCGCAGATGATTCGCGAACAGCACGAATTGATTTCGATTGGCTACTTTCAACATATTCCATTTCCATCGGAGGAGCTTTTCCGTTGCATTCCCTGGCGAGACGAAATCCTCAGCGGATTATTGGGAGCCGATATCGTCGGATTCCATACCTACAACGACACAAAGAACTTCCTCAACTCCTGCCTGCAAATCCTAAACCTTCCGAATACCAACAACAGTGTCATTAGCAGAGACCGGCAAGTATTTGTCGAGGTGTTTCCGATGGGAATTGATTTTGACAAATTTGATTCACTGGCGCAAACGGAAGCGGTGCAGAAGAAGGCAAATGAAATTAAAAACCAGTTTAAGGATTTGAAAATCATTCTGTCGATAGACAGATTAGATTATAGCAAAGGGATTATCGAGCGGTTGCAGGGTTTTGAAACCTTATTGCAAAAGCATCCCGAACTACGCGAACAGATTGTGTTGTACATGCTTGTCGTTCCCTCGCGAGACACGGTTCCGCAATACAAAGCTTTGCGAGATGAAATTGACCGCATGGTCGGACATATCAATGCCGTGTATGGATTTAATTCATGGACTCCGATTGCATATTTCTACAATTCATTTCCGCTGGAAAACTTATCAGCGCTCTATGTTGCGGCCGATGTATGTTTAGTCTCTTCGCTAAAAGATGGGATGAACTTAGTCTGCAAGGAGTACATTGCGAGCAAAGCCCATCGTTTGGATGGAGTTTTGATATTAAGCGAACTTGCTGGCGCAGCCAAAGAACTCACAGATAGCATTAACATCAATCCCTATTCAGTCGATAGCATTGCCTCAGCCATTCATCTGGCGATACACATGCCTGTCGATGAACAGCGAAAAAGGATGAAGAAAAGCGTGGAAATCGTTAAAAAATTTAATGTATTCCATTGGGTTAAAATCTTCTTTAACAGGCTTCGTGAAGTCAAGACAAGACAGAAAAAACATACCACGCGCAAGATTCAGGGCGAAGTCAAAGAAAGTCTTCTCGCTCAATTTAAAGCCAGCAAACGCCGTTTGTTCTTTCTCGATTATGATGGAACATTAATTGGCTTTCAACAAGATGCCGAAGCGGCAATACCGACGGATGTACTCCATGCGACGTTAAATAAATTACAGTCTCCAGATGAAAACCAAATCGTTATTATCAGCGGCAGGCCACACACGAATCTGGATGATTGGTTTGGAAAAACATCGTATTTCTTAGTCGCGGAACATGGCGCTTGGAGCAATTATCCCGACCAAGAATGGCATCCGAAGAACAACTTATCTACCCGATGGAAAATTCCAGTCAAGCGGATGATGAGCAAAATGACAAACCTCACTCCTGGTGCTTCGATTGAAGAAAAAACCTATTCGCTGGCTTGGCATTACCGACGCGTGCAGGCAGGTTTAGGACAAATGCGTTCGGAAGAATTGGTGGATAGCTTGCATTACTTGCTGCCACAATACGGCTTGCAGCTGTTAATGGGCGACAATGTTATTGAAGTAAAAAGTACTCATTTAAACAAAGGAAAAGCAGCAGTGGATATCGTTGCAGAATACCAGCCTGATTTTATATTCGCCATCGGCGATGATTCTACGGATGAAGATATGTTCTATGAACTTCCAGAAAATGCGGTTACGGTTAAAGTTGGGAATAAAAAATCAAAAGCACATTATTACGTGGAAAGCCAGGAAGAGGCGGTCGAGCTTATCTCCTACTTTGCTTCCTCGACAGAATTGAATACAACACTAAATACAAAAGACTATGACACACAAGAAACACACATACGATAGTGGGATTATAGGAAACTGTTCTTACATAGCGCATGTGGAGAAAAACAGCAATGTGAATTGGCTCTGCTGGCCAACATTCGAAGATTCGTTTATATTCGGAAGTATTTTGGATGATGAAAAAGGTGGCGAATTCAGTATTCTGCCAGTAAAAGAAATCACGCAATCTTCCCAGCACTATTTAGAGAACACCAACATATTATGCACCACAATAGAAAGCGAAGACGGCAGTTACAAAATCACTGACTTTGCTCCGCGCTTCGAACAATATGAGCGCTATCATAAGCCTCTGATGCTTATTCGCAAAATTGAACCCTTATCCGGACATCCGAAAATCCGAGTAACCTGTACGCCAAAGTATGATTACGGGTCACATGATTTTAGCAAAAGCCGGGGAAGCAATCATGTGCAATACGAATATGCCGACCAGAAAATCAGGTTGGTGACGAATATGCCTACAAGCCATTTTTTCGATGATAATGCCTATTTGCTCAATAAGCCTATTTATTTGATATTGATTTTTGGAAATTCTTTCGAAGCGTCCATAGAACGAACAGCAGAAGATTTTCTCACGAAAACAACGGCCTATTGGCAAAAATGGGTAAAACACGCTTCTATCCCTTCGTTTTATCAAAAAGTGGTCATCCGTTCCGCGCTGGCATTGAAGCTTCACCAATATGAAGATACAGGCGCAATCATTGCGGCGAGCACAACCAGTTTGCCGGAACATCCGGGTTCGGGCAGGAATTGGGATTATCGATTCTGTTGGGTCCGCGATAGTTATTATGTCCTGACGGCATTAAATCATATCGGACATTTCGAAGAAATGGAAAAGTATGCTTCTTATATTGCCAACATTACCCAATCCGACCTTGGAAGATTGCAGCCGCTTTATGGCATTATGGGCCAAAGCGAATTGGAAGAGAAAACACTGGATTATCTAAAAGGGTATTTGGGAAATCAGCCCATACGCATTGGCAATCAAGCCTCCGAACATATTCAGAATGATGTGTATGGACAAGCGATGATTGCTCTTCTACCTTTGTTCACGGACCATCGTTTTCGCCATCAGAATATGGCTTCGGCTAAAGAATGGACGAATTTTATTTTGAATAAAATTGAAATGACGATTGATGAGAAGGATGCAGGTATCTGGGAGTTCAGGAATTTTGAAAACAGGCATTGTTATTCCAATCTTTTCCAATGGGCCGGCGCAACCGCAGCCTTGAAGATTGCGAAACAATATGGTTTCAAAGAAATGGAAGAAAAAGCAATTGTCATCCGCGAGCAGGCCAGACAGCATATTGAAAGCTGTTATGATGCCGAACGTGGCGTTTATACCAATGCAGCAGGAAGCGATGATTTGGACGCCTCTACCTTGCAATTGATTATGATGAATTATTTAGACCCGAAATCTGAAAAAGCAAGACGGCATTTGGAAGTTTTGGAAAAAGAACTGAAAGGTGAGCATGGGTTATTCTACCGTTATGTGCATAAAGATGATTTTGGGAAACCCAAATCTACTTTCCTAGTCTGCGCATTCTGGTATGTGGAAGCATTGGCTTGCGTCGGTAGATTGGAGGAAGCGCAGGATGTGTTCAAGCAATTATTGTCCTTCGGAAATCACTTGATGCTGTTCAGTGAAGATGTGGACGAACAAGACGGCAGCCAGTGGGGAAATTTCCCTCAGGCGTACAGCCATGTCGGATTAATGAATGCAGCTTATCGCATTGGAGTTCAATTGGACAACCCGACCTTCTTCGAAAGTTTGTATGAATAATAGCGAACGGAATTTATTCTTCCAGCGAGCTTAAACAAAAAAATCCTTCTAATTTCTTAGAAGGATTTTTTGTGAACTTATGTATTTTCTTATACGCTAAAGTAAGCGCGGATATTCTTTCCTTCCATCCAGTTCATGTATGCACGATTAACGACTTTATTTCCTCCTGGAGTTGGATAATCCCCTGAGAAGTACCAATCGCCTTTATGATTCGGACACGCAATATGCAAGTTATCCAAAGTCTGATAAACGACTTCCAATTCAGCATTTAAATTATGCGGACGAATAATGCGAGCAATTTCTTCTGATATTTCTAAATCAGTAAACGGTTCGTAAATATCTTTTACATAATTTTCTACTTCATCTTTAGGCGTAGTGACCGAAGCCATACATTTCTGATAAACTTCGTCAATGATATGTGCCAATCCACGTTGTTTCAATAACGATATCGCTGCTTCGAAAGCAACAAATTCGCCCATTCTCGACATATCAATACCGTAACAATCTGGGTAACGGATTTGCGGAGCAGAAGAAACAATAACAATCTTTTTCGGCTTCAAGCGGTCAAGAATAGTTAGAATACTTTGTTTCAAGGTTGTTCCGCGAACGATGGAATCATCAATCGCAACAATCGTATCGACATCATCGCGCACAACACCATACGTGGTATCATACACATGCTGTACCATATCCTGACGGTCAGCATCTTGTGTGATGAACGTACGCAACTTCGCATCTTTGACATTCAGTTTCTCAAATCGAGGCGTAATGCTAAGCATATCATCCAGCTCCGCATCTGAAATTTTATCAGAACGGTTTAACAAAGCATGCTTTTGGAAATCCCTAACGTAGGTGTTGACACCTTCCATCATGCCGTAATAAGAAACTTCGGCCGTATTTGGAATAAATGAGAATACAGTGTTTTTAATATCGTAATTAATGGATTCCAATACTTGAGGACACAATAATTTACCTAATGATTTTCTTTCTTTATAAATATCGGCATCAGAACCTCTAGAGAAATAAATCCGTTCGAATGAACAAGATTTCTGCTCAACAGGCTGTCTGAACATTTCTTCCGTAATCGAACCGTCTTTCTTCACGATTAAAGCGTGACCAGGCTTGATTTCTTTTACTGCACCCAAAGGAACGTTAAAAGCAGTCTGGATAACCGGACGTTCAGAAGTCACGACTAAAATTTCATCATCTACATAATAGAATGCTGGGCGAATTCCGGCAGGGTCACGCATAACGAATGCATCGCCATGTCCAAAGATTCCGGCAATCGTATAACCGCCGTCCCAAGTTTTCGCAGAACGAGTCAGGATTTTCGCAACATCGATGTTTTTCGCAATCTGTGCAGAAATCTCAATGTTCGAAAGGCCTTTGTCTTTGAAGTGGTCAAACAGTTCCTGATTTTCATCATCTAGGAAATGTCCGATTTTTTCAAGAACCGTAACCGTATCCGCTTGTTCTTTCGGATGCTGGCCTAACTCATACAATTGCTGTAACAGCTCATCCACATTGGTCATGTTGAAATTCCCAGCAACAACTAAGTTTCTGGACATCCAATTGTTCTGACGCAAAAACGGATGGCAGCTTTCAATGCTGTTCTTCCCGTGGGTTCCGTAGCGCAAATGCCCTAAAAGAACCTCCCCCGTAAAACTTACATTGTCTTTCAACCATTGTGTATCCATTGATTGCTGAGGATAAGCCTTTTGAACTGCCACAAATTTCTTTTGCACATATTCAAAAATATCTGCTACCGCAGAAGAACCCATCGCACGATATCTCGAGATATACCGATTTCCTGGTTTGACATCAAATTTAATGGTTGCAATCCCCGCTCCATCTTGACCACGGTTATGTTGTTTCTCCATAAGGAGATACAGCTTGTTTATCCCGTAGTAGGGCGTACCGTATTTTTCTTGATAATAAGACAGGGGTTTTAGCAATCGAATAAGTGCAATTCCGCACTCGTGTTTTATAGCATCGCTCATAGCTTGAATTGATGTCGCAAAGTTACGTATATTTTAAAAAATTGTGAAATCAAAAATGGAGTTCTTTACATAAAAATGAATTAATTAATCTTACAAGCAAATTAATAGGTTTGATTCGCAACTTTTTGTTTCAAATCCATAAATCTATCCCGAGCAGAAGCCATTTCCACTTTCTCCACTCGCTGCCATGTTAAATAAGAATTAACCATCAATTTATTCGATAAAACAGGTTCTACGGATTTCAAACACAAAACATCTCCGTCGAAAACTGCTTTTCTCGTTAATCGCTGCCCTTCCCAATTTGGGTAAAGCGAATTTGAAATATCGTACGTAACAATTGCACTGTAGTTGTCGATTTCAAATTTTCCGCAATAAGCTACATAAGAATTCATACCCGCGATAACTTCTTCTTCAGGTGCAAAGAAACGGTCGCTAGTCGAATAGTGTGCCCGGTTCCCTGCCGAAATCTGAACAGACATGTAATCGTCCGCACCGTAGATTAAGATACCTTTCGGATTTTTCCCCATGGGAAAGATTGAATCTGCCCCGTTGATAGGAACTTCGATGTACGAAAGTAACGTCCAAGTCCCAATTAGTTCATTTTTAATAGATGTCATTATGTTTAGTATTTAGTGTTTCTTTATTAACGCTTAATTGAGCAAAAAAGTTTGTCACTTTCTTGTTGTGATTCTATGCTGACATTTGTAAATAATTTCTAATTTTAGGACAAGATTTAAGCGTATGATTTTATCACCGATAGATACCGTAACGACAATCAGCAAAGATGAATTTGTTGAGAAATACTATAAAGCGCAAAAACCTGTACTAATCAAAGGCTTAGCGCAGCAATGGGAGTCCTACGGCAAGTGGACATTAGACTACATGCACGACCATGTTGGGGAATTGGAAGTCGGTCTATACGACAACAAACCAGCGGACCCGAACAAAGCAACCGATAAACCTGTGAAGGTTATGAAATTCAAAGATTACATTTCATTGATTAAGTCACAGCCATCGGACCTAAGAATCTTCTTTTTTATTATCACGGACAAGCTTCCAGAACTGCTTAAAAACTTTACTTATCCTGATTTAGGGTTAAAATATTTCAAACGTATCCCTACCCTTTTCTTTGGCGGTTCTGAATCCCGGGTATTGATGCATTACGATGTGGACTTAAGCGACCTTTTGCATTTCCAGTTCGAAGGAAAGAAACGCGTACTGCTGTTTGACAATGCACAGTCACCTTATTTGTATCAAGTTCCACTATCGGTCCATACGGTATATGATATCGATTACGAAAATCCGGACTATGAAAAATTTCCGGCATTGCGCTACGCGAAAGGCTACGAAATCATTATGGAACACGGTGATGCTTTATTCATGCCTAGCGGTTATTGGCATTTCAACCGTTATTTAGAAGCTGGCTTCTCGATGTCATTGCGTTCTCTACCGAACACAGCAGGAAAATTTTTGAATATGCTGAATCACGTTTTTGTGATGCGCTACTCAGATAAATTGATGCGCAAATTGTTTAAAGCCAAATGGGTTAATTACAAACAGGAATCAGCGTACAGAAAAAGCCAGCGTGCTTTAGAAAACTCTCAAAAAGCCTAATCATGACTGAATGCCCTTGTGGTTCAGGAAAACCATACACAGATTGCTGTTCTAAAATCCATCAGGATTTACGCCTGGCCTCTTCTGCCGAACAGCTTATGCGAGCACGTTACGCGGCGTTCACCTTGCAACTGATTGATTTTATTTACGACAGTTTTTATTGGAAATCCAGAAAGCTTCAGAACAAATCCGATATTGCCGATTGGGCAAAAGCCAACAAATGGATGAAATTGGAGGTGTTGAACGCGACAGAAAACACAGTCGAGTTCAAAGCCTATTACCTAAATCCGCAAGGCGAAATGGAAATCCATCACGAACTTTCCAAGTTTAAACAAGACAATAAAATCTGGTATTACCTAAGCGGAAAACACGCATAAGCACTGAATTGTTACTTTCATAAAATTGAATTAGCAGTACCTTTGTGGCGTGGAAAAAATGTTGAATCAACCCCTCAGTAAATCCGTTCTGTGGATTATGACTATCTCTACAGGACTTATCGTTGCAAATAATTACTACAACCAGCCCTTGTTAGGCCTAATGGCCAAAGATTTCAATGTCCAGGAAAGCATGGTCAGTAAAATTGCTGTGCTGACGCAAATGGGTTATGCATTTGGATTATTGTTTATTATTCCTTTGGGTGATATGGTATTGCGGAAGCGTTTAATTTTAGTGGATTTAGTGTTGGTGATTGTTGCATTGCTAGGCATGGCCAAAGCACCGACTTTGAATTGGTTATTCGTGATGAGTTTTTTGGTGGGTTTTACTTCGGTTATTCCACAGATATTCGTTCCCATGGCAGCCGAACTTTCCTCTCCGGAAACAAGAGCCAAAAACATCGGATTGGTGATGTCTGGATTGCTATTTGGGGTTTTGCTGTCGCGCGTCGTATCCGGTTTTATTGGCGATGTGTTTGGCTGGCGTGATATGTATTACCTTGCCGCAGGCGTTATGGTCTGCATCTGGGTACTGGTGTATTTCACCATTCCGGAAGTAAAACCAAATTTCAAAGGAAGCTACCGCGAATTGATGAAATCGGTTTTCACGCTCGCTCGTACGCAACCGGTCCTGCAACTTGCTGCATTCCGCGGAGCGATGGGCTTCGCCGCGATGTCCGCGGTATTTACGACTCTAGTCTTTCATTTAGAGGAACCTCCATTTTATGCCGGTTCGAGCGTTGCCGGAAGTTTTGGCGTAATTGGCGCTGTCGGCGCTTTAGCAGCTGCATTTGTTGGTAAACTTACTTTCCGATTTACGACTTACAAGCTAATTTTGTATGCGTTACTCATCCTTCTAAGTTCTTGGGTTTTTATCTATTTTGGAGGTTATAGCTACATCGGATTGATTATCGGCATTATTTTGGTTGATTTAGGATTACAAGCTTCACATATTTTGAATCAAACGGATTACTTCGCCTTGAATATCGGTGCCAACAATCGGTTGAACACGGTTTATATGTTTTGTTATTTTGTAGGCGGCTCTATCGGAACATTGTCTGCAGCCTATTCTTGGGAACATTATGGATGGACTGGCGTTTGCGCTGTCGGTGCAGGATTTAGTTTAATGGCAATCTTAGCCCACGTTTTATTTAGCAAACGTATCCGAACAACAGCTAATTAAGCTTTTATCCATATTTGGCAAAACTTTCTTGCATACAGATTGTTTCTAATCACATGCGGTTGCTGTGAATGAATGTAAAGTAAAAATTACTTGATTGTTTTTTAATATTCACGTAATTATATTACTTTTAAGTCACATTAACTGGAATACAATCAAATCTTAACGAACAATCTATACTAAAATAAACACATAATGAATAAACTTTTCTCATCCCTGTGTCTAATCACAACCACGGCAATCATCGCATGCGGAAGTGGCAATGGACAAACAGATGGTCAGGCGACTCTTCCAACGGATAGCACCTATGCGCCAGTAGAAACTCAAAAAGCAAACACAGATTACAAACCTGCATTTGAAGGACAAACGCGCATCGCTGGTGTAAAAACAACAACTGCTGTCGAAGGTAAAGTCATTGCTGAAGGATTAAAATCTCCTTGGGGAATCGCTTTATTGCCAGATGGACGTTTCTTAATCACTGAAAAAGAAGGAACATTGCGTATTGCAACGTCTGCTGGACAAGTAAGTGAAGCAATCACAGGATTGCCTAAAGTAGATGCTAGAGGTCAAGGTGGCTTATTAGGATTAACGATAGACCCTAATTTTGCAAGCAACCGCTTGGTGTATTGGGTATTTTCAGAACCTGTAGCTAAAGGAAATTTAACTGCTGTCGCAAAAGGAAAACTTTCGGCAGACGAAAAATCAATCGAAGGTGCTCAAGTAATTTATCAAGCTACGCCTGGTTATGATTTAACTTTGCATTATGGCGGACGTATTATCTTCGATAAAGACGGAAACTTGTTCGTTAGTACAGGCGAACGTTCTGATATTAAAACTAGACCTGAGGCTCAAAACTTAAATTCAGGGTTAGGTAAAATCATGCACATCACGACGGATGGCAAACCTGTCGCTGGAAATCCTTTTGAAGGACAAAAAGATGCAAAACCAGAAATCTATTCGTATGGACACCGTAATCCACAAGGGTTGGCTATCCATCCAGAAACTGGAGATTTATGGGAAACAGAATTTGGACCTCGTGGCGGTGATGAGTTGAACATTGTTAAACCAGCTAAAAACTACGGCTGGCCAACTATTACGTACGGATTGGAATATAGCGGACAAGAAATTGGCTCGCCTCCGATTCAACAAAAAGATGGCTTAGAACAACCTGTTTACTATTGGGACCCAGTGTTGTCTCCAAGTGGAATTACCTTCTACACAGGTGATGCTGTTCCAGAATGGAAAAACAACTTGTTCATCACAGGTTTAAGCAGCATGCACATCGCTCGCCTTGTTATCAAAGACAACAAAGTCGTTGGCGAAGAACGTTTATTGGATAAAGAAGGACAGCGTTTCCGTGATATCACGCAAGGAAATGACGGTTACTTATATGCGATTACTGACCGTGGCGCTTTATATAAGCTGGGTAAGAAATAAGATAATTTAAGATATAGCAATACCGAAACCGCCTATACCTTAGGCGGTTTTTTTTGTTCTATCCTGTTTTGGATTTTGCAATAAGTACAATCAACATCCAAAAATGAATTGTAAAATTTCTAACATCACAATTAATTAACAGCTATAATTCGGTTTTTCTAAACTATTCTTAATAGTTTCGCATAATAATTTCGAAAAATGAGGTCTTTACACTTCCTACACAAAATTGCGTCAGCAGTTTTGTTGACTACAGTTTTATTCGTTTCTTGTAAAACATCGTACTACACTAAAGTCGCATCTAAACCGAGCATGCTCGAGATGAATAGCAACATCGCCATGGATTCTGCCATCGTCAATTACATCCAGCCTTACAAAGCACAGTTGGATGCGCGCATGAATCAGGTCATTGGACATTCGAATCTTCATTTAACCAAAACACAGGTTAGCGGACAAAGCTTAGTGGGAAATTTCTTTGCAGACGCTTTGTTGGCCATCGGCCAAAAAATAGACCCAGAGACACAGATTTCATTCGGAACGAAAGGCGGCATTCGTGCGGAATTGAAAGATGGAAATATAACCGTTGGGAATATTTTTGAAATTATGCCCTTCGAGAATTACATTACCATACTGGACTTAAAGGGCTCGCAATTAATTACTTTAGCAGAATTTATTGCGAAAGCAGATGGAAATCCGATAAGCAATATGCAATTAGTCATCAAAGACAAACAGCTGGTCGATTTCAAGATTAACAATCAAGCTGTCGACCCCAATAAAACCTATAAGCTGGTCACCTACGATTACTTGGCGAATGGTGGCGATTATGTCGTGGGCTTAGAAAATCCATCCGACCGCTTCACATCAGACATTCGCGTTCGCGAAGGATTGATTGATTACATAGAGAATTTAGAAAAGAATCACAAAACAATAGATGCAAAAATCGATGAAAGAATTAAACTCCTTAACTAGACGAAATTTTATTAAGAAAGCTTCATCGTTAGGTGCTTTGGCTTTCGTCGGAACATTGCCTGCTTTTGCGTCAGCAAAAGATAAAGAGACAATTATCACGATTTTGCATACCAATGATGTGCACAGCCGAATTGAGCCCTTCCCGATGGATGGTTCGAAATATCAAGGACTTGGTGGCGTGGCGCGAAGAAGCACATTGATTCAGAAAATACGTCAGGAACAGAAAAATGTTTTGTTGCTGGATGCTGGAGATATGTTTCAGGGCACACCCTATTTTAATGTATTTGATGGTCAGTTAGAGCTTGAACTGATGTCGACTTTAGGTTACGATGCTGGAACGTTTGGTAACCACGAATTCGATAATGGATTGCCGGGTATTCTAAAGCATTTTGACAAAGCAAAATTTCCTTTTATAACGTCCAACTATGATTTTACTGGAACGGTCTTGGAGAATAAAACAAAGGAGTACGTGCTCTTCGAACGCGACGGCGTAAAGATTGGCGTATTCGGATTGTGCATTGATGTGGAAGGTTTAGTCGACCCACGAAATCATGCAGGAGTCAAGTACTTAGACCCAATTGAAGTGGCAAACAGATTAACTAAGCTATTAAAGGAAACCTATAGATGTGACATCGTATTGTGCTTATCTCATTTAGGTTATACCTATCCTGACCCATCTAAAGTGTCCGACTTAGTTGTCGCAGCGAAAACAAAAGATATTGATTTAATTATTGGCGGACATACGCATACGTTTTTAAAGGAACCCACAGCCGTTAAGAATTTAGCCGGAGAAATCACCTTGGTGAACCAAACCGGATTCGCAGGAATCAACCTAGGAAGAGTTGATATTGTTGTTTCGAAACAGAAGGGCAAGAAGCGCCTTGTAGCGCAGAGTTACCTAATCGACCAGCAATACGACAAATCTTTGCTGGCTTAATTTATTAACACTTTCTACACTTTTAATTTCGTACTGGAATGAAACGTTTATTCCAAATCTATATCGATTCCTACAAAGGGCTGTCGCAAGCAGCTTGGCTGCTCGCCTTAGTGATGCTTATCAACCGAACCGGTTCGATGGTTATCCCTTTTTTGGGAATATACATGTCTTCTGAACTCGATTTCAGCAAACCTCAGGTAGGTATGGTGTTAGGCTGTTTTGGCTTGGGTTCCGTGTGCGGTTCGTACATCGGAGGATGGCTGACCGATAAGTTCGGAAGCTTTATTGTGCAAGCTTCCAGCCTAGTAATGACCATTCCCTTATTTCTAATCGCTCCTAACTTCCGAACATTTGAATCATTGGCAGTTATGATTTTTATCTTAACCTTAACTGCAGATATATTTCGCCCAGCAAACTCAGTTTCTGTCGCGCGATACGCAAAGCCTGAGAACCTGACGAGAGCTTATTCATTGAACAGAATGGCCGTCAATCTTGGCTTTTCAATCGGCCCTGCTTTGGGCGGATTTTTAGCTGGATTTTCATACAATTGGATATTTTACGGAAATGCATTGGCAGCAGGATGCGCTGCAATTGTCTTCTTCTACTTTTTCAGAAATCGCAAAGCGAGAACGGAACTTCCCCTGAAGCCTGCAAAAGAGAAAATCATCACAGGCAAAGACCGGAACGCCTATCGGGATTTACCGTTCATCGTATTTAATATCTTCTGCTGTTTGTTTGCAATGGCATTTTTTCAGCTTTTGAGCACATTGCCTCTATTCTATAAAGATGTGTACGGAATGAGTCCGAGTCAGATTGGACTGATTTTGGGATTTAGCGGTTTTGTAATTGTGGTGTTCGAAATGCTTTTGATACACAGTTTGGAGGATAGGTTTAGCATTCGGCAGGTGATGATTTTCGGAACGGCGGTCTCTGGCATTTCCTATTACATGCTGAATCTGCAATTCGGCATTCCTTGGCTTTACTTATCAATGTTTATCTTATGCATCGGCGAAATGCTGGTATTGCCTTACATGGCGACTATTTCCGCCAAAAGAGCGACGCCTAATACGCAAGGAGCCTATATGGGCTTTAATTCGCTAGCGTTCGCCGCATCGAATATTTTATCGCCTTATCTTGGAACTTATGCTGCCGACCATTTTGGATATCCCGTGCTCTGGCTGATTACTGGAACGGTGTTAATGGGAACGTCATTCGGCTTCGCCTGGATATTGAAGAAATTGTAAAAGCAAAAAGCTATTAGCAGAAAATCAGATAAGATTAAAAAGAAATGCCTTGCAAATATTCATTGCAAGGCATTTTTATAATGATTTGGAACTAACTTTCGAGTCCCATAATCTCTTCTGCCAATTCTTCCCATTGGGCTTGTGTTTTTTCGAAGGTAGCCTTTGCCGAATTATAGTTTCGCGTGTATTCTTGTAATTTTACCGCATCTGAATAAATATCTTCGTTCGCTAGCTCAAGCTCTAAAGCTTTCACTTCCGCTTCCTGTGTATTCATCAGCTGTTCCAACACATTTAATTCCCTATTCTTTTTTTGAATCGTTTGCTTAACATCGTCCGTTGGCGCAGGCTTTTCCTTTTTAGGTTCCGCTTTCGGTTTCTTCTCTTTCTTAGGCTCAGATTTTAAATCGCGTTTGCTGTTCCAGATTTCATATTCTTCGTATGTCCCTGGGTATTCCTTGATTTCTTTATCTTCAATAAACCAAATCTTATTCGCGACATTATCTAGGAAATACCTATCGTGAGAAACCACGATTAACGTTCCTTCGTATTGTTGCAACGCTTGAATCAAAATATTCACCGAAGCCATGTCCAAGTGGTTGGTTGGCTCATCCAGCACCAAAAAGTTTGCATCAGCTGTCAATGCTTTTGCTAATGCTACGCGCGATTTCTCGCCTCCTGACAGCACTTTAATCTTTTTGAATACATCATCGCCCGTAAACAAGAAACAACCTAAAATCGAGCGCAATTCTGTTTCAGTATGTTTTGGAGCAAAAGCCTGCAATTCCTGAATCAATGAATTTTCTAAATGCAAAGCTTCCAATTGATGCTGTGCAAAGAAAGTCTGAGAAACATTATGCCCTTTTAAGCTTGTTCCCTCAAATTCATCATCTGCATCAGCTACGATGCGCAATAAAGTCGACTTTCCTTTACCGTTCGCACCAATCAACGCAATCTTATCTCCTTTTTCAATCAAAGCATCCGTATCATCTAAAATTTCTAGATTCGGATACGACTTGCTTAAGTGTTCAATCGTGACGACGTGACGGCCTGAAGGCTTCGAAAACTTAAAGCTAAAGTTCACAACAGGATTGTCATCATCCACATCGTCAATCTTTTCCATTTTATCTAAAGCCTTGATGCGTGACTGAACCATTTTCGCTTTACTCGCTTTTGCACGGAAACGCTCAATCAATTTCTCTTCCTGCTTTATTTTTGCTTGTTGATTCTTAAATTGATTTCCCTGAATCTCTTCACGCAGGGATTTCTCTTCCAAATAAAAGGTATAGTTTCCAGCGTAGAGGTTCAGTTTTCCTTTTCGGGATTCCACCGTTTTATTGATAATGCGGTCAAGAAAATACCTATCGTGGGAAACAATAACGATAGCCCCTTCAAATCCTTGCAAATAAGTCTCGAGCCATTTAATGGACGGTAAATCCAAGTGGTTGGTAGGCTCATCCAGCAACAAGATATCAGGAGTCTGCAATAAAATCCGCGCTAACATCACGCGCATCCGCCATCCTCCAGAGAAGGTTGCTAAAGGGCGTTGTTGCTCATCTTCTGAAAAACCTAAACCTGCTAAAATCTCATGTGCTCGGAATTCGATGTTGTAGCCATCTAAAGCTTCGAACTCCATCTGCCGGTCGCTCAGCTTATTCAGGATATCATCCGAATAATCCGTTTCTAATTTCTGAAGCAATATTTCAATTTCAGCATGCAGTTGATTCTGACGGGCGAATGCTTCCATTGCCACATGCAGAATGCTCTTATCTGAATGATAAGACAATAAATCTTGGTTCAAATAACCGATTTTCAAATCTTTAGCCATTGAAATAGAACCTGACGTAGGCGCATAATCCCCCACAATCAGTTTCAGCAAAGTAGACTTTCCAGTTCCATTTGCTCCAATCAAACCCACCTTATCCCCTGGTTTTATGTGCCAATTGGCTTCATCATACAATGCCCGAGACCCAATCTCAAAAGTTAAATTATTTATTGCTATCATTTCAGGTGCAAAAATAGCAATATTTCTTCTGGTTTTTGGCAGAATGGGGATTTTTGAAAAATCATGTACATCTGATAAAAATATGAGATGTTTTATAGTTAAAATTCAAAGGAAATAATTAACTTAATAGAATAAATAAAACTAATTATCCCGAGCATTTTTTCGTATCGATATGAAGAAAATGACGAACTTTATTCCATTTTTTGTTTTAGTTGCAAGCATATTGCTTCTTCAATCCTGCCAAGCGCAACCTACTAACGAAAAGAGCAAAAATCTTCTGAAGACGGACTCTACCGTTCTCAGCAATGAACCTATTCAGATTCTAGGAACCCAATGCACCATCATTCCGCCAGACGGTTTCGTCAGAGTTGATAATTTCAGCGGGGTCAAAAATCTTGAGCGTCTAGCCTCCATCAAAGTCCTTCAACTTGACACATCCTGCCAAGAGTTTATTTCTGGTTTTGCGGTTGAAGAATTAACTAATCAAGGCCTGAAAATTATAGATGAAGAAGAAATTGAACACAATGGTTCGAGGGCGCTGATGTTCCTGACATCCATTGAGGAATATGGCATTACCTATTATACAAAGACTTTATTTTGCGGAACCGATGATGTTCTTGTTACGGTTATTGCGAGCTACACGCAAGAGTCTTTGGATTTAGAAGAACAGATTACCGCATCGATGCTATCTGTAAAATACGACAGCAATTTAGACGACAGACTCGACGAAGCTTCAACGATTAGCTTCGATGTGGGAAATGACTTTAAATTAGTTGAACACAGCTCTGGAGATTATTTATATACGGCTGATGGCAGTGTAGGAAAAAACGTACCTTCTTTAATTGTATTGACTTCCGACAATCAATTATCGCTACAACAAATGGGCAATCTGACAGAAAATGATATTCAGAGGCTTACTGGCACGGAAAACAATAAGATAACAGAGTTAAATGAAGTTAAGGCAAATAACCTATTCGGGATGGAATTAGTTAGTTATGCCCAAACCAAAAATGATAAAAAACAATTGGTGTACAATGTTATTTTCTTCAACAAAGACGGCTTTTATTACCTAATTACAGGAACTACTGTAGAAGAGTTTGACAAATACCTTGCTATTTTTCGAAAAATAACGAAGACCTTTAAAGAAAAATAAGGAACTTAGCTATTGCAAACTTGAACCTTTATGAAAAAAATAATTTTGGACCTTGCTGTATCGTTGGATGGATTTATCGAAGGGCCGAATGGCGAAATCGATTGGTGCATTATGGACGAAGACATGGACTTTGATGGATTTATCGATGGCATTGACAGCATCTTTTATGGACGAGTGAGTTATGATGCTTGGGGAAATTATCAACCTGAAGCTTCGGCAAGTCCCGCAGAGCAAAAACTTTGGACAGCTGTCCACAGCAAAAAGAAATATGTATTTTCTCACAAAACGAGAAATGACCCGAATGCGTCCTTTATTTCTGAGAACCTACCTGCTGAAGTGGAAGAAATCAAACATGGAGAAGGCAAAGATATCTGGCTATACGGCGGAGCAAGTTTAATCAGTTCATTTATTAAGCTGGGCTTAGTCGATGAATACCGGATTTCTGTACATCCAATTGTTCTCGGAAGCGGAAAGCCTCTATTCGAAGACTTAGATAAACGAATAGAATTGAAGCTGATTAAAACAAAGCCATTTAAATCCGGAGTTGTACAGCTTATTTATCATAAATAATTTCGGACATTCTATCTTTTTAGTAATTTACCCCTTGTTAACACGACCAAATCAAATTAACAATGAAAGAATACAAAGTTGAAACCCTAATTTTCTATACAAAACTTACATTTGACATCAACCACATTGCGACGGCATCCAAAGAAGACATACAGAAGCAATTAGACAGATATGCCTTATTAGGTTACCGTTTAGCTTCAACAAGCTCTACAAACTTTGGCGCTGCGTTATATATTTACTTATACTTTGAGAAAGATGTGGCTTAGCCCACTCGCAATTGAATTGAATAAATAGAACCAGTCGTGCGCATTGCAACTGGTTAAAATCACATTGATAGAATCCTAATCCTGCCGGAATGAATGCTTTCCTTACTCATTTAAAAAAATATGGATATATCTCTGATGAATTAGAGGAAGCAATCAATCAACGTACAAAAAGAGTTGTCCGTCAAAAAGGTGATTATTTCCTTAAACAAGGTCAGGTCGTATCAAGTCTTTTTCTGATTGAACAAGGCTTGATACGAGCCTTCTATGTTCACCAAGGCCGTGAAATCAACCTCTGGTTCGGTTTCGAAAATTATGTTCTCGGTTCTATACTTCCTGTCTATTTTAACGAACCTTCATTTGAAAACATTCAATTTTTAGAAGAGACAACTTTGGTTTACATTTCTTCTAGTGACCTGAATGAACTTTATGACAGTTATAGGGAGATGAATCTGATTGGAAGAAAAATGGCGGAAGAAATCTGCAAGATTTTGGAGAAAAGAGCGCTTTCCCTGCAGATAGAATCTGCAGAAGAGCGTTATAAAACTTTACTTGCTAGCGACCCAGAAGCCATTCATCGCATATCTTTAGGCAATATTGCATCATATCTTGGAATCGCTCAGGAAACCTTGAGCCGCATCAGAGGCAAATAACCGAATTTGACTTAAGTCAAAAAAACATCGCTAAATCCATCGTTTCTTTGCTGCATAAGTAAAAGATTATATGAAATATTTATTTTTAGGATTGGCGATTATTTTTGAAGTGATCGGATCAAGTTTTATCAAGGCATCAAATGGATTTACCAAACTAATTCCGACAGCAGTCGTTGCGATCGCTTTTATCACCTGTTTTTATTTTCTTTCCCTAGCACTGAAAAGCATTCCGTTAGGAACAGCTTATGCCATTTGGGCGGGATTAGGAATCGTTTTAACTGCAACGGTGTCCGTTGTTGTCTTCAAACAAAAGTTGGACCTTGCTGGCATCATCGGAATCTTGCTAATCGTGGCAGGCGTAGTCGTAATGAATGTATTTTCCAAAACTGCTGCCCACTAACCGTCAGAAAAAGAATTAAGCTAGAGTTAAAAATCTGCTTGTTCATTCCAGAAATTCAGTTATTTTTGGTCAAAAAATAGACGAATACATATGTTTACAGTTCAACAAATCGACGAGGCGCATAGCAAAGTAAAGTCAGGGGCTGAATTCCCTGCATACATACAAGAAATCAAGACCTTTGGCGTCAAAAGCTTCGAAACGTTTGTTTCCGATGGCCACACGGATTATCATGGCGATCAGGATTACCGGACTTCGTCAGATCCTTTGTACGCTCCGCTAGTCATTGCGCAACATACAAATGCCGAACAATTTTCAAAAGATTTAAAGAATCATCAACAAGGAGGAACCGATTTCTTTACATTCTGTGCTGACTGTGCAAAATCTGGAATAGAAAAATGGATAGTCGATCTAGATAAGATGACTTGCATTTATTATGATCAATCGGGGCAAGAAATCCTGACCGAACAAATCCCTTCGTAATCCGATGGACGTCCTGTTTTTCGCGACTGCATCTTCGTTCAGGGATTGGCTTAAGCAGCATCACGGATCCGAAACAGAGCTCTATGTCGGTTTTTATAAAATCGGAAGTGGCAAAGAATCAATCACCTGGTCTGAGGCAGTGGATCAGGCTTTGTGTTTTGGATGGATCGATGGGCGAAAGAATACGCTCGATCCAGAAAGTTACAGCATTCGCTTCACGCCGAGAAAGAAAAACAGTATTTGGAGCGCCATCAATATCCGCAAAGTCGAACAACTGACCGAAGCAGGTTTGATGCGAGAAGCAGGTTTGAAAGCCTATGCCCTTCGCGATGAAAACAAAGACAATTCCTACTACCATGAAGCGGGCGAATTGAGCTTGGAGGCAAGTCAGGAAAAGCTATTCAAGAAAAACAGATCCGCTTGGAATTACTTCAGCAAGCAAGCGCCTTCATACAAAAAGACAGTTATCCATTGGATTACCTCCGCCAAACAAGATAAAACCAAGGCCGCACGATTAGAAAAAGCGATTTTGGAAAGCAAAGAGAAGCGCCGACTAAACGTATAGTTCTAGCCGATGGCACCCTCCTGCCCTCTTAAACCAGTCCTATGTTAACTGCTATTGAAAACTATTTTCTGTTTTCAGCGTTAAAAGAAATAGATTTACGACCAATGAAACAGAACTACAGCTATTTCTTTATTTGTTTGCTGATGATGGCATGCAATCCAAAAAATAAAACTATTGAGCAAGCTTCGAATGAACTAAATCCGACAGTTGCAACTGTTAATCAAAACTTTGCATTTACAGAATTCTTTCCCGACAGCCTGTCAAACGCGAAACTTGCAGATTTTTCGATTCGCTCCGCATATCTTTTGGATTCCAACCAACTTATAGTAGCTTCACATTGGACAAAAGATGGTTCCATCGAGGCTCCGGATACGGAAACAGATTATGGCGCAAGGCTCATGTTGTTGAGCAAAGACAATAAACAGCTTTTCGCTTCGCATGGTTTTATGGATTTATTCCTTGTAGAACCACATTTTTATAAGAACGATCAGGATCAGCGTATTATCATTCTTTGCCAGACCGCATTCGAATACTTTCAGGAGCTGAACTATTTATCTATGAAAACAACAGTTTAAAACATTTGGGAAATTTAGATCTGTCGGGAAAAGACATGGACACTTCGTTGGTGGATATTGTTCGTGTCAATCAGCAGGCAGATAGCCTTCTGTTTACTTTTGATTCGGATTCCCTGCTCTTAAATCCAGGAGGCAATGAAGAAATGGTTAAAAACAACAACATACATTATCTTTACAAGGATGGCGTGCTGACGTTTAATCGATAGATTGGCAAGCATAACCAATGCTGACGTTTAAGTTTCTTGCTAACTATGGAAACGAATTAATCCTCCTTTTGGAATAGATAAAAAGTCTTCCATCTACATGGAACAAATTGAAAAATTAATGTAAGGAAGGACACCATGCACGCAGCCATCTTGTTATCGCTGTGATGTTCCGTTCAGGTGTTACTTATTTCCTCACTTTATTTATGGATTCAATAATTTGAAGAACTTCTTCTTTTAATTCTTTATAGGGTTGTATCCTATATGCAATCCCATTAAACGAATATAGTGTTCCTTTTGGCAGTTCAATTATTTCAGCGTCTGCATCCACTTTAAGCTTTTCAAACTCCTCAACTCTTTTTTCTGAAATTTCGCCCCATACAGCACATGGGATTTCCACACTTTTACCATTATTAGGATTCGAAACGTAATAATGAAAATCTGTTTCACTTCCCTTATTCGTTTGTACAAGCATAATCATCAATTGAACCTGTTCTCCCTGATGAACCGTAAACGCATAGGACGGCAAATCTCTAGAGAATTTCAGATAATCTGAAAGACTCGGGTTGTCATTGATATATACAGATGAATTTTTATCAGAAATATTATTGGCAATCGTAAAATAACTTGAAGTGAGCTCAAAATCATCGAACTTTTCTTCGCCGATTACGACCGAATTAAATATCGGATTTCCTTTACTGTCTATCTGAGCGAAGGATTTTGTAAAAGCGATAAGCGCAATTAAAATAAATGTAAGTGTTTTCATAATTTATTGGAGTCAATTGTTAACGATTTCAAATCTTTTCAAAATCTGATTGGCCACAAAAGAAAATTGTTAGATCTATCATAAAAGTTCTAGCAAAAGTAGAAAAATCTGAGCGATAATCAAGTGTCAATTCACACTCACCTGATGGCAATACAAAGAATATGTAATAAATTAAAGCCAACCAAAAATAAAATCCCAAAAAAGAAATGCCGTTTCAAGAACTTCGAAACGGCATCGCAAATGTATTAAAATCGGAATCCGACGACCCAATAGTTTTCGAAAAACCAAATGCCTTGCTGAGCCTTGTCAATACCTCTTCGTCCCGTGGTCGGAATTTTCAAAAGCTCGGTGTATCCTGTCTTAAAGCTGCTCTGAACATACCAACCTTTGTAGATATGGTATTGAACACCCACTTTCGCAGCAGCACCATAGCCCGAAATATTCCAGAAATGATTATCGCCTACGCCAAACAAATGAACATCCGAACGAGGAACCATCAACCCTGCCTCGACTCCAGATTCTAAAGTCAATAGTTGCTTTCCTTTGCTGCTAACCAGAATATCATCATAGCGTTCCAAACCCAAAGCGGCAAAGTTATATCCATCTGTATGTTCGAAGCGCAACATATCGGCATCGACCTCGATGGTTTCTCCGTTATACTCCCCCGCGCGATCTCCTGTCGGAATTCCTGGATTGGAAATCTCCTCATGGATATAACCGGAAATCTTAACCCTCTGCGGAATATCGACGACATATTTCATGTGATCCCAGCCTAAGGAAAGTGAATACTTATCAGAAATAAAATAGCCAAAGTGGAAATTGAACTGAGGAATCGTAATGCGGCTCGGATCAGCATAGCGCAATCCGAACTTGGTCGGACGATCGCCGGCCGTCACTTTATGCAAGGTGAAATCATAGCCAGGCCCTGTAAACTGTATATCCGATTTGGCGTAAGCCGAAATATTATAGCCCCAATGAACAAAGAATTTCCCTTTATTGGATTCGGTTCGTTCGTATCGAGTTTTGAAAATGTTTTTTGTGAAAAGAGAATTTTTATCGTCATTTTCTTGAGAAAATGCAATAGAGCTCCCTAACGCCAACGCGCCTATTAAAAGGAAAAGTTTTTTCATGAAAGGAAATAAGAATCCCGGCTTATGTGAAAGCCGGGATAAATTTCAATCTACTGAAAGATTGAAAGAATTAATTTGCTTGGTTTCTGCGAATAATATTCAACGCGCCACCTGCTTTGAACCATTCAATCTGTTGTTGATTGTAGGTATGGTTCACCGAGATTTCTTCCGAAGTCCCGTCTGCATGATGCAATACCAATGTTAATGGAGTATTTGGAGCAAATGTTGTCAAACCTACGATATCTACCGTATCATTTTCCAAGATTTTATCGTAATCATCTTTGTTTGCAAAAGTCAATCCCAACATCCCTTGTTTTTTCAAGTTAGTTTCGTGGATACGAGCAAATGATTTCACTAAAACTGCACGTACACCTAAATGACGTGGTTCCATTGCTGCATGCTCACGAGATGAACCTTCACCGTAGTTTTCGTCACCAACAACAATCGAACCGATACCAGCTGCTTTGTACGCACGTTGCGTAGCAGGAACTGGACCGTATTGACCTGTCAATTGATTTTTAACAAAATCAGTTTTGTCATTAAAGTAATTGACAGCACCAATCAACATGTTGTTCGAAATATTATCTAAATGACCGCGGTACTTTAACCAAGGACCAGCCATTGAAATATGATCTGTTGTACATTTACCTTTTGCTTTGATCAAAACTTTCAACCCTTTAAGGTCTGTGCCTTCCCAAGCAACAAATGGCTCTAACAATTGCAAACGATCCGAAGTCGGAGAAACTGCTACCTGAACTCCTGAGCCATCTTCAGCTGGAGCTTGGTAACCTGCATCTTCTACTGCAAATCCACGTGCTGGCAATTCGTCACCTGTTGGTGGATCCAATTTAACCTGCTCGCCATTTTTGTTTGTTAATGTATCTGTAACTGGATTGAAACCTAAATCACCAGAAATTGCAATCGCAGCAACCATCTCTGGAGATGTTACGAACGCATAGGTGTTTGGATTGCCATCCGCACGTTTAGCAAAGTTACGGTTGAACGAGTGAACGATGGTGTTCTTCTCTTGTTTGTCCGAACCTGCTCTATCCCACATACCGATACAAGGACCACATGCATTTGTGAAGATCGTTGCATTCAAATCAGTGAATGTTTTGATTAAACCATCACGGTCTGCTGTGTAGCGCACTTGCTCAGAACCTGGGTTAATACCAAATTCAGCTTTAATATCCAAACCTTTTTCAATCGCTTGACGAGCGATCGATGCTGCTCTCGCCAAATCCTCGTAAGAAGAGTTTGTACAAGAACCGATCAATCCCCATTCTACTTTTGTAGGCCATCCATTTTTAGATGATTCTTCGCGCATGCGAGAAACTGGAGTATATAAATCCGGAGTAAAAGGACCATTTAAACTTGGCTCCAATTCCGAAAGGTTGATTTCAATTACTTGATCAAAATATGTTTCTGGATCAGCGTATACTTCTGGATCAGCGGTTAAATGTTGTTTGATTTCATTTGCTGCATCCGCAACATCCGCACGGTTTGTCGAACGTAAATAACGCTCCATTGACTCATCGTATCCGAATGTAGAAGTTGTTGCACCGATTTCTGCACCCATGTTACAGATTGTACCTTTACCCGTACAAGACATCGATTCAGCACCTTCACCAAAATATTCGACAATTGCACCCGTACCACCTTTTACCGTTAAGATACCTGCAACTTTCAAGATCACATCTTTAGGAGAAGTCCAACCACTTAATTTTCCAGTCAACTTCACGCCAATTAATTTAGGGAATTTAAGTTCCCAAGGCAATCCAGCCATGACATCACAAGCATCAGCACCGCCGACACCAATCGCGATCATCCCTAAACCACCGGCATTTACTGTATGCGAATCCGTTCCGATCATCATTCCGCCAGGAAATGCATAGTTTTCTAGCATCACTTGGTGAATAATTCCCGCTCCCGGTTTCCAGAAACCAATACCATATTTGTTCGATACAGAACTTAAGAAATTAAATACTTCCGAACTTTCTTGCTTCGCACGATTTAAATCTTGCTCTGCACCGTCTCTTGCCTGGATCAAGTGATCACAGTGTACTGTCGAAGGAACTGCCACTTTAGGACGACCAGCTTGCATAAATTGCAATAAAGCCATTTGCGCGGTCGCATCTTGCATCGTTACACGATCTGGAGCGAAATCCACATAGGAATTTCCTCTTTCATATGTTTCCGTTGCATTACCTTCCCATAAGTGGGCGTATAAAATTTTCTCTGATAAAGTCAAAGGCTTGTTGACAATTTTACGAGCCGCTTGAATGCGTCCGTCAAATTGACTGTACACCTTTTTTATCATATCTATATCAAAAGCCATGTATGATTTATTTAATTATTTTTAACTTAAAATTTGTATTTAATAAGATAACTTACCTATACAATCACAAAAATACAAAATTCCAAGGTTTTGTGCTAATATTTACCCGATTGCATCTTATTTGGAAATATTCTAAACTAAAACCTAAAAATAAGATTGCTAAACGATTATTTCAGCCTAAACCCTGTCTAATTTTATCTAGACAGAAAACGTATTGACGTTCACTTCTTTCAATCCTTTAATCGTTTCTATCGGATCGGAAGCAGAAAAAACAAAATTGCCCGCAACCAGCACATCCGCTCCGGCACGCAATAAATTCGCTGCATTCGCACTGCTCACTCCCCCATCGATTTCAATCAATAATCCCGGATTGCTAGCCACTGCCAGTTCACGCAAAGCCGAAATTTTGCGATAGGTATGCTCAATAAATTTCTGTCCGCCAAAACCTGGATTCACAGACATTAAACAGACTAAATCAAGATCCTGCACAATATCCTTTAACACATCGACCGATGTATGCGGGTTTAACGCAACGCCAGCTTTACAGCCTAACTCTTTAATCGCTGCTAGGGTGCGGTGCAAATGTGTACAAGCTTCATAATGAACGGTAATGACCTCAGCGCCATTGTCTCGGCAAGTCTGCAGATAACGGTCAGGATCGACAATCATCAAATGGACATCCAACGGTTTTTTCGCATGCTTGTTTATGGCTTGCATAACCGGAAAACCAAAAGAGATGTTTGGCACAAATACGCCGTCCATAATATCAATATGAAACCAATCTGCTTCACTGCTATTGACCATTTCGATTTCTTTCTGAAGATTAGCGAAATCTGCTGCTAAAACAGATGGTGCAATAAGGTGTTTTGAATAAGACATTTTTTAAGAAATATTTTGTTAGGCAAAGATAGTAAGTTAAAATAGATTCTTAAAGAACTTGATAAACACATCAATGAAATAATATTTACATTTGTTAAAGATTTTGGAATAAAAACACCTTACGTGGCGAAACTTAAAATAAATTACACTAAAGACGGCTTTCAATATAATTCGGTATTCATCAAATATGCGATGGTGGTTCTGACCATTGTCTTAATCTGTTTATTTCTTCCAAAACAGCCCCGCTTTCGGTATGAATTTGAAAAAGGAAAAGTCTGGAATCATGAAAACCTGATTTCGCCCTATAATTTTGCTATCCAAAAAACTCAGGAAGAATTAAACCGCGACAGGCAATATATCCTAAAGACTGTTCAGCCTATTTATATTTTAAACGAGGTCGTCAGCAAAGAGCAGATTGACGAGTTCAACACCAACCTCGCGGAAAAATGGCAGGCTTCACAAATGGACACCTTGCCCAATTTGGACATTAAAGAATATCGCGACATCGGAAATTCGCTCCTTAATTACATTTATGCCCGTGGCGTGATTTCGTTGAATAATCGCTATCAAAATAAAGGAAATGATGCTGACAAGGTCGATGAGACAAATTCTCAATACAACTTTACTTTAGTTCATGATAACATTGCGCAGCAAAAAAATACGGTCGATTGCTTTACCATTGAATCAGCTAACGTCTATTTAAAGGACGCGATTGAACGCAATAAAAACATTACGCATAAGGCTTGGCTGTTTGAAGTGATGCGCAATTACATCACCATCAATTACATTTTCAATGAAAGCCAGACCGATAAGATAGAGCAGAATGCGCTGGCTAATATTTCCACGACGCGCGGAATGGTCCAGAAAGGCGAACTGATTGCTGAGCAAGGGAAAACGATTAATAGCGACACCTATCAGAAACTGGAATCTTTGCGAAAAGTATTTGAGGAGGATATTCAAATCAGCGGCAATCAGAATTACGTGACCATGGGCCATTTTATGATGGTGAGTTTGGTGATGACGTTATTAATGGTCTTCCTGTATTTCTTCCGATTCGACATCTATAACAACAACCGCCTGTTGCTGATTATCTTTATTATTATTTTAGGTATGCTCGGCGTGCTGTCATGGGCCGTGAAAGTCAAGATTCCAAGCTTATATTACATTCCTTATTGTGGTGTTCCGATTATTCTGCGCATTCTATTTGATACGCGCGTAGCGCTCAATATCCATTTATTGATGGTTTTGATTGCCGCTATCTTTGTTCCGAACAGCTATGATTTTGTGTTCTTGCAATTTGTGGCCGGCATGGTTTCGATTTACAGCATCAAGACTTTGGTCAAGCGCGAACAATTCCTGATTTCCAGTTTATTGATTTTAGCAACTTATATTGTTGGTTTTGTTGGATTGAACTTGACGAGGAATGGTTCCTTCAGCACCTTGTATTGGTCGGATTTAGTGCCTTTTGTTGTCAGCGTCGGTCTGACTTTGCTGGCTTATCCGTTGATTTATGCTTTCGAACGCTTGTTTGGCATTGTTTCAGATTTAACCTTAATGGAATTGACCAATAGTAATTCCAAACTTTTGCGCGAACTGTCGTTGAAAGCCCCTGGAACATTTCAGCATTCTCTGCAAGTAGCAAACCTTGCGGAAGCTGCGATTTATAAGATTGGAGGAAATCCTTTACTGATTCGCGCTGGCGCACTGTACCATGATATCGGTAAAATGACGAACCCTTTGTATTTTATTGAGAATCAAAAAACTGGAGTGAATCCACATGAGGAATTGACGCCTGAGCAAAGTGCGCAAGTCATTATCTCGCACGTATTAAAAGGCATTGAAATCGCTCGCCGAAACCAACTACCGGAAGTGGTGGTTGACTTTATCCGTACACATCATGGAACGACGCGCGTCGATTATTTCTACAATACGTTTATAAAGAATAATCCCGAAAAACTGGTGGATGAATCCATTTTCAAATATCCAGGCCCAATTCCGTTTTCGAAAGAAACTGCGGTCTTAATGATGGCCGATTCCGTGGAGGCTTCTTCTCGTGCATTGAAAGAACCCACGAAAGAGTCCATCAGTAACTTGGTTGATAAAATTATTGAGCATAAGTTAATGCAAAAGCAGTTTGCGAACTCCAATATTACGATGCGCGATATCTCTGAGGTATCAGAAATCTTTAAAAATATGTTGATGAGCATACATCATGTGCGCATTGATTATGAAAAGAGCAAGAAATAAGTGCGAAACGAATAAAAAATAAGTTGACTGTCAGAAGTTTATTTTTGAGAGGAAGAAAATTGTTAAAAAATCAGTTTAACAGCTTTGCAGAATGAAAATTTTGCCTTATGTTTGCACAGTCCAAATACGGAGAGGTGCCTGAGTGGCCGAAAGGAACAGTTTGCTAAACTGTCGTACTGGAAACGGTACCGCGGGTTCGAATCCCGCCCTCTCCGCAAAGAGAAGAGCAACTGTAAAAGTTGCTCTTTTTTTGTGCGTATATTTTAATGTGAAGCGGTAAACTAATTTGGATTTGGATGAGCTAAAATGGAATAAAACAATGAATTTTGAGCTTGCCGATATAGATTTCGATTCTTTTTGCTTAATCAGTAAGTATTAAAAATTCGAAAAGCGTTCCCTAGTTGCTATTTCGAAAACGATAAAAAACAATTATAAATTCATCTTTTTAGTTAATTGACGTTCTCCGAATTTTTTACCATTTTCATTGCTTCCTCAATAGGAATTTTCTCTATTTCCTTTTCATAATAATTAGATTTTGAATTTTGATCAAATTACGGTTTTCCGTAATCTAGAGAGCTCTTATTTGGTTATATTTGTGTGAATTGCAATTTGTTGAACTACTGTTGTTTACAATTCTTTTACACCTTATAAATCATTAAAAAACTAAAAATATGAACCAAGAAATTATTGACGCAATCGAAAATCAAAATGTAATAGAATTTTATTACGAAGGAGAATTAAGAGTCGTAGAACCACATTGTTACGGTGAGACTACTGCTGGTAACGAAGGCTTGAGAGCTTATCAAATTGATGGATATTCTTCATCTGGTAAAATGGGATGGAAAATGTATGATTTAAGCAAAGCTGATGATATCGTAATTACAGAAGATACATTTGAAGTTAGAGGTGATTACAAAAGAGGAGATAAAGGAATGTCTGAAATTTATGCCGAAATCTAATTATGGAAAGATATAGAAACTCAGGAAGAGATTCGGGAGTATCTGCTTTCGAAATAGGTTTAGATTATATACTTGTACAGTTTTCCGGAACAGCCAGAACATATAGGTATAGTTATAGAAAAGCAGGACAAAACCATGTAGAAACTATGAAAAGACTCGCTCGAAGTGGTAGTGGTTTGAATAGCTATATAAACCGGTATGCGAAAAAATTATACGATTAAAAATATGTGGGATTTATTAGAAGTCGATTTAGAGAGTTGTTTCGGTATAAATAAGTTAAAACATAGTTTCAGCTTCACTAAATCAAACACCATAGTCATTTACGCATCAAATGGAATTATGAAGACCTCTTTTGCCAATACTTTCCAAGAGTTGTCAAAAGGAAAAACTCCAAGAGACAGGTTATTCGGAAAGGATACTTTCTGCTCGATAAAAGCAGGCGATAACGACATTGATGCAAAAGATATTCTGGTTATTAAATCTTTTGAAAATATTAATACAACTGAGAGTCAATCAAAACTTCTCGTAGATGAACAATCAAAAGAAGAATATAATTCTATTTTTAGAGGTTTGATTGATTTGAAGGACAAAATAATAGTTGATTTAAATCGTAAATCTGGTGTACCAAAAAAAGAAATTGAACAAATCTTATTAAATGATTTTGACAAAAATAATATTTATGATTTATTCAAAGATATTTATCAGCAAGATTTGGTAGATAACCATTCTTTATTAAAATATAGTGAACTTTTTAATGGTGACGTTATAGAATTTTTAACAAAACCTGATGTTAAAAATAAAATTGAAGAATATTTTACTACCTATAATGATTTAATTAAAAAATCTAATGTTTTCAAAGCTGGTGTTTTTAATCCGGGAAGAGCTGATACTGTAGCCCAAACGTTAATAAAAGAAGGATATTTCTACGCTAATCATAAGGTTTTATTTGACGGAGATGAACATCCTATTACAGATGACAAACAACTTGCATCGAGGCTTCTTGAGGAAAAAAAAGCTATAATTGAGAATGAAAACCTGTTGAAGATTGAAAAAGAGATAAAGAAAGTTGCGGTAAAACAATTCCGAGATCTTATTGAAAAAAATCCATTAATTGTATCAGAGTATAATGATATTAAGGCGTTCAGAAAGAAAGTTTGGATTTCATACTTTTCAACCATATTTTTTTTCTTAACTGATATTGTAGAATCTTATAATACTGGAAGTAAACGCCTTTCGGAAATTGAGCAAACAGCGAAAGATCAAGAAACGGAATGGGACAAAATTGTAAAAAAATTTAATGAGAGATTTTTTGTTCCTTTTAAAGCTACCATCACAAATAAGGATAGTTCAATACTTGGAAAATCTGCTCCTAACATTGCATTTCAATTTGACAATAAAACCGGGGATCCTAGAACTTTTAATAGCGATGAACTAAATCGAGAAGATATTCTAAGCCAAGGAGAAAAGAGAGCAATGTACTTAATGAATGTGTTATTTAATATCGAAGCAAAGAAGAAAGAAAATAGAGAGACTCTGTTAATAATCGATGATATTGCAGACTCTTTCGATTACAAAAATAAATATGCCATTATACAATATCTTTCCGACATTCATAGAGATGGTTCGTATAAACAAATAATTCTAACTCATAATTACGACTTTTATAGAACAATCCAGTCCAGATTACTTGATGGAACTAGTAAAAGAGATTGTTCGTTTATGGCCCTTAAAAATGATGATGAAATAAAATTGATAGGAACTGGCCATAATTATCAGAGTGAGCCATTTAGTTATTGGAAAAAGAATCTAGATACCCCTCTGATGTTTCTAGCTTCAATTCCTTTTGTTCGGAATTTGATTGAATTTAAAGATGAGGATTTTTCTGATGATTTTATATTATTGACTTCATTATTGCATATAAAAAGTGATACCGATACGATTACAGTTGCACAGCTTAAAACAGTTTATGAAAAAGTGATAACATCAAGCGGGTTAGAAAAATATAATCAAACAGATACAGTTAAATCTATACTAGAAGCCGAAACAAACAAAATTATTTCGAATCCTATTACACAAGGTATTAACCTTGAGGAGAAAATCGCTTTATCAATTGCTATCAGATTGAAAGCTGAAGAATATATGTTTTCAAAAGTTAGTGATAAAACACCATTTAATAAATATCAAACGGGTAAGTTATTTGAAAGATTTAAAACTGAATTCGAAGGGGTGTTAGATGAGGAAATAACCAAACTAGATGAAGTTAATTTAATTACCCCTGAAAATATACATCTTAACTCGTTTATGTTTGAACCTATAATAGATTTGGCAATAGATCATTTAGTTAGACTTTATATCGATTTAAAAAATTTAAGGTAATATGGCAACAATCAAAATTAACCAACAACTCAAACGAGTTGAAATAAAGGAATTTGAAATCGAAAATCAAATAGTTTTCAACTATTTTGACAATCTTCCTGCTTCAGAAAGAGATGAAAAATTACTCCGAGCTATTTATATAGGGGTATTGGCACTAATGGAAGATCGTATTTCTGCATTTCTTTCAAAAACCAGTAATGAACTGGGTACGGAACTCGAAAGTTTGAAAATGATTTTCGAAATGAAAAAAGAACTATTTTACAAGTCCTCCATCAAAGGAATATTGGCAGAAGATGAAATAGCCGATTTTCTTAATCAGTACTTTGCAGAGAAAAAATTAAAAGACCGTGCAATACTAACTGGAAATACAGCAGGAACAATTCCAAGAAATAAAACAGGTGATATCATTTGTGAAGTCGACGGCAATCCCAATCTCAGAATCGCGATTGAATGTAAATTCGATAAAAGTATCCGTTTAGGAGATATTGAAACTCGAGACCTGTTTACAAGGAAGACTGATACCGCTTGGAGCCAGTTGCTGGAGGCTCAAGCTAACAGAGATGCAAAAATAAGCATTATTGTTTTTGACATTTCGTTGTTAGACAACTCTATTCTTAGAGAATTTGAAAATGTAGGCTATATTCCTGGAGTTGGGATGGTTGCCATTATCAACTCGCAAAAGGGTGATTATTCCAATTTGGCAATTGCTTATATGCTGGCGAGAGACGTCGCCATAAATGCCAAACATGTGGAATTAGATAAGGACTTGTTGGTAATGTTGGTCAATCGACTGATAAAAGATATCAATGAAATTACAACAATAAAAAGCCTAGTCCATAATAATATTGAGAATAATAAAGCCATACTTAAACAACTTGAAAAAAGTATGTTGTTAATGGAGTTTAACCAACAATACCTTAGAAAATTCTTAGTGGATGGTACCTTAACCAAAGAAGATTTGTTGAATTATTATCAAGGGGAAGACGTAAAAGATAAATACAGGATAATAGAAAATGAAATCAATGCGATGAAATCATAGACATCCCTCAATTATCAAATATCCTATGGACTAAATCTTGAGTTGAGAAATTAATAATAGTATTGATAGTTGCAAACACTAGGACACCTTGAGCGTATCAACATAGGAAGAGTAGCAAAACGCACTGGTTATCAACTCGATTTACCTTTTGTATCTTAAGAAAAGTGCTTTTTTCAAGAAAAATTTTCGGAATCACTACAGCTGAGACCGAAAAAAAAGATTCAAGAAAATAATCTCCTTTTATTATTACTTTAGTAAATAACAAATTAAACTATCGTGTTATGAGTTTTATAAGAAATATATTCGGCAATAAAGACACAGCAGTAACAAGTTACAGCGACTTCTGGAATTGGTTTCAAGACAATGAGAAAACATTTTTTACTGTCGTGAAAGAACAGAAAGACATTGAGCAAGAGTTTTTCGAAAAACTTTCGCCAAAGCTTGCTGAGCTTAAGGATGGTTACTTTTACCTGACGGGTATGTTGGACGAAAACACGGTTGACTTGGTGTTTACGGCAGATGGCAACACTAAAAACATTGTTTTTATAGAGGAACTAGTGGAGCAAGCACCGAAAATCGAAGGCTGGAAATTTACGGCAAATAAGCCTGCAACAAATATTGATCATATAGGAATCCGAATGGGTGGTTATACGTTTGATAGCAGTAATTTATTCTTCTATTCCAACGATTACCCAGAATACCCGGACGAAATTGATATATCGATCATACACGATGATCGGACGGAAGAAAACAAGGAAGCAATCGGAAATGGCACCTATATTTTCTTAGATAATTATTTAGGCGAATTAGCCTTTCTGAATAGCATAGACAACTTCACCTTCATTAGCAAAGAGCAAGCTGAAAAAGAACTTGTTCCTATTTCAAAATTGAAAGACTTTTTGATATGGAGAGAAAAGGAGTTCGTCGAAAAGTATGAGGGGCTTCGTTACGATACTGAAAACGACAGTTATTCAAGCTTTGAAGCAGAACTTAAAAATGGAAGACCGTTAGTTGCCATTGTCAATTCGACTTTGCTTAACTGGGACAGCAAAGCATCTCACCCTTGGATTTTGAGCGTTGAAATCGAATTTGATGGCGAAAACAGCAATGGCCTGCCAGATAGAGAAACTTTTGAATTTCTCAACGATTTTGAGGATGAAATCATGCTCGAGCTGAAAGATGTTGACGGCTACTTAAACATCGGCAGGCAAACTGCAGATGGTTTACGAGAAATTTATTTTGCTTGTATAGACTTTAGGAAACCTTCAAAAGTTTTGCATGACTTGTCAAAAAAGTATGCAAACAAACTGAAGGTAAATTATGAGATTTATAAAGATAAATATTGGCAATCTTTTGAACGATTTAGACCGAACTAAGAAGAGGCTTTATATAAAAAATTTCCTTTACTTCTATCAACAGTCTGCTCCATGCAAATCCGTCAAGAAAACCCAGGTGATTACAAAGCTGTATTCGCTTTACTAGAACATGCATTTAGGAATGAAGTTCATTCTGACCATAAAGAACAATTTCTTGTAGAAGATTTACGAAAATCAGCGCAATTTATTCCTGAATTATCGCTAGTCGCTGAACTCGAAAATAAAATTGTCGGCTATATTCTTTTGACGAAAATCAAAATAAAAAACACGGAAAATGAATATACGTCACTAGCCCTTGCCCCTGTCGCAGTCCACCCCGATTATCAAAACCAAGGAATTGGCGCTGAGTTAATTAGGCATGCTCATCAAAAAGCAAAAGAACTAAATTTCGACTCTATTATCTTATTAGGCCACCAAGATTACTACCCAAAGTTTGGCTATAAACCCGCGAAATCAATACCGCTCGATAGAGCGCCCATCAATTAACTTCTAACTAAATTCAACACGAATCCATTCAGCTACAAAAAGTGAACTCACGGCTACAATAATATCCAAAAAGCTATTTATTTCATTCTTTTAAAGCAAAATTTAAACAAATAGCATATAATTTTTATTAATTTTCGTATATTAAAGCAATAATTAGTTGAATTATGGAGAATTTTATCGGGAATTATCAAAATAGCCAAAACACGTATGACGAAATGTTTCTCAATAATGATAATTACAGAAATCATTATCTAAATTTCATCAATAACTTCTCTAAAGAGTCTTTAGACAATTTAAATAAGAAAGAAGAGTTGGCTAAAAAACTTTTCATGAGCCAAGGAATCACTTTTACCGTATATGATTCGGGAGAGGGAATCGAAAAAATATTTCCTTTTGATATAATTCCGCGCATCCTGACGGCAAGCGAATGGAGCTTCATCGAGAAAGGGATTACACAGCGATTAAAAGCATTGAACCTTTTTCTTAAAGATGTTTATAGCAATCAATTTATTATTAAAGACAACATCGTTCCGATCAATGTCATTTACTCTTGCCCTCATTTTCTTCGGGAAATGTATAATGTGCAGGTCTTGCATGACATTTACATTCATATTGCCGGCATCGATTTGATACGAGATTATGATGGCACTTTTTATGTCTTAGAAGATAATCTTCGTACGCCTTCGGGTGTGAGTTATATGCTCGAAAACCGCGAAATCACCAAGCGCTTATTTCCTGATCTGATTCCACAATGCGGTGTTAAGAGCGTGACCGAATACCCGGCGATCCTTTACCGGAATCTTTTGGCGCTCTCCCCTCGTGCTGTTTCTAATCCGACAATCGTGCTGCTAAGTCCTGGAATGTATAATTCGGCTTATTATGAACATACAACCCTTGCCCGTTTAATGGGTGTAGAATTGGTGGAAGGGCGCGATTTAGTAGTCAAAGATCAGAAGGTGTTTATGAAAACCACGATTGGCTTACAGCAAGTCGATGTCATTTATAGACGTGTGGACGATGATTACCTTGATCCATTGGTCTTCAACCCAAATTCTGTTTTGGGGGTCGCAGGATTAATGGGTGCTTACCGCAAAGGCAATGTCGCTATCGTGAATGCCATAGGCAATGGCGTGGCCGATGACAAAGCAGTGTATACCTACGTGCCGGATATGATCAAGTATTACCTGAACGAAGAGCCCATTCTTAAAAATGTTCCAACCTATCAGCTGAGCAATCCAGATGAATTGGATTTTGTTTTTCAGAACATCAATAAACTGGTGATTAAGAAAACAAATGGAAGCGGTGGTTATGGCATGTTAATGGGTCATTCGGCCTCCGAACAAGAGATTACCGAATACAAGGCTGAAATCCTGAAAGATCCGCGCAATTTTATTGCGCAACCGACAATCAGCTTATCTTCTGCGCCTTGTTTTATCAACGGAAAACTTGCGCCACGAAGAATAGATCTTCGGCCTTTTGCTTTGAACGGACCTGATGGAATTTCCATCGTGCCGGGAGGATTGACGCGAGTGGCACTGAAAGAAGGTTCTTTGGTAGTCAATAGTTCGCAGGGCGGTGGCAGTAAAGACACCTGGGTATTAACTTCTTAAAAATACAGTATGTTAAGTAGAGTAGCTTCAAGCTTATATTGGTTAAGTAGATATGTGGAGCGCAGCGATGGTATGCTGCGCATGATCAAGATTAATTATGCGTCTTCACAAGACAGCATTCAGGAATTTACATGGAGACCAATCATTAAAATTTTCTCTTCGGATGATGAACATGAGCTTTTAGCCATTCAGCATGATAGCCGCGCGGTTATCGAATATCTTTTACTGAACCGTGAAAATCCAAATTCCATCTTAAATATCGTGACGCTGGCGCGCGAGAACGCACGCAGCGTGCAAGAGCATATTCCAAAAGATTTATGGCAGTGCCTGAATGAATATTACCATACCGTGAAAGACCCTAACTTGCTTTGGTACGTGCAGAAAGATGACCCGATTACCGCGTTGGACATTCTGATCCGCCAGGTCATGGTGTATCATGGAACGTCGGACAGCGCGATGGAGCGAGGCGAAAGCCGGAGCTTTATGAAAATCGGAAAACACCTGGAACGAAGCATTCAGTCCATTGATATTTTGGATATCAAGTTCAGTTCAATCAGCGGCAATCCCGACTTGTTGACCGACATTGCCTATTGGAAACATTTATTGCTTTCCATCGGTGGGTATGAACTATACCTTAAAACCTATAGGCAGGGTTTTGATGTCAAGAATATCATTGAATTGGTGATGCTCAATGATGATTTTCCGCGTTCGGCATTGTATTCGATCAACAACATCGACCGGTACTTTAGCCGGCTTAAAAGCGAAAGCAACATTGTACATTACAACAATCTTTCCTTTAAAATTGGCCGTTTGAAGAGCATGATTACTTATAGCTCTGTCCATACGATGGAAGAGCAGCAGTTGCATCAGTTCCTGACCGAAATACGTTCGGAACTTTTTGGCATCGGAAATTTATTAAATGAATATTATTTTGCAAATTCATAGTTCGAATCACAGCAGTAAACACATCATATTATGCCCGTTTTTAAAATAAAGCACATTACCAATTACAAATACGAATCTCCAGTTCGCGATAGCGCGAATCAAATTATACTGTTCCCTATAAAAGACGATTTTCAAAAAGTCATCAAGCATGATTTAAATATTTCTGGAAGTCCAGAGATTGAATTATTTATTGATTATTATGGCAATGAAGTCGGAACATTTGCGCAGAACGAACCGCATACGCAGCTCAAAATATTTTCCAAAGTCAGCGTTGAAACCATTCCACGGCCTTTGCCTCAAGATGATATTTTCAGCAGCGAGCAATGGAATTATTTAGAAAAAATAAAATACGAGGTTCCTTATATTGATTACCTGACCCAGGAATATTTTGAGGGGATAGGACAATTGAAAGATACAGCGCTTGCGCTGAAAGAAGCGGACGACACGCCCCAGCAGGTTGCCTTAAACTATTGCAACTACGTATTTACCAATTTCGAATACATCAAAGGCATTACGGCAGTGAACACCACTATTGATGAAATTTTAGAGCTAAAGGCCGGAGTCTGTCAGGATTTTGCCCATGTGCTGACTGCAATGCTCCGTCTGACTGGTATTCCAGCACGTTATGTCAGCGGCTATATCTGTCCGAACAGAGATGGAATGCGCGGCGAAGGAGCGACACATGCTTGGGCAGAAGTCTATCTTCCCGAATATGGCTGGTTTGGCCTAGACCCTACGAATAACTGCATTGCAAATGAAAATCATGTGCGCTTAGCCGTAGGCAGAAATTTCGCAGATTGTTCGCCCGTAAAAGGTGTCTACAAAGGCTCTTCCGAACATATTATGGAGGTCAATGTTTCGGTTGGATATAATGATGATGATTTTGTAGATAATGAAACTTATTATCAGCAAAAAGAGGTGAATTACCCAAAACCAACGGTTACTTCTGCGCCATCAAAACCTAAAAATAGCTATCAGCAATACATGGAAGCGATGCAACAACAGCAGCAGCAACAACAGTAAATTGTCTAATAGGGAACAAAAACGGGTTCCTAATTATTCAGATTTGGCGTAGAATGCTTTCGGACATAGGTTAAATAAAGTTAATCATTTTGAGCTTAACCGTTTGATTAATAGGTTTGGAGAGAGAACTAGTTCGGTCTAAAAAACTAACTGGGCTAGTTCAAAAACTTAGTTAAAAACGTAAACCTATTCCCATGAAGAAAAATTACCTAATCCCTAAAAGCTTCCTTTTTATCCTCGCTGCTTTGGTTTCGCTCAGGTCTTGCAACCAGGCTTCCGAACCGCAGAAAAAAGATTCAGAACTCCAGATTGATTACGCATTGTACTCACCCAGCGTAAAAGATAGTTTTTATATTTCCCTGCAGCTGCCGCTGGAATATGCTTCAGCAAGCGACAAGAACTTTCCAGTTGTCTATCTGACCGATGGAAATTTCTTCGGCCCCATGCTTGGACCAATCCTGCATCAATACGAAAAAGGAGGATTATTGCCTCCGCTGATACTTGCCTCGATTCACTATAAATCCTTTGAAGCAATGGATTCCTTGCGCGTTCGCGATTACCTCTACCCTGCTTCGATTCCTTCCGATGAGATGCGAGCAGTCGGTGGCGGACAGCGTTTCTATCAGTTTATTACGGACGAACTTATTCCAAAAATCGATTCGAGCTATAGAACCCTTGCTGATAGCAGAACTTTGCTAGGCCATTCTTTCGGAGGATATTTCTCGCTCTTGGCGCTTTCCGAACAGATTAAAAATAGCCGCCATGACTTTAATGGATTTGTAGCTGCCAGTCCTACCCTATGGTACAACGACTTTTACATGAAGCAGTTGGATTCTTTGTCCAAGTCGATACTTTCGGCAGACAGTCTGCATTTATTCTTGAGCGTAGGGGGCGATGAAGAACCTCAATGGTTTGTAAAACCGGTCAACGATTTGGCTAAATCATTGGCAACGCCAACACCAAAGAACCTAAAGACCGATGTAGAAATTTATTCCCATCTAGACCATATGAATGTCGGACTAGTCGCTTTTGTAAAAGGATTGCAACGCATCTACAACCCAAATCCTTAAGCAAGCAATAGTTACAGAAAGACATTATCTAGTTCACCTAAAATTCTGCTGAATTAAAAAAATCAGCCATTCTTTGCACGAATGGCTAGATTTTATCCGAAAAATTTATACTATTCCAGCATGAGCCAGATTTTTTGTTAAAAGTTAACGTCTTTATCAATAATTTGATCAAATCAAGAATCAAATGTCTCTCAATTAGACTTTACTTTTGTATATTCGGGCATCCGCTACACTATAAAACATGATGTTAAAAAAAATCCTAATCCTTTGCCTATTTCTTCAATTCCCAGTCACTATTTTCTCACAAATTCCGAATACCTTATCGTTAGATGAAAAGATTTACGGACTTTCAAAATTTTGGAGCGAAGCGAACTACAATTTTGTCTATCTATACAAAGTCAATCAGGCGCAATGGGATGCTGCTTATAAAGAAGCCATCACGAATATCCAATCGACCAAAAATGATTATGATTATTTCAGGGAGCTTCAAAAGTTATGTGCACTTCTAAAAGATGGACATACGTTGATTCACATGCCAGAAAATCTTCAAAACCTGGTCATGACGACCCATTTTGGAGCGTATCGCCTTTTCCTGACGAATATCGATGGGAAAGTCTATGTGATGGATGTCAATAAAAGCAAAGAACTTGAAATTCCGGTAGGCAGCGAAATCGTAAAAGTAAATGGACTTGCGACAGCAGATTATCAAGCACGATTTGTAAAGCCTTACCTATCGACCTCGACAATCGATGCGCTAGATAACCAAGCCGCCTACAGCCTATTGGCTGGTTTGGAAGGCGATCAGTACGAAATAGAATTGCTTACGCCAAAAGGCGAACGGAAATCATTTACGTTGACGCATGCTACAACAGAAGAAACTGCGCTAAGTTCCGTGCCCCTGCCTCCAAGTCAAAATTTCGAATTTAAATGGGTACAGAAGGATATTGCTTATGTAGCGATTCGGACCTTTGAAGATGCAACAGTTGTAAAAGAGTTTGAAGCCAAGCTTCCTGAATTGCAAAAAGCAAAGAAAATCATTCTTGATATCCGAAACAATGGCGGTGGCAGTAGCCGAAATTCATTGAATATTGCCAAGTATTTTATCGAGCAAGATACTATTTATGGCGCGAGAAACTACAGCAGGGAAATCATTCCGACAGATCGAGCAATCGGTTCATTCTTGACCGCCGCCGATACGGTGAATGGAAAAGAACAATGGGGGCTTTCCAAAGAAGATGCTACTGCATTTTACAAGGCAGCTCAAGGTGCGAAGTTCCATGAGTTTGCGCAAAACCCGATCCACATACAGTCCGATAGTAAGCTCTCAGTACCTACTGTGATTTTAACTAATAACTACACGGCCTCCGCAGCCGAAGATTTTCTAATCTATTTGTTAAATTCGAAGAACAGCACCCAAATCGGTGAATATACCAATGGAAGTACCGGACAGCCTTTGCAAGTGGAATTGCCGGGAGATGCGTCCGCTTGGATCTGTACAAAAAAGGTGACTTTGCCAAATGGCGAGGAGTTTGTCGGAATTGGAATAAAACCCGATATTGTAGTGAAAAGAAATTTAAATGATGCTTTATATCCCTCAAAATTTGATTCTCAATTAACAGAAGCGATTCATTTTCTGGAGAATAAAAAATAAGACTTGAAGGCAAGTAAAGCATATCCATATATTCCACTTTAACAGATGTTACGATGAAGACAACAGCAACACATGATGAAAAGATTGCAAAATTAACGTTTGCAGGCGTGTATCCGCATTATGTTACTAAAGTAGTTTCTAAAGGCCGTACGGAAGAAGAATTGCATGAAGTCATCGAATGGTTAACTGGTTTTAATCAAAAAAAACAGCAAGAACTAATCGATGAAAAAGTCATGTTTGAAACCTTTTTTCAGCGAGCGACCCTCAATCCGAACGCGCATTTAATTACTGGTACAATCTGTGGCTATCGCGTAGAAGAAATTGAAAACCCATTGACACAGCAAGCACGCTATTTGGACAAACTAGTTGATGAATTGGCCAAAGGCAAGAAAATGGAAAAGATATTGCGAAGCACATAAGAGCTTCCATCATTAAAGGCTACTATGCTCGCCTAAGACCGTAAAAAAGCAAAGAGGATAAAAATCCCCTCTGCTTCCTCAAGTTGAATTCGGTTAAATAGCTTTTAACTAAAAATCTTGTAACGCAGCTTAGCCGTAAAGAAAAGTTGCAAACACCGGTCTATTTATCCAACTAGGGCTTCTCTGCTAACCACTGCAATACGTTCAGCAACAAATTGACATGATGCTCGGCGTCTGGATGGTTCATTCCCCTTTTCTCACTTTTAACGCCTTGGAGCTGCGCCGAAAACACAGCGCCATCAGCGAATAGCGCGACTCTACCCTTTCCGACTTTTAGCAAAGCACTATTCGCTAAGCCTTTGCCCGAAATATAAGGGACGGTACTGGCAACCGGATACGTAACATCTTCAATCTTTGAAGGCAAATAAACTTTGTAAGCATCCGTCAAGGCCGTAATCACCTCTGCTTCTTTGGGAGCAATAAAACCTGTGCTTCCCCAAAACCGAATCTGTTCGACTGGCCGTGATGCATGTTGCGTGACAGCGCTCGCATACAGGTTGCCTAGTGAAGCTGAAAATAGTTCTGGCGCAGGATAATCCAACAAAGCAAATCCATTGATTAGATTGAAACCGAACTTGGTCGCTAATGCGCTGATGGATCCTGCACAAGGCATATGGTCGGTGACCAATAAGAGGCTCCCTCCTTCCATCACCCAATTAAATAGGAGTTCTATTTCTTCATCCGTATAGATTGAATGCGTTGGCAGGTTCCAATCTGTTGGATTATAAATGGCATTAATGCTAACGAAAATCCTAGCTTCTTCAAGCTGATTTGCGCTTAAAGCTATGTTGGTGGTCGAAAGCCGATATCCATCCTTTGCAGCTACCTGCGCAAATCCTGCATATTGTCCCTTCATCGAAAATGGATTATTGTGCGCTTCATCCACTAATAGCATCGGCCCCTTTTCTGCAAGATATGATGGATGCTCAATGCTGACCAAAAAATTGGGATCTGCGACTTGTTGGGATTTGCAGTCTGCAGCTAAAGAGGCCTGAAAAACCAAGATGAACAGATAGGCTTTGATATTGAAACTAACCATAATCGATAGCTAATTAATCCGCAACCAAACATCATTCTCAAATGCACGCATTTGCATCTTTTGATTTTCCTTTTCCTCAAAGCTAATTGGAAAAGTCAATTCATCATTATAAAAAAAGTTTGCTGTTTTGGGAGAGAATTGTATTACCTTATTATCCCAAAGCTGCTTTAGAGATAATCCACCATCCTTGACCCGCAATTCTAGATGCATCTCTTTGTTCCGTGTCAGTTCATACTTCCCTTCGTACTTGCGCATGGCCCCATCGTCTAATCGGATATAGGCATCGGGATTGAAATCCACTTTCACTAATTCTACCCGATTAAGAATTTTCGCTCCAACAATCATTTTGTTGCTTAAATGAAATTCAATAACATAGCCTTCATCTACGGAAGTGAAATTCAGATCTGCATTCCTTTTCAGCTTGTATTGTCGAGAATCCCAAGTTTGCTTTGCAATCAATTCGTTGCCTTCGACAATAAATTCGATGTAGGCGACTTGATTAGGGAATTGATAAAATCCCTCAAATGCAGACAGCGGTGTGCTATCGGCAACGGAGATTGACGATGTCGGATGATTGGGTTGACTGCTGGCATGTAAGCTGTTGCAAAATAAAAGTGCGGAACCAATCAAAACGCTCAATTTTACTGTGTTTTTTGTTTTCATATCTTTTGTTATTAGTAAATATGAAAGCAAGTATACGGGCATGGACGAGTTTATACGTTCTGCTGTATCCAAACGAACAACTTCTACCGTTCAGATTTACCCAAACGAACAAAAAGGCTTTGCTAGTTTTGGTTTTTCTTATAAAATTCAGTCGGAGTTTCCCCAGTGATTCTTTTAAAGGTGGTATTAAATGTAGTTTTAGAATTAAATCCAGCGAGCGTGGCGATTCCGATCATGTCCAGATGTCGATGTTCCTTACTCATCAATAATTTTTTGGCTTCATCGACACGCATTTCGTTGACGAACTGATAAAAATTTTTCTTAAAACCTGTATTGATTACATACGATAACTCATGCGTCGTCAGCTCGAGTGCGGTTGCCAAAGCAGTCAAGTTTAAGGCAGGATCAAGAAATACTTTTTCGGCTTGCATGTATTGATCAACCCTTTGCATGACCAATTCAACCTGATCAGCATGTAAACGTTCATTCGAACTTTTGTTTCCGGAAACATCTGCTGAGATGCGCACATCTTTTTCGTCTATATTTTTCTGTGACGTTACCGAATAGGCCATGTAAAGAGTTACAGCGAAATACCCTATGGGTACAAAGTAAATAACGGAAGGAAAAAACTTGCTGAGTGCCCAAAGCGCAACTAAAAGAACATAACTGGCGAAAAGCTTCTGAATCCAAACGAGATTGATTTCATCTATCGTGGAATTTGTCTGCTGAATAATTTTCTGATGACGATGAATCTGGAGTAAGGAAAGAGTGCCATAAAAAAATATTTGTAAAGGAAAAAAGCTAGCAATTATCCAGATGGCTTGCCTAGGCAAATCAAAATCGACAGCACCTGCATGAATAGCATTTGGGATAAGAACAGCAACTGTATAAAACAAGAACAATACTGAAGGAATAAAATGCAGTAGGCTGTTTTGTTTTCTGAAAGGATGAATGTAAGCGGTTACAGCTAGGTAGAAAGAAGGCATAATAGCCCATCGAGACAATTCTAAGAAGATAATTAGTGTTGGATTAGTTCCCATTCTGCCGTCAAACTCCAGAAATAATTGGCAAAATAAACAGCTAAGACAAAAACTAAACAGAATAAGCCATCTATTCGAGCGCTCATTCACCGCTGGCACCTGCTTGATTAGCAAAAAGGCCAACAAAAGCAAAGCTCCTGCACTAAACGCATAAAAAAGACTGCTGTATTCCAAATTAGAGTTTCAATTAATTCGTTTAAATCGATATTTTCTAAAAATAACACAATAATTTAACTTGTCACATAAAAACAACGACGGAGCGAATAGTTTTCTATGCTTAATTACATATTTGTAATTCAAATCCGATTTTAAATAGCTATTTTTATTTTAAGTAATTTATCCTAACAGAAATCTATGCAAAAAAAACTTAAATTATGGGATGCCGTTATGTTGGTAATGGGATCCATGATTGGAAGCGGAATATTTATCGTCAGTGCAGATATGATGAGAAATCTCGGTTCTGGTTATTGGCTAATTATTGTTTGGCTGATTACGGCAGTAATGACTGTTGCCGCAGCGATTAGTTACGGTGAACTCTCAGCCATTTTCCCCAAAGCTGGTGGCCAATACACCTACATCACGGAAATATTTGGCAAGAAAATGGGTTTCTTATATGGCTGGGGCTTGTTTACGGTTATACAGACCGGAACGATCGCTGCTGTTGCGATGGCATTCGGAAAATTTACGGCCTACCTAGTTCCTACCCTCAATGATGCGGCTCCTATCGTACAGAATGGGGACTTTCAGATTACTTGGATTCAGATTTTGGCAATAGGAATTATCTTGTTGCTGACCTACATCAATACACGTGGAGTACAAAGTGGAAAACTGTTGCAAAATGTGTTTACAGGTTCCAAAATCATCGCTTTATTAGGATTGATTGCAGCAGGATTTATTTTGATTGATGTCTCTCATTTGGCTGAAAATTTCAGTTTGGGAACACAGGCCTTTCAAAACTTTGACCAGATTAATTGGCAACCGATCGACGGCATGACGTTAATGGGCGGTATTGCTGCCGCAATGGTCGGTTCGGTCTTCAGTTCTGTTGCTTGGGAAAGCGTGACATTCGTTTCAGGAGAGATTGAAAATCCGAAGAAGAATGTGGTCAAAGCAATGATTATCGGGACATCCGCGGTCATGATTTTATATGTTCTGGTAAATTATGTGTACTTAAATGCCTTGGATAGAGATGGCATTGCATTCGCGGCAAACGACCGGGTAGCTGTGGCAGCTTCGCAGTCGATATTCGGCAACGCCGGAACAATTATTATTGCCGTTTTGGTGATGGTTTCGACGTTTGGATGCAATAACGGTTTGATATTGGCTGGTTCAAGAGTCTTTCAGACGATGGCAAAAGATGGTTTGTTTTTTAAACCTGCTGTCAAAAACAACAAAAATGATGTTCCGAGCAATGCATTGTGGATGCAAGGCGTTTGGGCTTCCCTACTCTGTTTGAGCGGCCAATACGGCAATCTATTGGATATGATTTCCTTTGTAATCGTGCTATTCTATATGATCACTGTTTTTGGGGTCATCTATTTAAGAATAAAAGAACCGCAAATCGAAAGACCTTACAAAACCTGGCTTTATCCGATTACACCGATTATTTATTTACTTATAGGAACGGCATTCTGTGTTTTGCTTCTGATTTACAAACAGCAATATACCTGGCCAGGATTTATTTTAGTATTGATTGGCCTTCCTGTTTATTATTTCATCAACCGAAAGAAGCGAAATTCGATTTAAATCATTGATAAATTACTTTGGCTTACGTGTTCCAAACCAGCAATTTTTCACGTTATAGCTAATAAACATAAAAACAACCCCCATGAAAAAGATTTTAGCATTGTGCCTAACCCTAATCGTTCTGACGGCTTCAACCTGTAAAAAAGAAAACCTTGCTTTGGTCACTGGAACATACTCCGGAGAATTTACAGTCGTTTATGAAGACGGCAAAACCCACACAAATCCTGTCAGCGTGACTTTCACAGAAAACACCTATAACAGCACTGCTTCGGAAGATCGTTTTCCGGCCGGGGGATCAGGAACATTTACACTAGATAAGAACAGTATTTCATTTTCTGACGAGCATATGTGGACTGCGGATTTTGATTGGGCATTGATTTTAAATGGAAAATATGATTATCAGCTGAAAGGAAAGACATTGATTCTATCTAAAAAGATTGGCGAGAATCTTAAAGGTACAATGACTTATACGCTGACGAAAGACAACTAGATTTCAGTCAATCACTATTGACTATAAGCCCTAAAATAAAAAATGGGCTGATAGCATTTGAAAATCACATGCATGCCGCATGTGATTTTTCCGTTTTCTTATTTTTTCCCCTGCGCCAACGCAATAAAACAACTCTCAGCTTAGGCTTTTCTTACAATTTCTAAAAACTCTTTAGGCATCTGGTTGTTAAAATAAGTACTGGAGGATAAGACAATGAATAAAAGACAATTGATAAAAAATTGTTGTTTATTAATTTTTGCTACATTTTTAACAGCCACTATGTTTTCAATGCAGATACAAGAGCCAAAAATAGTTTATTTCAAAGACGATGGCGTGATTCCGAATAGCAAATTGCCTCTTCTCGTCTACCCTTCTGCTTTTGAAGGCAACGGAGATGGCTTAGCAGAAAAAATTGAGAAAACATTCGCTGCAAATAATTGGATAAACTCATGGCGTTGGGGTGTTTATCCATTCCATCATTACCATAGCAATACGCATGAAGTATTGGGTGTTTATCAAGGAACAGCAACCTTATTAATGGGCGGAGAAAAAGGAGAAAAATTAACGGTCAAGGCGGGCGATGTATTGATTATTCCTGCAGGTGTTGGCCATAAATGCTTAACACATTCTGATGATTTCAACGTTGTCGGCGCATATCCAAACGGATTAAAGCCGGATTTGAGAAAAGGAGAACCTACCGATCGGCCCTCAGCCGACGTCAACATAAACAAAGTACCTAAACCTGCTACAGATCCCATTCAAGGAAAGAATTTGGGATTAACAAGAATTTGGAAATAATTATTTTTTATGAAATCATTAAAATTAATTCTAGCAGTCATTTTTATTCAAATTACTATGCAAACGCAAGCACAACAAGTTTTAAAAGGAAGTCTTTGGACAGCAAAAAAGGTAGAACAGGGATTTATTATCAGCATCAATGATAAAGCTAGCATTACAGATGCATTGACGGATTTTGTGACCCAAAACAAGATCGTAGCGGGAAATATCCTCGGCGTAGGTGCGGTTAACGAAGCGACTTTGCGGTTCTTCGATCCCGAAACAAAAGAATATGTTGATAAAACATTCAAAGAACAAATGGAGATCAGCAACATTACGGGCAATATCGCTGTGAAAGATGGCAAACCGTATCTTCATGTCCATGCCACTTTAGGCCGTAAGGATTATACAGCTTTAGCTGGGCATTTGGAGGATGGAAAAATTAGAGGTGCAGGTGAAATTTTCATCATGCCTATTCAAGCAGATATTCAACGGATTAAATCTGAAGAAATCGGATTGAATGTGTATGATTTTAAATAAAATTTAATGGAATTAACAAATCGATTACCAAGAGATTTCTTCAAAATAAATCATGTGCTGATCAATATTCCGACAGGAACAATTGACGATGCCATTGTATTTTACACAGACATTTTAGGCTGTGAGCAGATAACCGGTGAACATCCGAATGAAGCAGTCTGGTTTACATTTGGAAATATTGAATTGCATGTCCGAGAAGAAGAGGATATCAACGTCGCAAAATCTAGCCGCCATATTGCAATGGAAGTAAAAGATTTATTGCTGTTCACGATTTACCTTGAATCAAAAGATATGGAAATACAATACAGCTCAGAAATTGAAGGCCGCAAGCGCCTATTTATCCGAGATCCTTTTGGTAATCGATTTGAATTTATCGAATTCAAAAAACCAAATTACACACTGAAATAATCCTTCGAGAAGATGTCAGGTAAAATCAATAGAAGAAACTTTATAGCACAATCCGGAATGGCGACAGCCGGAATTGCCTTGAGCCCGCTCATGCAAAGCTTTGCCAATACCGCAACTAAACCACAGCAGATGAATACATTTGAAAATGCACAGACACACAGCCGATTTAGACCGAAACACAAAGCAGGTTTTGGTGGCGTTGCCATCGGCAATGGATTTAATGTTAATCCAGATATTGAATGTTTACAATCGTTAGAGGCTGCCTGGGATGCTGGGGTTCGCTATTTTGACACTTCGCCTTGGTATGGTTTGGGAATCAGCGAACGCAGAATGGGAACATTTCTTCGGAATAAAAACCGGGAAGAATTTACGCTTTCGACAAAAGTTGGCCGTATTCTGAAACCACATGAGAATTTCAAACCCACACAGGCAATCTGGGAAGGCAAGCTCGAGTTTAGTTATGAATACGACTACAGCGCTGCCGGCGTTCGTAAAAGTGTGGAAGACAGCATCAATCGTTTGGGCGTTTCATCAATCGATATTGTTTTTATCCACGACCTTTCACCAGATAATGGAGATATGAAAGAAGATTGGGTAAAGTATTTTGAGATCGCACAAAAAGGTGCCATGCCAGAATTGACAAAAATGAGAGAGGAAGGCTTGATTAAAGCTTGGGGTTTTGGTGTCAATACCATTGAGCCTATCCTAAAAACCATTGAAGTCGCTGATCCTGATATTTTCTTGTCTGCTACGCAATATTCCATTATCAAACATGAAGATGATTTAAATCTTGTATTTCCAAAGTGTGCAGAACGTGATATTTCCATTGTTGTCGGTGCGCCTTTGAATGCAGGATTTTTAGCCGGGAAAAATCGCTATGATTACGGTGGAGAATTTCCTGCTGGCGTAAAAGAAAAATTGGCAGCAATCGAGCTAATTGCGAAAAGGCACCAAGTCGATGTCCGCACAGCTGCGTTGCAATTTGCAGCGGCGCCAGAGGTTGTTTCTGCGGTTATTCCCGGAGCACACACGGTGCAGCAAGCAAAAGAAAATGCCAAATCATTGCTAGAAGACAAGATACCGTCCGGATTCTGGACGGAATTAAAAGAGCAGAAATTGATTTTGGAACATGCACCCGTTCCTAGCGCTTAATTCAAACCATTTACGATGTCAACAGAAAAATTAGGATTTATAGGTTTAGGCAACATGGGACATCCGATGGCCAAAAATCTCGAAAAAGCAGGCTTCTCCTTAACCGTTTATAATCGAAGCAGCGATAAAGCGGAGGATTTCAAAGAAAAATCAGCAGTCGCAGATTCCATAGCTGATCTTGTGTATCAATCGGATATTGTGTTCACTATGCTTTCCAATGACCAATCGGTCGAAGAAGTGTACAAAACAATTGAAGAGGAAACGATTGAAGGAAAATTATTTGTGGACATGAGCACGATATCGCCTGCATTATCCCAATCCATTAGTGAAAAATTGAAAGCAAAAGGAGCTTTCCTTTTGGATGCTCCAGTAGCGGGAAGCACGAAGCCTGCAGCAGAAGCGACCCTGATTATTATGGTCGGCGGTGATGAAGATTCATTGCGCCGAGCAACTCTTTATTTAGAAAAATTAGGAAAAAGCATCAAGTATTTAGGTGAAAATGGCAAAGGCTTAATGGGCAAACTAGCGGTAAATTACTATTTGGCAATGGTCTACGAAGGTTTGGCCGAAACGTATCTGTTCGCTCAAAAATTGGGAATTGATGGAAGTCTGATGCTGGACATTATCAACGAAAGTGCGGCAGGCAGCGGAGCGACAAAAGTAAAAACAGCTCCCCTTCTTGAAGCAAACTACGCTCCTGCTTTTACATTGGATTTTATGCTGAAAGATATCAAGCTGGCGAAAGCCGTAGGCGCGGCTTATCCTGTCGGAAATTCCATTTTGAACGTGTATCAGGAAGCAAGTGATGCAGGATTCGGTAAAGAGGATGTAATTGGAGTTATTAACTATTTAAAGGAACTTAAGTAAAATAGTATGTTATACGTTATAGCAAAAAGTGTTTCTAAAAAAGAAAATATCGAAGAAACCAAAGAAGCCATGTTGGCTTTGATAGAACCAACTCGCGTCGAAAAAGGCTGTGTGCAATATGATCTTCATCAAGATCAAGAACACCCTGAAAATTTCTTTTTCATTGAGCAATGGGACACGAAAGAAGATTTGGACAAGCATTTAAAAAACAAACATTTGGTAAAATGGGCTGAACAGCAAAAAGTCTTGTTAGCTAGTCCCATGGAAGTTTTTATGATGGACCGACTGGCATAGTAGTTGTTTAGTTTTAAATAATTAATTATAAACTAATCACAAATACATGAAAAATTTAATTGCAAGCGGACTATCCCTGATAGCAATGCTGCTGATTGTCGGCTGTGGTTCGAACGAAAAAAGAACTCCTCAAGAATACAACAATGAATTGATGACAATCATCAATGGCAATGAACAAGAAATCAGCAAAATGAATGCAGCGATGACTGCTTCAAATTATGACCAAGCAACCATTGTTCAAAAAGAATGGTCTGCCGCGGTTGACCGAGATATTAAAAAAGTGGATAGCATCGGCGCTTACAAAGATGATAAGCAGTTGCAAGAGGCTGTCTGGGATGGTTTAAAAGGCTACAAGAAAATCGTCAATGAAGATTATCCGAAACTGATCGAAATCCGCAAAAGCAATCTCACTGACCCGACAGGTGAACAGCAAGCATTAGAAAATATCAATGCTGCTTTTGAAAACATGGCCAATAAAGTGAACGTCGCATCGGATGCTTTTGAAGCCAAGCATGTTAAATAAGATGTAAAATCTCAAGCCCTATGCATTAATTCGCTAGGGCTTGTTTTTATAAATGAGGGGAAATATATCACTTTGAAAACAGATCAACGCCTATGGATTTTGAAAAAATATTCTTAAACAATACCGAATTGCAGTTCGTATGGGAAATTCTATTGCGCTGTTTGGTCATGTATATTTTAATCATTGTCTTTTTACGTCTTTCCGGAAAACGAGGTGTGCGGCAATTATCGATTTTCGAAATCACAATCATTTTGAGTCTGGGTTCTGCCGCAGGCGACCCGATGTTTACAGAGGACATTCCCATTTTGCATGCTTTCCTTGTACTCTTTTCTATTATTGTGTTGTATAGAACCACAACTTACTTTATGATGAAAAGCAAAAAAATCGAGCAATTGCTGGAAGGAAAACCGATCTGCATTGTCGAAGATGGTTTGCTGGTCACGCGTGACGTGAAGAGAGAGTTATTTTCGCACGACGAATTTTTTGCTGAATTGAGGCAACAGCATGTTGAGCATCTGGGACAGGTTCGAGTAGCCTTACTTGAAACAAATGGCTCCGTAAGTATTTTATTTTATGATGATGACGAAATTAAATATGGCTTACCTTTATTTCCGAAAGCATATACCGAAATTGCTTATTGCAAACCTGACTCCAAGTATGCCTGTATGCATTGCGGACAAATAAAACATTTGCAACAAATCGATGAAATCTGTTCGAGGTGCGGAGAGCAACATTGGACGTTGGCCATGAAAACAAAAAGAATCTAATCTTATTTATCATCCAAATGTTAATAATCGGCTTTTCGGATATGAAAAGCTATTTTTTTGGTAGATTTGCCCATATTTATTAGAATCATGAAAATAAACTATTGCTCAAGTTTGGCTTTATTAGCAGTACTATCATTGACTGCTTGTAACAACGAGCCTAAGAAACAAGAAGCAGCGACTCAACCTGCAGCACATACAACGGAAACCCCTCATCAACAAGCGCCTCCTGCTCCTGTTGCGAATCCGGAACCTGCAGCTTCGATTCCAGAATTTACATTCTACAAAGTAAAATCAGGCATGTCTTTTTCGAAAGCAGATATCAAAAGCGGAAGAAATTCAGTTTTTATATTGTTCGATCCTTCTTGTGGACATTGTCAGCATGAAGCAGCTGGTTTGGCAAAAAACTACAGCAAAGTAAAAGACATCAATATCTATTATGTGTCGATGAATGACCCGGCTTTAATGGTTAAATTCTTCCCGACTTTCGCCAAAGAATTGGAAGGCAAAGACAATGTCGAATTGTTATACGATAAAGACCAAAATTTCATTCAGAAATTCCACGTTCCAAAACAATTTCCAGCAAACTATATCTATGGTACTGATGGTCAGCTAAAAGGATATTGGGACGGCGAAAAGGACATCAACGAAGCTATCGCAGCATTTACAAAATAAAAAAATGAAAGTCGCCATTAATGGTTTTGGACGGATCGGAAGGCATACGCTTCGCAATTTACTAGCGCGTAATCTTCCATCCATTCAGGTTGTTGCTATCAATGATATTAGCGATACGGAAACGCTTGCTCATCTATTCAAATACGATTCGGTTCATGGCCCTTTTCTTGGAAAAATCAGCCATACAGCCGACAGCTTGATTATCGACGGACATGAAATTTTTATTTCAAAAGAGAAAAATCCCGCTCAACTACCTTGGAATAAACACGGAATTGATGTAGTCATCGAAGCTACAGGTTTATTTACAAAACTGGCGGATGCGGGACTGCATTTGGATGCTGGCGCAAAACAAGTGATTATTTCTGCGCCTTCGCCAGATAAGGAAGTACCAACCATTGTTCTTGGGATAAATGATCATGATTTTGATTGGAACACGAATATCTTTTCGAATGCATCCTGCACGACCAACAACGTCGCTCCCTTAGTTAAAATTTTAGATGAAAACTGGGGAATTCGAGATGGATATATTACAACCGTGCATTCCATGACTGGCGACCAGAATCTACATGATGCCCCTCATCGTGACCTGCGTAGAGCACGAGCCGCGTCAGCTTCCATCATCCCGACTTCCACAGGTGCAGCAAAAGCAATAACGAATGTTTTTACGCATCTGGAAGGAAAGTTAGGTGGCGCTGGAATCCGAGTTCCGGTTCTGAATGGCTCATTGACCGATTTTACATGCACGTTGAAAAATGAGACAACTGTCGAAGAAATCAATGCAAAATTCAAGGAAGCGGCAGAAAACGAATTGAAAAATATCCTTTACTACACCGAAGATCCGATTGTGTCCGTAGACATCATCAACAACCCCTACTCCTGTGTTTTTGATTCGCAATTGACGTCCATCGTTGGCGGACTTGTTAAAGTTGTGGGATGGTACGACAATGAGTTTGGGTATTCCAACCGGTTGGTGGATATATTGGAAATTTTAGCTAAACGATGATTCGCTTTATTCAAGCTAAAGACACCTTGCCTTTAAGAAGTCTGGTGCTGCGCAATGGTCTTGCGGAAAACGAGTGTTATTTTGACCAAGACAAATTGGATGATACCTTTCATTTGGGATATTATCATGAGGATCAATTGGTTTGCATTTTGACTTGTCAAAAAGAGAATCATGGAAAGTTGCCGAAAGACGCTTACCGCTTGTGCGGAATGGCCACACATCCTGATTTTTTGAGAAAAGGCTATGCGAAAACAACATTGGATGCCGCGATGGAACATCTAAAAACACAGTTGCAGATTGATTATTTGTGGTTTAATGCACGCAAAAATGCTTTCCCCTTTTATGAGCGCATGGGTTTTGAATTTATGTCTGACGAATTTGATATTCCGGGAATCGGCCCGCATAAGGAAATGTTTAAGTTTCTGTAATAAAGAAACTTGCAAACAATCCATTTTCGCTTACATTTCCTTCTCAACGCCTAATCCAAACAAAGCAAAATCGTATTTCACAGGGTCGTTTGCATCCAATAATCGAAGATTAGCCGTAAGTTCCAAAGCTGTTTTCCAATTGACTTTTTCTGAGCTAATCAAATGAAATTTTCGGGCAACGCGCTCAACATGCAAGTCCAACGGACAGATTAAATCTTTGGGAGCAATCCGTTTCCATATTCCAAAATCGACGCCATTCTCATCCGAGCGAACCATCCACCTCAGAAACATATTGATGCGCTTGCAAGTCGATTTTTGTTTTGGCGAGCTGATGTGTTTTTTAGTTCGTAAAGGAAAATCAGGCAGCGAAAAGAAATATTCTTTGAAATTGTCTAAAGCTATTTCGATAGCATACTCTTCTTGGTATTGGTCTTGCGCTAATAAAAATGCATCTTCTAGCGAATCAAATTGCTGGTAATGGAACTTAAAAAATGAGACAAAATAAAGCAGGTCAGTATCATTAAATGTGCGGTGTTTAAATCCTAACAGCTGTTTTAAATCGGCATCCTGATGATGTAGAATAAAATCGTACGGATTGCCATTCATGCGTTCGATCAGCTCTTTGCATTTATTGATAATGGTCTTACGCTGTCCCCAAGCTAAAATGCTAGCAAAGAAACCCATAATTTCAATATTCTGCTTGTCTTGAAATAAATGTGGAATGCAAATCGGGTCATTTGCAATAAAACTAGGACGGTTATATGCCGCAACTTTCTTATCTAAAAAATCTTTGATATCAAATGATTCCATAGGAAAAGAAATGTAAGATTATTGATTAATCTCTTTCCAGATTAAATCTTTAAGTTGCGTAATGTTTTTGCCTGTAACCGATGAAATAAATAAGTACGGAATATTCTCTGGAACTTGAGCCCTCATTTCGTTCTCTAATTCTTCATCCAGCATATCCGATTTGGTAATCGCCAACACTTTCGGCTTATCCAATAATTCTGGATTGTAAACCGTCAATTCATTCAGCAAAATCTCATATTCTTCCTTAATCGTGCGGTCAGTATCGGCAGGAACCATGTACAGCAATACGGAATTTCGTTCGATATGGCGCAAGAATCGGTAACCCAATCCTTTACCTTGCGAAGCACCTTCGATAATTCCGGGAATATCTGCCATCACAAACGATTTGCTATCGCGGTAGCTAACAATTCCTAAGTTTGGAACTAAGGTAGTAAATGGATAATTAGCAATTTCAGGTTTTGCAGCTGAGACAACCGACAGCAAAGTAGATTTTCCAGCGTTTGGAAATCCTACCAAACCTACATCAGCCAATACTTTCAGCTCCAAAATCACCCATTGCTCTTTACCCGGCAATCCAGGTTGCGCAAAGCGAGGTGTCTGTTGTGTCGGCGATTTAAAATGCCAGTTTCCCAAACCACCTTTGCCGCCAGGCGTTAAGATTTTTGTTTCGCCATCTTCTGTGATTTCGAACAACACTTCACCCGTTTCAGCGTCTTTGGCAACAGTTCCCAAAGGAACTTCAAGCACATCATCCGCGCCGTTGGCTCCCGTACTTAAAGCACTTCCGCCACGCTCGCCATCTTTGGCAATAATATGTTTACGGTATTTTAAATGGAGCAAAGTCCAATGTTGGGTAGATCCTTTTAAGATAATATGACCTCCGCGACCACCATCTCCCCCATCTGGACCGCCTTTTGCAGTCAGCTTATCCCTATGTAAATGTGCAGAACCTGCCCCTCCATGTCCGGAACGGCAACACACTTTTACATAATCCACAAAATTCGATCCCTGAGCCATAATCTTACCTAACTTACAAACTAATATGCGTCAATGACAGCAGTTAAGTTTGCGAAAATCTCTTCAATTTCACCAATACCATTTACTTTAACAAGCTTTCCTTGCGCTTCATAATAAGGAAGCACATGAATTGTTTTGTTAAAATACTCTTCAATTCTCTTTGTTAATTTGTCGGCAGCATCGTCCGCACGTCCAGAAATTTCCTGACGTTTAGCAATACGTTGCTTCAACTCATCTTCATTCACATCCAAAGCAATTACGCCAGAAATTGATGTATTATTTTCTTGTAAGAATTGATCCAATGATTCAGCTTGAGGAACTGTTCTTGGAAATCCATCAAAAATAAAACCTTCTGCTTGTGGATTGTTTTTAAGCTCTTGTTCTAACATCGCAATCGTAATGGAATCCGGAACTAAATTACCGTCAGCAATAATCTGACTGACCTCTTTCCCTAATTCTGTTTGATTTTTAATGTGAGCACGAAATAAATCCCCTGTAGAAATATGATGTAAATTATATTTAGCAATTAATTTCTCCGATTGAGTACCTTTACCTGCCCCAGGAGGCCCAAAAATAACAAGGTTTAGCATAGTTCGTTGTTATGTGATTAAAAAATAAAAGCCTAATTCAGACGAAGAATTAGGCTTGAAGTTAATAAGTGCGCTCAAAGGGAGTCGAACCCCTAACCTCCTGATCCGTAGTCAGGTGCTCTATCCAATTGAGCCATGAGCGCGTCTACCAATCCGTCAAAAGTATTTCCTTTTCTGTTTTGGTGATGCAAATATAGGCAAAAACCAATCTTCCGCAAATTTTTTTTTCATTTTTATGCCTCTCGTCCATAAACTCCTTTAGAATCAACATGCTAAATTTCAATTCCCAGATTCTATTTATTCCATAATTTGCAAAACAATTTTGTAAAGTATATATTTATTAAATAAGCAGAATTAAACAAACGACGAACAGATGGCAGATAGATTGATTAAAAGCAGCAAATTACGTGTAGGTGATATCAGCATTTCTTATTACAGCAAGAAAGCGACTGACAAAGAAAGACAGGTTATCATTTTCCTGCATGGATTTCCGTTCAACAAAAATTCATGGAGAGATCAGCTGTCGGCTTTGGCTGATGATGTTACTGGAATTGCGATTGATATCCGCGGACATGGCAATAGCACAAGTGGACATGGATTTTTTTCGATTGATGTGTTTGCGAAAGATTTAAGGGTCTTTATGGAAAAACTGGAGATTGAAAAAGCGGTTCTATGTGGTGTTTCCATGGGTGGATATATTGTTCTTCGTACCTTTCAGCTTATTCCTGATAAAATCAGTGGTTTGATTCTTTCTGACACACATAGCAAAGCTGACGATGACAAAGGGAAACAAAAACGCTTTGATAGCATACAAGCTGTACTTCAATTTGGCCGCAGGCCATTCGCTATTGGATTTATCGAAAATCTGTTCACAAAAGAAACCATTGATGAAAAGCCGGAAACTGTCGAATTAATAAAAAGCAGCATCCGGAGAAACAGCGTCAATTCAATCTGTGCTACGTTATTAGCATTAGCATCACGGACTGACACAACATCTTCATTGGAAAAAATAAAAGTGCCTACTTTGGTTATTCGAGGTAAAGAAGATAAAATTACACCGGAAAATTTGATGAGCGAGCTGGCGAATGACATCCCAGGAGCTGAATATATTCAATTTGAAAATTGCGGACATTTACCAAACTTAGAAGACCCAGAACGCTTTAATCAGGTCTTAAAAGATTTTCTTGAGAAAGTAAATTAAGTCTATCCTATTCGTAAACTTTTCTCATGTTCTGGAATCACTTGATTGGCTAACTCAAAACCTTGGTCAATCAAATCTTTGGAACGGTCAAAATCCCAAATTCCTGATATGTTATGCGGAACATGAATGACGTAGTCAGGTTTGTATAATTCCAGGCTCATGGCACTTAGTTTTCTGCGCATGGCATAATAGGATTCTTGAATAAGCGCAAAGGTATTTAAGCGATGGAAGGATTTATGCTCCGTAAGCAAAGGAGCACCGTCTAAATTAACGGCAACAATCAGGTTATCTTTCTTGGTGACATAGTTTACAGGGATTGGATTTAGCACGCCGCCATCCACGAGAAATTTATCCGCCAATTGAATTCCGGTGAATACTGCTGGAATGGCAATGGACGCGCGGATTGCTTGGTAAACGCTGCCTTTATCAAATATTTCTTCGCGCTCGTGCAATAAATCCGTCGCAATCGCCGTGTATTTAATCGTTAAGTCTTCGATGTTCTTATCTTCGAAAACTTCTTTCAATGAATTTAATGCGCGCTCCCCTTTCAAAAATCCGAAGCGAGGGTCCGTAAAATCCATCAATTTAAATACCTGCCTTTTGGTTAGCCGGCTCATCCATTCTCCCAAATCACCAACTTTTCCTTGTGCAAAAGCAGCTCCGACTAAACTTCCGATAGAACATCCAACGATTTCGTCAATCTCATAACCGCGCTCGTGCAACAAATTAATGATGCCGATTTGTGTTATTCCTCTTGCTCCGCCGCTTCCTAACACCAAAGAAACTTTCTTATTTATTTCCATATCCAATTGCCCTCATTGATATCTCATTAATAATATGTCAATATAAAGTATAATTTTCACATTCAGTAATTATAAAATAAACTTAATATCTACATTTGCTAACACTGTTAACAAGGAGTTTAAACATTTAAAATAAACATGTCCAATCATCATGAAAATTTGAAGAATCAGATTGTTTGCCAATCTTGGATGATTATCCAAGAAGAAGGTTGGCAAGCTTTGTCGATTCGCAAAATTGCAACGGCGATTGGCTACAGTTTACCCGTAGTGTATAAATATTTTAGCAGCAAAGACGATTTAATCGAACATTTTTCTAAAGAAGGATTTCTTAAACTAACAGAAGATTTAAAAAATTCAATTGCCGAAGAGCATGATTCCAAACAGCAACTTAATCTGTTGGCTGAAAGTTATTGGAATTTCGCATTTAATCATAGGAAGCATTACGAAATCATGTTTGGCTTGGGCATCCCCACATGTGAGAAAATCAATAGTCATGTCGAAATGCAGGACACCTGCCTGGTCTTTGAAAACACAATCCAGCAAGTCATTGCGCAGCATCAAAATACAAACTTGGATGTTCACTTGAAACTAAAAACATTTTGGTCTATTTTACACGGATTGGTCGCTATAGAATTGCTGACTAATTCCGAAGAGTCGGCCAGCCCATCACTAATTTTAAAAGACGCGATAGAAGGTTTTATTCTATCCTTAACAAATAAAAAAGCATGAGTATATTAGATAATTTAAATTGGAGATACGCTACAAAAAAAATGAACGGCACTCCAGTAGAACAAGAAAAAGTTGATTTTATATTGGAAGCAGCCCGTCTGGCGCCAACGTCTTCAGGTTTGCAACCATTCCGCATTATTGAAATCACCGACCCAAAATTAAAGGAGCAGATTTTGCCGATTGCATACAATCAATCTCAAATTGTGGATGGTTCGCACCTATTGGTATTTGCCGCCTACGATAAGTACACAAAAGAACGCATCGACAATACGTTTGCATGGCAAAATAATGAACGCAATCTTCCTGAAGATTTCGCAGCAGATTATAAAAATAACTTGTGGGCAACATACAGTCAGTTATCTGAAGACACCCAATTTAATCATGCCGCAAGACAGGCTTACATTGCTTTTGGAATCGCAATTGCGGCGGCTGCAGAATTGAAAGTTGATGCGACGCCAATGGAAGGATTTAACAGTGCTGAACTGGATAAATTGTTACAATTAAGCGAACTTAATTTAAAATCGGTAACTATTTTAGCGCTCGGAAATCGAGATGAAGAAAATGACTGGCTCGTTAACTTAAAGAAAGTCAGGGTACATCAAGACGATTTCGTTATCCGTAAATAATAAAAGAGGCTAAGCCTCTTTTATTATTTATAGCAAATCCGCTAGAGAAAATTAAATATCCCATTTTAATGCAGATTTTAAACAAAAACTTTTAATTTACATTGAAATCATTTTCTAATTAAAATTAAACTATGGCTTTTGAAATAGTAAGAAAGAATGTTTTGTTTAAACCCGACCCCACAAGAGTTTTGGCGAGACACTTTTCATTAAGTGAAGAGCGGACAAAGAAAGTAGTTCGTCGCGTACTGGAATTGCCTCGCGCGAAACAGGACGAAATGATGCGTCAAGTGTTGCGGAAGTATTCAAAAAGACACCGCAGCATCATAACTGTTTTCGAGAAAAATTTCAAACGCATTAAGGCAGTTGTCGACAGCATGAATCTTTCGGACGGAGAAATTTCTTACCGTGAAAAATTGTTGATTGGTTCATATTTTACGATGGAATATTCGATTGAATCTGCTGCATTTTTTAATCCTTCCGTTGTAGAAGACATCGACCAAACTCAATTATCACCTGGTGAAAAAAGATTGATTTTCAGTTTTAGGGCGACAGGCGAAGGGCACGTTTCTTCGATTGTATTTCGCTCAGCGGTAATTGATAAAAATCTGGACCTTAAAGTAGAAAATGTTGGGAATTTATTGGAAAAACCTTTACAGATTAAAAGCCACCGGTATCACAAAGATACATTTCTATCTAAGCTTCTTGAATTACATGAACCAGAAGAAGAAATTCTTGAAATCATCAAAAATAAATTAACAGATACATTTATTTATGAAGAATTGATTCGGTACATCGCTGAAATCAGGCAGGAAAATAAATTGAGCGTTGATTCAGAAACGTTGGTTAACCAAATGAAATGGTTAGCTTCTTCGCATTATGAGATGACTTATTCGTTGGATACTGCACTTTCAGAACGCGTTATTTTTCCGCTTACGGATACCGAAAAAAGAGGAATTGAAGATGCACGTTTTGTGCGCTTTTTGGACGACAAAGGGCATGCAACTTATTATGGAACATACACGGCTTATGATGGATTTTCCATTTTACCGAAATTATTAAAGACAAAAGATTTTATCCATTTCAAAGTCGTGCCTATCAATGGTTACATTGCCAATAAAGGGGCGGCTTTATTTCCTAGAAAAATAAACGGAAAATATGCGATGCTTTGCCGAATTGACGGCGAAAATAACTACATCGCTTTCTCTGACTCCATCAATAACTGGCAAGAAGAAGCGATTTTGCTTCGCGAACCAGAATTGCCTTGGGAATTTATTCAGATTGGAAATTGTGGTTCTCCGATTGAAACCGACAAAGGCTGGCTAATGATTACGCACAGTGTTGGTCCAATGAGAGAGTATGTGTTGAGTGCGTCGTTGTTAGATATTGACCATCCTGAAAAAATCCTTTCCTCGCTAAAATTTCCGTTAATGAGTCCAAATGATTTTGAACGCGAAGGGTATGTTCCAAATGTGGTCTATTCCTGCGGTTCCATTGTCCATAACGGACATTTAATCATCCCTTATGCCGTTTCAGATTACGCATCTACGTATGCAACAGTTAATCTGGAAGACCTTTTGGAAGATTTAATAAAACATGGAAGTAAAGGATAATTGCTTAACGCAATTATCCTTTAAATTTTGATAAAGCTTCATGCACAACAATGTGCGAAAGCCAAAAGCAGACTGTACTTTCTGCGCCTTGGTTGCGGTTGATTCCGTGCGTTTCGAGACCATCGCAACAACCTTTTGTTTCGGAATCAAATAAGGTTAATTTCAAATCATTTGCTCCGGAAAACCATTGGAAGGCATGAACACATTTTTCTAGATACTCCACTTTTCCTGTCAACTTATAGACTTCATTGTACAACAAAACAACCGAAGTAACCTCGATGGGCTGCTGTCCAAATTTCGCAGCTTTTTTGCCTTCGCTATACCAACCTTGATTTCCTATCGCAGACAAATATCCATTCGTAAATAAAATTTCATCCAGAAAATCCAAAGTCTTCATTCCGACATCTTTCAATTCTTCATCCTTCAAATAGGTGTAAGACCGTAACATTGCCAGAGGCAATATCGCATTGTCATACGAGACAATCCGCTCATACCATTGCCAGCTTTCACTCTGATGTGCTTTATATTCGCGAAGCATAAAATCAATCAACTGACGCAATTCCTGCAACATGCGCTCGTCGTTTGGCTGATGTTCCAAATAATGGGTAATGCCTAAAATGGTGTAGGCTATTGCACGGATGGAAATCAATTTAGAAAATTGAGGAATCGCTCTGAAAAACATTTCCTTCCCAATTTGGTAATAGCTGATATAAGGCGCTCGCTTAAATAAATAACCCAAAGACCAAATCGCCCGTCCAAAGGAGTCATCAGAACCCTCCTGGTCTAGAAAGCGATTATCGAAGGAAAGAAAGTTCCTAAACCTTCCGTCTTCCAGCTGCACATAACTCATGTAGCTTAAGTATGTCGATATCAGATTTATTGAATCTTCATCCCTAAAATCTTTGTAGCTCGCCAAAACCAGCAGCAGCGCACGTGCATTGTCATCGAGACAATAGCCTTCTTTATAATTCGGAATGGAATAAGTCGCATGCTGAATAATTCCAACATTATTTGTTAAGCGTTTGATATGCGATAGATCGAATTTTGGCAAATCCTCCAGACCAATCATGTCTTTATTGGCATGCCCATTGTACTGGCTGGCTGTCGTTTTCTTGAATAAGTCAATGTATGCATCCACCAAATTCGACCAAGAAAGATGCCGTCCAAAATCATGTGATTTTTTTCTATAAGCCGAAAGTTTTGCAGGGTCAGCAAACAAACCATTCAACTCTTTTGCAAGGACTTCTGAATCATTGAATGGAAAAAGTATTCCTCTGCCATTTGCCAACAAATCTTTCGCATGCAAATATGGTGTCGACAACACAGCAGCGCCCGCACCGATAGCGAATGATAAAGTGCCGCTCGTAATCTGAGCTTCGCTAATGTAAGGTGTTATGTAGACATCACATGCCGACAGGTAGCTCGATAACTTGTCATCGTCGAGAAATTCGTTAACAAATTTCACATGCTCCTGAACACCTAAATCTGCAATCAGCTGCACTAAAGATTCGCGATACTCCTCTCCTACACTCTTTAAAATATTCGGGTGAGTTTTACCAACAACTAAGTAAACTACATCAGGGAAATTTTTGACGACTTCGGGCAATGCTTTGATTGCAACCTCAATTCCTTTGCTTCGTCCGATAAAGCCAAAGGTTAAAATGATTTTTTTATCTTCATAACCAATGATTTTCTTCGCTTCCAATTGTGTTTTTGGAAATGTTGGAACACCATGAGGAATATAGGTCAATTTGCTTTTCGGAATATGATAAACCGCTTCTAGAATACTGCTTGCATCCGAATTCATGACAATCAGCTTCGACGAGCGCTGTGCAATCGCAATTAAAATTGCTTTTTCATCGGCTGAAGGTTTTTCCAAAATAGTATGCAAAATACTCACCAATGGAATATTCAGGTTATGGATAAGCGACAGAATAAATACGCCGCTATTTCCTCCAAAAATTCCATATTCGTGTTGCAGAATACAAATATCATAATCATTATTATTGATGTAATCAGCGACTTTTAAATAGGAATCATGGTTTTGAACATTGATTTGCATCTTAACTTGTTCGGGATAGTCATACTGTCCATCCTCATCGGTTAATGCGAATACATGTTGTTCGTGTTGCTTATAATCAACTTTCTTATCAATATGGGAATAAAGGTCATTTGTAAACGTGGCTATTCCGCATTGCCTCGGCAAATAAGTACTGATATAAGCTATCTTCATATATAGAGTTTTAAAAAAATGTGATGTGTTGTACTCTATTAATACAGAAATGTGCCTAAATGTTTTAAGAATTTGAATTATAGTTTATTTCTGACATATTTGTGTTAATTTAATGGATAAAATCGAAAAAAACATGGATAGTCAAAAGGAAAAAATGCTGAATGGAGAAGCTTATCAAGCGATGGGCCGTGAATTATTTGACGAGAGACAACATGCAAAGGCTGAATTATTTACCTATAACAATTTACACCCTTCGAAAATCAAGCAAAGAAACCAAATTCTTAAAAATCTTTTTGGAAAAACAGGCAAAATGATATTCGTTGAACCGCCTTTTCGTTGCGACTATGGCTACAACATTGAAGTAGGTGAAAATTTTTATTCAAATTATAATTTAACTATTCTGGATTGTGCTAAAGTTTCCATTGGTGATAATGTGATGATTGCACCAAATGTTTCAATTTTCACTGCTGGCCATCCGATTCATTTCGAGCCTAGAAATGCGGGTTGGGAATACGCTATTTCGATTACGATTGGAAACAATGTTTGGATCGGGGGCAATGTTGTTATCAATCCGGGCATCACGATTGGAGATAATTCGGTTATTGGTGCGGGCTCAGTCGTGACAAAAGATATTCCCGCAAATGTTGTTGCCGTTGGCAATCCTTGCAAAGTAATTAAAGAGATAAAAGAAGAAGATAAAGAGTTTTATTTTAAAGACAAGCGATTCGAATAAGCTAATAATTTGGAAATTAACAATTTAATACTTAACTTGTTTAATTACCAAATTAACTGCTATGAAGATAAAAAAGATGGACAAGGGATTTTCTCAGCTTTTGATTGTAGTTGTGCTCCTTTTGATTTCTATATTTTTGATCTATGTTAACCATAGATATGCAAAGAAACAACTGTCAAATCACTCACTCAGCACCGCAAAATAATTAGCGTGTCAACTTTGCTTAAAATCATTCATACTCTTACAACACCGCCCCGATAAATGCCAATTTCTCGGAACTCGCCAATCCATTTGGATTACAGCCCAACTTGCCTTCTGGAACTTCCAAATTCTGCTTTTTGTAAAACTCCTTCCAAAAATCATCTATCTGTCCCGTTTTAGGATTCACAAAAGTCATCGGTTCTAATACAAAAATATTATCCTGACGGAATGCGCGCTCTACAAAATCCGAACAATAATAGGAGCTATCGTTCAAAATGTAAGACCAATTGTATGGCTTTCCTAGCATTGATTTTGCCGAAAGAATAGCATTTGGAATAGCTGACTGAAACTCTTGTTTAAGCCTATAAACGGCCAACACCGTTTTAGATTCTTTTTGAGTTGAATAAAAGCTTTGAAAGGGTTCCCGAATAGAGCCTCTTTTTGAAGAAGCATGGATTACGAAAACAGAATCCGCCGTTCGCTCCACAATCCCCACATGGTCAAAAGCAATGTCTGCTGATTTTTGGGTAACCCGGTTAATCGCGCCGGAGAGATTTTCTTTGTCTGCTCCTACAAAAATCAAGTCGCCATTTTCTAAATTAGCTAAGGAAACCTGTTGCGCAAGAACGCTCGAAAAAGAAATTAAAAAGACTAAAGCAAAAATAGTTAGTCTAAAAGATTTAGAAATCATTTGAAACAATTATTTAGCCAGTTGATTGCTCTGTCCTTTAAACTCCTTGTATTTTTTGATTTCTTCCGTTAATTTAGAAATGGAATAACCCACAATAGTAACATCATCTAGCCAGCCTAAAACTGGAATCAAATCTGGCACCGCGTCCAATGGAGAAACTACATAAACAATTGTCCCTACAATAACTGAAAGATTCCATTTATTCATCTTATAGTCGCCACTGTAGGTATCTTTTCCCATCGACACCAACGTATTGAAATCATCCTTCATCTCCTTCAGATTTGGAGCTTTTAATTTGGCTTCGTCCAAATCAGAACTATTAAGCTGCTTTAACTTATACACGCTAAAAAGCGTAATTGCTTTTTTAAATATACTGCCCTTCATTGTTTACCTCGCTAGTAATAATTTGTGTAAAGATACGTAATCAAAAATTACAATGCATTAACCTGTTCTCAACTGGCAACAAAACGAATTTTATTTAACAAAAAATTAACCAATTAACTGTAGCGATACACCTGTTGCTCTCGTATTTTTAAATACAATTATTAACAGATATATTTATGAGCTATAAAAAAATAATACTCATCCTGTTCGTTCCGTTTTTATTACAAGTTATTATCGCTTGTTGTGAATGTGAAAACACATTAAGAACGTTAAACTTTACCAATAAAAGCATCTTATTAGACAACCTAGATCATAGCGGGAGCGAAATCAAATTTAGTGCAACTAATACAGTAGTTAAAGAAGCCTATGGAATCTACGTGCGTGTATTGCGTGAAGAAGTTTCATTTTACGACCCAATAAAATCGCTATCTCTTCAAGGCGCTTACGCATGCAGCTGTGTTGAAGATATTCGATATCTGCCGAAAGAAAATGTAACTTCCGTTCAAGTGCTAACTTTACGCGATTTTGATACAAATCATCCAACAAATTCAGATGTAACTTCGCTTTTTAAAGCATTTGAACAAGGTAACGCCCACTACGAAATTAAATATACGCCCATTGTTGATTACTTTGACCTTCTCAATAAAACACATTACAATTATGGCGTTGAAGGAATTTCATTTGATATCTTTTTATTAACTCCTCCAAGCGTTGCTAGCAGCCAGCAGTTTATGGTTCGAATGACCTTATCCGATGGAAGAATAATCGAGGGAGTTACACCTTTAGTTGAATTGATTTAATGAAAATAGGACTAGTTCTTATTCTATTTATTACTGCTGTTGTAAATAGAAGCATTGCGCAAGATTATTTTAGTTATCGGTCGTCTTTACACTTGAAGCAAAGTGTCGGAATAAACCTTCCAATTACCAAATTATTGAAAGGCATACCTACTGATCGATTGATTCATCATAGCGATTTATCAGATTATGTCCAAGCCTTATCAGCGACATATTTCTGGAACAAAAGATGGGGTGCAACTATTAGTTTCCAAGTTGTGAGCGAAAATGATTACGAAGACCCAGATCGATTTAATCAATCGATTATCGAGGAGTTTGAAAAAAATTACTACATCACCATTGATGCGATTTCAAATTCCAGGAATTTCTATCCCTCAGGCGGTGATTTCAATCAGATCAGTATGGGCGTGACTTATCGTATAGAGAAAAATAGATTATTTGTTTATCCCAAATTATCGGCTATATTTAATTCTATACAGACCGAGTCAAAAAACATCAATTTAAAAGAAAAAAATTCCAACAACATCCTAACTGTAAATTATGATTGCGGTAAAAAAGTTTCTAATTACCTTTCTGTCTCTCCAGGTGCCATTTTTGGATATAAAATAACAAAATGGCTGTATGCCACAGCCGATGTTCAATTTGCATACAGTAAACCGAATCTTGTGTATACAAAAACGACTACAAATGTAGTTACGAATGCCGTAAACAAGGAAGAGATACGGTATGACCAGTCTTTGGTCGGATTTAGCGTTGGTGCTGGTTTGACCTTCGCCTTATTTCATCGAAAAATGAACTAGTTGATGATCTTTTCCAAATAATGATTGTTGACACCAAAGAATGATTTTATGTCTTGCAATTTATTGAGAATTTCTTCTTGCTTTTTAGAAGAAATTTCTTTTTTCGTTGCCACGATCATCACGTTTTTAGGTGTGTGCGCATCTGAAATAAATTGCTGTACTTTTGTTTGGTATCCAAAATATTCCAAGATTAACGATCGAATCGCATCCGTCAGCATTTCTGCATGACGCTCTAAAAATATGCCATGTTTGGTCATGAAATCTAAAGGATTAGCCGTTTTACTTGCTTCTAATTCCCGACGGATTTGCTTGTGGCAACAAGGAGCAACAACGATTAAGGAAGCATTATTTTGTATGCCTTTGGCAATGGCGTCATCTGTCGCTGTATCGCAAGCGTGCAATGCAATCAGCACATCGATATCATCGCTCGGCTGAAAACCTTCGATTGTACCTTCTTCAAATTTTAAATCCGAAAATTCTGAATCTTGTGCAATCTGATTGCATAAATCAACTAAATCTTTTCTAAATTCAATTCCCTTAACTTCAATCTCACGCTTTAACTTGTTTTGCAAATAATCATAGAGAGCAAAGGTCAAATAGCCTTTTCCAGCGCCCATATCAACAACTCGCAATTTCTTCGTCGCATCCAAATCTGTTAAATGAGAACTCAGCAATTCGATGTAATGATTGATTTGGCGAAATTTATCTTGACCGCTTTTAAACACATTTCCGTCCACATCTGTCAATCCCAATGCATGTAGATATGGTTTTTGGTTGGCATCTAATTTTCTATTTTTCTGCTTGTCGTGATGCAATTCAATCGGCTTGAACGTGCTTGTGGTTTCTTTTCGGATTTTCCAGCTCGATTTGTTTTTTTGCAAAATCAAATTGTAAGCTATAGAAAATAATGTCGCTACCTGGAAATTTGCTTCGCTCAATGCTTTCAGAAGGTAAGCATTTGTTTCTTCTGCCGAAAAATTCTTGGTAATGTCTTTGGTTTGATAACGAAAAACGAAACTATATTTAAGCTCTCGCTTGATGAGCACAGGTTTGATGTGAACTTGCTTTAGGTTGGGCTCCTCTCCTACATAGCCACCCAAACTAATTTTTATCATGGTTTGATTCGCTATAAATTGTTGAGCCTCTGCTAACCATTCACCCAAAACATTCTCTTTTCCTTGCATCTGACAAAGATACGCAAACTATAAATTTATTTATTCTTAATATTGGATTGCATTAAGGATTCTTCAATAAACCGTATATTTGATACTATGAGTAACCCAAACATAAAAGCCGTCTTTTTCGATATCGACGGAACCTTATTAAGTTTTAAAACACACGAAGTATCCCCAACAACGGAAGAAGCATTGGCTCAGTTAAAAGAGAAAGGAATCAAAGTTTTTGTTTCTACCGGACGTTCCATCAATAGCATTGACCATATAAAATATTTAGGTTTTGATGGGTACATCACGTTCAACGGTGGATATTGTGTTTCTCAGGAAGGTCATGTATTGCACCGCAATCCAATTGCCAAAGAAGATATTCAATCGATATTAGATTATGCGAAGAATGAATCCTTAAGCTTTTCCTTTATGTCAGAAAAAGACATTTCAATTCACGATGTGAGTCCAGAAATTGCTGGAATGTACGCTCATCTGAATTTGCCGGTTCCAAAATCAATCGATTTGGAGACAGTGGAAACAGATTCTATTCTGCAGACAAATATTTTTCTTCCTCCAGACCAAGAAGCCGCATTTATGACCGCTATTATGCCCAATTCAGTAGCTTCTCGATGGTCGCCATTATTTGCAGATGTAAATCCTAAAGGACAAAGCAAGCGTGTCGGCATCGATGTGATTTGCGAAAACTATGGAATCGACATTGCGGAAACCATGGCTTTCGGAGATGGCGGAAATGATATCGAAATGCTAAAACATGTTGCTATCGGTGTTGCCATGGGCAATGCCAATCCGGAGGTAAAACAGATTGCAGACTATACAACAGATGATGTGGATAGCGATGGAATTTGGAATGCATTAAAGCATTTCCATGTGATTTAGCAGGAACTAAATCCATCAATTTTGGTACATGCATAAAATCATAATTCTTTAAACATTTTTCTCTCTTAATTGTTAAATTAGTATAGATATTAAACACATTATAAAATGGCTACAAAAGATAAAAAAGAAAACATTACGGTTTTAATTGGAGAAATGATTTCATTCCGAAATTCTTTGAAGTTAGTACATTGGGCAGTAACCGGAAAAGGCAGTTATGAAACACACCTTTCTTTGGACCAGGCTATCGATGCATTAGTAGATATTACGGATAGATTGGTTGAAACAACCATTGCAGATACAGGAACGTTGGAAATCGTTATTCCAGAAACGAAAAGGTCAAAAGATTTCATTAAGCACATTGCTGATTTCTATGACCATATTGAAAAGAAAAGAGATGTCTTCGAAGAAACATTTTCTCAATCCATCATCGATGATTTTCAGGAAACAATTAAACAATTGCTTTATCGTTTGAAACGATTAGAATAATTTTACTTTAAATTTATTTGGAAAGGGAAATATGAAATACATTTTTCCCTTTCTTAGTTTTAGCATGAATATTAATCCCTAATATTCAACAAACTGTGTTGGGTCGCAGTAAATAAATTTCGGAATACGATATTCAATTCAGATTCTTTTTGCGCTGCCACAATGCCACATAGCGGAAACAAAGCAACAACGTTTAACTTAATCTGTTTCACGATTTCTCTGCTCAACAAGCCAATTTCCTGATAGAGCGAATCATCATTTTTAGCATCGCCATTTTCAAGAAGGTTGTAGCTTTGCTCGATTAATTCATAGATTCTATTGCGCTGTTGCGTAAACTCTTGTTCAATTTCATCATGAAGCTTGAAAAATTCTTTAGAATTGGATGTTGCCCAGCTTAAAATTTTAGATTTTTCAAAGAAATATTTCTGCACCAAATCCATAAACCTTCTGAACATACCCATATAATTGACCAGCAACGTTACTTCAGCAAAAGGCTTAAATGGATAGGCAAATAGCGCATTGTCAATCGTTTTATATTTTGGGTCTAGAATGAACGAGCGATTTTCAGAAACCAAGATTTTATGAACGGAGAAACTATGGCTGGCGGTACATTCCAAACCAAAGGTATCCCAATCGTAATGTATCAGCACATCATCACGGTCCAGAAAAAAACTGCGGAACTCCTGAGTTCCGTCCTCATTTAAAACAGGATTGCCATTTTCATAGATATAGCAGTTGGCCGTAAAATGCGTAAGGTGTGGTGTTCCGGTAGCATAGCGCCATTCGCCACTGACTAAATAATATTCGCCCAATCGCTCGGCTTTGCCGCTCACCTGTCCGCTTCCTCCGAAACAGACATTCCGTTTAGGGAAAATTTCTTGTGCTATGTTAGGTTCGATGAAACCGGCAAACATGGTCGCACCTGAACATAACGTTACCGTCCAAGCAAATGCACCATCGGCATAAGCCAAATCTTCCAGCAATTCGCAACCTTCTTTCAAACCCATTTCCAAACCGCCGAGCTTTTTTGGAACCCAAATCGTAAACCACTGCTGCTCATAAATCAATTCCAACAAAGCGGGCGTTAGTTGCTTTGCTTTAATCGCAGCGTGCTGGTATTCTTTAATGGTCTTTTCTAATTGTTCGTTAAGCATAGTTAGTTTTTTGATGTTTCACAATACGTTTCCAATTTAGATATCCAAAAATGGCCATCACAAATAAGAACGAGGTCAGTGCAGCAAATAGATACAAGTCTTTGTGAATTAATAAAGGTATAGCGAATAAATTGCTGACATTTAGCAAAATCCAATTTTCCATTTTACGTTTTGCCAGCAGCCACATCCCGGCCCAAGCCGTACATGAAACCCAAGCGTCCCAAACCGGCACGTCGGAATCAGTATAATGAACCAGCGCAAAATAAAGAATAAAAAATCCGCCCACAACAATTCCGATGACTTTAAGCCATTCGCTTTTTGTTGAATACGTAATCGGTTGCTCCCGAGCTTCTTTGCTCGAAAGCCAAAACCACCATCCGTAAACGCTCATCACCAAATAGTACATGTTCAAAACAATTTCTGCATAAAGTTTGGATTCAAACAGAACATATGAACCCAATAAAATGCCCATTATTCCAAAAAAATAATTCGACACTTTGTTGTTTTTGGATAAAATAACTTGCGTAATTCCGCAAAGAACAGAAATGCGCTCCAGCCAGGAAGTTTGTAGAATTGCAGAACCGAGTTCTGCCAGAATAGTGTTGATGTCCATATAGAGTGTGTATATCTACCCACCTACAGAATCGCTTCAAAAACAATTTACGAAATTAAAATTCCCTACGCCAGCATTATCTGGATCAGGTTCCTATCGAATAGAATCGATATTGGGTATAATCTCAGCCTTTTAAAAGCACCCCTATAAGTTGTTATTTATATTAATTTAATTGTAAAATCGAATGTGTACGTTTTCTAGTTTCCTCGCACAACGATTCATTTTCATTCAAGGATTGTCCCCAAGTCGGAATAATCTGTCTTAATTTTTTTTTATATTCATCTGAAGCAGCACGCTCAGGAAAACATTTTTTCAATAATTCAACCATAATCGCAACCGAAGTCGAAGCTCCTGGCGATGCACCCAATAGAGCCGCTATCGAACCATCTGCGCTCGAAACGACTTCCGTACCGAATTCTAAAATTCCGCCGTGCTTTTCATCTTTCTTGATTACTTGCACGCGCTGGCCTGCTTTTTCGATTGCCCAATCTTCTAATTTTGCCGTAGGCATAAATTGTTTCAGTGAATCCAATTTGTCCTTAGGTTTTTTCATCACCTCCGTAATCAAATATTTTGTCAAAGGCAAATTATCTAATCCTGCCGAAAGCATTGGGCGGATGTTTGATAATTTAATGGATGCTGGCAAATCAAAATACGAACCTTTTTTCAAAAATTTTGTCGAGAAACCTGCATATGGGCCAAACAACAAAGCTTGTTTTCCATCAATGTAGCGTGTATCCAAATGAGGAACAGACATCGGCGGCGCTCCTACTGAAGCTTTACCATACACTTTTGCATGATGCTGCGCAATGATTTCGTCATTCGTACAACGTAACCATTGTCCACCAACCGGAAAACCTCCATAACCTTTAGCTTCTGGGATTCCTGATTTCTCCAACAGCAGCAGTGAATGTCCACCCGCTCCAATAAAAACAAATTTTGCCTTGATTTTGCGTTTCTGGCCAGTTTCCGTATCTTTCACTTCCACCTCCCAGCGGCCATCTTCTTCTCTATCGATGTCCTTCACTTCTTGGTTTAGTGAAAGCCTGATGTTTGATTTTTTATCTAGATTTTCGATTAAATCACGCGTCAACGTTCCGAAATTCACATCCGTACCGATATCCATTTTCGTTGCTGCAATTGCTTCTGCCGGATCGCGGTCATGCATCATTAACGGAACCCATTCTGTCAATAAAGCAGGATCTTCTGTGTACTCCATTCCTTTGAACAACGTGCTTTTAGACATCGTTTCAAAACGGGTCTTCAGAAATTCCACATCTTTCTCGCCGAAAACAGCTGACATGTGGGGAACTTGACGAATAAACTCTTGTGGATTTTTTATAATATCATGCTCAACTAAATAGGACCAGAATTGTTTAGAAACTTCATATTGCTCCGCAATCTGAATCGCTTTATCAATTTTGACCGAACCGTCTGGTTGTTGTGGTGTATAATTTAATTCGCATAAAGCCGAATGGCCAGTACCTGCATTATTCCAAGCATCAGAACTTTCTGCCGCCACGACATCTAATCGTTCAATAATTTCGATATTGATTTCAGGATTTAATTCATTGATTAATGTTCCTAAAGTAGCGCTCATAATGCCCGCGCCAATTAAAACAACATCAACTTCAGATTTGATTGTTTTTTTACCCATGATATTTTAAACCTCAACAAAATTAACATTCCTATCGCTTTATAAAGAATGTCAATGTCAAATTTCTTTCAAATAAATAAGAAATGTTTAACTAATAGTACGAGTTATTAAAACTCCCTAAATTATTTGCCCCTTTTATAACTATTTTATTATTTAGTCGCTCTAATTTTGATAATGCAAGCTAAAAATTACATTTTTGTAGTTTGCGATTATAGATTAGAAAGAACATCATGAAATTATTAGAAGGTAAAATAGCCTTAGTAACGGGCGCTTCAAAAGGTATAGGACGTAAAATTGCGGAAGTTTTTGCGCAACAAGGAGCGCATGTCGCTTTTACATACCTTTCTTCTGTAGAAAAAGGACAAGCTTTAGAACAAGAATTAACTGTTCACGGCACAACAATCAAAGGTTATCGTTCAGATGCCTCTGATTTCGCACAAGCTGAAAAATTGATTGAAGATATCGTTGCCGGTTTTGGTTCATTGGATATTGTTGTCAACAATGCCGGAATTACAAAAGACGGTTTATTGATGCGCATGACGGAAGAAAATTGGGATGATGTATTAGACATTAATCTAAAATCCGTTTTCAACGTAACTAAAGCAGCATCAAAAATATTTATGAAAAACCGCAAAGGTTCTTTCATCAACATGAGTTCGGTGGTCGGTATCCAAGGAAATGCCGGACAAGCGAATTACGCAGCATCTAAAGCTGGAATTATTGGTTTCTCGAAATCAATTGCCAAAGAGTTGGGATCGCGCAATATCCGCACCAATGTCGTTGCTCCAGGATTTATCCGCACGGAAATGACAGATGTGCTAGATCCAAAAGTTGTCGCTGGATGGGAAGCAGGAATTCCGATGAAACGTGGCGGAGAAGCTGAAGATGTAGCCAACACCTGTTTATTCTTAGCATCGGATTTGTCAGCTTACGTAACCGGACAGGTTATCGCGGTAGATGGCGGCATGTTATAATATAAGATAAAAAGTAAATTTAATAAGCCCTGTGAAATTTGTTTTTCACAGGGCTTATTTTTTTGAGCGCTCTGCAACTTTTTTTTGTATTAAGAGTTTGTGTTGATAACTTCAGTAGGCAAAATATTCTTTTAATCTATTCCTTAAAAGGAATTGGATCAATCAGTCGAAAGCTCACTCTTAGCTGTTCTCCATTGCGCAGCAACAAAAGATTCATGTCGTGATTGCTTGGTTTCTGCAGCCGGCTATTGATCTCCAATAAATTCAAGTCCCGGACATGCTTGCCATTGATTTTCAATAGGGTATCCCCCACTTTCACACCAGCGATTTCGGCAGGAGAATTTTTTCGAATTCCAGAAACGACATAATTGGGCTTTAAGCTAAACTGATAATTAAATTTATCGGTATCAAACGTAATCACAGTATTGAAACTATTGTTCGGATCGCGACGCTCCCGTTGCGTCTGCATATTGATAAATGTTTTTTCCCAAACCAATCCATCATGTTTGACGTCAATGCCGCTGATGTTAAAGTAAAATGGCTTTCCAAAGTATTTGTTCTTTCGAATCAACAACCTGTTTTTCTGATAGTCTATGAGAATGTTGAAACGCAGCAAAGTCTGATTGCCGATCGAACCCTTTCGGCCTTCGGCTAATTTAGCGAACTGAACCGCGCTAGAATCAGGATAGGAAACTACGGGATGTCGCAATGTAAACTTGCCGATTTTATAAGAGTCAATCCGATTTCTTTTTCCGAAAATCTCCCCACTAAATCCCTTTCCTATATAATCATCCACATTGGGTTTTGCGACTTCAAAATCTTCGAAGGTAAACGGAAACAGCATCAGAGCATCTGTATTTCCCATATCCACCAGCAACTTTGCTTCTACCCATTCTTTATTCAATAAAATTGAGGTTTGGAAGTAGGGTCTATCGCGTTCGAGCGTGATCCGAATCTCCTCGTACTTCTTCAGTTTATTTTCTGGGATCACATACTCTTTTGGATAAATCCGAATGTGCTTCTTCACGTAATCCATTTCGATCAAATGATCCCTAAAAAACTTCGAACCAATAATTCCATTGATTTCTACGCCCAAATGAGCAGAAAGATCCAATTGGTCCGAAAGCACCACATACAGATTATGGTTGGTATCAATTAGACTTTCACCTACCTCTATCGTATTGGATAAGGCCAACAAACCTTCAATACCTTCTTCGATACCGAGTCCTGAAAAGCGAACTTTGTATACATTTTCCAAATCAACGGAATCTTGGTTGTTACCGAATAAAATGGTTTCTTTAACACCCGTATCCAACAGAAAAGACAAGGGCACGCCATTGATTTTTACAGGAACAACTACCACGTTGTTGATCAATTCAAAAGAAAATGTCTGGACTTTATTATCCTTCAATGTGAAAAAGCCTTGCCCTACGACAGCATTTGACAGCAAACACAGCAAAAGAACTATAGCGCATCTCATCGAACATGGTATTAGGTAAAAACTATTTTTTTTGGCGGATTATTTCCAGCCATTTAGGAATCGTAAATTCAGACAACAGGTGAGCCGATTTAAAATTAGCATAATCTTGTTCGGTATACCAATGCAATTCTTGAATTTCGGCTTGCGGCTTGAGCAAATCATGGTTGTCTACATGCACAGAAAAAACTGTTCCGTACACCAAAGTTCCTTTCTCATTCGCTGCAAAAGTTTGGTGGCAACCGACCAATTCAAGATCATCCAATTCAACCTCTAGATTCAGTTCCTCTTTAAGCTCTCTTTTTAAAGCCTGATCAGGACTTTCGTCGACCTCGACTTTTCCGCCAGGCATCATATAATAAGGAGATCCTTTTTTTCGAACCACCAATAAGCGATCGGAATCGTCCATAATCAGTGCGCCAGCTAATTGTAAAGTTTTCATTAGATTTAAATCCTTTGGTTAAGAGCAAGTTAAATAAATTACTTAATATATCATGTAACAAATCACATAATTATCGACTTATTAGATGAACTAAAATACACATTATGAACAAATTTATTGCCATCCTCGTCTTCTGCCTTGCCGTATGTACGCAGTTAGTTGCACAGGAAAACACATTATTATGGAAAGTCTCTGGAAAAGGATTAAAACAAGATTCTTACCTTTTTGGAACCATGCATATTCTTTGTCCAGATGATTTTGAAATCAAGGAAAAAGTAAGCAAAGCCCTGAAGGCTTCATCCACTTTAACCTTAGAAGTCGACGCGTTCAGTCCTGAAAATCAAGAGCTAGCGAAGCAGTTAACTGCACCAAACAAAGAGTTTTTGAAATCGCTTTCTCCTGAACAATTAAAATCAATTGAAACAGCATTTGTTGCTGAGCAAATCCCAATGCAATTATTCGATATGATTTCTCCTGTAGGAATTATGTCTTTCTTGGCTTTGAAATCTTTCAACTGCCCGGATCCTACCCTGGTAAAATTAATGGAAAACGAATTAGTTGCCTTAGCGAAAGCTGACAACAAACCTGTTGAAGAACTGGAATCTTTGAAATTTCAAATGGACTTGATGAATTCCATTTTTATAGCCGAGGAACTATATAATTACGTTCAGAAAATGGATACGTATCCTGCTTTGACTCAACGCATGGTGAATGCTTACAAAGAAGAAAACTTAGCTGAGTTCAACGCAATCATGTTTGACAACAGTTACCTTTCTAAAGAAAACCAAGAAATGATGTTGACAAAAAGAAATGAAAACTGGGTAAAATTAATGCCTGAACGTTTGAAAAAAGGTTCGAATTTCTTTGCTGTTGGTGCAGGACATTTAATTGGCGAACATGGTTTGATCAGTTTGTTAAAGAAACAAGGATATAAAGTGACTCCGATTTTCAAATAACAACTATTTAAATAAAAGAAAAGGGCTTTAGTGATTTTATTCGCTAAAGCCCTTTTAAGTTATAAGCTATTTTTAATTGCCCTCGAATGCTGAAAGCAACTGCACTCTGAATGTTGAATCTTTTTCAGACAATTCAAATGCTTGGCGATACGTATCTACCACTGCAAAAGTTTCTGCCTCTGCTCCTTTTGTATTCGGAAAAAATAATTTAAAGCTGAACGTTTTCTTTTCGCTCAAATCAACTTCTGTATTATTGGATGAAAAAACCAAAGGACTGATGGTTGCTGTAGTCATTTTTCCTGTTGTAGGAAGTTTGAATAATTCTCCCAAACTAGCGACCAAAGCATCAGACTGTGCCCCAATTGAAGAAAAACGAATCGCACCACTGCTAAAGCCTTGAGTTGTATCTGCAGATCCGTCAGCGGAAATTCCAGGAGCAATCTTCTTCAATACTTCGATATTTAGTCCCACTGTATCGGTTTTAAACAGCGACTTTGCGGTGTAAATTATGGAAGAATCTGTCTGTTGCTCGCTTACAAAACGTAAAAACAACGTCTGTTTAACCGCTGAGGTATCGCTCGACAACTGTTCGATGGTATGACCAGATTCTGTAGTTGCTTTGTCTTTTGCTGGATTATTACAACTTGCAAGCAATATTCCCGCACTTGCAATGCTAAGGATAATTTGTAAAGATTTCATAATGTGTTTTTTAAAACCAACAATAAATTTAGCAAAATGTTTTTACTTACTTAAAAGTGCCGTGTACAAAATTTCAACAGGATGGTAGCTTTCGCGGCCTACGCCATCCTTGATTTGATGCCTGCATGATGTTCCCGCGGCGGCAATCAATGTTTTTAAATCTGTCTTGCGGACTTCCGGAAGCAAGACCAATTCGGCTACTTTCATGGACACTTCATAATGTTCTTTCTCAAACCCGAAAGATCCAGCCATACCGCAGCATCCTGAAGGAATAACTTCTACTTCGTAGTTAGAAGGAAATGAAAGCATGCGCTTGGTGAAATCCACCAAATGAAAAGCTTTTTGATAGCAATGCCCATGCAATTTAATCTGCCTGCGCTCATTGCTAAATTGTTCCTGATGAATGTGTCCAGCCTTCATTTCCCGAACGAAAAACTCATCGATCATCAAAGCATTCTTCGCTATGCGGTGTGCAGCTTCCTTTTTCTCTTGCGGTACCAAATCCAAATATTCATCCCTAAATGTCAAAATCGCTGAAGGTTCGATTCCAATCAATGGCGTATCATCTGTAATCAAATTTTCCAGCAAGGCGACGTTTTTTTCAGCAATTTGTTTGGCTTTTTTGACAAAACCTTTCGACAAGTAAGTACGTCCACTTTCTACATGCTTTGGAATTTCAACTTGATAACCCAGAGCGGTCAATAGTTTGTAGGTTGTGATACCAATTTCGCTATCGTTATAATTAGTAAACTCATCGCAGAACAAATAGACTTTGCGGTTCGACTGAATCGGCCGCTGTTGATTGACAAATCGCTGTAGCGTTGTCCAAGTCACCAATGGCAATGAACGTTCTTTGGCAAAGCCAATGGTTTGCTTTATGATATTTCCAAAAAATCTGGACTGCGCCAACGTATTATACAGAGGAGCAACAAACGACCCCATTTTTTGGCTAAATGTAAAATTGGCAATGAGCTTAGATCGAAAAGAGCTTCCATGTGCATCATAATAATGCTGCAAAAACTCCGCTTTCATTTTCGCCACATCCACGCTTGATGGACATTCCGTCTTACAGCCTTTACAGCTCAGACATAAATCCATCACCTCCTTGATCTCTTCATGATCAAAGCGGTTTTTCTTAGTCGAGTTTGTCAAAAACTGGCGCAGCATATTCGCCCGAGCGCGAGTCGTATCTTTCTCGTCTCTAGTTGCCATAAACGATGGACACATGGTCCCGCCTGTGATTTCAGTTTTTCGGCAATCTCCAGAACCCGAACATTTCTCCGCTAAGCGAAGGATACTTTCTTGTTTGGTAAAATCGAAATATGTTGAAATATCTTTTCCATCCCGAACTGTATCATACCTTAATGAAGTATCCATCGGAGGCGTATTCACAATTTTATTCGCATTGAATACACCATTCGGGTCAAAAATATCTTTTACTTCCTGTAATAATGCATACACTTGTTCTCCAAGTACCTTTCCAATAAACTCGCCTCGCAAACGCCCATCGCCATGCTCACCGCTCAGCGACCCATTGTATTTGACTACAAGGTCGGTGGTTTTTTCCAATATGGAACGAAAAGTCTTCCTGCCTTCTGTCGTCTTTAGATTCACAAATGGCTCAATATGCAATTCGCCAGCTCCTGCATGCGCATAATACGAAGCATGCACATTCTCTTCATTCAATAGCTGCTGGATTTCGGCTACATACGCTGGCAAGTCATTCGGTGAAACCGCACAATCTTCAATTAAGTTAACTGGTTGGCTATCGCCAGGAAGATTCCTGATCAGGCCCAATCCAGCTTTACGAACATCCCAAACCAAATCGGTCTGCTGTTTGCCCGTAATCAACGGATAGGCATAGCCAAGCTGATTGACAATCAATTCTGCTTTTAACGCTTCTGCCTTAAGCAGAATTTCGTCCTGTGTCTTTGCCCTAAATTCGATAATCAATAAGGCCTGCGGATCTCCTTCAATAAAAAAGCGATTGTACTGATAGGTAGGATGGCCAACGGTAAAATCCATGATGTATTTATCGACCAACTCCGACGCTTCGGGATGATGCCTTAAGGCAACGATATTCCCTTCCATACAAGAGATCATATCCGAGAAATGGACGCACAAAAGTCCTATTTCAGGATCCGGAAGATCCATCAATTGCAGTTTCGCTTCCGTCACGATCCCCAACGTCCCTTCCGAACCGGCTAACAGCCTGCAAAAGTTAAAGGGCTTTTCCATATCGATCAACTCATCCAATGCATAGCCCGTATTTCGGCGGGTAATGTTTTTCTTTGGATAACCGCTTGTAATAATATCTTGATTCTTTTTATCAGAGATAATGGAATTGATCTTCCGATAAATATCTCCTTCTCTATTTTTTGCTGTTAATTTTTGAAAATATTCTGATTCGCTGACGGAAGAAAAGCTAACTTTCGAACCGTCATTCAACAACACTTCAGCTGAAATCAAATTCTGTCGTGTATCGCCCCAAACAATAGAATGCAAACCTGAAGAATTATTGCCGATCATCCCACCGACCATTGCGCGACTCGCTGTGGACGTTTCAGGGCCGAACTGCAATCCAAACGATTTCAAATAGGCATTTAAGTCATCCCGAATCACTCCTGGCTGAACCCTCACCCATTTTTCTTCGGGATTGACTTCTAAAATTTGGTTAAATTTCTTCGAGACATCAACCACAATCCCCTTTCCAACCACTTGTCCCGCCAAAGAAGTTCCCGCTGTCCTAGGAATCAAAGTCGTCTGATGTTGCGAAGCAAAATGAATCAAGCTAACTAAATCCTGTTCGTTCGCAGGAATGGCTACTGCAAGAGGAATTTCCTGATAGACAGATGCATCTGTTGCATAAGCGAGGCGAATCGTTTGATGTTTAGGATTGGATTCGTCAAAAAACAAATCCCCTGTAAGTTGTGTTGATAAATTGTGTAATGCAGTTTTCAATATGGATTGCTTTATGTAATTGAGCAAGACAAAAATAAAGAAACATTTGTATTATTGTATTAAATCGGAAAGAGATCTCAATAATTCCGCAAAAACATGCATCCTGAACAAATGTTTTATATGAGTAAAAATATCAGAAGATAATTCATAATTTATAAACATTTTTTGAATTATATTCTTGCAATAATTATCTTTGTAGAATTATGGCAAAGTTAGAATTCAATTTAGATCAAATAGATTATCAAATCATACGCATTATGCAGAATAATGCACGCACGAATAATGCAGATATTGCCCGCGAATTGGGCATGGCACCTTCTGCAATTCTGGAACGTGTTAAAAAATTAGAGCAAAAGGAAGTTATTTTGGGTTATCATGCGCGGATAAATCCGGTGGCGCTAGACCAGAAGATGCTGTCTTTTATGTTTATCAAAGCACAAGATATTATTGGCGTGCAGAAAGTCGGTTTGCTTTTGGCAGAAATTCCAGAAGTGTTGGAAGTACATGACATTGCTGGCGATGATGGATACTTAATTAAAGTGCGCACAAATGATTCAGCTGGATTGGTTGATTTAATGCGCAATACGCTGAGCAAAATCGAAGGAATCATTTCGACAAGAACGACCATCGTTCTGGAAACCGTCAAAGAAGAGAATAAATTAGTTATCCCGAATTCATAAACAGTACGCGAATGAGACAAAACTCAACCAAGCCAATAACGTCCATTATATTTGCATACGCTGTAGTTTATGTTGTTTGGGGTTCCACATTTTTCTTTATCGAAAAAGCACTGCATAGCTTCCCTCCTTTTGTGCTGGGGTCGATTCGATTTGTTATAGCCAGCGTGCTATTGATGGGCTACTGCTGGATAAAAGGCTATAAGCTCTTCAACAAAGCAGCGGTCAAACAAGCGGTATTCGTTGGCTTCCTGCTATTATTTGTAGACATGGCCGCGATTATCTGGTCTGAACAATATATTTCTTCAGGAATTGTATCTATCCTTTCGGCAGCGACGGCTATCTGGTTTATTATTTTTGATAAACGAAAATGGAAAGAGAATTTTTCTAGTCCAACCATTGTTTTGGGATTGATTTTAGGATTTATCGGTGTCATTATGTTATTTGCCGAACAGATTTTCACGTCCATCCCTGAAGAAGAAAAATCACAGAACCTGATCGCTATGCTGGTGTTGACTTGTGGAACCATCGGCTGGACAATCGGTTCCTTGTACTCCAAATACTCGAAAAAACCTGAGCAAAAAGAAGAGCAGGAAGAAGATTTAAATGTAATGGTCAAAACTGCTTGGCAAATGGCCATTGCAGGATTAGCATTCTCTCTAGTGGCTTCTTTAAATGGAGAATATGCAAACTTTCAACCGTCGGCTGTAGCTACTGAAGATTGGTTTTCGATTATTTATCTAGCGCTCTTCGGTTCAATTTTAGCGTTTAGCTGTTATATCTGGCTGTTGCAGATGCGCCCTGCGACAGAAGTCAGCACCTATGCTTATGTGAATCCGATCGTCGCATTGGTCTTGGTGCATTTTTTCTCCGACCATTATGTAACGCAAATGCAAGTTGCCGGTTTGGCCGTTGTGCTGTTCAGCGTTTTGCTGATGAACTGGAATCTGTATAGCAACAGCAAGCTTTACAAAAATTACAAACGCAAGAAGCGCATCAAAAAACTCCGGTATATGGCTCCGAAGAGCAGTATTCCAAGAATTATAGAAGTTGCTGATTTTGGGACTTCCGAAAAGAAAGAGAAGCAAAAAGCGGAAGGGAAAACAGAAGTGAAACAGAAAGAAGTTGCGGAAGCAGACGAATTTGTTTAAAAAGATACATATTTAGCGATATAAATTATGATTTATTATCAAAATAATTTTTATCTTTGCAATCCGTAAAAAGCGGAATTATTAAATTAACATAATTATTTAAAACAATGCAACAGTACGAATCTGTCATTATTCTTACCCCGTTGCTTTCTGAGGAGGCTGCGAAAGAAGTTATCGCAAAGTTCAAAACTATCCTTACAGAAGGCGGAGCCGAGATTGTCGCTGAAGACAATTGGGGTTTGAGAAAATTAGCGTATCCAATCCAGAAAAAAACGACTGGATTTTATCACTTAACTGAATTTAAGGCTCCAGGTGAATTAATTAACAAATTAGAGCTTCAATACAAGCGTGATGAGCGTGTGATGCGTTTCTTAACAATCTCTTTAGATAAGCATGCACTTGCTTACAACGAGAAAAAACGTAGCGGAGCATTTAACAAAAAGGCTGAGCCTAAAAATGAGGAGGTAGCAAACAATGGCTAACGAAAACATTCAATACGTGACTGCTCCTAAAGTGGATGACAACCGTAAAAAATATTGCCGTTTCAAGAAAAATGGTATTAAGTACATCGATTACAAAGACGCAAACTTCTTATTGAAATTTGTAAATGATCAAGGTAAAATTTTACCTCGCCGTCTTACAGGTACATCTTTGAAATTTCAACGTAAAGTAGCTCAAGCAGTAAAACGTGCGCGTATTATCGGTTTGATGCCTTATGTAACTGATTCATTAAAATAAGGAGGAAACGACATGGAAGTTATATTAAAACAAGATATTAAGAACCTAGGTGAAAAAGACGACTTAGTTGTTGTAAAACCAGGTTACGGTCGCAACTACTTAATTCCACAAGGTTTTGCTTTATTAGCAACATCATCTGCAAAGAAAGTTTTAGCTGAGAACATTAAACAAGCTCAGTTCAAACAAGATAAAATTAAGAAAGATGCTACTGCATTAGCTGAGAAATTAGAAAACGTAAAACTTTCTATCGGCGCTAAAGCAGGTGAAACTGGAAAAATCTTTGGTAAAGTAAATAGCATTCAGATTTCTGATGCATTGAAAGCACAAGGATACGAAGTTGATCGTCGCCGCATTACATTTGAAGTTGAACCAAAAACTTTAGGTGAATATGTAGCTAATTTAAACTTACACAAAGAAGTTAAAGTTCAAGTTCCTTTCGAGGTTGTTGGCGAATAATTAGTCTTTAAAAATTTATTTTGAGGGGGATAGCTTTTAGTTATCCCCTTTTTTATATTTTTGCTGATAAACTTATACGAAAGAAAATGAAACCAAAGTCAATATTCGCAGGCCTATTTATTGCATTTATTCTTATTGTTCTATTCAACAACAAAGAAGAAGCTAGTTTTTGGCTATTTGGCGACATCCGCACCTCGAAATTATTTATCATCGGTGCTTTCTTTGTTTTAGGCGTTATCACCGGCGGATTATTGTTCAGCCGAAAGAAATCCCACCCGAAAGAATACGGCGTCTCTAATCCCAACGTAAACAATTTTACAGACGAACAAAAGGCAGATAATCTTTCTGAAGAAGACCGCAAATACTTGAGCAACGATTAAAAAAGAGGAGAATGCAAAATAGGTCAAATATTTGTTCAATTATATTTGTTTATTAGATTTAAATTTCTACCTTTGCATCACTTTAAACAAACAAAGAAACTTATTTCTTTCGCGTTTTAAAAAGGATTCCGTAGCTCAGCTGGTAGAGCAATACACTTTTAATGTATGGGTCCTGGGTTCGAATCCCAGCGGGATCACCAAAGTCACTCCAAAAGAGTGACTTTTTTCGTTTATAGCATGATGAGAACCCAGCGTTCGATTCGAAGAAGGCTCAGGAAATTGTGTGTCAGAGACTATTTTTTATAACGGGTATCTCATAATCCTAAAGGTTTAAAATGAAGCCAATATGCCTTTCCAAAATTTGTGATTATAACTGAGCTCTTTTCATAAGACGGGACGAAGTCAGGGAAGATTTATTGGCTTTCTTGTTCATTATGTTTTTTGGTAAGGATCAATGAGATTTTTAGTAAATTTAAAATCAATATGGCTACTTAGAATCATCAATATCTTTCGATAGCTACCTTCAAAAAAGGCTACAAAACGAGACTATTGTTGAACTCTTTAAACCATTTTCAGAAGACTTTTCATCAGAGTTATCAGGGCTTGATTTTTCATTGTCTGAATAAAAAGAATTTCTTTATGTTACCCTTTAGTTTTTATACTTTCGTACGGACAATGTTTCTTTTCAGAATGAGACTTATGTTACAAATCATTATGTATCAAATTTCTCTAAATCTCCTTTGTAATGTGGTACTAAAATAAGTTCATCATAGTCAGTTACATTTTCGCTACTTTCATAAATATTGAAGATGTCATCTTTAAAAGAGTAGGTAATAGCATAGATTTTATCCAATGACGTTGTGGTTTTTGCAATTATTATTTTGCTATGCTCTATTTGAAATAACTTCACTGTCGCACAAATGAAATCTTCGAATTTATAGATTACAATAGAATACGTGAATCTATCCTCATCTTTTAAAACTAAGGTAGGAATTCTTGCTTTCGAATTATGAACTAAGTTGTTGCAAGGTGTAATCCAATTCGGATAATTTAATCTCTTAACTGCAAATCCTTTTTCACTAATATTTAAAATCGAAAGATTATCGTATTTGCTTGTGGGGTTAAGAAGTGAGCTCCGAAAATCATCGAAATCTGGATTAAGAGTGAAGTGAGCACCTTTTATTAATGTAAGAAATTCAAATACAATCTTTGAGGATAAACTTATATATCGTTTAATAGACCATTTGTAATGCACGTGCATTTGTTCAATCTTTCCAATTCGATTGTCAACAATAAGTTGAATTGCCTCATTCTTTATATTACATGAAAAGAATTTTAAAACAAAGCTTTCCGCTTCATCATCACTTTTCGCAACTAAAATATATTTACCCTTATGTAGAAAAAGACGAGGGTGATTTTCAACGTCTAACAGATGTGATTTGTATATGCTATATTCCCTATTTTTAACTGCAGTAGTAAACTGTTTGAAAATTTCATCCAATGTATATTTAGAGTTTGAAATTCTATGAAAAAGTTTGAATTTATTTTCTTTTGTTAAAAATATTTGTGTCGGTAATATTTCACCGTCTTCGCTGTGATTAATGACTATCCATTCTTTAAAATACTCTAGGTATATAAAATTAGGCACGAATTTAAAATTTCTTGATATGGATTTTTTTGTCTTAATATTTCGGATGTTTTCCTTCCAATGACCAATTGGCGTATATTTTAGGAACCAGTCCTCGATTGTGTTCCCCCAAAATGTATTACATTCTCTACAAACACTGATTTTTAATTTGTTTTCATGTTTTTCATTTACCAATAATGATTTGCTAATAATGTGTGCGATGTTTTTAGGTTTTTTTTTGCGACACCATATGCAAAGATTTGAGCTATTGGCTTGTTCTATAAAACGAGTTTTTTTGATTGGATGTCCTTTTATTTCCATATGATAAATTTACAAACATATTCTAACTATAAAAAGGTCGTTCCATGCAATAAATAGTTGACCTCTTGTAAATAAAAATAGAACTTTATATTTTCACTATTTCCTAAGGTTTTGAGTTCGTTTTGATTTGGGTTGATTAATCTTTTCCACGAATGTATCAGATTGGTACGGACTGTCCTTTAAATTGTTGATTTTACGTAAATCTTTCAAAAAAGAGTTCGAGTTTTGTACCATTGGGATCACCAATACACTACAAAAGAGTGTATTTTTCGTTATAGCGGGATAAGAACCCAAGGTTCGATTCGAAATCAACTTAAAGAATACTGGTTTTCGGGGATAAGATATGACTGACTTAATGTATACCTTGCTTATAGCAAATAATACAAGATATGAAAACACTAGCTTTTTTTTTCATCGCATTTCTATTGGTGGGTTGTTCCAAAGAGGATGGCCCTGAATCTAGTATACCTTCAAACTTGAAGGGAACGTTGTTTTTTGATTGGGCAGACGAAGGTACCTTATCAATCGATGCTACAACGGGCGTCAAGGCAACATTCCTACCCATCAATTCTAAACGAAACGGTTGGGATATCTCGAGGGATAAGGAATGGATTCTTACCGCCAGCAAAACCAGTATTTGGAATGACGATATTACCTTTGTGATCAGCAAAATGTCCAACGGCGAAATTGTGAACCAGTTTGATTATACGCCGTTGAATGGCGGGAGTGGATTTCATTCAGGCATATTGTCACCTGATAAGACGCTAATCGCCATTGCCCCTACATTTGAAGCAGGCTGGGTATTGCTTAAAACTGATGGATCCCTGTTAGGGCATATCGATGCCATTAATGGCGAAAAACCAGCAAGAGGATCGGCAATAATTTGGTTGCCGGGCAATTCGCTTCTGCTTACCCACAAATCGTCCATCATCCGGCTCGACCCACCCTATAGTAGCGGCAAGCTAATAAAAGAGATGAACTACGAAGATTGGGGAGATCTTACGGTTAATGCTTCCGGTACAAAGATAGCTTTGGCCGCGAATAAACATATTTACATGATGGATATCGATGGCAATAATTTCGTACAGGTCACAGAGAGCAACGACCGAGAGGTACTTCCTGAGTTTTCGCCCGATGGAAACTATCTGCTCGTAGGTACAGACTATACGCCTTCTGGAACATTCAGCGCTATCTGGCGACTAAAAATTATTCCAGCCGATGGCAATACATACAATGTGGATCCGATTCATCAAAATAGTCCAGGGGTAATACCTGTGATCGCCAATGGGGATGAAACTATTCAGGCCGCCAGCAATCGAGGGATGCTTTGGCGATAGAACACATACGGATAAACTCAATGACACTCCTAACCTGCATTCGTCTTGGGACGACTCAGGTAATTGCATATTATTTTAAGTTGATAAAAACAAGATGTAGGCTATAAATTCATAAATTGAAGCGCGTTCAAAAAATAACTATCTTGATGCGTCTTATAACAATAAGAAATTATGAAAAAGAGCATTACCTATTATTTGCTGGTATTTGTTATCAAAATCAAGGGCATAAAAAAGATTCTTAGCGGCGATCCTGTTGATTATAGGAAGCTTCGCAAAGATGATGTCTTTAACCCTAGGAATAGCTACCTACGGAAAAATACGCATTCAAGGACTTTCACAGTGTTGGAGACCACTATATCGGAAATAAGTTCGAAGGAAAAATCAAGTAAATTATTGATATTTATACATGGCGGTGCTTTTGTTTCTGGACCTGTGCAACATCATTGGGACGCTGTCGAAAAAATTGTTAAACAAACAGCGTATACTGTCTGGATGTGCAATTATCCCAAAGCACCTGAACATACCATTTCGCAGCTATCAGAAAATATCGATCATGTGTATGGTAAAGCTTTGGAAAAATTTAACCCAGAAGATATTACAATAGTAGGTGATTCTGTAGGAGGAACATTGGCAATTGCGCTGGTCCAGCGGCTTATTCAAAAGAATATGATCCTGCCGCATCGCTTGATAGTAATCTCACCGGTAGTCGATGCAACGCTTTCTAATCCTAAAATCGAAGAAATTGAGCCATTAGATATCATGCTTTCCAAAAAAGGAGTATTGAGCGCGAAGGAAATGTGTGCTGGCGAAAGTAGCCTGAATGACGCATCGATCTCACCGATAAATGGCAGTTTTGAAGGATTTCCAAAAACACTATTGTTTATTGCCGAAAATGATATTACCTACCCTGACCAGCAACGTCTAGTAAAGAAGCTAGAAAAATCCAATATTGACCATCAGGTAATTCTAGGCTACGAGATGCCCCATATCTGGCCTCTTCTACCCGTCATGAAAGAGGCAAAATCGTCATTTAACATCATTATAGATTTATTGAAACAACATTAGCTGATACTTTATCTCGTTAAATATTATTTGCAATAATTCAACTTATCGGTTCTAATTTTTCTAAAGTCATTTTATCCCCGGCCTAGAGAATCGAAAACTACGGCATTATTACCTTTAATAAAGTTTATTCGTAGATAGGATTTATTACCCTCCGAAATTTTTTTTTCGCCCACAGCTTGTCCATTAATACATGCATTACTAATAAAAACAGGTTTAAATCTACAAGAAGCTTGTTAACTTAACAATTTAGCTAAAGCAACGAAATACAAACTTAATAGCAATTGTAGATTTTTGTAAAAATTTAATTTATAGCTATGAAAACCTTAACCAAGAAAAATTATTCTTTTAGTATAAAATACATATCACTTTCTTTCTTGTGCATTCTTTGCTTTTCATTTAAGAAAAAGGAACAACAAAATCAAAATTGGTCTTATATTCATAGCTTCACAGTAAATGATTCCTTGGCGCTATTTAGTGCTGACACCCTTTATCAAATAAATCATTATCTACTTAAACGGATAAAAACAAGAAGCTTTCATACGAAGATTGATAGCCTAGGAAATAAAACAGAACGGAGATATGATGATATCAAATCCATAGAAGTGATAAATATTGAAACAGATAGCGTCTATATATTTTCGATACAAAATGGAGATACGACTTTATCTAACACCAAAATCTATTCATCGAAAGAACTACAATTTGGGTTTGACATTAATCAATTGAAAGATATTCCGCATAAAATCGCTTCAAATGATTTTGTGATGAATTCAAAAAAAGACACTATTTTGAACCTATACACCCTTAATCTTGCCAACAGGGATTATAGCATGACTTTGCTTATTAATAGCAATATACAATCGCCCTATAATATATCGATACAAGATGAAAATAAAAATACAATCAATGGAGCTTTAACAGAAGTGCAAAATCACAGTGCCAACGTAGTATCTAAAGATAAATTTGACTATATACCCTCTGTCCCACATGATAAAATTATGTTATTCGAACGATTAAAATTTATTGCTAACAAGAATAGCTTGAACATCAGTATCTCTACTTTGTAATAACCCATCTTAAACTGGTTCTATCTGACTATTAATTTCATATTTTCAATCCTAATTTCGCTTAATGTTAATTTTATAAACAAATGCATTTTTAAGTATAGATAGAGCGTCAATTCCAGCTAATACACTATTTCTTTCAAAGCATATTTTAGTACAATAGCACTAAAAAGCCACTAATAAATCGAAAGTGCCTCCGCATCAGTTGAAAAACTGCACTTTTCGGCTTCCGATATGAAAAAGTTGACCAGCTGCGCAAGTTACTTTTCGTGATTCCTTAATCTGAAAAAAAATTATTCCTCTTTCTCTCCTTTTGAATAAAGCTATATTTGTAATCACCGTTTGATTTTAGAAAAATGCCATCAGAAAATTTAAGTAAACAGATTGCCTTTATCAAAGAAATTGATAAGCTTAAATACATACAGCGAAAAACAAGGCTGTTAAATAGCGAACGCCAAGAGAATGACGCCGAGCATAGCTGGCATCTGGCGGTTATGGCCATTATTCTTGCCGAACATGCCAATCATGCCGTTGATATGCTAAAGGTCGTCAAAATGGTTTTGATCCATGATCTTGTCGAAATTGATGCCGGAGACACCTTTATCTACGACAGCCAAAAGAACCATAGCAACAGCGAAGCCGAACGCATAGCAGCCGAACGTATTTTCGGATTGCTGCCCGAAGAACAGGCCGCAGAATTAATTGATATCTGGGAAGAATTTGAAGCGGGGAAAACCGAGGAAGCCAAATTTGCCCGATCAATGGATCGGCTAGAACCGCTATTGCAAAACACGTCCAATAACGGCGGCACCTGGAAGGAATTCGATGTGCCTTATGAAAAAGTGTACGAAAAGAAAAAAGTCATCAAAGAAGGATCCGACCGCCTTTGGAACTTTGCAGAACAACTGCTTGATGAAAGCGTAGAAAAAGGTATTTTAAAGAAGGATGCACCGCAATAGGCCTTGTATTTTACGAGGCTAATATATTTGCAGCTATTAAAAAATCTACGGAACTTTAATAAACATTGAATCTAAATTATAAACAAAATGAAATTTATAACATTGATACTATTTCTACTGTTTCCCCTTTTAGGCTACACACAAATTGATGTAAGTAAAGCTACAACCGAGGTCACAAAAGATCTTACGCTACCGACACGTAAAGATGCTGGTAAAAAAGAACTAGTTGGTAAATACACTTTTGTTGTAGAGCTTGACGGTTCAGCAAGCACAGTTGCAGTAAAAGATAGCATGGGATTTGGTATTGATGAAGATATTGTAAAAAAGCTATCGCAGGCAAAAGGCTGGAAAGTCGCTGAAGTTAATGGAACACCGACACGAATTTCCTATAATCTACCAATTCGGTTGGTTTTACCAAAGAAATAGTGTAGAAAATAGGCAAATACTATCCAATTTACGCTATTCAGGATGTTCCGAAGGGTCATCCTGAATGTCTGATAAAGTCGGATTTGTAATCCGCTCTAGACTCATTATTACTTTGTCATTCCGAACTCGGTTCGGAATCTCGGTAGGTAAGTAAATCTTAGAAATGCTGAAATAAGTTCAACAGGACGTTAATCCGCATCGTCATTCCGAATTTGTTTCGGAATCTCAAACGAAGAGATGCTGAAACAAGTTCAGCATGACGCAAATACGCTTACAGCTAAAGCCTATCGCCAATCGCCAGAAAACTTCACGCTATTCAGGATGTTCCGAAGGGTCATCCTGAATGTCTGATAAAAGCGGATTTGTAATCCGCTCTAGACTCATTGTCGGGATTGCAAATCCCGTTTATCTATAGTTCGACATCGCCCTCCGGAAGATATCGAACAGCGGTTTTCAAATTCAAAAGTAAAAAGTAAAAATTCAAAAGTAAAAAATCCTTTCTGCGTGTTAATAGATTCGTCATTCCGAACTTGGTTCGGAATCTCAAACAAAGAGATGCTGAAACAAGTTCAGCATGACGCAAATACGCTTACGGCATAAAGCCTAAAGCTTATGGCCTATCGCCATCACGCTAGCGCACGCGTTTCGCGTGTGAAAAAAAATTTCCGTTTAGTAGCCGGCTTACAGCCGAAGGCTTATCGCCCTTTGCAAAAACCTCAATTTCTTAAAATGAAAAACTTTCTATACAAGAGAAGAAAACAGTTAACCCAAACGGAATTTTAGGTTAAAAGTTCGCGAAGAAACAAAATTCGGCCGCGAATGATGGATATAAGTCGCGGCAAAATCATGATCAAGAAGAGATTTATCTTGATCTTTTTCTTTATGAACATTCGCCGGCGCGGCTGAAATCTTATTTTAAAGCAAATGAAGGACGTTCAGTCCCACCGCAGAGAAATACATCGTAGAATTAAGGAAATTTATCCCGACGTTTTCTCTTTATAGTTCGGATTGATCAGCGTCATTTTTAACTACATCCTATTAAAGTTTAAGATAATATCAATAAACTTTCGACTTTTACTCTTCATTCGCGGCTTGAAGAGGATAAAGTCCAAGCAAATTTCTTATTTTCTCCACGAAAGAGCCTTCTTTCTGGACAAGATAAAGTGCATGTTCGACTAAATAGAAAACCTTCGCCTCAGGACGAAGATAAATTTACGCAGGAAGAAGATACCGCTCGGTAAATTTTTCTTTCCGATGCCTATTAAATCAATCTATCCGCCTATTCTTATCGTTTGCTTTGCCACCTAAACCCTTGCCCCCCACCGGCTGCCTATTATTCCTATAAAGATTAGCTTCGCCTAAAGCTTATCGCCTCTAACTTGTGCATCTTATTTCTACAAATTCATTCATTTGCACAGCAAAAACTTCGATTAACTTCATATTGGTTCAACGCTGATTTGCAATAGGTTACAGAGATCCGTAAACTTGTTATTCATTTTAAATTTTATAAAAATGTCAAAAAAATTAAAAATCAGTTATTCGTTCTTTAAGAATACGGATCTGAACGCTTTTGCGAAGAGCGTCGTTGCTTCGCTAACTGGAAATGCAAATTTCCCTACCGCCCAAGACTTAGTGGACACACTAAGTGAGGCTCAAGTTGCTTTTGGAAATGCTTGCACAGCCGCTTTATCGCGCGATCGGAATAAGATCGCCCAGCGCAACACCTTGCGAACAGATTTATTGACTTGCTTAAGCTCCTTAGCTAGCTTGGTAAGTTCTATTGCACAGGGCGATGAGGAGAAGCTGGTCAGCTCTGGTTTCGAGGTGATTTTTCCGACCCACCACACCACCATGGCCTCCTTATGATTTTAAGGTAGAGCCAGGTGTTCTGCCTTGGTCTCTAATCGCCAGCGCTAAAAAGCCTGTCAGTGCGCTTATTATGATCCTGCAGTATACTGCTGATCCGATCGATGATTCCAAACCTGTATCTTGGGTCGACAATTACAGTTCGACCAGCAAGTTTGAGTTGTTGGATCTGCCAGCCAATGAGCGCCTAAATTTCCGTATGAAAGCTTTAGGCACCCGCGGAAAGGTATCCTTCTCCACAATTATCAACCGGTCAACTAATGGATATTCGTAGGTGAAGGAGCGCTTAATGGATTGCAGCAATGATGGTATTCAGGATATTTGCCCTTTAAATTCTGAATACCATTGTTTATTTTATTGAAAAATTAAAAAGTAAAAAATCAAAAGTAAAAAATCCTTTCTGGGTGTTAGTTGATTCGTCATTCCGAACTCGGTTCGGAATCTCAAACAAAGAGATGCAGAAACAAGTTCAGCATGACGCAAATGCGCTTACTGCCTAAAGCCTAAAGCTTATCGCCTAATTTTTTCAAATTCAAAAGTAAAAATTCAAAAGTAAAAAATCCGTTATGGGTGTTAATTACTTCGTCATTCCGAACTCGGTTCGGAATCTCAAACAACGAGATGCTGAAACAAGTTCAGCAGGACGCAAATACGCTTACGGCCTAAAGCCTATCGCCATCATCACATCAGCTAGCGCACGCGTTTCGCGTGTAAAAAAACTTTCCTTTTAATAGCAGGCCTAAAGCCTAAAGCTTATCGCCTACAGCCGGAAAACTTCACGCTATTCAGGATGTTCCGAAGGGTCATCCTGAATGTCTGATAAAAGCGGATTTGTAATCCGCTCTAGACTCATTGTCGGGATTGCAAATCCCGTTTATCTATAGTTCGACATCGCCCTGCGGAAGATGTCGAACAGCGGTTTTCAAATTCAAAAGTAAAAAGTAAAAAATCCTTTCTGCGTGTTAATAGATTCGTCATTCCGAACTCGGTTCGGAATCTCAAACAAAGAGATGCTGAAACAAGTTCAGCATGACGCAAATACGCTTACCGCCTAAAGCCTATCGCCATCATCACATCAGCTAGCGCACGCGTTTCGCGTGTGAAAAAACTTTCCTTTTAATAGCAGGCCTAAAGCCTAAAGCTTATTGCCATCATCACCTAAAAAAAGAATCTTCGTTGCACTCAGATTGACAACGCAACAGCCCAAATCCTTGTTCCTTATTCTTTGCTCCTTACTCTATTTAAAGAGATGCTGAAACAAGTTCAGCAGGACGCAAATACGCTTACGGCCTAAAGCCTATCGCCATCATCACATCAGCTAGCGCACGCGTTTCGCGTGTGAAAAAACCTTCCAATTAATAGCCGGCCTACGGCCTAAAGCTTATCGCCAATCGCCAGAAAACTTCACGCTATTCAGGATGTTCCGAAGGGTCATCCTGAATTTCTGATAAAAGCGGATTTGTAATCCGCTCTAGACTCATTTTCGGGATTGCAAATCCCGTTTATCTATAGTTCGACATCGCCCTACGGAAGATGTCGAACAGCGGTTTTCAAAGTAAAAATTTTTTCAAATTCAAAATTCAAAATTCAAAAGTAAAAGATCCGTTATGGGTGTTAATTACTTCGTCATTCCGAACTTGGTTCGGAATCTCAAACGAAGAGATGCTGAAACAAGTTCAGCATGACGCAAATACGCTTACGGCCTAAAGCTTATCGCCTACAGCCGGAAAACAACAGTTTCCCCTTCGGGGGTTAGGGGGAATCCTTGCTCCTTGTTCTCTTCTCCTTTATCAACTTTTTAATTTCCTCAATAATCCCCCTTCAGGGGTTAAGGGGAGTCATCACTTCCTTCACCTTTATCACCTCCTACAGCCCAAACCCATAATATTTGCTTAGTTTTGTCGAAACGAAATGTATATGTCTTTTGAATCTTTAGCTTTAGCGCCTTCCTTAGTAAACACCGCAGCTCATCAGCAATTTAATGAGCCTACGGCAATCCAAAATGCAGCTATTCCTGCTATTTTGGCTAACAAAGATGTGCTAGGAATCGCTAAAACGGGAACAGGAAAGACTGCTGCTTATGTTTTGCCGATCCTATCTGGTCTTCAAAACGATAATTCAGTCAAGAATCGGCATGTCACTACATTGGTATTGGTTCCGACACGCGAATTGGCTGTTCAGGTCAAAGATGTTTTCGAAGTCTTTAGCAAAGACCTACCGCAGCGGATTAAGACACTCGCTGTATACGGTGGCGTTTCGATCAATCCTCAAATGATCGGTTTGCAAGGTGTACAGGTGTTAGTTGCTACGCCAGGACGGTTATTGGAATTGCTGGAATCAAATGCTGTTTATCTATCGAGCGTCAAGACGCTGGTCATGGATGAAGCGGATAAACTGCTTAACCAAGAGTTTAAAGCTGAAATCGACAAAATCCTTGCCCTATTGCCAAAAAAACGTCAGAATATCCTATTCTCTGCGACCTTAAGTCCTAACCTGGATCAATTGCAAAGCATGGTATTGAATGAACCTACGATAATCAAAATTGAGCAGGCGGAAGAATTCATAGATTCCATTGAGCAGATTGCATACCTTCTTTCTCCTGAGAAAAAAGGCCCGTACCTAAGGCATTTAATCGAAAAACACGCGATGAAGCAAGTATTGGTCTTTGCTTCGTCGACACATCAAGTGGATTCAATCGTCCATAAATTACGCAAAAATAAAATTGATGCCCGGGCAATGCATGGCCAAAAAAGCCAAGGCTCTCGTACGGAATCCCTGCTGTTATTTAAGACAGGGAAATTAAAAGTGTTAGTTTCTACGGATTTAATGGCACGTGGTATAGATATTATCGAGCTGCCTTTTGTAATCAATTACGAATTGCCGCGTTCGCCCAAAGACTATGTGCACCGCATAGGACGGACAGGACGCGCTGAGGCGAATGGTTTGGCAATATCCTTAGTGACTTTGAATGAGTTGCACCACTTTGGCGTTATCCAGAAGAAGATGGGCAAAACCGTCGAATTAATTGATATCGAACGATAAGTCAGATTATTTATAAACAAAAAGGAATAAACTGTACTTTTACACGAATTATGGGTTACGCAAAAGAAAGAAAAAAGCTGGAGAAGCTTTCCGAGAAAATCACAGGTTTAGGACATTACGACGGTAAAAATTTAGAGATTATCACCGATATCTTTGAGCAATATTCGCACACGACCAGAATATTAAAAAACAAAGATCCCGAACATTTTAATGAGCTTTACCTCAATGAGCTTCAAGAAATAAAGGAGCAGAAAAAGGCATTAAAACTGACAACTGATGAAGGCGAGCGAGACAGTCTTTTCTTGACGTATAAAGAATCATTGTCCAATGCGCTAACCAAAACAATCCAGGTCATCAGCGAAATAAAATAGTTTACGCTATACACGGCAGGGGTTTATTTTTAATACAATCATTAAAAATAAACCCCTGCTCATTTTTTGTAAATCTTATGCTATGCGCTTAATCATTAAAGTGGTATAGAAAAATAACATCGCCAACATAAGCCGGTTTCGCGCTATCTTTAATGTTGAGCGTCGCTTGAATAATCACTTTCACCGTTCCCCTTAGATTCAATACCGTTTTCACTTTTGCGCTCAGCTGTACCTCACTATTCACCGTAACCGCTACGCCAAATTTAAAATTTTCGATACCGTAGTTAATCTCCATTTTCACATTCCTGACTTCTGCAATTTGTTTCCAAAGGTATGGGATAAGCGAAAGCGTTAAGTAGCCATGTGCTATGGTCGACTTGAATGGCCCTTCCTTTTGCGCTCTTTCTTCATCGGTATGTATCCATTGATGGTCTAAGGTGGCATCAGCAAATTTATTGATCTGTTGTTGATCGATCAAATGCCAGCTGGACACGCCCAATTCTTTGCCTTCGTAGGATTTGTAATCCTCGTAATTATTTATAATTAACATATTCAGTAGGTTAAGTAATCTATTTTATAAATCCCTTTTCTATTTTTCTTTAACATCCTTTTTATTGGAATAATTGCTGATTCCAACTTTTTCTAAGTTACTATTTTAAACGTTAGTTTAGGTACTAATCTCTTCGTAATACCTCCAATGGCGGACTATTCAATACCGACCGGCTATTCAGCATGCCGATTAAAATCGTTAGTGCCGAGACTGCCAAAGTAAGCAAGATAATCACTGCAAATGACGGAATAAATGTCGTTTCGAATACAAAGACGGCCAATAAATTGCTAGCAAGCAATGCAATGATTACTCCGGTTATTGAAGCTAATATTCCTAAAAATAAATATTCACTGACCGTAATGGTTAAAATCTGTTTTCTGCTAGCTCCTAAGGTTCTTAATAGCACATTTTCTCGGATACGTTGAAACTTGCTAACCCTGACGGAAGAAATCAACACAACAACCCCAGTAAGAATACTGAAAGCACCAATAAATTGAATAACAAATCCAATCTTTTTTAGAATATCATCCAAAATGCTTAGCACCGTATTGATGTCGATAACAGAAACATTTGCAAATTGCTTCACAACCGCTTGCTGATAAGCCGAAGATTTTTGCTCGTCTCCTATTTTTGTCATGAGCAAATAAGTTTGAGGAGCTTGGTCGATTGCGCCTTTGGCAAATACCACTCTAAAATTCGATTGAAAGCGGTTCCAATCCACTTCCCTAAAACTGCTGACCACCGCCGGAACGGATACTCCCTGCACGTTAAACACCAATTTATCGCCTATCTTTACGCCTGTTTCCTCAGCGTAATTTTTATCGAAAGAAACTTGCGCGGTCTCACCGTCGGCAACTTGTCCGACCCATTTACCCGCAGTTACTTTTTCAGCCTGCGTCAATGAATCCCGGTAGGTAGCTCTGATCTCGGAACGGAAGATCCGGCCTGAAATCGCTGAGGTAGTATCCTTGGAAACATCGCTGCTTTTTAAATCATTGATCGAACTGATTTGCATAGTCACAATCGGAACTTCATCCATAATCGGCAATCCCATATCTAGAGTCAGTTGTTTGAGCGAATCAATCTGCGAAGTCTGAATATCGAAAAGCACCATGTTGGCTTGGTTTTCGGATGATGCCATTTTCACGCGTTGCAGAAGCATATCCTGAACGAAGAATAAAGTAGCTATCAAAGCGGTTCCGAAGCCAATTGAAATCAGCAGGACGATGGTTTGGTTGTTGGGTCTATAGAGATTTGACAATCCTTGCCTCCATACATAAGGCCAACCCGACGGAAAATATTTTTTAACTAGGAACGTAACGCCATTGGCCACGCCATACAATAAGAAAAACGTGATTCCGATTGCTAGCGTAAAGAACAGCGTCTGCACCCAATCATTTAATTGCAGCCTCGCGAAGCCGACAATAAACGCCACGATCAATGCATAAATCAACCAGCGAAATTTGTCTTTCCACAGTTCTTCCGGCTGATCGCTGACGCGCAATGAATTTAATGGGGAAATATGGCGAACTGAAATCAAAGGCAACAAAGCGAATAATACGGCAATGACAACTCCCAGACCGATTCCTTTGCCTATCGCAGCCCAAGATATTGCGCTGCTTAGCGCAACAGGAACAATATCCTGCATAACCAATGGAATCAGGTATTGAATCAGCGTACCTAAGATTGCACCGACTAATCCGCCTAAAAATCCAATGGCAGCAAATTGAATCAGAAAAATATAAAAGGCCTGTCTGGAACTAGCGCCAAGACATCTTAAAATCGACACAGAAACCAATTTTTCGCGCACATAAATATGCACCGCACTCGACACGCCGATACAACCTAAAAGCAAAGCCACAAAACTGACTAATTCCATAAAACTGGCCATATCGGAAAACGATCTTCCTGTATTTTCCTTCGTGGTCGAAATCGTTGCGCTTTGCAATTGCAATTCGGTTAACCGATCTTTAAGGCCAGTCATCAATTCATCGACAGGATACCCTTTCGGAAATTTAAAGTAGTAGTGATATTCTATCCTGCTTCCCGCTTGCTGAAGACCACTATTGGCAAGTGCTTCCAAAGGAACAAAAACAGTGGGTGCCATAGCGCCACGAATAGCCGTTTGACCCGGTTGGGCAAGTAGCGTTGCGCCTATATTAAACTGATTCAAACCCAACTGGACGCGATCACCTGCCTGCGCATTGAATTGCATCATTAAGGTTTTCTCAACCAATACTTCCTTTTTGTTTTTGAAATCAGCATACACATGATCTGGCGAAGTTTCTACTTCCCCGTAAAACGGAAAGTCGCCCGATATCCCGCGAACTTGAACAAAACGCGACCCATCATCCTTCAAGAACCTAAGCATGGACATAAAGCGTTCTTCTTTAGCCATATCTTCACTTAATCCTTTGATCGAATCGATAAAAGCCAACACATCTTCATCGGGTTTGCGCCGGCTCTCCAATTCGAGATCAGCACCGATCAATTGCGCAGCTTGAAGATCAATATCTCGCTTTAGATTATCATTAAATGAATTCATTGCGACCAGAGAAGCAATTCCTAAAATAATCGACGAAATAAAAAGAAATAAGCGCGAGCGATTTTTTCGGCTATCGCGCCAAGCCATTACAAATATCCAGCGCCAATTCATACAACAACACCTCCTTTAATAGGGATGATGCGCTGTGTCTTGGCTGCCAGTTCCATATCATGCGTCACCAAAACTAAAGTCGTTCCGGATTCGCGGTTAAGCTGAAAAAGCATTTCTTCAATAATGACGCTATTTTCTGCATCAAGATTTCCCGTGGGCTCGTCAGCAAAAAGAATTTTAGGGTTATTGGCGAATGCCCTAGCTAGAGATATGCGCTGTTGTTCGCCGCCGGAAAGCTGTGAGGGATAATGGCCTGCTCTTTCGGACAATCCTACCCTATCGAGCAATTCCATAGCCGTGCTTTTTCCGTTTTTGATACCATGCAATTCCATCGGAACCAATACATTTTCAAGTGCTGTCAATGTAGGCAACAATTGAAAATTTTGAAAAACAAATCCGACATCTTTATTGCGCACTTGCGCCAATTGGTCTTCGCTTAATCCGTTAAGCTCTATCCCGTTCAGGACAATACTCCCATTACTGCATTTATCAAGTCCAGCACATAAGCCGAGCAGCGTAGTTTTGCCACTTCCCGAAGGACCGACTATGGCCGCCGTTGCGCCTGCATCAATGCTAAAACTTATATTTTTTAAAATGGCAATCTCTTGATTGCCCAATTTATAGTTTTTCGAAACGTTATTTAGTTGTAAAATAGCTGACATGTATGGGTGGTATAGTATGATTAAAGCAAAGGTTGTAGAACTGGCCAAACATTATCCGCTAAGATAATCTGCCCTTCAGTTGTAGGGTGTACGCCGTCTTCTTGATTTAGATTGGCTAAGCCAGCAACATTCTCCAAAAGAAACGGAACTAATGCCATGTTGTACTCTTCGGCAAGACGCGGATAAATGGTTTCGAAATCTTTGAAATATTGATTTCCCATATTAGGTGGCACTTTCATTCCTGCTAGGACTAATTTGCAATCTGGGTACGCGGCCAATACTTTATCTATAATGCCTTTTAAATTTTCATAGGTCGAATTCACAGATAAACCTCGCAAGCCATCGTTTGCTCCTAGTTCTAAAACGAATACATCAATTGGCTGTTTCAGCAACCAATCGATCCGTTCATTGCCGCCAGCACTCGTCTCGCCGCTCAATCCAGCATTTATGCATTGGTAAGGAAGTTTTAAGGAATCAATCTTTTGTTGGATAAGTGCCGGAAATGCTTCCTCTTGGGTTTCTAATCCGTAGCCAGCAGTCAGGCTATTTCCGAAAAACAAAATATTTTTTATTGCCGATTCTTTCGATGTACTATCTGTTGTGTTATTTCCATCGGAGTTTGTCGTAGTACCTGAGCCTCCGCTGTTGCAAGACGTAAAAAACAGAGCAACAACCAGTAGATTCAGATAGCTAGTTAATTTAATCATATATCAATTTTAATCTATTATATCTTATAAAGATATTGATTAAACTTTTTGTTTGTGTAAAATTTGAAATATGCTCAAATTATTACTTTAAAATAACTTTATTTTACTGTGGAGAAGAAACTAAAAAAGAGGGAAACCGAAATCCCCCTCTTTAAATCAACTATATAAAATAATTTTTAGCGTTAGTTACAGGAGATTTTTGTTTTTCCCGAACCTTTTCCTACGATAAATGTTCTGCCATCCACCAGTTGGGTAACTTTCACTGTGTTGGTTCCTGTTCCACTCCATGGGAATGTATTGAATGTATTGCCATTAAATAATTCTAATTCATAAAGCGGGCCTCCATTAACTTTACTGCCAAACATTGTCACTTCTCCAAAGCGGCTAATCACAATTTTAACTAGTGGTTTCGCTTCCGTTCCTTTCATATTATACACTGCCGCAATATCATCACCTCCTTGTGTATTTGAACCCTCATAACGGCTTCCATCTTTAAATCGGATATTTTGAGATGATGAACCATTCACTCGCTGAAATTGAATCTCTTTGGTAGCTAACTTAACGCCATTAACTTCCATGTTAAATGCATTATCCAATTCCGTGATATCAAACAAAAAGCCATAATCTGCTCCAGGTGCAGTAATTGTTTTACTGATTGTCTCACCGTTCTTGTAAAATGTATTCCCAATATAAATTCCCACCTCACCCCAAAAATTCTTTGATTGAGGATATCTCCAGTTCAAGCCGTCAGCTCCAGAAACATCTTTTGTACAAGTCTTGAAATTAAGGTTCAAGTTGTATTTATAGCCTGGCTTAACCTTTAGATTCGCAACATTGACATTGGATTTAGTTTCCCCATCAATTGTAATAGACCCGAAGTTTAATGAGCCTGTTGTCGAACTCGGATTGATTAACATCGTTGCCACGCTAGTTACACTACGCAAACCTTTAGTTCCTAAACTTGGAAAGGTAACCGATGCCCCATTTTTATTTTCTCCATTATAGGTGATCTTATCATCTTCAAGACTAAGCGTAGCCGTGCTATGCGTAGGTTTCATAACGGCGCTTGCAATTTTTGTAAATGCACCGGTGGTATTGGGATCCATCGTCATCACGGTCGTAATCTCGCTAAACTGATGTTTTAAAACAACATTCAAGTTAGTAACCCCGAATTCAATTTTTAGCTTCGTTTTGAAATACATTAAATCCGCGCTGACCTGATCAATCTTTGCCGTTGACAATTTATTCTTATTTACCAAATTGGGTAAAGCGGATGAATTGTTAATGGAATAAGCTACAAACGTGTAGTTTTTTCCAGCATACAATGTTATTCCTCCAGTTGTGGATTCATTTCCGTAGGTATACGATTTCTCCGTGACATAATTTCCCTCATCTGAATAGACAACAACGTTATATTTTACACCTTTGGTCAAAGGTACTTTTCCTGTTGTAGCAACTTTCCCACTCGAAGCTAATAAATTTCCAGTTGACGAAGCATTGCTTGTAAGCGAAACACCAATTGTGCTGCTATTACTGAATGCGATCGTTGCAGGAACGTCTGAGGTTAAATTTGAACTCACTTTAGAGTTTTTAGTGCCTGCTAGTAAGATTTCTTCGACGTTGGAATCTACACTCACCATCGATACGTTAACAGTCGCTTCGCCAGCTTCCAATAAAGTTTCTTCGGAATTCTGACAAGACTGCAGGGTAAGAAATAAAATAGCAAATGCCGCAAAAACCAATTTGGGTTCGATCGGGATGTATTGTTGTTTTTTCATATCTAATGTTCTTTAGAATTTTTAGTCAAGGAATTACCAATTAATAGTTCTGTTGTCATCGCTATCTATTTTCCACTCTTCATGGACTACACCGTTACTATCTGTTGGAACAACAGTAGCGGAGCCAGTTGCAATCCCTTGTTCCAATTCCACTAAGGAGATATCCATTGTTGGAGATTTATAGGGTAATAGGTCATTTCTCATGTGATTATTAGTTAAATTTTAGGGGGTTGATTGATAAAAGAAATTCCAGGCGATTTTTGGCAATCGATATAGCGAACGCATTTTTAAAATCCTGAAAATTTCCTGATTTTTTAAATTAAAATGCGTAGACTAAAAAAATGGTATTAGAATTAATTATAATTGTATTAGAAAATTTAATTCCTAAAGGTTTTTTATGGAAGACAGCAAGGCGCTCCATTTTAATTAATTTATTCATTTTGGACAGTTTTGGTGGTTGATTTTATTGGTTACAAAACTCCAAAATTTTCAATAGAGCAAAATAAAATTAAATTTAGTTGTAGTGATGTTGCTACATGATTTAGAAGGGAAAATCTGTAAAGTGCTCATTAGCATTTCTTTGAAATTAATTATATTAATTTAAATGTAGGTGTTCAGCTACAAGGAATTAACCTTTAAGTAACAGAATCCTATGAATATTTTGCTTACATATTCAGGATTTTAGAATTTCGCGTAGCGAATTCCACTAAAAAGAAATACCTGAAGCGGGGAACTCCAGGTATTTACCAAACCAATTATTAACCTAAATTATGAAATTATGAATCTCAATATTATACACTAAAAACGCAGCTATTTGAGAATTAGTATGTACTCAAGAAAATAAATGAAATTTTAACGTATTTTTAACTTTATTTAATAAAATTGAGCTGTTTACTTAGATTTCAGCACATTTATTAACAGTATGGTGGAAATCACGAAGCTGACCAAAAAGCCCAGCCAAGATAAAATCGGCATTCCCCATAAGAGATAGCCAACTCGTCCATGCGCCAAAATACTTGCTCCTACACCGAATGTCATGGCCAAAATGGAAAGTAAAAATTTATTTCCTAGACGATATAGATTTAACAGCAGGCTTTCGAAATCAACAATTTTATGCTTCAACAGCAATTTATCATTTTTCACTTTATCTAAAATAGACAGCAAATCTGTTGGCACTTCCGAAACGATATCTTTCAGCAGTTTTGCTTTCTCGATAATTTCCTCTTTCAAATGTTCAGCAGAAAGCCTTTCCTTCGCTATTTTCTTAGCAAAAGGCCGAATGCTATTCGGAATATTTAAATTGGCATCCAACTGCCTTCCTGTTCCCTCCAAAATTGACACGCCTCTCAAAAGCAAATACACAAAGTCAGGCATCAAAATGTAATTTTGTTGCAGAACGGTATTCAGCTTATCCAACATGACCGCAATATTGATATCCTTCAAGCTGTTTTGTTCGATTAAATAGAAGATTTCAAAGACATCCCTCGTGAGTTGTCTTTCATTTTCAATATGATGGACTACAGCCAATTTTTTAATGTTGCGAATAAGTCCTGGAGCATCATTCATTAAAAAATTAATGACCATTCCTTCAATCAGCTTTCTGTCGTAGGGAATCATCAAGCCCATCGAACCGAAATCAAGAAAAACAATCTGCCCTTTAGCATTGACAAACATATTTCCAGGGTGAGGGTCGGCATGGAAAAAGCCGTGAACCAACACTTGTTCCAAGTATAAATCAAGGCCATTCTGAACAATGGATTTCGGATAAAGTCCCATTTTTTCCAAACTATCCAAATCATTTATTTTGACTCCGTCAATAAATTCCATACAGAGAATCCCATCGGAGCAATAAGTCCGATAGATTTTTGGAACATAGATATTCGGATTGCCTTGAAAGTTTTTACGGAACTTTTCTATGTTATTCGCCTCGTTAGTGAAAGACAATTCTTGCATTAAGGAACTTTCAAAAGACGATACGATGGCATACAAATTCATTTTTTGAATGATTTCATATTTCTTCTCGAGAAATTGAATTAAATCCTTGATAAACGAAATGTCCGCGCGGATAACCTCTCGGATGCCGGGTCTTTTAATTTTAAGGATGACAGGCGTTCCATCAATTAACGATGCCCGATAGACCTGAGCAATCGATGCTGCTGCAATCGGTTCAGGGTCAATGTAGGAAAAATGAGCATAGACGTCTATCTTAAATGCTTCCTCAAGCAATTTTTCGACCTGTAATTTCTCTGCTGGAATAGTGTCTTGGAGTTTTTCCAATTCCAAACGCAATTCATCCGGAATAATATCCGGCCGATTGCTCAGCAATTGTCCTAACTTAATAAAAGTTGGGCCTAATTCTTCAATCGCTAAACGAACACGGACATTAAAATCCTGTTCAAATAATGTCTTCGTATACGTATTCCATGATAAAACCGAGTCGGGAATGACTCGGTCAATGTTACTTCTCGAAAGCAGTTCATCGAAACCATATTTTGATAAAACCTGAACTATTTTTCCAACTCGTTTTATTCTATCAAAACCGAACATACGCTTCTTATTCTGGACTACTTCTTGTGATTACATCTACTACCTTGTCGCTAAGCCGTGTAATATCCGACTTCAACCCTACCATTAACGTTAAAATTGAAACAGGATTGCCCTGAAGCTTCTTAAAATTATACAGATAGCCTGCTTCAAATCCTAAAAAGAATCCGTTGAATTTGTAATCAGAGCCAAAACCGATTTTCACGCCCGGCGAAATGGAATATTTGTTTTCGATCATTGTCATACCCGAGGCGGCGTCATCCTGCGCTCTAGGTTCCGTAATTAATCCGACGACTGGACCAGCGTAGCCATACGTATTTAAGCGGTCGTATTGCTTTCTGATTCCGCCAGCGAAACTCAACATATAAAAACTCGACCGACCGTTCTCAATCATTCGGTTGTATTTCGTATCATCGACCAGCTGGTCATAATCAAATGACATCAGATACAGGGTCGGCATTAAATAATATTTCGGATTTTTCAATGAAATATCCAAGCCCATGCTCCCCGTAAATAATTTTGGCGACAATACTTTATTAGTTTTTCCTAACGGAAATGCTAGACCAGTGCCTCCAAAATAATAAACTTTGCGATAATGAAGCGTATCCGCTCCTTGTTGCGCAAATAAAGTGCTGGACGAAAGTACCAATAACGCGAGTAATGTAAAAAGTTTCATTGATTTCTTAATTTACAGACAAAACACCTGTTTTCATCATTATGTTTTAAAACAGCAGATTTAAATTTGTAGTAATTTAGCTACAAAAAGTTTTTGCTCTGCGGCCCTTGGTTACATAACAAATCTAAGATACTCAAATTCGGAATAAATCCCTGTCTATCTTCAAAAACCTGATGATAGGGCTTAATGCTGTCAATATCGAGAACCTGCTTTGGGTGAATGCCCCTGCGATAGTCAATTTCTTCTGTATTGTACGGCTCAAATGTTTCGGAAAAACTTACTTCTCGTTTGATTTTCAGCATCTTCAAAAATAGCTTTACTTGCTGTGCATTATAATCCACCAGATATTCAAATTTGTTTTCGTAGAAATAATTCAAGTCATCTTCATAATATTCAAAATAAGCCGAACTTCTGTAAGCTGTTTGAATACTTTGCCAATGCAAACGTTGCCAAGGATGGTCGTCCGAAATTTTTACATCCTTCATGGGAATATGCGTTTTCCGTCCATGAAGTATCGGGACAAATAATTCCAAAATTCCATTCGCTGTTCCGATGCGCGTCCTCGTTCTATACGTTTGTTTGGGATAATGTTCAGATTGGTCAATCACTATCTCATCAGGCTGTTGGACAATCGCCTGAAAGTAAGAAATCGGGGGCATATAGTAAGCGGGCAGTAGTAATTTTCCTTGCATTTTGAGAATTAATCTTGTATTCGTTGTGCAAAAATAAACTTATTTAAGATATTTGTACAGAATGTCAATCGCTTTAATGAAAGAAAAAACCTTATCAGCTTTATTATTTATAGTATCCTTGCTCCCCTTTTGGTTTTTGTATTTCCTATCGGACATTCTTTACGTATTGATTTACTATGTTTTCGGCTATCGCAAGGCCGTTGTTTTTGATAACCTGCGAAATTCTTTTCCTGAAAAAGATGAAAAAGAAATAAAAAGCATTGCCAAAAAATTCTACAAATATTTTCCTGATTTAATTGTCGAAGCGATTAAAATGAAATCCATAACGGAAAAACAGGTCAGGGAAAAAATCGAATTGCTAAATATCGAAGAGGTCAATGATTATTTAGACCGAGGAATAGCGGTTATCGGCGTAACGGCACATTATTGCAATTGGGAATTGGGAATCCATACCATGTCCTTAATGAATGACAAGCCCAAATTAGTTATCTACAAACCATTGAGCAACAAAACTTTCAATGATGTGTATAACGAAATGCGCACGCGCTTTGGGGCAACCATGGTTCCCATGAAACAAATTTTAAGGCATCTGGTTAAATTGCGCGGAACACCGAACTTTAGCATTTTCGTAGCCGACCAAACTCCTGTCTATCAAGATTCGGATTATTACTTGGAGTTTCTGAATCAAGAAACGCTGGTTTACACAGGTGTCGAACGCTTAGCCAAATTGACGAATAGCCCGGTTGTTTTTTGTGAAATCAGAAGAAAGCCCCAGCGTGGTAAATATTATTGTAGATTCACTACCTTAGTCGAAGACCCATCTCTTTGCGAACCTCATGAAATCACCAAAATGCACAATGCATTTACCGAAAGGATTATTCAAGAGGAGCCTCAATATTGGCTTTGGTCGCACAGACGCTGGAAAAGAAAACGCAGAACATGAAACAGTACCCAAAAGTAGCTGTTGTTATTCTCAACTGGAACGGAAAATTCTTCTTGCAAAAATTCCTTCCTTCGGTCTATAACAGCAGTTATCCAAATATAGATTTTATCATAGGTGACAATAATTCAACAGATGACTCCCTGGAGTTTGTCAAAGCGAATTACCCTACCCTTCGTATTATTCAGAATAGCGAAAACTTAGGCTTTGCCGGAGGCTACAATGAGATCTTAAAACAGGTTGAAGCCGATTATTTTGTCTTGCTGAATTCGGATGTCGAAGTCACGACAAATTGGATTGAACCAGTTATTGAATACCTGGAAGCAGACAATAAACGTGTTGCGGCGCAACCAAAAATTTTGTCATTTCATAATAAAGGATTTTTCGAACATGCCGGCGCCGCTGGAGGAATGATTGATGCTTATGGATTTCCATTTTGCCGCGGGCGAATGATGCATGAAGTTGAACAGGACAATGGGCAATACAATGATAACTGTGAAGTCTTTTGGGCTACAGGTGCGGCATTATTTATTAAGTCAAAAGCTTGGAAAGAAGCTGAAGGTTTTGATGCTGATTTTTTCGCGCACATGGAAGAAATCGATTTATGCTGGCGATTAAAGAAAATGGACTACAAAATTGGATACGTGCATAATTCCACCGTTTATCATGTTGGCGGCGGCACATTAAACACGAGCAATCCGCAAAAAACGTATTACAATTTTAGGAACAACTTGGTTATGCTCCAAAAGAACCTACCCTTCTGGTCAGCTATCTATATTATCTTCTTACGATTATGGTTTGATTTGGCTGCCATATTTAAATTTATTGCCGATGGCAAAGGAAAAGATGCCTGGGCAGTTAGCCGTGCACATCAATATTTTTTTCTGAATTTCTTTAAAAATGCGCGCAAACGGAAGCACTATACCCAACGTGAGAATAAAATCGGCCTATATAATCATTCGATGATTATGGACTTTTACATGAACAATATCCACAAATATTCTGATTTAGATAAAAATAATTTCACAAAGTAAACAACTTACCGAATTATATATACAGCAACTCATAAAGCGCCAAAGGCTGTTTTTTTAGGGGAATAATTTGTAATTTCGTAGCCTATGTCGCTAGAGATTCAACACAAGATGAATTCCCTTATCGAGGAGTTAAACGCTTACAGTTACCAGTACTACGTCTTGGCCGAATCTGCTATTTCAGATTATGACTTTGACCAAAAATTGAAGGAACTGGAAGCGCTGGAAGCGGCATATCCCCAATATTTAAACGCGAATTCACCTACACAAAAAGTCGGTGGAGATTTAACGAGCAAATTCGAAACGGTTCGCCATCGATGGCCCATGCTGTCTTTGGGAAATACCTATAGCCAGGAAGAACTGACCGACTTCGATACCCGCGTACGTAAATTAATTGGAGACGATGTCCGCTATGTTTGCGAATTAAAATTCGATGGCGTATCGATTTCCATCACTTACGAACAAGGAAAATTAGTTCGGGCGGTTACTCGAGGTGACGGAGTTCAAGGAGATGATGTGACGAAGAATGTCAAAACAATCCGCAGCATTCCTCATCAGATTACTGTTCCCGAATTGCCTGACAGCTTCGAAATCCGTGGTGAAATATTTATGCATAAAGCTGCATTTGTGCGCTTAAACGCGGAACGCGAAGAAAATGAAGAACAGACCTATGCGAATCCACGTAATTTTGCGGCTGGCACATTAAAACTTCAGGATTCCAAAGAGGTTGCAAAACGTCCTCTCGACTGTTTTCTATACTTTTTATATGCCGAGAACAGAAATCAGCTGTTTCATTCCCATTGGGAAAGCATCCAAGCCTTAGAGCGCTGGGGATTTCCAACTTGTAAACATACTGCACGCTGTCAGAACATGAGTGAGGTTTTTGACTTCATCAATTATTGGGACAGCGAAAGACATAATCTATCGTACGACATTGACGGAATCGTTATCAAGGTGGATGAATATGCGCAGCAAGAAGAACTTGGCTTCACTGCAAAATCACCGCGATGGGCAACGTCTTACAAATTTAAAGCCGAACGTGTCGAAACTATCCTGGAAGATGTGAGCTATCAAGTTGGCCGCACTGGAGCTGTGACTCCCGTAGCACATTTGAAGCCCGTCTTACTTGCCGGCACAACCGTAAAAAGAGCATCGTTACACAATGCGAACGAAATCGAACGTCTGGATTTATATTTTGGAGATACTGTTTTTGTAGAAAAAGGTGGTGAAATTATCCCAAAAGTTTTGGGAGCGAATGTTGACAAAAGACCAGTTAACGCGCAGAAAATAATCTATCCTTCTGAATGTCCGGTCTGCCATACAGCATTGCAGCGAAAAGAAGGCGAAGCCATCCATTATTGTCCCAATGAAACGGGATGCCCACCACAAATTGTTGGGAAATTACAACATTTTATCGGCCGGAAAATGATGGACATTATGGGTATGGGTGACGAAGCGATTGAAACATTTTATAAACATGGATTGTTGCGGAATATTTCAGACATCTATGCGTTAAAAGACCATCAAGAAGATTTGGTGAATATTGAGCGATTAGGAAAAAAATCGATTCAGAATATGCTTCAAGGCATTGAAGATTCAAAAAATAAACCTTTTGAAAAATTTCTTTTTGCTTTGGGAATCCGATACGTTGGTGAGACCGTTGCCAGAAAATTAGCCATTCATTTCAAAAATTTAGATGCGATTGCGCAAGCATCCTTAGAGGATATTTCGAGTGTTCCGGATATGGGCGAAAGAATCGCCGAATCTGTATTTGGTTATTTCAGAAATGAAGTTCACTTAGAAGAAATCGAAAGGCTTCGTCAGGCAGGGCTCCCCTTTTCCATTATTGAAAAAGAAATTATTTTAAATAGCAGCAATCTCGAAGGTAAAACGTTCTTGATTTCTGGGGTTTTTCAGAATTACTCACGTGAAGAACTGACCGCTTTAATTGAATCACATGGTGGTAAGATGCTTAGCGGAATATCAGCAAAGCTTAATTACCTCGTAGCAGGAGATAAAATGGGACCTTCAAAATTGGTGAAGGCCGAAAAACTAAAAGTACCGCTTATTTCAGAGCAAGAGCTACTTGATTTAATCGGCGAATAAATACATAGCAAAGAATACATAACACAATAAAAAATAATGAACGAGTTTCATGGCGCTGGAGTTGCATTGGTCACTCCTTTTCATACAGATGGAAGTATAGATTTTGAATCTTTAGCGAATTTGATTGATTATCAAATTGCTTCTGGCATGAATTATTTGGTATCGTTGGGAACAACCGGCGAAACCGCAACATTAACCGCTGAGGAAAAGTCGGCTGTATGGGAATTTACATCCAAACAGGTGAATGGACGCCTGCCTTTAGTTGCTGGTATTGGCGGAAATAATACATTAGAAGTTGTCAAACAAATCAAAGAATTTGCAATTGAAGGATATTCGGCAATTCTTTCCGTATCACCCTATTACAACAAGCCTACTCAGGAAGGGATTTATCAGCATTATAAGGCAATTGCTGAGGTCAGCCCTTTGCCTATTATTATGTATAATGTTCCAAGCCGTACAGGAAGCGTGGTATCTGCTGCAACGACCGTTCGTTTGGCTCGAGATTTCAAAAATATTGTGGCAACAAAAGAAGCTTCTGGAAATTTTGCGATTTTCAGCGAAATCTTGCGCGATAAACCTGAAGAATTTTTATTGATTTCCGGAGACGACCCTATTACATTGCCAATGATGGCGTTAGGTGCGGTTGGTTTAATTTCGGTTGTTGGAAACGCATTGCCAAAAGAAGTTTCTGACTTAGTACGTTTATGTAGTGAAGGAAATTTCGCTGAAGCGAAAGGTATTCACGAACATTTACTAAAAATCATTGATTTGTGTTTTGTGGATGGAAATCCTGCTGGTGTTAAATATGCTTTGCAAAAGATTGGTGTCGGACAAGACACGCTAAGACTCCCTTTGGTTCAAGTGACATCAGCTACGAAAGCGGCTATTGAAAACGAACTACTTTCTTTTGGGAAATAGCTAGAAATTTAGAAATAATGTATAGAAATGGAGCCCATTGATGGGCTCCATTTTTTTTTGTTTAAAAATCCCCAAACAAGTTCTAAAAACGGAATATATTTCTTTGAAATAAAATATTTGCATTATACTTTAAAAATTAATAAATTAGCCTATTGCATCCAACTTATGCTCATGGGTAAGTTTATCATTTTAAACGGCGCAAATAATGATTTTCAATTCTTTCTAAGGAGTAAGAATGGGAGAATCATATTGACAAGTGAGAGCTTTCCGACCAAATCAGACTGTTTAGATGCCGTAAAACAAGTCCAGATTAACTCCAATCTAAAACAGAATTTCGAATCAGCGACTAATTCAATAGGATACCATTATTTCAACATTAACGACTCAAACGGGAAAAGGCTTTGTTATAGCGGTTTTTACGTTTCCGCAGGAGTTAGAGACCGCGGAATTGGTTTTATTATCGACAATGCAAAAAGCGCGACAATAGAAGACCAGACGACCGCAGCGGATTAATTCTTTCTCTTCTCTATTTGAAATAATTTTTTTGAAATCATAAATAAAATTTTCGATTCTCGAATCACAAATTTGAATTAACTTAAAATGCGCACTGGATAAATACCTACTAAATAATTTATTTATCTTATTGATAATTATAATAAAAGACCCTAAATTTATGTAGCGTTTCGGCCACAAACCATAGGATGGTTTTATGCTTGCTAACTTTTACTATTACACTTTATTGTTTCAAAAACAATAATCCATCTACTAAGGAAATCATAGTATTGAAAAACATGGAATATATAGTTATTATTCTGATTTTTATCGTCAATTATCTTTTGTGGAGGTATTTATTCTACTCTATACTTTTAGGGATTCTAAATCTTCCAAGATACTTTAGGCTGTTCGTGGTATTGATATTTTTCCTCTTAATCCCCTATGTCACTTTACTTATGATTTTTGATGTTTTCAATTTAAATCAATCCATCGTTGTGAATCCGATGGTAAATTTCATCATGGTCTATGTCGCAATGGCGAGCTACAGAAGTCTTGCAAATTAAAATGAGTGGGCATCACTTGAAAAAGGAACGGAGCTACCGTCAAAACAAATTTGACCGACCAAAAAGAGCATAAACTAAAACAGGAATTCCAAAAGAAATTCCTGTTTTAGTTTGCGGAGAGGGCGGGATTCGAACCCGCGGTACCGTTAAGTACACACGCTTTCCAAGCGTGCTCGATCGACCACTCTGACACCTCTCCGAATGGGTTTGCAAATATAAATTATTTTTCTAATTTTAAGTGGACAAATCACAAAAATTAGCATGAAAAGAATTTTATCGATTGACGGAGGTGGTATTCGTGGTATCATCCCAGGAATGTTTTTGGTCGCACTTGAAAAGCGCCTTCAAGACACTTCTGGCAATCCTCAAGCGCATCTTTCTGACTATTTCGATTTCTTCGCCGGAACAAGTACCGGAGGAATTCTGACCGCTTTGTTATTAAGCCCATCTAATGAAAACCCAACAAAACCTAGGTTTTCCGCACAAGAAGCAGTGGATATTTACATCAACCACGGAACAGAGATTTTCTCAACAAGCAATTGGCGCCGCTTTTTAAATCGCTTCGGCTTATTGAGCGAATTGTATAATGCAGGAACTTTCGAAAAAGTATTGCTGGATTACTTCGCTGATTCAAAATTGAGCGAATTGATTAAGCCGAGCATTTTTACAGCCTATAATATTGAGCTCCGAAAAAACCATCTTTTCCGTCAGCAGAAATCCATCTCGCATGGAGATTCACGAGATTTCTATTTGCGTGATGTTTGTCGGGCAACAGCCGCTGCACCGACTTATTTTTCCGTAGCAGAAATATTTTCCATATCCAATACGCGATACACGCTTCTCGATGGGGGAATGTTTGCTCATAACCCATCCATTGTAGCATTGCTCGAGGTGCTGAAAACATTTAAGACATTTAAAATTGATGACATCCACATCCTATCTTTAGGAACAGGAGCAACAAAAAAATCGTATGAGTACGAAGATTTCAAAAAAATGAGAAGTATTTCCATAGGACCTGCTTTGGTCGACATCGTAACGAGCAGCGTATCGGAAAGTAATGACTATTTCCTGAAACAGCTTTTTAGTTCCGTCAAAAGATCTGGCAATTACAAACGCATCGAACCTCATAACTTGTCTTCCATAGACCCTGCAATGGATGCTGCATCAAAAACAAATATACAGCGCATTATTTCCTTAGCCGATAAGATGATTAGTGAGAACGAACATGAGCTTGATTTGCTTGCGGAAGATTTGGTTAAAGATCAAAAAAATAGAAACGATAATTCTATGTGGCGTTTTTTGAAGAATTGATCTTAAACCTTACATTTACGCAAACATTATTAACATGGCTCTAAACTACGTCTGGATTTCATTTTTCTTAATCACCTTTGTGGTCGCACTAGTAAAGCTGTTGGGCGGTGACACAGAAGTTTTTCAAAACATCGTCAACTCCTTATTCGAAGCCGCAACAAACGGAGCGACCATTTCACTCGGCCTGATTGGTATGATGGCCTTTGCGCTAGGAATTATGAAAATCGGAGAACGCGGAGGCATGATTGCAATCTTCGCTCGACTTGTTGGCCCTTTCTTCAATAAATTATTTCCAGAGGTACCGAAAAACCACCCTGCTTTAGGTTCTATTCTGATGAATTTTTCAGCCAATGCCTTAGGGTTGGACAATGCGGCAACGCCAATGGGTTTAAAGGCAATGAAAGAGTTACAAGAGCTTAATCCAAATAAAGAAACAGCGACGAATGCCCAGATTATGTTTATTGTGCTCAATGCATCAAGCTTGACACTCTTGCCGATTTCCATTATGGCTTATCGTCAAGAAGCTGGCGCAGCGCAGCCATCCGATGTATTTTTACCAATTTTGATTGCCACATTCTTTTCAACATTATCTGCTTTAGTCCTTGTTGCCATTTATCAAAAAATCAACCTGTTAGACAAAACTATCCTTGCCTATTTAGGGGTTCTTTCGATACTTGTGTTTGGAACATTGTATTATTTTAACACCCTCGATCAGGAACAGATAGGAACTATTTCGAAGGTCGTAAGTAATGTGATTTTATTTGGAATATTTGTCTCCTTTATTGCGCTAGCCGCATTTAAAAAAATTAATGTTTATGACGCGTTTATTGACGGTGCAAAGGAAGGTTTTGATGTCGCCGTGCGGATTATTCCTTATTTAGTTGCTATATTAGTGGGTGTTGCCGTGTTTCGTGCTTCAGGATCGATGGACTATTTGGTAACTGGTGTTTCCAACGTGGTTTCTTGGCTGGGGTTCGACACAGGCTTTGTTGAAGCATTACCTGTTGCCTTTATGAAACCGTTGAGCGGTTCAGGCGCTAGAGGTTTGATGGTCGAATTAATGAATACCAAAGGAGCTGATGATTTTGCTTCGCGAGTTGCCTGCGTCATCCAAGGTTCAACCGAAACTACATTTTATGTTTTAGCGGTTTATTTTGGCTCTGTAGCAATCAAAAACACCAGACATGCATTGCCTTGTGCTTTGTTATCAGAGCTAGTTGGTGTAATTGCTGCAATCGTTGTAGCGTACATATTTTTTGGATAAGTGAAAGAATAAAAAACCATGAAAAAGACAATTGCCTTAATTGCGCATGATGGAAAGAAAGCAGAAATGGTCGGTTTTGTAAAAGACCATATCGACTACTTAAAAAATGCAAATTTAGTCGCAACCGGAACTACAGGTTCTTACGTCAAACAGACTGGTTTAGATGTTGAATTAAAATTAAGTGGCCCAAAAGGTGGCGATGCGCAGATAGCGGCATTGGCTGCTGAAGGCAAAGTAGATGGCATTATCTTTTTTAGAGATCCATTAGGCAAGCACGCTCACGAGCCAGATATTCAGATGCTCCTGCGTATTTGCGATTTATATAATGTTCCGCTAGCGACAAACCCCGCGACTGGTTCATTGATTATTGAGGGTTTATTAGCAGAATAATGGATAACGAAGTAAAAGTAAGCATAGCAAAAGATAAATATAAAACAGAAGTAAACTACGGAAAGCATCTAATTATCGCTGATGAACCGACAGATGTCGGCGGAACAGATTTAGGAATGCCTCCTACCTCCCTTTTTCTTTCTTCGTTAGGCACATGCAAAGTCATGACGATGCGCATGTATGCTGACCGCAAAGGATGGGACCTTCAAACGGCACAAATTAGACTTTCTTCTGAAGTTGTCAAAAGCGAACAGCAACAGACAACTTACATCAAATGCCACATTACCATTACTGGCGATTTGGATGATGAGCAACGCCAGCGCATTTATAAAATTGCAGACCGTTGCCCAATCCAAAAAATCATCAGCAATCCGATTGTGATAGAGAGTAACCTATTATCGAATTAATTCTGATGAAAAATTCATTTCAGGTTGTATATTTGCTGACCCTTTAAGTTAAGAATATGGTTTCAACAGCAGATTCAACAATGAGCAGTCCTTTCGAGACATTTAACCGTCTGGAATGGAAGAATCTAAATGGTCATTTGACAAACACATTAATTTCAGATGATTTGGACAATTTGCACGCTGTGAATGAACCATTGACCTTAGAAGAAATTGAAGACATTTACTTTCCTTTAGCTCATTTATTGCACATTCACGTGCATGAGTATCAGCGCTTGCATGGAAATACAAATGACTTCTTGCAACGCAATCAGCAAAAACTTCCTTTTATTATTGGTATCGCGGGTTCCGTGGCTGTAGGAAAAAGCACGACCGCGCGCGTTCTGAAAAAAGTGCTTTCCTTTCTTCCTAACAAGCCAAAAGTCGATTTGGTAACGACAGATGGTTTTCTTTATCCGAATAGAACATTGATTGAACGAAATATCCTCAATCGAAAAGGGTTTCCGGAAAGTTACGACACCAAAATGCTGATCAATTTCCTTTCGGAAATGAAATCTGGAAAGCAGAACCTAACTGTCCCAGTTTATTCGCACATGGAATATGACATCGTCGAAAACGAAACGCAACTAATAGAAAATCCAGATATTTTGATTGTTGAAGGCATCAATGTGTTGCAAGTCAATTCGCAGCGAACGTCAGGTTCCGGGGTATTCGTTTCGGATTTCTTTGATTTTTCGATTTATGTCGATGCTGAAGAAAAAGATATTGTGGATTGGTACGTCAACCGCTTTGAATCCTTGCGCTCTACGGCTTTTCAGGACCCTAGCTCCTACTTCCATAAATATGCGGACATGACCGAAGAAGAAAGTACTAAAATGGCTACGCAAATTTGGAATGAAATCAATAGGCCTAATTTGTTGGATAATATTCTACCGACGCGTTACCGTGCGGATTTGATTTTGTTCAAAGATTCTCATCACTTCGTGAAGAATGTGAACGTAAGAAAAGTGTAATCCTTGCTCGATTAGAGCAATTGATATAAAGCGTGGATACTTTTCTTTTTTAGCAAAAATTCCCCTGACAACTCTGATTTATTCTCTTGTGTATTCTTCACCTGAACATCAATTTTCTCAAATTTATTTAAGAAATCAGAAAGGGAACTTAAAAATGGCAATTTAACTTTTTGAGGAAGTACCGATAAACTAAAGTAATACGGCGTATTGTGCGTAGCAACTTTTGGATTGTTTGCTTGGTCGGTTCCCAATAAAAGATATTCGCCAATTTGTTGCTTATTGAATTTATAAAACATCTTTTCAGGCAAATAATTTTTCAAATGAGTCGATGCTTTAAAACCCAATTCAATATTCGGAACTTCTGTTTCTTGAACTTCTTCTTTTGCCGTCATTTCAAAATTATCGTCTAAATCATACGTCACAATCGTATCAGTCTGTTTGACGCTTCCTTCCCTAAGCTGCACATCAACGTAACCTCCGTAGTAGGCAACCAGCGTATCGACAGGAATTCCATAGTTCGCTAAAGTTTCTTGATGCTTGCGCAATAAAGGACGTATATCAGCATTCAGGTAAAAATTTAATGGGTTGGATAAAGGCAATTCACGGACTGAAGATTCTACCTTTGGTGCTTGCCAAAGCGCTGTCGTAAACTGACCATCAACAATAACTTTTCCTTTCTTAAAATTAGCTCCGTAGCTGTTTTGATTTTTCAAATCATAGTAGGCGATATCGCTGTTGTTTTTGTTTGTGATTTCAATGTCCTTTACCGAAATCAAGAGAGATTGATTGGTTAACAAGTCGAGCAAATTTCCCGATTTATCATTTTGATTTTGAGAAATTGCGATAGCAAATTGCTTATCGTTGAGCAGTAAAGAAACGCGTTTATCTTCGGAAGAATAAAAGGTGTAGGATTGCTGGTCGAATAAAGAGTCGATACTCAATTTAAGTTTTTGCTGAACGAAAACCTTGAATTCATCGATTGACGTTATTTCCTGAACCGAATATAAGGCCGTCGAGTCATTTGGCAACGAAAAGAAATAGAAATGAGCTGGAAGTTTCCAGCCCATATTCCAAGGTCTTATTTTCTTTTCACCGTCAGAAACCTTTGTGGAATCTTTTAGGTAATATCCTGGATTTGCCAACGAATTGAAAGCAATATCTGTCAGGATATCATCGATTGATACATCAATCAAAATAGAAGTCTGCGAATGAACTAAGGCCTTTTGCGATTGAGATTCTCGGACGCTTAACAAAATCCAGCAACCAATCACAAAAACTAATACAAGAACAACTATTCCAATCAGTACCTTTTTCATCCGATTTGATTTTAATTATTTTCTTCGATTAAGTTCGTAACAAAATCAAATAAATAGTTTAAGGCGTTATCATTTTCTTTTGGAAATTCAATAGCCAATTCAGCAAATAGTTTATTGCCTTTCATTCCAGTTGAAGTCAACGAAACATCGCCATACGAAGCCAAAGTTTCTACAGTCTGTTTCATCGTAATAGGAATTGGCACATCCATTTGATTCAATAGTGTTGGTACTTTATTGATGTTGAATAACATCGAAAAGTTATTTTTCTTAATCAATTTTGTGTACGCCGCGTTCGCTTTGCTTTTGTACGAGTTCGAATGAATAGATGCTATTTTATCATAATCATTTCCTAGAAAAATAATTCCTTTTTCAAATGCGAAATAAATTTCGGGAATTAACTTTTCGCCTGTCGAAAGTGTGTAAATACCATTTTCTTGGAAAACCTGATTTTCTTGAATTCCTAACTGCATTATTTTTTCGAAGATGCGCTGGTCATCCGAACCAAACATGTACAAGAAACTTGGAACAGTTTCCATTTTAGTTCTTTCGGTCTCAATCGGATTGTAATCATCGTCATAATCGTAGTCGATATACGTAACTTCTTTTTGCGTCAAGCCATTTAAGACAAATAAATTATCTCCTTTATAAACTTTGCTGATTGCCTTCTCATCCAATAGGACATCAAATAATACGGCTCCAATCTCATAATAAGAAGAAAGTTTTTCGCCAAAAACATTCTTATACTGATTTAAATACGCAGGAATATATTTGATATATGCTTCCGTATTCATATGAAAAGAGATAAAACCCAAATCTTCCGGTGATACATAATTTAAAAACTTCGGATTGATTTTGCTTTTGTAAACAGCCTTTAAATGCGAAGCCATTTCATCCGCAACACCCAAAGTTCCGCTTAATTTCATCACGTTGTTATCAACTATGAAATCGTAAGACAATTCTCTAAAACCTAAATCAAAATTTGCGTTAACGCCGTAGTAAGCGGTCAACACACTGACAGGAAGAAAATCAGAATACAACCTATTCAAATCGCGAACATACACATTAGCCACTGTATTCGGTTTTAAGCGATTTACCAAAGCTGGAAATTCCTTTCCGTATGTTCTGGTTCCCTGAATAGTCTGTGCCATTTCCGCATTCAGCCACTCTAATTTAAGCACATTTTTAATCGAATCATCGACGCGAGCTACACGCATGCTTTCTAGATAAGCCTCATCATCATAGGTATCAATATCATAATAGGTAGAGTCATCATCATCATCGTAATCCGGCATACTAATCATTGGAGGCGCTGGAGCTAACATGATAACATCTTCTTCATTTCCAATTTTTGCCGTATCAGCATAGATTTCAACGGTAACTGGCAATTCGCCCTCATCCCAAATCTCTTCTACAGCGACAACAGTGTCAGCCGTAGCCCAAGCTTCTGAATCATAATCCATAACGGCAACTGCTGCTGTATCAGCGGCCATGTCGGTATACTCCCAACTAGCAGAATAATCTACAGCAACCCGCTCGCTTAAACCATACAATGCCCTATTATCAGAGTCGTTAAAGAAATTCTCATCTAAAATCGTAGACAAAACATATAAGGTATTGTTATCCCAGCTTAGACGAACGTCTCCTCCGTCCAAATACATCGATTCTAAACCATTAACAGTAGTAATTTCTTTGCCTCCGGCAACCAAAATATTTTTCAATTTCTGTTGGTCTATCAAAGGAATCAACGCTCCAACAAAGGTCACGCTATCCGTTTTGCGAGAATAGAAATAGCCTTTCGCTTGCATATTTATCCCAAAATCAGCAATACCTGAAATCGGACTGCGAAGAGTTTGGTTTAAACCTTCAAAAACTCCCAAAGCAGTAAATTTCTCGTCAATCGAACTGGCTGGTAATAACGAAAAGAATTTTTGGCTATCGAAAGTCATCACAATATTTGCGTCTTGTGGGACTTTACGGATTAAATCCTGAGCATAAACAGGAACTGAAGCGGCGGCTAAAAGCCCAAGGAACAATAGGTTTTTTATTTTCATGCGTTAATATTGATTCTATGTATGGATGATTAATCGTTATTTCTCTAAATATATTTTGTTCGACAAATTGATACTTCCTTGCGCCAATTGTGGAATTGTCGTTCTAAGCATTACTGCCTGCTTATTTGGCGAAATTTTAGCTTGCGTATTTTGTTGCGATTTTACAGAACTTTCAAAACGATAAATCCCAGTATAAGACGCTGCCGCAATGGATTTCTTTGCTTCAGCATCCAATTTGTTCCACTCTTTTTTAATGTCAGGCGAATACGTGTATCCTCGGTTAAACAATCGATTTGCCGCGTCGTATGAATAACTTGTATATCCTGAAATCTTAACCTTAAAATGGTCAGAAACCGTTTTTGTGAACGCGTTGAGTGCTTTAACATCACTGAAGTCACATTCGATAGACGCGATGTAATTCGTGAAATCTAAACTTGAAGATACATTCGAAATTCCAGCGGTTTTCTTTAACAGCGCAACAACGGTGTTCATTTCTTTTTGAATACTCGCTTTGGATGGTATCTTAATTCCACTAACCGAATCCAACAACATGATGGAAGCCACTTTCGTTTTGCTTTTTGACATGTTTACGGTAGCTTTTATTTTACCAGAACCGTTATTTTTTAAATTGATTTCTTCTACTACATCAAAACAAGAACTAAATAAAAGACAAAAAACAAATAGACTGAAAAGGCGAACGGTTAATGCTTGTAATTTCTTCATTAAAACAAAAATAAGGTAATTATTTATTAATACTTAACACGTAAAATGAAATATTGTTATAAAAATGTAGAATTTCATAAAATAAATCAGTTCGAACGATGAAAATACATTTAAACGTAAGGTCATTTTTTTAAAATTCATTCAACTTTTTTAATCGAATGAATGAATTATTTTTCTTTAAAAACATAGCAAACATTCCATTTTCAATGCTAACAACATCAGCAGATTTTCTATTTTTATCACCTAGACTATTCATGATTTAAATTCGTTATCTTTAATAAATAATTAATTCATTCCTATCAGTTTACACTAAATATTCAGAACCATGGCAAAAGAACAAAAAGCTCAGAAGAACGATAAGAAGAAAGCTGAGAAAACATTGAAAGAAAAACGTGCTGAAAAGAAAACGAAGAAAGATTCAAAAAGCAAATCTGACTAAAGTCGTCTTTCAGCAGGAAAGAACAACATGTCCGTTCTTTTACAAAACAATCCTAAATAGGTTTACCCTATTTAGGATTGTTTATTTAGCGACTAAATGTCCATTCCGCTCCACTAATATCCGTAATTACAAACTGCTTTATTTCCTGCTGAACTATCGAGTTGTCCAGCCTTAAGTTTATTTTAGCCTTTGCTCCTAAAGGCATAAGTAGACTGTGCTTGCTGGGTTTTACTTTTGCAACATAGCTGTTCTGAATTGCCTCTTTCGGCAAAGTGGATAAATCATGTGAATCCCATATTTGAAGAATTGAATCCTGCCCATTTGAAATATGCATCTGAATAATAAACGCGCCGTACACATCCGCTCCTTCCACACGCATCAAATCGACCGATAGATGATTCGCAGATACATCCACTGCATAAATTTCAACTTTTGGTTTCACTGATTTATTATGTAGCTTTCCCCAGAGCCCACCATGAAAAACCTGATTCGTCGCCAAAGCAATCCCAAAAATAAATAGCGACAGAATCAAAACGAATGATGGTTTCCATCGAATGGAATCTAAAAATCGAAACGGCAACTTCTTCTCGATTTTATAATCCAAAGAAAATTTGCCTCCGCCGGCTAATACTAAAGTAAATCCTCCGGCAATTCCCAATATGCCGATTTGCCATTCATCCAGACAAGTCGTGCCTAACCAGCCCGAACCCAATAAAATCCCAAGGGCTAATCCAATAACCGCAATGCTCATCATTCGCGTCATGAATCCCAGCATCAGGCATAGACCAACGATTGCCTCGATAATCGTAAATGCCAACATGCTATACCACAGTTGTTCAGGATTCGAAACTAGATATTCGATAGTTCCCTTGATTAAAATTGCGTTTGGTAGGAAATGGTTAAATTTTTCTCCGATGTATCCGACAGCGTCGGGGTCAAGTTTATTTTCTAAGATTATTCTTCTCCAGAAAGCGGAGAAATACGTCCAGCCGATAACCAGACGTAAAGCCAACGCATAATCGCCAGGCTTAAGTTGATAAGTTTGCATGTTTATTGATTTAAATAAATACCTAATTGATAGTCGAAAAAAGTAGATTATTTAAGATGCAATTTTAAGCTGTTGGTACAGGATGTATAAAGCCGGAGTCGACTGATGATATTGGTTGGCTCCAAATAAATTTCCTGTCGATAATCCGCTACTTGAAATCAAACGAAAATCAATTTTATAGGGATTTACAGGAAGCAGAAAAACAGCAGGTTGATGGAGTGAAGAAACGGACCTGACGAATTCTTTAGCAGAACAGGAAACGTTTTGTTGCGTAAACTTGTATTTCGCAAATTGTCCCTCTTGCTCTGTTGTTGGGCTAGAGGCCAACAGCATATTTCGAATAGCACACTGGCTTATTCCAAGAATAAGGAACAAGAAACCCGAAATGAAATAGAGTTTTAACTGTTTATGAAGCACTTCCCAAAATAGCATTATTTAGGCTGTTAACAAAATACAATGCTGTAAATTTCCTGTTAAAAAAGAAACCCGAATGGTTATTACCAATTCGGGTTTCTGATTTTATAGTTTTGGATTAATCTACCAAATAATAATACGTTTGTCTTTTGGCACAAACATTTTGTCACCTTCTTTGGTTTCAAATGCATTGTGGAAAGCATCCAAATTAATGATTGGACCTACCGCACGGTATTGACCTGGAGAATGCGGGTCAGTTTTCACTTGATTAACCACAGCCTCATCCGTCACCTTGCTTCTCCAAATAGTTGCCCATGACAAGAAAAAACGTTGGTCTTGCGTGTAACCATCGATTAAGCCTGGATTTCCTTTGTCTTTCAAATACATTTGCAAAGCATCAAAAGCAACAGAAGAACCGCCTAAATCGCCGATATTTTCGCCCAAAGTAAAACGTCCGTTAACGAAAACTCCCGGTACTGGTTCGTAAGCTTCAAATTGAGCAACCAATGCATCGCCTGCTAATTTAAATTTAGCTTTATCATCTTCAGTCCACCAATTATTTAAGTTACCGTTTCCATCATACTGAGAACCTGAATCATCAAAACCATGAGATAGCTCATGTCCGATTACTGCACCGATGCCACCGAAATTAACCGCTGCATCTGCTTTGTAATCGTAGAAAGGAGGCTGAAGAATTGCTGCTGGAAATACAATCTCATTGTACAATGGACTGTAATACGCGTTCACAGTTTGAGGAGACATTCCCCATTCTGATTTATCAACCGGCTTGCCTTGTTTAGCTAAGTTTTCTTCGAAAGCCCATTTGCGGATGCTTTTTACATTCTCATACAAAGAACTTCCAACTTCCATTTTAGAATAATCTTTCCATTTATCTGGATAACCGATTTTAACATTGAACTTAGAAAGTTTTTCTAAAGCTTTCACTTTGGTTTCTGCAGACATCCAAGCCAAATCATTGATGTGTTGGTCGAATGATTTCAATAAATACTGAACCAATTCCTCACAAGCTGCTTTCGCCTCTGGCGGAAAGTTTTCCTTCACATATAATTTTCCTAAAAGTTCGCCAACGTTGCCATTAACGAATTGCAATCCGCGTTTATCCAAAGCACGTTGCTCTTTTTGCCCGCGCAAAGTACGTCCGTAAAAATCGAATGACAAATCGTCCAATTCTTTCGTCAAATACGAAGTAGCACCATTCATTAAACTAAATTTCAAATAATCTTTAATGACCGGAAGGTTTTCCTGATTTAAGATTTGGTCTAAGTTCTGGTAATATTTTAGCTCGCCGATAATGACTGTATCTGCTTTGAACCCTAAAGTTTTCAAATAAGCAGCCACATCCATGTTTTTAACGATGGTTTTCAAATCGCTAACCGCAACCGGATTATAACGCTTTTGAGCATCGCGAGACTCTTCGATAGTTTTTAGATTTGACGCAATCAGTTTTTCAAAAGCAACGACTTTAGGCCCTTTAAAGTCTTTGGTCTTCGCATCAACTTTACTGTACAAATTATTGATAAAGTTGTTGTAGTCAGCTAGTGTTTTTTGATTTTTCTCATCATCAACTTGGTAATACGAACGGCCTAATCCTAGTCCGCCGCCACCCAAATACACCGCATTGATTGCTGAATTTTTCATGTGTGCTGAAACATATCCACCGAAAAATGGATTACCTCCTGAAGTTCCATACTTCAAGAAATAGGCATACAAATCCTTCAGGCTTTTTACAGCATCAATATCTTTCAATTGAGTTTTAATCGGTTCGATTCCTCTCGCGTTACGCGTATCGAAATCAACGTATGATTTGTACAAATCTGCAATCTTTTGTCCATCTGAACCTTTTGGAAAAGTCTGGCTCAACGATTCTTTCAGGATTTTTAATGTAGCATTGTCCGTGTTTTCCGTCAATTCATCAAAAGAACCCCAGCGCGACCTATCGGAAGGGATTTCTGCTGTTTTCATCCAATTTCCATTTACATAATTGTAAAAGTCATCCTGAGGTCTAACCGATTTATCCATATACGATAAATTAATAGCTTGATGTTGTTGAGCGAAAGAAGTACCGGCAGTTAACAAAGCTGCAATCAGTATATATTTCTTCATAATAAGTAATTTTTATATGCAAACATAGCAAAACTAATGCTTGTTGCACGTAACGATTTTATTTAATTTTGCCATTTCTAACGTGATAACTCACAATTTATTATCTTACGGCAATGATTTTCGAAATTGAAGGCCAACAGGTTGAACTAATTTATGCGGATACCGATAAAGTGACGGTCGTAGCTGAAAAGGATGGGATTTTAACTTTACGCATCTCTCCTTTACTTCCTCAGTATGAATTAAATCAATTTGTAAAATTATTTAAAAGGAGAAAACAGAAGCAACAGCGCACGATTGGCTTTGATGGCGATTATGTAACGATTTTCGATACGAGATTCCCTGTGCGGTATTTAGATTCTTCTTCGTCCAAAGGTTATTTAGCCGATGGTATTATTTCTGCCCCTTTCAACTTTAAGCACAAAATCGACAATAGACTTTTCATAGAAGACTTCAAGATTTACTTGCTGAAAGAACACATCATAAAGTCGTTGAGCAAATGGGAAGAAAAAACAAACCTATTTATCGCGCATAATAAATTCAGAAAACTAAAAACAAATTTGTATACCAGTTGTCTTCAAAGTAACACGATAACCTGGAACACAAAATTAATGGACTTCAACCAGGAAACAATCGATTATGTGGTATTGGATGGTTTACTAGGTTTATCATCTGTTACGGACAATCAATCCGATAGACTAAAAGATAAATATGTCGCCAATTGTCGGTTTTATCAAAAAAGCATTACTCATGAACCAGCACAGCCAAACTCATACGATTAAATTTCAGTTAGATGATGCGCTATTTCATCAACTAATAACTGACCCCAATCTTCTAATCAATCACGATTCTTTTGATACGATTCAACTTTCTTCTTTTATTTTAAATCATATAGAAGATTTAGATGGAGCTCCAGAACTAACAGATTTTCGTATGGACCGCTGGAGATTTGATTCAGAAACCAAAACAGGAAAATTCAGGTTGCATTTTGCAATTAACAGAAGATTTTGTTGCAGTGACCAAGAAAGTTGCCGTACAGATTATCTGGATTTTTCATTTTCTTATGCAAATCAAAATTTTGAAGCGACAGCAAATTATTTTGATTGGACCGTTAGTGCTTAACTTATGGAAACAGTTCCTTTTCGTTATCGACAAAATACATCATCGTTTGCGCATTATTGGACGGAAGGGATTGGTAAAGACTTGTTAGAAAACTTAGGTTTCCAACCTGACATAAAAAATGCGGACCAATTTGTCCCCTATCTATTTAAATGGGACAATCCTGCCGACCAAGTCGTTTTTGACCTTTATCAAAAAATTGGCTTTCCGAACGGAAATAGAGCTTTATCGAATTACATCTCCAAAAAATATGTAGACAGTGATGAGAAGAAAGCGTTCGACCAACTTTTCGATTCGTTTACGATTGAGCCCGATTGGGTAGATTTTAGCCGAATTCGCAAAGGAGCAGAATTGAGCCGGCGTGCAGGGATTTCTGCATTAATCGTTTTGCGCGATTACTGTTTGATGGGCGGTTACGAATCTTCGGCAATCAATAAACCTTTAATTTATACAGGCGCATTGAAAAAAGGCGCTGTTAAGCGATTGACGGATACTGTGGAATTTTGGGTGCAGATTACAAAAGAAGATGCATTAAGAAATCACGCCGAGGGATTTAAACAGGTGATGATGACGCGCATGATTCACGCTTATTCGCGCGTAAATATTTTACAGCATTCCGATTGGGATTCGCACAAATGGGGAATCCCGATTAATCAGTGGGATTTATTGGCGACGCAATTGGGATTTTCGCTAGTCTTCTTAGTTGGGCTTCGCCGAATGGGATTTCAGCCTTCTGAAGAAGAAATCGATGGCTTATTCCACAAATGGAAATACATTGGTTATCTATTGGGAATTCCATTGGAATTGCTTCCTGAAACGGAAGCAGAAGCCATTGAAGCTTTGTATTATTGGACAATGACGCAAGCGAATGGCGATGCCGATTCAAAGGCATTGGCCAAGGCTTTGCAGAATGAACCCTTGGAAGCAAATTATCCTAAAAATGAATTGATGCGCAAATTCATGCGTGAGGTGCATTTGTATTATAATTATTATTTATTGGGTGATTATTCGTGCAACCTATTGGAACTGCCAAAAACAACTGTTGGTAAATTAGCGATTGTAAACATTTGGAAATACAAGAAGTTAGAGAAAAACATGCACCTTGACGAAGTCAGGCAAAAAGCTATTTTGGATGGCGGAAACGAACAGGAAAATGTTAGGGTGATTTATCAAACATTTAATAAATAAAGTTTACTTAATTCTGAACACAAAAAAACGAGCGTATCAAAAAGTACGCTCGTTTTTTATCTAAAACTAAACCTTACTCTACATTTCCTGAATTGCGCGCGCGCAACTCCATTTGTAAAATAATATCTCTTTTCTTTCCTTCTAGAAAGGACAGATTTCCGGCAACTAAAACACCTTTATCTTCGGTTTTTTCATTTCGAATACCATAAACGGTAGATTCATCTCCTGGGTCTGAAGCCCCTTCGTAACGATACAAATAATCAATTGTATAGTCGTCAGCTGACTCAACCAAATGGTCAAATTCAACATTAAAATCTATTTCATATCCCTTAGCTTTTAATTTATCTAAAGCAACAGACGGCGTGTCGTAATTAAAAATAGTTTTCATAGTCTAATTTTTTTTTAAGTGAATACATTGTATAAATAACACATAAGAATAATTTCTGTTTAGATTTTTTATACTTAAATTCATCGAATAATAAATAAAACATAGAAAAAGCAAAGATTATGCCCCATCCGATTCCCGAAAAAGGTTTGACAACAACAGATGCATTTCAGCGATTGCTGGATGTATTGTATGTTTTGAGAAAAGAATGTCCATGGGATAAAAAGCAGACAATGGAATCATTACGTCCGTTGACCATCGAAGAACTTTATGAGTTGTCGGATGCCATTATCGAAAAAGATACAGAAGAAATCAAAGAAGAATTAGGTGACATCATGATGCACTTGGTTTTTTACGCCCGAATAGCTGAAGAGGAAAATTCATTTACGCTAGTGGACGTGCTGAATACTGTTTGTGAGAAATTGATTGTCCGCCATCCTCACATTTATGCGGATATTGAAGTGGCAAACGAAGATGATGTCAAAAAAAATTGGGAAAGCATCAAACTCCAACAAGGAGGGAAATCGGTTCTTTCAGGTGTTCCTGCTGGATTACCTGCTTTGGTAAAAGCTTACCGCATTCAGGATAAAGTGCGAGGAGTGGGTTTTGACTGGGAGGATAAAAAGGAAGTTTGGAAAAAAGTGGAAGAAGAATTGCAGGAATTTAAGGATGAATTTGATGTTGAAAATTCCAATGTGTTGGATATTGAACGAGCAGAAAATGAATTTGGAGACTTGCTGTTTTCGTTGATTAACTATGCCCGTCATTTGGGAATCAACCCAGAAAATGCTTTAGAAAAAACGAATAAAAAATTTATCCATCGCTTCTCTCATATTGAGAAAAGAGCCACTGAAAATGGGCAGGAAATACAGAACATGACCTTAGAAGAAATGGATGTCTATTGGAATGAAGCAAAAACATTAAATTATAAATAAGCATTATGAAAAAGTTTTTCATCTGGTTCATTGGAATTATCCTTTTGATTGTCGCATTGGCATACATTTTTCAAGTTGACTATATTTTCAGAGCTGTTCGCGTAACCTACCTGACTGGACATAATTCTGCATTTATCGATGATTACACTTATTTCGAAAACAGAGTCGTAAAATCAGATACAGCTCAAGAGTGGCCGTTGGCCAAAAACTACAATACGATGTCTTCTACAAAGCGACTGGATTCTTTGCATACCGCTCTGCAATCCATTGCTTATGTTCTGATTCAGCGCGATTCTGTGGTTTACGAAAAGTATTACGATGATTATGGCCGAGAATCAAAGACCAACAGTTTTTCGATGTCAAAGAGCATCGTTACGTTGGCTTTAGGAAAAGCCATCGAGCAAGGTTTGATTTCGAGTTTGGATGAAAAAGTAATGACTTTCCTGCCGGAATTGAAAGGTGATTTTGCAAGTGAATTGACCGTTGGTGATTTAGCAAGCATGAGTTCTGGACTGAAATGGGACGAAAGCTATTACAGTCCCTTTTCGGTTACAACGGAAGCTTATTTTGGTAAAAACATACGCAAGACGATGCTCAATCTACCAATCGCTTCACAACCGGGACAAAATTTCAAATACCAAAGTGGAGATACGCAATTGTTAGCAATGGTCTTGGAAAAGGCAACGAAACAGACATTGAGCGATTACATTTCCACCAATTTCTGGAAACCGATGGGCGCTACTCAAGATGCTTTATGGCAATTGGATGCCAAAGATGGGATTGAAAAAGCGTATTGCTGTCTAGCGAGCAATGCGTTGGATTTTGCACGTTTCGGGAAATTATTTCTTCACAATGGAAAATGGAATGACCAACAGTTAATCTCAGAAGATTATGTGCAAAAATCAACGCATCCACGTTTTGAGAATAGTCCAGAATATGGCTACGGCTGGTGGTTAAATACCTATGCCGGGAAACGAATATTTTACATGCGCGGACATTTGGGACAATACGTAATCGTCATTCCAGAATTGGATGTAATAGTTGTTCGATTAGGACAATTCGATGGTACCGAAGTTTCTACGGACCCGCATAACACGGCTTTCTATGTTTTAGTGGAAGAAGGATTAAAGATGTTAGGAATATAAGGAAGGTATCGGCTTTTCGAAAATATTCATTATTGTGAATAGCATATTCATAACGAATAGTTAATTTTTGGCAAAAAACTACAACAAGAGTTCGTATTAATTTTGAATTTTAAAATATCCTTTCTACATTTACGCTTGTTATTAATAAACACATGAGTATTACGCACATCATTCACATTCATTATAACCATCGCCATCATGGCGATATATAATTACTGTGTTTCTACGCGAAATACCCCTCTCAATTTGTGTTTTTCTAATATTAATAATTACCATATAAAATCAATTTACATTGAAAAATCTTAAAATAGCTATCCAAAAATCGGGTAGATTAAATGAAAAATCTGTACTGTTATTAAAAAACTGCGGTCTAAAATTCGACAACTATAAAAGCTCTTTAATCACTACTGTTTCTAACTTTTCTTTAGAAATCTTGTTCCTTCGGGATGATGATATTCCAGGTTATGTAGAATCGGGAATTGCAGATTTAGGAATCGTGGGCGAAAATGTAATTGATGAATCGGAAGCGAAAGTACATTATGTGCAACGTTTAGGATTTGGAAAATGTACGCTAAAATTAGCTGTCGCGAAAGATTCAACCATGAAAGATTTAAAAGATTTGAATGGCAAATCCATAGCGACCTCCTACCCTACTATTTTAGGAAATTTCCTTAAAGAAAATCAAATACAAGCTGACATCCACGAAATATCAGGTTCGGTTGAAATCGCTCCGGGACTGGGATTAAGCGACGCGATTTGTGATATCGTTTCAACTGGCGGAACATTGAAAAGCAATGGGTTAAAACCATTTGCTGATGTGCGCAATTCGGAGGCCATTTTAATTTCAAGGCCAGAACTTGAAACAGACCCTATTCTTTGCGAATTATTGCAACGCATCCAATCTGTTCTTCGTGCCCAAGAAACCAAATATGTCGTCTTGAATGTTGAAAAATCAAACCTTCCAAGCATTGTCAATCTTTTGCAAGGCGTAAAAAGCCCAACCATTGTTCCTTTGGCTGAAGAAGGCTGGGTAGCGGTTCATACGGTTATAACGGAAGATGATTTTTGGCACAAAATCAATCAATTAAAATCTGCTGGCGCACAAGGAATTGTGGTTATGCCAGTTGAAAAAATCATTATGTAATCATGTTAAAAACTTATACATACAGCGATTTAAGTCAAGAAGACATTGATAAATTAGTCGCAAGAAATGTAGACACATCGAATGCAATTCAGGACGTGGTTGTTGATATTGTTGATAATGTGCGTTTAAATGGCGACCAAGCATTAAAAGATTATACAGCAAAATTTGACAAAGTCGAATTGGAAAAGCTGTATTTGGATGCTGATGATATCCAAGAATTGGCGATGACCATCAATCGCGAACAGCAACGTGCTTTGGAAATCGCTTTTCAGAATATCCATAAATTCCATAGCTACCAACTGCGTAAAGAACGGGTGGTAGAAACGATGCCTGGCGTAAAATGCTGGAGAGAAATCCGACCGATTGAAAAAGTCGGCTTATATATCCCTGGAGGTTCTGCTGTCCTTCCTAGCACGCTTTTAATGTTGGGCGTTCCGGCACGAATTGCTGGTTGCAAAGAAATTGTCGTCTGCAGTCCCGCGCAATCTTCGGGAAAAATCAATGGCTTCGTAGCCTACTGCTTGCATTTATTGAAAATCGAAAAAATATATTTAGTAGGCGGTGCTCAGGCAATAGCGTCGATGGCATTTGGAACAGAAACTATTCCTAAAGTTGATAAAATTTTCGGCCCTGGAAATCAATTTGTCACGAAAGCGAAAAGCTTAGTACAATCCTTAACCAATGTCAGCATTGATATGCCGGCGGGACCTTCAGAAGTTTTGGTATTGGCAGATGCCACAGCAAATCCAGAATACGTTTCTGCGGATTTATTGGCGCAAGCGGAACATGGAACTGACTCCCAAGCAGTATTGGTTTCAGATAATGAAGAACTTATCGAGCAAGTAAATAGTGCGCTGAAAGAACAGCTAGCCATTCTGCCACGAAAAGAATTGGCTTCGAAAGCGCTCGAAAATTCATATGCAATTTTAGTTTCCGACTTAACGGAAGGCATGAAATTCTCAAATGCATATGCGCCCGAACATTTAATTATTGAATCCAATAATTGGGAAGTATTGTCGAGACAAATCTTAAATGCCGGTTCGGTGTTTTTAGGACATTTGACGCCAGAAAGCGCTGGAGATTATGCTTCGGGAACGAATCACACCTTACCAACAAGCGCTTACGCACGCTCTTATTCAGGTGTTTCTGTTGACTCTTTTGTAAAGAAAATTACTTTTCAGCATATCAATGAACAGGGCTTAGAACAGATTGGGTCTATTGTCGAAATCTTGGCTGAATTGGAAGGTTTGCAAGGACATAAAAATGCAATTAGTATCCGCAAAAAGATTGTAAACTAATTTTATTTAAACTTCATTATCTCAGTTAAATTCAACTTGGATTTAACTGGCGATGTGAGTACAAATCTTGATTTGTTGTCAGATGAATCTTTATTTTTATCGTTTGACTAACCATCTTATTAATCTTCAATTATATAAACTCTATATTAAATTTAAGGTCTATTAACCTTTATTAACTAAAAAATAGTATTATTTAATTATCTTTACCATAAAGATTATTTAGTCTTGCTCTTCGAATGCTACTAAACTGGACAAAGCATGGAAAAATAGGGTTATTAAATAATTAAAAGTAGCACCATATTTTACATGAAAACTATAAAATTCAACAATACAAATACCCACTTTTCAAAAGCCCTGAAAGAAAAAATAAATCACTATTTTAAAAGCAATAACCTACAAAAAACTGGCGAATCCAAAATACTTTGGAAAGCAATTATTTTGTTCGCTGTTTTTTTAACGACCTATTTAATTCTTTTGGTTGTACAACCACATTGGGCAATAAGCGTTGTACTTTGTTTGCTATTAGGTGTAAATTTTGCGGCAATCGGATTCAACATCATGCATGATGCTGGTCATGATACATTCTCCAAAAACAAAAAATTGAATACTGCTTTATCGTACAGCCTGAATTTAATGGGCGCGATTATTTTCTTCTGGAAACAAAAGCACAACATTGCCCATCATACCTTCACGAACATCGAAGGTGAAGACCACGACATCGACGTAAAATTTATGCGCCTTCATGCTGAGCAGGAAGTTAAAAAGCACCATAAATACCAACCGTATTACTTTTTGGCTTTATACAGCGTTTCATATTTAGCTTGGATTTTCTACCAAGATTATGAAAAATATTTTCGTTCGGCGATGGGAAAGAACAATCAGTTATTCCATTTTCCGCTTCGCGAGAAAGTAATTTTCTGGATAACAAAAGCGGTGCACGCAACGGTTTTTATCGTAATCCCTATTCTTGCCGTGGGTTGGGTATCTTGGTTAGTCGGACTTTTAATCGCTGGATTAGCATGCGGATTATGTCTGGCAGTCGTGTTCCAATTGGCGCATGTGGTTTCGGAAACAAACTTCTCAGTTGTCGATGATGAACGCAGAGTGGAAGATGAATGGATGATTCACCAATTGAACTCTACTGCAAACTTCGCAACGAAAAACAAATTTTTAACATGGATTCTTGGCGGACTGAATTATCAGGTAGAACACCATCTATTTCCTAAAATCAGTCACATCCACTACCCTAAGATTAATTCGATTGTAAAACAGACTTGTAAGGAATTCAACATTACCTATATTGAGTTTAACACTTTCGGGAAGGCATTTCAATCACATGTGAATGTGATTCAGAAAATGGCTATCAATTAGAAGAGCCATTTCTTATAAAACTTTAAAAGTCCAATTATAATTGGACTTTTTTTGTGAATAGATATTTTAAAAATAAAAAGTATACGTAAAAAAAAAATCCAATTGCATCACGCAATTGGATTTTTATATACTTATTAAGTAGTAAAATCTATTTATCTACAATCACTTCAACAACTTGATTTCCTTGTTTAGAAGACTTGTATTTATAACGAACCTTCTGGTCTAGCTTCAATACAAAACCTACCAGGTTATCATTAAAATACGTTGTTTCTTTCGATTCGTTATCACGGATAAATCCAAAACGGCCTTGCTCGTTATAATAGGAAACTTTTCCATGAAAGTATACATCCTCAACTTCTGGACGATGCAAATCTTCTTCTTTAAACTCGTACTTTTTAAGAGGTGGCGTATCAGAGATGTTTCCATTCTCGTCCACGTAAGCAAACATTTCTTCAAAGCCTTTTCCTTTGTCGTTGTTTTGCTTGTTAAACTCCTTACGCTCTTGCTTTTGTTGTTTTTTGAGCTGTTTCTTTTTTGCTTGTTCTTTTTTTCTAAATGTAATTTGACTTTGCCCCATTGGCTATAATATATTTTAATTAGTGAAGAATTAATGAAAAATGTCTTTGACCTGATGCATGCTGAAGAGCACTCGATAAGGATTTAGAAAGGCCTTTTTTTTATAAAGGTACGAAAAATAATCTTATTTATCAAGAATTCCAAATTCCAGCCTCGCTAACCTCTATTTCAATTGTCACGCGAAAGTCCTTTTTTCCTGTTCGTAGCATATTTCATTTATTAAACGGTAAACTTGTGTATTACTAATAAATAATACAATGAATACAGGAACTGTAAAGTTTTTTAATGAAACTAAAGGATTTGGTTTTATTACTCCAGAAAATGGTGGAACTGATGTGTTTGTACACACGTCAGGTTTAAAAAACCAAATTAAAGAAGGTGACTATGTAACGTACGAAGTAGAACGTACGCCTAAAGGCCTTAGTGCTATTAATGTGAAATTGAGTTAATCGAATTTATATTTAATATCCATAAGCCATTCACAATGTGAATGGCTTATTTTTTTGGCAATTATTTTTTTTAGAAAAAAATAGCTTGTTACAATGACCGATAATATTCCAAATACAATTCTATAGCTTGACGTTTTGGATTGTCTAGATTAAAATCAAGATTTTTCGTTAGGTAATATTCGTAATCGAAATTTTCGATTTTATCGATTGATGGAATAATCGCTGTAGGATTTGCGACTCCATGTTTTAGCGCTTCATTAAATGCTTGAATAAAATCCTCCGGCAACTTCGTATTTGAAACCCAAGCGGCAAATGCAAAAGGTAAGCCCGTAAACTCTTTCCAATAATACCCTAAATCATAGACGTAAGGAACGGAATCCTTTTTGCCGAAAGTACGGTCGCCTATCAAAACAAAAGCATCAGCCTCCCCTTCCGTCACAATTTCAATATCCTTTTTCCAAAACTCTTTCAATAGGATTTGCGCTAGGCCATTGCTTGTCCTAGATTGCTTATCTAACAGTAAAGTTTGAATCTCTTCAATCGGTTGATGAGAGAAAATAAAAACAGAATCTACCGCACCATCCGAGCCGATGCAATAGTCTGTGATAATATGATACTCATCCATCTTGGTCAAAGCAGCTATTGGAATAATTCCTAAATCAGCTTCATGCTGGATGACTTTCCGCGCACATTCGCTTGGATAATCCACCGACAAATCAATCTCATCTAAAATAGACGAAGATTTGATGCCAGCTAAAAAGGGTAATGTGTTGGTATAAGATACTGCTGAAACTTTAATTTTGCTCATCAGCTAATTGCTCTAAATGTTTGGTGTTGTAAAAATCAACGATAGAAAATTGTCCATTATCATATTCGACAACGTATAATGAAGTATTGGTATGTGGAAATTCATCCATGCGACAGACTTCGACGTCTGTTAGATGGCATAGAATAACGCGTAAAGCTCGGCCATGCATACAAACCAAAACGGTATCTTCATCTTCTTTGCTTAACATGTATTCAATGGCTTGCTTCTGGCGAAGAACCAATTGATTCGGCGATTCGCCATTTTCAATGGCTAAATCTAACTCATTATTTTTCCAAGATGTGACAACTTGCTCAAAACCCGAAAGAATTGTTTCATCTTGCTCCTTCCCTTCGTAAATCCCCCAAGAAATCTCATCAAGCCCTTCAAGCTCTTCGAATGGAATGCCATCCTTAATAAAAGGTTCGACAGTTTGATACGTTCTTAATAATGTAGAGATATAAATTTTGTCGAAAGAAACATCTTTAAACGCTTCGTAGAATAATTCGCTTTGACGAACTCCATTTTCGTTCAATGGAGAATTAACACCACGACCTTGAACAATTCCTTTTAAATTTAAATCAGTCTGTCCGTGTCGGATAAAATAAAATCTTTTCTTCAAAATTTAAATTAATTTACAACAGGTAATGCATAATACTTTTTGCTCGCTCCAGCATCTTCGAAAACAACATCTTTATAATCTGTCACCACATTATAAAGCGTGTCACGTTCGATAGGGTGTCGTCCGACTTTGCGTATTAACTCAACGAGTTGTTGTGTGCTCATCGCTGGATTTTGCTCTTCAGCTCCAGCCATGCTATAAATTTTTGTGGTATCGTCCAATGTCCCGTCAATATCATCCACGCCAAAGCTCAAAGACATTTGTGCGGTGTCTCTTGAAATCATCGCCCAATACGCTTTGATATGTGGAAAATTATCCATGTAGATACGCGCAATGGCATAATTCCGCAAATCCTCAATAACAGAAACTTCAGGAACATTTTCCATCTGGTTTTCTTTGTTTCTGAATTTTAATGGAATAAATGTTTGAAATCCGCCTGTTTTATCTTGTAGGTCACGGAGACGTTCCATATGGTCGACACGATGCCAAAATTCTTCGATATGCCCGTACAACATCGTTGCATTGGTATGCATCCCCAATTTATGTGCTTGCTCATGAATATCCAACCACTGTTCGGCAGTACATTTATCATGTGCAATCTTTTCGCGGATTTCAGGATGAAATATTTCGGCTCCACCACCTGGCATAGAATCCAAACCGCATTCTTGCAAATATTTCATGCCATCGTAATGGCTTAATTTTGCTTTCTTGAAAATATAATAATATTCAACGGGAGTCAGTCCTTTGATGTGCAAATCTGGACGATGTGCCTTGCAACGCTGAAAGAATTCAGCATAAAAAGCCAGGTTCTGTTTAGGAACAACACCACCCGTGATATGTACCTCGGTTACTGGTTCACCATCGTATTTTTTTACGATATCCATCATACCGTCCACATCCATTTCCCAACCTTGGTCACGCTCTTTAATCAAGCGGGAATACGAACAAAATTTGCAATCATAGACGCAAACGTTCGTGGGTTCGATATGAAAATTCCGGTTGAAATAAGTGACATCGCCGTGCTTTTGTTCACGAATATAATTCGCCAAAACACCTAAATAGCTAAGCTCACCTTTTTGATATAATGTTACGCCCTCATCAAACGTGATGCGTTCGTTATTTAAAACTTTTTGAGCAATGTTTTTTAATTCTACATCCAGGCGTGGATTTTCAATTAAAAAGTTAAGTTTTTGTGTACTGTCCATTTCTCTATCCTTACTTAACAAATGTAGCAATTAAGACCCGAAATAGCCAATCAAATTACATTTGTTTGCTTAATCGACAAATTGTTGCATATCAATAAGTCGTCTATATAATCCATTATTTTGAATCAATTCCTGATGGTTTCCTTGCTCCACAATTTCACCTGCCTCAATCACAACGATTAAGTCGGCACTTTGAATCGTGCTCAGTCTATGGGCAATCACCACAGTCGTTCTATTTTCCATCAACTTGTACAATGAATCCTGAACCAATTTTTCTGATTCTGTATCCAAAGCCGATGTTGCTTCATCCAACAGCATAATTGGAGGATTTTTAAGAACTGCTCGCGCAATACAAATACGCTGGCGCTGTCCACCAGATAATTTGGACCCACGGTCACCGATATTTGTTGAATAACCGTTCTCAGTTTTCAGTATAAATTCATGTGCATTTGCAATTTTCGCTGCGTGCTCCACTTCTTCCGGAGTCGCGGTTGTGTTTGCAAAAGCAATGTTATTGTAAATTGAATCGTTAAACAAAATAGATTCCTGATTAACAACACCGATTTGAGCTCTCAATGAATCCTGAGTAACGTCGCGCAGGTCTGTGCCGTCAAAATAAATCCCACCGGCGGTCACATCCATAAAACGCGGAATCAAATCAACCAAGGTCGATTTTCCTCCGCCCGAAGGACCAACTAATGCAACAGTTTTTCCTTTCGGAATGCGTAAATTGATGTTGTTTAAAATCTGCTTTTCACCATAAGCAAAATCAACCTGTTCAAAAACAATCGATTCATTAAATCCTGTAATTACCTTTGCATCTGGCTTATCTTCAACCACATTTTTCTCATCAATCAATTCCAAAACACGCTCACCCGCAGCAATTCCGTTGTGGATGTTGCTAAACGAGTCCGTCAATGCTTTTGCCGGGCGCATCACCTGCGAGAAAATCGCAATGTATGCGATGAAATCAGCAGCTTGCAAATCTCCAGTTCCGCTCAATACCAAATGGCCACCGTATAATAAAATCACTGCAACCATAATCACGCCCAACAATTCAGAAACAGGCGAACCCATTTGCTGACGGCGAACCATGCTGCGCATAATGTTTGAGTAATTCTCGCTCTCATTATTAAAGCGGTTCTTAACAAAAGGAATCGCGTTAAAAGCTTTGATAATCCGCACACCAGACAAGGTTTCGTCCAGGTAAGTAATCATTTGTGCATAAGATTCCTGACCTTGAATAGCCTGAGATTTTAGATTTTTTACAATTCTCGATATAAAAAATGCGGAAACCGGAATAACCAATAACGAAAACAAAGTCAATTTTGCAGAAATAACAAATAGCATAATCACATAGGCGATTAATTGCAAAGGCTCTTTGAATACGACTTGCAATGTTCCCGTCACTGAAAATTGAACAACCTGAACGTCCGTCGCGATTTTAGAAATAATATCTCCTTTTCGCTGGCCGCTAAAATAGCCTAAGTGAAGGTCCATTACATTGTTATATACCGCTTTTCTTAAGTTCAACAAGGTATGAATGCGCAAATTCTCCATGACACGTTGCGAAAGGTATCGGAACAAATTGCTCATAAAAACCGAAATGATGATAATGATACAGACGTATTGCAAGGCCTTGTATGGCCCGTAATATTGATTCGCGTAATTCGCATAATAATTAAAATAATCCAGCAGATTGAATCCACCTTCTGGTTTCACCAAGGGAGCCGTAGATTCCGCTGTATTGAACAAGGTATGCATCAATGGCGCCAAAAGAGCCAGATTTAAAGTACTAAATACAACTGTTATTAAGGTGCAAATAATATAAGGAATAGCATATTTTTCAATAGGCTTGGCAAACGAAAGAAGTCTAAAATATGTCTTCATATTTATTTTTGAAGCTACAAAAATACTAAAAACTACCCGAATGACAGGCTTGTTCTCGTAAATACCAAAATTGTTGCATTGTATTGATATATTTTAATGATTATAAAATAGGCATTACAGTGCATTATTCTTAATTTAGGCTTCTTAAATCTATAAATAATGCAAATAGAAGTTGCGAAAAGGCTTCAGCAAACAGAAGAATATTACTTTTCAAAAAAACTGCGTGAAATCGACCAGTTAAATAAGGCTGGAGCTCAAATCATTAATTTAGGCATCGGAAGTCCGGATTTACCACCTCATCCTGAGGTGATAAAGGTATTGAGCGAGCAAGCCAATTTACCAACCGCTCATGGCTATCAAAATTATAAAGGTTCGCCAATCTTAAGACAAGCGATGGCAGATTGGTATGCGAAGTATTATCGCGTCTCTCTTGATGCCAATTCAGAAATCCTACCATTAATCGGTTCTAAAGAAGGTATCGTACATATTTGCATGACTTATCTTCAAGAAGGCGATGAGGTGCTGATTCCAAATCCTGGGTATCCGGCTTATGCGAGCGCAGTTCGTTTAAGCGGGGCTACAAGCATCCCTTATGCATTGCTTGAAGAAAACAATTGGTTTCCTGATTTGGAAGAATTGGAAAAATCAGATTTATCAAAAGTCAAAATCATGTGGATTAATTATCCACATATGCCGACAGGAACTTTGGCGACAAAAGAATTTTTCGAAAAAGTGATTGATTTCGGCAGAAGAAATAACATTTTAATTTGCCACGATAATCCATACAGCTTTATTTTAAATGAGCACCCGTTAAGCATTCTTGAAGTTGAAGGCGCTCTGGATGTAGCGATTGAATTGAATTCTTTGAGCAAATCTTCGAATATGGCCGGATGGCGAATTGGGATGCTGATCGCAAACGAAGCTAGAATAAGCGAAATCTTACGTTTCAAAACGAATATGGATTCAGGCATGTTTTTGCCACTGCAATTAGCGGCCGCAAAAGCATTGTCTTTGGATAGCTCATGGTATAAACAACTGAATGAAGTATATGGAAAAAGACGAAATAAGGTTTATGAAATCATGGATTTGTTAAATTGTGATTATTCAACTGAGCAAGTAGGCTTATTTGTTTGGGCAAAAATCCCATCCAATTTTGCTAGCGGCTATGAACTAATTGATTCGGTTTTGGATAAAGCCCGAGTTTTTATTACACCTGGCGGGATTTTCGGCGATGCCGGAAATAACTTCATTCGCATTAGTTTATGTGCGAGTGAGGATGTGTTGGACCAAGCAATGGAAAGAATTAAAAAAAGACGATAAATTAACATGAATATTGGAATTGTAGGTATTGGACTTATTGGCGGGTCCATTGCCTTGCGGCTAAAAGCCACGGATTTTAAAGGCAAAATATTTGGCGTCGAAAAAAATGAAAGCCATCAAAAAAAGGCACTTCAATTAGGCTTAGTAGACGAAATTATTTCGTTGCAAGATGCACTTGCTCAATGTAAGGTAATTATTCTAACCGTGCCCGTTGATGCGATTGTGAACTTGTTGCCTGAGATTTTGGATCAAGTGACCGATCAGGTAATTATTGATATGGGTTCGACAAAAACCAATATTCTTAATCTAATTGAAAATCATACGAATCGAGGACGTTACATTGCAGCGCATCCAATGGCTGGAACGGAATATTCTGGTCCTGAAGCGGCCATTCCGAATCTTTACAAAGATAAAGTCATGGTGTATGTCGACGCATTTCGCTCGGACGAAGATGCATTTGAAATCGCTGACGGAATTACAGAACAGCTTGAAATGAAATCTGTTTTCATGAATGCAGATGAACACGACATGCATACGGCTTATGTATCGCATATTTCGCATTTGACTTCATTCGCGCTAGCACTGACTGTTTTAGAGAAAGAAAAATCGCAGGGACGCATCTTCGAATTGGCCGGTTCGGGTTTCGAATCGACGGTTCGTCTAGCGAAAAGTTCGCCTGATATGTGGACGCCGATCTTTAAACAAAACAGGACAAATGTGCTCGAAGTGCTCGAAGAACATATTAAACAATTGACTATGCTTCATAGCAAAATCAAAGAGGAAGATTATGAAGGCTTGCATAAGTTAATTAAGAAATCGAATAAAATAAAACGCATCATTAAGTAATCGATTATGGTTTTTGGTCAATTGGAAAATGATACTGTTCTCCTTCAGCCTTTAGTTGCTGAAGATTTCGACAGGCTGTTTGCGGTAGCTTCCGATAAAGAAATTTGGGAACAGCATCCGAAATTTGATAGGTATAAACGAGAAGAATTCGAGAATTATTTTAACAGTTTATTGCAAAGCAACCAAGCGTATCTGATCATTGACAAAGCCAACGAAGAGATTGTCGGAGCAACATGTTTTTACGAATACAGCGAAGCCCAGAAGTTGGTAGCGATTGGCTTTACATTTTTGGCCAAAGCATATTGGGGAGGCTCATTCAACTTTCAGGTAAAAAACCTGATGCTGACATCTGCTTTTCAATACGTGGATACCGTTATTTTCCATGTGAGAAAAGGAAATCTACGTTCGCAAAAAGCATTAGAAAAAATTGGAGCCAAACTGAGCAAAGAATACCCAGAACCTAATTCAGCTACTGGAATTCGATTAGAATTTAAAATTAAGAAATCAGATTTTGTGAATTAATATTTGATGTTCAACCGCTTGAAAACAGAACTCCAAAGCCAAATCGGCCCGATAAGAATTAATTGATAAACATCTTTAGGAACCAATGCTTTTGGTTCCTTTTTTGTTGTCAGCACCAGGCCAAAAAATCCTATCAAAGCGATAATCAAACAAACAAGCCACACCGCCGGTCCACCGTCGCGTTCTACGTATTCCAATTGTACGATAAAAAAGCTCATAATCCCAATTGTAAATAAGATTGCATAGGAAAGCGTGGGTGCTAACTTGAGGTAAAAATAAATCAAGACAGCAATAAATATGGAGCCCCAATTCAGAAAAGTATGCATGTTATTTCTGACAAGAAAATCAAATTGGGGAAATGGAATCATCCAAATCATCCCCATGATTCCGAACAACAATAAAGTCAAAAACAAAGCATACAAACCACGAAGTTTTTTATTAACAAACGTATTTTCTAAACTTTGAAATTTTTGGTCAACAGGTCTTAGAATCTCTTTGACAGGTTGCGATTTATTGTTTTTCTTCTTATTCATAATATTTGCCAAATATACCTATTTGCATAGAAACTAAAAAAGCCTTCTCGGTTAAAGAAGGCTTAATATCTATAATATCGTAAATCTATTGTTCTTCTACATCAGTTCGGTATGGCGCTTCTTCATCGAACTCACCCTCCCATTTTGCCACAACTACGGTTGCCAAGCAATTTCCAATCACATTAACAGACGTTCTCGCCATATCCATCAACTCATCGATTCCTAAGATTGCCGCGATAACAAATGTTGGCAAACCGAATTGGTCCGCTGTCGCAATTAAGATAATCAATGATGCTCTCGGCACAGCAGCGACGCCTTTCGATGTAATCATCAACGTAAATGCAATCAGCAATTGCTGTCCAATTGTCAAATCGATTCCCGCAGCTTGCGCAACAAATATCGAAGCAAGAGAAAGATAAAGGGAAGTTCCATCCAAATTAAAACTATATCCTGTCGGAATGACAAATGACACAATCTTGCGCGGCACACCAAATTTCTCCATCGCGCTCATTGCCTTTGGCAATGCGGCATCCGAACTCGTCGTTGCAAAAGCAATAGAAACAGGCTCTTTTACAGCCGCGATAAATTTCAGCACTGGAATCCGTAAATACAGAGCAACAGGGAACAACACCAAAGCTAAGAACGCAATCAGCGCCAAGTACAATGTTGCCAGAAGCATAAATAAGTTTTTGAGAATATCGACACCTAAATGTCCAACCGTGTAAGCCATCGCCGCTCCTACGCCGATTGGCGCAAAATACATGACGAGATTGGTAAATTTAAACATCGCTTCGGAAAGACTTTCCGTAAAATCGACCAGCGGCTTTCGTTTCTTTTCTTCCACCAAAGCCAATGCTATACCGAATATCACAGCAAACACGACAATCTGCAATACTTTATTCTCATAAACCGCTTTGACAATATTTTCAGGAAATGTATCACGGATAAACGCATTGAACTTATACACACCTTGAGCGCTTTCGTCGATATGAGATAAAGCGACTTGGTCAGATTCGGTCACGCTGCTCACTTTCGGCAATTCTTCATGAGGCATGTTTTCAATATCCACACCAACACCTGCTTTCGTTAAATTAATTGCAGCAAGACCAATAAATATCGCTAAAGTTGTTGCGCAAGTAAAATAGAGCATGGATTTCCAAGCCATTCGACCTACTTGTTTCAAATCAGAATGCCCAGCAATACCAAACACAAGTGTCGCAAAAAGAATTGGTCCGACAATGGTTTTGACTAATTTAATGAACGCCTGGCTCAACGGTTGTAAAGCTTTCGCGAGTTCCGGAAAATCGAGACCTACAAAAATCCCGAAAACCATACAGGTCAAAATCCAAGTTGTTAAATTCTTTCTGGTCAAAGCGTTCAACAAAAGAGCCGCCGCCGTTATCCATCGCACTCCAATCATCACCATTGGTGAAATCTGTACGATATCAAACTCGTAAAGGAGCGTTATAAGTATAGCAATCGAAACAGTGATGAGGGTAATATATCCTACTCTAATTTTTGACATTCAATTATTTTTAAGGTTTTATACAACGCAAAAATATAAAAATAGGGATGGAAACCAAATTTTGTACCTGCCACATTGAAAATAAAAAAGGCATTATTTCAGAAAATAATGCCTTAAAATTCAGTTTAAAAAAAATATTATTCGGCGTGAAGCCAAGCTTTCTTTGCCAATAATTCTTCGTTTGTTTCGACAACGTCTTCATCTTCTACACAGCAATCAACCGGGCAAACTGCCGCACATTGAGGCTCGTCATGAAAACCTATACATTCTGTACATTTATCCGAAACAATATAATATACTTCATCAGAAATTGCATCCTGCGAAGCAGAAGTGTCTAACGTTACACCATCACCAAAATCAATCACACCTTCTAATGCGGTTCCTTCAGAAAATTTCCAAGGCACACCTGCATCGTAAATGGCATTATTTGGGCATTCTGGCTCACAAGCCCCACAATTTATACACTCATCCGTAATTTTAATAGCCATTATATCCTTACAATCTAATAAATAAACTAATTTTGTAAACTCAAAGTTACTATTTAACGAGCAAATACACGAAGAAATAAAATTTATTCTATAAAAATGGTCGTATATTATTTACTTTGACTTTGCAAAGATAACGCAAAATTCTATCAGATTTATTCTAAATAAAAAGATTTTGACACAGAACAAACGAATACAAGCTTTTACAGAATTAGGAACTTTTTTAAATTCCGTAACAGAACATCAACCTGATTTAGTAAAAAAAGCCACCCATATAAATCCTTGGTATACTGAAGAATATATTAAACAACAATTCGAAGCCTTAGCTTCAAATCTTGCCGAAGAAAAACTAACATCTTGGTTAGCAAACTATCCAGACATTGATTCTTCAAAACGCGTTGGACTAATTCTAGCTGGAAATATTCCGCTTGTTGGCTTTAACGATGTATTGGCTGTTTTAATCGCTGGATTTACGGCTTCCATCAAATTATCGTCAGATGATGCAGGGCTTACGAGCTTTGTGTTAAATAAGTTAATTGAAATCGAACCTGAGTTTAAAGATAAAATTGACATTACCGAGAAGCTCGCCAATTTCGATTTGATTATTGCGACAGGAAGTGACAATAGTTCTCGTTATTTCGACTATTATTTTGGCAAAAAACCACATATCATCCGAAAGAATAGAAATTCAGTCGCTGTATTAAGCGGAAATGAAACTGCTGAAGAATTAACTGGTTTGGGTCACGATATTTTTGATTATTTCGGATTAGGCTGTCGTTCGGTTTCTAAATTATTCGTCCCTAAAAACTATGAGATTTCTCAATTTTTTGAAGGGGTTGAATCATTTTCTCCGATACGAAATCATTACAAGTATTCAAATAATTACGATTACAACAAATCCATCTACCTGATTAATAGAGATGAACATTATGATAATGGATTTTTAATCTTGAAAAAAGATGAACGTACGTCCTCTCCTTTGGCTGTTGTTTATTTTGAAGAATATGAAGACATCAATCAGGTGGTCGATACAATAAACGAGCAAAGCAATCAGCTTCAATGCTTGGTTAGCCACATTCCTTTAGACACGTCCGTTGCTCAGTTTGCATTCGGAGAAAGCCAAAAACCATCACTGACCGATTACGCAGACGATGTTGACACATTGGCTTTTTTATTTGCCAATCAATAAATACGAAAATGATACGTTAATAAACCGTAGGTGTTTATTAAAAAATTTTAACTTTGTCACTCGATGTACATTATAAAAGTAAAAGGTGTCGCTAAAATCCCGGATTACGTTCAATTACGTGATGATGCGTTTACACTACTGGCATATTTTCGAGTAGACCGACCTGACAAATCCTTGGATAAAATCGGATTGGCTGACAAAGCCGAATACATTATGGAATTGGTTAGGGAATTGCCATTTGGCGAAATAAAAAAAATTGAAATATAATTACAATGGCTCAAAACACAGTTATTAAGCTTAAGAACGTAGATATTTACCAACAAAAGCATTTGGTATTGTCCAACGTGAACTTAGATATTGAACAAGGAGAATTTTTATATTTAATCGGACAATCAGGAACTGGTAAGAGTAGTTTGCTAAAAATTATTTACGGCGACCTGTACATTTCTTCAGGAGAAGGAGTTGTCGCTGGTTTTGATTTGAAAAAATTGCACGAAAACGATGTTCCTTATTTGCGCAGAAAATTGGGCATTGTTTTTCAGGATTTTCATTTGTTAAATGACCGCACGGTAGAGAAAAACCTGGAATTCGCATTGCGCGCGACTGGCTGGAAAGAGAAATCATTGATTGAGAACAGAATGCTGGATGTGCTTGAGAAAGTAGGCCTTCGTTCGAAATTAAAGAAAATGCCTCATGAATTATCCGGTGGTGAACAGCAACGTGTCGTCATTGCGCGAGCATTATTGAATAACCCTGAAATTATTCTTGCCGATGAGCCGACTGGAAACTTAGACCCTTCCACCTCAGAAGAAATCGTTTTGTTGTTAAAAGACATTGCCTCTGCAGGAACTGCTGTTTTGATGGCAACGCACGATTACCAAATCATCAAAAACATGCCAGCCCGCATTATCAAAACGGCAGATGGCGTGCTGTATGACAATGTAAGTATCTAAACCCTGTACTGACAAGTTTTGTTATTTAAGACATATTGTTCTATTCCAAAAAAATAAACTGACAGCTTGTCGGTGTTTTTGCTATTGGCAGAAAGTTTGAACAGACAAATTGATGTTTAATATTTTATATAGTATATTTTACTTTAACAGTTAATTATGAGCGAAAAGGATTTTCAAGACGAAAATAATCATACAGAAGAGAATTTGAATGAAGCAAATTCAGCCGAAGAAATTTCGACTGAAGAACAACTACAAAAACAATTAGACGAAGCAAATGACAAATATGCTCGTTTGTTCGCTGAATTTGACAATTACAAAAAAAGAACTTCAAGAGAAAAAGTAGATTTAATTCAATCTGCGGGAAAAGAAGTGATTGCAAAATTATTGCCTGTGCTTGATGATTTCGACCGCGCGCTTGCTTCAATGGAGAATTCGCCGAGCGTGGAATCTGTAAAAGAAGGCATTGATTTAGTAAATAATAAATTTAGAAAAACATTAGAACAACAAGGTCTGAAAGAAATGGACGTTTTGGGACAACCTTTTGATGCAGAATATCAAGAGGCCATCACAACAACTCCGGCTCCTTCAGAAGATTTAAAGAATAAAGTGGTGGATGTGCTTGAGAAAGGATATTTTTTGAATGACAAAGTTGTTCGATTTGCCAAAGTTATTATCGGTCAATAAGGAGAATAAATGTCGAAAAGAGATTACTATGATATTTTAGGTGTTACTCGGTCTTCGGATGGAGCAGAGATAAAAACAGCCTATAGAAAATTGGCAATAAAATATCATCCCGATAAAAACCCGGATGACAAAGCTGCTGAAGATAAATTTAAAGAAGCGGCAGAAGCTTATGAAATCTTAAGCAACCCAGAGAAACGTCAGCGCTATGACCAATTCGGCCATTCTGGCAATTCAGCTTCTGGATTCGGCGGCGGAAATATGAACATGGATGATATCTTCAGTCAGTTCGGAGATATTTTTGGTGGCGGAAGTCCTTTCGAAGGATTTTTTGGCGGAGGCAGGTCTTCCAGAGGAAATGGCCGACGTGTTCAAAAAGGAACCAATTTACGCATCAAAGTGAAACTTACTTTAGAAGAAATCGCTAAAGGAGTTGAGAAAAAAATAAAAGTCAACAAGCAAGTTGCCTGTGAAACTTGTGATGGAACTGGAGCAAAAGATAAATCTTCTTACCACACATGTAGCACTTGTCAAGGTTCGGGTTCGGTAAGACGCGTCACCAATACGATTTTAGGCCAAATGCAAACAACCAGCACTTGTCCTACGTGTAATGGTCAAGGTGTTGAAATCACCGCGAAATGTACAGTTTGTAAAGGCGATGGTTTGGTTCGTGGAGAAGAAACTATTTCTATCAACATTCCGGCAGGTGTCAGCGAAGGCATGCAATTGTCGATGAGCGGAAAAGGAAATGCGGCTCCGCATGGCGGAATACCGGGCGACCTAATTATTCTTGTCGAAGAAGTTGTCCACGAATCGCTGAAACGCGATGGCATCAATGTAATTTATGATTTGTACATCAATTTCGCAGATGCTGCTTTGGGTACAAGCATAGAAGTTCCAACAATTGATGGTAAAGCTAAAATAAAAATCGACCCAGGAACCCAAGCTGGTAAAATATTGCGTTTAAAAGGCAAAGGTGTGCCTGAAGTCAATTCGTACCACAAGGGAGACCAGTTGGTGTATGTGAACATTTGGACACCGAAAGCTGTTTCAGCTGAAGAACGTTCATTATTGGAAAAACTAAAAACTTCGGTTAATTTTAAACCTCAACCCGGAAAAAGCGAGAAATCATTTTTCGAACGGATTAAAGAATATTTTGAATAATTAGAAGTCTTATTTTAATGGAAATGCGAAGCCTTAAAGGTCTTCGCATTTTTTGTTTCTAGAGAAATTCGCCCCTCACATCAGACACTAAATACAAATATTGCGTGCAATTTGTTCCGAATTGCTATTGCTTAATGGTATATTTGGAGATATTACAGAAAAATGAACGATAGCAATTTAGTGGATAAGAAATTACATCCGAGAAATAAACATAGAAATGGGTATGATTTTTCGACATTGTTAAGAAAGAACGAAGAACTCAAACCTTTCGTTTTTGTTAACGATTATGGGAATCAAACGATAGACTTTTCAAATCCAGAAGCTGTTCTTAGTTTAAACAAATCCCTACTAAAGAAGCATTACAACATTACCTTTTGGGAAATCGGCAAAAACAACCTCTGCCCTCCTATTCCAGGGCGTGTGGATTATATTCATTACTTGGCTGATTTATTAGCCTCTGATAATGACGAAGAAATTCCGACAGGAAAAACGGTAAAGATTTTAGATATTGGTACAGGTGCTAGCGCAATTTATCCGATTTTAGGCGCACAGGAATATGCATGGGATTTTGTCGGAACGGATATCGATGCAGCAGCTTTACATTTTGCGCAGCAAAATATCAGCAAAAATGCTTGGTTGAAAAAACAGATCAGCTTTAGGCTACAGCCCGATAAAACAAAAATGTTTGATGGTGTTTTAGAAAAGTCAGACAACTTTACAGCGGTGATTTGCAATCCGCCATTTTACAAATCAAGAGAAGACAATTGGACCAGCACCACAAAAAAATTCAACAACCTCAATAAATCAAAAGAAGCATTGCCTCAGCAAAACTTTGGCGGGCATCCGAACGAATTGTGGTATGAGGGTGGCGAACGCGCTTTTATCAGGAATATGATTTACGAAAGCATGAAGTACAAAGACCAATTGGGTTGGTGTACGTCATTAGTTGCGGACAAAGCAAACTTAAAACCGCTGATCTCCGTTTTGGAATACAACAAGGCAAAAAAAGTGACGATCATTCCTATGGCTCAAGGAAATAAGATCTCCAGGATCTTAGCTTGGAAATTTTAAATAGCCACAGAACATATTTAACGAATCAATTTAGCTCTTCTACATGAAGAGCTTTTTTATTCTGCGAACTAAATAATAGTTTTGATTAACTAACTTAAATTAAAATCAAAATAAATGTTAAATTTTATTTTGATTTTAATTTATTAACTGTATCTTGCTCTCAATAACTATAAACTGAATTAACTTAATTTTAAAACTTAACCTGATAAAGAACGAATTATTATGAGTAAATTTTCCAATCAACACAACTAAATCCATTTAGCAAATAGATTTTTTGACGCTATGCTCTTCGCATACTGTCGCTACGAATTATAACCATTTTTTCATTGTAACCATTTGTTATGCAATTAAAGTTTTTAATTAACTTTCGTAAGCTATTTTATGTCCTATCCTTATTTTCAATAAGTTTATGTTTTCAATTAATAGTTAATGATGTTAATGCTAGTACTTTGTTTGTTCTTCAGCAGGACAGCACTTCTTTAGAAAAGGATATCGAAAACGAAGTCGATCCATCGGGAGCATTTGTGGATACTGTCGTATTTATTGATAAAAAAATATTTACGGACAAGCCTCAGCCAATTTCTGAACGATCACTGAAAGATATTTCTTTATCTCCATTTATTAGTTTACAACAACTTCTAAAAGCCGAAAAAGCAGGATTAACTGTTTTTGAATCCACAGGCGAACCGGGCACGAACCAACACATGTTCATCCGCGGTATTTCTCGTCCTTTGCTTTCTAAGAAAGACAGTTACCAATCACAGCCTTTGGTTGTATTGGATGGAATTCCATTAATTGGAGAACACCCATTCTCTTACATGATCCAATCCTATGATTTGGAAAGAATCGGAACCGAGAACAATTTGTTGGCGAATATTGACATCGACAACATCGAATCCATTCGGGTTCTAAAAGACCTTTCGACCATGGCCATTTATGGTCCAATGGCCGCGAATGGTGTGATTGAAATCACATCGAAACGGAATGTAGAAAACAATGACCGCCGCATCAGCTTGAATGCGTTCTCCGGTTTTGTTCAAAGACCATCAGTGACTACAATCAATGGCAGTTACGAAAATAATTTCAGGAAGCAATTTTATGATCTATACACCACAAACGGTAAGTATTCAGATGATGATAACTACCCTGTGTATTTAGGAGATTCATTGAACAATGCCTATTACGGAGTTTCAAATTGGTCCGATAGTTATTATAAAACTTCCTTTCAGCATGGCATTAACGGAAATATCTCTGGCGGTGGCCCTCGTGCGAACTTCCAATTTGCTTTAGGAAATATTAAGAACTCTGGAATCGCTGATCAAACTCAGGTTGAACGTTACAATGCTCGCTTTTTGCTAAATCTTAAACCGGTTAAATGGTTGACGTTTTCGTCCATGATTAATGGAAATAGATTAGACAGAGACCGCAACAGGAATTTAAGCAGCCGTTATGCGATGATGTCTTATTTCCCCGATCTAAGCGCTCCTTTAGCACCTAACAAAGAAATATATGACAGCTATTTAGCTCAGTACGACAACAGTTTTGACGATAATTTCTCAAATATTGTTGAAGGATATGTAAACCTAAAATTTGAATTTGAAAAATTCAGGTTCCAATCCCGCATTGCATTAGATTACAACGAAAGTTACAGAGATGTTTTTTATTCGAGACCATTGATGGAATCCAATAGTTTCGCATCCAATTACTATGGATTTAACCAGCGCTTAATTTTTGACAACGTTGCCTCATACGACTGGATGATTGATGACAAGAATACATTTTATGTAGAGGCTGGAGGAAAATTACAATGGGACGCACATAAATACAATTATGCATATGCTTATAAAGGTGTAAACGATTTTATAAAAGTGAACCTGTTAGACAATGATCCAAGAAATGGTGACAACCCAAATTACCTAAATCCAACAGCATTTCCTCGTCAGTTAGTTTACAAATACTTAGACCGCACGCGTCATAACCTGGTATCGTTCCACACACAGGGAACATACAATTATGATAAGAAATACACCGCTTCAGTTTTATTGAGATATGACGGATCATCAAATGCACAACCGCTTGCGCGTTGGTTATTTACACCTGTAGTTTCATTGGGATGGAATATTAAAGAAGATCTTTTAAAAGACAACTCAAGCTTACAAGGACTTAACCTAAGAGCAAGTGCAGGACGAATTGGCGTTCTTAATCAATATGATGATTTTTCTCAGGGACCAAACTACACCGCACAAGTTGGATTCACTGGAAACGTAACTGTTCCAGGTTATAACGGATTTGCTGTATTGACGAGACCTTACGAAAGTGGCTGGGTGGGCTATGATATTCCTTGGGCATATTCAGATCAGGCAAATTTAGGCATTGACGCATCCTGGGAAAAACGCGGTTTATATGCTTCGGTTGACGTTTACTTAAAAGAAACTAAAAACCAGTTAATTCCTATCCCTTCTCTTTCTGAATATGGATACAGATACATGCATTCAGCAGGCATGAGCGTTCAAAATTCAGGAATTGATATTTCCTTTGGAGGTAATATCATCGAGAATAATTCAAAAGAATTATACTGGAAATCTGGATTGAACTTCTCGTTCAACAGCAATAAATTAACTGCATTGCCAAATGGCCTTGATGAATTGGTTATTGACGGAAGATTATTAAAAGTCGGAGAAAGAATCGATAAATTTTGGCTGTTCGAAAACCAAGGAATTTACTTAACCGATGCAGACGTTCCTGAATTTGACGGCAAAAAATTGGCTTACAACGGCATCACGATGAAAGCTGGAGATCCGATATGGAAAGATGCAAATAATGACCAGCAAATCAATGAAGACGACAGGCAATTGATGGGCAATATTATGCCAAAAGTTTCAGGGAATTGGTACCATACGGTAAACTATAAAAACTGGGACTTAAATGTGAACTTGTTTTTCAACTTAGGCCGTCAGGTGGTGAATCAAGAAATGTCCAATCGTTTCAATTTCATCAACAATGAAGGTTCAAAAGATTTAAGTGCCATTAAAGAAATCACGTATTGGGAAAAGAGAGGCGATTATTCTAAGTATCCAATCTATAATCCTTGGAGCTCAGTGAACGCCTACCAAACCGATCAGGATTTATTCTTAGAAAACGCTTCTTTCTTAAAGTTAAGAACAGTTTCTCTGGGTTACAAAATGACAGACAAGATGCTTTCTTTCTTAAATGAAGGAGCAAGCCTGTACTTATATGTAACAGCGAATAATTTATTTACAATAACACCTTATTCGGGCAGAGATCCTGAGTTGGTTAACTTCTTAGGTTATGATAATGGAAACAGCCACATCATTCCTAAAACATACACAATTGGATTTAAACTAGGATTATAATATTGAAGAAGATGAAAAATAAAATTGTTCTATTCTTTGTGGTTTTGATTACGTCGAGTAGTTGTTCTAGTATGTTGGATGTAGATTCAACACGATTAGTATCAGAGAAAAATAAATGGACATCACTAGAGGATGCTCGAGCATCTATTCTAGGGGTTTACGCATTGACAAAAGCAGCATTAGGTGATTACAACGCGCATTGGCTTTATGGAGAAATGCGTACGGGAGAATTTATCAGTCCCAATCGTCAGGATTTAAAAGCCATTGGTCGGAATGACCTGAATGCCTCCTACCCTGCTTTAGAAGCATTATCAAATTGGAGAAGATGGTATGCTGTAGTGAATTCTGCTAATACGTTTCTGGAACGTATACATGAAATTCGTGCAGCGGATAATCGCTACACTGAAAACACCATGGAAGTGGATATTGCGCAGGCAAGATTTTTAAGAGCCTTTGCTTATTTCTACATGGTTAGAATCTGGGGAGATGTGCCATTAATTGCGTCATCTCGTGAAGGTAATTTTGAAGACATGCCAAAAGAGGATGGAAATAAAATATTGGCTTGGGTCGAGCAAGAGCTTTTGGCGGCTGGCGAAAAGCTTCCTTACAGATACAGTGCAAATGACGAACAGCAACAGGGAGATTATTACAACGAAAATAGCGGAAGATGGGATGGTGCATTAGTTCGTAAAGTCACTGCCTATGCAATTTTAGCGCACGTTGCAGCTTGGCAAAGTAATTATGCAGATGCCGCTGCTTACTCCAAATTTGTTTTAGACAATTATTCTAAAGCGAGCATTGGCTATATTTCTACAAGTACACTGACGAATGCGAATGGGTTTTTCTTTAACAAAAATATCAACCACCTTCTAGGCTTCAACTATGATTGGGGACACGTAGAATCTTCATTCACAGGACATATCGAAGAGCTGACTTTGGCTGCTCCTGTTGTTGACAAAACAGTTCCAGACATGTATTTGCCAAAAGAAGTCATTTTGGATGTTTTTGACGAAATGTCCGATGAACGATTCAGCATTGATACTTTGGGCAACCCGGTGACCGAAAACTACTTTAGAAATTTCAATGGACGCTATCCAATCTTTAGTAAAATAAAATGCATTCAGGGTGGTATCGCTGATCCTACATTTAGAATCTTTAGCAGCGCGACTATCATTACTCGACTAGAAGATGTGACTTTGCTTCGTGCTGAGGCCTTAGCTGCTTTGGGCGAAAGCAATGGTGCAATTTTATTGTTGGATGAAATTCGCGAACGCAGAGGATTGGAAAAATACACACAGGCTGTCAACGGAGATTTAATTGATGCGATTTTCTTAGAGCGTCAGCGCGAGCTGATGGGCGAAGGTCATCGCTGGTACGATTTGGTTCGCTACAATCGTATAAAAAACAATGATCCGGATTTTGTGAACCTCATTCAATCTGGCGGAATCTATTGGCCGATTTCGAAAGACATTCGCAATCAAAACAAAAAAATTGTTCAAAATGATTATTGGAAATAATACCGTTCTCATGAAAAATACGAATTATATCATTTTATTGGTCAGCCTATTTTTTTGCATGAGTTGTGCAAAAGATGGAGGGTTTTATGATCAGCAAATAAAGTCTGTTGAATACAACGGAACAGTTTACGAATATTTAAAAAGCCAGCCCGGGGTATTTGATTCCTTGATTCAAGTGATCGATCGAGTTGGACTGCAAGAAATTCTGAACGATAGCGCAATCACGCTCTTCGCTCCTTCCAACCAGAGTTTCCGATTGGCTATTGAAAATTTGAACAACACGAGGAAATTAGCGGAACAACCTATTGAATTTTTGTCGAGTATTCAATATGAACATTTAGACACGATGGCTTCGCAATATATTATCAGAGGAGTTCTGCCTACTGATTCTATGCAACGTCAAGATGGAATTGCAATGAGGGATTTTAAATACAATTATCCAATGCATGCTAAACTTCATCTAACAAGTTCATCAGGATATCAAGGCGGAGGGCCGACATTGATTGATTTCAGTGATACCAAAAGAAGTCAATTCTATAGAAATTGGGTGACGACAAGCACCGCGTCAATCAATATCAAAACATCCAATGGAATTGTTCATGTGGTGAATCAAGATCACGTATTCGGGTTTAATGCATTTGTTAGCCGATTGACTTACATTCCACCTCCACCAAATCTTTTCGTAACTGTAGGCGGTACGTACTCAGTTTCTAATGAAAACAGCGGAGGACCAAATGCGGTAGAAGCATCTAAATATGTATTTGACGGAAATCCTGAAACAAAGTATTTATACGGAGGAATTCCAGGAGACTTCTGGTTACAAGTTCAATTTGCCGAACCACAGGTAGCGAATGCTTACACCTTGACATCAGCTAATGATGATCCGAATAGAGATCCAACAGATTGGCGTTTGCAAGGTTCGCAAGATGGTTCGACATGGGTGGCTTTAGATTCGAAAGTATCCGAAGTATTCGCGTCAAGATTCCAGTTGCGAGTGTTCAGGTTTGCGAATACAACTGCATACAAATACTATCGAATCAACTTCATGCGGTTAAGGAGTGGAAATGTATTCCAATTGGCAGATTGGTCAATGAATATTGAAGAAAGATAAACTTAAATTAAGATCAGATAATGCAACATATTGTCAACATAAGAAACAAAACGTATTGGTCAAAATCTTTAGTTTTTGGAAGTATTATAGCGCTTAGCCTATCATCTTGTCAAAAAATGTATAATCTCCCAGAAGACAAAGATTTTATCAGCGAAAACATCAATTACTCGAGTAAGGAATTCTATCCAATTTTGGGTAGAACCAATGTCATGGGTTCCATCAACCTAGATAATTCGACACTTCCTTTGAAGTTTGAAATTATTAATTCCAGGTATGGAGATGGACGCCCAGCAACTGATTTATTTCAAGTTAAACCTACTTATACATGGATTGATATGTATGATGGTGAAGAAAAAAGCCTTGAAGAAATCGAGAGAAAAAGGGTCAAAGTAGACAGACCTCTTCTTGAAGTGGATTCTGCAGGTCGATTTATTCTACATTATACGGCTACAAATGATTTAATCGAACCCAGACCGACAGATAGTACAACATTAACTCAGGATGTGCGCTTTTTCGATCTGAAGATCACCAATTCTGGTGGTGTCCGCTACGTAAATGATTTTGTATTCATTCCTTGGAGGCAACGTGATTATGAACCAAACAATGATATCAATCCATATACTGGAGGAATTGCACCGGATCCTTTAAGTCCTAGAGACCCTAATAGAAGAGATTACATTATACCAACCTACATGGAAAATATCGTTGGGGAAGTCTCAAACATTCCATTGGTAAATAATACGCTTAAAAAAGATGTGGTAGTATATATCCGACGCTTTGAACCAGGACCTGGAAACAAATTGCGCTTTGTCTTTCTGGACAAGAACCAGAACCCAATTGATCCCGCAAAGTTCAATGAAACTAGATGGGAAAATTTAGTACATGGATTTAACATGACCAAAACGGCCGAATACGTTCAATATGATGTAGCCTATCCGATTCCGTTAACGAATTATCCGACATTTTATACAGACAACGGTAATGCAAAAGCACAATTTTCATATTCCAGAATTGGTTTTGGCGGAACAAGATCCACATCGATTTTTAGACTGAATTTTAGAATTTTTCAAGAAGGAAACTGGGAGATCGTATTTCATTTCAGAAACGAGAATCCAAGATTTGCTGACGAACAATAAGACTATTTTATACATGGAAAACCAAATTAAATCAATTATTATATTTCTAGTACTTTCTTTGTACTCATGGGATTTGTGTGCTCAAAATACGTCTATAAAAGGAAAGGTCGTCGATAGCAAAAATGTCGGTCTTTCTGGAGTTAGTGTCTCTACCGCAACTCCTTATCGCCAACTAACTGCCACAGACGACAATGGAAATTTCACAGTTTCAGTTCCGGCAAATGCAACTTTGCTATTTAAATCTGTTGGATTTGATGACGTACGCTTTACGGTAAAAGCTGGCCAAACAAACATAAACATTACCTTAACTTCATCCGATAGCGATATCGGTGAGGTGGTAGTCCGCGGATATGCAACGCGATCGAAACAATTAAACACAGGATCTTCTACCATCATTACACGTGATGAGGTTCAGGATGTTCCAGTAGGACTAGAACAGCTCCTTCAGGGTAAAGTTCCCGGAATGAACATTCAGGTTAACACTGGAGCGCCGGGTTTTAGAGGAACAACACAGATCCGTGGGCTATCTTCGATTGCAGTTTCTGGATCGGGCGATCAGTCATTCCTTCAACCGACTTCTCCGCTTTATGTAATCGACGGAGTTCCTTTGGATGCTGATCGTGCTTCTGAATTTGGATTTGAACAGCAAGGACCGGGTGTCAGTCCGCTATCTATGATTCCTCAAGAAGATATTGAAAGCATAGAAATCTTAAAGGATGCGCAAGCAACTGCTTTGTATGGATCTTTGGCTGCATATGGGGTAATCATCATAACCACTAAGCGCGGAAAATCTGAAGTACCTCGCGTTCGCTATACGCATAACTCATTTATTCAAACTCCTCCAAAACTTAGAGAAACCTTGGGTGGAAATTTAGAACGTTGGATGAAAATCCAACAAATTATCAATAATGCAGAATTTGAATCACAAATCGATCAGATTTCTCAAATCCCTCATTTAGCAGATAGTTTAAATGCTTATTTCAATAATTCAACGGATTGGCAAAATCTATATTACCGTACGACTTACAACCAAAGTCACAACTTAAATATCGATGGTGGTAATGAGAAATTAGCTTACAAAGCAAACATTGGTTACTTAAATCAACAAGGTATTATCCGAAACACAGGTTTCGAACGATATTCTGCGAACTTAAGAATGGATTATAATCCAGACCGTAAGTTTAAATTCGTTGGACAGGTATTTGCTCAATTGGGTAAACAGAATAAAGGGGATGGATTAGGTATCCTCCAATCAGGCGTAGCGAATGGCGGAGAATCATCCACACTCTTGCCTCCTCCATCATTCTATTCTTCATCAACGAGTTATTTATCTTCGATCAATACCAGAAATGATAATAATGTTCGATTGATCAAACCATTTATCGAGGCTTCGTATGAAGTGTTGACAGGACTTCGTGTAAGCACAACCTTGAGTTACGAATTTGTTTCCAGTACAGAAGATACATTCACACCTGCAGCTGCTAACAATCAGTTTTCTCAAGTATATTCTTTTTCAGGACGTGAGACGCAGTTATATAGCCGTAACGCCATTAACTACAGCAAGTCTTTTAACGATAAGCACAATATATTCTTCAACTTCTTTAATGAAATCAGGGACGTGACTCGCTTGAATACGATTACTCGCCAAGCTAGAACACCTAACGATCAGTTTGAAGGACCGTTGGGATTTGATGGATATTCTTCAAGAGGTGGAGGTATCAGCGGATTTGCTGATGAGAAATCATTGTCTTTTGCCTTTGGTGGTTCATATGATTACATGAAGCGTTATGTGTTGGATTTATCTTACCGTATGGATGGTTCATCCAGAAATGGATTTGAAAACCTATACACGACGAATCCGGCAATCGGTATGCGCTGGAATGCGCACAATGAAACTTGGGCAGAAGATCTTTCTTGGTTATCACTTGCTTCATTGCGTATGAGCTGGGGTGTAAACGTCATGCCAAATAGTACCTTAGACCGGATTTATGGGCGCTATGTATTGAACGGGTCTTACAATAATTTGATAGGTATCGGAATCGATTACGATTTAATTCCTAATCCAAATTTAAAACCGACTACATCGTCTCAATATAACTTAGGTTTGGATTTCTCATTCTTAAACAACCGAATTGATATTGTGTATGATACCTATTACAAAGAAGTTACCAACCTACTTTTCGATGCATTCTTGAATAACACAACCGGTTTTAACAAACTGCAATCCAATGATGCAGCGATTACCAATTTTGGACATGAGTTAGCGGTTACGGTAAGGCCTCTTCGCCCGACTAGCAATTTGAAGTGGACAATTTCGGTAAATGGGGCTTACAACAAAGATATATTGACTCAATTGCCTTCGCATTACAGCGGACAATTTGTTCGATTCGATCCTGACAATAATGGACAGCATAATATCTTCCGAGTAGGAACCTCTACCCTATCAAATTATTTATTGATCAACAAAGGTGTTTATGCCAATGATAGTGATGTGCCGGTTGATCCAAATACAGGTTTGCGTTATCGCATGGCCAATGGCGAATTCTTTCAAGCAGGTGATCCGATTTGGGAAGATCGCAATGGAGATTATATTTTGGACGATCGCGATTATATGCGTACAGGTAATTCACAGCCCTTATTCACGGGTGGTGCGTATACAAATTTAATGTACAAACAATGGGGATTAACCATTAATGCATCTTATACTGCCGTAAGAACTATTTTGAACAATGCTTTAGCAAGACGTTTAAACCTAATGAATAACCCGTTGGGACAAGGCGGAGACAATAAAGTGTATGTGCCATTAGACGATGTGAATGTATGGTTAAAACCTGGTGATCAAGCAACTTATCCCTACCCGTATGATTATTCGAGAAGTGGCCGTGTAAGCCCATTTAGATATGATCAGACCTTATGGGCAGAGGATGGCTCTTATTTCAAAATCAACAGTTTGATCTTGAGCTACAATTTTGATAAAGATGTTGTAAGAAGATTTGGTTTACAGCAATTCAGGATGTATGTATCGACAGAGAACGTGATTACTTTCTCGAAATACAGTGGTCCAAATCCGGAAGCAGTAACCAGTATGGGTAGAGATTTAAGTAGTGGTTATCCTGTTCCAAGAACATATAACCTAGGTTTTAATATTGAATTCTAATAATAACCAGAAGATGAACAATATATCAACAAAATTTATACGAATCGGCCTGTTAGTCTTAGCATTGACAGTTTCAAATTCTTGTAAAAATTATTTAACGGTAGAGCCGATTGACCGATTGACTGGGAATAACTTTTATTTATCCAAAGCTGATGTGGAAGCCAATATTGCTTTTATCTATAGTCGCTTTTTTGAGAAAATAAATGAGACTTGGGTAATGGGTGCCATCGGTGAAGCAAGGTCAGGAGAAATCAAAGTTTCTCCAGGAGCCAACAATGAAAACGCACGAAGAGTGGTCGAAGCGTTAGGAAGGAATGACATGAATTCAGCCATCTATTCGACTCAATACGAAATGTACAATTTGGCGCAAGTCACTCGTTGGAAAAAGTATTATGAAGTGATTCAAAGTGTCAACATCCTCTTGGAAAAACTGGAAGAAGGAATTCCAGGTGTTTCTGAATCAGATTATGTTCGCTACAAAGCGGAGGCAACTTTTATCCGTTGCTTTACCTACTTCTGGATGGTTAGGTTGTATGGCGATGTGGTATATTATACAGATACTTATTTCCGGGAATCCCTACCGCGTGAGAATATGGTCAGTGTCTTGAATAAATGCATTGCGGAACTGACTGTTCAAAAAGATTTAATGCCTTGGGCTTTCGACGACATTGCTCAGCGAGGCGCTCGGCCTGCAAAAGGTGGATTAATCGCTTTGTTAATGCACATGAATATGTGGAATGCAACGTTTGACTTTTTAAATACTAGAAAATACCAGGAAGTAACTGCCTCTTTAGGAAGAGAATTAATTACAAGCGGCTATCACAAACTTTATCCATTGACTGATGAGTCATGGGCTGAAGTAATGAAAGGAAGAACAGAGGAATCTTTGTTTGAATTTTACAGGAGTATCAACTACGGTGACAATGTTGCTGCCCTTGCTCCTTTTTGGGATCACTTCTTAAGATGGCCATACAAATTTCCTCGTTTCAACAATAACATGAGCCACTGTTATTTTACATCCACCTACATGGAAACAATTTATCCAGAAGCAGAAGCGGATAAAAGACGTGATTTATGGTTTGAGGATATATTATCTGACAACGGACAGTTTGTGTTAAGAAAATACGGAACAAACGTGTATGCATCTGGAAACGAAGACAAAAATCCCGACATCACTTTCATGATCTTCCGTTATGCAGACGCCATCTTGCTTCATGCAGAGGCTTTGGCCGAATTGGGAAATAGAGATGATGAAGCGAAGGCTTCCTTAAATTTAATCCGTAACCGTGCCGGCGCAAATCCATATGATGGTGGCGGAGGTGCTGAATTAAAAGACTTTATTTATTTGGAACGTTGCAGAGAACTCATTGGAGAAAGCCATCGGTATTTCGATTTGATCCGTACGAAACGAATTTTGAGTGCACAATGGACAAATGCTCCAATGAATTTAGATCAATTTAATCGTGGTGCTTGGACATGGCCTATTGACCCAGCCGCACGAAATAACAATCCGAACATGACATTAAACGAATATTGGATATCAACTGGTTGGTAGAACATAGACATATGAAAAAGATTATTTTTAACAGCAAAAAAATATTGTTTTTAGGATTGAGCATTTTTGCTTTGCTCGCATCCTGTGCTAAAGACGATTATTACATCGATGGAGGATTAGCGAATCCACATTTTGATGGTACAATGTTGGAATATTTTGATTCCAAACCAAGGCAATTTGATACAATCGCCCAAATCATTCGATTGGCAGAAATGGAAGAAATTTTCAGTACTGGAGATATTACCTTCTTTGCCCCTAGCGACGATTGCATTAAGCGTTTTATCGGAACGATTAATACAGATGGGTTGAACAGGGATTTGTACAATAGTCTATTGGATACTATTGTCAATCTTTCGGATGTTTCTCCCGAAATCTGGCAAGCCTATTTAACACCGCTGATTTTTAAATCCAAAAAGTTATTGGCCGACTACCCACAAGTAGATTTTAACTTGTTAAATGTACATGGCGGACAAAATTACATTTCTGAATGGCAGACCGTGAGTAATATCGGTGTCGTTTTCAATGATGCAGTTAGCGCAGATGGAAAATCAGTTTTGAAATACCTAGGATATAGACAACTGAATTTTACCCCATTTTACGCAAATTCAGCGACAATAGATAACAATAACACCATACCAGTCGCCTCATCTGATATTCAACCGACGAATGGTGCGGTTCACGTTTTAGATTACACCAGGAGAGATCGAACGATACGACTAACTTATGAAATCAGACAATTAATATTTGATAGTAAACGATAACCTTTAAATTATGAAAAATAGAATTTACCCCATTATTTTAGGTTTTTGCAGTCTACTACTGGTCTGGAGCTGCAATAAGGAAGCGGAATTTTTCTCCGAGCCTTATCCTGAACCAAAAAACCCATTAGGAATCATCATAGACCGATCCCAAATTGCCAATCCTGCGACAGGTGGCCCTGGAACAGTAGTAACCATTAAAGTGGCTGGATTACAAGAATTTCAAGACAAAGCTGTCTTTCAGTTCAATGGTCAAAAAGCGGAAATCGTTTCGATAACTGCTACTGAGGTACAGGTTAAAGTTCCAGCCTTTGCAAGTACAGGCCCAACTGCTATTATTGTCGACGACATCATCGTATATGGCCCTGAGTTTATGGTAGAAGGTATCGTGAAAGTAGATCCTACATGGACTGCGATCATGGGAGCGAACAATTCGGTACACAATCATTTGGTCACTACGGACGGAAAAATAATTTATGTTGGTGCGTTTAATAATTACAACAACAAAGGTTTGGTAAAACCTACGAATAGATTGGTCAGAACATTTACTGATGGAACCTATGATGTGTCATGGAGGACAGGTGAAGGATCTACAGGCACAATTTACAAAATCTTGCAGATCAATGATCGCTACTATATTTCTGGTGCTTTTGGAGGTTACGATAAAAAACGCGAAAACATCAGTAACCTGACCCGATTGAACCTCAATGGCGAATTGGATACTTTGGGTGTAAAACCTTGGAGAAGACCGAATCAAAGTGATACGACTAAATATGTACCTTTTTTCAACGGCGGATTTAATAACACGATCCAAAATATTTATGAAAGCAATGGCAAAATAATTGTCAGCGGATTCGACATCAGATATTATGTAAAGAGAGATTATTTAAAACCAAATGCTCGCGAAACAAGAGACACCACAATTCTTGATAGTACCGAAATCAGACATCTTGCACGCTTGAACCTAGATGGTTCATTAGATAAAACATATCGCTTCACTGCTGGAGGACAGCCTTTTGCTGGCGCTAATGGTTATGTAAAATCAATGAAGCATGAGTCAGGATCTTTAAAGGAAAAAATAGTTGTCTTCGGTTCATTCACGCGTTTTGACGAAAAGAGTACGGGTTACATCGCAAGAATAAATGCTGACGGTACGATCGATAATACCTTCAACAGCAATGGGAACGGTGCAGACTTCAATATTGATGAAGTGACATTTAATCCAGTAACGAATAAATATATGGTTACAGGGGAATTTAAATCTTTTAATGGCACAACGGTTAATCGAGTTTGTATGCTAAATGCGGATGGAAGTTTAGATGCAAGCTTTCAAGCTAAAACATTTTTGAATGGATTCCCTCGCTATGCCAAACAATTAAATGATGGAAAAATCGTGATTTCAGGGAGTTTTGGTTCCTATGCGGGTATCGTCAGAAATGGTTTTATGATCGTAGATGCCAAAGGTGATTTGATTCCAGAACTGAACACAACAGGACAATTCAGCGGAAGCTTATCTAATGTTGTTGAAACAACTTCTGAAGATGGTAAACGAGCTTTGTTACTAATGGGCAGTTTTTGGATGTTCGACAGCGAGCCAGTGAATAATATTACTAGAATTATTTTAGAATAAAGAGCATGAAAAAGAAAATTAACATGTTAGTCAATAAGAAGTTTTTAGGATTAATATCAGCAGGGATACTTTTATGGAGCTGTAATTCTGATTTTGCTAAAGTAATCCCGGAGGTGGGTGAAAATGAAGAGATCAATGTAACGTATGGAACGCCCAAAGTTCTCTTGTTAGTCGTAGATGGTGCGCGCGGTGAGTCTGTTCGCACAGCTAATGTGCCTACAATCAATAGCATTCTGCCAAAGTCAATTTACAGCTTCGTTTCTTTGAGCGAAGACAATTCCATGGGAATCGCAAATAACTGGGCAGATTTATTCACGGGAGTAAGAAAAAACAAGCACAATGTTTCAAGTGATTTTGCAACAAACAACTTTGAGTCTTATCCCCTCCTATTCGATCGGATCATCAATAAAGAAGCCGATGCTAAATTAAAAATGTTCAGTACGTCTGAAACATTTTTAGAGGGTTTGGGAGAACATAACACGACAACCTTAAGCGGTTCGGATGGTGACGTAACGAACAACATCATCTCTGCGTTGAACGAGGATGACATCACCATGATCACTGGACACTATACGTCCGTAGATGCCGCTGGAGCAAGCAGTGTGTACGACAATTCTTCAGCAGCATACAAGCAGGCTATAGAAAATTTTGATGCTGATTTCAGCAAAATTCTAACAGCTGTAAAAGCCAGAGCGAATTACGAAAGTGAAAATTGGTTAATCGTCGTTACGTCTAGTCAAGGAGGAGAATTTCAGCTTCCGGACAGCCAAAATGATAATACCATTTTCAGTGTGCCAGCGGTCAATACATTCACGATTTACCACGCATTAAGTTATAACTTGCGTTTTATCGGAAAACCCTACATTGGAAATAGAATGGTCGGCGATTACATCCGTTTTAACGATACGAAATATGCCGAATTGGTAGAAGGCGACAACACGATTTACAACCTTGGGGAAGGCGAATTCACTGTTGAATTAAAAATCAAAAAGAACAAAGGCCCAAACAACACGTATAAATTTAATTATGCTTCCGTTTTAGGGAAAAGACCGTACTGGCAAGATGGCTGGACAAACGACCGCAATGTACGTGGCTGGGTAATTTATTTAGAAGAGAATTATTGGATGTTCAATGCTGGAGGAACTGGCGCAACTGCGCAAGTCAAAGGTGGTGTTTTGAACAATGCAAGCTGGAACAGCATTTCAGCCGTGGGTTATATGAAAGAGGGAAAACGTTTCCTAAAAACCTATACCAATGGTGTAGCTAACGAAGACATTGACATCTCGGGCTGGGGAAATATTGACAGCGATGCCTTATTGCGTTTCGGAACATTGCCAAGCACCAATACATGGAAACCTGACGTTTACCTCGCCGATGTGAGAATCTGGAAAGTTGGATTGCCTGAAGAGGTAATCAAACAGTTCAGCTGTGAAGTCGGTTTGGACAATCGCCATCCGTACATTGACAATTTAGCTGGAAGCTGGTCTGTATTGGGATCCGATGGTGAATATATTTTAGATGAAAGCCCGTATGGCGGAAAGCTGAAATTGGGTGGAACAGGTTATCAGATTGAGCGACTTAACGATTACATCTGTGCTCCTTCTGTGGCAGATCTAGGATTATTGGTACCAAGAAATCCAGACATTTCTGCACAAATTTTTAGTTGGTTAAAAGTGCCAAGACAGACGAATTGGCAACTGGACGGCCGTGTATGGTTAGATAAATAAATCGTATAGATCATGACGAAATATAAAAATATTCAGCTATTCTTTTTAGCGAGCATGCTGTTGACATCAATGGCATGTAAAGACCATATGTTAGACGAATTTTCATTGGGTGGAAATTCAGTATCTACGGTCAAAACTTCAGGAATCTCCGGTCCAATAAATAAGACCAACGAAAGTGTGATCGTTCCAGTAAGCATAAAATTGAATAAACCTGCTTCAAAAGCATTTGAGGTGAGTCTAAGCATTAACCAAGATTCAATTAGCAAATTGATTGCTTCGGGAAGCCTACCAGATGCTGTCGCGGTAACAGGCGATGCCATCACGATTCCGAATACAGCCAAAGTAGAATATGGATCGGATAGTGCTACATTCACTATTTCTATCCTAAGAACGGCGCTAGAAAAAAATTACGGTAAAAATGTAGCCGTCGGCTATACGATTGTTACTGCAGGGAAAGGAAATGCCATTGATTCCAAAGGCAATTTTCAGGTGATCAGTTTGAATACAGATGATATATTGGACAATTCTGACATTCACTTCCTGTCCCTAACAAATGGTGCGGGGACCATTATCGAAGCCAAAAACAGAACAAATTATACAAGTTCCTCATCAGGACTTTCGGTTCCAATCGGTGTTTCCTTAGCGAGTTTTCCAGGAAATGCTTTTCGTGTGAGCGTTGTTACGAAGCCAGATACCATAGCCAATCTGGTAACAAGTGGCTATCTTCCGGAAAATACGATTGCGCTTAAAACAGGAGAATACACAATAGCTTCTACCGTAACTTTCGCAAGCAACTCGAGTCAATCCAATTTGGTATTGGATGTGCCATGGAGTATTGTCGAGAAATATGTAGGAAAAAAACTAGCGGTTTTTGTGGAGCTGAAAAACCCAACCTTGCATGTACTCGATGAAGCCAAAAAATACACAACGATAGTCATTGACTCCGAATTTGTTCTAGAAATGGATGTGACCAATCAAGGTGTGTTTTCTGTAAATCAGGACAACAATGGCGGAGCCACGCACAATGAAGGGTCGTTGAAATTAGTTGACAACAATTACAATTCTAAGTTTTTGAAACAAAGTTTCGATGGAACCTTGTGGGCACAGATTGTGTATACTACGCCTCAAAATATTGGCGCATATACCATTACATCTGCAAACGATGCTCCAGAGCGTGACCCGAATGCTTGGAATATTCAGGGTTCTAACGACGGAGTTAACTGGACAGTAATCAGCAACATAGCAAATGAAACATTTGCGCAACGATTTCTGACCAAACGGTATGAAATTACAAACCCGACACCATACACTCACTTTAGAATTAACTTCACTTCGAATATCGGAAGTAATTTACTTCAAATCGGAGAATGGAGGATGATTAGAACACCTTAAATTCATATAAACCAATTTTAAGTAGAAGAATATGAAAAATATAGTATTTTATTTAGGGTTAAGCGCCTTGACCCTAATGGCATGCGAGAAAGAGTCCAAGGAAGAAATTGTAGAATTTGTTGAACCAAAACCCTCTGCAGCTTTCAGTTATTCTGTACCTAGCGAAGCAGATCCTTTCACGATTAGTTTTAAAAACGAATCAAAGAACTTTTCGATTTCGAGGTGGTCGTTTGCGGACGATAGCACCTCCTCAGATGCATCGCCAACGCACACCTTTTTAGGTACAGGAACCTATAATGTCAAACTCTTCGTACTGAATGGGGAAGACTATTGGGCTCAACGTGAAGAAGTCATCAAAATAATTCCAAGCCAATTGGTCAATCTAGAAGCGCAGAAAAACGGCGACGGTTCGCTAACGCTTAAATATACGACTAAAATGACAGTTGGGGAAACGATTTGGCAAAGAAGGATTAGCTCAACGGCTACCGAAGTGGTGTCTAATGATGCGACTACGAAAGTTGTTGTTCCTCCAGGCACATTTCAAAGCTTTATCTTAAATGTCATCACTCCAAAAGGCTCTTTAACACAGATTCCTGTAATGTTGACTGATGTTGGAGTCGTCAAAGACATCACCAATTTTGACAACAACTTCACTGTCTCCAAAGAGAACAACAGTGGAAAAGAAAGCGGCGAAGGAAGCTTAAAGGTCATTGACAACAACATCGACAGCAAGTTTTTTGTCGGTGATTTAGTTTCACCGGGCATTGTTTGGTTGCAATTCGAATATTTCGAACCTCAAGTTGTACGAGCTTACACCATGACTTCAGGAAATGATGCTGATGCGCGTGATCCGAAAGACTGGAAAATGTTAGGTTCGCAGGATGGAGTAACTTGGGTTGATTTGGATGTCAAAACTGCACAACCTCCCTTCCCTGGAAGAAAGCTATCCCAAACGTATTTATTTAGCAATTCAGTTGCTTATAAATATTACAGACTTAGCATAACCTCATTACAAAGTGGTACAGCCTTTCAGTTAGGCGAACTAAGATTATTGCAAATTCCAGATTAATAGGGAATACGAATATGTAAAAACAGCAAAGATGGAAGACGTCTTTGCTGTTTTTTGTTTTATAACGTTTTTGAGGATATAATTTCAGGCTTGCTCTCATCGTCTTATTCACCGTTAAGGAGAAATAAACTTTTTTTGTGGCCAATTACATACAGCAGAAAAAAGAGCAAAGCATAAAAAAGAGCAACGATCTTAAAATCCTTGCTCTTTTACTAATGAATTCAGATTGCTATCGATTAGCCAACAATCTCGTTTATCTCATTGATAATCTTCTGTGCAATTGCTTCCGCAGCTTCCTGCGTCGGTCCTTCTGAATAAATACGAATAATAGGTTCCGTATTGGACTTTCTTAAATGCACCCATTCATTTTCAAAATCAATTTTCAGCCCATCGATTGTTGTATGATTTTCATGCGCATATTTTTGTTGCATTTTAGTCAACAAGCTATCGATATCCAATTCAGGAGTCAATGTGATTTTATTTTTTGACATAAAATACTGAGGCAACTGCGCACGGTATGCTGATGCTTTGATATTTAATTTAGCCAAATGTGTCAGAAACAAAGCAACTCCTACCAACGAATCTCTTCCATAATGTGAAGCAGGATAGATAATTCCTCCATTACCTTCTCCACCGATAACAGCGTGCACTTCTTTCATCTTCGTTACCACATTCACCTCTCCTACTGCAGCTGCGAAATATTCGCCACCATGCTTTTGAGTGACATCTCTCAACGCGCGGGTCGAAGATAAATTAGAAACTGTATTTCCTTTATGGTGCGTCAAAATGTAATCAGCTACAGCAACAAGCGTATATTCTTCACCAAATAAATCCCCGTCTTCCATCATAAATACCAAACGGTCGACATCCGGGTCAACAGCAATTCCTAAATCAGCTCCATTGCTCAACACCGCAGCAGATAAATCCGTTAGATTCTCTTTTAATGGTTCTGGATTATGAGGAAACTGTCCATTCGGTTCGCAATGGATTTTATAAACCACATCAACTCCGAGCGCCTTCAATAAATTCGGAATAAAAGTTCCTCCTGTACTATTGACAGCATCTACAGCAATTTTAAAATTCGCTTGCTTAATGGCTTCTACATCGACCAATTCCAAATCCAAAACATCTTGAATATGTTTCTGCTCATACGAATCGTCACGGGTAACTGAGCCTAAATTTTTATAATCCGCAAATTCAAATGATAGGCTCTCTCCTAAGCTTAGGACTTTTTTGCCTTCTTCGTCGTTGATGAATTCACCTTTTTCGTTTAAAAGTTTCAACGCATTCCATTCTCCTGGATTATGCGAAGCTGTCAGGATAATTCCTCCTGCAGCATTTTCTTTTGGAACTGCAAGCTCTACAGTCGGCGTAGTTGAAAGACCTAAATCAATCACCTCCACTCCAATGCTTTGCAATGTTCCGATAACCAAATTATTGACCATTTCTCCAGAAACTCGCGCATCTCTTCCGATAACAATTTTCTTTTTCGTCGAACCTTCGGTAATCATTTTACCAAATGCCGCCGTAAATTTTACAATATCAATCGGAGTTAGATTATCTCCTGCTAATCCACCTATTGTTCCACGTATTCCAGAAATAGATTTTATTAATGCCATATATTCATGCTTAAGTTATGCCGTAAATTTAGTTGAATAAATAAACTTTTTCAGATTTATCTTCATATTTCGATAAACAAAGTTTACTTTTGTTGCAACATTGTTTCATTATTACATTTTATAACGTACATCGGAAAATATTTTTAGCTTTGAATTGCTTTTGTTTATGAAAAAACTTTAAAGACTAAAAATTAGAATTATGTTAGAACAGCTGATACATATCGATAAAGAAGTATTTTTGGCCATAAATCAAGGTTTAAGCAATCCTTTTTTTGATTGGTTATTGCCGATAATGCGCAACCCGTTTACCTGGGCACCATTGTATCTTTTTTTGATTATCTTTTTCATACGCAGTTATGGAAAGATGGGATTTATCATAGTTGCTTTTACGCTATTGAATTTTGCAGCATCTGATGTAATCTCATCGCACTTAATCAAAAAGACTGTCAAGCGTGTTCGTCCGTGCAACGATGTAGAATTTAAAAATGAAGTTAATTTGCGTGTTCGCTGTGGCTCTGGATACAGTTTCACTTCGTCTCATGCAACCAACCATTTTGCAATGGCCTTTTTCTGGATTATGTTATTCCGCAGAAAATGGAAACATGCTTTATGGCTGTGCGTTACCTGGGCAACGATTGTCTCTGTATCTCAAATCTATGTTGGCGTTCATTATCCGCTGGATATTATCTGTGGAGCGCTGCTGGGTATGGGAATCGGAATTTTGAACGGCTACCTGTTCAAGCGATTTTTCCCTCAATTTTACGAAACTAAAGTTCCATTATCACCAACACCATGAGTTCGACGACGATTGTCTCCATTTTATTTATCTCCGCGTTATTAAGCGGTCTAGCTGTATTTTTTGTAAAAAGAGACAATACGAATCTCCTAAAGCTCATCTTAGCTTTTAGTGGTGCTTATTTATTTTCTATTACCGTACTGCATTTAATCCCACATGTGTACCATAGCAGTACCACAGCTCCAGAAGTCATTGGATTGTATATCTTAGGCGGGTTTATCTTTCAGTTGCTGCTGGAGCAATTCTCTCAAGGTATTGAGCATGGACATATCCATCACCAAGAGAACATACAGTCATTCCCTATCGGAATCATGTTTAGCTTGTGCTTGCATGCTTTTCTGGAAGGAATGCCATTGGCCGCAGGCCATCAAAAAGAATTGGTTTTTGGAATTGCGATTCACCATATCCCTGCAGCGTTTGCATTGGGAAGTCTGTTGATCAACACCAAACTAACTAAACGCCAGATTATCTTTGCCCTGTTTGTTTTTGCTGCCATGACGCCACTAGGTTTCATCACAAGTAAAGGTGTTAGCCAAGGTGATTTGGGCAATGTTTCACAATACTTTGATAAAATCATGGCCGTAGTGATCGGGATTTTCTTGCATATAAGCACGACAGTCCTATTTGAATCGGGTTCTGCCGATCATCATAAATTCAACAAAAAGAAAATGATTGCTGTTTTTCTAGGTATTTTGGTTTCGCTGGGTAATTTTCTGTTCGATGGACATGACCATAGCCACGGTGCAGAAGTTCCTCATGAACAACATGACCACTCACATGACCACAGCGACCATGACCACGACCATAGCCATGATGACCATTCACATGAATAATTAAACTTCGGATTCACCCCTGAATTTTTCCAGCAATCTGCTTAATTGCTGACATTCTTCTTCCGTGATATTGATAGGCAATAGGTCGCTCAACATCATTTCTTCTTCGATTTCAGCTAGTAGCTTCAAACCTCTCTCTGTTATCAATAAATCAACGGCGCGCTTGTCCGTATCGTTTTTACAGCGAGAAACCAATTCCTTAGCAACAATACGGTCTACTAGCCTGGAAATATCCGGAGTCGCAGTAATCAAGCGGTCTTTGAGCAGGTTGTTGGTCGCTGGTTTGGGAAATTGTCCCCTCAAGATACGCAACACATTGAATTGTTGCATGGTAATATCCCTTTTATTTGCTCGCTTTTCCAATTCGACAATCAGCCAATTGCTTGTATACACAATGTTTAATGTAGCCTTATGCCAATCGCTGGCAAATTTCTTGACTTTAAGTTTTTCTTCTAGACTCATTAATTCCCCTCCTTTTTTTTAATTGTTATAAATAAAAATAACGTCCAAAACTCATTTTTTAGCTATATTTGTTCTTTTTAATTTATCATTAGATAATCTAATATACAAAATGCAACAGAGTAGTTTAGATAAAATAAAAATTGGCGAACAAGTCAGTGTCACAGATTTCAAATCCCTAGAGCTTCCAGCGAAATTTTATGAACTTGGTTTTTTTCCTGGTTCGATAGTCGAAGTTAAATATAAAGCTCCATTTAACGGCCCTATCTGTTTAAAAATAATTGACAACGATACACTAATCGCAATCCGCAAATCTGAAGCTAAACTTATTATCACCAAAGCAATTTAATGAAAAATAAATACATTGCGCTTCTCGGGAATCCGAATGTTGGAAAAACATCCTTATTTAACCGCCTGACGAAGTTAAATCAAAAGGTAGGAAACTACCCAGGAATTACTGTTGAGAAACGAGAAGGCGACTTACACGCCAATAATAAAACTTATAAAATTGTTGATTTACCCGGAACGTATACCTTGTTTCCGAACTCGATCGATGAACGCGTTGTTTTTGATGTTTTAAGCGACAAAAACAACAAATATTATCCGGAGTTAGTCGTTGTGGTCAGCGAGCCTTCTACACTAAAGCGTTCGATTATTCTTTACCAGCAAGTTAGAGAATTAGGGCTTCCGGCGATTTTCGTCATCAACATGATGGACGAAATTGAAATCAAAGGGATTGAAATAGATATCCCTAAACTTGAGCAATTTTTGAAGACCAAAGTATATCTAACAAATGCACGGACTGGCGATTCGATTTCGAAATTAATCAAAGATTTCGATGCTGTCCCTTCTGCTTATTACGGAAGTTTCACTATTCCCGAAAAATATACCGAAGCTTTAGACGAAGCAAAAAAATTATTTCCTTTAGAAACGGAATACGCGACTTGGCAATATCTTGCGCAAGAATACATTTCTTTTTTACCGGGCGAAAAGAACAAAGCCATTCAAGCAATCCGCCAAAAACATGGTTTGGATATTCAGGCTTTGCAAAAAGACGAATCGATTATTCGAAATGATTCCATTGGACATTCATTAGACAGCATTCTTGTAAAAAAAGAAAACCGACGCTTAAATTCAACTTCCAAATTGGATAAAATCTTGTTGCATCCGATATTTGGCTATGTGATATTCTTTGGGATTTTATTTCTAATCTTTCAGGCAATCTACGCTTGGTCGGCTCCTTTCATGGATTTTATCGATGAAAGCTTTGCGAGTTTGGTAGGCACGTTCCATGAATGGTTGCCAGAAGGCCCATTGTCCTCGTTATTTATCGACGGAATTATAGCAGGTATCGGTGGTATTGTTATTTTCCTGCCGCAGATTATTATTCTGTTTGTGTTTATCTCGTTAATGGAAGAAACGGGCTATATGAGCCGCGTTGTTTTTATTATGGATAGATGGTTAAGGCCATTTGGGTTGAACGGAAAATCTGTTATTCCTTTAATGTCTGGAAATGCCTGTGCAATTCCTGCGGTCATGGCCGCGCGCAACATTGAAAATCCAAAAGAGCGATTGATTACCATGCTGGTGACTCCATTTATGACTTGTTCGGCTCGTTTGCCGATTTACATTGTGATTATTGGCTTGGTTATTCCGGAAGAAACCTTTTTGGGTTTTAATCTGCAAGGCGTTGTCCTGTTCATTATGTACATTTTAGGAATTGTAGGTGCATTATTCTCCGCGTTGATTCTCAGCAAAATCATCAAAAGCTTCCAGAAGTCTTATTTGATTTTTGAATTGCCTACCTACAAGATGCCCGATTGGAAAAATGTGCTGTTGAATGTTTGGGAGAAATCTTCAGGCTTTTTATTTGGTGCAGGTAAAATTATTTTAGCTATTTCCGTTATTCTTTGGGTTTTGGGTAACTTTGGACCAGGCGAGAAATTTTCCAATGCAGAAGAATTTGTAAGGGCTGAAAACCCTACAATAGCCGAAGAAGATTTGCCTAACGAAGTCGCTTCTTATCAATTGGAGCACTCCTATTTAGGATATATCGGAATGGCCATAGAGCCGGTAGTTCGTCCTTTAGGTTATGATTGGAAAATGGGAATTGGTTTGATTTCATCCTTTGCAGCCCGCGAAGTCTTTGTAGGAACAATGGCTGTGGTATATAGCTTAGGCGATGAAGTCGATATCGAAGATGATGAAAGCCGAAAATCGCTATTTACACGTATGCAATCGGAAATCAACAGAAATACCGGAGAACCGGCTTATAACTTTGCTTCAGGCGTCTCTTTGCTTTTGTTTTATGCATTCGCAATGCAATGTATGGCGACCATTGCGGTTGTCAAAAAAGAAACGGGTTCATGGAAGTGGACTTTGATTCAGACTGCGTTTATGACAGGTTTTGCGTACCTTGCAGCATTCATTGCTTATCAATTTTTAAAATAAGATGGACAATACACTCATACAATACCTGCTTATCGGTTTGCTATTCGTAGCAGCAGTTTATTACGTCGGAAAAAGACTCTTCCCCTCAAAGAAAAATCAAGGAGGATGTGGCAAAGGTTGTGGTTGCGATGCAATGCCCAAAACCTCGAAATAAGTATTTATTTAAAAATAGGACAAAACCGCTTTCAATATGGAGCGGTTTTCCTATTTTTATGCATATTGTAACAATTCATGAAGCAAGTCATTTTTTTATTCTTTTTGGCAATCCTATGCTGTGGCAATGCTTCTGCACAGCGCAAAAAACGGAATGTGAAAGAAGAAATCCGTTCGCCAAAGCAAGAATTGGTTTATCAGGATAAAAACTACTTGCCGACGATTAAAAGTGTTCAATTTAGCCCCTTGGGCAAAGAAGGAGATTTACCGCTGATTAGTTTAAATTCGGATGAGAAATTAAACCTCGTGTTTGATGATTTACGTGCAGATGTACGAAATTTCTATTTCAGCATCGAGCATTGCAATTACAATTGGGAACCAAGCCGCGTTTCTCCCCTGGAATACGCTGCCGGTTATAACGAAGATCGCATAGAAAATTTCACAAGTTCTAAATCGACCGCACAAGCTTATACAAATTACAACTTAACGTTTCCTACGGAATATGTTAAGCCTAAAATCTCTGGAAATTATTTATTGAAAGTCTATGAAGATGCCGACAAAAACCGATTGATTCTGACAAGAAAATTCTATGTCTATAGGGATTTGATTCAGGTTCAGGCTTCGCTGCTTCAGTCGCCAAATGTCAACAATCGTGCTTCTCACCAGAAAATCAATGTAACCATTAAGACAAATGCTTTGACAATCACGAACCCGCAACGTGACATCCATGTCGTTGCTATTCAAAACCGGCGGAATGATTATCAGTTAGAGACTGTCGACCCACTATTCATTGGGAATAATGAAGTGCGTTATGAAAAAACAGAAACGTTAGATTTTAAAGGAAACAAAGAATTTCATTATGTGGATTTGAGGAGTTTTAGATTGGCAGCGGCCACAATAAGAAACATTCGACAAGATTCGATTCCTTACGTCACACTGACTGTTGATGAGGACGAATCTGGAATAAGTTATGCTTCGACATTTGATGAAAATGGCAAGTTTTATATTCGTAATTTAGACCTAGAGGATGATGCCGCGAATTCGTCGGATTATGCGAATGTAGAATTCTCTTTGAAAACCAATCAACAGCCAAAAGGAAGAATTTACCTCGCGGGTGCATTTAATAATTTCATACCTTCGGAGGAATTCGAATTAAAAAAGGACGAAGCTTCTCTGGTATGGAAGCTGACAACGAAACTTAAGCAGGGATTATACGATTATGATTATATATTTGTAGACGAAAATGGAAAGTCGTTTACAGATACCTTTTCGAACAGTCATTTTGAAACTGGAAATTCATACCAAATCCTAATTTATAATCGACGTCCGGGAACATATTGGGATGAGTTATCAGGCTATTCTGAAATTACAACGAACAAAAAACAAAATTAACACATATACGAGTGGCTAATACAACAGAAGACAATCAAAAAAAACTTAAGCGTGGCTTGAGCAACAGGCATATTCAGCTAATTGCTTTAGGGGGCGCTATCGGAACAGGCTTATTTTTAGGCATTGGCCAAGCGGCCGTATTAGCTGGTCCTTCCGTTATTTTGGGTTATGCGATCGCGGGGATTATCGCATTCTTTATTATGCGACAATTAGGGGAAATGGTCGTTCAAGAACCTGTCTCCGGAAGTTTTAGTTTTTTCGCAAATAAATATTGGGGACCTTTCGCTGGTTTTGCTTCAGGATGGAATTATTGGGTCTTGTATGTGTTGGTCAGTATGGCCGAACTGACTGCCATCGGTGTGTACGTCCAATTTTGGTGGCCTGAAATTCCTTTATGGGTTTCCAGTCTATTTTTCTTTGTGATTATTAACGCAATCAACTTGGCTTCGGTAAAAGTCTATGGCGAAACAGAATTTTGGTTCTCCATCATCAAGGTCGTCGCTATTATTGCGATGATTATTTTCGGAACGTACTTATTATTGAGTGATTCAGGAGGCCCTCAAGCAACTGTAGCTAACTTATACAATGATGGAGGATTCTTTCCAAAAGGCTGGTTGACGCAATTGTCCGATGGAAGTTATCAAGGGTTACTCGCTGCGCTGGTGATGATTATGTTTTCATTCGGCGGTCTAGAACTTGTGGGAATTACTGCGGCAGAAGCCGAAAACCCTGAGAAAAACATCCCCAAAGCAACGAATCAGGTATTGATCCGCATTTTGATTTTCTATGTTGGGGCATTGATTATTCTGTTTTCATTGATGCCTTGGAGAAACATTACGGCAGACACAAGTCCTTTCGTCGAAGTTTTCAACTCGTTGAAAGGTTTCGAATTTACTTTATTTGGCAAAACATATTTTTTCACAACAATTATTGCGAATGCATTAAACATTATCGTTTTGACCGCTGCGCTATCTGTTTACAATAGCTGTGTTTACAGCAATTCAAGAATGTTGTATGGTTTGGCAGAACAGGGAAATGCACCTAAATTTCTGACTAAACTAAATAAAAACTATTCACCTGTTAATGCGATTTTAATATCTGCTGCCTTAGTTGCAGTTACGATCGTAATCAATAAATTGATACCGGAAAAAGCTTTAGGCATCTTAATGTCCTTAGTTGTTTCGTCGCTAATCATCAATTGGATCATGATTTCATTGACCCATCTGTTCTTTAGAAAACAGAAAGACAAGGAGCATACAAAAACTAAATTCCCGAGCCTCTTCTACCCGATCAGCAATTACATTTGTTTAATCTTCCTAATTGGAGTTTTGGTGATGATGTGGTTTACAGGTTTGAAAATTTCAGTTGAATTGATTCCGATATGGTTAATCATTTTATACATCAGCTATCTGTTGGTGCAGAGAAATAAACGAAAAACCAACGTTTAAGGGCCTAAAGAAAAAGGGATTTATTTTAAAAAAATAGATCCCTTTTTCTGCTAATCTGTTAAAACGGAGTAACAAAGTTGCTTTATGACTTTAGTAATTTTGAGATTTTAAGATAACCGATTTCCAAAACGTCTTCCTCCTCAGAATCTGCTTCCTCGATGTTTATCGTAAACTGATCTTTAAATTCTGGCAGGAACATATCTTCAATCTCATAAATATCATCCACGTCAATTCCATACTTATCATCGATATGCGAAGATGTATGGTGTTTCCAAAAGACAGTATCTTTCGCTAAGCGAGTTGCTTCTGCTAAACTTTCCGCAACAACCACTTGCTTGTAATGGTATTCTTCCATGTCCTCTTCCTTGTATCCACCCAGATTTACAAAAAATAACTTCTTGGTGCTCACCGCTCGATCGGCTTCCGATTTTGGGAGAATGGAGATGCTGTAATCGCCAACCTTTGACACATATCGCCAAGAGTCAATGTGCATGCGATCGGTAAGTTCGGGCCAAAAGCTATAAAATGCAGGAACTAAATCCTTCAGCTCGTTGGCTACGCCAAAAAATATATCATGCTGTTCCGTATATCGGCCATCAGGTTTGCCACCTAACAAAACCATAAATAAATTCATACCTGCTCGATTTAAGAGTTTTTTTCGTTATTTTAAATTATCTATTTAAAATAACGAAAATATAATGAAATTACGTTTGATTTTATTCCTAAGCTTACTTTTCTCTACACCTACAATGGCTCAAAAAACAGACAGCAAACTGCAAAAACTGCTTGAAAAAGAAGTGGAAAACTTTCGCGGAGACATCGGCATTTATGTCAAAAATCTTAAAACAAATAAAGTAGCTAAAATCAATTCGGATACTATTTTTTCAACAGCAAGTATCGTCAAAGTTCCGATATTAGTAGGCGTGTTTGATAAAATCAACAACAACCAATTGCAATTAAATCAAAAATTCACGTACAGCGAAAAGCAAGTCTATGGCGGTTCGGGTTTAATGCAATTTTTTAAAGATAGCTCGGAAACAGATTTGTCGACGATGGTCTCGTTAATGCTGTCTTACAGTGATAATGTAGCTTCTCTATGGTGTCAGGATTTAGCCGGAGGAGGAAAAGAAATCAATGTGTTAATGGAGAAATTAGGATTCGCGCACACAAAAGTAAATTCTAGGACACTTGGACGGGAAAGCGATTGGAAAAAATATGGCTGGGGACAAACAACGCCTGAAGAAATGGCTCGCCTATTCATATTAATTCGTCAGCAACAATTATTGACGCCTCAATTGGATGATAAAATGTACCGATTTCTGAAGAATCAATTCTATAACGGCCGCTCTTTGTCTCAAATCCCTTCGACTATCAATGCAATTGACAAGACCGGTTCAGTCGATGCCTCGCGTGGCGAAGTCATTTTAGTCAATGCCCCAAGCGGAGATTACGTATTCTGCATTTTGACAGACAATAATCAAGACAAGTCTTGGGGGAATACAAACGAAGCCGAAGTATTGACAAGAAAAATTTCGAACTTGCTTTGGAACTATTTCGAACCCAAAAATCAATTCACGCCTTTTCAGGTCGTAGAATAGCTGTGAATAGTGTTTATTTTTTTATTTTGAATTGGGCATCAAATACGGCAAAATATCCTAAACTCCTATAGGTTTCTAAGCTTGTTAATGTGAAGTTGATTGGGTAATCATAGCGATTATCTTTTCTATCCATCTGGATCAGAAGCTCTGCCATTGTCGATTTAATGGCTGCTGTACCCTTTGCGTATTGAATAAAACTATTTTTACTTCCACCACGATAATACGCAAGTAAATTACTTGAAGCCAAAACTTGCTCGTCAGCAGTACTTAACGCTTTATTTTCAAGCAGTTTGTCGATGGCCGCATTGAGATCCGGCCGAGGAGAATTACTTTCAGCCATCAAAATCAGATGCGTTCCGTAATTAACGGAATGGACAAAATATGGATTATAATTTTCCTTCTTCAGCTTATTGATGTCGTCATTCGTATAATTATTTTGGTAATCGCTAAAATCTACATCTAAAATTAGATTCACATTAAAAGCACGTCTTAAAGTACTATGTGATTTGACAATGGTGGTGGAATCCTTATGTTTCACCAATTCGATCACTTTTTGAATATCTTTGCTATAGCCTAGATAAGCCTGTATTTGTCGATAATCCGAGAACTCGCTATTTTGCGTACTTATTGGGCCACTTGAACTAGTTTCACTATGCGTATCAGCATACCTACGAATGGCTGCATAACTAGGAACACCTTTAAAAAAATCCATTTGAAAAGAGCTCGGCATTACATTGACTTCAAATGATTTAGCTTTCGAAGCTAGATTCTCGATTAGCAATCGACCGACTGTATCTTTAAGATTCCAAAGGCTACCCAGAAATAGTGATTGATCAAAAGTCTCATCGACATAGACCTCACTAAATTCAACAGACTGGGTCTTTTTTTCGAAGATAGAATCTTTGGTCACTGGAGTTTTTATTGTATCGACTGGTTCTGGATCAGGCTTGGGAGTAATTGGAGGAACAGGATCCGACCCACAGCCTAAAATGGTGATAAATAAAAACGAATAGAGCGCAACTTGAAGTCTCATAAAAATAAATTTATATTCCTACAAGATAAAAATATTTATTTCAAAACAAATAAATCTCGCTAAAAAGCTTTTTACGTGATTATTTAGTTAATCTTTGTAACAGCGCCAATCAACCCATTTGATTAGTTTAGTCGAGGTATATAAACAAATAGATATGGTCTCTTTCGAAACCATATCTATTTGTTATTTGATTAGAACTAAAGAATAGCTTTGCGTATTCTGACTAATTTACCCAATAAATCTTCTAAATAATCCAAGTGCAACATGTTCGCTCCATCGGATTTCGCATTCGCAGGATCTGGATGCGTTTCGATAAACAAGCCATCCGCTCCGACTGCAATCGCCGCTTTCGCGATTGTTTCAATCAATTCTGGCTTTCCTCCAGTTACTCCGGAAGATTGATTAGGTTGTTGCAACGAATGCGTACAGTCCATAGCTGTTGGCACGCCCAAATTTTTCATCGCCGGAATCCCTCTGTAGTCGACAATCAGATCTTGATAGCCAAAGGTATTTCCACGGTCTGTTAAAAACACGTTATCATTTCCAGCATCCTTAACTTTATCAACTGCGAATTTCATCGATTCAGCAGAAAGAAATTGACCTTTTTTAATATTGACTACTTTTCCTGTCTCTGCCGCCGCGACCAACAATTCTGTTTGGCGGCATAAAAAAGCAGGGATTTGTAAAACGTCCACATACGCTGCAGCCATTGCTGCTTCGTGGCTTTCATGAATATCCGTAACAGTTGGTACGCCAAATGTCTTTCCGACTTTTTCTAAAATCTTCAACGCTTTTTCATCTCCGATTCCAGTAAATGAGTCTGCTTTCGAACGATTCGCTTTTCTATATGATCCTTTAAAAATATAAGGAATTCCTAATTTATCGGTAATGTTTACAATTCGATCTGCAATACGCAAGGCAATTTCTTCACCTTCAATCGCACAAGGGCCAGCCATTAAAAAAAACAAATCTGAATCTGCATTTTTGATAGTTCGTAAATAGTTATTAATCATAAATAATGTAAAAAATATTGTCTTAATTTCCTAGTTCGGACATGAATTTGATGCGCATCAGCTGAATATCTTCATACGTGTAATCCGCTTCTCCAAGTTCTTTTAGTGCCGTTTCAATTGAATCGACTTCCGCAGCGATGAAGTATTCATACACTTCATCTTGACGGTCTTGATCGATCATCTCATCGACGAAGTAACCTAAATTCAGCTTTGTACCCGAATTGACAATGGATTCAACCTCTCTCAATAAATCTTCGTAGTTGATCCCTTTAGAGGAAGCAATATCATCAAGCCCGATTTTACGGTCTATGTTTTGAATAATAGATACTTTCAAAGCTGATTTATTTGCGGTGCTTTTGATGATTAGATCTTGCGGACGATCGATGTCATTTTCTTCCACATACTTCTTAATCAGCTCAACAAATGGCGCTCCAAATTTAACGGCTTTTCCAGAACCAACTCCATGAATTTGCTTTAGCTCATCGATGGTTACCGGATAATGCGTACACATTTCATCCAGCGAAGGCTCCTGAAAAATGACAAATGGAGGTAAAGATTTTTGCTTCGCAATTTTCTTAAGCAAATCCTTCAGCATTTTCAGCAATTCGACATCCAATGTACCGGCACTCTGTGAATGCGGTTCATCATTGCCATCGGCATCCGCCTTTTCCATTGGATTGTTTAAAATAAATTTCAATCCATACGGATTGGCAATGTATTTTTTCCCGGTTTCTGTCAGCAATAAAAGTCCATAATGATCGACATCTTTCCGGATAAAATTAGAAAGTTCAGCTTGGCGGATCAATGAATTCCAATAATTGGCACCCAATTCTTTTCCAGTTCCGAATAGAGCATGCTGATCATGTTTGTAATCTGAAATATCTTTGTTATTCTGACCAAGAAACACATTGATCAAATGCTGATCATTGAATTTCTCGCCTTGATTCTGGATAAAATTCAACACTTTCAACAATGATTCTTCAGCGTCAAAATAAGTTTTCGGTGCACGGCAATTATCGCACATGCTATTACAGCCAGTTTCATCAAAATTCTCACCAAAATAATGAAGAATTTGCTTTCTGCGACAAACCGATGATTCCGAATAGTCAATAACTTCTTTTAAAATCTGAGTCCCAATATCTCTTTCTGACACGGGCTTATCTTTCATGAATTTGGTCAGCTTTTCTACATCCTTCTCGGAATAAAAAGCAACACAAACCCCTTCGCCCCCATCACGGCCAGCGCGTCCTGTTTCTTGATAATAACCCTCCATAGATTTTGGAATATCATGGTGGATCACATAACGCACGTCCGGCTTATCGATTCCCATTCCAAATGCAATGGTAGCGACAATAACTTCTACATCTTCCATCAGGAATTTATCCTGTGTATCCGATCTGGTTTTCGCATCCAATCCAGCGTGATATGGAAGCGCTTTGATTCCATTAATGGTCAATACTTCCGCAATTTCCTCAACCTTCTTTCTGCTCAAGCAGTAAACAATACCTGTTTTGCCTGAATTATTCTTGATGAAACGGACAATTTCCTTAATTACATTCTTCTTAGGGCGAACTTCATAGTAGAGGTTCGAACGGTTAAATGACGACTTAAACAAAGTTGCGTCTGTCATTTGAAGATTTTTACGGATATCAAACTGTACTTTTGGAGTAGCCGTCGCTGTTAAAGCAATGATCGGAATATTATCTCCTATGCCGTTAATGACTTGTCTAATCTTGCGGTATTCAGGTCTGAAATCATGTCCCCATTCGGAAATACAATGTGCTTCATCGACTGAAACAAATGAAACAGTAATGCCTTTTAAAAAATTAACGTTATCTTCTTTGGATAAAGATTCTGGTGCGACGTACAGTAATTTTGTCTTTCCAGAAGTGACATCCTCTTTTACTTTGGTAATTTCGCTTTTGGTAAGCGAAGAGTTTAAAAAATGCGCAATGCTGTCATTGCCGCCAAACGCCCGTAACTGATCCACCTGATTTTTCATTAAGGCGATCAAAGGTGAAATCACAATTGCTGTCCCCTCACTCATTAATGCTGGCAATTGATAACAAATGGATTTTCCTCCACCGGTAGGCATGATAACAAACGTATCTTTTTTGTTAAGAATATTTGTGATAATAGCCTCTTGGTCTCCCTTAAAATTATCAAAACCAAAAAATTCTTGCAGATTGTCAAATAGTGATTTTTCTATTTCCATTGACTTGGTGAAAAATTAAAAATAGGATAGGTAACTGAACAAGTTCTAAAAACAATTACTTTTGCTATAAATTATATATAAAAATAGATATTATTTTCGTGAATAACAATATTGACATAAAAAAGCTTGCCAAGGAAACCTTGACCTTAGAAGCTAACGCAATCCAGCAAATTGGGGAACGCATTGATAGTAACTTCATTAATGTTGTAAACTTGATCTTGGAACTGAAAGGCAGGGTCATTTTAACGGGTATAGGAAAGAGTGCAATCATCGCACAAAAGATTGTTGCAACACTTAATTCGACTGGAACGCCCGCTATTTTCATGCATGCCGCCGATGCTATTCATGGTGATTTAGGCATTGTCCAACAAGACGACTTATTGATTGCTATTTCAAAATCTGGAAATACGCCAGAGATAAAAGTGCTTATTCCGTTTTTAAAACAAATGGGAAATCCGTTAGTTGCCATTGTCGGAAATCTATCTTCTTTTTTGGCAACAAATGCGGATTATATTTTAGATACAACTGTCGAACGGGAAGCCTGCACAAATAACCTCGCTCCAACCACAAGCACCACAGCACAGCTGGCTATGGGCGATGCGCTAGCTGTATGTTTGCAAGAATCAAGACAATTTTCTGATCAGGATTTTGCTAAATATCATCCTGGGGGCGCATTAGGTAAGCAATTGTACTTGAAAGTACAGGATTTATCCGAGCAAAATGGAAAACCTGTAGTTTATGTGAATAGTTCGGTTCGTGAATTGATTATTACGATTACGAAATTTAGGCTTGGGGCTACCGTTGTTCTTGAAAATGAAGCTATCGTGGGCATTATCACGGATGGAGATATCCGAAGGATGCTTGAAAAACACGAGGATACGAAATCCTTAACTGCCCAAGATATCATGAGCAAGAATCCAAAAGTTATTGAGAAAAAAGAGCTTGCTATCGATGCGTTACAATTGATGCGAGAGAATAACATTTCCCAATTGATTGTAGTGGATGAAGGAAAATATGATGGAATCATCCATATTCAAGATTTATTGAAAGAAGGAATAATCTAGTAATTCAGATGCAGGATATTGTAATATTGTTGTGTAATTAATTGATTAAAGGGATTTTTAAATTGAAATTCATAATTTTGGTATATCAATTGATAAGTTATATTGATTAAATAAATATTGAAATATGAAAAAAGTAATAAACGTTTTGGCTATAGTAATTGCATTTGTTGGTTTAACATCAATGACTGTCGCTATTGGGGAATTTAAATTCGAAAAAGAAACGCATGATTTTGGTAAAATCGCGCACAATAAACCAGCAACGTTTGAGTTCAACTTCAGCAATGATGGAGATGCTCCAATAATTATTTCAGAAGTAGTTTCTTCTTGTGGATGCTCGGTTGCAGAATTTACAAAAACGCCAATCAAACCGGCTGGAACTGGCGTAATTAAAGTAACTTACAATGCGGCTGTTACTGGTCCGTTTACAAAATCATTTACTATCAAATCAAACACAAAAACACCAGTAAAGATTTTAACGATAAAAGGTATTGTTGAATAGATTTATTCTATACTCAAATCGAAGCCATCTTATTCAATTAAGGTGGCTTTTGTTTTATAATTTTAGTATTATTGTAGTCAAAATAAAAGATAAAAATGCCATCAATTTCACATAAAGGGGCGCTCATGCCCGCTTCACCTATCCGCAAATTGACACCTTTCGCGGATCAAGCGAAAAAACAAGGAAAGAAAATTTACCATTTGAACATCGGTCAACCGGATATTCAGACTCCGGAAATCATGTTGGATGCAGTAAAAAATATCGATTTCAAAGTTTGGGCATATACCGCTTCTGAAGGAACAGAAACCTACAGAACAAAATTAGCTAGCTACTACAACAAATTGAATTATGGGGTTTCTGCATCCGATATCCTGGTCACAAATGGCGGATCTGAAGCCATTACCATTATTTTTCAAGCTTGCTTAAATCCTGGAGAAGAAGTGATTATCCCAGAGCCTTTTTACGCAAACTATAATGGTTTTGCGTGTTCGGCAGATATCGTGGTCAAACCGATTATGTCTTACATTGAAAATGGATTTGCTTTGCCTTCCATTGAGGAATTTGAGAAATTAATTACCGAGAAAACTAAAGCAATAGCCATTTGTAATCCAAATAATCCAACAGGTTATTTATATTCCAGAAAAGAACTGGAGGATTTAAGAGCCTTGTGCTTGAAATATGATTTGTATTTATTCTCTGACGAGGCCTATCGTGAATTTTGCTATGATGGAAAGGAATTCATCTCTCCTATGCACTTAGAAGGCTTAGAAGAACACGTGGTTGTTTTTGATACAGTTTCTAAACGTTATTCGGCTTGTGGCGCTCGCTTAGGCTGTATTGTCACCAAGAACAAAGAGTTGTATCAAGTTTCCTTGAAGTTTGCACAAGCGCGCTTATCACCGCCGAGCGTTGCACAGATTGCAGCTACCGCAGCAGTTGATACTCCTGACAGTTATTTTGAAGCCGTTTCAAAAGAATACACCAAACGCAGGGATGTATTGGTTGCAGGACTAAATGCGATTGAAGGGGTTTTTTGTCCAAATCCTGGTGGTGCATTTTATGTGGTAGCTAGGCTTCCGATTGACAATGCAGATAAATTTTGTCAATGGATGCTGGAAGAGTTTGATTATCAAAACGAAACCGTTATGATGGCACCAGCAACTGGTTTTTATAGCACCGAAGGCGCAGGAACGGACGAAGTCCGCTTGGCATATGTGCTGAATGAGACAGATTTGAAGAACGCTTTGGTTTGTCTAGAGAAAGCGCTGGAGGTATATCCAGGAAAAACTAGCAAATAATTAACTGATAATCAAGACTATTGAATTAAACTAAAACATTTTCAATCCTTATTCGTTGTATAGGTAAGAACAATATAAATGTATTATGGATAAATTGAAGAAGTTTGACTTGATGGCAAAAATTGCGAGAGAATTAGAAGACGTACGTAATAGCCAACAAGCAGTTTTAGAAAAAATTGGTAAGATTGAAGTTGATAATATTGAATTGGGCGATAAAACCATTGAAAGCAAAATTCCTGATATTTACCAACGTACAGCTGATAATTCAGATGCAATTAAAGAAATCTTAGATTCGTTTCAACAAAAAACCGAAGAGTTCGGTGAGAAAAACAATGTTGAAAAACTGAGAGAACAAGAAGAAATCAATAAGTTAAAATAAGTATTTAGACTTATAAATTAAAAACGAGCGGTGTATATGACATCGCTCGTTTTTTTATGGATTTTTAAAATCAACTCATGACGATTTCCGACAGGAAATCATCATGAGAAAATAAGATTAAGCTGAGAATGCTCTATCTCCTTTTTTGTAAGGGTAGTTGCCATCGAACTTTCCAGGAACTTTCACAAAACGCAAAGCTTTGGTCATTCCAACTTCCGAAGTAAAGAATCCCGTCAACGTCAATTGCTTGAACATGTTGAAGAAATGATTCGCATCTCCATCTTTTTTGTTTTTCTGGTATTCCTGAGCTTCCTTATCGTACGTATTCACGAACTGCAATTGTTGCTCCTTCGATAATTCTTGGAATTTCTTCCCGAATTCTTTGTTAGCACGTTCGTCAACTTTACTAAATCCATCTAAGAATGCTTTTTGATCCTCAACTGTATAGCAGTCACGAATCATTACAGGAATAAACTCTCCTACTCCAGCTTCTTTAGCACCAGGAGTCGATGTTTTCGGTAAAATTGCTTCGGCTAAATCACCCAAAAGATCCGTAGATTCTTTTTCGAATAAAGCTGCGACATCTTTACTCGCAGATCGTGTACATCCTTCTAAAAAAAGATTTGCACCAATCACGCTACCGCCGACTAAAAAAGCTACGCGTTGTATTGCCTCTCTTCTATTCATACTATTTCAGTTTAAAATGTATAATTTACTTCCCATCCTGGGCGATATGTTCTCTTCACAAATTGATTAACCTCATCAAAGTTGGTTACTTTCATTTGCTCATTATCCCATAATAATTTCAAGCTACGTCCCGGATATTTATTGTCAACACGCATATCTGATCCACGGATCGCTAAGTTTGCCATCAATAAAGCCTCAGTTAATGGTCCTGCAATCTCGAATGGAGAAGACATTTCCATTTTACCGTATCCAGCGATACATCCTTCAACCCACTGAGCCCAGTGTCCAGAAGCTGATCCCGGTACGCGTTTGTATTTTTGAGGAACTTTAGGATATTCTTTCGTAGTAGGTAACAAACGAGGGTTTTCAGTGTATGTATCTGCTAAAACTTTACCTTTAGTTCCAACAAACAAAATACCATTTCCACCGTCACCAAATAATTCGTTAGCACCTAATTCATCTGGTCTAGGTGGTTGAATTCCACCATCCATCCAGTGCAATTTAACATCACCAACAGTTTTATCTGTTTTAGGGAATGTCATTGTTGCATAACTTGATGGAGGACAGCTTTCAGGGAAATATCCGCGTTTGAACTCATCCACATACACAGAACCTACACTTGCTTGAACGTCTTTCACGTATTGCAAACCGTAAATACTGAATGGTGCTTCCATGTTGTGACATCCCATATCACCTAATGCACCTGTACCGTAATCCCACCAGCCTCTCCAGTTAAATGGAACTAGTTTGTCTACATAGTTTTTCTGAGGTGCTGTACCTAACCATTTGTCCCAATCCAAAGTCGCAGGAACTTCTTTTTGTTGCGGAGGCCATTGGATTCCTTGAGGCCAAACTGGTCTATCTGTCCAACAGAAGATTTCAACTAAATCTCCGATCAATCCAGCATCAACCCACTCGCGCATTTGTCTTACGCCGTCACCTGATGAACCTTGGTTACCCATTTGAGTAACTACTTTATATTTTTTAGCCGCATGTGTCAATGCTCTTGCTTCCCACACATCGTGAGCCAAAGGCTTTTGAACATATACGTGCTTTCCTAATTGCATTGCTGCTAAAGCTTGGATAGCGTGGTTATGATCCGGTGTAGAAATAGATACTGCATCGATGTTTTTGTGCTCCTTATCTAACATTTCACGGAAATCAGTAAAGAACTTCGCTTTTGGAAATTTCTCTACAGAACCTTTAGCGCGAACAGTATCCACATCACATAAAAATGCGATATCTGCTTTTCCACTTTTAAAGATATTATTTACATCTGCTCCTCCCATACCACCAACACCGATGGATGCAACTTGCAATTTATCACTTGGTGCGACAAAACCTGTTCCACCTAGTACGTGTCTTGGAACGATGGAAATTCCGGCAGCTGCAATAGCTGAATTCTTAATAAAATCTCTTCTTGATGAATTTTTTTGATTGCTCATAGATTAGTTTAGTTTATTATAGATTACCTTTTTTAAGTTCTGAAACAGCATATTCTACGGCTCTAGCTGTTAATGCCATGTACGTTAATGATGGATTCACACAAGCTCCTGAAGCCATTGCAGCACCATCCGTTACGAATACATTTTTAGCATCCCATACTTGGTTATGCTTGTTCAATACCGAATTTTTAGGATCTGTACCCATTCGTGCTGTTCCCATTTCGTGGATACCCATTCCGAAATGATACTCATTATCGTAAGTATATACATCTTTCACACCAATGGTTTCCAACATATCTTTCATTTCGTTCTTCATGTCATCACGCATCTTTTTCTCGTTGTCTTTGATTTCCATGTCCATTGCCAAAACAGGAAGTCCCCATTTATCTTTGACATTTTTATCCAATGAGATTTTGTTTTCGTGATATGGTAAAATTTCACCAAAAGCAGTGAAACCTACACCCCAGTCTCCCGGTTCTAATGTTGCATCTTTCCATGCACCACCAACGCTCATTTCTGCAACTTCGCCTGACCACCGGCCACGGCTTGCCGCACCTTGGTATCCGAAACCACGAACGTAATCGCGTTTTTTAGTATCGCCGTCAACATTTACAAAGCGAGGAACATACAATCCCGTAGGGCGTCTACCGAAAACATATTTGTCTTCGTAACCTTCCACGCGTCCACCAGCTCCAACACGGAAGTGATGATCCATTGCATTGTGGCCTAATTCACCACTGCTGCTTCCTAAACCACCTTCCCAAACGTCTGTAGCGGAGTTCATCAATACCCAAGTTGAATTGAATGCTGAAGCACATACAAAAATCACTTTTGCATGGAACTCGTATGTTTTGTTTGTCTCAGCGTCAACAATTTCAACACCTGTTGCTTTCTGAGTATCTTTATCATATAAAATGCGGGTAACGATAGAAAATGGACGTAGAGTCAAATTTCCAGTTTTAACCGCAGGAGGCAAAGTCGATGATTGCGTACTGAAATACGCACCAAAGTTACATCCCAACCAACATTGATTTTGATATTGACAGTTGATACGTCCTGTATGAGGAACCGTGATATTTGCTGTTCTTCCCATAATGAAATGACGTTGACCGCCATATTCCTTTTTCAAACGATCAGCAAGGTCTTTCTCAACCACTGTAAAATCCATTGGCGGCATAAAGTCACCATCAGGCAATACAGCTAAACCATCTCTGTTTCCAGAGATACCAGCCCATTTTTCAGCGTAGCTGTACCATGGAGCGATATCTGCATAACGGATCGGCCAATCTGTTCCATGACCATCTTTTGCATTCGCCTCGAAATCCAAATCCGAAAAACGGTAACTTTGTCTTCCCCACATTAGTGAACGACCACCAACGTGATAACCTCTAAACCAGTCAAAACGCTTAGTTTCAGTGTATGGACTTTCCTTCTCGTTTACCCAAAAATCCAAATTTTTCTCATTTAATGGGTAATCGCGTTTCAAGACAGGATAATCATTTTCCATCTCAATGGTTCTACCCCCGCGATGAGGATATTCCCATGTGTTTTTATTGGCATGATAGTCTTTAATGTGCTCGACATTTCTACCACGCTCCAACATGATGGTTTTTAAGCCTTTTTCTGTAAGCTCTTTAGCTGCCCATCCACCACTGATTCCAGAACCAATGACAATAGCATCATAAACATTATTTTGTACCATTTATAATTGTTTTTTGGTTGATTATACTGTTTCTATTTTATTTTCTACTTTTTCGTTCTTAAAGAAAATTAAGAACAAAAGAAATACTACAAATGCAATTCCTGCAGGAACTAACCATACTTGTTGCCAGAAAGCACCAACATCCGTTGCTTTGATATCCGCATACATCGTTCCTATGTAACCTGCTACCCAGAATCCAATTAACTGACCAACTCCATAAGTTGCCAATGTAATCAATCCTTGCGCAGCACTTTTATATTTTATACCTGCTTTCGAATCCGTATAGATTTGACCTGACACGAAAAAGAAATCATAACAAATACCGTGTAATGCAATACCGATCAACAACATGTACATTCCAGAACCTGCGTCGCCATAAGCGAACAACAAATAACGGATAGACCATGCCAACATACCGATTAAGATGGTATTCTTAAATCCAAAACGAGTGAAGAAAACCGGAAGCAACAACAAACATAACGCTTCAGAAATCTGTCCGATGGTCATGAAACCTGTTACGTTCTCCATGCCGACCTCACCTAAGAAGTTGTTGGCATTTTGGTAATAGAACGCTAAAGGAATACAGATAAGAATCGAAGAGATAAAGAATACTAAAAAGTTTCTGTCTTTCAACAGCTTAACAGCATCCAGTCCAATAATTGATGCAAATGATGGTTTTTCCGAAGAATCGATTTTTGTCGGAGGAGTTTTAGGTAGCGTAAAACTGAACAATCCTAAAATCAACGAGCCGATAGCCGCCATTAGAAATGTGTTTTTCAGCAAGCCTTCTGCTACGCCTTCGTTTGAATCCCAATGGAATAAAAACGAGATACTCAAACCCGCTACGATCCAACCAATTGTACCCCAAATACGAATATTTGAGAATTGTTTTTCTGGATTAGTCAATTGTCTGAATGATACCGAGTTTACCAAAGCCAAAGTCGGCATAAATAAAATCATGTAAGCAAATACGTACGGGAAGAAGGTCGTGATATCCGTCGCTTGGTACATCAAGTACATTAGCACTGCACCAATCAGGTGCAAGACTCCTAAAATACGTTCTGCATTAAAAAAGCGATCGGCAATCATTCCGATAATAAACGGGGCAATAATAGCTCCCCAAGATTGAGTTGAAAATACATTCGCAATTTCAAAATCAGACGCATTTAAATTTACTGGAAGAAATCTTCCTAACGTTACAAACCATGCTCCCCAAATGAAAAATTCCAGGAACATCATAAGTGAAAGTTTGAACTTTATTGATGATGACATAAGTGAGGTTTATTTATTTTTCTGATGCTAAATATATAAATAAATTTATGATTTATAAAGAATCGCTAAAAGCTTTTAGTATTTAGAAGTTGTCCACTTCACGGTATGCAGCGACCAAAACATCCTCACCCTCTTTGCCTTGCTTCGACATTCCGTGTTCCATGCCCACAATTCCCGTATATCCTTTTTCGTGTAACCATTTGAATACATTCTTATAATTGATCTCTCCGGTCGTCGGTTCCCGTCTTCCAGGGTTGTCGCCAACTTGAATATAAGCAATCTCACTCCAGCATTGATTCATTAAATTAATCAAGTTTCCTTCGTTCTTTTGCTGGTGATACGCATCGTATAAAATCTTACATGACGGGCTGTTTACGGCTCTGCAGATTTCGTATCCTTGGTCAGCAAATCTTAAAAACAAATCCGGAGTATCGCTTAATGGCTCTAATACCATTGCGATGCCATGCGGTTCGAAAATCTCGGCTCCACGCTTAAGCGCTTCAATAACATTTGCAGTTTGTATGCCGATTGGCAAATTGCGCTGATAATCGCCAGGAACTACAGTAACCCATTTCGCGTTCGTACGTTTAGCAATCTCTACTGAATCTTTACAGCCTTTTAAAAAGATATCGACGAATTCTTGTTTTCCAGCGGCTAAGGTGTTTGCGCCATTTCCTCCTTTCGGAACTACAAAAACGCCCATGCGCATACCAAGTTTAGCTAAGAGCTCTCCTATTTTTGTCTGCTCGTCAACTGATCGTCCGGGCATTCCATTGTCTTCAATGCTCCTAAAACCTAGATCGTGATAATAGTTGATTTCATCCAAAAAGTTCTTTCCTGCCGTTGCAGCAAACATTCCTTGGTGCGGTGCATAATCCAATTTGAATGTTTTGTTCTGCTTTTGATCGGCCTGCTTCGCTTCTACTTTACTTCCTAGCAAACCTCCACCAACAAGCATAGAACTATTTTTTATAAATTCGGATCTTTTCATTTTTATAATTGATTAGTTTGGACTGATATATTTTGAAAAACCTTTGGAAAATCCTTCTTTGAGAATTCCATTTTCTTCATATATCAAGTAAATATCTATTTTTTTTCTTGAATTCGCAAAGCGAATAGCTTCATCTGGATGCATGGCAATCAGCACATTATCCAAAGCATCTGATTCCATTCCTGTATTTGCTATAACAGTAGCTGAAAGAATCGATGATGTAAATGGATAGCCTGTTTTAGGATTTATATGATGTGAGATTTTTTGGCTCTTGTACATCCTGAATTTCTCATAACTTCCAGACGTCGTTATGGCTTTGTTCTTTAATTCAATAATGTAATTTGTTTCATTATTTTCTTGACCTGGTCGTTGTACAGCAATCCGAAAGTTTTCTTGATTTGGTTTTACTCCTCGAGCAACGACCTCTCCGCCAATCTCAACAATGTAATCTTTGATGCCCCGCTTGGATAAATACTTTGCGACAACATCCACACTGTAGCCTTGAGCGATGCCATTCACATCAATAGAAATGCCCTTTGCTTTTTTGCAAAGTTTATTCTTGCTAAAGACGAGTTTATCCATACCTACGCTATTTAGTGTTTCAGATACTTTCGCGCTATCTGGGTAATTGATTACTTTTTCTGGTCCAAATCCCCATAAGCTAACTAAGGGTTTTACTGTAATGTCAAATAAGCCGTTTGATTCTTTATATGTTTTAAAAGCAAATCGAAGTACATCTTGCAAATAGGAATCGACTACTATACAATCAGTTTCAACAGCATTAAAATTAGATATATCGGAATTTCGCTTATAAATGGACATTGATTGGTCAATATCGACTAAAAGACTATCAATTTCTTTTTTGATAACGATTTCTTTGGAAGAATAGTATGTGATTGCATACGTTGTTCCCTGCGCGAATCCATTAATCTGAAATTGACTTTGCTGAGCGAATGCATTTTGTGTAATGAACAAGCATACAATAGCCCAGCTAAACCCTTTCAATCTAATCATTATTAAATGTAACGGTCCATATTTTGACCCGGAATCGGTTCTGGATATAAACCGTCGCCATTCGGAACAATTTTAGGCATCGCATCCCAAGAATACACAGCTGGCATCAAATCCAACGATGTTTCCAATGCTTTATCCCATTTGATGACTTGGCCGGTATAACAAGCCATACGTCCGATAATACCAGTTAAAGTACTATATGCGCCGTACTCCGCATTCTCAAATTTATATTCTCCTTTTGCAATCGCTTCAAATAATTCTTTGTGTTCTTGCTGATAAGCATTTGGATTTAAATCTTTGTTTTTATTGTCGTGACGGAAAATTTCTTTTCCGTTCTTATCCCACAATACGGCTTGGTTCCCTGCAGATAAAAATGCTTTTCCATTCGATGCTTGGAATGTTTCATCCACACGATTTGAAATTCCTTCAAAATGACGACATTGGCTATAGACAACTGCTCCATCATCGTAGGTTAATTCGACAGCGAAATTATCAAAGATTTCACCATATTCTTTTCCTCTACGATATGCACGGCTACCAGTCCCTTGAATCGAAACAGGGTATTTTCCTTTTACCCAATTGGCTACGTCAATGTTGTGCACGTGTTGCTCAACAATATGATCACCACATAACCAGTTGAAATAATACCAGTTACGCATTTGATATTCCATTTCTGATTGTTCAGGTTTGCGAGGTCTAACCCATACGCCACCCGAATTCCAATAGACTTGTCCCGAAACAACATCACCGATCGCCCCATCTTGAATACGTTTGATGGCTTCACGATAATTTGTTTGGTAACGGCGCTGTAAACCCACAACGACATTTAATTTCTTTTGCTTCGCAATAGCGGCTGACGCTAAAACTTTCTTAATTCCGGGAATATCCACAGCAACCGGCTTTTCCATGAAAACATGTTTGCCAGCGTTTACAGCTTCTTCAAAATGAATAGGCCTGAATCCCGGAGGCGTTGCCAAAAGAACAACATCCGCATCTTTGATCGCAGCTTTATAGCCATCAAAACCTACGTACTTGCGGCTATCTGGAACATCGATCTTATCACCAAATTTTTCTTTGAACGAATTGTATGCAGAATCCAAATTATCTTTGAATGCATCGGCCATCGCCACTAAACGAATGTTTTGTCCAGAAGCAAAAGCATCGAAAACCGCGCCTGTACCTCGTCCGCCACAACCAACAACAGCGATTTTAATCACATCAGAACCCGCTGCAAATACACTACTTATTGTTGAAGAACCCACTACAGCCGCACCTGCTATCGTGCTTGTAGTTTTAATGAAATCTCTTCGTTTTAAATTTTCCATTATGAATTGGTTTAATTGAGTTAGTTTAAAAATCTTTGATTGGCGCTTTGTCGTAATAAGCCATAATTTCTTCTTTCGAAGGAACATTGACCGGTTTAACTAAACGCATTCCTACAAATGGAGCTTCTGGAAACCACCAGTTAGATTTAGGAATCTGCGGATCCAGTTGTTTCCAAAATGGATCAGATGCTAATCGAGAAGCCGAACGCGCATCTTCCGCTGTGCTTAAGAATGAGCCCCCTCGAACACTATGTGGATACAAGGTCGTCGGAACTGCGACTGGATTTTTGACAGATTTGCCTGCTGATTGCGCATAGAAATCGGCGATGTATTGGTCATAAGTCCATTCAGCGACATTGCCCAACATATCATATAATCCCCAAGCATTAGGCTTCTTCTGCCCTACTTTTGCTGTCTTTTCATCACTGTTGCTTTCATACCATGCATAGTCATTCAGCTCCGCTGCATCATTTCCGAAATAATATTCATCCTGGCTTCCTGCGCGGCATGCATATTCCCATTCTGCTTCAGTTGGCAATCGATAAAATTCTCCGGTACGGACATATAGCCATTTACAAAACTGGATCGCGTTGTAATGTGTCATTGCCAAAGCAGGCTGATTTGCTTTACCCATCCCGAAAGTCATATCTAAATAAGGCTTTGTCGGGCGAGTGACTGCATCAACTTCGGCCGGGATAGTTCCTGCTTCGGTCTTTGTTTTCTCAAAATCTTTGTATAAAAACGGTTCGAACAAATCCCAGGTCACTTCGAACGTACTCATGTAGAAGGGATCCAAAATAACTTTATGAACTGGCATTTCATCAGCAATACCTGAAGTTGCACTGCCCATTAAGAACTCACCTCCCGGAATAGCTTCCATCGAAAATTCGAGATTGGTTCCTTCAAGTTTTTGAGTGTATCGGATATGTTTTTCCTGTCCTTTGGCAAAAGACAGCGTGGAACAAGCGGTAAGTAATAATAAGGTATTTTTAACCGTATTAGATATCATTAGATTAGGAAGTTTATAAATTAAATTCAATAAAATTTTAAAAATCTACGATAAATTTTTAAAACAATATGATAAATATAGTGTTTCAGCGAATTACTTGCGAAATTAACAGCAATAATAACAATTTAGTTACAGATTCGGTATTTAAATTAGAGGATTAAATACCAGAAATATGTCGTTACCAAGCCAATAAGGATACTTAAGCCGATAATGGAATTGCCTAGACCTGTATTTAGTTTGTATTTTTCCAAAACCATGCTTGTAGAAACCAACGAAGGCATTGCCATTTCGAAAATGCTGATCTGAACCACATCCCCTTTTAATTTAAAAAGCAGGGAAGCCGTCAATGCAATTAGTGGTGCTAGTATTAAAATATACAGGATGGAAATACTGATGTATTTAAACTGATAGCCGAGATTTAGATTCAGCTGTAAGCCGATAGAAAATAAAGCCAATGGAGTTATCGTCGACGCCAATTGATGGAAAAATGGCTTTGTTGGTTCGAGATCCACGAATCTCGAAAGTGCAATCGCCAATAGACAACCGATTAAAGGCGGGAATGAAATAATATTCTTAAAGATTTTCAAGCGGTCGACTTTCTCATTTTTCTTCGAGCTTGCTTTTATTGCGAACCATACGCCAAAAGAAGACAGCATAAAGAAAGTCATTTGGTCACATAATATTCCGATCTCGATAAATTCTGGGTCGTAGTAAGCGGATATTAGAGGGAATCCGACAAAGGATGTGTTGCTTAATCCGGAGATCAAACTCAAGGTGACTCGATTCCGTTTGGAAATTGTGATGAATTTCGAGAGCACATAGAAAAACAATACAGACCCGAAAAAAACCAAAATCGGCGCAACGAAAGCGAAAAGAAGTTCAGAATGCCATTTCAAATAAGGTAGATAGGTGAATGACATCGCAGGAAGTGCAATGTAGATAATCCAAGCATTGATTGCTTTATAAGAATTTGCCGGCACAAGATTCTTTCTTTTAAAAAGATATCCTGCAAGCAAGCAAAAGACAATGATTACAAAATTGACCACTAAAATTCTTACGCTGATTTTTAACTATTCCTCAAACTTTTGAACCCTTATTTTTGTTTTTAATTCGTGAGTTACTTCAAGTTCTTTTTTAAATTTGCGGCAATTTACAAATAGTTACACGATTCTATTATCTTGATGTTGCGTTTTTTTAGTCTTGCTTTATTTATCTTTTCCATCAATGTAGTATCCGCACAGGTGGATTCTACCCAACAAAATTCAAAACGAAATCCATTCATTGTGGAACTGGAAGTCGAAAATGGTGGAATTCTAGCATCCAAAGATGTTAAGAACACCACCTTTGAACATGCCTATTACAATGGCATCAACTTGCGCTTAGGCTGGAAAATCATCCATTCTTCAGATAAACTATTTAAGCTCTATAACAATCCGATTTATGGATTCGGTATTTATTCGAGCACATTCAATACCGATATTATCGGAAGTCCTTACGCCTTATATGGCTTTATCCAAAGTCCATTCGGAAAGTTAACCAGCCAGAAATGGCATTTCGATTATCGCATCGGATTAGGGATGTCAGGAAATTTCCGTCCTTACGATGAAGATACCAATCCATTGAACTTAGTCATCGGGACGAAGAACAATGTATACATTGATTTGGGCATCCGGACTCAATATCAGATAAGTTCGAAGTTCAGAGCCGGAGCAGGATTATCCTTTCACCATTTTTCAAATGGCGCCATGCGCCTGCCAAACAAAGGCATTAATCTGATTCCAATTGCTTTATCCATTACCTACAAACCAGCGGGTGAACAACGATTGCAAAAAGAACGTCCGTTGATGGACAGCCTAAAGGGCAAAATCTATTACCATGTCAACTATGGATTAGGGTTTAAACAGATCAATCGAGATGTGGAGAAACGCTACATGAAAACGACTTTAAGCGCTTATGCCAGCACACATGTATCTCCAAAATGGCGAATGGGTGGAGGTTTGGATATCTTTTATTCTGCCTCTGGCAATAATGAAGAAATCGCGGGCGATGAACATGGAAAATTGGCGGCAAAGCTTTCGGGAGGCCCATCCTATTACATTGCACATATCTTAAATAAAAACCTGGTTCTCAACGGAAACATTGGTTACTATATCCACAACCAGGAATTCAATGGAGAAATCCAGAAAATCTTTTTGCGTGCCGGCGCTCGCTATTATGTATATAAAAACTTAAATGCAGGAGCATCGATCAAGGCGCATATGGGAAAAGCAGATTTTATAGAATGGACCATGGGGTATACATTTAATCGGTAAGTAACCACAAAAAAGCCGTTAAAAAAACGTACTTTTATTCATTAATACACAAAATATAAAATGGAAAACTACGACAACCTAGTGGATGGAATCAATGGATTAAAGAAAGAAGGATATATCGAAGACTTCAACCTTAAACAGAATTGCATCGAGTGCAGAAATGGCGAATACAAAATCTTTCACGATGAATTTCAGATTGATAAATTTTTCCGTTTTGATGATGATACCGATCCAGGAAACGAAGCTATTTTGTATGCTGTTTCTTCTGGCAAATATGACCTGAAAGGTGTTTTAGTTAACGCGTATGGCATTTATTCAGAAGACATCACCAATGAAATGCTTGAGAAATTAAAATAAGTTTTACGATTGAAACAACAGCCCGATGAAAGCGGAATTTGAACCTATACCTTTAGTTAAAAACCTAGAAAACAAGAGATTTGAAATCGAAGTAAATGGCCATTATGCGTTTATTGATTACGGCGAGAAATCCAAACAGATCTCATTAATCCATACAGAAGCCGACCCTGAATTAGCAGGAACGGGCGCAGCGAGCGCTGTTGTTGAAAAAGCGCTTCATCACGTCGAAGAAAGCGGCAAAAAACTCCTACCCTTTTGTCCATACGTTTTTGCTTACATCAAGAAAAACCCAGAATGGAAACGAATTGTGGATCCCGGTTTTTCTGGATATGACAATCTGTAATTATCTATACGGATTGCTAAGCCATAAACAGCAACAAAAGATGAAACTTGCTTAAGTTTACTTAATGCTCAATCTTCAGTACATCATCGTCATTCTTCTAAGCTTACTTGTCGTAGGATTAGTTGCGCTGTGCGTGTTATTGTACAGAAAGAACAAGCATTTGAAGAAAGCGAAAGAAGATGCCGATAAGATGCATAAGAATTTTGCTTTGCAATTTAAAGACATGCATTTAGATAAAGTTCATGCGCAATTAAATCCTCACCTGCTAAAGAATGTATTCAACTCCATTCTTTCCCATGCCTACCAAACTTATTACACAATGGATAAATTGGCTAACGTGCTGGACTATGTGCTGTATGAATCACCGAATAAATTGGTTTCACCGAAGGAAGAAATCGAATTTGCTTTAAACCTGATTGAAATCAATAAGATTAAAGTAAGTCCGCTTTTCGACATGAAAGTGAAAGTAAAAGTAGATCCGCTGACAGAAAGCTTGTACGAACAAAAAGTAATCGCTCCTCTGCTGACGATTGATTTGATTGAAAACGCGTTCAAGCATGCAGATATCCAAAACCCGGATGCATTTATTTCCGTACTCATTACTTTTGTCGAAGGCGTGCTCTCTGTTAAAGTGTCCAATAAGATTTCAAATAAAACTGCTTTAAAGAAAACGAACAGCGGCATCGGCACGAGGACTTTGCAAGAACGTCTTGAAGTGCTTTACAAAAACAGATACAGCTTAAATCGATTCGTCGAAAATGACGTTTACATCGCTCACTTAACCCTTGACTTAAATGCCGAAAACGATACGCTGCATACTTCTTGACGATGAGTTGCCAAGCCTGACTTACTTAAAAATGCTTTGTGAACAGATCGAAGATTTAGAAGTCGTGCGTTCGTTTAACAATGCGTTGGTCTTAATAAAAGACTATGAATCTTTGGATTTCGACTTCTATATTTCAGATATCGAAATGCCCGGAATGAATGGATTGGAATTGGCTTCTGTCCTGAACAATTACCCGGTTATTTTCACAACGGCTTACAAACAATATGCCCTAGAAGCTTTTGACAAGAATGCAATTGATTATTTGAGCAAACCTGTGCAGATCAATAGGCTGGAGCAAGCGATCGCTAAAATGCGAAAATACCTAAGCCATGAAGTTGAAAAACCTACCTTTTTTCAAGCACAGTCCAATAAAGGCAAGGCCATGCTATTCTTCAAACAGCTAAACTACATTCAAAATTCGGAAGTAGACAGCCGAGATAAATTGGCTTTTCTAACAGATGGAAGTTCGCTCGTTCTAAAAAACATCACGTTCAAGAAGCTACTGGAAATTCTACCTGATGAGGAATTCGTGAGGATCAACAAAAAAGAAATCCTTGCGCTGCGCATCATCAAATTCTACAGTTCTGATGAGATTACGACGAAGCTCCAAGACGAATCTGACAAACCTCTTGTATTTTCCCTAAGCGAGACCTACAGAAAAAGCCTGCTCGACAAGACCAACCAAGATTAAATTACATCATTTCCCCAACTTATTACATTTTTCCATCAAATCGGCTGCAAGGATTTTCCTGAGCGGCTAATACTTTTATATTTGTACTGCGCAAGGCAAAAAAGCAGTATCGTCATCGTTTTAATCTCCACATTTTTGCGGATCAATCTATTCTAAAACTGCGCTGCAATTCCTATTGCCACTGGCATAATTAATAAATTAAGAATGAAAAATAACGTAAAAAATATATTCTACATCGTATTGATTGCAGTATTTGCATCCATCATGTATTGGGTCATTGGCGAAGGCACAAAACTTGAAGATGGAAGGATCATCGAATCGGTGCAATCTGAAGGCACCGCTTGGGAAAACTTCATTGATTCCTTGCTTCACAGTTTAAAGCACCCTTTAGCTATTCTTCTCGCACAGATTGTCACCATTATTTTAGTTGCGCGGGTTTTCGGATGGATCTGTATCAAAATCAATCAGCCCGTAGTGATCGGTGAAATGATTGCCGGAATTGTATTAGGCCCCTCCTTATTAGGAATGTATTTTCCTGAATTTTCTGCTGCATTATTTCCTGTAGAATCGATTGGAAACCTTCAGTTCTTAAGCCAGATCGGCTTGATCCTTTTTATGTTTATCGTGGGAATGGAATTGGATTTAAAAATCCTTCGCAATAAAGCGCATGATGCTGTGATCATCAGCCATGCAAGTATCATTATTCCATTTACATTAGGTATAGGGCTTTCTTATTTCTTATATGCGGAATATGCACCCTCTGGCGTGGAATTTCTGTCCTACAGTTTGTTCATCGGTATTGCGATGAGCATCACGGCCTTTCCTGTTTTAGCGCGCATTGTGCAAGAGCGGGGATTGCAGAAAACACGCTTGGGAACCATTGTCATTACTTGTGCTGCAGCGGATGATATTACCGCTTGGTGTATCTTGGCCGCCGTCATTGCCATTGTGAAAGCCGGATCTTTTGGCAGCGCATTCTACACGATTTTATTGGCTCTGGCTTATGTGTTCGTGATGATAAAAATTATCCGTCCATTCTTAAACCGTGTGGGCAATGTAACCGCATCGAGGGCTGGAATGAGCAAGCCCATTGTTGCGATTTTCTTTCTGACTTTAATACTTTCTGCATACGCAACCGAAGTTATTGGCATTCACGCATTGTTTGGCGCATTTATGGCTGGAGCAATTATGCCTGAAAGTGCAAAATTCAGAAGCATTTTTGTCGAAAAAGTAGAAGATGTAGCCATGGTGCTATTGCTTCCTTTGTTCTTTGTTTTTACAGGATTGCGTACGCAGATCGGATTGCTTGACGATCCAAAACTCTGGCTGATTACGCTGGCAATTATTGCTGTTGCTGTTATCGGCAAGTTTTTCGGAAGTGCCATCGCAGCTCGCTTCGTGGGCCAAAGCTGGAAAGACAGTTTAAGCATTGGGGCATTGATGAATACCCGAGGACTGATGGAATTGGTTGTCCTGAATATTGGTTATGATTTAGGTGTATTGAGCACGGAGTTATTCTCGATGATGGTGGTTATGGCTTTGGCGACAACCTTTATGACCGGACCAGCATTGGATTTGATCAATTGGGCTTTTAAGCCTAAAGCTACAGAAGGCACCGTCAAAGATTCTAGCAAATTTAAAATACTCTTGTCCTTTGCTAAAAGCGAAACAGGGATTGCCTTGTTGCGCTTAGCAGATGCATTGACCGGAAAGAACAAAAGCAACTCAAGCATTACCGCGTTGCATATTGCGCATGCAAATGAATTCCACCATTATGAACTGGATGATCAGGAAACGAGCACATTCAAAGAAATTCTAGAAGTTGCTGATAAAATCGAACAGCCTCTTGAAACTGTCTTTAAAATCTCTAGCGACATCGATCATGAAATCGTGCAAACGGCAAATGATACCGATAATGACCTCCTTCTCTTGGGGGTCAGCGAATCTATTTATGAGGGTAGTTTCTTAGGGAAATTCTTAAACTTTACGAGCCGCATCATCAATCCCGAAAAGCTATTGTATACCGTCGCGAACCAGACAAACATATTTAGCACTTACGAACGCACGGATCAGATTCAGAACAAAGTGGAAGGAGCTGTTGGTATTTTGATTGACAAAGAGCTGCAATCGATCGACCGCGTTTTTGTTCCTATTTTCACTAATGACGACAAATTCTTGATCAGCTATATCCAAAAGCTAATCCATAACGCAGAAGCGCAAGTAACCATATTGGACGTCGGCGGAACGATCAAGAACAATACGGACATCAAAGAAAAAATCCGTTTTATCGAACAGCAAGCGCCTAATTACATTAGTCTTGAGCATAGCAAAATCATTGATAAAGAATTTCTGAAAGAGCAGGACTTAATGCTGATCAGTTTGATGAGCTGGAAAAAGTTAGTTGAGAGCAAAAGCCAATGGCTTAAAGATGCTCCTTCTACCCTAATGTTAGTAAACAGTAAAAATGAAATCATTGACAAAGTCAATGTCTATGAAAACAGCACGCAAAATTAGCTACATCAAGCATTGAAAGGTATTCCAAGCGAATGGAACAAACATTATTTTCAATCTATTCTATAAAAACAACCATCCAAATGAGGCTGCTTCGAAACGAAGCAGTCTTTTTTATTTTTGGCTTACACGATTACTTTTTCAAATGCCTTTCTTGCAGATCCTCTGAAGAAAACTTCTCCGCAATAAACATATCCTAGTTTCTCAAATATCTTTAACATCGCCACGTTGTCATGGTTGGTGTCGACTTTGATGCTGAAAATCCCATTGTCTTTGGCAAAATCTTCAATAGACAGCAAAATCTGTTTGGACAATCCTTTTCCAGTATGGTTTTCGGCTATCGCAATGCGATGCACAACGACAAAATCCGAATCGCTTAACCACTTCCCTTGAATATCTGCGTAAGCCGGTTCGTCATTGATGATAACCGCGCTGTAACCTGCGATTTCATTTCCCGATTCCAAGACATAGCCTATTTCCTTCTCAATATCATCCTTCACTACATCGGCATTTGGGTAGCCATCCTGCCATTGATTGCTCCCGTCTTTCTTTCTTCTTAAAATGCCTTCTTGAAGAATTGACCAGATTGCATCCTGATCTTCTGGATTCGCTTTCCTAAACGTATAGTCCATTTTTTGATTTCTTTAAATTAGTCATTCATTCCCCGAAGGGAAAAAAATCCAAGCCTAACAACACTGGTTTGAATCCTCAAATTTACTATCTTTAACAATGAATTATTGCCTATTGTTCCTTTTTCTTTTCCCTTTGGCGCTGTTTGCACAGCCGACTCGCTCAGCGGAACTGGATCGGAAGGATCAGGCACTTATTCAGGAAGCATTCAATCATGCGAATGCTTACATGGAAGCCAACCAATACGATTCGGCACAGGTTTGGCTGAATAGCATTTACTTGAAACTAAGCTATAGCGAACCTTCCTTATTTTCTTATCTATTAACGTCAAGGCAGGCCGAGGTTTATTATTACAACAATTTGCATCAGTTAGGGTTGCAAGAAGCCTTAAAGGGCGAAAACATTGCAACGCTCCTCAAGGATAGTTTATTGATTGCCGATGCCTGCAATTTCATTGGCTTATTTTATTTGAACAGCAACAGACCCGAAGATGCGTTGCGCTATTTCCGCAAAGGGCTCCGCCATATTCATCCGCCACCTTATCCGCCTAAATATGATGATCTGTCTATGCCCCATCACATTTATGGAAACATGGCCGAAGCATTCGAAAAGCTCAACCAGCCCGATAGCGCGATTGCAAATAGCCGATTGTCTCTATTGAAAGCAAAAGAAGTCAATAAGGATCGTGGAATTGCTATCGCCCATTTAAATCTTGGAATGGCATTTATCCATAAACCGATCATCGATAGTGCCAGAAAATATTTTCAGCTTGCCAATGTACTGTCGATTCAAGGCGATGATTTCGATGTGGAACTTACCAGTTTCGGAGGCTTGGCAGAATGTGCGTCATTAGCCGGTAACGAAAACTTAGCATTATCGGTATTGAATCAAGGATTTGAACTGCTCAAAAAATACCCACAGCTTAATGATTATTTCAGCATGCTATTTCTTGAAAATGCCTTGCAAATCTATCAGAAGTTTGGAAAGCAGGAAGAGCTAATTCATGCCTTGGGGCTGAAAACCCAAATCCAAAAAGAAACTTACGAACGAAATAATACGCAGATCCAAAGCATCCTCTCGACGAGCCTTTCCAACGAAAAGTTGATCTTTAATCTCGAGCTGGCAGAATCGAAGAACAAACAAAGCCTCGCAAACACACGCCTCTATTTGGTATTGCTTGTCTTTTTGCTCTGCATCATTGGATTTATAGCTTATCGCTATTACAGTTTGCAACGTTTGCGCCTAGCTAATCTTCGAACGAAAATCAGTCAAGACCTCCACGATGAAGTAGGCGCGACACTAAGTGGAATTGCGATGTACAGTTACATTACGAAGGAGCAAATTAAAAAACAGCAACATCAGGATGTCGACGCTTCATTGGATCTAATCAAAGACAATGCTGGAGAAATGGTCGCTAAGCTGAATGACATTGTCTGGGCTGTTAACCCTGCGCATGATAGCTTGCATGCCCTGTTGTTCCGCTTAAAAGAATTTGCTTTGCAGCTGACTGCAGCTAAGGAAATAAATCTGCAATTCGCTATTCCCGAATCGCTAGGTGATTTAAAATTATCGATGCAGGAGCGCAAGAACAGTTACCTGATCTGCAAAGAAGCGATCAACAATGCAGTTAAATATAGCCAATGCCAACGGTTGGAGATTGAAGTCATTGCTTCGCAAAATGCCATTCAGTTTCTGATAAAAGATGATGGAAAGGGATTTGAAAAGAGTTCTGCAATTTATGGGAATGGACTGATAAACATGGAACATCGCGCACAAGAAATCGATGCTAAACTTACGATTGACAGCTCGCCAAATCAAGGAACGACCATTAAGCTGAATTGCAAAATCACCTAAAGGGGGATGGTTTTTAGCAACAGAAAGGTAGATATTTATAAAAATTTGAACCATGGAAATCAAGGTTGCCATATTTGAAGACAATAAGCTTATTCGCGATGCGTTGCAAACAATCATCAACAGTCATCCGGATTTTAGCTGTACCGGAACATTTGCCAATGTGAATCAGGTCGAAGCTGATGTCGCATTCAGCCGTCCTGATGTCGTGATGATGGATATCGAAATGCCTGGACGGAATGGTATTGAGGCTACTAAAATTATCCGCTCTGCGTTTCCAAACGTAAAAATCCTGATCCAGACAGTCTTTAATGATAACGATAAAATATTCAATGCACTCTGTGCTGGTGCTTCTGGCTACATTTTAAAGTCAGATGCGCCTGAAAAGCAAATGCAGGCCTTGGAAGAAGTGTACTATGGAGGTGCGTCTATGTCTTCCTCTATTGCACATAAAGTCATGCAGTTTTTTGTTCGCCAAAACATTATTCTGGTCGAGCCCAATGACGAAGAATACAATCTGAGCGGACGAGAAAAAGAGATTTTACTGCTGATGGTCGATGGCCATAATTATCGAAAAATCGCCGATCTAGCCTTTATCAGCTATGAAACTGTACGAACGCACATCAAACATATTTACAAAAAACTGCATGTTGCCAGCCGTGCAGAAGCAATCCTTAAAGCTAAACAGCAAGGTTTGTCAAATTAGTGGGTGGCACTCCCCCTAACCCCCGAAGGGGGAACACTAAGGATTTCGAAGTAAAAACCTTTCAAAGTAAAAAGTAAAAATTCAAAAGTAAAAAACCTTTCTGGGTATTAATCATTTCGCTAGCGCATGCGTTTCGCGTGTGCGTATATAAAATGCGAAAATGTTTATGCTATTTATGCTATTCTGGATGTTCCGAAGGGTGATCTTGAATACTTGATAAATGCGGATTTGCAATCCGCAAATAGACTAGTCTTTCGGGATTACAAATCCCGATTTATCCTAAGTTCGACATCTCCCTTCGGAAGATATCGAACAGCGGTATATACTTTAAAGCCTCGTAGAGGCTAAATATTTGTAGGAATTTTAAGGGAATTTAAAGCGTGCCGTAGGTACGCAACCCCGAACCGATAGAATTTCTGTACAAACTGTTGCGAACCTACGGATCGCTAATTGCTGTCCGTATTATTTGCTACAAATATGTCGCTCCTACGGAGCAATGCCCTCACTTTCTAATATGCTCCGTACGAGCTACCGCTTTATAGCATCAAAATATTTGTAGAATTGCGTGCCGTAGGTACGCTCCTTTTGGAAAAGGATTGTTCCTATCATACAAATATTTCGCTAAGATGTTTGCTACAAGTCGGTTATACCTACGGTACATGGAGCGGAAAATGTATTGCTTTTTAATTTGCTCCGTAGGAGCAAAATGTTTGTAGGAAAAAAATACGTAATGTTAGTAGCGTGCCGTAGGTACGCAACAATTTATTTTAAAGCTATATAAATCTTATCGATTGGATTGCGTACCTACGGCACGCATTTAATTCTCCTAATTCTTTCTACAAACATTCAGCCTCTAACGAGGCTTTAAAATAAAGTATAATCTGAACTTTATTCTTTGTTCCACATACTTTACTATCTGCAGGTCTTACGCAACAAAACATCAATCAGCTAAACATTGTCATCATGTTCCAAAAGTTTTGTGAACAAAATTTAGCTCCTCAGATTGACAATTTGTGTCTTCATTACAATAGCACATTAATTAGGTAGCACATTAATCAGGTCTTTTTAACACTTGCTCGACTTCCAAAATCAGAATTTCTTTTATTTGCATGCGCAGGTTTTCAATATGCTTGGAACCGCCTGCCCATTTATATTCATAGACAAAGCCATATTTTAGCGACGAACTTACTGCGCGGCCATTGTAATTCGCAGCAATCCAGTTGCAACTTAATTTTTTTAATTTCTCAACAAGCAAACTATCGATAGAATTTTCTGTCTCTTGCGTATTCATGCGTCCGAATCGAGCTTTGGAGTCGACCAAAAAAGAAACCGCAACCGTATTTAGCTTGACATTTGTCTCTTTAAAAGGCTTCTCATTGAGCAGTGAATTTAAATCCAGCATAAGTTGTTTCCGCCCACTGCGATATGATGCCTTTACCTGCGGTTCGGAAAGCACATAAGTAAGGTATTTACCATCTTGGTCCCGTAAGCGATTGTTGATTTTATTCAAGGTAAATACTTGGTAACAATCTGATGGCGGATTTTTCTTGGCGCTTCCTACAGGAAGCTCTTGCCCAAACAAATAGCTTGCCTGAGCAATTAAAAAAAGGGTCAATATGATTTTCATCTGGGTAAGATTTACTAGCTAAATTTACTCTATATTCTAGAGTATGCCATTCCTAAAACCGTTCATTGAATATATAAAAAGCCCTAAAAATCTCTCTTTAAGGCTTTCATAATTAATCCAACAGAAATCTCTTTACATACCAATTTTAGAAATCGCAAATTCATATACAGTAGATTCAACGATGTCGTTATTGTCGGCAAACAGCACCAGTTTTAAAAAGATGGTTCCTGAAGTCAGGCCTGACTCAAATAGAAATTTAGATTTGTAATGATCGGAAGTTGACCAGTTCACATTGGTTTGACCAGCAGGATTGATAGGCGTAAAATAAATCGATGCTTTATTCATCGAGTGCTGTGCTTTAAATTTAATTTTGAATACGCCCATTCGTGCTGTGTAGCCTACTTCAAATTCAGTGATTGGCACAAGCGGAACTTTTGCTTTTGCGCCTACTTTGGTAGTAGGCAATCCGCATCCTTTTAAGATAGCTTCATCCCCATGCGCAAGCTTGTTCACTCCTTTTACATTATCTCTTAAAATGTTTTCCGCTTTCGTTCGCTCATTGTTGCGATTCGAAATCGAATTGCGCTGTTTGTTATTTTCAACTTCATCAACATACATAAAAAAGGCTTCCGAAACGGGCTCAAGCAAGGTAATATTCGGCCATTCGTCTTTGTAAGTCTGGTTGTTTTTTTGTTTTTTAATGACATCCAGCATCGTTTTTCCAAAATTATCAATGGAATAACTCAAAAATTCGCACGTACATTGCATAATAATTTAGTATTAAATGTTTTCCAATAGATAGCAGTCCATACACAGGCAAGACTGCATATCGTTAACTAAGAACCAAATTAAAAATAAATTTTAATATTTCAAAATTATTTTATAATTTCTTAATAATTAATTAAAGATTTGATATGTGGATATATTGCTATGCTCACAGCTGACGTATACTGCTTCATAATGAAAAAGTAATTCAATATGCAAGATTTATCTATTTTAAAGGTCATTTAATACCGTAAAGGAAAGTTTTGAAAAGAAAAATATAGAATATTTTATTTTTATTAAAAATTGCAAACTCAGCAGAAGTAGGTTAGAAGGGCATTAAACAACAATTTCTAAACTATCTAGCGCTTCTAGTATGACTATGTGAACTTCTTATATACGCGTTAGAAGTTCTATCGTCACCATCAGAAGTTCTAATGCTTATGTTAGAAGGATTATTGCGAGCATTAGAAGTTATTTCGTGACCATCAGAAGTTCTAATGAAGCTATTAGAACTTCTTGTGTGAAGATAAGAAGCATCTGTTTGGCCATTAGAAGTTTTAGTCTATAAATCAGAAGTTCTAATAAGACTATTAGAACTTCAAGGAAAGGCTAGCTAGCTTCCTTAAGACATCAAAAAGGCATTTGTGAGAAGACCATAAGGTTATGTTAAAGAAGAAATTGATTTATTTATCAAGTTTGAAGGTTATTTGGTGGTGAAAACCTAGCATTTTCAGGTAGTTTTAATGGACTTTTGCAAAAATGAGACTTGAAGGATTTTTGGATTAATTTAAATAATAGATTCTTCGCTACGCTACCAATGACAGATTTAATACTGGCTAAGCAGTATACATATTGCTCCGTAGGAGCTACCGCTTTGTAACAGGATTAATTGATAAATATATGCGTGCCGTAGGTACGCTCCTTTTGGAAAAGGATTGTACCTACGGCACAAAATATTTCGCTGGTTTTTTACTACAAAGCGGTTGTGCCTACGGCACATTGAGCGGAAAATGTATTGCTTTTTAACTTGCTCCGTAGGAGCAAAATGTTTGTAGGAAAAAAATACGTAATGATAATAGCGTGCCGTAGATACGCAACAATTTATTTTGAAGCCATATAAATCTTTTCGATTGGATTGCGTACCTACGGCACGCATTTAATTCTTCTAATTATCTCTACAAACATTCCGCCTCTAACGAGGCTTTAAAATAAAGCATAATCTGAACTTTATTCTTTGTTCCACATACTTTACTATCTGCAGGTCTTACGCAACAAAATATCAATCAGCAAAACATTGTCATCATGTTCCAAAAGTTTTGCAAACAAAATTTAGCTCCTCAGAATGACAATTTGTATCCTTGTCGCTCTATATTGTATATGTCACTCTGAGTGAAACGAAGAGTCTCCAATTTAAATTGCCTTTTCTTTTTTATAAACCCAATAAAACACAATTGGCAATACGGTAAATGAAAGCACCAAACAGAATAGTAATCCGCCGACGATCATAATCGCTAAGGGCTTTTGTATTTCCGAACCCATTCCGGTCGACAGAGCCGCCGGAAGCAGACCCATCGAACCCATTAAAGCTATCATTATTACGGGACGGACACGGCTTCGGACGCCAATGGAAATCGCTTCCAATAAGGGCATTTTCTGCTTCAGGTTTTCACGCATCACACCTATTAATACAATCCCATCAATGGTGGCGACACCAAAAAGAATAATAAACCCGATACCTGCCGAAATCCCAAATACCGTTCCGGTCATCCATAGCGAAAGAAATCCGCCGATAAAGGCAAAAGGCAAGGTCAGCGAGGCAATTCCTGTGTCTTTAAAATTCCCAAAATTGCTGTAAAGCAATACCAAAATCAACAGCAGTGATACAGGTACGACCATCATCAACTGCTTGCTGGCGCGCTCTTTACTCTCGAACTCCCCTGCCCATTCCATGTAGTTTTCCTTCGGCAGTTTTACCTCATTTGCTACGACCTGTTTTGCTTCTGCAATCGTGCTTCCCAAATCGCGCCCTTCAATACTGAATCCAACGCCAATATATCTACTATTTCCTTCTCTGTAAATAAAGGCAGGCCCAGTTTTATACGAAATCGTTGCAATTTCCTGCAAAGGGACCGAACGCCCATTGGATGTTGGAATGGAAATATTTCCAATCTTCTCTGGCGTATCGCGGTAGTTTTCTTCAAAGCGTAGCAAAACATCAAACTGCCGATCATCCTCATAGAATGTAGTCGCAGCCTGCCCTCCGATTGTCATCGCAATCACGGCCTGAACATCAGCCGTAAACACGCCATATTTCGCCATTTTAGAATCATGCAGCTGAATCCGCAATTCCGGCAGGCCAATGTTTTCGTATACATTCAAATCCGTAATGCCATCTACTTTCCGAATCGCTGTCGCGACCTGATTGGCATAATCTTCCAGATCGTATAAATCATTTCCAAAAATCTTAATGACCAACGCGCTCTTCACACCCGCTACATATTCTTCGACATTATCCTGAATCGGTTGGCTAAAACCAAAATTAATGCCCGGATATGCATCCAACTTCCCACGAATCTCCTGAATAATATCGTCTTTGCTTACCTTGCGTGCCCAATCGGATTGGTCTTTAAGCTGCACATTCAATTCAATATTGAAAAAGCCTGTTGGATCTGTTCCATCATTCGGTCGGCCGGTCTGTGTTAGCACAAAATCGATTTCTTCGAAATCTGCTAAGAGCATGGATTTCATTTCTTTAGTCAGGCGTGTCGATTCTTTCAAGTTAATGCTATTGGGCAAGGTCGCCCGAATGTAGATCGCACCCTCATTTAATTTAGGCAGGAATTCAGAACCATAATGAGAGAACTTAACCGCACATATAGCCAGCACACCGACAAATAGCGCAATAGTCGTTTTCTTATAGGTAAAAGCATACTGATACAGCTTGTAGACATTATTGATGAAAAACTTTGAAATAAAGTTTTCACGCTCTTCCATATCCTTTGTGAACAGCAGTTTACACATGGCTGGCACATAAGTCAAGCTCAAGAGAAGAGAGCCTAACAATGCATAACCAAGTGTAAATGCTAAAGGAGTAAACATCTTGCCTTCAACTTTCTGAAAAGAAAATATCGGCAACAGTGCCACAATTAAAATTAGCAATGCGAAGAAAATATAGGATGCAACACTACCCGCACTCCGCTTGATAATGCCCATTTTGCTCATTTTGGCAAAGCGCGCTGGCCCGACTTTGTGAGAAACGGTAGCAAGAGCGACGAAAACTGTTTCGACCATGACCAGTGTCCCCTCCAGCAACAGACCAAAATCAAGCGATCCCATCGAAATCAGGTTCGCCGGCAAACCTTGAATTTTGAGCATAATAATCGCAAACAAAAAGGCCAAAGGAATAACCGAAGCGACGATAAATGTGGATTTCCAATTGTATAAAAAGATAAAGACAATCAAGGCCACCAAAAGCACACCTTCAACCAAATTTTTAGATACTGTATGTACGGTATTATCGACTAATTTAGTCCGGTCAACTACCGTTTCGATTTGCACATGTTCAGGCAAGGTACGGGTATTCAGTTCCTTGATTTTATCTTTTAAGCGCTCGATCACTTCCGATGGATTTTCGCCACGCAACATCACAACAATCCCTTCCACTAAATCATCTTCTGCATTGTAGCCGACCTGACCTAATCGAGGCTTAGCCGAAATCTCGACTTCCGCAATGTTCTTGATCAATACAGGGGTCGATCCATTTAATTGAATGGTGATGTTTTCGATGTCTTCAATCTTATCCAGCAAGCCGACACCGCGAACAACATAAGCTTGATCGCCCTGCTCGATCACATCTCCACCTACGTTAATATTGGATTTGGAAACCGCATCGTAAACATCCAATGGCGATAGGTCAAAACTCTTTAATGCAGTCGGATTAATCTTGATCTCAAAGATTTTTTCCTCGCCTCCGAAACTGACAACGTCAGCTACACCCGGAACACTTAATAGTTCACGCTCGATTACCCAATCTTGCAATGCCGTAATTTCTTTGATCGGCAGATCGCTCTTGATGACATAGCGGAAAATTTCTCCGGTTGCACCCGATGGTGGTTCGATGGAAGTTTCTACCCCATCCGGCAAATCCACATCCGATAAACGGCTGGAAACATATTGCTGCGCATAAAAATCATCCACATCATCTTCAAATAGAACTGTGACAACCGACAGACCGAATAAAGAAATCGAACGCACGTTGGATTTCTTCGGAATGGTATTCATGACTTTAGAAACCGGCAAAGTCACTAGCTTCTCAATCTCTTCGGCACTTCTTCCGGGCCATTGCGTAATGATGCGCGCGCGCGTATTCGTCACATCGGGATAGGCTTCAATGGCAGTATGCATTAGGCTGTAAATTCCAGAAGCGAGCAGCGCTACTGTCAGGAAGATAATCAGCAATGCATTTTTTAAGGAAAATGAAACAATATTTTGTACAAACTTCTTCATCCTCTTATTTATTTATTTCTTCAAAAAGCAACAAAGCATTCGCATCCACAATCTGTGTGAAATCAGCCAAACCTTCTTTTATGTAAACCATTTCTTCATTGGAAGCAAAAGGTTCAATGCGGAAAATCTGCAGATTGCAATCATCTTTGTACCCAACTACATATTCTTTGTTGTTGTGAAATACGACCGACTTTCGTGGAATGGCGAAACCTTTGCCCGTACTGTTATTTTTATGGATCAAGATATCTGCTGACATGCCCGGCATTAGGTTGATGTTTCTGTTTTCCAAGACAACGCGCGCTTTCAGCACATGTTCGTTTTCATCAAAGACCTTGTAAATCTTATCGATCTTTCCATCATACAATTCATCTGGATAGGCTAAGGTTCTTACCTTCACCACATCGCCCTCTTTAATGTATTGCAGATTATTTGCATAGATATTGACCATGACCCAAATCTGATTTAGGTTTGAGATAGCGAATAAAGGACCTTCATCGCTCGTGACCGATTGCCCGACGCTCATATTTTTTTGCACAACAAAACCGTCTTTGGGCGCGATGATCTGAAATTGTCCTTTGGTATCCGAAGCCCTATATAAGCTAAGGTTTTGATTGATTTTATCGAGTTCCAATCGGCCATTGGCCAATTCATGTTCTGTCTCTAACACATCAGTCGATGAAGTCATTCCATCTGCCAATAGCGTCTGCTTATTTTTCAATACTTTTTCTAACAGGTCAATCTGATTTTGGGAATAACTTTTCTGTTGGTAGAGGTCTTGGATCTGAATGGAATTCACCGTTGCCAAAACTTGTCCCTTATGCACTCGGTCACCGAGTTCAAACTTCACCTGTTCGACAATCCCTTCCAATAAACTTTTGAAGGCGACTAAATCATTTTCATTGTACGATACTTTTCCAGTCAATGTCAACTGTTCATAAATCGCCTGTTCTTCCAAAGGAATCGGATGCGTATTTTTCCTTAAGGTTTCGCTGATGCAATAGCTTTTCTCTACGGCAGCAGTAGTTTCTTCGGCTGGTTTTGATTGACAAGAAAATAAGGAGATCGCGCCGAGCGCGTAAACAAAATGCAATTTCATAATTATAAATCTGTGCCTAAGCTGTATTGTAGTTCTTGATAAAGTTTGCGGTAATTCTCTTGCAGGTTCCAAAAGGTTTGCTGTGCTTCGAGAAAAGAGGTTGAAAAGTCAATAAATTCCAATAAGGTGATCTGCTGATTATTCAAATGCTTTTGGTAATTGTCCATCATCATTTGGTAAGACTCGATCGCCTCTGGCGGATATTCTTTCAATGCTTGTTCGTAAAATGAAAGCTGCTGGATCTGCCGGTCGATATCATTTTCGATCTCCTGTTTTAAATAGGCTGTATTTTTCTGCTCCTGTTGGATAGCTAGCTGTGCAACCTGAATATTTCCCTTGTTGCGGTTGAAGACAGGAAGATCAATACGCAACCCCAATCCCACGAAATCTTGCATAATGTTACCGCCGCGATCGTAATTGACCATAAAGTTTAAATCAGGAACCGCTTCTGCTTTCGCTAAGCGGTGCGTGCGCTCTGCTAACTGCTGTCTGTTCAACGCGCGTTTGATTGCGACTCTATTTTCAGAAATATTTTCTTTGGCTTCTAGGAAAGCTTGTTGCTCAAACGCAATAGGTTGATTTGAGTCGATTCGGCTAATCGATCCATGTGGCAATCCCGCAAATAAATTGATCTTGGATAGCAGTTCTGCTTTTTCGCTCCGTAAGTCGACCAACTGTTCTTTTTGTTGGATAAGTTCAGATTGAATCCGATAATATTCGGCTTTAGAAACAGTTTTGTTCTCAGACTGGCGGCTGTATTGTCCGCTTAACTGTTCGAAATAACTGACGGCATAATGCACTTGCGTTTCTTGCTTTTGCAAGCGATCCAACTCGATCAGCGAAGTCCGCAGTTCTAATTTCAACGAGCGCAATAATTCTTCGAAAGCTAATTCAGTATCTACTTTTTCAAGTTCTTTGATCGAAATGCGCTTCTTGCGTTTATTCGAAGTTTCAACAAGCTGTTCCAATTCTAACGCGAATTGCTGCGTATGTCCATAATCACGCCACAGCCTTGGCAACTGTTCGCTGGTACTGTTAGCCCATAGATTGACTTCAGAAATTTCAAGGCTTGGATTAGGCCAGACTTTGGCTTGAAGAATTTCAGCTTGCGCCATGTCGACATCGTACTTTGCAGCAAATAGCTGGATATTATTCCTCAGTAACAAACTTTCGATTTCGACAGGAGAAAAAACCCGATCAGCATCTGCTTGTTGAGCGGAAGAAATTATGGGAATGCAAGTAATAAAAATAAGGAGGTAAGTATAGTTGAATCGCATAAAATGTATTTGATTCAAAAGTACCGTCCTAAAATTAAGGTAACTTTTGGCTTAGATTAGAATTCGATTAGAATTGATTCAATCTTAAGAAGACAACCGTTCCGATATCCGGAGATAATAGATTTAGATCAATCTGATGGAGGTTAAAAATCGTTGACGCCATTGATAAGCCAATTCCTTTTCCGTTAAATTCTTTTGCATTCGCACCGCGGTAAAAATTCTGCAGAATCTGATGCCGGTCGGATTCAAGAATTCCTATTCCCTGATCGATAATCGCGATGGACAGGTGATTATCCTCTTCGCTCAGCACAATTTTAATGGGCTTATTGTGCGAGTACTTTATGGCATTTTCGAGCAAATTGTTGAATGCCATTTCCAATAGCTTGTCATTGCCCTGCATCAGAAATAGGTTCGAATTGCTGACCTGAATATCCACATCAATATGGGCATTGTGATACAGAATGGCATTTTCTACCGAATTCCATATGATTTCGTCAATGCGGATCTGTTTGAACTCAAAGTTCGTTTTCACCCCAGAGAGAAGCATCATCTTATCCAATGTTTCTTCTAGATCTTGGGTGTATTGCTGAAGTTTGATCAAGACGGATTTATACTCTTCTTCGCTGCGATTCTTTTGATTGGTGACTTCCAAGGTACCAAGAAGCGCGGCCAATGGAGTTCGCAATTCGTGAGAAACATAGTCCGTGAAATTCTTCTGAACGCTAAATGTTTTTGCAATCTGATCGATAAATCGGTTGTAGGTTTTTACTAAGTCCTCGATTTCAGAATAGGTTCTTTCGAGCTCGATAGGCTGCGAAAAATTCTGCTGATTGCGGTTCTTGATTTGATCAACAATATTGACCAATGGCGCATATGCCATTCTACCGAAAACGCGAGCAATCAGAAAGATCGCAATAATACCAACAAAAAACGCCAGCAATAAAATGTAAAAAAGAACGTCTGTCTGTTGGTTATAATTATCTTTCGATTCTCTAGTAACCACCACAAAGTCCCCTTGATTGTCCTCGTAATAAATAGAATGATAGAAGTATGCATCTGTCGTAAAAAAACGCTCTTGTTGCGCGCGGACCTTATCCAGAAAATCGGCAGAAAGGTATTCGTTTAATTGCATTTCACCGTAGGTGACCTGATTGCGGTCATCGACAACGGATATGTTGCTTCGCGAAATTAATTTCTGCAGCTCCTTTTGGATATTCTCATGTTCGGAAACGCTTTGTTCGTCCTTTTCTAGGTAATAGATTGCAGCGATGAATGTTTTGTTCTTAAGATTATTGCATTCGTTTCCTTCGAGCCATTGGCAGAACAACACATAGATAATGCTGGATACCACCAATGAAATCACCGAGTAAGTCAATACAGCTAGGATAGAAAGGCGTTTGCTTAATTTCATTTACTCATCGTTAAATAAGTAACCTACTCCTTTGATGGTATAGATGTACTTGCGTGAAGCGGTTTCAATCTTGTTTCTCAAATAAGAAATATATACATCGACAACGTTTGTCTGGTTGTCAAAATTTATTCCCCATACCGCATTTAGAATCTGCATGCGCGATACAGCTTTATTTTTATTTTCGGCCAAATAATACAAGAGCTTAAATTCTCTTGGCGAAAACTCGACGGCTTGGTTATTCACTAACACTTTGTAGGAATCGCTATCTATCTGCAAGCCTTCAAAAGACAAGACATTCGACGCTTTCACCGAAGATTTATACGAGTTGCGGCGAGTCAGTGCGTTGATTCTGGAAATCAGTTCATCAAAATGAAAAGGTTTGGTCATGTAATCGTCCGCGCCCATATCCAATGCCGTTACCTTATCTGTACTTGTATTTAATGCGCTTAACATCAAGATTGGCGTAAAGTTCTTCTTATACCGCATCGTCTGTACAAACTGAATCCCATCCATACCAGGCAACATCACATCTACAATGCATAAGTCCCAATCCAGGTGCATATAGGATTTCAATGCATCTTCTGCATTGCTGCATAAAGTCACTAAATAAGCTTGCTCCTCTAATCCTTTGATCAGAAAATCACTTATTCGCTTATCATCCTCAATTACTAGAATTTGCATACGGGGTATTTTTCCAAAAATAGGCAAATTATTAGGCATAGATTTCTTTCCATCGAATTTCTAATGGAATTCTAATCGAATAACTGTAATTTCGAAAGCAAATGAAGCCCACGAAATCAACTCCAAAGACCGTACATGTACAGGATAGTATGCAGAAAAACTATTCGTATACATTAGTAGAACCAATGGGAAAGAACTTTCATGAAGAATTCAAACCTGATCTGACACCTCAAGATATGTTAGAACTTGGTGTTTTTGCAGGACGTTATTTAAGGGATTGCCGTGATGAATTTCCTGCCGAATGGTATGAAAACGCAAAATTATATACCGGTACCGATAAAAAAGGAGATTGTAAATTGAACTTCTTTGAAGTCTGCGCTTCGCAATCGCTTGATGAATGGAAACGTAAGGGATGGATTCATGATCAAGATCCCCGAGGCTGGTTTCAATGGTATTGTAGATACTTTATGGGCCGCCGAACAGAAGACGATCTGCGTCAGATAAAACGCTGGAAAAACATGAAACGGCATGTTTCTCAAGTCCGCAACAAATGTAATCCTGGAGATTTTAAATGCAACACGCGCCAGCGTCAGGCCTTGCTGCATTGGGCATACGACAGTTTAAACATGTAATTAGCTCCACGGCCTTTTCATTCTGCGGAAACCCCTATTTTCCTGCTTTTATAATTTTCTTGTTACAAAACAGTGTATTCACTACACGATGCAACGAAATATTTAACCGTATTCAACTGTTCTAAAGCGATTTAGTAAAATATTTTTATTTTAATTACATAAATTATTGAATCCATTAATTTAATTTTTTATATTGAAAATAATTATAAAACTAAACACCTAACTCTTATGGTATCCAAAAACATTCATGCTCCTTAGATGGCTATTATTTTCGTGAAAAAATAATTTTTATCTAATCTTAAAAACTAAACTATGAGGAATCTTAATTCATCAAAATTAAGGATTCCAGGGCTGTTTCATGCATCAATGAAAAAGGCCTACTGGATTCCTTTGGCTACAATTTTACTAACTAACCAAACGTTTGTAGTCCATGCTAAAAATGTAAACCACTCAAAAAGTACAGCTTATGAAGCCAACAAGTACCAGCAAAAAATCAGCGGAACAGTCTTAGATGCCGCGACAAACCTGCCTATTGCAGGGGCAACCATCAGAATAGTCGGTAAACTAGATGCAACGTCAACGGATGTCGATGGAAAATTTCAATTAACTGCTGCGAAAGGCGATGTGTTGGAAGTTTCGTACGTAGGTTATCTTAAAAAAGAATTTCCTGTTGCTGATGCGACTACGGTCACAATTAGTTTATCTGAAGATTTAAGTTCACTAGAAGAAGTTGTTGTAACAGGTTATGGAACGCAACGAAAAAAGGATTTAACGGGTTCGGTTGCTGTCGTTGATGTAGCGCAGTTAAAACAAACCCCTGCTGCGAGTGCTGTAGAATCATTACAGGGTCGTGCAACAGGTGTTCAAGTTGTTGTGGATGGTGCGCCAGGTTCAACACCACAGATTAAAATCCGTGGTTTCAGTACAATTAATAATAACGAACCTTTATATGTTATCGACGGTGTGCCTTTCGAAGGTAAGCTAAGTTGGTTAAACCAGAATGATATCGAAACCATGCAGGTTTTGAAAGATGCGTCTGCGGCTTCTATTTATGGTGCACGCGCAAACAATGGGGTCGTGATTATCACGACAAAAACCGGTCGCTCAGGTAAACCTCAGATTTCCGTTGACGGATATTATGGATTGCAGGTGCCGCGCAAATCTACATTCCCTCAAATGCTAACCCCACAGCAGTCATTGGATTTGGATAATGCAGCTAACGGAACTTCATTGACATTACCAGAATATTTGATTGCTGGAGCAAAAAGAGGAAATGATATTACTCCTGCAGATGTGGATATGTCGAAATACAACTACTTAGGAAAAGACAGAAGCACATTCTACCAGATTACGAAAGCCAACCATGAAGGAACAAAATGGTTTGACGAACTATCGCAGGTCGCTCCTACCCAATCGTATCAATTAAGTGCGACAGGCGGCGGTGAAAATTCGACTTACGCGTTATCTGGAGGATACCTAAAACAAAAAGGTACGTTAATCCATACAGGATTCGAACGTTTCAATGTAAGAACCAATACAACAATTTCTGCATTTGACAACAAACTTCGTTTTGGTGAGAATATGCAATACAGTTTCACACGCGGTTACGGTATTGGTGTGAATCCAAATACAGCAGGCGGTTATCAAGGTGAAGGATCTGTTCTGGGATTTGCATATCGTATCCACAATATTATTCCTGTATATGATGAAGGAAATAATTTTGCAGGATCTTTAGGTGGCTGGGGTAATGGAGAAAATCCCGTTGCGATGGCTTACCGCGCGAAAGACGATGTCAATATGAGCAATTTCTTTTTTGGAAATGCTTTTGCCGAATATGATATCATTGACGGTTTGACACTCAAAACCAATTTCGGTATGCGCTATGAAAATTACAATGGAGTCGATATCGCTTATCCGAATCCTGAATTTACAGAAGGTGGTTTCAACAACGGTGTAAGTGAGTATTTTGGCTATACAACCGAATGGACTTGGACAAACACGTTGAACTATCGTCCTAATTTAGGAAAAGATCATTCCTTGAATGTTTTGTTAGGTACTGAAGCGATAGCAAACAGAAACAGACAGCTTAACGGAAGCCGAAACGGTTATTTCACCATGAGCAGTTTGGATTATTTATATGTAGGCGCCGGTACAACCAATTTAGGTAATAACGGAACTGGATCTGTTGGATCGATGTATTCGCTTTTTGGTAAAGCGGATTATAGCTACAAAGATCGTTACATCTTAAGTTTGACTGTTAGACGAGATGGATCATCGAATTTCGGACCTAATAACCTATATGGTACATTCCCTGGAATCAGCGGTGCATGGCGCGTGTCGGAAGAAGAATTTTTGCAAGACGTATCTTGGTTAAACGATTTGAAGTTTAGAGCGGGTTACGGGGTAACAGGTAATCAGCGCATTCCGGGATACCAATTCTTAAACCGTTTTGCTCCGAACATCAACACCTCATCTTACCCGATCGGTGGAGCTGTCGAAACTGGAATCTGGCAAACATCGTATGCTAATCCAGATGTGAAATGGGAAGAAGTTAGCTCATTGAACTTAGGTTTGGATTTCTCTATTCTTCAAGGTGATATCGATGGTAGTTTCGAATGGTATAACAAATCAACTACGGACATGTTATTCCGTGTACCGATGCCTTCTTCAACGGTTGGTGGTGCAGACGCTCCTTACCAAAACATTGGCGAGATGAATAACAAAGGTGTTGAATTTAGTCTTGGCTACCACTATGGACGCCGTCAGAACAAAGATTTCACGTTAGACATCACTGGAAATATTTCACGCAACGTAAATAAAATCGTTTCATTAGCTCCTTCTATTACGCAAGTAAATTACGGTGCATTTAGAAGTATGGAAACATCTATTCTACGTCCTGGGGATCCATTTGCATCTTTCTTTGGGTATAACGTCATCGGTATTTACCAAGATGCTTCCGATGTGTCAAGCAATGCATCCTATGAAGGTGCACGTCCTGGTGCTTTGAAGTATGAAGACATCAATGGAGATGGCATTATCGACGCGAATGACCGTACGATTATCGGAAGTCCACATCCTGACTTTGTTTATTCGTTAAACATTAGCGGTGCATACAAGAAATTCGATTTCTCGATGTATTTCTACGGTTCTCAAGGAAATGATTTATACGAAGCAACACGTTATTTCACCGATTTCGGTGTATTCAACGGACAGAAAAGCGTTCGTTTGTTAGATGCTTGGAGTCCTGAAAATCCAGGAAGCATGACCCCATCGTTTGGCGGTAATGATGCATCTGCATACGAATATGCTACGTCAAGCTATTATATTCAAGATGGAAGTTTCTTAAAATTGAAAAACCTGCAGCTTGGTTATAATTTTGACACCAAAAAGATTTTCAACGAAAACACATCATTTAACAAGTTCAGAGTTTATTTTGCAGTAAGCAATGTATTTACGATTACGAACTACCAAGGATTAGACCCTGAGATTTCATCGACGCCGTCGGATTACCCGGCATTAGGAGTTGATTTCGGTATCTACCCTCAAGCCCGCCAATACATGGTTGGTTTAAGCCTTGGATTTTAATCGATTGTTTATTTAACTAGTAAAAAGATTATGAAAAATATCAAAAAAAATATTGTTTACCTATTGGGATTAGGTCTTTTGACCTTAAACTCCTGTGGGGATGAATTCTTGACCAAGTTGCCTCAGGGTGAATTATCCCAGCCGCAAATTGAAAATCAAGATGGTGTCGAAGCGAACTTACTGAGTGCATATGGAATTATGAACGGGAACATCAACGGAACCTGGGGTAATTACGGAGCAGCGCCGAGCCAATGGGTTTTTGGAGAAATGCCTTCGGACAATGCACACAAAGGTTCGGAAGCTTCCGATCAGCCTAACATGAATATGATTGAAGGGTTTAATACGAATAGCACGAATGACAACCTAAGCAACATGTGGCGCGTGTATTATGAGGGCGTGCTGCGCGTGAATAATACGTTGAAATTATTAGCTGCAGAACAAGCCGGAACACAGCAGATTTCAGCTGATCGCGCGCTTGTTATCCAAGCGGAAGGACGTATGCTGCGTGCCCATTATTATTTTTACTTATGGCGCGTGTTCAAAAACATCCCTTATGTTGATGAAAACACGACTTACGAAGAGTCCATCACCAAGCCAAATACAGAGGATGTATTGCCTAAAATCATCGATGACTTAGAATTTGCAGTCGCGAATCTGCCAGTTGAAAAAGTAAATGGTCAAGCAGGCAGAATGAACAAAGCAATTGCTCAGGCTTATCTAGGAAAAGTTCTTTTATACCAAAAGAAATATCCTGAAGCGTTGGTTCTTTTTAATGCGGTGATGACTGGAAAGGACATTACGACAATGCCTTACCAGAATAATTTTGACGTGACGAAAGAAGATGGACCTGAAGCAATTTTAGTGGCGAAACATGCCATTAATTCTGACGGTGGTGGCGATAACGCGAACGTAGGCGACATGTTAAATTCAATCAACGGGTCATTCACCGGATGTTGTGGATTCTTCCAGCCATCCATTGATTTGGTCAATGCATTTAAAGTGGATGCAAATGGTTTACCATTCTTAGATAATTCGTATCGTACAAATCCATATTTATCAGATTTAAAAATCACGAATCCTACTGAGTTGGCAAACTATAAAGTGAATGTTAATCTAGCTATGGATCCACGTTTAGATTATACTGTAGGCCGTAGAGGCGTTCAGTATTTGGATTGGGGCATTATGGCTGGTAATACTTGGGTTCGTTCTCAAAACTATGCTGGACCATTTGTCGGTATTAAATCAACAATTCCCCGTTCTGAATTTGGAGCAAATGCTGCAGCCGGAGTTAACTATCTGACAGGATTAGATGTGAATATTATTCGTTTGGCAGATGTGTATTTGATGGCAGCGGAGTGTAATGTGGAGATGAATGATTTGCCTGAAGCCTTAAGACTCGTTAATGCAATTCGTACTCGCGCCGCAAATCTGCCTCATAAAAAGAATGAAGATGGTGTAGACGCAGCGAAGTACAATGTTAAACCTTACCTTTCTTTTACTGACCAAGATCATGCGCGTAGAGCGGTTCGATTTGAGCGCAGATTGGAATTGGCGATGGAAGGCCATCGTTTCTTCGACTTAGTTCGCTGGGGCGTTGCGAAGCAAACTATTGAAAGCTATTCTGCATTTGAAGGACAACATCTTTCCTCCTTCTTAGGAATTACATTTCAGCCAAGTCACGAATATTGGCCTATCCCACAGGGAGAGATCGATAGAAGTAATGGAAGCTTAACCCAAAATACAGGGTATTAGTTTTTGACAAAACCTTTAACATAGATAAGCTGCCTCAAAAATATAAAGAGGCAGCTTTTTTATTTTTCGATTAACGCTATGCCGTCTATGATTAGATGCGCAACATCCTCATTTTTCTTGCTCAAATCCATTAGGTAGGATTTAAATGCTTTTTTCGATTCAAAATCAAAAGCGTAAGCCAGTTCATAGATTTCAACAGCCAATAGCCATTCATCCGGATAATCTGTTTTTAAGGCATTGAAAACTTCAATCAGATTTGACTCTTGCGCTGCGTTTCTTTCGCGCATTGCGCGAACAGTTTGATACATCTCTCTTAGCAATTGCTCCTTAGGAGCGATCGAAACAATTTTATCCTTTGTCTCCAATACATGGGTTTTGAAATCGAAAGACTGGTAATCAGCAGGGCCTGCATAAGCTGACACAATGGATTTACCAATCGCCATATCATAAACTCCCCAACTTGGATGAAATAAAATTTCATCGAAATATTTGACGGTACAGTTTTTAAACGAAATGAGCAGGATCTTTCCCTTTCGGTTGCGCGTTCCGGTAATAACTTCTCCTTCCACCGTAATTCCGCCGACAAATTCTAGTTTAGCCAGCTCACCCTCTCTAATGTTATATGCTTCCAGATCATGAGGAAACATATTCTCGATAGCTATGTTGATGTTCTTCAATTTGCCAACCGGTGAACCAAATCCTTCAGCATGATAATTTGTCCCATGGCCAATCAATTCGTTCTCATGATAAGATAAAGCAGTTTTTCCTTTCGTTTGAATATAAATCGGCTGGTCTTGCTCATCCGTGATTACATGTGTAAACAATCCGGAGACCTGAATCCCTGTATTGTATTCTATTGTGCCTAAATTTTTGGATTCGATTAACTGGCGAATGCAGGAAGCGCCTCCCCTTCGCAGTCCCATATTGTTTGCAAATTGCTCCAAGACAAAATTCAGATACGCAAAGTCTGGCGTCACATACAATTGAGGCTGGGGCTTCGTAATATCAAAGGAAACTTCCGACGCCTGAAGATCATACGGCAGTTTCTTGACCTGATCTTGCATGCACCATTTGCTTTCACCAATCGATGATAGCAAGCCAGCACCATATATTTTAGGGTGTTCTAAACTGCCAATTAAACCATATTCAACCGTCCACCAATGCAGGTTACGGATTTTTGCCATTTCGGATAAGGAAGTCATTGAATTTTGAATATCCAGCACCCGTTCATTCGCAAGCTCAACTGTTTTCGGGTCGCTATGTCGATCTTCTTTGACAATCGACAAATGTCGAATGGCTTCATACAATTCATAGTCTAACGAAGATGAAATGGCTTTGCCACCAATCTCACCAAAACGGCGGAGGTATTCCGCATATTCTGGATTGGCAATAATTGGGGCATGCCCTGCCGATTCGTGGATAATGTCAGGCGATGGCGTGTATTCCAAATTTTGTATCTGGCGAATGTCTTGTGCAATAACCAATACATTGTAAGCCTGAAATTCCATAAAAGCAGTTGGCGGAATAAAACCATCCACCGCAACTGCAGCCCAGCCAATATCTTTGAGGATGCGATTCATCCCATACATATTTGGAATCTGTTCGGTCGAAATGCCTGTTTTATCCAATCCTTCCAAATAGCTTCCATGCGCAACCTGTTTCAGATAATCTACATTTTTGCGCATCACGTATCGCCAGACAGCTTGGTCAATGGGCGTGTAAGATTCGTAATCTTGATTATTTATAAATTGCCGTAAATGTTCCGGTAAACGTTTAAGAACCTCGTTTTGTTCGTATAACATCGTTTAATCCTGTTTATAATGGTCTAGCTAAGTTACAAAGTTTTCCGAAATTTATTTTATTCAAGGAAGCTTCAAAATCTGAAGATGTTCTTTTTAGACAATCCGTCTTCGTTGTTTTAATTAGCTAAAAATTTGGGGAATTTTTCATTAGCTGACCATAATAGCTGTAAATATTAAAATCGTTTTCGTACCTTATTCCTTGCTAAAACCCATTCATGAATCTTTCACTTAAAAATCATATACAAAAATTCGTAACGGTATCCGATACCGAATTTGAACAGATGGAATCCTATTTCGAAGAAATTACAATCAAAAAGAAAGAAACTTTGTTGGAAGCCGACCATGTAGCAAGCTATAATTATTTTGTTGTTAAAGGTTGCTTACGCATGTATTTTGTCAATGACAAAGGTGTGGAACAGACCACTGAATTTGCAATCGAGAATTGGTGGCTGACGGATCTAAAATCTTTTCACGAACAGAAGGCTTCCAACTTTTATATCCAGGCTGTCGAATCTTCGACAGTTCTCCGTATTCAGAAATCGAAGCAGGAGATTTTATTGGATAAACAGCCAATTCTTGAAAAGTATTTTAGGAAAGTATATCAGAAAGCTACTGCCGCATCACAGGTTCGGGCTAAATTCTTTAAGCAATATTCGAGGGAAGAATTGTATTTTCATTTCAGTTCGAATTATCCTTGGTTTATCCAGCGCGTGCCTCAATATTTAATAGCCTCTTATCTTGGTTTCACACCTGAATATTTAAGCGAAATCAAAAAGAAAAGCTTTTCTTAAACCAGTTTAAGAAGTTTAGGTTCAGATTAGCCGAACTTTGAAAAAAAGAAATTAACACATGAAAACAAGATTTAACATTCAGAAATTAGAGCCAAAAGCATACGAAGCAATGTTTGGTTTAGAAAGCTATCTAGCGACTTCCGGTTTGGACAAAACAATATTGGAATTAATCAAAATCAGAGCTTCTCAAATCAACGGATGTGCATTTTGTATCAACATGCATACAAAAGATGCCTTAAAAAACGGAGAGACAAACCAGCGCATCTTTCTGTTGAATGCATGGAAGGAAACCAACCTATACAACGAACAAGAACAGGTTGCGTTGGCAATGACTGAAGAAATTACATTGGTTAGCCACAAAGGATTGACCGATGAAACATTCGAATTGGCTAAATCTGTCTTTTCCGAAAATGATATTGCGAAAATCATTTTTGCCATCTCCACCATCAACGCCTGGAACCGCATCGCGATAAGTTCTAGGACGAGTATCTAGGTAGATGTGAGATATGAGAATTGCTAGCGCAAGCGTTCCGCGTGTGCTTAAGTTATTTGAGACTCAGAGCGACAAACGAGGTGCTGACCAACGATATAGACTGTCATTGCTAGCAAGGCGAAAATCTACTGTGCTCATTAATTTCTGCGGAGATTGTTAGAAAGCGATGGCATTGCTTCGTAGGAGCAACATATTTGTAGAAAATAATACGGTCTGCAATCAGCGATCCGTAGGTTCGCAACTGTTTAACAGAAATTCTATTGGTTTCGGTTGCGTACCTACGGCACGCTTTACATCTCGCTAAAATTTCTGCGAATATTCAGCCTCTACGAGGCTTTAAAATGTATTTTCTGCTGGTAATAGGTTCTTATTTATAAAGCACACGCGAAACGCGTGCGCTAGCATTGGCTTTAAAGGAGCGGATTACAAATCCGCCTTTATCAGGAATTCAGGATGACCCTTCGGAACATCCTGAATAGCGGATTGTTATTTATAAAGCACACGCGAAACGCGTGCGCTAGCCAACTTAACCTTTATAACCCCCGTCACCTTCATCACCCCCACCACTTCCATCACAACAAACCCTTCACCGACCGCTTTGCAACGTTTACCGACTTTTTAAGTCTTTCATCTAAATGCAATGAATTATCGGCTGTCGACGTCCTAGTTTTGAATCAGAAAATAACAACAAAAATATAAAGACATGAAAAATTTAATCAAAACAATCGCTTTCCTTTCCTTCTTAGTATTCTCCATGAGTTCATTCGCTAAGACCGCTAACCCTTACAAAAATGCATCTGCGCCATCCATTGTTGATAGCTACATTCAGGCTGTTTCGATGGGGAACACAAAATATAGCAAGTATTTATTTACTGAGGATTTCAAATTTATCCAAGCGAATAAAAACAGCAAACAATACAACAAAAAAGAGCTTACGGCCTTTTTGAAAAAACAAGAAGGTTTTATAATGAATTGTGAAACAAGCTACAAAATCATTGAACAAAATAAAGATTTCAGCGTTGCCAAAGTGACTATGGTCTTCCCTAGTTTCACACGTACAGACTACGTTACACTTTCCAATTCTGACAAGACATGGGCAATTACACAAGTGGTGACAACATTCGACAACAGCCGTAGCTTTTTTCAATAGCCTGAGCTTTTGCAAAGCAAAACCTTTTCAATCTTCGGATTGAAAAGGTTTTTTTATGCTTTCGGCAATTAAAATAATTTCAATTGTATGCCTTCCGTTTTCTCTTCGGTGTAATAGAAATTTGATGAGGTTACGCCCAATAGCCTAACCTTTTTGTCCATTAAATCCACCGCGTTGAATAACTCTTCAATAATTTCATACAAAGCCTTTGCATGTTGGACAGGATTGGGAACGGTCTTGCTTCTCGTGATGCTTTGGAAATCCGAAAATTTTATTTTTAAAGTCAGCGTTCTTCCAAACTTTTGCTTCGCATCGAGACGCTTCTCTACTTTTTCACATAATTTGTACAATTCCAACTTCATTTCTTCTGGGTCATTTAAATCCGTCGAAAAAGTATCCTCCGCACCAATGGATTTGCTTACCCGATTGGGTTGTACCGTGCGGTCATCAATTCCTCGGACAATCTGAAAGTAGAATTTCCCCGATTTACCAAAATGACGCATAAGCGAAGATTCCGAAAATGTCTTTAAATCCTTTCCTCTGAAAATCCCCAAACTATTCATCTTCTTTGCGGTCACCTTCCCAACTCCAAAGAATTTTTCAATCGGCAATTTCTCTAAGAAATCTACAATCTTCGAAGGGCCAACGAAAGTCAATCCATCGGGCTTGTTCATATCCGAAGCAATTTTGGCCACAAACTTATTAACGGAAACCCCAGCCGAAGCCGTTAAATTTAACTCTGTTTTTATCGCTTCTTTAATCTGCTTCGCAATATCGATTGCCGAACCAATCTGTAATTTATCCTCGGTAACGTCCAGATAGGCTTCATCCAACGATAATGGCTCGATAAAATCGGTATAGCGTTTGAAAATACTTCGCACATGTGCAGAAACTTCTTTGTAGACATCAAAGCGCGGATAAGTAAACAATAAATCAGGGCATAATTGCAGGGCTTGCCGTGAAGACATTGCTGAACGCACCCCAAACTTGCGCGCTTCGTAACTCGCCGTAGCGACAACACCTCTCCCATCCGGAGAACCGCCGACAGCCAAAGGCTTGCCACGAAATTCAGGAAAATCACGTTGCTCTACGGATGCATAAAATGCATCCATATCAATATGAATAATCTTGCGTTGCACTATTTGCTCTTCTTTCGACACTAAATAAAGGTAGCAAAAAACCGAGATTTCTTAAAAGCAAATGTAGTTTAGACATACTATCTTTTGTGATAAAATAGCCTAGGGCTGACAGAAGCAGACCTATTGCAAAATTTTGATAGACAGGACTGAAAAATTCGCAATTAATAATACATTTACGTAATAAAAGTACGTTCCGTGAATCCAATTTTAGATATAGTTATCCGTTCCCTTTGCGTTTATCTTTTTATGGTAATCGCGATTCGCTTATTTGGAAAAAATCAGCTCTCGCAATTAAATGCCGGCGATGTCGTGTTGTTGATGCTGATATCAAATGCCGTCCAAAATGCGATGGTTGGCGAAAACACCTCGCTTGCAGGCGGAATCGTCGCTGGCTTGGTTTTATTTTTAGCGAACTTTGGACTTAAGAAAATCATGTTCGCGAAGCCGGCATTCAGAAGCATCATGGAGGCTGACCCTGTGATTTTGGTTAAAGATGGCGTGATTGACTATAAAGCGATGGTCGAAGTTGAAATCACGCTTGACGAATTGCAAGAAGCTATCAGAGAGCATGGAATTGAGCATGTGGAAGATGTCAAACTTTCCATTTTAGAAGTCGATGGAAATATCAGTGTTATTTCGGAAGACAAATCGAACAAAGGAACGCAGTACTCCCGCATCAAAAGAAAAAACAAACGCAAATACCATTGATTTTTATTTAATCAAACAGACACAACATCAACTATTTTCGTTAAGTTTAACTTAATAAACCATCAGCTAATTATTTTGCAAACATTTCATTATGGTAAAGTCATTCATCGTGTTCTGTTTTCTTTTTATTTCATTCCACGCAGTGGCTCAGGATGTATTGGAGATTCGTCTCCGCGATAAAGAAACCCAAAACGCGGTCGATGGTGCAAGCATTCGCTATCCACGATTGAAAGAAGGAACCATCAGCAACAAAGATGGCAAAGCCGAGCTCTCTAAGAAAACTGGGGAATCTATACTAATCACGCATATCGGTTACGACAGTTTGTCTGTTTCGGCTTCGGAAATATCCGGAAAATCCTCTTTAGTCTTCTATTTAAAACCCAGACCGAATCAGATTGAGGAAGTCAGCATTCAATCCTTTGACCTTCAAAAAGCAATCCTGTATGTCATTGATAATTTCCATAAACTTTACCAGAACAGCCCAACCGAACGTATCGGAAATCTAAAAGAAACCGCTTATGTGGATAATGAATTAAAGAGAATCGTATTGACTAAGTTCGGATGGTGGAGCCGAAATTACATTTTCAGCCGATATGCTGAACCAAAATTTAAATTATTCGAAGTCGAATACAACAAAAGCGTGCCCTTTGATATTTTTGTAGACCAAACCGCTTACAACAAAGAGTCGTCAGAATTTTTAAACGTGGAATCCATTATCAAGACGTTGTATTTTGATAATTTTCTGAATAAACTGTACCAGCATACACCAAGTTTACGGACCAAAAGCATGTCTTCGGATGAAAATAGGATTACGGTTCATTTCGAATCCGACTGGAGTACCGTCAAAACTATGCGGACAAAATCGACCGGAACCGTGGTCTTTGACAAAAAAACCAAAGCGATTATTGATTTGGTCAATGAAATTGAGCACATGGATAATATTAAGCAAATGCAATTTCAAAATTCGAATGTACGCTATACAAATCAAACCTTAAAATCCTATTCAAGACACCAATTTTCTAAAAATCAGGATGATAAATATGCCATACAGTCCTTTCAAGCAAACAGCGATGCACAGCTGATTTACAATCACAAAACGTTTAATCTCGTCTTTGAAAATTCATTTTACATCTTAAAAGAATCTAGGAAAGGCAATGCTGGAAAAGGTCCATTTGTAGACCCTAAAATTGCATTATTCAGAAATATTCCACAGACGACTTCCATCGTTTCCGACTTGAGCTCTATCAATCTAACTGACGAAGAAATAAAATTTATTGAATCCGGCAGACCGAATTTAGAGCTTACAGATTCTCTGCGTACAAATAATAATGTGCCAGTTGAATAACGCGGTCTTTGGTTAATGTCAAATAGCGATGCGATGAGAACACCCGCTGAATGCTTCCTCCACCAGAATAGGCTTCATCGGACAACGACTGAAACAACAAACGTTCATTATCCCGAAAAGACAACCAAGACAGTTGGGCTTTTTTCAAAACCGCCTTGTCCTTCTTATTCAGATGGGCGTATAAAATCTTATAATATTTATTCAATAATTTATCGTAGCTCTCTTCAGCCTGATAAGTTGCATTCACCATACCTGAAGTCGAATAATCCGATTCCAAGTCCACCTGCAATCTAGTTTCAACTTTCATGGTATCAATTATAAAATCAAATTCCTTTTGAGATAATTCTTCGCTGGCTAACTGCTTCTGATACCTCTTTATTTTCGCATTCAGCACCTCATCGAAATTGATTGAATCTTGCTGAGCAAAGGAAAATTGGATTACCGAAAAGAAAAGAAAGCTTAGGATGAAGGATTTCAAAGTCATTTTATGTTGGGCTTATTTGTACTCTACTAACTTGTAGCAAGCTAAATTGTTTTAAAAATTCGGAAATAGCAAATTTATAAGCTAATTGATATTTTCTTTAATCCTAAATAGATAATCCTTAACTTGCTTTCTAAAATAAAAAGTCATGCAATTTGGTAAAGTAGATAATCCGTCAGTAGTCGATTTTTCAATTCCTAAAACAGCAAAGGAAACCTTGGAATTGTTGGAAAAGCAAAAAACAAAAGAGCCTTTTGAAGCTTTTGTTGGCTGTGCCAAATGGAACAAAAAAGACCTTAAAGGGTTCTATCCAAAAGGAACGAAAGACGAATTGGCCTATTATGCTACGCAATTCAATTCCATTGAGTTGAATGCTACTTTTTATCATTCTCCGACAAAAAGCCAAGTGGAAACGTGGACAGAAAAAATTCCGGATGGCTTTAAATTTTTTCCAAAATTGCCCAATACCATTAGCCATTTTGGGCGCTTGTTAAACACGGACGAAAAGGTTAAAGAATTTGTGGATTCGACGGTTTTATTTGAAAAGCATTTAGGCATGGCCTTTTTGCAAATGCACGATAACTACAAGCCAAAAGATTTTGACCGATTGAAAACTTTCCTTGAAAATTTTCCAAAAGGCTATCCTTTAGCATTGGAAGTCCGCAACGAAGAATGGTTTTCTGACGAGAAAGTAAGCGAGTCATTTTATAATTTGCTTGAAAAACAGAACGTCACCAATATTGTCGTGGATACTGCCGGAAGAAGAGATATGTTGCATATGCGATTGACAACTCCGGTTGCATTTATCCGTTATGTCGGCGCCAATCATCCTTCGGATTATACACGTTTGGACGATTGGATTGAAATCTTAAAAGAATGGAAGAAGGCAGGATTACAAAAGCTCTATTTCTTCGTGCATCAAAACATTGAATTGGAATCTCCGCTTTTATCGGCATATTTTATCGAAAAACTGAATAAAGAATTAGGAACAGATTTGAAAATCCCAAATAAAAATTAGTTAGAAACTAAAAACCTTTGAATAGGTTTTTGAATTTTTACTTTTGAATTAAAAATGAACAAAATCAGTTACTTAATCATCCGCTTATCCGTAGCCATCAGTCTTTTTGGACATGGATTAGTCCGTCTGCCAAAACTTCAAACCTTTAGTGACGGCATGCTAAAAGAATTTGAAAATTCGATGCTTCCTTCCATATTGGTCATGCCCTTGAGCTATGCAATTCCAATTGCGGAATTTGTTTTTGGATTACTTTTATTAGTCGGATTATTTACGCGATTTTCAGCATTTGGCTCTGCTTTTTTAATGTTATTGCTTATGTTCGGCACATGCATGGTCGAGAACTTTGGAGCTTTGCCCTCTCAATTTATTCACGCCGGATTTTGTGCAATACTTATTCATTTTATCCAAAGCAATTCATTTGCTTTGGATAAAATGAATAATAAATCTTGATTTAATCGTAGCCTGGATTTTGAATTAACTTCGTATTTCTATTTATTTCATCGCGATGAAATGAAGTAAAATACATTTTGTCAAGCCATGCTCTATTCTCTATTCCAGGATCTAGGGTATTTACGGTATAAGTGTAAGTATAGTTATCCGTATTATATGCATAAACGCTTACCTCCTTCCCTGCCTTAAGGGTTCCAAATATACTTATTATGGTAACTTTTCTACCTAGGGTTGTTGCTGCTATCATCCATCTTCTAGCGTCAAAGAATCGTTGTTCTTCGTAAGCCATCTCCACACGGCGCTCATTTCTATACCGATCTCTTAAAGATTCGCCGGTGTCTTCAACAGCAGGCATTCCCGACCTGAAGCGGATTTTATTTAACCAAGTTCTCGCCTCAGCCTCTTGACCCAATTCTATACACGCTTCTATATAGTTAAGTACAGCCTCTGTATACCTCAAAATTGGGTATGGGATTTGTTGACGGGTATTTTGATCGACAATCGCAGGATCAGGATCAGTAAATTTTCTATAACAATACCCTGTGTATGAACCATTCCAATCTTCAATTGAACTATTCCTTGTATCTAATCCTGCATGTATAGTTTTCGTACCCGAAGCATTTCCAATTTCATACTGACCGGCTTGGATTTGACTTACGGGATCTAAATTGATTACGTCATCTGTTCGCACTTTCCAATTAGATCCATCATACATAATGGTCGCATAAAATCTTGGATCTCTATTTTGGTATGGAGCACTTGCGTGAACAGGGTTTGACCAATTAAATTTTTCTCCCGTTATCGTTTCATAATCATCGACAAGAAGTTGTGTAGGCGTATTTCCAGACCATTTATGGTATCCATTTGGTCCATTATATAAACCTATATATGCACCAGATTCATCCTTTAGGTTATTAAAAAATCTTCCCAAAATAAGATCTATTTTCCCATCCGCACTTACAACATTGCTGCCACCACCCATAGCAATAGAGGAGTAGTTTTCTATCGCTTCTGTTACTGTGGCAGGTTGCGTTAGATCTAATTTATAAGCGTGATCTGTTCTCGCCAAAACTGCAAAGGATGCATCTTTTGCCTTCTGCCACCGATCGGTTCTGCTTCCAGATGTATAACCCAATAGTTCGTAATTGGCATACGAACTAATTGTACTTGACTTCGCTTTAGCTGTAGCCTCATCATGTAAATCACTTGCTGCATAAGTTAATACTCTTGACTTTAACGCCAATGCTGCCAAATCAGTAGCTCTACCGTCTAGTTCTTCTACATCTTTAAGCAGAAATGCTGCTGAATCACAATCGTCGATAATAAAGTTAACGCATTCTTCATACGTATTACGAGCTATTGTATAATCGTCATCTCCAAGCTCATAGACAAAATCAACGATAGGAACAGCTCCATAAAAGCGCAAAAGCTGGTTATAATAATATGCTCGCAAAAAATAGGCCTGACCCAACAGAATAGCAACTTGTTCAGGATCATCGAATTGCGGATTTCTAAGATTTAAAATGGCTATATTCGAAGAACGGATTCTTGAATATAAATTGCTATAATCGTACGTTGCCATAATATATCCTTGGGATGTCGAGCTTGATCTACTTTCAGTAACCACATTAATCCCTCTACCGGGATGTGTGAACAGTGCTTCATCCGTCATGGATGCCATTTGTTGTTCATAAAATCCCGCATTCCCAAAACCATTATAAATGTCATAAATAAATGCTTCTGCCAAAGCAGGATCAGTCCAAACAGCTTCCTCCGAAACCTCGTCTAAAGGTTCTGTATTCAAGAAATCATCATTACATGAATAACTAATTGATATAGCAATAATTGATATTAGAATTAAATTTTTCATAAGTTCTTAAATTAAAATTTGATAAAAGCTCCCATATTTATCACTCTTGCTTGAGGATAATATTGACCTAAAGAATTTGTAGATTCAGGATCATAAATTTTTATCTTACTCCAAGTCGATAAATTCTGACCGCTCACGAATAAGCGTAACTGACTAATCTTTAATTTAGATAGCGATTTTTGCGGTAAATTGTATCCTAATTCTAAGTTTTTCAAGCGAATATAATCTGTACTCCGTAACCAATAGGTATTATCGTAAGAATAATATTGGTCACTACGGTCTGTAATTCTTGGATGTTCACTGCTAGGATTCTCTATCGTCCAACGATTTTCATAAAATTCTAACAAATAGTTTCCTATCGCTCCAGATTCTTCCGTTCCAACGCGTATTTCAGCACCAGTCGCGCCTTGGAATAATATTGACAAATCGAAATCTTTGTAAGTTAATCCAATATTTAAGCCTCCTTGAAATGTAGGAACATTGCTTTTATCTCGCCGCACCATATCATCTCCCGTAATACGACCATCGCCATTATAGTCTAAATATTTCATGTCACCCGGCCTTAATGTTCCAGTCAGAGAACTATAATCTATTGTATTATTATCAATTTCTTCTTGAGTTGCAAACACACCATCATAGATGTAATAATTTGAGGTATTAATTGGCTTTCCAGTACTTTGTTGCCATTCTGGAGCTCCAGGTGCCTCGTCCCAAAAAACAATCTCGTTTTTTGCGTAACCGCCATTTACGGACAACCTCCAACCAAAATCACCAAATTTATCTTTGTATCCTACGTTAAATTCATAGCCGGCGTTGTCGACTACACCGATATTTTCTGCTGGCAAGATCATTCCTGTACTTTCTGGAATTGACGCATTTCTTCGCCATAAGATGCTGTTTCTTCTATTTTTAAAAATATCAAATTCGGCATTGAATCTTCCTTCAAGAAATTGAAAATCAAAACCCAAATTGTAGTTATTGGCAACCTCCCAAGTGATGAATTCATTCGGAACGCGAGTTTCGTAAAGGGTATTTACAACCTCATTATCAATTATGTACGAACCGAAAGAATAAGTCGAATAGTATTGATATTCTTGTAGAGCACTATCATAGTAAATATTATCATTACCCATTTGCCCGTAAGAAGCTCTAATTTTAAAATAATTTATGAAAGGCACGTTCTTCTTCCAAAAACCTTCTTCTGACGCTAGCCATCCAACCATTATGCCTGGAAAGAAACCATATCTGCTTTCATCTGGAAACATGTATGAGCCGTCATACCTCCATAAAAATTCGATTAGATACTTACTTTTATAATTGTAGTTCACTCTTCCAAAATAATTTAGGCGAGCTCGTTCCCAAGCACTTCCATCATTGTCCTTTTCTTCGTCACCGCCAGCGAATAAATAATCAATACCATCGGATAAAAAATATCGCCTGTAGGCACTAAATGAATCATTCCGAATGGTTTCTCTGTTTACACCAGCTAAAAAGTTAACATAATGGCTATCAAAGGTATTCTCATAGGAAAGCACAGAGCCTAGGAAAATGTTTAATTGATCTTCATCACTTTGTGTTAGATTTGGTTCAGCAGGTCCTCTTTCACTTCCGACTAACAAAGGTGTCACCCCATCCGCTTCATAATCTCCTTGCCAAGTATATAGAATCCAGGGAATTTCCCATCTTTTCGTTTTTAGATTATACCTATCCACCGCCGCATTCATGGATAGTTTAAGTCCCTTAACCCATGGATTTGTAATTTCTAGTGAACCGTTGGACTGAAAGTAATACCTTTTGTCTCTATGATATCCTGTCAGATTAGTTGTAATAACCACTGGATTTTCTCCATATTCAATATCAGGACCAGGTAATCCATTGGGCCAATAGGCCGGCTGGGTAGGATCTCCACGCATCAGCATTCTAAAGATATCATACGCAGACTTTGTTGGAAAGTCGCGATTTTCCTGGCGTCCAAGTATACCAAATTGTGTCTTAATATATTTGTTAATTTTAGCATCCAAATTAATCCGCATATCGTATTGTTGGTATCCAGTCGCAGAATTTTTGTAATAACCATCTTGGTTTTGATAACCTAAAGACATTAAATAAGTAAAATCGTCAGTTCCGCCATTTATCTGAACATTATGTTTTTCCTGAGGAGACCATTCTTTTAATGTTGCATCAAACCAATCGGTATTTGGATGATGCCAAGGATCCGTTCCATCGATAAACAATTGGATATCTTCAGGACTAAATGGCGCAGTAGAGACTGTTCCGTTTGCAGTGGTGTAGCTTCCAGATGAATTAAAACTTGATAAAGCAGCAGCCCATTCTTCCACAGGCAGTTTGTAAATTTCTAATTCATTGCTCATTTCCGCATACTGCGCAGCATCCGCTAGTTCAGGGATAACGGTAGGTTGCGAATATCCTTTGTTGAAGCTGTAGGAGAGATTTGGCTTGCCCAATTTTCCCTTTTTTGTGGTAATGAGAATAACGCCATTAGCGGCTCGAGCACCATATATGGCTGCTGAAGCGTCTTTTAAAACCGATATGTTATCGATATCTACGGAATTAAGTCGCTCTAGCCCTCCAGTTCTAGCGGGAATCCCGTCAATTACTACCAAAGGCCCGCTATCGCCCAAAGTGTTTATCCCTCTGATTCTGATGGAAGATCCATCATATCCGGGCTCACCACTGCTATTCGTTGCTACTACACCCGGCAACCTACCTGCTAAAGTATTGGATAGGTTAATTGCTGGTGACTTTTCTAGCTCTGTGCCTTGAACCACGGCGACCGAACCAGTTAATGTCTCCCGTTTCTGAACCCCATAACCAACGACGATAACTTCATCTATTGCTGATGACGATGCCGATAACTCAATTAAAAATTGTTTCTTACCATCGATATTTATTTCAATAGTATTCATTCCCAAAAAGCTGATTACAAGTTTCCCATTACTCGGAACTTTTGTCAAAGTAAATTCTCCATTAACATCTGAAATAGCAGATATTTTCGATTTTAGTTCAATAACCGTCACACCAGCTAATGGCTGCTTAGTTAATGAATCGATTATTTTGCCTTTTACATTGATTTCCTCTTGACGATTCCTTACATCAGAAAAACTATTGTTGGAAATTAATAGACATAAAACAAATATAAAAAGGTGAAAAAACGGTGTATGAAATGATTTTAGATTTTTCATAATCTTAAAGTTTTTCATAGGGCTCATTTGTAATTGGAAATAGCTTTTTATAAACACGAAAGCATCAGCATTACAGCGACCCTATACGTTAGCTAATTAATAATAAATCAGATAAGTATTTTGCAAATACTATAGTTCATTAATTTTCAAAATCACGCTCATCCTTCTTGATGAAACATCGGGGTTTATACCGACTGACATCAAATATTCTCCAGAATAATTTTTAGAACTATCAAATGTGCTTTTTGTCTCAGGATATAAATTGACTTCTTCAACTTTGTAATTTTTAGCTGGATTTAAATCCTTCAATCTTACAGGAAATTGACTTCCCTCCTGATAGCGATTATTCACGAGATAATTGAACAAAACACCTTCCTTCCTATTCTTATCCAAGTATAGGATAGATGAAAAATTTTCGACTTTAGGATCTGCCAATCTGTATAAATCTCCATGCCAAATAACATCCCTTAACCCGTCATATAACTTTACCGCATTTTGGCAAAACATCAAATCTGTTTCATTTAAACTAGCGACAACAATATCAAACCCCAACTTTCCCATCATTGCTACGTCCGTTCTGTACTTGATGGGTTGTTTACCCATATCTGTGACATGGCTTGAAATAGTCATTGAAGGATAGAAATAGGAATACTCATACTGCATGAAAATCCTTTCCAGCGGATCTGTATTATCCGATGGCCAAAATTCTGTGAAATATCGCATTGCGCTATAGTCGACACGCCCACCGCCGCCTGAGCACAGCATAATGGGAACCTTCGGATATTTCTCACGAATTCTCCTAAACACATTATTCAATCCTCTTACATATTCTATGTAAAAATGTTGCTGATTATTTAAGTAGGAAGAATAAGCATTGCTAATCAACGAATTGCAATCCCATTTTATATGAGCCAATTCTGGATTTTGAGTAAATAAATCATCAACAACTTTAAATACGTAATCTTGAACCTTAGGATTTGACAAATCCAATACAAGCTGGTTTCTAGAATAATGCGGTGCTCTTTGTGGTTGTTTGATAACCCAATCTGGATGATTTTCATACAATTCAGACTTAGGGTTTACCATCTCTGGTTCTATCCAAATACCAAATTTCACTCCATTCGCTTTCGCTTCCTCAACCAAAGAAGCTATTCCGTTAGGCAATCTAGTTCTATTTGGCTCCCAATCCCCCAAACCTGCGTTCGCGTTGACTCTTGGATATTTATTCCCAAACCAACCGTCGTCTAACAGAAATAATTCTACGCCCAACTTCTTCGTATCTTTGATAAGATCTTTGAGAATAGTTTCATCAAAATCGAAATGAGTGGCTTCCCAGTTATTTAACAAGGTCAACCGTTCACCTTCGCCATCAAGAAGTTGGTATTTTCGCATCCAATCATGTAAATTTCTAGAAGCTTTTCCTTTTCCTTCATTTGATAGCGTATACACAAGCTGAGGAGTGGTAAATATTTCCTTTGGCTTTAAAGTATACGTTGATGCGAAATTGTTAATGCCTGCAATTATTCTCAGATTATTGATGTAGTCCAATTCAAATTCCATCTTAAAATTACCCGTGTATGCAAGTGCTCCAAATAACACTTCACCAGAATCTTCTGTCGATGGTTCTTTTAATGAAATCATGAAGCTAGACGCTATAAGTTGATTGGCTCTAGTCCCCAACTTACTGTCCAACGTAAAAATACCGTGGGTCAGTTTCGTTTCTTCTGATTGCATTTCCCTATTCCAATCTCCATGATGATGGTATAAATAATAGGACGGGGCTTTCAATACCAAATTAGCAGAGGCGAATTTTTGCAATTGGACATTTCCTTTTTCATTGTGCTCTATACTTGACCATTGGACAATAACGTCTTCTTCGTAGAAGCATTTGTAATAGAGATTGACAGTAAAATCATAAATCGTATCCCTTAAAGTTATCGACAACAATGACACATTTTTGTCGATTTGTTCCGTTTTATGATTTACATAACTAAGTACTAAAGAAGCATTTCCATCTGCATGAATTGCAGTAATTGCTGGCTCTAAAATATTCCTAGAGCCTGAGGGCGTGTAAATGGAATTTGAAAGACTCGAATAATCCCGTGACAATTTGTAGCCGTTGCGAATTAGTTCATACTCCTTCTGGTTACTTAATTTTTTTCCGAAATAGGCTAATGTTAAATTCTTTCCGTTATCCTCCTGGATAACCAAAGCATTCGTCTTCGATTCTAAAACAATCAGCTGATTGACCACAATTTGTTGCCCCATTCTAAATGGTTGTGCAATCCCATGAATTGAAATTAGAAATACGCTAAAAAATAGAACAATCCTTAGCGTCAGGTGTTTCTGTTTTTCCATAGTTAAAATGTTTATAAGGTAGATTTATATAAAAATGTATTTAATATTTTCACATAATCGTCAACATTTTATAGTAGATCATTACTAACCAAGAGCATGTTTAGCCCCCAAAATGAACTTTATCTAAAAGAAATTACAAAAAAATCAGCGAAATACTCCAAGGGTTAATATTACTAATCTACTGCTGTCGCAAGATTAAATATAAATCTATCCTAACAAAAAACAAAATAAATTTAAAAAATAAGATTAAAATATACATTTAGTAAATTATTTATCTAAAAAGTATATTTTATTAAACAGAAATTAACGGAGAAATGGGTGTTCTGGGTTTTAAAAAAAATTCAACATCAACTTTGGACCTGGATGACCAAAGTTAAAATATAATAGAATATGCCAAAAGTTCAGCTCTGCAAATTAACTTAATCGTAAATCAACGCTCCCGAGACATTCCAGAAACTAAAACTTGAACCCTCTGGAGCACCTTGCGGAATATGTACACGGATGGTATGTGTTCCAGCCTTTAAATCGCCTAAGTCGATGTAGTTCGGATACGTAATGGTTCCGGGGCACCAGTTCGACCGGCTTAAATCGGATGATGAAAGCCCATTTCCGAAATTTCCTGAAACGGGATTATACAGTCGATATGAACCGCAATCAACTCGCCAAGGCGTAAACTTAAATGCCAGTTCATTGTCTAAGAAAATGCTATTGACTTTTGGAACAAATTCATCTCCTTCTCCCCAACCGCCATGTCCTGTGGTAATGTATCGCAATTTCGCATTTTTAGCGTCCTGTGGCAATGTAAACGTCACCTCCAAGCCTTTCTCTTGTCCAAATAAAGTAGCGTAATCCTGACCTCCCATTTCCATCACGTTGGTGGTATTGAATATAGACAGTATATTTTGTGCAATAATCGAATTGGAATTTCCAGGATGGATAGTCAATTCTAAACTAACCTTGTGCCCTCCTTTATCATAGTTGCCAATGTACGTCCCGATATACACTTCCTTCCCTGCCATGACAGGGAGAAACTCGCTGATGTCTTGGCGGTACGAAACGCTATCTTGCCAAGTCTTCCCTTTTAATGTCAAGTTTTTATTAAAATGGCTAACGCCGAATGGCGTGAAGAAACGCATAAGTTCAAAAACTGGCGAATAGCCATCTGTGCGAACCATGCCTTGATACTTTTTACCCGTAGCATCTTCGTAAAACGGCAAAGTGGCCATGCCGTTCTTCATTCCGTCGAAAAAAGATTGCGCTTGGTCTTCAGCAATCATAAAAACCGAACCTGTGCGGTCATAAGCATCACCATTTGATTTTTCAACCAATTCAATAAAACCCTGGCTTTCCTTAGCAAATTCAGGAATTTTCACTTTCTTCAAAATAACTGTTCCGTTCGCAAAGCGCAAAATAGAATCAGATTTGGCTTCGTCGCTAAAATTGATTTTCTCGTTCTTAAAAATCGGAATTTGAATAAATCTGCTTTTCCATACTTCATCCCGATATGTCAACTCATCCAAAAAAGTCAGATGTGCAGGCATTTTCACCAACGCTGGAATTTCATTGATTTTTTCGATAGAACTTGCCGTTATGGCTGAATTTCCATTGCGGACATATTCGAGCACCAGACCTAAACTTTGACCGGTTTCATTTGGACCGCCTTTGATGTCCAATGCATTTGTATACCAGACTTCGATTGTGTTGCTATTGACTAGCGTTTTTGCTTTTTTGACTTTATAGCCAAGAATTTCTTTCTCTTCATCTAAAAGTTCGAATGCATACCGGTTTAGACTTAACGAATCTATAGTCGCTATTTCTTTACTTTCAGAAAAGTTTGTGACTTTATAGAAATTCTTCGCGGATGCAGTCGTCGTAAAAGTACGTTCATAGGGAAACTTAGCTTTTCCGTCAACGATTTTTCCGCTCGTTAATGCGGTCTCGCTTTTATTCGCGAATAAGATAATTGGGTCTTGGTTTTCAATTACTTGATCATGGCTACTCCGCAAATAAGTGATTTTATAACTCTGCTGTGCTAGCGCCGAAAAGCTAAGGAATAAGCTGAAGATTAAAGCAAGTATTTTCATAAACAAATTGTAGTTAATAAACTTCGATAGTTGTACCATTTTCTAAAGGATGGGATGTGCAAATCAGACATTTGCCATTCTCTACTTCACGGTCAGTTAAGACTTCATTATAATCCATTCGGACAGCTCCTGAAGTCACTTGCGAAATGCATGTACTGCACATTCCAGACTTACAAGAATAAGGTAATTTAATCTTATGGTCCAAGCCGATATTTAGGATAGTCTGGTCATAGGGAACTAATAAATTGTATTCATTCTCTTGAAAAATGAGCTTAACGGAATAGCTTTTTGTATCGACCTCAACCGCATCGTGTTCGTCATCATCTTCTTCTTCCTCCGGAAAATGAAATGTCTCTTTCCGAATATGTTCATCAGGAAATCCCATTCCTAATAGGGTAAATCGACACAAATCCATGTAGAAAATCGGCCCGCAAGTATAAAATATGGAATTGTCTATGGATTCCGAGTGTTTATTGACGATTTGAATTACATAATCACGATTCAATCGCGCATTGAGCAAGTTTTTGGAATTAGAGAACAGCCAATAAATACTAAGCCGTTCAGGATATTTTTCCTGCCAGCTCTGCAATTCTTCATAGAAAATTGTTTGCTCTTTCGAACTATTGCTGTAGACCAAGATTACTTTAGAATGATTTTCTTTAGTCAAAGCCGTTTTAAGAATCGAAAACAGCGGAGTAATTCCGACACCAGCTCCAAATAAGAACAGCGTATTGTCGCTCTCTTGTTGAGGTTCATAATAAAATAGTCCCTGAGGGTCTAGCACATCGATTACATCGCCAACTTCTAATTTATGGTGCAATAATCTTGAAATCTCTCCATTGTCTACACGTTTTACCGTGATAGCAATGGGTTCATTTACGTCAGGAGAACTGCTAAACGAATACGAACGTCGAACTTCACGCTCGCCAAAAGTAAAACATAAGGTAAGAAATTGACCCGCTTTATAGATTGGAAAAGTACCTAAGGTATCTTCGAATTGAATAGTGACATTATTATTGGGTTGTCGAATAATCGATTTAACCTGAAACTTGTGCATGGTATAAAAATAATGGCTTCTGTTATAAATAACAAATTATTGATGGACTAAAAACAGGATGTGGCAATTATTCAATTCCATAAAGGGAATCAAGCAAAAATCCACAAAAAAATCCCGATAAATCTACATCTATCGGGATTTGTATTTAGTCAGTTAAACTTAGTTTAACTTACGTTTTACTTCTACTTGTTCGTAAGCTTCTACAATATCACCAACTTGGATATCGTTGTAGCGGTCGATGTTCAAACCACATTCGTAACCGAATGAAACTTCTTTCACATCATCTTTAAAGCGTTTCAATGAAGCTAATCGTCCTGTATGAACTACGACGCCATCTCTAATGATACGAATATCGTTGTTTCTTGAGATTTTACCATCCAATACCATACATCCAGCAATTGTTCCGACTTTAGAGATTTTAAATGTCTCACGTATTTCAACGTTAGCCACAATTTTCTCTTCAAATTTCGGAGCCAACATACCTTCCATCGCTGATTTCAATTCTTCAATTGCATCATAGATGATTGAGTACATACGGATATCGATTTGCTCTTGTTCAGCCAATTTACGTGCTCCTTGTGAAGGACGAACTTGGAAACCAATAATAATTGCATCAGATGCTGACGCTAATAACACATCGGATTCTGAAATCGCACCGACTGATTTGTGGATTACATTCACTTGAATCTCATCAGTCGATAATTTCAATAATGAATCGGATAATGCCTCGATAGAACCATCCACATCACCTTTCACGATTACATTCAATTCTTTAAAGTTACCGATTGCCAAACGACGACCAATTTCTTCCAAAGTAATGTGTTTCGTAGCACGCATACCTTGCTCACGTTGCAATTGCAGACGTTTGCTAGCCATTTGACGTGCTTCAGATTCGCTTTCCATCACGTAAATCTTATCACCTGCAGTAGGCGCACCAGACATACCTAGAATCTGAACAGGAACCGAAGGACCGGCTTCTTTCACACGTTCGCCACGTTCGTTGGTCAAAGCTTTCACCTTACCGCTATGTGAACCTGCTAAGATTGGGTCTCCAACACGCAATGTTCCACCTTGAACCAATACGGTTGTCACAATACCTCTACCTTTATCTAATGCCGCTTCGATTACTGAACCTACAGCACGTTTCTTAGGATCCGCTTTAAGATCTAACATTTCGGCTTCTAATAAAACTTTCTCTAATAAAAGTTCTACATTTTCACCGGTTTTTGCCGAGATTTCTTGAGCTTGGAATTTTCCGCCCCAATCTTCTACTAAAATATTCATTGCAGAAAGCTGCTCACGGATACGATCCGCATTTGCACCTGGTTTATCTACTTTCGTGAAAGCAAATACAATAGGCACATTCGCTGCTTGCGCATGGTTAATTGCTTCTTTTGTTTGAGGCATCACCGCATCATCCGCTGCGATAACGATAATAACGATATCCGTTACTTTCGCACCACGAGCACGCATCGCCGTAAATGCTTCGTGACCAGGAGTATCTAAAAATGTAATTTTTCTACCTCCATCTAAAGTCACCGCATACGCTCCAATGTGTTGCGTAATACCACCGGCTTCACCTCCAGTTACGTTCGCTTTACGAACATAATCCAATAAAGATGTTTTACCGTGATCGACGTGACCCATCACCGTTACGATCGGCGCTCTTGGCACTAAATCAGCTTCAGTATCTGGAACTTCCAATTCAGAATCTTCTTCATCTTCTGGTTTGATAAATTCGATTTGGTAACCAAACTCATCAGCAACGATTGACAAAGTTTCTGCATCTAAACGTTGATTGATCGACACAAACATTCCCAAACTCATACATGTACCGATAACTTGCGTAACCGAGACGTCCATTAAGTTTGCCAATTCATTCGCAGTAACAAATTCAGTTACTTTCAGAATTTTGGATTGCATTTCTTGTTCTAATGCAGCTTCTTCCGCAGAAAGAGCAACATCATCACGTTTTTGACGACGTAGTTTTGCACGTTGTGCGAATTTACCCGACTTACCAGCTCCACTTAAACGAGCAAGTGTTGCTTTGATTTGGTCTTGGATTTCTTTTTCCGAAGGTTCTTCTTTCGGATCGTTAGGTCTTCCTTTACCACGGTTATCAGGGCGATTTCCACCTCCGCGATTTGCATTCGGATGGTTACCACCGCCTCCTGGACGATTTTGTCCTGGACCACCAGGTCTGTTATTGTTATGGTGCTGACCAGGTCTATTAACTCCCTGGTTTGGATTATTTGTATTTGGCGTATTATTCGAATCGCCAGGAGCTCCTGGTTTATTCGTACGCTTACGTTTACGTTTGTTATCATTTCCGGCAGCGTTCGATGATGAAGCTACAGGTTTGTTAGAGCGAGCGACTGGCAATTCAATTTTTCCGATCACTTTAGGACCACTTAAGGTTTCCGAACGTGCACGAATAACTTGATCCACTGGAGGCACAACTTTTGCTTTTGGCTCTTCTTGTTTCACGGGTTGAATAACTGGTTTTGAATCTCTGTTGATTTGAGGAGCAGCTACAGCAGGTTTTTCTACTTTCTTCTCTTCCACAACGGGTGTTTCTATTTTCTGAACACGTTTTTCTACAACAGGTTCAACTTTTGTTTCTTTTTCAACAGGCTTCTCAACCACAGGTTCTTCGATTTTTTCAGGTGCAGGTTTTGCAACTTCCTTCTCTTGAACAGGAGTTTCAACCGGAGCAGGAGTTTCGACTTTAACAGGCTCTGGAGCTTTTTCAGGTTCAGGAGCTTTCGCTTCTTCTGCTTTAGGTTTTGACACCCCTCTCTTCAAACTGTCTAAATCAATTTTACCGACAACTTTCAACGCGCCCGTATCCTCTTGCTTTTTCTCCTCAGGGACTTCAGCAACAGGTTCAGCCTTTTTAACCGGAAGCTCTTCCGTAGTAGCGTTCTTAATTAAGATTTCTTTAAAATCAGCTACATCCTCTTTATCTGAATTAGAATCAGTTGGAGTAACTGCGTTGCCAGCTGCAGGTGTTTCATCACGACGAATTTTACCAATAACAATTTGTTTAGCTTCGTCTTTTACAATTTTGTCACCTTGAAATTCTTTCAAAAGAACAGTATACATATCTGGAGATAATTTAGTGCTAGGTTTTGATTCGACATCAAATCCTTTCTTCACTAAAAAATCCACAGCAGTACCAATACCAATATTTAGTTCTTTCGCTGCTTTTAGCAAGTTTACGCTTTTTCCTTCTGTCATCTAATATTACTCTCTATTTTTTTTATAGTACAAAAATATGTTTTTTTACACGGAATTAACAATTTTTTACAAATTGATAATTATTCAAATTCTGCTTGTAGAATACGAACAATCTCGTGAATAGTGTCTTCTTCTAAATCCGTACGTCTCATTAACTCTTCTTCTGTCAATGCTAAAACTGATTTCGCACTATCTAATCCAACACGTTTAAATTCATCGATAATCCAGCTATCGATTTCATCTGCAAACTCTTCGATATCCACATCTTCCTCCACCTCATCATTCTCACGGTAGACATCAATTTCGTATCCTGTCAATTTACCAGCTAATTTGATGTTATGTCCACCACGGCCGATTGCTAAAGAAACTTGGTCTGGTTTCAAATAAACTGCAGCTGCTTTATCATCATCGTCTAATTTAATAGATGAAATACGAGCAGGGCTCAATGCACGTGTGATGTACAATGAATTATTTGTTGTGAAGTTAATTACGTCAATATTTTCATTGCGCAATTCTCTCACGATACCATGAATCCTAGAGCCTTTCATACCCACACAAGCACCAACTGGATCGATACGGTCATCGTATGATTCAACAGCAACTTTTGCACGCTCTCCGGGTTCGCGAACGATTTTCTTAATGGTAATCAATCCATCAAAAATCTCAGGAACTTCTAATTCAAATAAACGCTGTAAAAATTCTGGAGCTGTACGAGAAATAATAATTTTTGGATTATTATTCATCATGTCTACTTTGTAAACTACCGCACGAATGCTATCTCCTTTTTTGAAATAATCTGCAGGAATTTGTTCAGTTTTTGGAAGGATTAATTCGTTACCGTCTTCATCCAAAACCAAAATCTCTTTTTTCCAAATCTGATAAACCTCACCGATTACCAATTCACCTTCACGATCTTTGTATTTTTTGAATACTTCGTCTTTCTCCAATTCTAAGACTTTAGAAACCAACGTTTGACGAGCAGCTAAAATAGCGCGACGACCGAAACTCTCTAAAGTGATCTGTTCGATGTATTCGTCTCCAACTTCTAAATCTGCATCGAATTGTTGCACTTCAGATAATTCAATTTCTAAATCATCATCTTCCGAAAAACCATCTTCCATTACCGTACGTGTTCTCCAGATTTCTAAGTCACCATTGTCAGGATTGACAATTACATCGACATTTTCATCTGTACCAAAACGCTTACGAATCATGCTTCTAAACACTTCTTCCAAAACGGTAATGACCGTTGGACGGTCGATATTCTTGAACTCTTTAAACTCCTGAAAAGAGTCAATCAAATTGATATTGCTGCTCATTTTTATTTAAATGAAATTAACACCTTGGTTTCCTTTATTTCCTTAAACGGGATTTCTGCTGCAACTTGTACAGCCTTCTTCCCTTTTTCTTTTACTTTTTCTTCTATCGTAACCGAATCGTCTGTGATGGAAATCAATTTTCCTTCACGTTTGCTTCCATCCTCTGTTTTGATTTTCACTTCTCTGCCGATATTTTTAGCATATTGGCGTTGTAGCACAAGCGGAGAATCAATCCCTGGAGAAGAAACCTGCAAGCGATAAGCTTTATCAATCACATTTTCCTCTTCCAAGAAAAAACCAACATGACGGCTTACTTTCGCACAATCTTCAATCGCTAATCCTTGGTCGCCATCGATTAAAATCTCTAACAATCCGTTGGCTTGAAACTGGATACTCACGATAAACAAATCATCACGATCCGCGATTTTTTCTTCTACTAATTCCCTAACTCGTTTTTCAATTTGCATAGCACTGGATTTCAATTAAGAATTAAAAAAGGGGGCATATTATGCCCCCTTCCTTTCAGATAATACAAAGGTATAAAAATATATTCAAAACTTAAAATATAAATCTATCGGTACTTAATTTTTGTTCTCAACGACTGCCGTAATGGTTTTTTGCATTTGTGTCATCATGCTGGTCAATGCTTCCAACGTAGGTTCTTGCGTAGGCTCAGGCAAATCCGTGCTGATAAATGCTTTTGCTTTCCAGATTTCAAGCAAATCATCCGACTCAACCCAATAAGGTTCATACACCTTATTATCGGATACCAATTTCAATCCTTTTTCTTCTTTAAATTTAAACGCAATACGTTTATAGACTACACCATCATTTTTAGAAATAATGACATAAGTTTGTCCAGGTTTTATGTCATGCCAATTCTCAACATACTCTCCGATAATAATACTGCCAGATGTTAGCGGCAACATCGAATCACCTTTAATTTCAAACGCTCTAAAAGTTCCTTGATTAAACATCGGCAAGGAGAATTTCGGCAAATCAGCTACATACTCTGGGTCTGCGTAGCCATTTAAATAGCCTGCACTTGCTTTTACCGGAACCAATTCTATATTTTCTCTATCGTCACTATCCACTGAAATGCTCAACACGCGCAAATTCGAAGCATTGCTTCTTGCTACTGGCTTCCACTTTTCATCGATTGTATCATTCGCCAATTCATCCATCGACAACTCGTAATATTCAGCTATTTTTTTTAGTAGTTCATATTTGGGTTCTGCGCGATCTTCTTCATAAGCGCCCACGGAAGCACGCTTTATTTCCATTAAATCCGCAAACTGCTGCTGTGTCAAGCTCTTTTTACGTCTAAGGTATTTCAGATTGGAGGCAATATTTGACATATTTTTTTAAAATAAATTTTTAAATACTAAAATTATTAGTAATATTGTGCCAATAAAATTAGTAATTACGGTCCAAAATACCAAATTTTTTAGTCAAATAATTGTTTTATGAATAATGTAGTCGTTTATATAGTAACAGATTCCAATCGCAAATTTTTAGAAATTGGCACATCCACTAATTTATCGCAAACGATTTTTGAATTGCAAAACCACAATAAAACGTTGTTTTCAGCATTTGGGAATTTAAATAGAGTCGTTTTTTCTGAAGAATTTTCAAATCCATTTCTTGCAGAGAAGAAAGTATCTGAATTAAGGAATTATACACGTATGCAAATTGAGCGCTTAATCCGTAAAACAAATCCGAACTGGTTAAATTTATGTGTTACGGCGATGCCTTTGAGAACAAAAAAAGTCGCTGCTTATGCATCCAATACATAAACAACGACCCTTAACAACCTAAATACTCTTAATTATAGGATTAGACTACCATCCCGGCGTAAAGTTTAAACCAAAGGTTCCAAACTTCGCTCTAGATTTCTGAAAAGGAATTGCATAGAACGGTTCCAATATCATTGCCCCAAAAAGATTCACGCGCAAAGAAACGCCTGCACTAAAAACTGGAATTCTATAGGTCGGATCTGGCTCCAAGATTGGATTTCCGCTATCATCCACCACAACATTTCCATTGGAATCAGTCGCTTCAATCATCGGTTTGTCATTTACCGAACCGACAATCTTATCACCTCCATTCCATGCCAATCCTCCATCAATAAAAAAGTTCAAATCTGTAAACAAGAAATTGGATTTAATAGCAGCTAGTTTTTCAGGCCCTGTAAATGGAATACGCACTTCAAAATTTGCGACAGCTGTTCTAGAACCCATCAAATCAGACAATGTAATCTTTCCAGAAGTATCAAAATCGCCTGATGAATAGCCGCGAACTAAGTGTGGATAGCCAATGTACAAAGGATAAATTCCTTCTTCATTCTGTCCTACACGCATGTATGAATAAAATCGTGCAGCTAAAGTTACCGGCTTGTACCGATTGTATTTTCTCAAATCCAGATTTACTGCAGTAAAATTCAAGTCACCAAAATATTGGTCAGCACCCAAACGATATCGATATCCTTGTAAGGGCGCAGCAATTCCAAAGACAGAATTATCTCCAACAAAACCTGCTCCTACTTTCTGAAGAAATTTCGCATTCAAATCCATGTTTATGTTCAACATTTCACTTGCTTCTTCATTTGAAATTTTTTCGCGGGTCGAATAATTCGTTGAATATCCTTGCGACCAGCGATCTACACGATAGGAATAGCGCTCTAAAGCAGCGCTGGCTTCGACACGATGGTGGCGATTGAACGGGAAAGCAACGAAACCTTCAACCTGTTGCATAAAGGTTCTCATGATGTACGTGTCCAAAACATTTTCCTCAATACCACTTCCGCTGATGTCCCGATAATCATACATGTTAAATGCGGATAGGTAAGGAATATGGGAAACTGAGAAACCCCAATTAAAGCGGCTTTTTTGATTTATGTACGCCAATTGTGCACCAAAATCATAAACTCCCCCATTAATATTTACGGCTGCAAAGATTTGATTGTATCCTAAAATATCGGAAAACATTCCTTGAATACCGCTTGCAATTCCAGCGCCATAGCGAGAACCAACCGAAACTCCTACCCCACTATTTGCAAGATAATCCAGCTTAAACTTCGGTGTGTATGGAATTTCAGTAATCTGAACATCGTCAATTCGTTCGTACTCATTAAAATTCTCAAGGTTTGCATTGACTACATTTACGCCTCTAAAACTTGTTGGCGGCAATATCGCGGCGTCAAAATTTGTTGCAATAGGGTCTACATTTATCGGATTAAATTCTGCAGCATCTGCGCGGTAAACCTGATATTCATTATTCTTGAAATAAGAATACACAATTTCATCATTCAAAGAAATACTCATCGCAGGAGAGTATTCTGTTATTCCACTAATTCCAGTAAAATAATCTGTCAATTTCTCAACAGATTTGGAATTAATAGCGTAGCGGTACATATTCCTAAATCCATCGCCATTCGATAAAAAATAAATCGATTCGTCATTTGATGAGAAATGTGGATTTAAATTATTTGCGCCCGGAAAAATTGAAAGATTTTCGATTGCTTTTGTACTGATATCTAGAATAGCCAAATTCATTGGAATATCGACCGATTTGAAATCAGATTGTAAAGCTACTCTATCCGTACTGAAAACAATAAATTTTCCATTTCTGGAAAAACTAGGCTGAAAATCAGAATACACATCATTCGTCAATTGAGTCAATTCTCCAGCACTTAAATTATAGGTATAGATATCGCTATGCCCATTTTTTAGTCCAGAAAAAGCAACCAAATTTCCGTCAGGCGACCAAGTTATGTTCGTAAATTCATTGATATCACCCATCGCAGTGACCGATAAAGTTTTGCCGGTTGCCACATCGACTGTCATCAATTTATTTTTGCCATCGTTGAAGACCGAAAAAGCAAATTTCTTGCTATCCGGAGAAAACGTTCCAGCGGATTCCAGAAAACTAAATTCATCAATATCTTTATTCGTCAACCGACTGCCCAATTTTCGAACGACGGTTCCAGTCTGCGCGTCAGCGAGGTATAAATCAATGCTAAAAAGATCTCTTTCTGAAAGAAAAGCTACATATTTTCCATCAGGAGAAATGGCCGGAGACACATTCATTCTTCCCGAATTCGCCTTTGTCAAAAGCGCCTTGCCAATAGGCCTTGAGGTCGTGTCTTTGTTTAAATTTTTATAAGTAGTCTCTAAACTGTTTTTCCAGAGCGTTGAAATTGTCGCAGCGTCGTATCCAAAAACCCTTTTTACCGCGATTTCATAACCGTATTTTGCAGTTTCGATAAACAAAGGCATAATCACCGTATCGCCATAAGTTCCACCTATGTAAGACCAAAATGATTGACCGAATCGGTAAGGAAAATACTTATAAGACTGTTCGGTCATTTGCTTTAGCGTCGGAATATCTCTATTCGCATAGGCATCACGCATCCACATGGACGTAAATGCATCTTTATTGCCGATTGAGAAATATTCTGCCATACCTTCTACCATCCATAAAGGAACATTACCGATATTTTGCAAGCTAGTAGAATCCGTTCCCTCCATCAGTACGCGATATTGGAAAGCGTGGACCAACTCGTGACCCAAAACATGCCGTGTTTGCTGATTGATTTGCATAAAAGGCATCACCACACGCTGTTTAAATGCTTCTGTCACACCTCCTGTACCTACACCAATTTCTCCTGAAATAGTCGTTGTTTGCTGAAATTCAGGATGATTGCTATATAGTACGATTGGATTTTTTCTTGAAAATGTATCCTGGAAAACCTGCTGGTGCATGTCGTACCAGATTTCACTTTCTTTAGCGATCCAGCGAACCATGCTGTCGTTATCCAGATAATAATAAAGATTAAAATGGGGAGTATCGTAAACTTTAAAATTCAATTTCCTATAGCGCATTTTATTTTGTCCAAAATATTGCGCCGAAGAAAATTCTGGAAGGCTCAGAAACAGCAATCCTAAAAAAAGAAGTTTAGCAAATCGGCTAACACACGCTTTAGTAAACATAGAAATCATTAAAATATTGGCTTGCTAAAAATAAGAAATAAATTCTTCTTACTCTATGCAGTATCGGAAAATAAAAAAAGCTCCAACTATTCCTCAGGAGGGTTAACCGTAGTGCTTTCTTCCTCCAAATTTTCTGTGCTATCGTCAAATAAATTTTCGTCAACTTCAAAGTTTGTGGTATCTTGTTGAACCCGAATTCGTGGACTTGGACAATTGTATTTTTTAGTGATTTCTACCGTTGGCTCTGGAAACTTTCCTAAAGTAACACCCAATTCTGGCCTTTTGTACAATTCTTCCATGAACTTCGCGTAAATAGGCAAGGCAGTTTTAGAGCCTTCGCCATTTGAAGAGCTTGTGAAATGTACGCTTTGCTCATCACATCCTACCCAAACGCCTGCCACTAAATCTTTGGTTACCCCCATATACCATCCATCCACATAATCAGAAGATGTTCCTGTTTTACCTCCGATTTGGTTCTCATCTTTAAAAAGATCCCATTCCCACAAAGCTTGAGACGTTCCTCCCGGTTCCTCTATAGTTCCTCGTAACATGTAAGTCATCAACCAAGCATTTTCGGGATCGATTACTTCTTCTTGTTTAGTTTTAAATGTCGCGATTGTTTCGCCATCTGAATTCAGAATTTTAGAAACCAAAATAGGATCGGTTTTTTTTCCTTGGTTCATCATTGTTCCATAAGCCCGAACCATTTCAAAAACAGAAACATCATTCGAACCCAATCCTACCGATGGAACTGACTCCAAAGGACTTTCAATGCCCACTCGGTGGGCAACTTCGACGACCTTATCCCAACCTACATCTTGCGTTACTTGAGCCGTAATCGAATTTAAAGACCGAGCCATAGCCCAGCGCAAAGACATATTCTGATGAGAAAAATTCCAGTCAGCATTTTTAGGTTCCCAAATTTCATTCTCACCCTGTTTATTGACAAAGGAAATACTAATGGGTTTATCTTCATAGGTATCACAAGGAGACAATCCAGATTCCAGCGCTGCCAAATAAGCGAATGGCTTAAAGGTAGAACCAGCTTGCCGTTTCGCTTGATTGACGTGGTCAAATTTGTAATAATCATGGTTTATTCCACCAATCCAAACTTTTACTTCGCCAGAATAGGGATCCATTGCCATAATTCCCGTATTCAGCATAGTCAGGTAATGGGCTAACGAATCCATAGATGACATGGTTACCTTCTCCATTCCGTCCCAAGTAAAAATTTCCATTTCTTTGGGTTTGTTCAACTCCGCAAAAACGGCCTCTTCATTTCCATACTTTTCTAACAGAGATTTGTAAATTGGCAACTTGCGGGCATTGTTTGGGAGAAAATCAACAATTACATCCCCCTTTTTATCTCGCCAAGGTTCTTGACCGCGCCAGATATTATCTAAACGGTTTTGCAAAACTTTCATTTGCTCTTCCATCACATCCTGCGCAATTTGTTGCATGCGCGAATCAATGGTCGTGTAAATTTTCAGCCCCGCTGTATAAATATCAATTTCATTCTCCTCCGACCATTTTTCAAGCCATTTTTCAACTGCGGAACGCAAATAAGAATCGTTCGATGTTTTATTTTCCTGATTATTTAAATTCAGATTTAAGGGCTCCTTGCTATATAAATCGAATTCCGCCTGCGTGATGTACTCTTCTTTCAGCATCTGACCCAATACGACATTTCTTCTGTTAAATGCATTTTTTGGATTTCGTGTTGGATTATACATGGTCGTTGCTTTGAGCATCCCAATCAACACGGCAGATTCATTGACCGTAAGCGCACTCGGCATTTTATTGAAATAACGGATAGAAGCAGATTTGATACCGTATGCATTATTGCTAAAAGACACAGTGTTCAAATACATCGTTATGATTTCTTGTTTGGAATAGCGTTGCTCTAATTTATAGGCAGTCATCCATTCTTTATATTTTGTGATAAGAATATTGACGCCAGGTATTTTTCCTAAAAGTCCCTGAGATTGGGCATATCGGGTGCGGTAAAGATTTTTCGCCAATTGTTGCGTAATGGTACTTGCTCCTCTGCCGTTTCCTGAAATAGCACCGAAAGCACCTGCTACAACTCCATAAAAATCAACTCCATTATGTTTATAGAAACGAACATCCTCAGTTGCAACTAATGCTTCCAATACATTTGGGGAAATACTATCATAAGGGACAGGATCCCGATCTTCTTTGAAGTAGCGTCCAATCAACACCGAATCAGCCGTGTACAATTCGGAAGAAACGTTCAAGTTAGGAAGGACAATATCTTTTTTTGTAGGGGAATAGCCAAATAACCCAAGAAAGTTGATTTGAACAGCACAGGTGAACAAAATGATTAGATAGATAGCTATGACTAAATAACGTAAAAACTTGTTTTTTATTTGTCTAAACATAGCGTAAATATGAATATTTGTTTTGGAATAATTTGAATTAACTGATTAGAAAATTTAACAAAGTGTTAAAATTAACCATTTTTAACACTTCAATAAACTAGGTTTAAATCGCTTACAACAAATTACGCCTATCAAAAATTATACCTTAAATTAACGTTTTCCCCATAAAATGGTTTTAATTCCTTAATTTTACCCTGTAATCAAGTCAGAATATGTTAAAACAAACGTTACAGCAAAAACTTTTACAGAAACTTTCGCCCCAGCAAATACAATTTATTAAGTTATTGCAAGTACCTACTGTTTCATTAGATACACGGATTAAAGAAGAATTGGAAGAAAATCCTGCATTGGAAGATGGAAGTCTTGCAAATATGAATGAGCCGATTGAGGATTATCCAGACAAAGATCCTGACGAACAATTTAATTCGGAAGAAAGTTCATTCGATGAAGAGTTTAGCGTTGATGAATATATTCAAGAAGATGATTACAAAGACTATGGAGGCAATTATAACGGTGACGATGATGAAGAACGCAAAGAAATACCCATTGCCATTCAAGATTCGTTCTTTGAGAAATTGCAGAATCAGTTAGATCTTTTAGCCCTAAGTGACAAAAATTATCTGATTGGACAACAAATTATCGGAAGCCTCGATGATGACGGATATCTAAGAAGACCCATCCCTTCTTTAGTGGATGATCTATCGTTTTCTCAAAACACGTTTGTGGAAGAGAGCGAAGTCGAAGATATGCTCAAAGTCATTCAAGAATTTGATCCTCCGGGTATCGGAGCACGAGATTTACAGGAATGCTTGTTGATTCAATTAAAGAAAAAGGATCAAGAAAATCCAACTATTGTTTTGGCTACTCGTGTAGTAGAAGATTACTTGGAAGAATTCACAAAAAAGCATTACGATAAAATCGAGAAACAATTAGGCGTCAATTCGGAAGAATTAAAAGATATCATTAACGAAATCTTAAAATTGAATCCAAAACCGGGCGACTCCGGAGCTGTTGCAGGCAAACAGTTGCATGTAATTCCAGATTTCCATATTTCGAATAATGACGGTGTTTTGCACCTAACCCTTAATGGCCGCAATGCACCTGAATTACGTGTTTCCAAATCCTATCAGGAAATGTTTGAACACTATGAAAAAGTGGAGAAGTCAGACAAAAAAATGAAGGAAGCCGTTCAATTTGTCAAGCAAAAATTGGATTCGGCGAAATGGTTTATTGATGCCATAAAACAACGCCAGCAGACCTTGCTTAAAACAATGAACGCCATCATGGAATATCAATATGAATATTTCTTGACCGGCGATGATCGTGTTTTGAAACCGATGATCCTGAAAGACATTGCTGATCGGATTGATATGGATATTTCGACGGTTTCTCGTGTTGCCAATTCAAAGTATGTACAAACTGAATTTGGAACTTTCCTGCTAAAATCATTTTTCTCCGAAGCAATCCAAACCGATTCTGGAGAAGAAGTTTCCAACAAGGAGGTTAAAAAAATCTTGGAGGAATGCATTGCGAACGAAGATAAACGCAAGCCCTTAGCTGACGAAAAACTAACAGAAATCTTGAAAGACAAAGGTTATTCTATTGCCCGAAGAACGGTTGCTAAATACCGAGAAGCGATGAATATCCCAGTCGCAAGACTTCGAAAAGAATTATAGATTAAAAAAGCGAAAATCAGATTTTCGCTTTTTCTTTGACCTAACACGTAGAAATGAACATAATGAATGTATTTATCAGTAAAAATATTCCTTCACAAGCTGTAGAACTTTTAAAGAATAATGGATTTGAAATTGATATCAATTCCGATGATAAGAATCTTTCGCAGGAAGAATTAATTGCAGCTTGCAAACAACATGATTTTTTGTTAAACATTGGCCATGCGAATTTAGATAGTCATTTTTTCTCTTCATGCCCTAACTTGAAAGGCATTGCTTTGGCAAGTGTGGGCTATGACCACGTTGATATAAATGCAGCGACACGGGCTGGAGTTGCGGTATCCAACACACCCGATGTGTTGAGCGAAGCAACTGCTGATATTGCCTTTTTATTACTGCTAGCGGTTTCTAGAAAAGCGTTTGGCAGAGCAAGAGAAATTCCGGCAGGCGAATGGAAAGATTTCAGTTTCCTTCATGAGCTCGGAATCGATCTTTCTGGAAAAACTTTAGGAATTTACGGTTTGGGAAGAATAGGTTATGAATTAGCACGAAAAGCTAAAGCCGCGTTCAATATGAACATCATTTATTACAACCGAAGTAAAAACCCAAAAGCGGAGAAAGATTTAGATGCAAAATATGTCAATTTTGATGATTTATTAACGAAATCAGATGCAATTTCGGTACACACGAATCTCAGTCCAGAAACAGAATTCCGATTTAACAAAGATGTTTTTAAGCGAATGAAATCGTCAGCCATTTTTATCAATACAGCAAGAGGAAAAATTCACAACGAAAAAGATTTAATTGAAGCTTTAGAGACTCATGAAATCTGGGGCGCTGGTTTAGACGTAACCGATCCAGAACCCATGTCTAAAGATAATCCTTTGTTGAACATGACTAATGTTTGTGTTTTACCGCACATCGGGTCGGCAACGATAGAAACCCGAACTAAAATGGCCACGCTGGCGGCGAACAATCTCATTGCTGCAGCAAAAGGAAAACAGATGCCACAGGTGGTTAATAAGGAAGTTTATGGATAAATTATTACCGAAACGCTTTTCAAAAAAATAATCCAGCTTTTTAGAAAGCTGGATTATTTTTTAGTTTAATTAAATTACTTTTTATTTCCGTAACCGTAGCCATAACCATAGCCGTATCCATAGCCGTAACCGTATCCATAGCCCATTTTGCCTTTAGGAATACCATTTAACAGAATCGACATATTGGCTAATTTATCTTCTTGATAAATCTTCTCTACCTCTGGAAGTTGTCTACGATCCATTTTGCCTGCGCGGATGACGAAAATAGTCAAATCTGATATTCGATTAACGATCGCCCCATCGGCTACGACACCAACAGGAACACTGTCAACGATGATCACATCATACAACGACTTTAAATCATTAATTAGCTCGTCTAAACGAGTACTCAACAGCAACTCAACAGGGTTAGGTGCGATCATCCCGATTGGAATAATATCTACGCCTTCAGCTATTCCGTTTCTATAAACAATATCTGATAATAACACAGATTGATCAGACAAATAATGGCTCACTCCTTTACTCGCAACTGGCATCATAGAACTTAAAGTTCCCTTACGCAAATCAAGATCGAGCAATAAAACTTTCTTTTTCAAAAAACTTAAACTTGCAGCTAAGTTCACGGAGGTAAATGTCTTACCAGCGCCAATCCCGAATGAAGTAAACGTTACAACCTGCTGAGCATTCTCTGCTGCAGTCATGAAACTTAAATTGGTCCGTAAAATCCGAAACGCCTCTGTCACCGGATCTGTACCCTGCTCTGTAACAACCAACCGTTGGTTCTCTGAACCTCGTTTTCTATCTGCCAATGGAATGTCCCCTAAAAAAGGAACAGACACCGCGCCTTCGATATCCTTCCGTGTTCTAACGCCCGTATCCAACATTAGCATTAATAAAAGAATAACTGCTGGCACAACCAATCCGATACCGATCCCCATAGCCATCTTGCGAACGCGACTTGGGTAAATAGGAGAACTCGATCCCGATGCTGGGTCAATAACACGTATGTTATCTTCCGTCATTGCTTGATTAATTGCATTCTCTTCTCTTTTGTTTAAAAGGTATAGATACAACTCCTCTTTAACCTTCTGTTGTCTTTCGACGGAAAGCATAACACGCTGCTTCTCAGGGACGGCTAAAACCTGGCCTCGAGCTTTTCTTTCTTCCTTAGAAATATTTTGAATTTTGATATCTAGCCCCGTCAACGTATTATCAACTGCGCGGTCGATGTTATTTCTCATAGATACAAGTGTCCGATCCAAATCCTGCACTACAGGATTCGCTGAACTGCTTCCTTCTACCAAACGATTTCTTCTTAGCACCGTGGTATTATATTCAACAATCTGAGCCTCGACATTTGCATCAACTAATCCTGTATTATTTGGAATTAACTCGTTCTTTTTTGAGTCACTAGTTAAATACTCGCGCATCATTTGAACCAGTTTCTTGTCTGTCTCGGTTTTAGTCCGCTCACTTTGAAATTGTCTCGAATCTGACAAATACATCTCTCCAGCAACTCCGACATCTACACCTTGATTCGAAGTTTTCAATTGTTCGATATCAGACTCAACGGTACCTAACTCACTCTCAATAATACTCAATCTAGCACGTATAAAATCCGCAGTGTTTATAGCAATTTGATTTTTATCCTGAATAGAGAACTCATTATATACAGTAATCAAAGTAGTAATCACTTCAGCAGCACGCTCTGGCGAATAATCTTGTAACGTAATCTGAAGTAAAGAAGCATCTTCTTCCATCTGCCTAATTTCCAAATTCGCCAAAAACTGACCTGCCAGCGCGTCGGATGAGTATTTCGTTACACGGATATCTTCATCATAACTTTCCGAATTATAGTAAATGCTAGGAATAATCGTTAAATTTCCGATGGGTGTTTTCACTTCTTTATTCAGCGCAACTTTCAATTCTTGACCCTGATTTTCAGCGTCCCAGTTTTTTATAATAACAAAAGAGGAATCAAGAGGTGTTACTGTTAATGCAAAATATTTATCTGATTTTTCTTCAGACATTTGGACTTGAACTGGCGACTTAATGTACAACTCGTAATCGCGCAAACCTCTACGAACCGAATAACTAATATTCGAATTAGTTCGTTCAATCGTCTGACGCATCAATTCCTTCGAACGTAACTGTAAAATTTCTCCAGCAACGCTGACCGAGTTAAAAGCGGCATTTGTTCGTGTAATCCTAGCGGTAGTCGGCGTGTTCATTGGCGTCTTGATCATGACCATTTCCGACTGGCTATACATAAAGGGGGTTTTACTATAATCGTATAGGTAATAGCCTCCAAAAACCAGCACGGAAAGAACAAACCATTTCCAATTAAAAGCTAAGTATTTTAAGATATCTAAAATGTTAACTGATTGATCATTAAGACCTGTAGTCCCTGTGTTATTTTCTACGACTTTATTCATCTGAAATTTTATCTTGTAACATTGATAATAGAAAGGATTAGAGTTAATGAACCAAGGACAGTGCTCAAATACCTCCAGTTTCTCTCTTCTCTTGGAGTATTGACAGCAGCTTTAGGTTCCACAAAAACAATATCGTTTTGTTGTAGATAATAACTCGGAGAACTAAAAATATCCTTTGATTCGATGTTAGTAATAATTCTTTTTCTTTCGCCGTTTTCCTCTCTAATTACAGTAATTTTATCTGCAGCAGAATTATTTGTAAGTCCGCCAGCTTCGGTTATCGCTTCCACTAAGGTTATTCTTCCATCGGGAACATGAATGACTTTCTGTGCCAGCACCGCTCCTGTGACACTGACTTTAAGATTTAATAAATCCACTTTCACTAATGGTTCATTTATCAATTGATCTGATATTAATCGATTTTGTATCAAATCCCTAACTTCATCAAGGCTTAGTCCCTTTACAGGCTGAGAACCGAGTATAGGAAAGTCGATTTTACCTTCTCTATCAACTAGGTAACCTGAGGTGTTGGTCGATTGACCGCTATTAGCCAAAGTCGAAATACTTCCGTCGTCACCGACTCTATATGTTCCAAAGTTTGCATTAAATGGTGCCGCGAGCTCAGGAGTCTTAGCCCTGACTTCAATGTTTAAACGGTCGCCCTCCTTAACGCGCAATACGGAAGATGGCCCGGACGTATAAACTGAATCTGGAACCATATCATTTACGTATACAATTTTCTTACCTACCATGCACGAGGTCTGGAGGAACACCCCAAGAATTATCAATCCAAACAGAAACTTTTTCATCTTCATTTATTTTAGGTTAATCACTTTATTGAAACATAGCACTGCTGCTTCTCTATCTGGCAAACACGATAATTGTCCAACAGGTATATTCTTTATTATTTCTTCTAAACTATTCAACATTTGATCGAATAAATTCCTATTCCATCGAATGGAGGAACTACTAGGCAACAAAGCAATTATTGCTTCTCTACCCGTTTTCCAAATCATTTCATTGTATGGAGCTTGCTTTAGCCTAATAATAGCCTTAACAGGTACACCTTTGTTTTTATAACAAGGTGTTTTCCCACTCCAAGGTGTACCATAGATAAAAACTTCTCCATTTTCCAAAATACGTATTGCTGGATTATCGTCATTTAGGAGTTTTGCATTCTCAATGTTTTCCATCCATAATCGAGCATGTGTACTTTTACCAGTTCCGCTTTTACCCAGAAACGCATATCCATGACCATCCTTTTCTATTACTGAAGCATGTATCAGTATAGTTTGATGTAATAGTGATGCTTGCGCAAATGTAACCATAATTAACCATCCTAGAATACTATTTCCTTCTAATTCTGATCGAATTGCATATATTTTTGACGAGCTAAAGTCTTTAGAACTAATCATCCACCAACTTTCATTAGAACTTTCGCTCATAACTTGAGTTACGTAAGTGTCTTCTGTTTCATAAAAACGAAATCGATCCCCCCATGTCATTGAAATATCGCTACGAAGGGTTGCATTTGTTAAATCTTCGTCGTGAGGTTCTATTGAAATCGTAATTTCGCTAACTGGCTTTGATAAATCAACATTAACGGCGTGAAAATCTACAAATGTCGGCAACGCATGATCCGCAACAATTCCTTTAGGTAGACTAACCTTAATCAGGTGATCTGCAACTTGATAATCGTATGAACTTAAGTTATTATTCTCTGTCAATTGATATTCTTTTTTAATTCATAAAAATGGTCTGGCTACATTTATTCGATAAATGTAAATCATGGGTCACGAACAAAATCAACTTACTCTGGCCTGCAATCAATAATCTTTCAACCAATCGATCTGCAGTGTCTTTATCCAACGCAGATGTAACCTCATCGAACAGCCAAATGGAAGTTTCTTGCATCATTGCACGTGCAATAGCTATCCGCTGTCCCTGACCTTCTGATAATCCATACCCTGATTCCCCAACAAGCGTATCAAGCCCATCTGGAAGATCATAAACAAACTCTGCACAAGCCAAGTGCAAGACATAATTTATTCGATCTTCGGTAGCAATCTCTTTATTTATAGTTAGGTTTTCGCGTATCGTACCACTAAATAAAGTATTACCTTGAGGTACATACGCAAAATTAATCCGATGTTCGCTCGACAATCCAAGCTGTTCGCCATTATTTTCAATCCAAATATTTCCCTTTTCTGGCTTAATTAAAGCTAAAAACAACCGAATCAATGTTGTCTTTCCTTTACCGCTCGAACCGATAATAGCCGTTGGTTTTCCATATTCAATTTCCGCATTTAAATTATCGATAATGGTGTTGTCATCGTATCTAAAATACACATTTTCCAATTGAATTTTAGTTGGATTGCTTAAATATGTTGATTCTTTGATCAGTTCCTTTTCATTATTCTCAAGCTCCAGCAATCGATCAACTGAGGTGCGAAAGCGAATAAATAAAGGAAAGAAACCCACTGATTGGAGAATTGGGGTTTGAATCCTGCCGACAAGCTGTAAAAAAGCCGTCATTGTTCCAAATGATATTTGTCCTGCCTGCAACCGAAAAACTCCCCAAATAAATGTTAGCAAATATCCTCCATTTATGGTGATTTTGATAATGCCTTGAGTCAATGTCGAAAAATTCAGCTGGCTCATTTTCAAATCATAAATATCTTCTTGGCTTTGACTCAATTTTTGCGAACGCATTGGGGTTAACCCTAACGCACGGACTAAAACACGAAATTTCAAATTTTCTTGCATCACTTTTGCAAAGTTACTTTCTGCGCTTTTAACTTCTCGGTTTAATTTTCTCATTTTCCGAAAATATAACTTAGAAAATAAAAAAAGTGGAGATATTGCTACAATCATAAAAGCTAACATGGGATCCATTGTCCACAAAAAACCAAAAGAGGCAAGCAACTGCACTACCGTAACAAAAAAGTAGATCGCTGATTGGCTTAACATGACAACCACTTCGGCTCCATCTGTCTGAATCCGTTGAACCAGATCGCCCGTGTGCCAGTCTTTAACAAACTTCCAGGTCGTTAACATCTGTCCCTCAATCAAATCACGCTGCAAACTAATCGTCATTCTTACGCGGATTGACTCACTTAACCTATTCGAAGCTAGCCTCAAAAAAACGCCACCTAAAACACTACCTACAGTCCATCCAAGTGTTGCTTTTAGGCTGCCTTGCACTTCCCCCATCGCAATATCTATCGACAATTTGGATCCGTAAACAAATAAAAGCATGAGCGCAATTCCCGCGAGTTCCATAAGAAGAACACCTAGCAATTGTAATCTATAGCCTTTCGTCAGATTCCATGCCCAACGCAGTTGATATGCTAATGAATAAGACATCCTATCTAATGAACAAATTTTGAGTAGAATTGAGTTACTGGGAAGAAAATAGCTTCCATTGGAGCATAAGGGATATACTTCAGGAAATTACTTTTCAAGCGACTTACAGAATCTACACGAACATTATCCGCACGTTCTTTCTCTAGATTAACCCTTGAATCATAAAACCCAAAATTCCCCGCTGTCAAAATTTCTTCCATCATCCAATCTGCATTCTTATCTTCCTGCATTGGAAATGGTAAATATTCTTTTGGCAAACCTATGAATTTCACTAAAAGAACATGCAGTAGTTCGATCCATTTTAGAATTCCCAATCTTTTATAAACAGCTTTCAATTTCCCCCCGTCAAACAAATCTTTATAGACATAACAAATACGTGCAGAATCGCATAACTGACGCATACCAATTCCAAAAGATAATAGATGCTTTAAGATATGCGCATTAATTTGAACAAAGGTCAACAAAGGCGATGGTAAAAAGACCGTCTCCCCTTCTATGGTTAATTCTTGCTTTTTATTAAATTCTTCTTTTTCAATTTTTCTAAGAAATCCGTAAGAAAACGGATTATGGATATCAAATATTTTCTTGTGATGTTCTACTTCACATTGATTCCAACTATAACTGCAACTAAATCCTGCTGTAAAGGTTATTTCGACCCCCAAATTAGAAAGTTTTCGATTTACGGCATCATAATCCTTTTTATTCTGAAGATACCAATCAATGTCACCGCAAACACGGTGCAAAGGATTAATGTAGGTGCTAGCAATCCCCTGACCTTTCAGTAAAAGTGGTTGAATCGTAAGGTTTTTAAAAAATTTTGCTTGCTGGCTAATGATTTTATTCATCCACAAATTCCTGCGTTCAATGCGATCGACTTTTACAGTCCATTCTAACAACAAGTTCTTGGGAGGAAAATACTCAACAGGTAATTGGTTTAGTCCATCAAAAACAATCGCTTCGACGGTATGATTCGAAGACATGATAAAAACTTCTCTCCATTGCTCATTGTTCAAAGGAAACGAACCTGACAACTCGATAGCTCGATTCCAAAGACCTGACTGCAATAACGAAAAAAAAACATCACGAACCACATTTGCCATACCTTACTGATTTTGCAAAACGCCTTGCTCTTTAAAGATTGCCACTAGATTTTCAACATCTTTAAGGACTTGTTCATTATCTACCTCGTATCTTTCTTTCAAGAGATCGACCATAGTTTCAGAAGTAAAATCTTGACCTTTTAATTCCTTCCACAACCAAGCAGCTGTTTCGTTCAATGTGTATACTTTAGACATATCGACCATGTCTTGACTTGGATCCACCACAATATAATCGTTACCGATTTGTCTAAGTGTCAAATCATCTCGTAATCTCATAACGTATAAAATTTACTCATTTTTTAATCCAATTTAATAAACGACGTACTGGACGTGCCCAGTACCAAATAAACGCTGCATTTATTGTCAAAAACGAATGCACATCTATTTTGCCTTTATCGTTGAAAGCTTCGGCAACAATTGCCCAAACCTCTTCTTTTTTTAATCGTTCTATCTGTTGCAAGTTCGCATCTCCTGCAAGCCATATTTCATCATCCATAATTTTCACTATGCGATGCAAAATATATCCTTGCTCTGTATCGGCTAGCACGATCCGACCTAATTTAAGATCGGCGTTCTCAATAGGTTTTAAAACAACTCGATCTCCATGTTTCAAAAAAGGATTCATGCTGTTGCCCGCGACCCGTATGGTCACTCGCTGTCCTTTATCAAGATATACTTTAAGTTCTTCAAAAAAAAGGTTGTTTGCAAGAGTTATCTTCTTTTTTGAGGAAATCTCCATGGGTATCACAATTTTTAAAAGATTAAAAGCAAATATATCAAAATTTACGAATCTACAGGACGTGAGATGACTATTGACTAATTTAACAACAACTTATTGTAAAGTTTTATGCATTTATCAATCATATTTTTTCTCGTAAACTGAGTAGAGTATCTATCTAGTGCCCCTTGAGACAATTCATTATAATAATCTGGGCTTCCCATGATTTTAACTATTGCATCAGCCAATGATTTTGAATCTTCACAAGGAACGACTAATCCAGACTCTCCATTGCTATTTACCCAGCTAACCCCAGAGCCTTTGATATCGGTTGAAATAACTGGTTTAGCACAGGACATAGCTTCTATTTGGACAATCGCAAAAGCTTCTGTCTTCAAAATAGAGCTTAAACAAAACAGATCACAGGCTTGAAAGTAATTTGCAACTTCCTCGTCTGATATAAAGCCAAGCAATTCAATTTTATTGCTTAGTCCATTTTTATCAATCGATGCCTGTAGTTCCTCTTTTAATGGCCCCATCCCACCGATTAGTACGATATAATCATCTGTTAGATAATTTGCAGCCTCCACTAAATAGGCATATCCCTTATACTCAACCAATCTTCCCAAAGAAAAGACAATCTTTTTATTAGGATACTTTTCACGAATTTGAGCAACTTTAGAAGCAGTTGAAGCTATGGATTCCACTCCTATTGGAATAAAATCGATCTTATTTTGCACATGCTGCAAGAAAGATGATTCATTGACATAAACAGGCGTTGTGCCAACTATGTAATCCGCTCGCTTAATCAACCAATCTTGTAAGGGTTTGTATAATTTTAAAAGTGTCTTTTGTTTTAAGATATCACTATGCCAATGTAAGATTATTTTTCCTTTGTAACCTGATATAAACAAAGCTAAAGTCGCCATAGGATCAGGATGATGAATGTGAACGACGTCATATTCTTTGGCAATCGAACGGAGCTTGCTAATCATTCCTGGAGCAATCATTGTTGCCGCGAACTTTAACTGCGTCTTCATGGCAATAACACGCCCATTTTCGTTTAATGTGATAATGCCTCCTGGGTGATCTTCGGTCGTAGCGCACAACATATCACAATGTATTCCCGCCTCGGATAAACCGAGCGTCAGGTCATACATGACTTTTTCAACACCTCCGCGGATGGGATAAAATTTTCCGATTTGAAGTATTTTCATTTAAACTTTATTCTAAGAATTAGTGATTAGGTTTTCCTTCTTGCGATCTTCTAGTAAAATTTCAAATAATTCTTTCCAAGAACGAGCAGTAGGCTCTTCAATTGGTTTGGATTCAACAGGTTTTAAAAAAGATTCGTCACCAGAAATTAATTGCTTCATTTGAATCGCCAAAGCTTCTGGCGAATCCGCATCAAAAAAAGAAACGAATTTACTTCCTGCAGCGGTTTCATGAGCATAGGGTAAGTCAGCTAACAACATTGGCTTATTGAAAGCAGAAAATTCAGTAATTGGTAAACCCCATGTTTCAACTTTAGAAGGGAATATCAAACAATTTGATGAATTGTAATAATCAAACATAGATTTCCGGTCTTGAAAACCAATAAATTTTAACGAATCGACCTTACTCCAATTATTGTAAAGGTATTCAGCGTACTTATTTTCAGTTCCCTTAACTGTTATGTAAACAGAAAATTTTCCAGATCCTAGCTCATTCTGTAAAATGTTCGATGCTTTGCAAATAATTTCAAAATTCTTATGACTATTTGGTGATCCTGCAAAAATGAAAGAATATAAAGATGGATCTTTATCCAGTTCAAATCCTACAAATTCTTCATTTTTCGGAGCATCTGGCAGAGCAACAATGAGCTCTTCTTTTGACAGGCCAAATAACTTGATAAACTCATCTTTAAGCCATTGCTGTTGGACAATAACAAAATTATTCTTGTGTATATTCTTTCGATAAATAAACTTAGAAAACAACGCAAATAAAACGATTTTAGGAGCAAATAGACTCTCTCTCCATTTCCACTTGTAAAAAGGGAATGGGTTGTGACAGTATACCGCTCGTCGCTCTGCTACGACATTTGGGGTAGTATCATGCAAAGATAGCCACAGCGAAACATGACCTATTTCCTTTGAGATTTCTTTCATAGAAACATACTCAAAACACAATCGATTAATCCATCGCTTTTTTGGCCATTGTGTTTCAATGTACTCTATGTTTGGAAAATTTACTAAATCTTTACTGTACACTACGGCGATTACACGATAATTTCCACCGTCAGCTAGTTCAGATAAATAACCTAAGCATTCTCTTAATATAGCTAAAGTTCCAGCTTCAATAAGATTCACTGCAGATACTACAATGGTTTTTTCGTTTGATGAGTATTTCATTTTAATATTAAACTCGTAATTATAAAAAAGGGTTGCTTAAACTTAGATTACAGAAAAAGCAACTAAAATTCTAAAGTTGAACCAATGTATCCTTCACAAGGATTGTTCTTACTTATAATTTTGCATGGATTACCTAAAACTATAGAATTTTCAGGGACATCGACATTAACAAATGAATTCGGCGCTATAAGAACATTAGACGAAATTTTTATACGTCCAACAATAACGGCACCTGTACCTATCCAAACATTATCACCAATTGTTGGACAGCCTTCACGAGCGCCTCTATTAGTCTGTCCGATTGTCGTATTGTGCGCTATGTTACAATTTTTACCGACCTTTGCCTTCTCATTTATAACTATCGGACCAAAATGTCCTATGTAGAAGCCCCCTCCGATTTCTGTTTTTATTGGAATTTGGAAACCATATTTGAATGAATATCTACTCAATAGCCTAGTAAAAAAAAACCATGATAAGCTGTGTCTTTTGCTTCTTGCTGCCATTCGCAAAAAGAACATATAACGAAATCCTGGAATGCGTAAGCCTTTTAGAAAACCTTTAAATCCAATAAGGCCCTCATAGCGATAAAGATCAGCTTTTAGTTTTTTATCCATGGGAATTGAATTTGATATAGTTAAACATCTTTCATTTACTTTTCAAGGTATCGAATAATTCTAACCAGATAGCCATAATTTTTTCTAGAGAAAAGTTATCAGACATTAATTTTGCATTTGAACCCATCTCTATTCTCAAGTTTTCGTCGCCCATCAACTTCATAAGTTTCTCACTCATTATATCGTTATCGTATTCTTCAACTAAAAATCCATTTACCCCATCCTTAATGATGTCTCTAGGCCCACATTTGCACGCAAACGCAATTAATGGTAAACCACAAGATTGAGCTTCAGTCAAAGCCATACCAAAGCCTTCATACCTTGAAGTCATAACCAAAATCGATCTCTTAATATATTCGCGCTCGATGTCCTTTACGGGTGGGCATAGACTAACACTAGCATTCAGTTCCAGATCATTAATTAACCTTTTATAACTTTTCTTGAGTGGTCCGTCACCAAATATATCTAATGACCAATCCGGATAATATTGATTTACAACTTTCCAAATTTTAATCAGATTGTCAAATCCCTTTTGATAATCATAACGACCAACTGCGATTACTCGTTTATTGATTAAAGATGATTGGCTTTGGGGCTCGAAACTGTTTGCATTTGGAATTACAACCATGTTATCTAAATCGTTCCAATATTTTTTATCTTCATGCGTTAATACAACAAAACTGTCATACTTCCTCGCTAATAGGACATCTCTTCTACTTCTTAAACTGTCGATCAGTTTCCAAACACCCCTCCTACCGTACTGTATACGTTTAAAACGAGAAAAATGTATTTCAAGAACTTTTTTACTGCCATCCTTGATTTTATAAAGAAATGATGCTTCGTGATCGAACATTGATATAACAATATCTGCTTTGTGAGTTTTAAGAAACGCAGATAATCTGACAAAATGAGAATGTTGCTTAAATGGATAAGACGCGAGCTTTTCAACTAGACTTTTGTTCTCATTTTCGCAATAATTAATATTCAAGTCATAATGCTTAATTCTTGAATCCATTTCGAAATACGGAGTCTTATTTCGTTGATCGGTTGTTATTATAGTAATATCATTTCCAATTCTTGAAAGATAATTCGCTTTATTTGCCAATACCCTTTCCATACCTCCAGAATTGTGTGTCCCAGCAATGCAATAAACTATTTTCATAATCAAGATACTTCTTTAGGTTCTAAGCAATAGAACAATGCATAAATAATAAACAAATCAGTTGCTACCTTAAGCCAAATTATGAAAGTTAGGGCCAATAGAAAAAAAAAGAAAACTTTGTAACTCTGGAATTTCGAAGCACAAATAAATGCATTGCAGACAAAAAATAAAGAGAATGTAATAAGTCCTAACAAGCCACTATAAAAGACAAACCTACAATACCCAATATCTGTTCCTACTGCGTGCCAATCTGAAAATGTTGCTTTGCCGATTATCCACGTCTTGTAGTCATTTGAATCTGGCCAAATCCACATGACCGAGTTCAAGCGCTCCGTAGATTCAGTCGTCAGCGTGCCTATTTCAATCCAATTGAAAAATCCTTCGAAACCAAATCTGATTTGTTCACGAATGATTTCATTAGTTTGATAAAAGAAGACTGCAATCGCTACAATAATAAATGTAACTACGAAGATTGTCCGCCACATCTTCAACCTATCAAGGGATAAGCTTTTCATTAGGGAAGTCGAATTCAAAACTATGTAAAGAATGCCCAGTGAAGTCCCAATGATAGTTGTCCTTGACATCATGTTACCTATAATAGTTATTATCACAAACGCAGACCAATAGTAGAAGGTATTAGTCCTGTTTCGACTACTACCAACTAAAATTGCCGACAGAGCAAGTAGAACGATAGAGAAACGTGTTCCAGCAACATCAACCGCCGCACCAATACCATACAATCGTTCAACCCTATTAAGAAACTCAACCTCGGCGACTGTACTTTGCGATATGTAAGTATCAATAAATATTTTAAAAGGCTCTACGTTATCTATTATTAAGGCAAGAAAACATTGAACTACACATACCGCTATTAAGTAATCAAATAAAAGCTTAAAACTTGTATAGCCGTAAAAATACCGTATTATCTCACATGTTGTATAAGCTCCTAAAAGCCAAGTCGAAAACGAAATCCAGTAATTGGCGTAAGAATAATCGCTTGAGTAATTTATATCGACGGAAATAAACCCAATTATGCTAAATAGCGCTGCCAAAAGAATCGCAGGCATTAATTCTTTATCTAACGTAATTGATTTTTCTTTAATCGATCTAATTCCCAACAACAAAACACCAAATAATGCAAGCATTATTTTAGTATTTAAACCGCTTGGGAGGAATGTGAATTCGAATGGAAAAAAGTAGCAACTAACGATAATCCCAATAAAAAACTTCGTGGGAATTGCAACATCATTTCTTCGCTGCTTAACATCTTGAAAAACCTTATTGTCCCTATTTATAGATAAGTCCATAAACTAATCGTGTAACTAAATAAAAATGTAGCTTAATTAACCAATCTTGATTGTTTATAGCTGCATATTGAATAATCTTAATCCTCCTAGAAAAGGCAGGATTACCCGAAATAAAAGCATTTGACTCTGGATACCACTTTCTCCACAATTTATACATCTTTTTGTCAGCGCCTATCAGAAAAGGTAACTTAATATTTAATTTAAAATAATTTAACTCATTTCTAAAAATCTCATAACCGTACTTTTCTTCTATATATTCAATCGTCTTCGCAGCATTGAATTTTACTTGCGCTAACTTTGTTTCTGAAACTTGTTTTGTATAGGCATTTGGATTTAATTGCTGATAGTGATAATATGCTTTTGGAATATAAGAAATTCTATTGGCGTGACAAAACAATTTAATTATTGTCATGTCTTCACCCATTGCATAACCGCTTGGAAATAAAATATTGAACTGTTGATAAAGCTGTCTTTTTATAAGTTTATTCCAAACATTAAATCGCAAACTTCCATTTAGCATTAGTCGAACGCAGTTCTTAGCTGAATTTGACTCTGGTTGCACCATATACCGTTCATTTTTTTTAAACGTTAGAAGCCAATCAGTATAAACAATATCAGCCTTATCTTCAACAGCAACCCTGACCATATCTTCAACCATCTCTGGTTCTACCCAATCATCGCTATCGCAATGAAAAATGTAATCACCTTTTGCAACATTTAGACCTGTATTCCTTGCAGCAGGCAACCCCTCGTTCTTTTCGTGATGTACAAAAGTAACCATATTCGTCCTGTGAGGGTATTGCTGAATCATATCTGATGTTATTTTCATGCTATCATCATTGGACGCATCATCGACAATAATATATTCAATATTTGAATAACTTTGTTTCATTAGAGATTCAATGCATTTACTCACAAAATACTCTACTCCATACACAGGTATAATAATAGAAACTAAAGGTTCTAACATAATCTAATTTACGGTTTTACCATTTTTAAAATATCGGAAAAGAATTTTCATGCGCTTTTTTAACGAAAGCTGATCATATTCATTAATTTTAGATTTAAAAAAATTATAGTAGAAGTTTTCATCAAAATAGACCGACTTACGATAATATTCCCACCAAATATCAAAATTTAAACACCAAGTGTTCCATGGCTTAGGCCCATTATAATGAACAATTCCAAAGCTAAGGACTCTTTCCAACTCTTCGAGGGTATACAAGGTTTGAATTTCCTTCTTGACCGCCAAGTCAAATACTTCGATAGTACCACAAAATTCAGGAGGCATCCTTTTAACTTTATTTTTGCAAACAAGATTTATTATATCCATATCTTGATATTCATACTTGGAATTCAGAACAGTTTGTTTGAAAACATCAACGACACCATCCTTTCGAAGAAGTTCAGAATTAAAAATAATATTCCCAGCTAAAATGTATGACTCCCAATCAAATCCAATCTTGGACCGCTCAGGTTTATCGGGAGCTAAAGGTTTAGGCGTAACGACTCCGGAAACATAAAAATCAGTCAAATCAGTTTCGTTAAAAATATCGCTTAAATCATTTCTAAAGATCACGTCCACATCGTGATACATTATCTTGTCGTACTCTGGAATTAATTCTGGAATTAATAGACGGTAATAGGTTGCAACATTAATATCTCTTATTTCAAATGCGCCTTGGAACGTGTTTTTAACATTTCTATAAGTGATTGAAAAGTTACTAAACTCATTATATAGATGCTCCAATTTCCCCTGACTTGGAAATAACGACTTATTATCATGAATAACAAAAATATCGTAAAAAGTTTCACTTTTGGCATTCAACAACAGCGAGGTTATGCAAACTCCAGCTTGCGACACAAAATTATCGTCAAAACAAAAAACGATTGGTATCTTAATTTTTTCCATAAGCTTTTTAAAATTTACCTGAAACTTTTTTCAAAAAAAGCCATAGTTTTGGTATCAACCAGTTGTCCTTAATTATATTTGATGCTATAATTTTATAGTGAAGTGGCAAATCTCCGTTCCAAATATACTTATTACTTTCTGGAAAAATTTCTCTCCACTTTTTATAAAATGATATATTATTGCCCTTAACCAAGAGATTTTGTTTAGGCGCAAGTTTTAGAAGTGAAATACTTACATTCAAATTTGAAAATCCTTTACCAATCAGAAATCGCTCGATTGATTTTACGTTCTCTATCCATCCTTCATTCACGTTTAAATAACCTGTACTTGTCAAACTAATTGATTCGTTCCGATATTTAGTGTAGTGATAAAAAGCCTCGTCTACGTGTCTAACTTTTTTTGCATAATAATACAATTGAACACAAACGTTTAGATCCTCACACATATTGAAACCGTCTGGGTATGTAATATTGTTTCGCAAAAAGAGATCATGCAAAACAATTCTGTTACACATACCACCTAAGAGTTTGCCTGTTAGCATTCCTTCAATACAATCTCCCGAATTTTCATTAACCTTTTGGCTAATGTAGTCTTCATGGCTTTTATAATCATTATAATAATCACACCAGACAATCTCAGCCTTCTCTCTTTCCGCAGTTAAATACATTTTCTCCAGCATATCTGGTTCAATCCAATCATCAGGGTCCATGGATGCCAAATACTTACCTCTTGCTAGTCGCAAACCCGTATTCCTTGCAGTAGCCACTCCCATATTCTTTTCATGCCGAACAACTTGAATACTCTTTCCTAATTTGTTTGAGTCAATTAGCTTCGTTAGTACTTGAAAACTATTATCAGTGCTACAATCGTCAACAAATATAAACTCGAGTCCATCCAATGTTTGATTAAACAAACTAAGAATTCCCTTCTCCAAATATTTTTCAACATTGAAAATTGGCACAATCACACTTACAGTAAAATTGCTACAAGCATTTATCATATTTACAAAAAGCACTTAAATTTTAAACAAAAATATCTTAATTAATATTAGATTTAATAAAAAGAAGCGATTTTTCTCTTAGATTTTCCAAAATTTGATTCACTTTATCATAATCAATATTCTCTTCTAGAATATTCTCGTTGAAAGCTCTCACATTCGTAATTAGACGATTTTCCAAATCAAACAGCTTCAACAAAGAATAAAATCTTGATGCCCCCCTTTCTTCATTTACAATTGCGAGAAAGGGTTTGTTGAATAAAATTGAGAATACAGTACCATGAAAAGAGTCCGTTACTACGAAGTCTGCATCATAAAAAGATTTTAACCATCCTTCTAAAGATGGATATTTGAAGTTCTGGATAGAGTCAAAATCAAAAATCACTCCCCCATCAATAGATCTTTCGGGTTGATTTGTGAACAATTCCATGTTTATTTGCTTTGACAGACTTTCGATAAACTTTTGCTTATCTACGTTTCGATCTAACACATAGTTAAACATACCTGTTTTTTTGTAATTCAAATTCTCAAATAAACTTTTGTAGTCGTCAGCTTTTAAAAGTAGAGTCGGGTCTAATACCCATTGCGCATCAGTATTGAGGTGTGTAGCGCACAACGACACACCTGAAAATTCCCTTACAGAGACGGAGTCAAATTCTTTAACAAGTTCCTTGCAACGAATTGTTTCCTCTTCTGTAAATTCCCATTTCTCTGTTCCAAATGATGATGCATAAGCAATTTTGATGATATCTTTGTCATGCTCTATAAAATCTAAAAAATAATTATAGATATCAGGTGAATATTTTGGTCTCCATGTTTGATCACTTCCAACGACGACAATATCGAACTTATTCTTCGAAAAATAGGATTGCAAATCCAATTTAGAATACAAGCTTTTAGAAACTTTTAGATGTTTTTCAATAAAAAACAAGTTTTCTGAAAAAACATAATCTGCTTCCTTCTTGCTAAATATCTTTTTGCGTTTGCCTAAGATACGATTGACAGTTTCATTTCTCAAATGAGCAAGAAAAACTCTAAATTTGGATGCATCCGGATGATATTCTCGTGAAATAGTTTCCACATTAAAGCCATTCCTTTTTAAAATAGTCTGTAATGCATAGTTTTGAATTATACCTCCGTAATTGGCCTTTAAAGGTTGAGTTAGTATAGCTATTTTTTTCATTTTCCTAATCAAGTACAATAAAATTCTCATCGATGGTTCTTCTCAAGGATAAGGTAGTCTTAAATTCTGGATCGACTACACCAATCGGCAAAATACAGATTATCTTTTCAGATTTAGGGAGACTGATGACATCCTGAATTGGAGATTCCTCTTTAATTGTCTTCCCCCAGTTTGCGGGACAATTACCGATTTGATAGTAGTGCAAAGCATACAATAAATTCATTAAAAAAAGTCCTCCATCTATAAATAATTGATTTCTTTCTCCTACGGTATAATAATAATTCCTGTCATTCGTCAATATGAGTAATTGAGAAACATGTTCTGTATATCCAGAGAATCCTGCTTGAATTTCTAAAATTTTATCTATCTTTTTCTTATCCTCTATTAAATAAACATTACTTGCTTGCCTATTACAAACTGAAGGGGCGGAATTCGCCAAAACCATAGCCCTTCTTAAGCGATCAACATCGATTTTTTCTCCCGTAAAATTCCTAACACTTTTTCGTGAAAAAGCAAATTTTTCAAAATCAGATTTTACATCTTTATAAAAAGTTTCTTTATCGAATTCAATAACACCGGTAAAGGCCGTTGAATACGATGCGTCCAAAACTGATTTGTAAAAGTTATATTGCTCTATGGTATATACGTTATCGATGTTATAATTGAGTTTCTGGTGAACTTCGTAATATTGACACATAACTTGATATCCAACTCGTATCTGAGATCTATCAATATTATTAACAATTTCGGGATCTTTTAAAATCTTATGCAAATTCTTAATTCTATATTCACCAAATCCTTTTTTCGTGTCTTTAAAAAGTAAGCCTTTCTCTAGCGAATGGTAATTTAATATTAGATTGGCTTCTTTATTTTTAATACCGTTATTATTGAATGCTACTGCAAATTCTCTATATAATTTAGCATCTTCTTTGTAATTCCTAAATAATAGCCTTTGCAATAGATAAGATTTTACTCCATCAATTTCTAAGACAGGCCTTAATATTTTTCTTATTAAATTCTTAATCTTTTCCATATTAGTTTTTATTATCTCGGCTTAATGTAATTCTTAAATTTCCAAAAATCTGTTTGAAAAATAATTTTAAAACATGAACAGATAACAATCGTTCTGAAATTGCATATTTAACACCTTCGCTAAACTCGTTATTACCGATCAAAATAGATACTATAGAAATATCTTTTCTCTTTTCTAGCAAGATCAACTGTCGGTCTGTAATTACTAAATTATATGTCTTAATCAGAAGAAGCTTTAAATCAAAAATGTCTTTTAATCTTTGAATTGACACTTTAAAATTTATTTTTTTGTGTGAATGAGAATTTTCCCTAACAAGATAGTACACCATCTCTTTACAAATGGTAACTGTTTTCGTGTTATAAAATATAGGCAGATAAAGTTGAAAGTTTTGACCAACCTTATTATTGATTATTTTGTTGTCTAAAACCCTTTCAATTATGGAAGAATTGAAGAAATAGCAAATTGGAGAAAACCAAAAATTAGTTTCAAAAAGACAATCGTAAAAGATTTTCTCGCCGTCAATCTTCTCGACAATATTGTTATTTAAAATCAGTCCATCTTCATTTATATGTATCGGATAACATCTGACTGAATCAACCATCTCTTCTTCGATACAACCAACAAAAGTAGATATTGCATTTTCATCCTTATAGTAATCGTCGCTATCTGGCCATGTTATGTAATCACCTTCATACTCAGAAAGTCCTAAATTAATTGCGGCTGATTGTCCCTGATTTTCTTGATAAAAATAACGCAGAGAATATCCCTTCAAATCAAATTTACGGAAGTAATCGGCCGTATCTAAGAACATTTTAAGATTATCTTTTGAACCGTCATCTACAACAAGAACTTCGATTCTAGGATAATCTTGCATTAAGATAGAATCCAATAAATTAGAAATGAATCCCGTACTATTATAACACGGAGTTACAATCGAAACTAACTTTTTCTCCACAAACTTTGAATTTTATCAATTAATACTTTTTTAATATTTTTTTCAATTATTAGATACCATGCAAACAATGACATTATAACTACCGATATGATTGCAATAGAAAAAAACTCAACATATTGGTTTGTAAAATATTTCTTAATTGAACTTAAAAACCAAAAATTTGTAATTGACAATACAATCACTGGTATAACTGATTTCAAATAAAAATTTGAAATATTAAATTTTGCTATTTCAGATTTTAGATAGATAGCATTAAAAACACCCCCCAAAACTACTAGAATAACATTGACAATATAAGGGAATGCAGGACTATAACCATTTCTAAATCCATAAAATGTTATCGGGATAACAAGTAAATAAATAGTTCCATTAATAAGGCTAGATTTTTTTATTTTTCCAGTTGCATGAATGCCCATTAATATACACTGAGATACATTCGCTGCAATAACAAATAACAGAAACCAGCTTACAAATGAGCTAGTGTGCGCTGGCAACACCCCTAACCAGAATTTCAAAATAAAGTCCATTTCGACTAAAAGCGGTATTATAATAATACATAATAGTAAAGTAGAATATTTAGTCGTTTTGTTTATTAAGGTCAACATAGCACTTTCATCACCTGATGCAAAAGATTTAATTACCTGAGGTTTTGAAGCAAACAAGATATTAGAAGAAAACTGATTAACTATATTCTGAACTTGATTCGCAATCCCGATCGCGGCATTGATACCTACACCAAAAAACATATTTTGCACCAATGCTATCCCAGAAGTTCTTGCCGTTACAGACAAATTGCCATATAAGTCCCAAGATGAATATGAGAACAGACTTTTCAAACCTTTATCAAACTTAAATTTTAAGTCCACATGTTTAAAATTTCGTTTTACAAAAATTAAAAAAATAAGACTCAAAATAATGTTAACAATAATTAATAGATAAGAATACAATAGTACATTTTCAATTGGAAAATTGTGAAATTTTAAAAATAGCACCGCTCCAAAATTTATTAAGGTGCCAACTATTGTAATCACCGCATACGCTTTCATTTTTTCATAAGCAATAATAATTGCGTGAAAGGGTGTGAAAAGCAACAAAAAAAACAGATTGACTATTGAAAGGTGAAATACTAATATTGATAAATCTAGCTTACCCTCAGGAACATTTAATTTATTAATTAACCACCACAATCCCACAGATTCACATAAAAGGACTACGAAAATTGCTATTAATAAGCTCGACGTCAAGCATTGAGTAAACGTTTTATTTACCTCAATATCATTTTTCAATCCGATACTGAATGACAAAAATCTTGAATTGGCAGAGATAATACTATTTGAAACAAAAGAAAACGATGCAACTAATCCTCCGACAAGATTATAGATACCAAAATCTTCTATTCCCAATGTCTGCAATATCAATCTAGACGTGTAGAAACTAATACACATTGTGAAAAGCATTCTAGCGTATAGAAATAATGAATTTTTTGCTATAGTCGTGTTCGAAGACATTTCTATTTTCTAAATTCCGTTTTCAACATCCTCCTCAAACCTTCTTCAATAGCAAAGGGTGGTACGAATCCGGAATTCATGGCTTTAGTCGAATCAAATTGTGTTTCAGCACAAAATTTTTTAACACGAACTGAACTAATATTTAATTTTTTACGAGTAATAAATGCTAAAAGATCAAACCCATATCCTCCCAACATACCTAATGCATAAGGAATATGTACTGTTGGTATCTTTTTATCTAACACTTTTCCCGTATGATAAACAAGATCATTTGTAGTAAAATCTGGCTTATCGACATAATTATAGATATTATATCCTTCGACCTTCTCTACTAACAAAAATTCTATGAAAGCGATAATATTTCCAATATAAGACATGGACTTTTTATTATTCCCTTTTCCTATCATTAAAAATCTGCCAGACGCTATTTGATTGAGTAAATTATATACATTTCCTCTATTTCCTTCACCAAAAATCACGGTAGGTCGTACGATATTTATGTTCCAATCAAGATGATCTTTGTACCACTCTTGAAGAACTTGCTCAGCCTGCCATTTACTTTTTCCATAATGATTAAACGGATCTGCGGGAAATGATTCATCAGGATTATTCTTATCCAACCCATATATTGCGACCGAACTTGTAAAAATGATTCGACTGACATTATTAACCTCCATAGCTTCTAATGTATTTCTCATCCCTTGGACATTCACGTCATAATATAAAGATGTCGGGCTGACATCGTCCTTATGCTCAGCAGCCAACAGAATAACTATATCAGCAGAAGCAAGCTCACTTTGCAAAATTGATTTATCTAATACATCTCCTAACTTAGTAATAGCCGAAAATTCAAGACTTTCGTTTTTATCTATATTCAAAAGGTGATGATCCGAATTTCTACTTAAAAGATTTATTAATTGAGTTCCAACAAAACCCGATCCCCCTATAATTACAATTTTCATCTTAAACTTTATTGGTTAGCCATACTCAATTTTCGTATACGTTGCGTATTTTTTCTTTCAATCGCATTGAATACGTAATGAAAAACAATCCATAATACAATATCCAATAATACAACAATATTATTACTAATCAATTGAACCATAATCATATTGAATACACAAAAGAAAAACGCTAATAACAATATAGATATCATTGCATTTCGATGAGACATTCCTGTTCTAAGAAACTTATGATGCAAATGATTACGATCGGGTTTAAATATTGGTTTTCCTAAACGATACCTAACTGACATTACACGCGCAACATCTAAAATAGGAACAATTAATGTCGAAAATGCAACAACGATAGCACCTTCTGAAAACGGTTTAATATAATGATTATTCATCGCAAAGCTAATGGCTAAGAATGCCATCGAGTAGCCTAGAGTCATACTTCCAGTGTCTCCCATGAAAATTTGACGCTTTCTTTTATAAGTGCCAAAAACATTAAAATAGAAAAATGGAAATAAAACGCCAGCTGTAATAAATGCAAATAAAGCATGTACCCAGGCTCCATAGTATATAAACAAAGAGCCTAAAAATAGACAACCTACACCGACCAAACCCGCACAAAGACCATCTAATCCATCCATTAGATTAATGGCATTAATAATCAAAACTATAACAAAGATGGTGAGTGGCATACCTACCCACGGAGAAAGTGACGTTATAAATAATAGCCCGTACAAATCGTTAATCCAAAGTCCAGAGAGCGGAAAAAAACTTGCGACCAAAACTTGAGTTAGAAATTTCCATTTGTAATCTACTCCTACCAAATCATCGCCTATACCTACAATAAATAATATCATTAACCCACAAAGAAGCATCATCAATGTCGGCAAAAAAGCCCAAGAATCAACGTCAAGCTGAACGATATTTAATTTAAATATAACAACCAAAGAAGTCACAAAAATACAGAATTGAATGGGAGCGAAAGCTACACCACCTAACCTAGGAATAACTCGTTGATGTATCTTTCTTGAGTTTACCGGATCAAACAACCGCTTTTTGTAACTAACCAGTAGAATAAATGGTATCATTATCCTACCGAGTAAAATCGCAAATAAAAAAGGAATGAGAATAACCAAGAACTCCATAGTGTAAATTGATATTGCTGTAAAAATATTTTATTGTTGATAACGGTTTTAATAAATCGATGTAGACAACAAAAATATTAAGTTCAGATAATTAGTGTAATAATTTAAAATTTCTGCAAAGATACATTATAATCATTGAGTTAAATCAGTATCAAAACTAATCTTTAAAGAATTGTAGAAGTTAAACCACACTATCGCTTAATTAAACACTTGGTTAATTAAGCTAAATAAATTAACCTCTAACAGATATTGCTTCAACCTTTCGAAGAAAAAATAATTCTCAATATTCAAATTTAGCTATTTTTTCAAAATTTTGTCTAAATATTATATTAAGTTGCTGTTAAGATAATCAATTATCTCATCCAAATAAACATCCTTTAGAACAATGTTTTTATCTTGATCTAAAATATAAATCGTTGGTGAGGCTTTTAAATCGTACAAATCCTTATTCAAGATTGATGCGTTATCATTGAACGCATTAACCCAGTTCGAAGGAATAGACGATTGATAATCTTTCCAAATGCTTTGGTCTCCCAGAGCATATACTGCAAGGATCTTTAATTTATTTTGTTTGATCAAATCATTCAAAAGTCCCAAATTATTCATTTCCGCAATTGAACGTTCACAGCTCGAACAGCCTGGTTCGTAGAAAAATAGCAAAGTAGGAACTGAGGATGAGTTCCACAAGGTTTCCTTTTTCCCAGAAGGCAGTGTGTATGAAAAATTTGTGGCTTTTGAGCCTGGTCTATTTTTGCGAACCATTTCTAAAATCACTCCTTGTTTGATTTTTTCAGTTTCGTCTAATAGAGAAGATTGCGTATAAAACTGTAAAACAGGCTCATAAAACAATTCATTCCGCATCGGTGAGTTTGGATCAAACAAATACCTCTCCAACTGGGTTTTAAAATAAAAAAATGAGGTTTCATTCGCTTCTGACTTTGTCAATAAATTTGTAATGCTTGTTGACGCAACATCAAAAGGAACTTGATTTAACAAGTTAATAAAATTGACAAGTTCTTGTTCGGTAATATCTGGATTATTCAGTGTCAGCGTATCCTGGAAATCAAAATTATCCCAATAATGTGTTAGCAAATATGCTTTCTTATCCTCCTCATTTGTCAGATTTTCAGGAATTGTGGGTAAAGTAAAGGCCTTTGCGGTATTCGCTTCTTGATTTGTAGAGGCAGATTGTTTTTTATCATTTTGACAGGAAAACAATACACAAAAAATAAACAGGTTTAGTAGAACTAATCGAATTTTCATCATAGGTTTAGAAAAATTTACGCCAACCTTTTTTAGTTTCTTGTTGGACTTCAAGATCATTAAGTTTAAAGTCTCTAAACAGATCCACACCCTTGCGCCTAGCTCGCACAGCTTGATAGACCACGCCCCAATCTGGCAATCCACCGACATTTCGATCATCGATAAATAAATCAGCAGTCAATTTTCGAGCAGCTTTTTCTCTAGATTCTTCAGGAAAATTAGCATTGTGGGCAAAAAAAACAATCCCAAATTTAGCACAGTATTTTATAGCTTCCTCTAGCAATTCTCCTTCCCTAACCGTCCACAAAATCAATCGGTGTCCATCTTCTTGCAGTTTTTTTAATGTATCTAGAGCGAAAGGTATTGGTTTTCCAATTTGAGGATATTTATGTTCAACAATGGTTCCATCAAAATCAACTGCTATAATCATCCTTGTTTAATCTATAAAGGTTTCTGTGTTCTACAAATGTAAATAACTTACAGCGACATAGCAAATTGGAATACACCCAATTTTGAGCTACACCATTCTAAAAAAATGAATCGTGGAATGACCAAAATCATGGATAAAACTAGTAACAAGAAGATTAGTTTGTTCTGAATGTCAAATTCGATTTTTTAAAAGCTTTCGGCTTGCGATATGTTATAAATATGATGAATTTTGAACTCAAATAAATTTCAGCATGCAATCATTAAAAGGAAAAACAGCAATAATTACGGGTGCCGGCAAAGGATTGGGCAAGGCCATGGCTTTGGCTTTAGCTGCCGAAGGAGTTCAATTAGGTTTGGTAGCAAGAACAAAGTCGGATTTAGAAAATCTATCTTCCGAAATAATCTCTTTGTATCCAGAACTTAAGATTTCTTATGCAACAGCTGATGTAAGCGATTATCAGCAAGTACAAACAGCCATAAAAACGCTATCAGAAGACTTGCAAAGCATTGATATTTTAATCAATAATGCAGGAATTCTTAAAATGGGTGGAATCTTGGATCTATCCATCGAAGAATGGGAAAGCGTGTTTAAAATAAATGTTTTTGGAACGTATTACGTTACTCGCGAAGTGTTGCCACATTTATTAAATCAAGGAAAAGGCGATATCATTAACATCGCATCAACGTCTGGATTGAAAGGCGCGAACAAAATGGGCGCTTACGGTGCTTCTAAAGCAGCGGTCATCAATTTTACGGAAAGCTTGATGCAAGAAGTACGTAAATCAAATATCCGTGTGACGACCGTCAATCCAAGTACCATTGCTACAGAAATGACCTTGAACGCTAATTTCACAGACGGGAATGCCGAGAAAGTATTACAGCCAGAAGATTTAGCTTACCTAATTGTTGCTAATCTTAAGTTGCCGCAGCGCGCATTCGTCAAAGAGATTGGGCTTTGGTCGACTAACCCATAGTCCTTTGATCTATTAAAAAACTCAAAATGCGGAAATAATGTCAACGATTATTTCCGCATTTTTTTAGTTGACTTTCTTTACTAAGTCTGTCGCAAAATAGTTCGAAAGACACAAATAGATCACTATCAAATTTTGCTTTGATAAAAAATATATGAATGCTTTCAACCTATGCTACACAAATTCAAATGTGTGCAGCCCGGTTGGATCCGACAGGTATCAATAAATTTACATTTGGAGCAGATGGTTCTAAAACCTTAGAAGTTAACTATTTTATGGTTCAAAGTGGTGCCGACAGAGCATCATTTACAGAAAAATGGACTTTTGTAAAAGCCCGTTAAAATAGGTTTTAATTGCGAATACATTTGGGAGTCTCCGTTTTAGAGGCTCCCATTTTTTTGTTTCACACAGTTAGCTTCATGATATATTGTATTGATTAAACGTTTTAGTAATGCTTAATATTCAGTGTCAAGCTATAAACCTTTATCCTTTTTTATATATATTTAAGTTTTAGAACCCATTTTATAAACAAATTTTGATCTCTTTGACCAGTCAATAGAGTCAACCTTAAGAACCATTGTATGAAAAGAAGAAACTTTTTACAAGCATTAAATGTTGGTATTGCATCTGCTGCACTTTTAGACACGAAATTATATGGAATGCCCCTGGACAGGCTCTATGTACCTACTTTGGACGATAAAGAATTGGGCTACCATACCATTCAATCCATTAAATTTTCAAATGTACGACTTCAATATCCTCGCTTAGTGGGTAAAAATGCCCGTCTTGATTTACATGGCTATGGCCCTCGGGTAGAAATCTGCGTCATCCAAACTGATAAGGGAGCAAAAGGTTGGGCATCATTGAGGGGATCACGAAGAGAAGCTGAAGAAGTAGCGAAAGATTTAATAGGAAAAAAAGTGTCTGACGTATTTCAGGTATCCGTCGGAACCATCAATAACAGGCATATTCCGTATGATATGGCCTTACATGATCTTGCAGGCGTTATCCTAAATAAACCAGTTTACGCGCTGTTGGGAAAAGAAACACCTGAAATTGTCGATTGTTACAGTGGCATGATTTATTTTGATGATTTAGAGCCTGCTCAGAATCCGAGCGGCATTGATAAAATTCTAGAAGAATGCCGATTTGATTATGAGATGGGCTATAGGCAATTTAAACTTAAAATCGGAAGAGGAAATCGCTGGATGTCTTTTAAAGAAGGCATGCAACGAGACATTGACGTTACAAAAAAGGTTGCGCAAGCATTTCCTGATTGTGATGTGTTAGTCGATGGAAACAATGGATTCTCTGTAGAAGAGTTCATTGTCTACATGAAAGGGATTTCGGGAGTTAACTTATTCTGGATCGAAGAACCCTTCCACGAAACAATTGTCGATTACGAAAAACTTGGTGGCTGGTTAAAAAGTGAAGGAATTAAGACGTTATTGGCAGATGGAGAAGCAGACCCAGATCAAGATTTTCTAAAAAAATTAATTGAACGAAAATTGATTGATATTCATTTAACGGATATAGAAGGTTTAGGATTTACCAATTGGAGGAAACTAATGCCTGAATTAAAAATGCTAGGCGCACAAGCATCGCCACATGCATGGGGTTCGTTGCTTAAAACACATTACACTGCGCATCTGACTGGAGGTCTAGGAAATACCATTACGATCGAAGGTGTATCCAGCACGTCGGATGATGTTGATTTATCAGGCTATAAATTGGAGAAAGGCAAACTAGTTCCGCCGGCTACTCCCGGATTCGGAATGCCTTTGTTAATTTCGGTATAACGGACTAATAATCTTCATTAAACAAATAAGGCAACAAACGATCTATTTGTTGCCTTATTTGTTTAGTTGCTTTTCCTAATGGTTGCTTTTCGGAAGAGCTATTTAATTCGAATACGTTTTATGCAGATTGACTTGTACTCGCACAAGTTTTACTTCTTGAAAATACTCATCGCTGACCCTTACCGTCATTTTCGCTTCATTATCTCCCTTAAATAAAAACTCAGCCTCAGGAGAACCTTCAAAATACCAATTCGAAGCTAATTTAAATTTTAAAAATCCATTGGTAAATCGGTATTTATCATACCAGCGTACATAATTAGGAGAAACGCCATCATCTCTCAGTTTCGCGAAATGCAAACTCCCATCTTCTACAAATTGATAAATATCTGTCGTATATTTTTTCTCAGCTGCTTTTCCGTTTTTTGAGATATCTACATAAGATACGGATTGCCATGCCCCTACTATATTTCCGTCCTTAAAGTATCCGCTCTCCTTATCTTCGACCCATTCTTTATTAAATCCAGGCTCCGAAAACAAAGAGATAAATAGATTAATTAATTTTTTCATCCAGTTCAATTATTTAGCGTATTTCGTTAAATTATATATTGGTAACTTATTTTATAAATGATCAGGTTTTACTTTTTTTCTAAGGAATCATTTCAAAAAAATTAAAGTAACTCAGGGTTGGTATAAAATAACAATAGTTCACAATTTTATAATATATAGCAAAATGCAGACCAAGATTTATTTCAACTCTGGGTAAAACCAATTTTGTAATAAAACGTCGACAATGTAATGAAGAAATTCAGGTTGAAAAAAAATTGCGATCATGATTTATGGAACAAACTAACAGCTATTTAAGTTATACTTAATAAAACTAAACCAACAGTATATCAACAGAATATATTTGTAGCTTATCAAAAAAATCAGTCTAAAAACGTTGTAGATTTAAACTTCCATTTGTAATTTTATACTAAACAGATAAATGGCGATCTTCTCGCCTACATCTACCAAAAGTTCGAGTTTATTTTTTGTGTATATAAAGAATACAATTTGCTATGAAAAACGATAGAATACAGATTACTTATAGACTCGTTATGGAATGGTTTGAAGTCGGCATATCTTCCGCCTATGTCTTGTTGCATGAGTTCAAGAATAAAGCTAGAGTACGGCAAGATAAAAAACTTTATATCCAAGATCTTGCTCGTGCATTAGGAATTTCTACTCTGGAACTAATGAAAATCATTAAATATAAAAACCGATTAACAAGATTAAACAGCTTAATGGTCAAGCAGAAAATCGTCAATCCAAAGAAAATCAGAAGAAAGTTTATCTACACTGAGATTTAATACATGTATGAACGCAAGGTATTCGTCCATAGTATAACACTCAAGATGGGTGAATTAAACGTAAAAAGGATAGTAATCCAGAGATTATTATCCTTTTTACAATTTTATATTCTTATTACCTAATTGATAATCAATACCAGATAGAGGGATTAATTAAATGTGTATTTAAGTCCGATAGTTGAATTGAACATCCCTTCGAATTTTCTGCCACCGTATTCTCCATCCATTCCATCGCCTACAAGATTACCACGGACATCGATAACAATATTAAAGTTATCATTGATTCTAAAATCATTCGAAGCTCCCAAATTAAAGCTCAAACGAGTTGCCTTTGGTTCGTCTACAACAGACATTACTCCGATTCCAGCGTATGGGATAAATGAATAAAAACGATCCGCTTGATAACTGTAAAAGTAATTCATGATGTTAAACATTACGTCGGCATGAACTTTATAATAGTTAAATTCTTGCTTGTACAACTGATCCTGCGCATCATACAACTCTCCAGTACTGTGCACATCATGCCCCGCAAGCGCTTGCGTCAATCCTTTAACTTTATAACCATCAGCACTAATACGAGCACCAATATCAGGAGTAAACCAGTTTCCTACATATAACTGATACCCAGTCGATATACGATCTTGCAAATCAGCCTGTCGGTCATGATCACCGAAATAAACTTGAGGTCCAACTCCAGCTCCAATAAACCAATTGCTAAAGGGACCGTCGTTAAATTTAAATCTGTAAGCCGATTGAGCATTTGCTTGACCAACAATAATAGATAAGGCTATGAAAATTTTTAGTAGGCTTCTCATTTTATAAAATAAAATTTCAAATTAATAATTACACTTAGTTGTTAATAATGATTTAATAATCACCTTGTTGTAATCAAAATCACTCAGCAAAAATACGATAATATTTTAAGTATCCTGTAATTATTTTAACCTATTAATTTTATTTGTAGTTCATCTATTACAAATATAACTCGATAAAATCGGCTTCTATCTAGCATTAGCGCAATTTATGCTAAATTCAAAACTTAAATCAATCTATTGCCCAACTTATTTTGTTAAAGCATTATTTCCAATTTAGCTGATAGAAATCAGAAAATGAAGGTATTGAAAACGCATTTCACAAAACTCAATTAACATATGCCAAAAATTTAATTGTGCTTGCTAGTAACCAAGTATATTGGATATTTCGTGATTATTTAAGGTAAAGCTTAAAATAAAAGGTTTGTAAATATCGATAGCATCTATTTACTATTCGATATTAATGATCAAAAATTACGGGTTATTCGTTAAAAATTAAAAAGCGTATTTTAGCCCAGCAGCCGTGACTAACAATCCTTCCGATTTACGGCCGCCCAACTCGCCATCAAAACCATCTCCTACAATATTGCCACGTATATCGATGGTAAAGTCTAACTTCCTGGTAAGTTTAAACGAATTGAAGAATCCAAGGTTAAAGCTTATTTTATTGGATGTTGGTTCCTGCACAGCAGACATCAAACCAACTCCGACATAAGGGATAAAGGAATAAATCCGATCCACATCATAGCTGTAAAAGTAGTTCATAATATTAAACATTACGTCAGCATGCGCGTAGAAGTAGTTAATTTTTTGCCTACTTAACTCGTTAGCCGCATCATAGGCCTCACCTGTAGAGTGGGCCCCATTTTGTGTCAATCCATTGATTTTATAGCCGTTAAAGCCTATACGAGCTCCAATATCTGGTGTAAACCAATTTCCTACATAGAACTCATAACCCGCTGTAATCCGCTTTCCGAAATCTAATTTTTTATCGTGGTCACCGAAAAACACCTGTGGTCCAGCTCCAGCGCCAATAAACCAATTACTGAATGATCCATCGCCACTAAAGCGATTGCCATAAGCAGACTGTGCGACCGCATAATGAGCTGCCATTACCAAGATGAGAAGTGTTAATAATAAATTTTTCATAGTTAATTAATTAGCTTGTAAATAGATGGTTAAGGTTTTATGTTGATAATATGCAAGGTACATAAAAATTCAACAACAAACTACTCCAATTGATTAAAAACTAGAATTTTACATAAAATAGAGCGACTTTTTGTTGAGCAATCTTAAATATTCTACAAAAAAGACAAATTTGAAGATCGTTTTATTCTATAGATTTTTTTTGAAAAAAGAACAAAGAAAAACCTCATTTATTATATAAAAGAGGCTTGATAAAAATGGACGAAAAAAATAAACCAATTCAATGATTATTGAGCTTGAATAGCATCGTTTTAAAATTATACCATTTTGAGCGCATTAATCGTTCCTTTTAATAACTTTAATAATGGGTTGCGTGCTTGAAATTTTAAATTTAGATCCTGTTGCAATCAATTGAAAGCTAGCTTCTGCTCCTTCTACAAGACCAGACACCTCAAATCTGCAGCGCGTTGAGTTGAATGTCACTTTAAGTTTATAAGGATCAGTCACAACAGTTTTATAAACAACCTCTAACATATAATTTGTTGCACCAACCAATTTATCGCAATTTACAGCTACAACCCCTTCTTTTGTTGTGTTTTTCACGGTAAAATTCTCAGGATCATCCAAGTGATTAATTGGCTTTTTCTCCGTCACCGTAAATCCCGAAGACAGCATAAGCTCGAGAACACCTTTGCAAATCCCCTTAACTTTGACTCCCAAATTGGACACCTCCCCAACCACAGCACTCATTTACGTATCTCGATTAGTACGGTCTTGCCTTGTTCCTGAAAATGCAACTACGATCAGATTCTCGAGAATGTCATTCATTGATTTAATTTTTGCGACCTGTTCAGATAAGTCTTTGAACGTGTCATTTCCAGTCATTTTTTGAATAATTTCTTTGATCTTGAGAATGAATTCCGCATCCGTAAGATCTCCATAATAAGTTACCAAGTAATACATGGTTATATAGTTTACAATTTCTCCTTATATAAGGATTACTATAAATTTAAACAAGTGTATAGATAATGTAAAATACATCTTTTAATAAAATTAATTTAAGACAAAATGTATGAAAAAATCAGCTGAATTTAATATAAAAGCAAATGACTATCAGCAATTAAAAAAACAAAAATGCTATAATTAACCTAAAAATACGGTTTGATAATTGAAACTAAAACCTGTTATCGATGTATTTAAATTTCGCTGTTACAATAGCTTTTTTATCATGGCTAAACAATTAAAACAACTTATAAAAAAACTAAATTGATGGAAAATTCCCGCATTAAACCGATAACTAAATTTTTATAAATCAAAAGAAAATCTTTCCTTCGAATTCCTATAGATATCGTCAATAATGCTGCACCCGAATGGCAAGTTTAATGACTAAAAGATTATTTAAAAAAATAGAAATGCAAAAGTTTTATATCAAATTTCTAACTTTCAAGTCTAAAGTTAGAACTTTCAAGTTAGATTTAGAACTTACTAAGTTCGTTATAGGTTACTGGCATGATCCAATAAATAGCATAGGTACAAAATCTATATATAAATTTATTAGCTTATTCTATTCTGCCAATATATTGTATATCAATGATGGTCCACTATAAATAGCAAAACCCGCTTGAGCGGGTCTTACTAATTTCATTATTTGTTAAGTTATTGAACTTCTTTTAACCATTTTTCGATCAAATTCATCATAATTACCGAATTCGCGACTTTGGTACTTGCCCAAACACTATTTCCAAAAGAACTTATTATTGGCCTTTTGTTCGCATCGAGTAAAAATGGATACGAGGTGTTTCCTACCGATTGAGATGCTTGCGTCCAACCTGGGTTATACACTGTAAATCCTCCATCGGAAAGCCAATAAAAATTGCTCGTTTTTGATTTGAAAAAAACAATATTATCTGTAAAGTCTGCATCTCTTCCTAACACATCAATCATAGAAAGATTAGCATTTAATAATGAATGCCCAGCATTAGCATCATCATAGATATTTTGATTAGCTCCAATACCGAATGAGCCATTTAAAATTGTATTATTTGTTGCGTTACCCAATCTCCAATACACATCATTTGCTCCACCATTCGAAAGAATACCGTTACTTTTGCTTCCAGTTGAATGGGTATCGGAACCCGAATAAAAACTCACTAGCGACTTTTCTCCCGGACTATCTTCCAAGTTTTCACCATAATACAAAACTCGACCTCCAGCAGCAACAAATCCTCTAATAGCCGTCACATCACTAGTCGTTGGACGGTAATCATAGCTAACTAAGAGAAGTTTATAACCCGCTGAATTTAGATCATCTAAACCACCTGAACCTACATCCCTACTTGTCACACTCCAATCATCGTAGCTAGTCGTTATGACTTTGCCGTTAGGGCCAAAATTATTTTGATTAAACATGGCCGCATATAAACCCGAATTTGCATGTCCAGTTCTTACACCTACGGCTTTCTTAGACTCTGCTTCCGAGAATATTTTATAATAAGCATATACTCCAACTTCCAGTATTTTAAGCTTTTTAATATCTATTTTAGGTTTTAATTCGATCTTGGCTGTATAATTATACCCTTCGCTAGTTTGGACTGGCGTAAATGTAAAGGTTCTGTTCGTAAATCCTGTCAAGCCTGCCGTAGTATTAATAGCGAGACCTATAATATTAACATCCATACTAGGAATAGATGTTGCCGGAGCTGTATAATAATATGCCCTTCTAACCGACGCATTAATTTCTTTGAAATCTATTGTCGTTGTTGAAAGAGTACTTGGAGCAGAAGCAAATCCTCCAGTCTTCAAGTCTAATGCGCCCCCTCTAAAATAATTAGCTGAACCTAATCTCCCACTTAAAGCCGTAAATGTTCCTGGATACGTAGAAGCATTGATCTCAATTGTAATCCGGTGAAGCTTGTGCGCAAAAGTTATCTTCACGGGAACAGTAACATCCTGGCCATCTCCTTCAACGCCAGGAATAACACCCGTAAAACCGGCAGCGTGAATCAAGTCCCGTTGATCGGAAGCAATTTTTCCATTAGTTGGCTCTTGAGGTTCATTGTTATCATTAAATGAATAGGCTATCCAGTAATAACTCTTGCCCTTTTCGACAGGAATACTTAATGGCGAGCCGGCTACTCCTATTGTAGAGGAAATAGCTGCAGAAGTTCCAGTTGCGTCAGGATACAGTATCACTCGATATTTCACGTCTTTTACTAAAGGACTCTTTGTAGCGACAGGATTGATGTTATTTAAATTTCCTACGCCCACAGCGCTTAATTTAGACGCTGTAGAACCGTTAGAATTGGCTCCATGATCTTTTCCCATGGAAACTTCAGCATAAAAGTCACCAAAATCAACAATAGTCGGCTTTACATTCTCTGTAACCGGACTTAGATTAGAACGGATAGATGTACTTGCATTCTTATCAAGAGATCCATCAATCTGTTCTTCAATCCCATCAATAGTTATAGCTAATTTTGTACCTGTGTCTGCAGGATTGACATTTATTTCATTTTTACAACTTACAAGTAAAATCGATATAAATAGAACAGGCAAAACAATATTGAAGCTAAAGCTTTCTTTAACTCGATTCAACATAGTTACATATATTCGGTGATGATGTTTAATTTTCATATTATAGCACAATGATTTAAAAATAAGTTTGTTGGGTACCAGGGTTACTACTTTCTTTCCAGTCTTCAACGTCTGGGTAATTTGCATCAGTTCCTTCAATAGTAATCTTAGCACCCGATCCTGTAGCTATCCCCTCCTCCATCTCTAGATAGAATACTTCTATTTTGGGAGCGATATACTCTAATAATTTTTTTCCATTCATGATTTTTACTTTTATTCGTTTTTAGTGGTTGTCTATTATCCATCATATAAGTCCCTATTATTTATAAGTGATATACTTAAAAAATAGGTTTCGAACAATGAGATTACTAAAGGAAAACAGCCTCCCTAATAATTTTCTGTGAATTGATTTGTCTATTGTTTATCGTATAATAATTTGCTTATAACTCGTTCAAATTTTCTTTAACGAATATATTTTTACAAAATTAATTAACTTTAACGATACGAAGCAATAGCGTCAACCTACTATTTATAAGCTATTTAATTCTTGTAGAACAATTACTACACATCACTATGCTAGCATATTTACAACACAATAAAATGAAATATAAACATTTGAATATAAGTAGTTTGAATAATTTTTAAATAAAAATGTTAAAACATATTTTCGCATAAAATCGGATAGAACGTCAATTTTAGTAGGTGAGAAAGGCTAGCCAAATTTGTTGTAGACGTTTGATAGACGCGGTCAAAAGTTAACTAAAAAGATAAAGCAGCTTTAATCTATTAGAAAAGGGTTTTTTGTCATTTCGCCAAAAAGCATTTTTTTATGTCTTACAAATTGTAATCGATTTCTAAGAGGATTCGAGCACGTAATAAACACATATCCTATGGATAATGGAAAGACTTGTATTACGAGACAAGGAGCAAATTCTTCCGATAATAGGTCAGAAAATGACGAATAATTTTGGCGTCAACAAAAATTGCCTGTAGCACAGGCTAATGTAGACTAACATAAAATTAAGAGGAAATATAATATATACTTGTAAAAGATGCTACTCAAAACCTGATTTAATTCTTTAAAGAAGTTTCCTAGAAATATATGTGTATCAAAAGAACTTATTGATTTTTCCTAAAGACGAATCAATAAGGTTGTAGACCAACTATTTTGCAAGTATTGCCTATCAAATTTGTGTACAATCATTCTGACTGATAAAAAAAATCCAATGAATTATTCGAATAACACTATTGTAATCACATCTTTTTGTTAAATAATGTCGGCTTCTTGATTCAAGTCAGTGTAAATATTTTAGTGCGCAGATTTCCTCCCGCTTCTTTCAATATTCATCCAAATATATCCGTGTAATAATAAAGCCCACCAAGGGCGGGCTTTAATTACATAAGTCAACTTAATTGGTTATTGAACTTCTTTTAACCACTTTTCGATCAAATTCATGATAATTACCGAATTCGCGACTTTGGTACTCGCCCAAACGCTATTTCCAAAAGAACTAAGCATTGGGCTTTTATTTGCGTCCAATAAAAATGGATAAGATATGTTGCCCACAGATTGCGACGCTTGCGTCCAAGCAGGATTATATACTGTAAACCCTCCATCTCCAATCCAGTAAAAATTACTGGTCTTCGATTTAAAGAAGACGACATTACCTGCAAAATCAGCATCTGTTGCCAACACATCGATCTTAGACAGGTCGGCTCCTACCAGGGAATGACCTGCGTTTGCATCATCATAAACAGTTTGATTGGCCCCGGCACCAAATGAACCATTCAAAATCGTGTTACTTGTTGCGTTCCCTAGTCGCCAATATACATCATTTGCTCCGCCATTCGAAAGGACTCCATTGGTTTTACTACCTGTAGAATGAGTATCTGAACCTGAATAAAACTTAACTAGCTGTTTTTCCCCTGGACTATCTTCCAAGTTTTCGCCGTAATACAAAACTCGACCTCCAGCAGAAACAAATGTCTTTATCGCCGCTACATCAGCATCTGTCGGGCGGTAGTCATAGCTGACCAACAAAAGCTTATAGCCAGCTGAATTTAAGTCGTCTAATCCACCTGAACCTACATCCCTACTTGTAACATTCCAATCGTTATAACTAGTTGTAATCAGCTTACCGGAAGAGCCAAAATTCTTTTGATTATACATAGCGGCATACAATCCTGAATTAGCATGTCCAACAGCTGTACCGGGAGTCTTTTTAGATTCAGCCTCAGATAATATTTTATAATAAGAGACCGTACCAACCTCTAATATTTTAAGCTTCTTGATATCTATTGTAGGCTTTAGCTCAATTTTCGCAGTATAGTTATAACCCTCGCTTGTTTGGACTGGTGTAAATGAAAAAGTTCTGTTAGTAAAGCCCTTAAGCCCTGCCGAGGTATTAACAACCAGAGCCCCGATAGTGACATTCATACTTGGAATGGATGTGATAGGTGCAGTATAATAGTACGCCCTTCTTACTGAATTGTTAATAACTTTAAAATCTATTGTTGTTGTCGAAAGGGAGCTTGGAGCTGGAGAGAATGCTCCAGTTTTTAAATCTAATGTCCCACCTCTAAAATAATTAGCCGAACCTAAAGTTCCAGTTAAAGTTTGGAATGTTCCAGGATATGTTGAAGCATTGACCTCGATGGTGATGCGGTGAAGCTTGTGAGCGAAGGTAATCTTTACAGGCACCGTAATATCCTGCCCATCACCTTCAACACCAGGAATAACACCCGTGAACCCAGTTGCGTGAATCAAGTCCCTTTGATCGGAATTGATCTTCCCGCTGCTAGGTTCCTGAGGATCATTATTATCGTTAAATGAATATGCTACCCAATAGTAATTTTTACCTTTTTCAACAGGAATACTTAATGGCGATCCGGCTATTCCTATTGTGGAAGAAATAGCGGCAGAGGTTCCCGATGCATCGGGATAAAGTATAATACGATATTTGACATCCTTTAATAAAGGACTCTTCGTGGCAACAGGATTGATATTTTTTAAATTTCCTACACCTACAGCGCTTAAATTAGTACGTGGTGAACTAGTTAACTTGACCCCGTTATCCTGTTGCATGGATACTTCAGCATAAAAATCACCGAAACTAACCACAGTCGGCCTTTCAGCATCATCCACATCCGAATAGCTAATCTTCGACTTTATAGCTGTACTTGCGTTCTTATCAAAAGATCCTTCAATCTGCTCTTCAATCCCATCAATAGTAATAGCCAATTTTGTACCTGTATCAGTAGGATTGACATCTATTTCATTTTTACAACTTACAAACAAAATCGAAATAAGTAGAACGGATAAAACAACTTTAAAGGTAAAACTTTCTTTAACTCGATTCAACATAGTTAAATATATCTGTTTAGTATGTTTAATATTCATATATAGTACAGTAGTTTAAAAATAAGTTTGTTGAGTACCAGTACTAGAACTTTCTTTCCAGTCTTCAAGGTCTGGGTAATTTGCGTCAGTCCCTTCAATAGTAATCTTAGCACTTGATCCTGTAGCTATCCCCTCCTCCATTTCAAGATAGAGTACTTCAATTTTTGGAGCGACATACGCTAATAATTTTTGGTGATTCATGATTTTAATCTTATTTGCTTTAAGTTGATGTTCGTTTATAGTAGCCGATTCTTAATGTGCTATCACATACCTAATAGTGAGCTTCAATTGACATACATAGTCCAATCAAACCTTGTACACTATTCCCCGATATCATGTGTTTTTTTAAGTTTAGTTATCAAATGATTGCTTTTCAACAATGCTGTGCAAAAATAATTAACTTAAAAGATACTTGTCAAGGGATAAATAACCTATTTTGATTCATTTAAATATTTGTAGTTATATAGCTACAAAATGTTTCAAATAAACAACTCAAACCGAGAATAATATAAATTCAACAAACTAATTATCAGTAATTTAAATAAAAATAGCTAATACTTAGTAAATTTCATTTTTTCTTTAAAAAGAGAATATACTATCGAATATACACTATTTAACATCGTCGTAGACGCATGGTAGACGTTGATAAAATTTAACTAAAAAGATAAATTGATATTGTTTTGATTTGAAATAGAAACCTGATGTTCATATTCGTAGTAGAAAGGTCAATTTGCAGAATTTAAATCGTGAATTGAACGTTTCCACGAGAAGAAAATCAAATCGATGCAATAAATTATTACTATAATTTCACAAACAATTTATAATTAGAAATGCCTATCCCTATCTGAAATAATAGACAATAATTCTAATCAAATTTTAGGGAATAGTCTTGTTTGTAATAAATCTTAACTAGCTAGAATCTACAAACACCAACATACGCTGACCTAAAAACCAACATTTATACGTTATTGCCTTCCTATAAAACTGCAATTCCTAAAGGAAAATCCTTTAGGAATTGAGGTTATTGAAGTGGATAATTATCGCTAATTAAAGCATCTCAAAATTACTGCGCATCCAATAATGCCTGTCCGATAATATTCATTAATACAGTAGAATTGGCAACAGATGTTGGAGTACCCGGCGTTGGTGTATACCAAGCTCCAATATAAGGCGCACCCGTCGATGTTAACAAAAATGGAAAAGAATTTGCCCCATTCGCAGACCCAGGAACGTTGTATGAAGAATTATAAACATCAAAGCCACCATCTCCAACCCAGTAAAACTTTCGGGTTTTTGATTTAAACATTGCGACCTGTGCCGCATTTGTAGAATTCGTTGCAAGCACATCTATTAAAGATAGATTAGGACTGGTAATCACAAATCCTGCACCAGCATCGTTACCAACTTGCTTACTTCTTGCATCACCAAACTTCCCATTTAAAACTGCATTCGTAGTTGTATTAGCTAACAAGCCCCAACTTGTATAAGATGTTGTGCCTGCATATGTGCTTAATAGAGAAGCTTCTCCAGCTGAACCAGGATTTTCAACCGCGTATATGACTGTCCCCCCATTATTTAGGAAGGTCGTAATCGCCGTCGCTTCAGCAGTTGTAAGAATATAAGCGTAACCGACGTATAAAAGTTTATAAGAACCTGTATTCAAATCAGTCAATTCACCAGCTACTCCCGGACGAGAAGTCAACGCCCAATCCGTGTTTAAGGTAGGTATGATGCCGGTCGGCCCAAAGTTGCTAGCACTCTTAAGAGCATGGTAAATTCCGGAGTAAGGATGGTCCATAATCGCATATGGCGCTGACCCTACTGATAATATTTTAAAGTTAACTGGGTTAGGCAGCGGCTTGAAATCTACTCTAGCCGTATAACTAGATGACTCACTATTCGCAATCATCGGCCAAGTAAAAGTCCTTGCAGTGGAAAACGACTTAGGGCCACCAGTCGTAGAAATCGTCATAGAATTAATCCGCACTTGAAAATTAGCCAGCGAAGTGACAGGCATGGTGTAATAGGTAGCTGTTTTTACAGCATTGTTCGTAACAGGATTGAAGGTAATTGCTGTACTTGGCATAACTGTATTAGTCGAGTTGGCCGTTAACCCTCCCGTTTTTAAATCAAGTGTCCCTGCTCTGAAATAGTTATTAGCTCCCAAATTTGCGGATATTGCTGTAATTATGCCAGGATAGTTAGCAGCGGTTACTTCTACTTTTATGCGTGAGAGTTTATGCCTTAATCTAATTTTTAGAGGTACTTTAATTTCCTGCCCATCCCCCACTGTGCCCGGGATAGTAATAGGTATACCCACAGCATGCAACAAATCACGTTGATCTGTAGGCAACAAACCATCCGAAGGAGTTCCAGGATCTGTATCATCATTAAAAGAATAGACAACCCAATAATAATTTTTACCTTTTTCTACAGGGATATTTAGTGCTGTTCCAGCCGTTCCTAGGGTTGAGGAAACAGGTACAGTAGAACTAGAGCTGTTATCGTATACCAAAACCCGATATTTGACTCCAGTGGTTAACGCGGTTACGGCCGCCTGCTTAGCGACGTTATTTAAATTTCCGGGCCTCACAGCACTTACCTTAGTTAACTCAGACTGATTATTACTATAAAAATCTTGCTGTAAAGATGTTACCGCATTGAATTCGCCGAAACTTTCGACAGAAGCTTCATCGGCCAATGCCATAGTTTGTTTCGAAAAGTGGGGATGAACAGAGGTGCTTGCATCCTTATCTATTGTGGCTTGACCTTCGTCTTCTATCCCTTCAATAGTAAGAACCAGTCGCGTTCCATCATCTATAATTTCATTTTGCATATTCTCTTTACAACTTGCAAAGAATAGGCATGAGAGTATAAAACTGCTAAAAATTCCAATTTTATACGCACGGATTTTTATGGCTTGTGTTGACATCGTTAGAGGGTGTGGGTTTAGGGTTATTTAAAATGCAGAAGCGGTCTACAAAAAGCTATTCTGGCTGCCAGTTTGTTCGGTCCAATCATCGACTTCGGGAGTGATTGCATTTGTATCACTTCCAACAGTTACAGTAGCACCAGAAGTAGCCGCAATGCTTTGTTCTAAATCTAACCAAGTCACGGTAATGGTAGGAGCAACGTACTCCAATAAACTTCTGCTATTCATTTTGTTTTAAGGTTGAGTATATTTCACATAGATTATTGCTGTTTGCAAACTTTAGCATATAAACTCCTGCGTTTTATTTGCTAGGAATCTGATTTAACAGACTGCCCATCAATGTAAATTGCTACAAACAGGTCTGTCTTACCAATATAAGGTTATGCATTTGCTAGTTTAGGTAGAATATTCTATCAAGGAGATGCCAATATTAATCAAGAGTCATCGTAAATATTTCCTAGCCTAAAACGCATTATTTTCCAGCTAGGACCATTAATAGCTTGGTCAATTTTCATTTGTACGGTAAGACAAATTAAAAACTTGGGTTTAGGAAGTCTTTTGATCTGAATAGTGTTAATAATTAATTATAGCTGTTAATAATTAATATCGACAATACATGTATTCCTAATACATATATTAAGCACAACAAACAAAAATTAACTCATTAGCTATATAAAACAAAAATAATAAAGGAAAACCTACATTTAAAAGAAAATATTGTAATTTAAATGTCATAATAATTTATTTATACTAAGTATATCAATTATTTTTATAATTATAAATACGAAAATTTAAATAAGTAAAGTATAAATACTTAAAATCAACAGAATTAAAACATAAATCAGTCCAGTCGACTAAAAAGGTCAATTTTAAAAATAAGTTTATGGAAGTGGTTAATAGCAAATTAAGCAAAATCAATTACACATCACAAAAAAAGCCTGCTCAATTAGTTTTGAGCAGGCCTTATATCTTTTAATTGGTTTATTATCCTAAAATTTCTTTCAGACGAGCAACTTGGTGATCCGCTAATTTCTGCAAAGGTCCAGCTGCCATCATTTTCATCATCATGTTCAATTGTGCTTCAATGACAAAGGTAGCTTTCGTCACTTCAGAACTCTCCTGCTGCGTTTTCCAGCGCAATGTGATTTCAAAAGGCGCTTCCTCCAAAGGCACACAAACGACTTCTTGATTCTCAATACGTTGACTGATCTTCAAAGAAAGCTTAGCCATATTCTTTATCGTAAAACGAGCCTCATCTTTGGTAGAAGACCAGTTATAGATGTTGTCAGGCATTAGTTGTTCATGATTATTTAAATCCTGCAAAAACTCATAAACCTCTTCAATCGGTTTATTCACGATGCAACTGTTCTGGATAATAGTCATAGGATTAGTTATTAAATTAATTCCGCATTCCAAGTAGACGGGTTTTTACGCCATTCTTCAAGCAGTTCAATATCAGATTCTAAAATATAGCTATTTTTAGCAGCTACATTGATTAATGCATTATAGTCGCACAGGCTAAACAAAGGACATTTAGCTTCTTCAAAATTTGCTGCCGCTTCGTCAAATCCATAAGTGAAGATAGAAACTAACCCAACCACATTACAATCATTCTCACGCAAAGCTTTCACCGCAGCTAAGCTACTTTTGCCCGTAGAAACTAAATCTTCAACAACCACGACACGTTGGCCTGAGTTAATCTCGCCCTCAATAAGATTTTGGCGACCATGATCTTTCGCACTGCTGCGAACGTAGGTAAAAGGTAATCCTAAATCTTGAGCGACTAAAACCCCCTGAGGTATACCTGCTGTTGCGACACCAGAAATCATTTCAACCGAACCAAATTCATTCTGGATCAATTGGGCTAGATTCTGCCTGATGTACGTACGGATCGATGGATGAGATAAAGTTATCCTGTTGTCACAATAAATTGGAGACTTCCATCCCGATGCCCAAGTAAAAGGGTTTTTAGGTTGCAATTTAATTGCTTTAATTTGCAGTAAGGATTCAGCAATTTTCTGTTCAACCTCATTTAATTTATTCATGGCACAAATTTATAAAATTTATATGAACCAATCTCTGCTAATTATTGCAGATTTTGCTCCTTCTGATTTAATTAATATTCAAACAATTGGATTACAAGATATTGACTTAGAAAAACTTTTCAACAATTCTGTAAACAACACGTTACCTGTAACTTATTTATATATTCATCCTCAGGCAGAAAAACATTTTAAAGATATTTTGATCAATACTAGGATCATTAAAGCTGCTGGCGGTCTTGTGAAAAATGGAGACGGGGATTACCTATTTATTTATCGCTTAGGCAAGTGGGATCTTCCAAAAGGAAAAGCCGAAGAAAATGAAAAAATGCGCGATGCTGCATTGCGAGAGGTGGAGGAAGAATGTGGCATTAAGGTAAATTATTTAGGAAAAAAAATCACGACGACCTATCACACGTATATGATGCGTGGCAAATTTGTGCTTAAACAAACAAACTGGTATGATATGGGCGTTAATAAATGTCCAAAATTAATCCCTCAACTGGAGGAAGACATCACTCAAGCAGAATGGATTGGCAAGTCGGAATTCCCAAAAGTAATGGAGAATTCCTATCCTTTGATTATAGACATTGTCAAGAGCATTAGATAGTGAATTAGTGCGTTGGAGTAAAAAAAGAAGCCCTGCTAACAACTAGCAGGACTTCTAAACACTTAAACTATAACTAATCACAAACGTATTTTCTAGCTTTGCAAGCTTTCGGTCGTTTCTTCAGAAACCACTTCTTTGCTTTCGCGCTCTTTTCTATCAAAATTTCTTCTTCGTTCCCCATGTCCGCGCTTGCGGAATCCAGGGCCTTTATCGTTAGCAATCTTATTTTTCATCAGCTCTTTTTGCTCTGGAGTCAAGATTTTTAACAAATCTTCTCTCGAGGCTCTTAAATCCTGTTTGCGCGCTTCCATTTCTTTTTTACGCTGTTCGAAACGGAGTTTTTGTTCTTGCGCAGTTTTTAGATTTAACGCGTAGACTTCTTTTTTCTGAGCCTCTGTAAATTTCAGCTCTTTATCCAAACGATTTGTCTTCATTTGCGCCAGCTCTTCAGGAGTTTTATTTACAAACTCGCTTCTTGGGTGCTTCTTCCCTTTCGTATTTTTTACAGAATCAACTTGTTCTTGTGCGATCGAAGCAAAACTAATCCCTAGGAATGTTAAGCCGAATACTAAGATTTTTTTCATACCCTGAACTATTTTTAATTTAACTTTTAATCTTGTTTATTGGTAAGATGCATATTGGGGCAAATCGTTTAAACTATATACTGTTAAAAAAGGTTAAGAATGGTGTTCTTCGCTTTAACCATAGAAATTTAGAACTAATACCACAAAAATCGCTAAAAATAAAAAACTGATTGATAATGTATTAGCCTAGCACGCATAAAAAACTATAAAACACATTCAATATTGCTTTGCAATTTTCGAAAGAAAATCTATCTTTGCATCATTCCAATTCAAAATGCCCAGCTGGCGGAATTGGTAGACGCGTTGGTCTCAAACACCAATATCTTCGGATGTGCCGGTTCGACTCCGGCGCTGGGTACAAAGAGAGAGAAAGAATTTATTCTTTCTCTTTTCTATTGAGGGTTATTTTTTAATAGACTGCTAAATAAAGGGATCATGTTCAAAAGTTGTGGAGTAGGAAAAAAATAATAAGATATTTGTGCTTTGATCTTTTATAAGTATGCACGATTCGTTCAAAGCTTTAATGCCTTTAATTATTCCGGAAGGAGTTTCCGACTATTTCGAAATGACCCATTATTCTAAAGATGACGGGAGATTGGACATCTTTCTGGAAGAGCTTAACATCACACCCGAAGAATATCAAGGACAAAAATTGGTTTCCAAAGGTTTTTTCGACCCTATCACCCTTCAAGATTTCCCAATACGCGGCCTACAGGTATATCTGCACGTCAAACGCCGTAGATGGCTTAACCGGGATATAGATAAGGCAGTTTATAGGAACTGGGAGCTAGTAGCCAAAGGAACGCGCATCACACAGGATTTCGCGGCTTTTTTAAAAGAGATCAGCGGATAGCCAGGCACATAGCATCCAGAGCATATCTTCATTTTATGGCATAAGCGCTAGCAAGCTAAGGAGATACTATCGGAACAAGCTCAGTGGTTTTCAAGATTGGGAACATCGAGATAATGCAAAGCAGGGGCTCATCTTTGCCGAGAACATCAGCCCTCATCTTTCTATTGACGAAACCTGCCTTTCCCATGGAGAACTTTATACAGTCTTGAGCAATAAACATGCACGAGGCAAAAAGGGAACCATCGTAGCGATATTGAGCGGCACTAAATCCGACAATATTATTCCCTTGCTTCAAAAGATACCTTTGCGGATCCGCAAACAAGTCACGGAGATTACCCTGGACTTAGCTGGAAATATGGGCCTGATCGCTAAGCGCTGTTTTCCCAATGCAGTTCAGGTAATCGATAGGTTCCATGTGCAGCAGCTGGCTAGCGAAGCGCTTCAAGAAATCAGGATAAAACATCGGTGGCAGGCTATAGATGACGAAAATCAAGCTATCGACCAAGCACGGAAGAAGAAAGAAAGCTATTGTCCAGAAATGCTTCCCAATAGCGATACGCTCAAACAGCTGCTGGCAAGGAGCCGATATCTGCTCTATAAAAGCGAGCACAAATGGACGGTTGAACAGAAAGAAAGAGCTGTTATATTGTTCGAGCGCTATCCAGATATTGAAAAAGCTTACCGCCTGTCACAGGAGCTCTCTTGGATATTCAACACAACAGTGGATAAGATATATGGATTTACAAGGCTAGCGAAGTGGGCAGACAAGGTCGAACGGGCGGGGTTCAAGTCCTTCAATACCGTATCCAGAACGATAAACATACACCACAAAACGATATTGAACTACTTCGATAACAGAAGCACAAATGCTTCAGCAGAATCTTTCAATGCTAAGATAAAGGCTTTCAGAAGTCAATTTAGAGGTGTAAGGGATGTCAACTTTTTCCTGTTTAGATTAACTAAATTATTTGCTTAGTCCACAGGTTTTGTTTATGATCCAAATAAAGCAGATATTTTGATAAAACCATGGTTTGTTTATAAAATCCGCTGATTATGAACTACTTAGATTGAGTTAACTATCAATAAGACATCAATAAAAATTTTTAATCGTACTCATCTAATGATTTATAATCGGATCTAACATTAAGATATTGCGCAAATGGCATTTAGATTCTGTTTATTTATTCTTTATTTAACATTAAATCTGAATGGTTATACTCAAACAGTCAGTAACCAAAAAATTAGAGCAGAAATTTCAGATGAAATTTCAAACGAGGAATTTGACTCTGCCTATACCAAGATTACGAACCTAATCAATGCCAATCAATCTAATGAGGATGAACTTATTGAATTATTAGGACTAAAATACATTCTTTTTACAAATAAAGAAGAATTGCACAACGTAATCGCTGTACATACAGAATTTGTTGATTTAGAAAAAACATATCCAAAAAATCACACATTAAAATCGTATAAACATTTAATAAAAGCCTACATAGAATCCTCGCTAAGTCATTATAAAGAAGCAGTCGAAGAAGCCCAATTAGCGTTACTCAGTGGTGAAAAGGCTAAAAATAGCAAATTAATTAATCAAGCAAATCTTCAAATCGCTCAATCATATGTTCAAACTGGCAACACAGGACAAGCAATCAAGTATGCAAATAAAGTTTATAAGGGGCAAATTAAAGACAAGGACTATATAGGCCAACTCGGAGCATTGCTAGTTTTAAATTCATGTAAAGTTCAATTATATTTAGAAGACAAAACCGAAAGCAACGAAAAAAGAATATTGGCAAACCTTTCTCTTTTAAATGATTTAGCCGTAAACAACAAAGAAGATTTAGGTGCCTATAATGAGACGTCGGTATACATCAATGTTGCAAATTTTTACATTTCGGTAAACCCTGATTATCCAGATGCAAAGAAATTAGGCACGCAGGCGTTGGATAAAGCTTTCGCTACAGCAAGGCCAATGAAGGTGAATGACTATTTGCTCGCTCATATTTATAATCTTGAATACCAGTTAAGAAATTCAAACAAAGATCCAAAGGCTATCCAGTCTTTATTTAAGGGAATTCAAGCCCTAAAATCTTCTGCGCTTGTAAACAACTACATGCTGGCTTATCAAAATTTAAAAATAGCAGAACATTATGAAGGAATTGAAAATTATAAAACTGCAAATAAATATTTAAGAGAGGTTCAGCACTATAGTGATTTAGCAAACAGCAATGACCAAAAAGAATCGTTACTCAACAATGAAATTTATTTTCAATCGCAACGTTCAGAAGCTGAAAAAAAATTGTTAGATGAAAAAATTGATTTATTAAATAAACAGAAAATTCTTTCCTTTATCATTTTATTTTTTAGCATTGCTTTTGGCTATGTTACCTATCTATATGTTCGAAAAAAGAGAGACGAAGCAGTCATTGCAAAAATAATTGCTGAAAGTGAATTAGTGAACACTCACGGTCAATTAAAGTCAATCAAAAAAGAAAAAATCAAATTAGAAAAATTAGCTTTAATCGACAAGCTGAACTTAGATAAAAAAACAGAGGTATTGAATCAAATTTCTTCTAAAAACTCTGACAATTTCGAGTCAAATGTTAAAAAAATCATCAAAACGAGCGATGAAAATGATAAAGAAATTTTTCTGATGAAATCTACTTTGAAAGAGATCCATCCCGATTTCATAGATTTTTTGATGGAGAGATCTAACAATACGCTAACGGAGATAGATTTAAAATACTGCTCGTACATCCATTTGCGGTTCAACACGGTGAGCATAGCTTCCATTTTGAATGTCGAAACAAAATCAGTCCGTATGGCAAAATATAGAATTAAACAAAAATTAAAACTAGATAAGGATCTTGATTTGAACAAATTCCTCCAAAATTATCCTCAAGAATAAAATAAATAATATAATTGCAAAAATTAAGAATCGAGTATTACTTTAAATTTATGATATGCCCTTTTAGCTTTTGCAAAATATCCAATAGACATTGGGCATCGTCAATAACTAACGAAACACACGAATCATCGTCATGTCGGTTTAATTTTAAAAAGAAATCCCATGAATTATCCGCAAAACAACTTCCTACTTCAAGCCCTGCCCTACTTAAAAAGCTAACTTCCGTATAGTGTTCTGGATAGGATTGAAATACTTGATTCTTTAAGATTGATATTGATTTTATCAGAACATCCAATTCATCCTCATCTATTGTCCCGACGTTGGAAACACTAGTTTTAGAACAATCAGCTGGGAAATGATTCTCGAATCTAATTGCCATTTCTTGCCTACCATTGATCATGTCCATGTAAATTACGAGCAAGACTTTAATGGTCTTGACGTAACCGATTTCAATAAATTGAGAACTTATTAATACGCCCGCTTTTTTTGAAAATACTTCCGCTTGACTTTGCTGCCTTTCTTTGTGCAAACTATTCATAATACTTAAATTTTTCATCTAGACTCAATGTGTACATAATATACGTTAACAGATTTATTTTAGATTTAAGTGCGTTTTTCGACCATCCTAATCCACCAAGTAGCTCAAAGTTATTCTTACAGCAGGAGAATCAATTACGGTTTCCCGTAAATTAAAGAAATCGTAAATTGCACATTTGTGTAGCATATCATTTCAAATTTTATCGTTTAATGAATTTCTTTTTCCTTGCTTTCCTTGTAACAGTCGTTTCTATCGCGAGTTCTTGCCAAACCTATCCTTCAAATTCTCAAGAATACATCCAAACCTATTCATTGGATGAACTGAACACCACGATACCAAATGGATTTCATCAGGTTACCAAAATTTCTGATGGCGACACATTTTGGTGCGTAAATCGTAAAAATGAAAAAGTAAAAATCAGATTTATTGGAATTGATACTCCAGAATCCAGAAATGCGTTCAAAAAGAAAAAACAGCCTTTCGGAAAGGAAGCGTCAGCATTCACAAGCAATTTAATCATGGATAAATTTGTAAAGCTAACTTTTGATATTGACTCTCTGGATCCGTTTGGTCGCGCCCTCGCCTACGTTTATCTACAGGACGGGACTTTCGTCAACGAAGAAATTATCCGAAATGGCTTCGCAACCATAATGACCGTCGCTCCTAACGTAAAATTCGAAAACAAGTTTATCAAAGCGCAGCGTTATGCAAGGGAACGGAAATTAGGAATGTGGGCTATGCCAATTTCCAATTAAAAAGGAGACCTTAACGATCTCCTTTATCTAAGTTAATTGGTAAATAAAATAGTTTTAGATCAGTCCTTTGTCTCGGCAATAGACTACAAGCTGTTCATTATTCGTTAAACCCAAGACATCTTTCATAAGATTCAGACGCTTTTCGACGCTGCTTAGGCTAGAGGGTCTGATACTTTTTTCCTGCAAATAATCCGGAATACTTTTCTGACGAACACCCTGGGACAGATAAGAAACAATAGCAAGATCCAAGGTACTGAACTCATGGGAGTTCTTTTCACGAATGGCTTGTTTGAAATCCGATGAATAATATATCTTGTTCCTGTAGATTGCTTGGAAAGCATCTTTTAGAGATTGAGCGTCTCTCCTTGCCTTTCGGACATACCCGTTAATTCCGTATATTTTATAAAGCTCATCAATTATGCTATCTCTACTTTCCGCGGAAAAAACAATAACTTTTAAATCCGGCTGAAGCGCTCTGGCGGCTTGAACAAGCTCTTTGCCATCGGCAATTTTCTGTTTATGATGATCCTCTTCAAAAGAAAGATCTGTAATCAACAAATCATATGGATCCCCTTCCCGAACGGCAACCTGAATTCGAGACAATGCATCATCGCAATAATAAACGTATCGGGCATCTGGAATCTCTAAATCCTGCAATGTCTTTTGAATCGAGATATTTGTAGATTCATGATCCTCGGCAATTAAAACCTTTTTAAACATACACTAAACTTTTTTTAGCTGAAAGGAATGAAGATCGTTACCTTGAACCCACTTTCCCTTTCTGTAGCAAATATAATCTCGCCAAAAAGGTTTTCAATACGGTTTTCCGTATTTGCTAAACCATTTCCTTTTACTGAATCATTAGCGAAACCAACTCCATTATCTGAATAATAAATACTTAGACTTTCCGAACTTTTCTCAAAGCGGACAATAACCTCCGAAGCTTGGCTATGTTTCCGCATATTCACCATTAGTTCTTGCAAGACATGCGTAAGTTCGTTCTTTATTTTTTGATCTACGTCCTTCCAAAGCTCAGGTGAACTTCCAGCAGTAAGTACGATCAGATCTTCCGTTGCGAAAGATGTCAATAGATTAGAAATTTTTGTTGAAAAGTCTTCTTCGATCAAAACGTGATCTTCGGTCTCGTAGGATATATCCCTAGATTTTTCATACACCTCTTCTAATTGATCTAATACGGATTCTCGATCAATTTCATCTTTATTTTCAATTTCAGCCATGACCCGGTAAATCCCATTTGCTACCACGTCGTGAACTTTACGGGATGTCTTTAGCCGATTAGCTTTGATTTGCGCATCGGTCTCCAGCTCCAACCTTTGTTTGCGTTTCTTGTACCAAAATATTGCCCCAAAAACTAACAGAACCGACAACAAAAAAATTGAAGTTGTCAATATTTTCTGACGGCTAACACGATAGTCTTTTTCTGCATTATCTTTTTGCAATTCCAGATTTTCAGCTTTATTCTTTTCGACCTCATATCGAATCACAGCGAATTGATTCTTGGCGGAAGATCTAGCAAATTGAACGCTATCTTCAAGAGATTTGTATTTTTCAAAGTAAAATTTAGAAGAGTCCGGAGAACTTAATCGAATCAATTTAGACAAAGATAAAATTTGATCATCAGCGCTTTTTACTCTTGTAGAAACCTGAAGCATCTGATTTGCATAATAGAGTGCAGAATCTGTGCGCACTGTCGAATAATAATCCGATAGGTGAGCATAGCTAGAATTCATGCCCCAATAGTCTTTAGCAGATTCACGAATGTGCAAAGCCTCTAAAAAACTTGGCAATGGATTATAATTTTTAAATAGCCGTCTCCGAGAATTCGCCATGTTCGTAAGCGCTCGAGCTAGTTCTACGTCTTTTATACTTGTTGAATGGATAGCCTTTTCAAAGACAGCGATTGCCTTTTGGTATTCTTTCTTGTCATGATATGTTTTGCCAATATTATTTAGATACACTGCATTATTGGCCGAATCGAGAGAGTATTTTAATGCTAAATTGTAAAACTCTAAAGCTCGGTCGTATTCATTCAGTTGGTAAGTCGTAATACCTAAATTATTGTAATTAGAACTTAAATACACAAAATGTTCAGGCTTCTTTTGATCTAAATATGATATTGCTTCCAGCGAAGTTTCTTGTGCCCCAAAATAATCTCGCTTATCGGACTGAATGATCGCCATCTGTATTAAGCAGTTTGCTGTATTTAGGCTGTCCTTTGCTTCAATAAATATATTTTTCGCAATGTTAAAAACCAAAAATGCACTATCCGTTTTCCCATTATCCAAATGAACATAAGCCTTTTCATAATAAGGATATCCATCTGGCATCGCTTTTTTTGCTTCTTGTTTCTTACAAGAAAATAATAAAGTAATGGAAGTTAATAAAATTAAAGGATTAGATATATTCATAATTTGGTTTGAATGTACAAAAAATATACATAAAAAAAGGAGAGCAAAATGCTCTCCTAAATATTCACCAACTATCGAGTAGGTGGAATTGGTGGCCTTGGAGGAATCGGAGGACGCACTTGCCCCGTATCTCCACCGACACCATGATCATCGCCATTGTCGCCGTCGCCGTTTTCCGTTTGGACATAGGTTTGGACATTATTGCATATTGCGTCCGCAGGGCTGCTTACAGCCAATAAAAGATTGATAAGTAAATACCACATTTTACAAAAAATTAAAAGTCAAAAACTTGTTAGTTCCCTGCGCGCCATGCGCAGGGGTTACTACGTTTGTTTCAGAAGGCCTTCTGAATTTTTTGGGAAGTGGAGACAATCGCGGAAGCAAACAACTGCTTCCCAAACCGGTTATTGACTACCGCAATATTTTCTCCTGTAGAATCTATTCTCTATCTTTATTCACATAGAGCAATTCGATACTTGAATTGATTCTGAGACAAATTTATAACACATAAATTGCTGATTATTAATAAATTCCAGGGTTTCCGATTATTCCATTGGAATTCCGAAAATTCCGACGGGATTCCAAAAAAGCAGTTTGTAATTCGTTGTTTTGTAGATAATAGCGATTACGGTTTTCCGTAAATTCCAAGCCAATTGTTCATTTAATTTTGAGTTGATGTTTACATTTGAAATTTTTAGAGAAGAAGTTATAACCTGTTATAAGGAAAAGAAGCAACAGCATAAACTATATAGCCAACTAGAGAATCCATCACCTGGAAACCTCAGAAATTTATGTTTGATTATCTTTTCAAATGGATTGTCCAAAGAGGATACTCAAACATTTAATGAGTTTTTTAATCCCCTAAATCAGTCCAACGAGTTGGAGACAAGCATAAATCGATTTGACTTAGATAAACTTAGGCCATTAAGAAATTTTATTTTAGGTAAGGCTAAAAACCCAAAAGATGAGGTTGTCAAGCTTTTGGCTATTCTTGTTGACTTCCAGCCTAGACCCTACGAAAATTGGAAAAAATCAAATAGCACAACAGTCATAGAGAATGACAATGTTGAATCAGGGGAAAAGGACAGCTCTGAGATCGAGGCAGAAATCCCAGTAAATACAGAACAAGCAATTACTGCATTAAACGACGCGAATAGCTTAAAATCAAACAGCAAATCAAAATACTTGGTAGTTACGCTTGGTCTAGTTTTGCTTTTAGGAGTATTTTTATTTATAAAATATGGAACCCTACAAAAGCAATGCATGTATTGGAACAATGACCGCTATATTGCTGTGGATTGCAAAGAAAAAATTCCAGGTTCGGAAGTCATTGCATTGGATGAACACAAATTAAACAACTTTAGGAGAATAACACGTCCAGATACGTTATCAAATAAAGATGTAAGCAGGGTATGGTACTCGAAAGTAAATAACTCTGTAGAATTTTTCACCGAACCAGGACATCATCCGCTTTATGATAAACCATTAAAAGCAGTGACGGCCTATATACTTAACCAACACGCTTTGGAGATAAAAAATTAGGATTCAATTCATAAATTATAAATTTTCTACAAAAAAAGGGGGATTCTTTCATCAAAGAATCTCCCTTTTGCATTTAAAAACACAACAAATCCTTCATATTGATAAATATTTTATCCAAAATAAAGCCAATACATAAATATTAATGAAATAATCGATTATAAATTATCTAACAAAAGTATTTTTAATACAAAAAATTCAAATATTAATACAAAAATCAAAGAATTTAAAAATTTAAAAGAAAAATTATTAAAATATTTTCAAAAAAAGTTTAATTTTATAAAAAATATACTAATTTTATAAAAAATATTTCTACTTAACCATAATTATTAATTAAAATTTAACTAAAAACATCTAAAAAAATGAAAAAACTTACACTACAACAGTATCTACCCTTTCTAATCTTACTAATAATTGCGATTTGCGCATTATTTGTTCCATTAGCTCCCAATTTCGATGACGGAACTTACAATTCTTCGGACATTGCATTTGTTTTGATCTGCGCAGCGTTGGTTTTTCTTATGACACCAGCATTATCGTTCTTTTATGGCGGAATGGTCAACAGAAAAAATGTGTTATCGACGATGATGAAAAGCTTCGTCGCAACTGGAGTGATTACGGTCTTGTGGATTGTTATGGGATTCAGCTTAGCTTTCGGCGATAGCATCTACGGAATCATCGGCGATCCGAGAACGTTCTTCTTTTTCCAAGGCGTGAATTCAGGGCCTGCATTCGGAACAATTCCTCTTTCGCTTTTTGCAGTATTCCAATTGATGTTCGCAATCATTACTCCAGGTTTAGTTGTTGGGGCAGTAGCAGAGCGTATCCGATTTACATCGTACATTTTGTTCATTGTCTTGTTCGCGATTTTTGTTTATTCGCCTTTGGCGCATTGGACATGGTCTCCAAATGGATTTCTATTGCAAATGGGTGTTTTAGATTTCGCTGGAGGAACAGTTGTTCATATTTCAGCAGGAATGGCAGCATTGGCTGGAGCATTGGTATTAAAAAGAAGAAAATCTCATTTGGAGCATAAAGAAGTTCCTCCGGCTAACATTCCATACGTACTTATCGGTACAGGCTTATTATGGTTTGGATGGTTTGGATTTAATGCTGGATCAGCTTTAGCCGCTAATTCGTTGGCTGTTTCCGCATTCATTACGACAAATATTGCTGCAGGTGCTGCCGGATTATCATGGATGTTATTTGATGTTGCCAGAGGCAAAAAACCATCTGTATTAGGATTTTGTATAGGTGCAGTTGTCGGTCTAGTTGCGATTACTCCTGCTGCAGGATTTGTCAGCATTCCATCAAGCATTTTTATTGGAACCGTTTCTGCAGTAATTTCCAACCTAGTAGTTGCATGGAAACAAAAAACAAGCCTTGATGACACATTAGATGTATTTCCATGTCACGGAATTGGCGGTATCGTAGGAATGATTTTGACAGGTGTATTTGCAACGACTACGGTAAACAGTGCTGGCCAAGATGGTCTTTTATATGGAAACGCTGACTTCTTTTTCACTCAAGTTAAAGGAGCTGTGATTGTAATTATCTTCAGTTTTGTGGTTTCATTTGTTATTTTCAAAATAGTCAACCTTATTCAACCTATCCGCGTTTCGGAAGCAGAAGAAGAATTGGGATTGGACGAGTCTCAACACAATGAAAAATACAATCAAGGTAATTTAAGCCCTGAAATTTCATAAATACTGAACACTACCTACATTTAAAAGAACCGCTTATTTAACAAGTAATAAACTTATCATGAAAAGAAATTTATTAGCTATATTTTTTATAGCCAGCATGTCCTATGCCGTAGCTCAAGAGAACGAATCATCTTTAGAATTTTCAGGATCCGTAGATACCTATTACAAATATGACTTTGCGAAGCAACCCGGAAACATAAAAACATCCTTTGCAACAGACCATAATTCAGTTTCATTAGGCATGATTGATTTGGCCTTGAAGAAAACTACGGGTAAAGCTTCTTTTGTTGGAGAGATTTCGTTTGGCCCTAGAGGCCAATCACAATCTCTTCTTGACGAAGCGAACAACTCATCTTCATTTAACATTCAGAACCTATTTGTAAATTATGATTTTACAGAGAATTTCTCGATGACAGCGGGTTTTATGTCCACATTTATTGGTTATGAAGTTATTTCTCCAGCAGGAAACATGAATTATTCTACTTCTTACCTATTCTCAAGTGGACCATTTCAAAATGCAGGTATTAAAGGAACTTACCAATTCAGTGAAAAAGCAAGTTTAATGGTTGGTTTGTTTAATGATTGGAATGTCTACACAGCGACTCGTGGAGTTTCTAGCATTGGCGGTCAATTGATGCTTGCGCCTGTTGAAGGCTGGACGGCATACATCAATGTCTTATCTGGAGCTGGACTTGGCGGTTATGGAACGATTGAAGATTTAACGACTTCGTACCAATTTAACGACAGCTTTAAATTAGGATTGAATGTTGCCAATTACGACATCAATGATTCAGAAACACCAGGAAGCTATATCGGCGCGGCATTGTATCCACAATATTCAATCAACTCTATGGTTTCTTTTGGACTACGTGGGGAATATCTGGAGTACAAAAAGACAGGTGACATTCCAAAAACAGCTTACACATCAGTAACCTTATCCAGCAATATAAAAACTGGTGGCTTGATTTTTATTCCTGAGGTACGCTTAGATCACAATGGCGACAGTCCGTTTTTAAATTCCAATGGATTAGCTGCGCCAAATGCCGGACAATTCTCATTAGCAGCGATCTATGCATTCTAAAAAATCAACTACCTATGATACAAACATACACTTTAGTAGCATAATGGATTTTTACAAAATCCCCCTCTTTATGTTCTAAAAATAACTTTTGAAGATCGGCTATCATGCTTTCATAACCCGGCGATCCGACTTGAGGAATGTACGAAGAGGACAAATGACGACCTCTTAAGCTTTCATAATCCAGCACTTGCTGATTACTGAAGACTTTCATTTCACAAGCATAAGGAGCAAAAAAGTTTTGAATATGCTGATAGCCGATATTTCTATGATTGATTTGCACATAGTCACTCGCATAATCTAAGATATGTTGCTCATATGCCTTTTCAAAAGCTGTTTCTGTCAAACGCTCATTCCATATCAACGCTACCAGCCCATTTGGGGTAAGAATCCGCTCAAACTCTGGCCGAACAATCGCAGCATCAAACCAATGAAAAGCCTGAGCCGAAACAATTAAATCCACACTACTATCCTCCAATGAAGTTTGTTCTGCCGTTCCGGCAATAGCTTGAAATTTTTCGAAAGATTTTAATTGATCAATAGCAACATTCCTCATTTCTTGATTTGGCTCAACTGCCGTAACAGCATACCCATAATTTAGAAAAAGCTCGCTTGAAATTCCTGTTCCAGCACCAATATCAGCGATCGTCGAAGTTGGAGAAAGGTTGTAGGCGGAGACTAACCAACTCACAATTTCATTTGGATAATGTGGCCGATATTTCGCATAATCTTCTGCCCTATCGCTAAATCTTTTTGTGCTATCGTGTTTAGACATATCCCAAAGTTTAAGTTTTCATTCTAACAAAATAGTGTTTTTCATGTTAATAAGGTGTAAAATAAAAATTATATCTTGAAAAACCCAAGCAAAGGATTCGCATCTTGCATATGATTTAATCGAATAGAATATGAAAACATATCGCTTAACATTTGAACAATTTCTCCCAACAACTTTGGACAAAGCTTGGGATTATTTTTCCTCGCCATTCAATTTGGCCGAGATTACTCCGAGCGAGATGGCTTTTGATGTAAGATCACCATTAACTAAAGAAGACAAAATGTTTCCTGGCTTAATCATCAGTTATAAGGTTTCGCCTTTATTCGGGATTAAATTAAATTGGGTCACGGAGATTACGCACATTAAAGACAAATCCTATTTTGTCGATGAACAGCGCTTTGGACCTTTTGCCTTTTGGCATCATTTACATCAATTTCAAGAAGTCGACGGTGGTGTATTGATGCAAGATGTGTTGCATTATGCCATCGGATGGGGACCTGTAGGTATTCTGGCGAATGAAATGATCGTCTACAAAAAACTAAATCATATATTCAGTTTTCGGCAGCAAAAAGTTGAAGAACTTTTTAAACCAGAATAATCAACTGAAAAACAATAAAAAAATCCTTGCAAGTTTCCCTGCAAGGATTTTTTACCTTTTATTTGTTATTTTTTACTTTAAAACCGCTAGCGCATCGTTTAGAGTTTTCGAAGGACGCATTGCTTTCGAAGCCGAATCATCGTTTGGAAAGTAATAGCCTCCGATATCCTGAGGCTTTCCTTGCGCAGCAATCAATTCAGCATTGATTGTCGCCTCTTGATCTCCTAATTGCGCCGCAACAGGAGCAAATTGTTTTGCCAATTCCGCATCTTTCGTTTGGTTTGCCAAAGCTTCAGCCCAATATAATGCTAAATAAAAATGAGAACCGCGGTTATCGATTTGACCTACGCGACGAGCCGGTGATTTGTCATTTGCCAAAAATTTCTCAGTCGACTGATCCAATGTTTCAGCTAAAATTAAAGCTTTAGAATTATCCTGTGTTTGTGCAACATGCTCCAAAGAAGCCACTAATGCCATAAATTCACCCAATGAATCCCAGCGTAAATAACCTTCTTCCAAAAACTGCTCAACGTGTTTAGGTGCAGAACCGCCAGCGCCTGTTTCGAACAAACCGCCACCATTCATCAAAGGAACAATCGACAACATTTTTGCAGATGTGCCCAATTCTAAAATCGGGAACAAATCTGTTAAATAATCTCTTAATACATTACCAGAAACAGAAATCGTATCTTCTCCTTTGCGAATACGTTCAATCGAAAACTTACAAGCTTCTATTGGCGAAAGAATACGAATATCCAATCCTTGCGTATCATAATTTGGCAAGTAAGCATTTACCTTTTTGATGATTTCACGATCATGCGCACGATTTTCATCCAACCAAAATACAGCTGGAGTAGCGGACAAACGAGCACGGTTAACTGCTAATTTAACCCAATCTTGAATAGAAGCATCTTTTGTTTGGCACATGCGGAAGATATCGCCAGCCTCTACTTTTTGTTCCATTAAAACAGTTCGATTCGCGTCAACAACACGTACAGTACCACTTTCAGCTAGCTGAAAAGTTTTGTCATGAGAACCATATTCTTCTGCTTTTTGAGCCATTAGACCAACATTCGGTACAGAGCCCATTGTTGTTGGATCGTAAGCGCCATGCAATTTACAGTCTTCAATAACCGCTTCGTAAACACCTGCGTAAGAGCGATCAGGAATAATTGCCAACGTATCTTGCTGCTTTCCTTCTGCATTCCACATCTGACCCGAAGTACGGATCATCGCTGGCATCGAAGCATCCACGATAACGTCAGAAGACACGTGCAGATTAGTAATTCCTTTGTCCGAATTAACCATCGCCAATGCAGGCCCATTACTGATTGCCTGATCAATAGCTGCTTTTACTTCCGCTTCCTTTGCATTACCGGCAATTTTCGCGTATAGCTCACCAAGACCGTTATTTTTATTGATTCCTAATTCTTTAAATAAATCAGCATATTTTGTAAAAACATCGTTGAAATACACTTCAACGATAGCTCCGAAAATAATAGGATCTGAAACTTTCATCATTGTCGCTTTCAAATGCGCTGACAACAATACGCCTGATGCTTTCGCTTCTTCGATTGATTTCGCAACAAAAGCCTTCAATTTAGACATGTTCATAACCGATGAATCAATAATTTCACCAGCTTTCAATGGAGAAAGACCTTTCAATTCTTTAACATCTCCGTTTTCAGCAACAAATTCAATTTTGAATTGTGAAGCTTGATCGACAGTCAATGATTTTTCAGTTCCATAGAAATCGCCATCTGTCATCGAAGCGACTTTTGTTTTGCTTTCCGATGACCAAGCGCCCATGCTATGCGGATTTGCTTTCGCATAATTTTTTACTGCTTTAGGTGCACGGCGATCTGAATTTCCTTCACGTAAAACTGGATTAACCGCAGATCCTAAAACTTTAGCATATGTAGCTTTGATTTCTTTTTCATCTTCGTTAGAAGCATCGTCTGGATAATTCGGAATGTTGTATCCAGCTTTTTGCAATTCAGCGATAGCTCCTTTTAACTGAGGAATCGAAGCTGAAATGTTAGGTAATTTAATAATATTCGCTTCTGGCGTAGTCGCTAACGCGCCTAATTCCGCTAAAGCATCCGAGGTTTTTTGATCGGGAGTTAAATACGAAGGGAAATTTGCTAAAATTCTTCCTGCTAATGAAATGTCCTTTAATTCTACATCAATATTTGCAGTCTTGGCAAATGATTGAACAATCGGAAGAAAAGAGTACGTGGCTAATAAAGGAGCCTCATCAGTTTTAGTGTAAATAATTTTAGAAGGTGTTGACATAGTTTTTATGTATTTTGATAATGCATGTATTCTAATGATAAACAGTTTTGTTTAATTTGACATCCCTGCTTAAAAATCGCCTAAAGATAAGAAAATCATAGAGAAATAGGTCAATTTGATATGAATTTACCAACAGATTCGGTAAAGCCAAAGTCAATTTTTGTAAAGAAAAAATTATTGAGATCGAAAATGCTTCATATTCCGCGTTACGTTTTCAGAAGTCCATTCGATTTCTTTTCGAAATGCCTCACTACGGATTGGGCAAGCCTCTACTTTGCAATAATGGCAGCATTCTGGCAAGCAGGGATCGGCATGTACAAAAAATTCCGTAGGCGACTGAAGACCCTTGTTCAACAGATGGTCAAAGTCAGAAATCCGGTCATGCACTTCCGTCAGCGTATAATAGTTTGGCAAGGTCACATGGCAATCGATATGAAGTTCATTCCCGTAACGTTGCACACGCAAATTATGCACATCAATCCAATCTTTTTTTCGGGCCTTATTTAATTCTTCGACGACTTCTTCTACGATTCCCAAATCAGATTCATCCATTAATCCGGATATGGATTTGCGGAGCAATTTATAGCCATTGTACAGAATAAAACTTCCTAGGATAAAGGAAATCAAAATATCAATCCAAGGTAATTTTGTGAGTTGAATTAAATACAGACCCACAATTAAGCCCAGCGAACTATACGCATCAACTTGCAAATGTTTACCGTCTGCTTCAATGGTCAATGATCGAATGGCCTTCCCTCTTTTCATCAGGTAAAATCCCACGGCGAAATTGATTACTGCGGTGATTGCGATTAAGCCAATACCTTCGCTGATGTTCTGCAATTCGTTCGGAAAGAAAAAGTTGTAGCCTGCTTTGATCAATATAATCGAGCCAGCAATAAAAATCAATCCTCCTTCGACGAAAACTGAGAAAAATTCCACTTTCCCGTGTCCATAGGGATGATTTTCATCCTTTGGTTGCGAGGACAAATAAATGCTATAAAAAGCAAATGATGAGGCAATCACATTCACGATACTTTCGGCCGCATCCGTAAAAATTGCGTTAGAATCTGTAAGGAAATACGCAATAAACTTGACAAGCATTAATACAATACCTGTAAGCAACGATAAAAGAATAAGCCTTCTTTGCCTTGACATACGATAAATAAAACACAAACTTAGGGAAAAGTATCTGCGCTTTTGAGAATCTCTCGATTAAATTTCTAACTATACCTTATTTTTCGTAGGCTCTTCTTTTCCGTATCGCTGGGCAATCAAGGTGATGACGAAAATCTGAAAGGCATGATAAATCATCAAAGGAAGAAAATACAAACCAGCATTCGCTGAATTAGCGAATAAAAACTTCCCAAAAACAGAGCCGTGCGTCAGCGATTTCTTGGATCCGCAGAACAGCGCTGTAATTCGGTCTTCGCGATTAAAATGAAAAACTTTGGTGCAAAGCAAATCGATTAGCCCATATACCAAAAAGAAAAGTGCAATTACCCCGACAAAAATCCCGATTAGGTAGATTTTACCGATATTCTCAAAAACTCCGCTCGTAAAAGATTCCGCAAATGACATGTACACAATCAACAGAATTACTGCTTTGTCAAACTTCGCTAAGGCTTTGCTGTATTTCGTTGCCCATTTCCCCCAATATTTTTGCAACAATAAGCCTAAAATAATTGGAACAATAATTTCTTTGATCAATCCTAGATAGACATCGCCTAAAATATCGACATTTTCGAAATCGAGAAACAGGGACATCCATAAAGGTGTGACAATGACGGCAATCAGTCCAGACAAACTCGCATTAAAAATCGCTGCAGGAATATTGCCTTTAGCAATGGATACCATAACGACCGAAGATGATACTGTCGACGGCAGAGCCGCCAAGAAGAAAAATGACAACCAAAATTGTTCTTGCATGTACGTTTGAACAAATGGCCTGAACGCTAATATGATTAACGGAAATAAAATAAATGTGATGGATTGAATCAGCACATGAAGCTTCCAATTGCTCAGTCCAGTCTTGATGTCTGCAAAACTTAATTTTAATCCATAAAAAAAGAAAATCAAAGAAACACCGATCGTCGAAATGGTTTCCAACAGCTCTCCATTTTGAATCTCATTTAATTGAGGAAAAAGATAGGCTATGACAATAACCAGAAGCAAGGCGAGGATAAATCCGTCGATTTTTATTTTTTTCATCCTATGCGTTTAGAGCTTGCAAAGATAAAAGAAATAAAATGGAGGAAATAGTAATTTAAAATATCATTAAAATGAAATGGAAATTATGACGATTTATTAAATTTTAAGCAGAAGGATTAAAAAGTATGTAATATATTTGCATAACATGAGCACGAAAACGATATTATCTGATCGGATCAATAACTTATCCGAATCAGCTACGCTAAAAATGACAAAATTGGGTAGAGAGTTAGCTTCCCAAGGTATTAATGTAATCAGCTTAAGTGTTGGCGAGCCGGATTTTAACACGCCAGAACATGTAAAGGAAGCAGCAAAAGTAGCTTTAGACGAAAACTACACGCGCTACTCCCCTGTACCTGGATATCCGGATTTGCGTCAGGCTATTGTGAACAAGCTGAAGAAAGAGAATAACTTAGATTATGATGTTTCTCAGATTGTCGTTTCGACAGGTGCGAAACAATCATTGTCCAATGTGATTTTGACATTGATTAATCCAGGAGATGAAGTGATTATTCCGACTCCTTATTGGGTTTCTTATTCTGAAATGGTTGTTTTGGCTGAGGGAAAATCTGTTTTTATTGATACCGATATCGATTCGAATTTCAAAATAACTGCTGAACAATTGGCAGCAGCGATTACGCCTAAATCCAAAATCTTTATGTTTTCATCGCCTTGTAACCCTACAGGATCGGTGTATACAAAAGATGAGTTAGAGGCTTTAGTTAAGGTTTTTGAAAAGCATCCAGATATTTATATTATTTCCGATGAGATTTATGAGCACATCAATTTTGTGGATCAGCACGAATCCATCGCTCAATTTGACAGCATTAAAGATCGCGTCATTATTGTAAATGGTTTTTCGAAAGCATTCGCAATGACAGGATGGCGTTTGGGATACATTGCAGCCAACAAAGAAATTGCCGCAGCGAATGACAAATTGCAAGGACAGACAACTTCTGGAACTTGTTCCATTTCGCAACGCGCAGGAATTGTTGCCTATGAGCAAGGATTGGAGACCGTAAATGTAATGAAAGAAGCTTTTGCTAGACGTCGTCAATTAGTTTACGATTTATTAAATGCGATTCCAGGTGTCAAAACAAATTTACCTGATGGAGCTTTTTATTTCTTTCCAGAAATCAGCTCATTCTTTGGCAAAAAAGATGCTGACGGCAATGTAATCAAAGATTCTTCGGATTTAGCCTTATACTTATTGAACGTAGGCCATGTGGCAACCGTTGGAGGTGATTCATTTGGAAACAACAATTACATCCGTTTATCCTATGCTGCATCGGATGATTCATTAAAAGAAGCGTTACGCAGAATCAAAGAAGCATTAGGAAAATTGAGTTAAAATTTAAATATTCCAATTTAAAAGCCTGAAAATATTTTTTTCAGGCTTTTTGGTTTACAGTCATTTTCTTTATGATTTAGACGAAATGCAATATTTATGAAAAATTCTTATTTTTATATATAAATTGAAGTTTAAAAAACTTATCGTTAAGATTTTTTAGAGATATGGGAACTAAATTAATTTTAGAGATTGATAACGACATCATTGTACGTGCAAAAAAATATGCTTCAAAAAAAAATGTAAGTCTTTCTTTAATAATTGAAAATTATCTTGATTCGTTAACTTATTTGAAAGACAAAGATTTAGAAGTATCTCCTTTTGTCAAAAGTATTACAAATGGTGAAAGTATCCCCGAAGACTATGACGTTAAAAAGGAGCGAAAAGATTTTACTAGCTATCTAGAAAAAAAGCATCAATGAAGTGCAAAAACTATTCTTAGACACGAATATTTTATTAGATTTCCTTGGGGAAAGAAAGCTTTTTTATGAACCCTCTGCAAAAATTCTAACATTAGCAGATAGAAAAATTGTGAAAATTTATACATCACCCACTTCAATCACTAATGCTCATTACGTATTAAGTAAATTTGAAGATTCGAAATCATCGTTGCAAAAATTAAGAAATTTCAAATTGTTATGTGAAGTATCTATTATGAACAATGATGTCGTAGAGAAGGCACTATATTCAAATTTCAGAGATTTCGAAGATGCTATGCAATACTTCAGTGCATTGGAAACTGAATGTGACATCTTGATAACCAGAAATGAGAAAGATTATAAAAATGCTTTAATCCCTGTAATGAATGCACAAAAGTATCTTGAAAAGTATATACAAGACCGTTAAAGCAAAAGGCTGAAAATTAAATTTTCAGCCTTTTGCTTTACAATAAATTCTATTTTATCTAACAGCCAATGGTAACCCCATTTGCAATTACTGCTTCTTTTTTAACGACGACAATTCCATCGACAACCGAATGTGTCTTATAATCACCTTCCACTAAATGCTTCCCTCCTTTTATTCGGACATCATTTCCAATACGGCAATTTTTATCCAAAATCGCATTTTCAATGTAACAACGTTCTCCGACTCCAACTGGCGGCGGCGCTTGCGAAGTTGTCATTTCAATGACTTCGTCCAATTGCTCATAATAATCGCTACCCATCATATAAGTCGATTTAATAACCGTACCGTTTCCTATTCGCGAACGAACGCCAATAACAGAGCGATCGATCTTATCGCCACTGACAATACAGCCATCTGCAATAATCGCATTGTTCAATGTTGTTCCCGACACTTTAGACGGCGGCAACATGCGCGCACGCGTGAACACGGTTTCATTAAACAAATCAAATGAAGGAATATCATCCGTTAAGCCGATGTTCGCTTCAAAAAAGGATGCTATGGTTCCGATATCAGTCCAATATCCGTCAAATTGATAACTCAATACACGTTTTTCGCCAATCGACTCAGGAATAATTTCTTTTCCAAAATCCATCCCAGGATTATCTGCCAAAATCTGCTTTAAAACCCCTTTAGAAAAAACATAAATCCCCATCGAAGCCAAATAATTCCTGCCCTTCTTTTGCATATCCGGAGAAACTTCCGAACTCCAATCTGGCAATAAATCAGAACTAGGTTTTTCGATAAAAGAGGTAATTTCGTTATCCTCATTGGACTTCAAAATTCCAAATCCCGTCGCTTCCCGCTCATGCACAGGAATTGTCGCAATAGTTATTTCACTTCCATTCTCGACGTGAAAATCCACCAACGCTGCATAATCCATTTGATACAATTGATCGCCAGAAAGGATCAATACGTAATCGTAATCGACGTTATGCAAGTTTTTCTGCGTTCTTCTAACCGCATCGGCAGTTCCTTCGAACCAACGGTCGCCATCAGCGGTTTGTTCGGCTGCCAAAATATCGACAAAACCTTTACTGAAAATACTGAAATTATATGAATTTTTGATGTGCTTATTCAGCGAAGCTGAATTGTATTGCGTAAGCACAAAAATCTTGTTGTATCCAGAATTCAAACAATTTGAAATCGGGATATCTACTAAACGATACTTCCCTGCAATTGGAACTGCAGGTTTTGAACGTTGATCTGTCAATGGAAACAAACGAGTTCCTCGACCTCCACCTAAAACGATTGAAACTACTTTATGCGCCATATTAATTAAGTATTCGGTTATACAATTCTACATATTTTGCGGCCGATTGATCCCATGAGAAATCAAGTTCCATTGCCATTTTCCTCGTTTTATCCAACGAGGGTTTATCTTCCACCAAGCCCAATGCTCGTTCAATCGCAACGACTGCTTCATCTGCATTGACTTCGTCAAAGACAAATCCATAGCCATTATTTTCAACATCAATAACCGTATCTTTTAATCCACCTGTATTTCTAACGATGGGCAAGGTACCATATTTCAATGCATACAATTGGTTCAAGCCGCAAGGCTCTACTCGGGACGGCATAATCAGCAAATCCGCCGCAGCATAAACTTCATGCGCTAAGCTTTCATTGTAGCCAAAGAAACAAGCAAACTTACCGACGTAGTCCGGCAGTAGGTTTTCAAGACCTTCTTTAGTTTCTGCTTCTCCCGAACCTAATATAAAAATAATTAAATTATTATTTGCATTAGAAAATAGTTTCTTTATAATAGACGGTAAAATATCGGCTCCTTTCTCTCCAGCAAAACGCCCGATATAAGCCATTAAGGGTTTTGAAGGATCTAAACCATATTTTTTTGCAAATGCCTTTTTGCTATCCGTCTTACCTTTTTTGACACCTTTGATAGTGTAGTTTGGTGAGATTAAAGTGTCGGTCGCAGGGTTCCAAATATCGGTATCTATGCCATTCACAATGCCATAGCCCTTTGACCGTTCAGCATAAAACAATTGATCCAATCCATTCGCCTCGTTAAACAATTCTTTCAAATACCCTTCTGAAACAGTCGTGTAGCTATCACAGCATTTGATGGCCGTGGCCAATGGATTGATAAAACCATCCCAATCCAGCAAACCCCATTTCCAGGTATCAAACTGAGGAAGCAAAATCCCTTTATTCCAATTTACGGTTCCATGGTATTGTCCATTATGGACTGTCGCAATTGTTTTTACAACGTTAAAACTTCGGAACTCTTCCGTATGTTTTGTCAAGAAAGGAATCAATCCGACGTGATGATCATGACAATGCATTACATCAGGCATTATGCCATTTGTTTTTAAGTAATGTAACGACGCATGCTGAAAAGCGATCCATTGTTCCGCTTCATCCGGATACATATACACTTCATCGCGGTCTAATTTTCCAGGGATTTTAACCAAATAGACCGGAAACCCGAGTACATCATCCTTCTCCTTTAGAATTTCATAGTTTAACAATTCGGATCCTTGATAAATCGCACCGGTAGCTACAAGATCAAATTCATGATTTTGAACGAAAGGTTTGTTGTACCAGGGCATAATTAAGCTCGCATCGATACCTAATTTCCGTTGGTATTTAGGCAATGCGCCAACAACATCTGCTAAGCCCCCAACTTTCGCAATCGGGTAACATTCTACACTAAAATGAATTACTTTCATAAATTTATTTAGCTTGTTTAAGAATAAGACCACTTAACGGAGGAACAGATACGCTGATCGAAAAAGGCTGATTCATCCACGGAAGCTCTTCCGAATCGGAAACTTCCACCGGATAGTCAGAACCATAATACGCTTCGCTATCGGAGTTCAATAAGACTTCCCATTTGCCAGCAAATGGAACACCAATCCTATACTCATTCCGGACAGTTGGCGTCAGGTTAAGAATAACCAATAATTGATCTTTCGGGTCATTTCCTTTTCTCAAATAAACAAAAACGCTATTCAAATGATCGCCTAATTCGACCCATTCAAAGCCATCGCCTTGAAAAGACTTTTCGTATAAGGCTGGCTGTTCCTTGTAAATTGAATTTAAGGAATGAATAAATTTTAATGTTTTTTTATGGGGTTCATATTCTAGCAAATGGAAATCCAATGATTGGTTTACATTCCATTCCGAAGTCTGGCCAAATTCAGAACCCATGAACAAAAGTTTCGTGCCCGAAAAGGTAAACATATACAAATACAGCGCCCGAAGGTTAGCAAATTTCTGCCATTCATCGCCAGGCATTTTATAAATCAACGACTCTTTGCCATGCACGACTTCATCGTGCGAAAATGGCAACATAAAGTTCTCATGAAACGCATAGACTGTTCCAAAAGTCATTTTATCATGATGATATTTTCGGTTGATCGGATCTTCTTTAAAATAACTGAGCGTATCATTCATCCAGCCCATCATCCATTTCATTCCAAAACCTAATCCATTAGCAAATGTCGGCTTGGTCACGCCAGGCCATGATGTGGATTCTTCGGCAATAGAATGTACGTCAGGAAAATGCAGATATACCGCTTCATTAAATTCTTTCAGAAAATGTACGGCCTCTAGGTTTTCCCTTCCTCCAAATTCATTGGGAATCCATTCATTTTCCTTACGCGAATAATCCAAATACAGCATCGAAGCAACAGCGTCTACGCGCAAGCCGTCCACATGATAGCGCTCGAGCCAAAACAAGGCATTACTGATTAGAAAAGACCGGACTTCATTTCGACCATAATTAAAAATATAAGATTTCCAATCAGGATGAAATCCTTTGCGCCGATCTTCATGTTCATACAAATAACTTCCATCGAAGCGATGCAAGCCATGAGCATCTTCAGGAAAATGCGAAGGAACCCAATCCAGAATAACGCCAATATTGTTTTTATGAAGTTCTTCGATTAAAAACATTAAATCTTGCGGAGAACCATAGCGTGAGGTGGCTGCAAAATAACCTGTGATCTGATAACCCCAAGATGGATAATAAGGATGCTCCATCACAGGCAAAAATTCTACGTGCGTGAAGCCTGCTTCCAATATGTAAGGAACTAGTGCCTTCGCAATGTCGCGGTAATTCAGAAATTCTTCTGGATTAGCAGGACTGCGCATCCAGGAGCCTAAGTGCATTTCATAAACTGAAACTGGTTTATTCAATCCGACACGCGCTCCCCTTTCCTTTAACCATTCCGAATCCTCCCATTCGTACCAAGTTGTTGACACAATGGAGGCTGTTCTAGGTGGCAATTCTGCTTTCAGCGCGAAAGGATCCGCCTTTTCAAGCTTTTCTCCCTGATTTGAGACAATTTGGTATTTATAAATTTCTCCATTCTTCAGGCCAGGAATAAAACCTTCCCATATCCCACTTTCATCCCAGCGCACAAATAATTTGTGCGTGTGTGGATTCCATGCATTAAAATTCCCAGCAACTGCGACGGAACTTGCATTCGGTGCCCATACCGAGAAATAAACGCCCTCGACACCATTCACATCAATTACGTGCGAACCAAACTTCTCATACAATTTAAAATGTTTACCGGATCGAAATAAAGAAACGTCGAAATCCGTAAACAAGGAATACACTTCTACATATTGGCTCATTAGTTGGTTTATTACTTGATTATTGAATAAGTACTTTTCTAAAATCCTTTTCTACGACAGCAATAGAAACCCCTTGATCATCTTTTTGAACCTGCACCTTCACACCATCCACATTAACGGATTGAGGCTCGAATGGCAAACCAATCAAATGAAGAACGCAACTATCATAACGTTCCGTATAAAGACCTTCGATTGTCTGTAAAATCGTCAATGAATTTTCAGTCCCTTGAGTAATGATGTGCTTTTCCAAAAACACATTTTGCTCATAAGCAAATGTATCGCCATGGTCTGTGTAGATATACGAATCAGTTTCACCGATTGTGAAAAACACATTCAATTTCATAGAATCGATCCGATGTTCGCCAGTATATTGCATTACAGGATATTCCGGAATAACACTTCCACCCTTCATAAAAATCGGCATTTCATCTAACGGAGTATCGATAGTGTGCTCTTGCGATCCTTTATACACTTGATTATTGAAATAGTAGTACCAATCACCTTCCGGAAGATAAACGACTTTATTGGTCTGGTTCGGATGTAATACCGGAGATACCAAAATGTTATCTCCAAATCCGAACTCTTCTTCACGAAGCATATTTTTTTGAACATGCTGTTCCAGCAAAGCTATCGGACGCAAAATCGGCTCACCGTATTTATGCTGCTGCCAAAAAATAGAATAGATATAAGGCAGTAGTTTGTAACGAAGTTCAATGAATTTCTTGCAGATTGCTTCCCATTCTGGACCAAAACTCCAAGGTTCGCGATCGCGGGTATCACCTGCTGAGTGAACGCGCATAAATGGAGAAAACACGCCAAATTGCATCCAGCGAGTGTATAATTCACCATCTGGCTCACCCGTAAATCCGCCAATATCGGTTCCACAAAATGAAAGCCCGGAGACAGACAAACGTTGCAATTGCAATGTTCCTAAACGGAGGTGCTCCCAAGTTGCAATATTATCGCCCGTCCAAACGGATGAATAACGCTGTACCCCTGAATAGGCTGCACGCGTAATCGTAAATGGACGTTTATTTTTATATAACTTTTTTAAACCATCGTAAGTGGCGCGAACCATCTGCATACCGTACACGTTATGTGCTTTTCTATGCGATCCGCGATGTCCTTCAATGTGATGGCGCACATCATCTGGAAATGTACCACGTCCGAAAACTGCAGGCTCATTCATATCATTCCAGAATCCGGCTACACCATCATCTACTAAGCCTTTGTAGAGATTCCCCCACCATTCACGGACTTTCGGATTCGTAAAATCAGGAAATTGACAACGCCCTGGCCACACATAACCTTCCATGAAATAATCATCACCACGGCGACAGAAATAATTGTTTTCTTTTCCTTCCTTAAACACCCAGTAATTATCATCGACTTTTATTCCCGGATCGATCATGACAACAGTCTTAAAACCATTCGCCGCCAGATCGCTGATCATTTTCTTTGGATTCGGAAAATAATGTTTATTCCAAGTAAAACAGCGGTATCCATCCATGTAATCGATATCCAAATACATCGCATCACATGGTATCTCTCTTTTGCGGAATTCATTCGCTACTTCACGAACGCGTTGATCTGGATAATAAGACCAGCGACATTGGTGATAACCTATAGCCCACATTGGGGGCTGTTGGTGTGTTCCAGTCAAGCTATGGTATCTTTTTACAACATCCATGATTTGAGGGCCGTGGATGTAATAATATTGCATCTCACCGCCTTCTGACCAAAAACTTGTATGGTCTTTATGTTCAGCACCAAAATCGAAAAACGTTTTGAATGTATTATCGAAGAAAATACCGTAGGCATCTCCACTCGTAACACCAATGTAGAAAGGAATCGTTTTATACAGCGGATCCTGATTGAATGCGTAAGCATAGGTATCCGAATTCCAGTTTTTGTACCTTCTTCCTCGAAGATTCAAGTTTGTTGCTTTGTCGCCTAATCCAAAATACACTTCATCCTCTTTCGCTTCTTTGCTGCAATACACATAATAGCCACCGAAGTCAGGACTTTCTTCCCAATGCATCGGCGCATGATCTGTATTGAATTCTTTATACTGCTTATCCTGAAAAGAAACTAGGAAAGAAGATTTTTCAATTAAACAGACCACCGTATTGGTTTTCACTTTGTAATAGCGTTCATCATCTTCAATCGTATGAGAAACATATTGTTCCTCCCTTTTAGCGAGTGCATAAGAGAAATCAGCCAAAAAGGAACCTTGGGGAGCTAATCGGACACGAATAATTTCTTCGGTCACCACTTTCACTTCAACGCGCGATCTTCCATCTGAAAATAGATAAGAATTGCCTTCCTGTACATAATTTTTAACTGATGAAAGATATTTTTTCTCTATTTGAGGTAAATCCAAAACCGGATTGTTTACGTGCTGTATATTACCGTCTAAGGATTCTTCAGCCAGCAAATCATTTGCGAAATCTTCTTTTTTAATCGTATCTGCCATTTTAATCTCTTGTAACTCGTTTAGTATGATTTTATTGTTGCAGTTAAATTACAATAATTTTCGTAAAAAAAGAGTTATTAATTAAATGATTCGTTTATTCTACTGACAGAAAAATCTGAATTTCTTAAAATCAGCAAATCCATTGCTTAGGAACTGATTCTAATCAGAATAATAAAACAAAAACATAGAGAATCCGTTAAAAAATATGTACCTTTGTATTCTTTTTTAACACCATCTTTAAGATGGACATTTAAATGCATTATCGAAATTAAAGATGAAATTATCTCAATTTAACTTCAATTTACCCGAGTCTTTATTGGCTTCAGAGCCAACCGAAAACCGTGACGAATCCCGTTTAATGGTTTTACACCGTGATTCAGGTAAAATAGAACATAAAATTTTTAAAGATGTGTTGAACTATTTTGACGACAAAGACGTCATGATATTGAACGACACGAAAGTATTTCCTGCACGCATGTATGGAAATAAAGAAAAAACCGGAGCTACAATCGAAGTCTTTTTGTTAAGAGAATTAAATAAAGAACTTCGCTTATGGGACGTATTAGTTGACCCAGCTCGTAAAATCCGCGTAGGTAACAAATTATATTTTGGCGACGATGATTTATTAGTTGCCGAGGTTGTGGACAACACCACATCACGTGGACGTACTATCCGTTTTTTATTCGACGGAACGGATGAAGAATTCAGACGCAACATCGAAATCTTAGGAGAAACTCCGCTTCCAAAATACATCAAACGTAAAGCAACGCTAGAAGACAAATTCAGATACCAAACCATCTATGCAAAAAATGAAGGCGCTGTTGCAGCACCGACTGCTGGTTTGCACTTTTCAAGAGAATTGATGAAAAGATTGGAACTAAAAGGCGTTGAGTTCGCTGAAGTAACATTACACGTTGGTTTAGGAACGTTCCGTACGGTTGAAGTAGAAGATTTGACGAAACACAAAATGGATTCCGAGCAATTTATTATCAGCGAGGAAGCTGCTAAAACTGTGAATAAAGGAATCGATGCTAAACAAAGAATCTGTGCTGTAGGAACAACTTCCATGCGTGCAATCGAATCTTCGGTATCAGCAGATAAACATTTAAAACCTATTTCAGATTGGACAAGTAAATTTATTTACCCTCCATACGATTTCAGTATTGCAAATTCAATGATTACAAATTTCCACACGCCTCAGTCTACCCTATTGGTTATGATTGCAGCATTTGGAGGTTATGAAAATGTAATGAATGCTTATGAAGTTGCGGTTAAAGAGAAATATAGATTTTATAGCTATGGCGATGCCATGTTAATTATCTAAATCTTCAAAAAGTTGATAACTTTGAAACGTGAATAATTTTATTCACGTTTTTTTATGCGATAGCTTATGGAAATTAAGAATTTTGTATTGATTGCAGCAGGCGGAACTGGATCCAGAATGGGAAAACAGCTTCCTAAGCAGTTTTTATTGCTTGATGGAAAACCTGTTTTGATGCATACTTTATCTCAATTTAACAAAGCTAAAACGCCTGCCGAACTGATTGTAATTTTATCCGATGAGATGAAAGAATATTGGAAATCGTTATGCGTAACGCATAATTTTTCCATCCCCCACAAAGTTGTTTCTTCTGGTAATTCAAGATTTCAAAGCATCAAAAATGGACTTGACTTTATTGCAAAAACTTATCCTTGGGATAGTATTGGATTGATTTCTGTTCACGATGGCGCAAGACCAATTATTGAGCCTCAATTGATTGATCAATCATTTCATGCCTGCAAAGAATATGGAACAGCAGTTTGTGCTACGCAAAGCACAAATTCCATACGCATCGGAAATCATAACGCAAGCAATGCAGTTGATCGAGATGAAGTCTGGATTATTCAAACTCCTCAAGTATTTAGATCAGAAATTCTGTTTAAAGCTTACTCGCAAGAAGAAGACCCATTATTTACGGATGATTCGAGTGTAGTAGAGAAAATGGGCAATACCATCTATCTGATTGAAGGTGATAATAAGAACATTAAAATTACCTACAAAGAAGATCTTGCTATTGCCCAGTTATACTTGAATAATTTGACTTGATTAGGCGTTACCCCTAATAATTCTTAATAATACGACAATAATTGCAATCACCAATAGGATGTGTATGATTCCACCCGTTGCGTATCCCCCCAAAAAACTAATAGCCCAAATAATGACTAAAATTACTGCGATAATGTACAAAATGTTTCCCATGACTGTTAAGTTTAAATTAATTGTTCTTTGGTTATAAGAACAGCCTGGAATTGATTTTGTTTTAATATTTTTTAATTATACCCATAATTTTAAGCCATCATAAGCAATTTTAATATCGTCTGGGAGCAGATTTCTTATCTCCTCATGAGTTCCGAACCGATGGCTAATGTGGGTTAAATAAGTCACTTCAGGCTTGATGGATTGCGCAATAGCAATTGCTTCGTTCATGGTCAAATGTGAAATATGAGGTTCTTGCTGTAGCGCATTTAAGACCAATACTTTGACTCCTTTTAACAGCCCCATGGATTCTTCAGAAATAGTTTTTGCATCCGTCACATAAGCAAAATCATCAATCCTAAATCCTAAAACGGGCATTTTGTAATGCATCACCTCTATCGGCAAGATATCTTTATCGAATAGCTCAAATGCTTTTCCAGCTTCTATTTCTTCCAATTCAAGCTGTGGAATGCCAGGGTATTTATGTTCGCTGAAAGCATAGTAAAACTCTCTTCTCAACGATTCATGCGTAGCATGAGTACTAAAAATAGGAATGGATTGCTGTTGCTGATAATTGAATGCCCGCACATCATCCAAACCAGCAATATGATCTTTATGCGCGTGGGTCATCAAAACAGCTTCTAAATGCTGTACATTTTCGCGCAACATCTGCCAGCGGAAATCTGGGCCTGTATCGACTACAATATTTTTATCATTGTATTCAATCAGGATAGACGACCGAAGTCTTTTATCATGCTTATCAACGGAACGGCATACCGCACAATTGCAAGCAATAACAGGCACGCCCTGAGAAGTTCCGGTTCCTAAAAATGTGATGTTCAAAAAGTAAGATTTGTTTGTTTAACGGATAAATAAAATGCTCTCTGTTTTTCTGTTAATGATGATTGATCCGCATCAATTTCTTGAACCAATTCGGACAAAGCCTGAATTTTCACTTCCAGATTTGAAAACTTATTCACCACAATAATTTTTGACGATAATAATTTACAGGCACCAGTTTTGAAATTGCCTTTTTCATACCTTATTTTATAACCTAGGTCTTTTAATAAAGTTTCTAATTTATCTAAATAATGTGCGGTATAACTTAGCATTTCAACAGACAAGATAACAAATTACCTGAATGAATACTGCCTATTTCGATTTTTTATTTAAAATGAAGGAGTCGAGATAGTTTCTTAAAAATCCAAATCCATAGGCAAATAGCTGAGTGAAACTTGCGACAATAGATAATAGGGCCACATAAAGACTTTTAGTTTTTACCAGAGCATGCAAAAACAACAAAACTACATATAGGAAAAACAACGAATTCCCCAACCAAGCTAATTTGTGCAAAAAGTCGATATCATTAAATGTCAATAAATTGATAGCATTAATTCCTAAAAGTGCGAAAAAGCAGATCACAAAAACAGATGGCAAGGCATGCACCCATTTTAGTTCAGAAGGAAATAGTTTATAAATTTCTATCCTGCCCTTTCCAAAGCGATAAGTTTGCCAAAAGAACTGCTGGAAATTTGCCCTTCGTTTGTGGTAAACAAAGGCATCTGGAATCAATCCGACTTTAAAATTTTGCTGGATCATCCGAATGCTGAATTCGATATCTTCCGATTGGCGCGAAAGCAGAAAACCATTGGTTTCTTCATACACTTTCCTAGAAATCCCCATATTGAAACTTCTTGGATGAAACTGGCCGACATGTTTTTTATTCCCTCGAATTCCGCCCGTTGTGAATGGACTGGTCATGGAATAACTGATGGCTTTCTGAATGGAAGTAAACGATTCATGGGCCGCGTCAGGACCTCCAAAAGCGTCCCAGTGATGCTCATTCAAACCCGCAATCACCTTTTCAAAATAATCTGAAGGAACTAAAATATCGGAATCAAAAACGATAAAGTAATTGCCTTGCGCATGTGCGAACCCAAAATTCCTAGCAAAACCCTGACCCTCATTCTCTTTATAGAAATACCGGACGTTCAGCTGATCCTGAAAACTTTCAATTAGTTTTTCTGCACGATTGGACGACCCGTCCTCCACAATAATCACTTCAAAGTTAGTATAGCTCTGAGTAACTAACGAAGCCAAAAGTTCTTTAATTTCCTGAGGCCTGTTATAAAGTGGTATAATGACAGAAAAAAAATACATTCTAGATAACTTGATCTATGTGGTAATTATTTCTATCCGTACTATTTCTTGAAACAAGTTCGGCAATAAATCCAGTCATGAACAATTGAGAACCTAAAATTATTGCGACGAGCGAAAGAAAAAACAAAGGCTGATCGGTTACGTTTCTATACGGTGAACCATCCGCAATGCTCATCAGCTTTTCGATGATTAAATAAAAGGTAATAAAAAATCCAATTAAAAAACTGATTACACCAATAGGCCCGAAGAAATGCATTGGGCGCTTACCGAATTTTCCAACAAAGAAGATGGAAAGCAAATCCAAAAATCCTTTTACAAAACGGCCAGGGCCGAATTTTGTGGTCCCGTACTTTCTAGGATAATGCTGAACAACTTGTTCCTGAATGTTGGTAAATCCAGCCCATTTTGCTAAAACCGGAATATAACGATGCATTTCACCATATACCTCAATGCTTTTGACAACATCTTTTTTATACGCCTTTAATCCGCAATTGAAGTCATGTAAATTATTGATTCCAGACATCTTGCGAGTCACAGAATTGAAAAGCTTCGTCGGAATGGTCTTGGTTAATGGATCGTAGCGCTTTTGCTTCCAGCCAGAAACTAAATCAGCTCCTTGATTCAAAACGCGGTCATACAATTCAGGAATTTCATCAGGACTATCTTGCAGATCCGCATCCATTGTAATGACAACATCACCCTGAGCCGCAGCAAAACCAACATTTAAGGCTGCTGATTTTCCATAATTCCTCCTGAACCGGACTCCGGTAATGTTTTCATCCAAAGCTTTTAATTCCCGGATAACATTCCAAGAACCATCGTTACTGCCATCGTCAACCAAAACAATTTCATAAGAAAAATTATTTTGAATCATTACCCGTTTAATCCAAGCCGTAAGCTCTGGTAAGGATTCTGCCTCATTAAACAAAGGGATTACTACAGAAATATTCATTTACTCTTCCTATGAAATTATTTTGATGTGCTATTAAATTTGGTCTTTATTGTCTTGCCAAGCATGAGGATTGTCAGAAGATTCAACCTTAATAAATACAGGTTTTTCTCTTTTGAAAATTGCAGCTAAAACTAAAGCTAAGATGAAATAAGCAATTAAACTCACACCTAATCCTTTTAATATCTGACCAAAAGAAATAGTTCCTGCCGCTTCTTTAGTTTCTTCTAACATAGCAACCATGCTATCGATCTGTTCATCGTTTGTGCCCATCTTTTCCAAAGACTCAATCGTTAGATTCATCGTGTTATTAATGGATTCTTCTTGAACTTGAGGCATCGCAAAATTAAACAGAGAGATACCGACAATAGAAATAATCGCGCTTATAGCAAGCATGATGTAGATATTCTTCAACGCCGTACTAAAATCCCAGTAGCCACCGACATATTTTCGCAATGAATTAGCGAATATACAAGCGACAACGACAAACAACACATAATTTAACGCCGCTGAAATTGCGGATGAAAGAAATAATGATGTTGCAGACTTTAAAACGTATAAACTTATTATTGAAGCTACTAATGAAATGACACCTAGGATTACCCCATAGCTGATGGATTTCTTTTTAGGATCGATGGTTACAAATTCAGACATAATTTATTTGTTAAAGTTTATAATTAATTGATAGATTGCATTGTCGTATGATTTATTCAAAGCGCTAGCCGAAAAATCAGTTAGTTTTTCAGAAGAAGGATTTGGCTCTGTGAAGAAACTCATGATCGGATAGAATACATCCGCCAACTCATCTTCAATATCCAATGTTTTTGCTGTTTTCGCTATTTCTGCATAATCGCTTTCAATTAAAATCTGGTTAGCGATCACTTTTTCATATATACGATGTTCGTCCTGAAATTCATCATCTTCTACCAACAAGAATTCTTTCAGAAAATCGTCTAAACTAGGATTAACTTCTTCATCTGCACATTCGCGCAAGTATAAAAAGACATTAAGCAATTCGGTTCCGCGATCTAAGGTTTGGTCTTCGATCGATTCCCATTCTTCAGAATCTAAATAGTCTTCTTCTAATTTTTGAATATCTTCAGAGAAGAAATTGATCATCAACAAATCGAACGCAACTTCGCGCAATTCTTCGAACTGCTGATTGGTATCAAATGCCTCGTCCAACAAAGACACTTTATCCATAAATGGAGCTTCGGTGTCATAAATATTTTCCAATGTAGAAAAGAATGCTTTTCCATCAATGCCCTCTTCTTTTGCATAAGCTAGAAGTCCGGCTTCTAATGCATTTTTTACTTTTAAATCCATACTATTTAGTTGTTGAGGTTTAATTTATCATTATTAAAAACCGCTTTCACTTTTCCTTTTAATTCTTGTCCTAACAAAGGACTATTTTTCGATTTAGAATGATTGGTTTTTTCGTCGAAAACCCACGTTTCATCGATATTAAACAATACAAAATTAGCAGAAGAACCTTCTTCAAAATTCGGAACTTCGATATTCACCAACTTTCTTGGTGCAATCGCTAATTTTTCAACAATGGTTTCGGCCTCTAATCCTGCTTTGACTAAGATAGGCAAAACAGTTTGTAATCCAATAATTCCATTTTTTGCGATATGAAATTCCACATTTTTAAATTCAATCTCATGCGGCGTATGCTGTGAAACAATCGCATCGATTGTTCCATCTTTCAATCCTTTCAGTAAAGCCTTTACATCTTTTTTAGTTCGTAAAGGCGGGCTAACTTTGAAATTGCTATCAAAACTTACCACCTCTTCTTCTGTGAAATACAAATGATGGGCAGCGACATCGCAAGTAACTTTTAATCCTTTAGCTTTTGCTTTTTTTACTAAATCCACCGTATCTGCTGTCGAGATTGTCGTAAAATGGATAGATGAATCGTTATATTCCGCTAAATAAATATCGCGTGAAATCATTAATGTTTCCGCTAAATTTGGAATCCCTTTCATCCCCAAATAGGTACTGACGATTCCTTCATTCATTTTATTATCTGCCGCAATGGAATGGTCTTGAGGAAATGAAATGATTAAGCCATCAAATCCTTTGGCATACAATAGCGCGCGGTTCATTAAACCTGCCTCCTGAATACTTTTATTGCCGTCAGAAAATGCAATTGCACCATTGGATTGCATGTCGTACAATTCTGCCAGTTCTTTTCCTTCTCTATTTTTGCTGATGGATCCGATTGGGAACACATCCACTAAAAATCCTTTCGAAGAATTCACAATTAAACTCACTTCAGAACGGCTATGAATTGGAGGGGCCGTATTAGGTTGCACAGTAACTGCGGTAAAACCACCAGCCGCCGCGGCAGCCGCACCCGTTTTCAAATCCTCTTTAGTCTCCAAACCCGGTTCTCCAAAATTGGCGTTTAAATCAAAAAATCCAGCAGAAAGGTAACTGCCTTTTCCATCAATCGTTTCGATGCTTTTATCTGAGGAAATTTTCTTAGCAATTTTACTGATTCTGCCCTTTTCAATAAGAACGTCGACAACTTGATTGTGGTATTTGTTTTCTGGAGAAAGTAAAGTTGCTGAGTTTATTTGAAATGTGTTCATAAATATATTTTCTACGAAGTCAATTTGGGATAACTTGAGGATTGAGAGCGAATATTCTGCAGATTCATTGCTAAAAACAACCTCTTATTTTTAGAAAATGTATTTCTAAAAATAGGTAATTTTTGCAATACGCCAACAGAACATCTCATTGAGAAACAAAAGTACAAAAATCAATGAATTGTGTAACAAAAAACCTAAAAAACTATTCGCCCCACTGGTAACTTTTTATGTCCAAACCAGCTAAATGAAGACATCGGTCTATCACAGTGGCTGCTAAATCTTCGAAAGTCTTTGGCAAAGAATAAAATGATGGGCTTGCAGGGCTAATAATCGCACCCGCCTGAGTCAACAATGCCATGTTACTGATATGAATTGGGCTTAGAGGAGTTTCACGGGTAATGAGAATCAATTTTCTCCGTTCTTTCAACATCACATCCGCGGCGCGAGTGGTCAAATCAGAAGATATTCCATGCGCTATGCGTGCCAATGTCCCCATCGAACATGGACATACAAACATCGTATCGTAGTTGGCAGAACCGGATGCAAATGGAGCGAAAAAATCATTTTTTGCATAAACTTTAAACGGATAGTTTGCATATTCTTCATTTTGCAATTCGAATTTCCAAACATCTTTCGCATTGTCTGACATGACCACGCCCACGCTCTCGATCTGCTGATGCAACGCTTTTAGCTTATCCAACAACACTTTAGCATATATAGAACCGCTTGCTCCAGTGATTGCAACGACGATTTTCCGTTTTTTTTCTTCCATCAAAAACAAAGCTATAAAAAAAGGGTCGAATAAGAAATATTCGACCCTACATCTACCTATGAAAAACATGCCCTTGGGGAGGGCATTACAAATGTACATCAAGATTTTTTAATTTTTATATTTTTTTTAAAATTATCTTTGAAATTTGTAGATTTTTACCTACAAGAAAATTTCTTTAGTAAATCTCAAAAAAAGTTTCACTTTTTTGTCAAATTTTTTAAAAAATTGTTCAGATTGATTCAAACCTGCTTCCAATAAATTTGCCAAAACATACGTCAAATTAACATTTTTTTGCTTATTTCGTATAAATAAATAGCAATCAAATGAGTTTAACCGTTCTGGAGGAATATATTGAAACAGGTAATCACCAAGATTTGGACGTGCTGTTGCGCGCCAATCCTGAGCTTACAAAACAAAACACAAGTCACGACATCTCTCCCCTATTGCTTGCATGCTATTACAACAAACCTGTTATTGTTCAGACTATTTTAAAATACAGCAGCTCGCTAACCATTCATGAAGCTGCCGCTGCAGGACTTACAGAACAGGTCGATTTAATGGTCAAACAAAAACCAGAGGTTAAGGATGAACTTTCAAGCCATGGTTTTACGGCCTTGGGAATCGCTGCTCATTTCGGACGCGAAGATATCGTCCGTCTGTTATTGAAAAATCTGGCTGACCCAAACATTTCATCCCAAAACGGCTACAGCGTATTTCCGTTGCATGCCGCATTGAGCATAAATCATGATGGCATCGCCAAGATGTTGATTGAAGCAGGCGCTGAAGTCAATATTTTGCAAGCGTCCAGAATCACGCCGTTGCATTTAGCGGCTCAGCATGGAAATATTGATCTCATTATTATTTTATTAGAAAACGGCGCTGACATCACCGTCAAAAATGACTTCGGACTAACGGCTTCGGATTTAGCAGACGAAAAAGGCTATAAAGAGATCGCTTCAATACTTCAGGTTTAGATTTTTCGTTTCAAGATCGAAAGACCAATTGAACAGTCAAGGCAGTTTTTCTTTTCGCAATAACGTGCGTACAAATGAAGCAATGCCTGAGAATCAGAGGCATTCTTAGCTTGCAATCCCAATTCTTTAAACTTTTCCGTAATTGAGTTTTTTTCAGGTTTCAGATCTGACAGCCAACGGATTGCCTTTTCAATGAACATCGGATTATCCGAATATTTCCCGTAGGAGAACACAAGCACCGAAAAACAATTGATGACCAGATGTTCAATAAAAGCAGGGCTCCAATTTGTGGAATGCCGGTTTGTTGTTTTTGAAAACCTAAAATGATTTTCCCAATAAACATGCATTGTGAAGGGCTTAAAAAACGCTGTAAAATTTGTAGCTGCATCCATCTCAATTATTTTGGAAAAGAATGAGGGAAATTCAGCGTAAAAACAACAAAGCTGGGCGATTCGATAGGTTGGAAAATTATAGGGCCGCATGCGCAAGAATTTCCATTCTTCAGCATTCATCTGATTGAAATGATAAACAGCTTTCAAATGACGGTAAGTTAATTGCAAGGATAAATAATAGTCATCACCTTCATCCTCTTCCAAAAAACCCGCCTGACCAAAACAGAGCGCCTCAATTTTCACTTTATCTGCGCGAAATTTTTGGAACAATTTGATGTCAATTAGTTCAGCAAGCTTAAGAAATGCTTCAGCATTTACTTTCATCCCAAACGAACGGCACAAAAGCATAAACGCAGCCTTTTCCCAATCCGATTGATGCGACGCAAGGTATTTTTGAACAGCATCAAATTTCAGCTCCAATCGTTCAATACTCATGCGCTGGAGCAAGTTCAGCTTAAGCAACCCATCAACTTCAGGCAATTGCTTTGCGCAAGGAATCCAGCGTTTGGAAGATATCAATTCACTGTAATTGACAAGCACATTGGCATCCACATAATGGCTTAAAATCAGCGTTGGTATTTCAGTTCCATCTGCCCGTCGACAGGGAATCAAATTTTCCCAAATAACGTGTAAAATAACATTGTTGTAGGCAGGGTCTGAATCGTGTTGATGCTGGTACCAATCCTGACCAGTCAAATGGATTTCCACATGACCGACCCATTCCGCTAATCCAATCTGTATTTTGGAATAAAGAAAATCTGGACCGGCATTTTTATTATGCTGGCCTACGCCAACAACCCTGATTTTCTCTCCGTCAGCAGAGAACAAATCCAGTGATTGATAGAGCCTAAACTGCCAAATAAAATGAAGTAATTCTTCCTTAAACAACATAGATAAATATACTGTTATCTAATTGTTTACAGATAATCGGATAAAAACTATAGAGGTAGAATAATTTTTAGCGTATCGGTTGAAATTTTTAAAATTTCAGTAATTTTCCCATTGATTTTTGGTGATTTTTTACCTTTATGCAAAATTGTTTTTGATGTAATCACACGCGCTTCATCCCAGAGATTGGCGTCAATAAATTGTTGAAGCGTATGTGCGCCACCCTCGATAATGATTGACTGCACATCCATCAGGAACAATTGATAAAGAATAGTCTGAGGTAAGTATAAATCAAAGTTTTCAAGAGCGATAAATTTCCGTTTAGCTGTCCATTCAGATTTGACATCATTGAAAATAATAGTCTCCGCTTCTTCCGAATAGATCGAGTTTGTTAGAGGAACATCCAAATGTTTGTCAATCAGAATCCGTTTCGGATTTTTGCCCGACCATTCTCTGACCGTTAATGACGGATTATCAGCAATTGCCGTATTCTTACCAACCAAAATAGCATCTTCTTCGCTTCTCCATTTATGTACAAGCTGTTTGCTTGCCTCATTTGAAATCCAAAGCTGCTGTTGTTCTTCTGGCGCAAAATAGCCATCCGCCGTTTCTGCCCATTTCAAAATCACATAGGGCCTGCTTTTTTCCAATTTCGTGAAGAATCTTCTGTTTGACCACTTTGCTTCTTTTTCCAAAACACCAACCATGACTTCGATGCCTGCATCTTTTATTTTCTTTACTCCTTCGCCATTAACCTTTGCAAACGGATCTATGCATCCAATTACAACTTTTGAAAACTGCTTTTGAATAATCAAGTCAGCACAAGGCGGTGTTTTTCCAAAATGCGAACAAGGTTCGAGGCTAACATAAAGCGTACTTTTTGTAAAAAGTTCGTCAGCGGATTGTCCATATTTTGAAGAACAATCCTGAATGGCATTCACCTCTGCATGAGGGCCGCCATAGGGAGAAGTATATCCTTCGCCAATAATCTTATCTTCATAAACAATCACTGCGCCAACCATCGGATTCGGACTGACAGTTCCGGAACCCAATTGAGCGAGCTCAAAACAGCGCTTCATGTAATGTTCATCTTGCATATACAAAATTATTAAAATCTCCCATAGTAAACGATTAAGGAATCGCTTTTGTAAATTTGCTCCATGAATTCATACAATGCCCTGTCTGAACAGTATAAAAACAATTTACAAGAGCTGTATACTGCGGATGAAATACAGTCAATTCTGAACCTCGCGCTCGAAAAGCTTACGGGGAAAAATGCTTTGACTGTACGCATGCAAAAAGAGATTTCTTCAGAAACTTTTAACCGTGCTTTGGAAATTGGAAATGAGCTTCAGCAAGGCAAACCTATTCAGTATATTTTGGGTGAAGCTAGTTTTTATGGCTTAACCTTGCAGGTTAATGAACATGTCCTGATTCCACGAATGGAAACTGAAGAACTGGTGAACCTGATCATTAAAAATCATAAGGCTGAACAAAACCTGGAAATTATCGATATTGGAACCGGTTCGGGTTGCATTCCAATTGCCTTAGCGAAACACCTACACTATAAAGAAATTACTGCAGCGGACATTTCTTCAGATGCCATCCGATTGGCTAAACAAAATGCGTCAGACAATCAGGTAGCTATCCATTTTAAAGAAATTGACATCTTGGAATGGGATCTTGTTTTTGATGCTGAGCAATATGATTTAATCGTCAGCAACCCGCCCTATATCCGAAACATGGAAAAGGCGGCCATGCATAAAAATGTGCTAGCCTACGAACCTCATTTAGCACTTTTTGTCGAGGACCATACTCCTTTATTATTTTATACCACCATTGCTGATTTTGCTTTGCAACATTTAAAAAAATCAGGAAAACTCTATTTTGAAATCAATCAATATTTAGGAACTGAGACGCAGGACATGCTCCTAAAAAAAGGTTTTAAGAATGTTTTGATTCTAAATGACATCAATGGGGCACAAAGGATGATCGTGGCAGACAGGTAAAATTATATGCATTTTTTCAAACTGAATAACAAGCACTTAATTAATATCCATTAAAATAAGCTGTATTTATTTTGGCACTAAAGTGAATTTTTATACCTTTGCATCACTTTAAACAAAGAAAACAACTTATTTCTTAAACGTTTAAAAAGGATTCCGTAGCTCAGCTGGTAGAGCAATACACTTTTAATGTATGGGTCCTGGGTTCGAATCCCAGCGGGATCACAACTTTCAGAGTAAATTACAGTAAAACCCTTTAAATGGTACCATTTAAAGGGTTTTATTTTTGACCATATCCCCCTTATTCTTCTGTAAAGCTGTTCTTAAAAAGTTCGTAAATCGAGACCTCACTTTTCAACATAAAAAAAGGTCACCAATTTTAACAGTATTAGCCTGACCAATAATCAGTCATGTACCATGCCATATATTGGACATTTTGCCAATCCTCTTCCATAAAAAACTATTTACAAATCGCTTTCCATCATATAACAGCATCTGTTACAAAAAACAAAAAGACGGATAGCACGATGCGATTTTTAAACTCATAATCAATAGGTTGACTATTATTTTGAAAACATTTTTTGCTAAAAATATTAGTATTTTGTAGATTGCATTCAGTATTTTTATTCTAAACACATCAATAATCAAGCGGATATGGAAGGGACTGCAAAAAAAGAAATAATCAAAGTTCTGCGAGAGAGCATATTGAAGATTGAGGGTTTCAAAAGTGTAACAAACGAAATGGACCAGCCAGATTGTATGCTGAATGACATGGCTTCAGCATTTCCCTATGGGAGATTTCCTACCGGAGCTATACATGAGTTTATCAGCCCAACTGCTGCCTGCGCTACCTCTGCAAATGGTTTCATTGCCGGATTGTTATCTGCTTTGATGGCTAATGGATTGCCCTGTCTATGGATCAGTACAAAACGAAGCCTCTTCCCAGCGGGATTAAAATATTATGGCATTGAACCGCATCAGGTTATTTTTATTGATGTAAAAAAGAATAAAGATGCACTTTGGGTTATGGAGCAAGGGTTGAAATGCAATGCCGTAGCTGTAGTCGTAGCAGAGCTCAATGAAGTTTCTTTTTCAGAGTCCCAGCGTTTGCAGCTTGCTGTAGAACAAAGTCGGGTAACTGGGTTTCTCCACCGCAAAAGGCCTCACAAAGAAAATACGCTAGCTTGTGTATCTAGATGGAAAATAAGGCCTAAAAAAAGCTATATAATCGATGATTTGCCTGGCGTTGGCTTTCCGATGTGGGAAGTACAGCTCGAAAAGATCCGCAATGGTAAACCCGGTAAATGGGTGTTTGGATGGAGGGATAAACAATTTGTGTCTATACCACTAACACCTCTCCAAAAAATCCCAGTGCTAAAAATGGAACAATATGGCTAAGCGAATTCTGTCCCTATGGTTCCCTTATCTGGCTACGGATCGGCTAAGCAAACATTATCCTGAACTCAAAAACAAACCTTTTGTATTATCTGCATCTGAAAAAGGAAGGATTGTCATCAAGGCGGCGAATTTGCTCGCTGAGCAGGAAGGTATTACAGCAGGTAAAGTACTGGCGGATGCTAGGGCGATCTTTCCTTCAATAGATGACTTTAAGTACGATCTCGAAGTGATTAACAAGCTTCTTGAATCGCTGGCTGCATGGTGCCTCCGCTTTACGCCGATAGCAGCAGTTGACCCTCCAAATGGCATCATGCTGGATATATCCGGATGTGCGCATCTGTGGGGAGGAGAACCACAGTATCTGAAAACGATTGTCAAGCGACTATTGGATAATGGTTATGAAGTAAGGGGAGCGATAGCCGACACAATCGGAACAGCATGGGGAACCGCAAGATACGGAAGCGGATTTTCTATTGTAGAAAAAGGCAAACAGATTGAAATGCTTGTTTCGCTTCCTTCGGATGCGCTTCGTCTGGAAACGCCAGTCCTCCAGCGTATTCGTAAACTGGGATTTCGCAAAATAGGACAATTCATAAACATGCCAAGCGCAACGCTTCGCCGACGTTTCGGAGAAACATTATTGGAACGCTTAGGACAAGCAGTAGGCTCCTATCCAGAAGCATTGCATCCTATAAAGCCCCAACAGCCTTATCAAGAACGCTTGTCCTGCCTTGAACCTATACGAACAGCTACGGGCATAGAGATTGGACTCCAGAATTTATTGGAATCGATCTGTAACAGAATGGGAAAGGAAGGCAAAGGCTTTCGAACAGGAATATTCAGAGGATATCGCATAGATGGAAAAGTAGAACAGATTAGCATTGGAACCAGCAGAGCTTCAAATGATCCCCTGCACTTATTTAAGCTTTTTCAGCTAAAGATTCAACACATAGAACCCGCGCTGGGCATTGAGCTTTTTGAGTTAGAAGCCTCCCTCGTCGAGGATGTTGAAGAAGATCAGGAAGTCCTATGGAACGTTGGGGGCAACCCTAAAAAAATTGCTGAATTACTAGATAATATCGCAGGAAAAATCGGGATGAATGCCATACACCGCTACTTACCGACCGAACATCACTGGCCCGAACGTTCAGTAAAGTTAACATCTTCACTGGATGAAAAACCATCAATAGCATGGCCTGCGGATAAATTGAGACCGTTGCATCTTTTAGCCAAACCCGAGCCCATAGATGTAATGGTTCAATTACCCGATTATCCACCTATGTTATTTACCCATAAGGGAAAAGCTTATAAACTAATGAAAGCGGACGGCCCTGAGCGCATCGAACAGGAATGGTGGATGGCAACGGGACAACCCCGGGATTACTACCGCGTCGAAGATGAAAATGGCGCACGCTATTGGCTGTTCCGCTCAGGACATTACGAAGATGGAGAAGTACAGTGGTTTCTCCATGGATTTTTTGCTTAAAAATAAGACAGATCAAGATGCAGTATGCAGAACTACAGACAACAAGCAACTTTTCATTTCTTAGAGGGGCTTCACACCCCCAAGAACTTATCGACACAGCCATAGCATTAGGTTATGATGCAATCGCTATTGCTGATCACAATACGCTTGCAGGGATTGTGCGCGCGCATGTTGCCGCAAAAAAAGCAAATATCCGATTTATTCCTGCTTGCCGGATTAACCTATTGGACGGACCTCCTTTGCTCGCATATCCTACCAACAAAGAAGCTTACAGTGCGCTCTCTTCCTTACTCAGCACAGGAAATATACGTACAGAAAAAGGACATTGCCTGCTCTATAAAGCAGATGTCTACGAACATGCAGGGGGAATGAAGTTTATTTCGATTCCTCCTGAAACCCTAAATAGCAATTTCGATTTCGAAGCCGAATACATACATGCATTAAAGGAATATAAAGAAGTACTCGGGAATAATCTCTATTTAGGAGCGTCATTTCTTTATAAAGGTGATGATCAGAAAAGAATGCACCGTCTTTATCAGTTACAGAATAAGCTGAATATTCCAATGGCCGCTATAAATGATGTTCATTACCACAGTCCAGCACGCAGGGAACTGCAAGATGTGATGACCTGTGTACGGGAAAAATGCACGATCCAAACAGCAGGCTTTAGGCTACATGCCAATGCAGAACGCCACCTGAAGCCTATCAAAGAAATGCATCGGCTATTCAAGCACTATCCACATGCTATAGAAAACACATTAGCGATTGTAGAAGCATGCAGTTTTTCTTTAGATGAATTAAAATACATTTATCCGGAGGAAATCGTCAATGAGGGGCGAACGCCTATGGAACAGCTCACTTACCTTACTTGGAAAGGCGCACACGAACATTTCGGCAATACGATACCTGATAAATTAAAGAAAACCATTGAGCACGAACTGGGATTTATGGAACGCAAAAATTATGCGTCTTATTTTCTTACAGTCTATGATTTTGTGAGCTTTGCAAGAAAAAAAAACATCCTTTGCCAAGGGCGCGGTTCTGCCGCCAATTCCGTAGTCTGTTATTGTTTAGGCATCACCTCAGTAGATCCCTCTAAATTCAAGTTGTTATTTGCAAGATTTATGAGTGACGCAAGGAACGAGCCTCCTGATATTGATGTAGATTTTGAGCATGAAAGACGAGAGGAAGTGATGCAATATATTTATGCCAAATACGGCCGAGATCGTGCCGGGATTGTTGCAACGGTAACACAGCTGCACTGGAAAGGCGCAATAAGAGATGTCGGAAAAGCAATGGGTTTATCGGTGGATACTGTGGACAAACTTTCAAAAGCAAGTTATGAGTTTACTGAAGACTGGTTTTCAGGAAAATCAGCACCTACCTCAGATGGTTTCAATATTAGTGATCCTCACCTGAAAAAAGTATTGGAGCTTACGCATCAGTATATGGGATTTCCACGACAGCTCGGCCAACATACAGGCGGATTTGTCATCACACAAGATAAGCTATCGGATCTTTGTCCCATTATCAATGCAAGAATGGAAGACCGTACTAATATTGAATGGAACAAAGACGACATCGAGGCTTTGGGTTTTTTGAAAGTGGATGTGTTGGCGTTGGGAATGTTGACATGTATCCGCAAAGGATTTGATCTTGCCAAGCAACATTATGGTTTAGATTTGACACTAGCCAACATCCCTCAAGATGATGTGAGGGTTTATGAGATGATTAGCCATGCAGACACTGTCGGTGTTTTCCAGATTGAGAGCAGGGCGCAGATGTCGATGTTGCCCAGATTAAGGCCTCAAAATTTCTACGATTTGGTGATCGAAGTGGCCATTGTCCGACCAGGGCCGATACAAGGAAATATGGTACATCCTTATTTAAGGCGGCGCAACGGAGAAGAAATCGTTGAATATCCTTCGGAAGAATTGCGGGAGATATTAGGACGGACATTAGGCGTCCCTTTGTTTCAGGAGCAGGCGATGGAGATCGCTATCGTTGCAGCTGGTTTTACCCCCGATGAGGCGGATGGGCTCCGAAGAAGTATGGCGACCTTTAAAGCAAAGGGAAAGGTAAGCGACTGGGAACGAAAACTAATCAATGGGATGATTGCAAAGGGATATAAAGAAGAATTTGCAAAGCGTGTATTCAGGCAGCTCGAAGGATTTGGAAGCTATGGATTTCCAGAAAGTCACGCAGCCAGTTTTGCCCTGCTCGTCTATGTTTCTAGCTGGATAAAATGTTTTTATCCCGATGTATTCGCAACCGCTTTGCTCAACAGCCAACCAATGGGATTTTATTCGCCTGCTCAGATTGTGATCGATGCACGCAAACATGGGGTCGAAGTAAATCCCATTGATGTCAATTATTCGCTTTGGGAAAATATATTGGAAGAAAAATCAGGACAGTATCATCCTTTACGCCTAGGTTTCCGGCAAGTAAAAGGGCTACAAGAAAACGACATACAACTATTGGTATCAAACAGAAAGACAGCTTTTGGTACGGTCAATGACTTGCTAAATACTGGAATATCCCAATCAGCATTGGAAAGATTAGCGGATGCTGATGCCTTCCGCTCGCTAGGCTTAGACAGAAGGCAGGCTCTTTGGGAGGTTTCCGCTCTTTCAGATCATCCTACCGGATTATTTGACGGACAACCTTCGCACAGCGAACACGAAGCAAAAGTAGACCTGCCTCCTATGTCAGCTATGGAGCACGTCATGCAAGATTACAGCTCCACCACTTTGTCGCTAAAAGCACATCCTGTTAGCTTTGCAAGGGAAAAACTGGACATCTTGCATGTCACCCCTTGCGGGAAATTAAATCAACTCAATAATGGAATATTGATTAAAGTATGCGGGCTGATCACGATCAGGCAAAGACCGGGAACTGCAAAAGGAGTCTTGTTTATTACGATCGAAGATGAGAGCGGGGTAGCAAATCTTGTGGTTTGGAGCAAAACATTTGATGCCTATCGGAAGATCATTCTCCAATCCCGACTTCTAATGGTGACAGGAAAATTGCAGATTGAAGGAGAAGTTACCCACGTCATTGTCCACTCTTGTCATAATTTAAATTCACTCATGAGAATTGATAACAAAAGCCGTGATATCGGTTCTGTTCAAAAAACAGCAAAGCCTGATCAGAATAATTCGGGCCAAGCAATCCAAGGACAACTTTTTCCATCAAGGGACTTTAAATAATGTATGATTTTTAACATTTGCCGAAACATAAACTTAATTCTATTTATAGGGGATTAATTTATCCTTTTCCAGTCTCTATCGTACAAGGTTTTTAATTTCGTTTTAAGGTCAGCACTAAAAATTTCTATTGGGTCTTCGTTTACGTCTAGCGTAACTTCAAATGTCGAAACTTCATCCTTATCGTCGAATTTAAGATTTTTATTGCTGTCTTTGGTCGCTGTGAGAATGATTTTATTGGAGCTTTCAATGAAAGCCCAATTATTTAGATTATAACCTTCAGGAGACAATTTTCTAAATTTTTTCCCTTCTTTATCAGAGACAAACAAATAAATCGGATCGATAGCATTTAATAAGCTGTCGGAGTTAAAGTCTGTTGTGCGAACTTCATAAAAAATATGATTTAACTTCTTTGGTATACTAATTCCTTCGTCTATGTTATACTTGAAATCATAATTTAGAATCAAAACTTTATTTTCCGTCAAAAGATGTGTCGTACTTGTGTGCGTGTTGTAGAACAAAACATTCCAATATCCATTATGGGGCATCTCTTTATACAAATAGTCATTTTCCCTATCCTTATTTTCTCCCATTTTCAATGGAAAAATAAGAATTCCGGAACTATCAATTTCTGAAAATTGCATAGTTTGAATATTTAGATTTTCAATAGGCTCAACATGGACAATTCCTTCGGGACTTTTATCCCGGTTACACGAAATTGATAGAACCAATAAACACAATAAAATAATTGGATTTCTCATAATGGTCTTAATTTTTGATCAATAAATGAGCAACAGTTAAGCAATGAATATTTGAAAATCAATTTATAACAAAATCTTTCTGCTACTATTTCAATATTAATTTAACAAAAAGCATCACAATTTGGAAAAATTGATATTCGATTTTAATGTTCCTAAAATTCTTTAGGTTCGTTTAATCGCTTAAGATTTATCAAGCTCCTTTTGTTACTAAATAAATCCAAAAATCATTAATTAAAAGCACACAACCAAGCGCAAAAAGTAAATTTTATTTACTAATGATTAATATCTATATATTTATTTTGTACGAACATAATAGAAGGAATAATCAACGCACTAAAAGATAGAATTATGAAAGCATATATAGTATCGGGCTTGATTTGGTTATTGCTAGTTTCTTGCGGAAAAGAGGATTGTTTTACAGCGCCTGAGCCAGTGGTTTTTGAATTTGTGGACGGGGCAGGAAATAACTTAATTACCACAGGCGCACTAAATCCTCAAAACTTTGATTTCCGTAAAGTAACCGGCGAGTTTGAAGATGTAAAAATCGATTACAGCTTAGGAGATGATGACCGAATCACGATAAATTCTTTTACAGATGATCCAGGCGTTACAAATTACCGATTTTATTCCATCATCCAATCATTTAGCTTTTCAGTTAAGGCCGAAGAAAATGCTTCGTGCGAAGGCAATAACATTGTTGATGTCCTTCTTATTCATGATGATTACACCGAACAAAACATGCGATTATTTCGCGTGACTTTAGCTAGGCAATAATTTCAACTTGTTTCAAAACTACTTGTTTGGAATCCCATTTTTTTGAAACGTCAAGTGTTGGCGAAATTTCCTTAGATGAAGTATATCCTTGAGGTTTTATAAAGCCTCAAGGATATTGAATAGTTTAATTTAGAAAGGAAAGACTAGTTCTTAGCGCTTAATTCCTTTGTAAATGAATATGGAAAAGCAGAGTCCTTCGTACCTCGAGTTAGATTGGGTTCTGCTGACATATCAAATTGCAATTTCGCTCCCTTCATTAACTCATCAAAGCTTAAATAATTCTTGTCATAGGCTTTGCCATTCAATTTCAGGCTTTTCACATACACATTCTCTTTCTGCTGATGAGTAGAACTGATTTCTACTTTTTTGCCATTTTCAAGATGCAAGGTCACTTTTTTAAATTGAGGGGAACCCAAAACATATTCGCCCGACGCTGGCGCTACAGGATAGAATCCCATCGACGAAAACACATACCACGCAGAAGTCTGTCCATTATCTTCATCTCCGCAATAACCATCCGGTGTAGGCTGGTAAAGTTTATCCATAATCTTGCGCACCCAATATTGTGATTTCCAAGGCTCACCCGCATAATTGTACAGGTAAGGCATGTGCTGTATTGGCTGATTCCCATGTGCATATTGCCCCATGTTCATGACCTGCATTTCGCGCATTTCATGGATCATGCTCCGGCTTTTCATTCCCTCATAACTTGGAATCACGAAAACAGTATCCAGCATTGCTGTAAATGCTTTATTTCCTCCCATCAAATCGATCAAGCCTTGAGGATCATGAAAAACACAGAAACTCCAATGCCAGGAATTACCTTCAGTAAAATCCCTTGACCATGCGCTTGGATCAAACTCAGCGCGGAAATTACCGTCCGAATCTTTAGGGCGCATCAGCTTGGTCTGCGCATCATAGACATTTTTATAGTTCATTGCTCGCTTCGCATACACGGCCGTTTCTGAATCCGGACGACCGATTGCTTTGCCAAATTGATAAATGCACCAATCATCGTAAGCATATTCTAGCGTGCGGGCTACATTCTGGTTAATATCCCGACCAAAAGGAACATAGCCTAATTCATTATACAATTGATAACCCGTTCTTCCCGTAGCCGAAATCTTTGGATGGACGTTATTCGCTCCATGTTGCAAAGCTTCCCACAAAACAGCTGTATCATATCCTTTTCTACCTGTCCGCAACGCATCTGCAACTACTGAAGCAGAATTATTCCCAATCATGGATTCCCGATGGCCAGGACTTGCCCATTCCGGCAGGAAACCGCTCTCTTTATATGCGTTGACCAATCCTTCCTGCATCTGATCATTCATGGACGGATACAACAGATTCAACAGCGGAAACAGCGAACGAAACGTATCCCAAAATCCGGTATCGGTAAACATTGCCCCTGGTAAAACCTGCCCGTTGTATGGAGAATAATGGACTCTATTTCCTTGCGCATTTATCTCAGAAAAATCGCGCGGAAATAACGTAGAACGATATAGAGCGGAATAAAATGTTTTGACTCGCTCCAAATCGTCATCTTCCACTTCTACCCTTCCGAGCACCTCATTCCAGCGATCTTTACCGGCTTGCTTGATTTCTTCGAAGGATTGAGAAACTTCCTTTAGGTTCAGTGCTGCTTGATCGAAACTGATAAACGATGAAGCGACCCTTGCCGTGACTACTTCTCCCTTTTTCGTCTTAAATCCAACAATTCCTCCAGCATGATTATCTTGAACTTCTAACTTCCCTTCCTTGATCTCATTGTTGCTAACGCCAGCTTGGTAGGTAAACGGTTTGTCGAATTCGATGACAAAATAGTTTTTGAAATTATCAGGAACGCCCCCGCTATTTTTTGTAGTATAGCCGATGATTTTATTTTCATTCGGAATAATCTTGATGTAAGAACCTTTGTCGAACGCGTCTATCGCTACAAAAGCTTTGTCCGTTTCCGGAAATGTAATTTTGAATATTGCAGAACGCTCGGTCGGCGAAAATTCAGTTGTGATATCGTAATCGGCAAGGTAGACACTGTAATAATAAGGTAGCGCAATTTCTGCTTTATGCGAGAACCAGCTCGCGCGTTTCTCTTGATCGAATTCAGCTTTACCCGTCATCGGCATAATTGAAAATTGTCCATAATCATTATTCCAGGGACTGGGCTGATGCGTCTGCTTAAAGCCTTTAATTTTGTCAGCGGTATACGTATATACCCATCCATCGCCCATATTACCTGTCTGTGGTGTCCAAAAATTCATTCCCCAAGGCCGGGCAATCGCTGGATAGGTATTCCCGTTGGACAGTTCGTATTTAGATTGCGTTCCGATCAATGGATTTACATAATCTACGGGACTTTTTTCTTGTGCGGTCGATGCTGTTGCAAAAAGCGCGAAACTTAGTGCGACTACGATTTTTGTAAGGTTCATTACATAAAAGTATAGAATCCATGTTAAATAAAAAAATGTGGGAGATATGAGATGTGAGATTTTGGAGTAAAGAATAAGGATGAAGGATTTGGTTTCTAGGTTAGATGTAGTTATTCGATATTTTCCATACAGGATGCCCTAGCAAAGATCTTAAATAGAATGTAGCTGTTCGATATCTTCCGAAGGGAGATTTCGCACTTAGGATGTATCGGGATTTGTAATCCCGAATCTTACTAAGATTTTTCTAGTAGTTCGGATTGCAAATCCACTTTTATCATTAATTCAGGATGACCCTTCGGAACATCCTGGATAGCGGAGGTATATTTGTAATTTATATAAACACACGCGGAACGCGTACGCTAGCGCCCTCTTGTACATTGCTCCGTAGGAGCAAAATATTTGTAGCAAATAATATAGTCTACAATCAGCGATCCGTAGGTTCGCAACAATTATTTGAAAACAATTTGTCAATTCGGTTGCGTACCTACGGCACGCTTTTAATTCCAACCAATCATTCTACCAATATTTAGCCTCTACAAGGCTTTAAGGTGTATTTTCTACTGGCAATAGATTGCTATTTATAAAACATACGCGAAACACGGGCGCTAGCTTGAGTTACCCGCAGATAGGTTTTTGAATTTTTACTTTTGAATTTTTACTTTAAATCCCGCTTTTATCATTAATTCAGGATGACCTTTCGGAACATCCTGAATAGCGGAGGCATATTTGTAATTTATATAAGCACTAGCGCAACGCGTGCGCTAGTGCCCTCTTGTACATTGCTCCGTAGGAGCAAAATATTTGTAGCAAATAATATAGTCTACAATCAGCGATCCGTAGGTTCGCAACAATTATTTGAAAACAATTTGTCAATTCGGTTGCGTACCTACGGCACGCTTTTAATTCCAATCAATCATTCTACAAATATTCAGCCTCTACAAGGCTTTAAGATGTATTTTCTGCTGGCAATAAGTTGTTATTTATAAAACACACGCGGAAAGCGTTCACTAGCATACCGATTTAAAATCCCGAATACTAGAGCGGATTGCCCTAAAAAAAATGCGCTCGGAAAGTAAATTCCGAGCGCATCTTTATCGATATATTTTAGCGAGTTATCCCTTGTGAGAGACTTCTAATTCATCGACATAATGTTCGTTAGGAACATAGTCAGCTACCATTTCAGCTTCGTAATCGATTTTCTCTTTCTTACCGAAACGTCTAGTTAATCCATCAAAGATTGAATACACAACCGGAACGATTACTAAAGTAAGGAATAAAGAAGATAACAAACCTCCGATAATAACGATTGCTAAACCTCTGTTCATATCAGCACCTTCACCTGTTGCTAATGCAATAGGAACCATACCGATAACCATCGCAATCGTCGTCATTAAGATTGGACGAAGACGAGCGTGGTTGGCAGCGATCAATGCATCATGTGTATTATCACCAGCGTCTTTACGATGATTCGCAAAATCCACTAGTAAGATTGCATTCTTACAAACCAAACCAATCAACATGATGATACCTAAGATGGTAAAGATGTTTAAAGTTGTATTTGTTAATGCCATCAATAATAATGCACCGATAAATGACAACGGAACCGAGAAGATTACGATAAATGGCGTGATAAAACTATCGTATAAGGACACCATTACTAGGTAAACCAAGATAATCGATGCCAATAAGGCGATACCTAAAGTACCAAATCCTTCTTCTTGACTCTCCATGTCACCACCCCAAATGTAGTTTACGCCTGGTTTTTGTTCCAACTTATCGAAGTTGGTACCCGTCCATTCAGTAGCAATGGTTGTTAATGGCTTACCAATAACCTGGGCCTGTACAGAAACCGATGGAGATTTATCACGACGTTCCAATAAGGTAGGACCCGAACTGTATGATACATCAGCAAATTGAGACAATTTGACAACTTGTCCTTGGTTATTTTGACCAGTAGTTACAAATTCAAGGTTTTTAACATCGTCAATACTTGTTCTTCCAGCTTCCATAAAACGGATGTTGATATCATACTCATATTGACCAGCTCTAAACTTACCATCTGTGTTACCCGCAAAAGCTGTTTGCATTGTCAAACCGACTGTAGATAAATTCAAGCCTAATTCAGCCATTTTATCACGGTCAACTTGCACGTTGATTTCAGGATTACCTTCTTCTGAGGTTAATTTTACTTCAGATGATCCTGGGATTTTGCGAAGTTCATCTGCTGCTTTATTTGCATATTCCATCGCCTCTTCCAAATCAGCACCTACAACCGTAAGCGTCAGTGGAGCTTGCTCTGGGCCCATCATTCCGACAGGAACCGATGTAATTTTGACACCTGGAACTTGATTCTCTAATTCGCGTTTTACTTTAGCGGCATAGACATTTGTACTTTCTTTTGATTCACGTTTCTCATGAAGAATAACTTGAATTTCGGATTTATATTTCGTTCCGGAAACACTACCCATTCCATCCGAAGATTGACCTACTGTCGTAATTAAACGCTCAACATCAGGAAGGTTTGTTAAGTATTGTTCAGCTTTTTGAGTTGCAAAATTCGTTGTCTCAATTGACGCATCTTTCGGCAATTCCATCTGAATCATAAATTCGCCTTTATCCGATGCAGGGAAAAACTCCCCTCCGATAAATCCAAGACCTACTAAAGATAGCGAAGCGAAGAACATTACAATAACCACTAACATCGTGATTACTTTGTTCCATCTGCTTTTCAAACTCCAAGTCAACAAATCCGAAATAGAGTGCGTAAACTTGTTTAATCCTGCTTCGAAACCATGAACAATTTTTCCAAAAAATGAATTTGGATTCATGTGCTCTAATTTACCGAAACGAGAGAACAACCAAGGAACGACTGTAAACGATACAAGCAAGGAAAGCAAGGTGGCAATAATGACCGTGACACAGAATTGGGACAGGATATTTGCCGCCATACCCGAAGACATTGAAATCGGCAAGAACACAACCACAATTACTAATGTAATCGCTGTAACCGTAAACCCAATTTCGGAAGCTCCATCATAGGCTGCACGAATCGCACTCTTACCCATTTCCATGTGTCGGTGAATATTCTCGATAACAACGATCGCATCATCGACCAAAATACCAACCACCAATGAAAGTCCTAGCAAGGTCATTAAATTCAGGGTATAACCCATGAAATAAATACCGATAAAGGTAGCAATTAGGGATAATGGTATCGCAACCATTACAATCGCGGCATTTCTCAAACTATGTAAGAAGAACAACATGATTACACCTACCAATACAATCGCCAAGAATAAGTCAAAAATAACGTTACTTGCTGCTTTTAATGTATAATCTGATGTATCGTTCGCAATAAATACTTTAACCCCTTGAGATGAATAACCTTGCTCAACTTCTGTGATCGATTGTTTAACCGCCTCACTCACCGCCACCGCATTTGCATCAGACTGCTTCATGATCTGCAAGAAAATTGTGCTCTGCTGATCTAGCCTTGAGATTTTTTCAACTTCTTTTTCACCATCTTGTACATCTGCAATGTCTGAAAGACGAATGCGCATGCCCGCAGGTGTCGTGATAGGAAGATTACGCAATTGTTCGATTGACGTGAATTTACCTGCCAAACGAATCAATGTTTGGTTATCTCTAGTTTTTACGTTACCTGTAGGAAAGTCAAGATTTGAAGAAAGCAATTCTTGCTGAACAGCTGAAACTCCCAATCCATAACCTTCTAATTTTTTAGGATCTAAACTTACTTCGATCTCACGCTCTTGTCCACCGATTAAATTAACCTGCGCAACACCATTCACACGAGAAAAGATAGGCTGAATCTGTTTGTCCAACAAATCGTACAATTCTTTTTCTGATACATTACTAGTGACACTCAATGTCATAATAGGCATATCATCCAAAGAGAATTTCACCAAGGACGGATTATCTACATCCTCAGGAAGATCACTTAAAATGGCATTAATCTTTCGCTGGGCATCATTTAGCGCATAATTCGCGTCTGCACCATCGTTCAAATAAATCAATACCAAGGATAAACTTTCGTAGGATTTAGCTTCCAGCTTCTTTACGTTTTCTAAAGACGAAACCGCATCCTCTATTTTACGGGTCACCGTATTCTCGACCTCCGAAGGCGACGCTCCAGGGTAGACAGTCTGTACAGTTAAAATGTTGACCTCAAACTTTGGAATGAGCTCATAACTTAATAAACTGTAACTTAAAATCCCTCCTAAAGTCAATATAATAAACATTACAATGACTAAACTTGGTCTTTTAATGGATATTTCTGAAATTTTCATTTACGCTTCTAATTAGTGTGTAATTATTTAATTGCACTCACTTTTGTACCATCCAATAAGTTAATCTGACCTGATGTGATCACCTTGTCACCAGCTTTTAAGCCTCCTAACACTTCGATATCATTTCCGAAATTACGTCCAGATGTGATTTTTACCATTTTAGCTGTGCTATCTTGTTGCATCACAAAAACTGTATTCGAACTTACACTACCCACAAATGCATTGCGTGGAACGACTAACGCATTGATATTTGCGTTCTCTCCAAAAGATGCAGTTCCGTACATACCGGCTCTCAACAAATTGTCTGAGGTATTTTTAACTTCAATTTCAACTGGGAAATTTAAGCTTCCATCCGCTTTAGGCGCAATAAATGTAATGCGTCCAGTGAAACTTTTATCAGGGTAGACACTTACGTTAATCGCGATTTGATTGCCAACTTTTAAAGCCGCAACATTTTTCTCATCAACGTTTACGCGTAATTTTAAAGTGGATACATTCACGATATCGAAAGCTGGCGTTCCTGGAGAAACATAAGTTCCTGGCTCAATTTTACGAGAATTAACGATACCCGAAACCAATGAACGGATCGTAATATCTCCAGCATTTAATTTTGAACTTTTCAATGCATTTTTAGCATTCTCGAATCTCAATTTCGCTTGGTCAACTTGTTGCTGTGTTACACCTCCAGAAGAAAATGCACTTTCAAATCGTTTAACTTCAGCTTCTGCATTGTTGTATTCTGCTTGCGAGTTTGCAACAGTTACATTTAATTTATCACCTTCTACAATTGCTAAAGTCTGTCCTGCGCTCACGCGAGAACCCTCATCAACTAGTACACGAGTAACTTTACCAGATGCCTCAGCAGATACAGTCACCTCTTGAGCAGGAATAAATGTTCCATTAGCAATGTATTGCAAATTGACATCTTGTTGCTTAACAGTATCTAATTGAACCAAAACCGAAGCATTGCGCTGCGCAACAACTTGAACTTCAGCTTCGTTTTTAGCTTTATTTTTTGTTAGGACATAATAGATACCCCCTAATGCGGCAACAATAATAATGATTGTTATAATCGTACGTTTCATTTTTTATAGTTAATTATTCGTTTACTAATGATTTTAAATTTCCGTTTGCTTTGATTAATTGAATTTCAGCTACTTTGTAATTCAATAATGAGGTGGTGTAATTATTTTGAGCATCTGCATAAGCTGTTTCTGCTTCCAATAATTCAGTTAATGTAGCTAATCCATTGCGGTAGTTGTTTCTTGTATTCTCCAAAACATCTTCCGCTAACCCCACATTTTCCTCGTTGCTATTGATGACCAATAGACTATTTTTGATTTGAGCCTTTGCGTTTTCGTTAGCAAGATTTAACCCCAATTTCGTATCTTCTATATCAACCGCAGCTTTTCTGATTTCAATGTCTGCCTGACGGATTTTAGATCTAGTCGCACCACCGGTGAAAATAGGGATAGTCAAGTTCAAACCTACTGAAGAGAAGTTCGACCAAATGTAACCGCTATTTCCAAAAGTTGGAAAAATGTTACCGTTACTTAAATTCCCAAGGTTTCCAGAGATTGACAAGGATGGATAATAAGCAGCCATCATCGATTTTTTATTTAATTTCAGCAACTCCGTTTGTGTATTAAGAGCCAATATCTCAGTTCTGTTATTTACATCATTTGTTTCAAGCGTAGAATTCAGATTCACATTAAATGTTTCTTTTGGCAATTCAATATCCGTGCGGATATCCATTCCGATCGCAAATTTCAATGCATTTTCTTGAATTTCTAATGCATTCACCAATTGCTGTTTCTGTGATTCTAAATTGTTGACTGCAACTGTTGTACGGTCTAAATCAATTTTCTTTCCTAAACCAGCTTTTACCAAACCTTCAATTACACCTCTAGTCTTTTTAGTATTATCTAGATTGCTCTGCAATGTTTTCAATTGCTGCTGTGTCTGAAAAACTTCGTAATAAGAGTTCGCGACCTTCTCAATTAACAGTTCTTCTGTCAATGTATTGTTGATCATATAAAACTCGCGTGTAGTTTTCGCCGCTTTCAAACCAGTAAATAAAGCCTGATTAAAAATTTGTTGCGAAACGGACGCTGTAGCGTTTGTACCCCATTTTTGTCCAAAAGCAACCATTTCAATCTGACTAGGACCTCCAGAAAAAGCACCTACATCTATCGGACTTTTTTGAAGAATCGGATTGTAATTAAGAGATGCTGTAGCACTCAATTGAGGCAATGCTCCGGCGCGAACTTCATCGATCTGGTATTCCGCATTCTCAATATCCAATGCAGATTTTTTTGCATCCGCTTTGTTTTTTAACGCAAAAGTGATTGCTTCTTGCAGGGTTAGCTCTTCTTGAGCGAACAAGGGGTTTGCCATTACAATACTGCAAGCTAGTATTGCAAATAACTTTAATTTATTCATTTGTTTGTATATAGTCTTATTTGTGTATTATTTTATCTTCAAAAATAAATTGGGTTGCTCTTTTTTGACTTTCGAGAATCAAATCGATTTTGTCGTAGTCCGGCAAACAGTTAATAATATTTGAAATATTTTCTTTTAAAGCCAAACCTTTCATAATATCAATATAAAGTTCGGCAGCCTCATCAATGTTGCTGAATTTCACTTCGCCCATGCTTTCTGCCTTTTCAAAAAGACCTCTAAGCTCGGTACAATCTCTGCATTTCATGTCCTCGATGATTTCATCCAATTGTAGATCTTTGATCCAATCTAGATTTTCAGCAAGGTGCAGCATGTAGTATTTCTTAATGACTTTGCAGCGATGCTCTATAATGTCAAATAGCGTTCCTAAAAAATCTCCTTTGAAATTTTCAATGATTTTTATTTGCCCGTCTATCATCTCATTACCAATGTATAAGATAACATCAGCAATTAGCTTCGCTTTATCGGCATAATAGTAATACAGATTCCCCTTCGTAATATTCAAGTCCTCGGCAATCTCGTTCATGGTCGTTTTACTGAAACCAAAACGGGAGAATCTTAGCAAAGCAACTTCAATAATCTTTTCTTTATTTAAACTCATCTCGTATTATCAAAATCTTAATTATTGACTTTTTCTAAATTTTGTTCAAAAGTATAAAAAGAAAACTAGATTGCCTTATCGTTTTTGAAAAAAACAATAGATTATTGACAATTTGATGACCTGCAGTAGTGAATGCTTTTAATCTGTAGCTTATTCTTGACTGAATAGCTTGGCGAATTTGCGCTTATCAAACTTATACAATCGAGCCGCACGATAGGAAACATGCTGTTGCACTTCGTTCAATTCTTTTAAATAGCCCAAATTCATAATCTTTTTGCGGAAGTTCCTTTTATCAAGCTTCTTGCGCAAGATTTCTTCATAGACCTGTTGGAGCTGGGTCAATGTAAATTTGTCGGGCAGCAATTCGAATGGAGCGGTGGAATAGGAAATGGATCTTTTTAATTTATCCAGACTTAAGTTAATGATTTCTTGATGGTCAAAAGCCAATTCTGGCAATTCTGAAACAGAAAACCAGTTCGCCTGTCGCATATAATCCGTCACAGGCTTGACCTTATTTTTTACATCATCAAAACGGATAAGCGTGGTGTACGCTACGGTCAAAATACGTCCTTCCGGATGTCTTTTCACACCTGCAAATGCTGCGAGCTGTTCCATAAAAATGTCTTTCAGGCCAGTCATTTCATACGAAATACGCGCAACTGCATCTTCCATTTCTTCGTACTTATTGACAAAAAAACCAGGCAGTGCCCACCAACCACTGTATGGTGATTCGTTTCGTTCAGTCAGAAGCACTTTTAATTGCCCTTCATGAAAACTATAAATAACGCAGTCGATCGTAAAATGTGTATGCAAACGCTTTAATTTAGTAAACTTTCTGTAACAATTATCATTAAAATATTGTTAAGAATCAAGAAAAACGCAAAAAAATTTAATAGTGTAATATTTACACACTATATTCGTATTTCTAAATATGATATAATCGAATGATAGAAATAAAAAATATAGGCGTTTTCACATCAGGAGGAGATGCTCCGGGCATGAATGCTGCCATCCGTGCTGTAGTTCGTACAGCATTATTTAATGAAAAAAAAATAACAGCAATTTATCAAGGATACCAAGGCATGATTGAAGGCAATTTCTGCGAAATGCAAAGCAGATCGGTCAGCTCAATTATTCAAAAAGGCGGTACAATCCTTAAATCAGCAAGATGTTTAGAATTTAAAACCAAAGAAGGCCGTCAAACAGCTTTTGAAAACTTGCAAAAAGAAGGCATCGACGCTTTAGTGGCGATCGGTGGCGACGGAACTTTTACTGGCGCTAACTTATTCTCGTTAGAATACGGAATCCCTGTTGTATGTATCCCCGGAACAATTGACAATGATTTGAATGGGTCGGATTATACCTTGGGTTACGATACGGCGAATAATACGGTAATCGAAGCAATTGATAAAATCAAAGACACGGCTGCCTCGCATAGCCGTTTGTTTTTTGTGGAAGTGATGGGTCGCGATTCAGGATGCATTGCCTTAAATGCAGGTGTGGCATCAGGTGCTGAAGCGATTTTATTGCCTGAAAAAGACACTGCAATCTCGGAATTGATCGACATGTTGGAAACGGCAGCGGACAAAAACAAATCGTCGACGATTGTAATTGTTGCAGAAGGAGATAAAAATGGTGGCGCGTATAATGTGGAAAAGCATGTCAAGCAAAAATTTGATTATTATGACACAAAAGTTAGTATCTTAGGGCATCTTCAACGCGGTGGTTCTCCTAGTAGTTTTGATCGTGTTCTTGCAACCAAGATGGGCTATCATGCTGTTCAGGAATTATTGAAAGGAAGCACACGAGTAACAATTGGAATCCGAGGAAATAAAATCGTAACCACTCCTTTAGAAGAAGCATTAAATAAAAGCGAATTTAAGCTAGATGAAGATTTAGTTAAAATTGCGCAAGTAATGAATATTTAAGTATAGACATGATTGCAGTTATTTTTAGCGGTTCACGATATGCAGATTGGCGCTTAGCCGAAAAAGGCCGTATTGCCTTTGGTTTTCGCACATCTGGAATAAATCCGTACATCCAAGATGAGCGATATATTCTGCAACTGCTAAACAAAAACACCAATCTCATCAATAATGCAGAAAAGATCAGGAAGATTTATTTCTTTGGCGCCGGCGCTTCGTCGACCGAGCGGCAAGAAAAAATAGAGAAAGTCTTTCAGCAGTTCTTTAAAAATGCAAAAATCAAAGTCAGCCATGATGTGCTGGCTTCGGCAATCTCTACATTCGGGGACGAAAAAGGAATTATCGGAATCATAGGTTCGGGATCTAACGCAGCTTACTATACCGGAAAAAAAGTTTTAGAAAACAACTTTGGCCTTGGCTATATTTTGGCGGATGAAGGATCGACAAATTGGCTAGGCAAACAGTTGCTTAAAGATTTCTTAACAGAAGTAATGCCCTCTGGTTTGAGAGAAAAGCTCTTGCTAAAACATGCTTTGGATCGCAAAACCATTTTGGAAAAAACGTACAACTCGCCTAATCCAAATATCTTTTTGACATCGTTCGCTGATTTTATTTACGAAAACCGCGACGATGCCTACATGTGCCAAGTCATTAAGAATGGATTGTCCAAATACGTAAAGACGTATCTGGTTCCTTTATCGGAACAATATCCAGATGCTGTTTTTAATTTTACAGGATCCGTAGCGGACAATTATGGCGAGTGGCTCAAAGATGCAGTCAAAGAATACCATTTGCCGATAGGCATGATTGTCAAAGAACCTGTACAGAATTTAGTAAAATATTACCTTAATAAAAATAAATAAAAATGAAAATTGGAATTAACGGATTCGGTCGTATCGGCCGTTTAGCTTTCAGAGCAGCTGTAAAACGTAGTGATATTGAAGTAGTAGGTATTAACGATTTAGTTGAGCCAGACTACATGGCTTACATGCTGAAATACGATTCTACTCATGGCCAGTTTGATGGTACAGTAGAAGTTAAAGATGGAAATCTTGTTGTAAACGGAAAAACAATCCGCGTTACAGCTGAAAAAGATCCTGCAGATTTGAAATGGAATGAGGTAGGTGCTGAAGTAATTATTGAATCGACTGGCTTTTTCTTGACTCAAGAATTGGCTCAAAAACATATTGATGCTGGTGCGAAAAAAGTTGTTTTATCAGCTCCTGCAAAAGACGATACCCCTACTTTCGTAATGGGTGTTAACCACAAAGAATTGAAAGCAGATCAAAACATCGTTTCGAACGCTTCTTGTACAACAAACTGTCTTGCTCCTATCGCTAAAGTATTAGATGACAACTTCGGAATTTTAGAAGGATTAATGACAACTGTACACGCAGTTACTGCAACTCAAAAAACTGTAGACGGCCCTTCAGCGAAAGACTGGAGAGGTGGACGTGGTGCTTACCAAAACATCATCCCTTCTTCAACTGGTGCTGCTAAAGCGGTAGGTTTAGTATTGCCTCAATTAAAAGGTAAATTAACAGGTATGTCTTTACGTGTTCCTACGGCTGACGTTTCTGTAGTTGATTTAACTGTACGTTTGGAAAAAGGTGCTTCTTACGAAGAAATCAAACGCGTAATGAGAGAAGCTTCTGAAGGCGAGTTAAAAGGTATCTTAGGATATACTGAAGATGAAGTTGTATCTACAGATTTCTTAGGTGATGCTCGTACATCGATCTTCGATGCAAAAGCTGGTATTTCATTGAACGATAACTTTGTGAAAGTTGTTTCTTGGTATGACAATGAGTGGGGTTACTCCAACAAAATTGTTGACTTAGTACAAGAAGTAGGAAAGCTTGGATAGTATTTAGTAGTTAGTATATAGTATTTAGATACGTGGGTTAATTTCTAACAACTCAAATCTCATATCTAACGTCTTAATAGTAGTTAGTATTTAGATGTAGAGGATGATTGTAGATATCTCATATCTAACATCTCAAATCTCATATCTATAACCTAACAGCTCAAAACAAAAAAAGGGAGAAAATTAATTTTCTCCCTTTTCTGTATACCTAAGTTTTCTCTATTTCATCAAGAATCCGCCGCCAAGCAAATCATTGCCTTCGTAGAACACTGCGGATTGTCCTGGAGCAATACCTTTCACATGATGTGGAAAATCTACACGCATAATATCGCCGTCTTGAACAATGGTCGACAATGCACCTGCGTCTTTGTAGCGGATTTTTGTAATCGCTTCCATCGGTTCGCTAATGCTTGCATATTTCACCAAGTTGATGTTCTTCACGAAAGCTTGCGATTTTTCCAACTCATGCTCCTCTCCTAACATGACCGAATTGCTTTCGGGCAATATTTGGATCACATACATAGGCTTGCCAAAAGCAACCCCCAAACCTTTACGTTGTCCGATCGTGAAATACGGATAACCGATATGCTGTCCAACGACCGTTCCATCTGCCAAAATAAAGTTACCCACGCCAATCTCTTGGTCTAAGGTTGGTCTTTTATGTCTTAAGAATGAACGGTAATCATTATCTGGAACAAAACAGATCTCATAGCTTTCCGATTTATTCGCTAGTTCTTGCTGGCCCATTTGCATTGCCATTTCACGGATTTCCTTTTTCGTAAAGTTTCCTAACGGAAATTGCGTACGTGCTAGGTTTTCTTGTGAAACACCCCATAACACATAGGACTGATCTTTATTTTCATCCAGACCTTTTGAAATCACATGGCGTCCGTTATCATGCAAACGGATATTTGCATAATGCCCTGTTGCGATAAATTCACAATCCAGCTTATCCGCACGCTTCATTAAGGCTTCCCATTTGATATGCGTATTACATAAAACACAAGGGTTAGGTGTGCGTCCGGCAATGTATTCATCCACAAAATTGTCGATTACAAAATCCCCAAATTCATCGCGGATATCGAGAATAAAATGCGGAAATCCATAGTTCACCGCCAATGAACGAGCGTCATTGATGCTATCTAAACTACAGCAGCCCGTTTCTTTCGAAGAACCACCAGAAGAAGCATAATCCCAAGTTTTCATCGTAATACCAATCACTTCGTAGCCCTGTTCGTGCAACATCACTGCCGCAACCGAACTATCCACTCCGCCACTCATGGCCACTAAAACTCTTCCTCTTTTACTCATATCAATTTACTAAAGCGCAAAGATACCCTTATTTGCAAAAATCTCTGTTTATTTGTTGTAAATTTATCTTAATCAAAATCAATACTTTGCTACCTAGAGGCAACTTTTTTAAATCAAAAGTTTTAGATATCGAAAAAAGAAACTACATTTGCAACGCAACAAAGAAATAATGTTGTTTCAAATAAGGTGCCATAGCTCAGTAGGTAGAGCAAAGGACTGAAAATCCTTGTGTCGCTGGTTCGATCCCAGCTGGCACCACAAATTTGAAATCTCATTAGGAAATTGTCTTGCAGGGTGCCATAGCTCAGTAGGTAGAGCAAAGGACTGAAAATCCTTGTGTCGCTGGTTCGATCCCAGCTGGCACCACAAAATTCTCTTCAAATAGTATAATCCACAGATTTTATTTATTGTTAACGGAAACTTAAGGCAAGTAGGCTTTTCGGTTTGGTATTGTATTTAAATTTAACTTATTTATTTTTCCTAAACACTTAGGATCATAAACAAAACCTGTGGACTAAGCAAATAATTTAGTTAATCTAAATAGGAAAAAGTTGACATCCCTTACACCTCTAAATTGACTTCTGAAAGCCTTTATCTTAGCATTGAAAGATTCTGCTGAAGCATTTGTGCTTCTGTTATCGAAGTAGTTCAATATCTTTTTGTGGTGTATATTTATCGTTCTGGATACGGTATTGAAGGACTTGAACCCCGCCCGTTCGACCTTGTCTGCCCACTTCGCTAGCCTTGTAAATCCATATATCTTATCCACTGTTGTGTTGAATATCCAAGAGAGCTCCTGTGACAGGCGGTAAGCTTTTTCAATATCTGGATAGCGCTCGAACAATATAACAGCTCTTTCTTTCTGTTCAACCGTCCATTTGTGCTCGCTTTTATAGAGCAGATATCGGCTCCTTGCCAGCAGCTGTTTGAGCGTATCGCTATTGGTAAGCATTTCTGGACAATAGCTTTCTTTCTTCTTCCGTGCTTGGTCGATAGCTTGATTTTCGTCATCTATAGCCTGCCACCGATGTTTTATCCTGATTTCTTGAAGCGCTTCGCTAGCCAGCTGCTGCACATGGAACCTATCGATTACCTGAACTGCATTGGGAAAACAGCGCTTAGCGATCAGGCCCATATTTCCAGCTAAGTCCAGGGTAATCTCCGTGACTTGTTTGCGGATCCGCAAAGGTATCTTTTGAAGCAAGGGAATAATATTGTCGGATTTAGTGCCGCTCAATATCGCTACGACGGTTCCCTTTTTGCCTCGTGCATGTTTATTGCTCAAGACTGTATAAAGTTCTCCATGGGAAAGGCAGGTTTCGTCAATAGAAAGATGAGGGCTGATGTTCTCGGCAAAGATGAGCCCCTGCTTTGCATTATCTCGATGTTCCCAATCTTGAAAACCACTGAGCTTGTTCCGATAGTATCTCCTTAGCTTGCTAGCGCTTATGCCATAAAATGAAGATATGCTCTGGATGCTATGTGCCTGGCTATCCGCTGATCTCTTTTAAAAAAGCCGCGAAATCCTGTGTGATGCGCGTTCCTTTGGCTACTAGCTCCCAGTTCCTATAAACTGCCTTATCTATATCCCGGTTAAGCCATCTACGGCGTTTGACGTGCAGATATACCTGTGGGCCGCGTATTGGGAAATCTTGAAGGGTGATAGGGTCGAAAAAACCTTTGGAAACCAATTTTTGTCCTTGATATTCTTCGGGTGTGATGTTAAGCTCTTCCAGAAAGATGTCCAATCTCCTGTCATCTTTAGAATAATGGGTCATTTCGAAATAGTCGGAAACTCCTTCCGGAATAATTAAAGGCATTAAAGCTTTGAACGAATCGTGCATACTTATAAAAGATCAAAGCACAAATATCTTATTATTTTTTTCCTACTCCACAACTTTTGAACATGACCCAACACTTAATATTTTATCACAATAAGATATTTAACACTTAATATCTGACACACCAACCCAACCAGTTTAATTAATAAGCTGATTGAATGGTAGTAAAACATTACTTTATTTAAACCGATTTGTATAAATACACTAGCCAATCTGCGAGGTAAGTAGGATATCATTTAATAGACATCGGACGCATGGTTCAACGATATATACAAAATAGACGAAGACTGTTTATCGTATTTTTGACAAAGGTATGGATGATTGGAACGTCATAAATAGTAACAGCATCGTAAGCTGAGCAATACTGTAAAAGAGATTGTTTTTTAGCTAGATATGATAATACTTAGTTAAAAGACAACTGATTTACAAAATCAAGGAATTACCCGAACAAGAAGTATTACAAACATCGTAGCTTAATAAATACGGAAAACCGTTTTATTTATTACTTGGTTTGGCGTATATTCATTGCGGTAATTCCAAAATGGAATACGTTAAAATCTGCGATTATTAAAAATAGAACTTAAATGAAAAATTTCGATAGTAGAACATATAGTATTAACGATTTTCTTGAATGGCATGATAAAAAGCAACTAGAGCTTTCTCCAAAATTTCAAAGAAAATCGGTTTGGACAGATGATGCACGTTCATTTTTAATGGATACAATTATTAGAGGGAAGCCTATTCCAAAAATATTTATAAGACAAACATTAAATATTGATACTAGACAATCGATTAGAGAAGTTGTGGATGGTCAACAAAGATTGAGAACAATTCTTTCTTATCTCAATGATGGATTCGCAATAAGTAAGAACCATAATGAAGAATTTGGAGGATATTATTTTAGCCAATTGAGTAGTATCGATTTAACAATTCAATCTCAAATACTTAATTATGAATTATCTGTTGACCTTCTGGTAAATTTACCAGACAGAGAGATATTAGATATATTTAGTCGTTTAAATTCTTATGCGGTAATACTTAACGAACAAGAAAAAATTCACGCAAGTCATTTTAGCCAATTTAAAATTGTTGTGGACAAATTATCTCACAAGTACAACGAATTTTGGACTGAAAATAAGCTGCTAACAAATCAAAAAATTCTTCGAATGGAAGATACAACTTTAGTAGCAGATTTAGTTATTTCAATTCTAGATGGGATTCAATCAAAGAAGCAAATAAAGTCATATTATAACAAATATGAGAAAGATTTCCCTTTTATGATGAAAGATATAGAATCAAAATTTGACCAAACCATTTTATTAATTCAATCTATTTTTAATGAGGGATTAAAAAACACGGAGTTTAGACGTATACATCTTTTTTATACATTATTTACGTCCTTTTATCATTTTCAATTTGGTTTAAAAGACTTCGATTTAGTTGCAGGCGACATTCATAATAAGAACTGCGAACGTATAAAAAATGAATTGACTTCTTTGAATGAAATTTTCAACTTAAAAGTAATCAATAGCTTGCCAGCAAATGACATCCAATTTTTAGACGACAGTAGAAGAGCAACAACCGACACTAAAGTTAGAAAGAGAAGAACAGAATATCTAACCAATAAAATAAACGCTATTTAAATGGGTTTAGTTCAAAATTTAACAGATTTTAGAGCATCAATAACTGAACTAAATCAGCACATAAGTTTTGCTCATCAAAAATATTCCAGTGGTAGCTATAAACATCAATCTAAATTACGGGAATTTATAGCAGAATCTGCTTTTCTAAGAATTTATGTCGCATGGGAAACATTCGTCGAAAAATGCTTTATTGATTACCTCATCAACGAAGAGTCTATAAATCATAATCGACCAGCAAAATGGGCAATGCCTATAGACGCTAAACACGCAAATGATATAATTATTGGTAATCAGAAACATATGGATTGGTCAAATCCTGAAACTGTAAGAAAAATAAGTAAAATTTTCTTTCATCAAGGATACGTTTTTGATTCATCCTTAAGTTCGATTAATAGCGATTTAATGGATATGAAAACTATACGAAATTCAGCTGCACATATATCTTCATCTACTACTTCTAAACTAGATGGTGTTGCCTCAAGAATATTAGCAATTAGTGCGACTAACTATTCAGCCTATAGATTATTATTTTCTATTGACCCAAGGTCATTATCTTTAGCTAAAACTGTTTTAGAAAGATATTTAGATATTCTTGATGTTACAGCAGAACAAATTGCAAATGGCTAAATCATCTTCAAGAAAAAAATCATATTGATTACATTCGTACATTTATTCTTGCTCTTCACTCAATAGTGGGTAAAAAACTGATACAATTATATTAACCATTGATTTGTACCAGTTTAATTACTAGCTAAGGCGAAAATTTTATATCGAACATACACCCTCCAAGCTTTAGTGTTTTTACTTTCTACGAATCAAATGATCACAAAACCTCCATATCTAGCAATCAAACTTTCCCTCATCAAAAAACTTTCCCTACCTTCACCTACCAATTTATTTTTATGAAATACCTAATCACCCTAATCCTTTGCGTAAGCTATTGCCATTCCTTTAGCCAAAAGATGCAGGTTTATTGTCCGGAGGTTGTAGATACGCTGCTACGAAGCGAGCAATTTGCTGGCGAAAATATAACGGTTATCCTTACTGATGCACGGAAACTTCCAAAGAATACCCAAGCTGACTGTTCCGGCAATCAAGTATTAGGAGCGCTAGTTAAACAGCTTCGGAAAACCTATCCAAAGGCTACGCTGAACATAAAAAACAACTTAAATGCTCAACAGCCTATTTCAGGAAAATACATTAAAATCATGTTAGAAGCTTATCAATTTGGTATCGAAAAGGATTTTGCGGCTTCAATCAACCCCAAATACTACGCACCTGAATCTTTTAAAGATATTCCCGAAGACAGCTATACTGCAGGAACTATACTTGCATTTGAAATCAAAACGGATGAAAAACCTTTCCACTTTGTCGCTTCCCAATTTCATCGCTTTGCGCTAGAAATAAACGAATCAACGAGCAAAAAAGCGCTGCGAGAATCCTTTACCAAAGCATTGAACGACTTCGTTCTGTTTATCGATAAAAATCAATAAGATTACATTAAGGTCATCAGATCTACAAAACAAAAAAACCTGATTAAATCTAAATAATCAGGTTTTTATATCTCTTAGAAGCCTTCCGCTCCTATAAATAGCCCAGTAAATAATAGATAATAATAAACACAATAATAGTTCCGAAACATCCGAAACCCATTTTCTTGGCTCCCCAACCTGCTATTAATACCTTAAAAAACTTATTCATGGCTTTTCTTTTCTTATTGATGTAAACTAACAACATCAAATCAATGAAATTGTTTTCTTTGCTAACGAAGTTCCTTGACCGCGATCGATCCACTTAAATAATCCTTGAGATGACGCCCATCGCCATGGATAGTCCATATTTCCTGAGGACGAACCTGCTCAATAAAAGACAGCAAATCATCCCAATCGACATGGTCCGAAATCAGCAGTTCAATTCCATTCTGATGCTGCAGGCGTTTCCATCCCGATGCAAAAGCACGTATCACATTCTTCGCGCGCATGTAACTTGAAAAAGTAAACGGCGGCACCAAATAAATCTTATTTTGGTCAGGCACTTTCATGGCTTGCCGATTATAAGGCAGGTAGGTCAATTGCTGAAAACCCTCCCGATCATAGATGCGATGAAAAGGCAGAATGCCATGATGCACCAGCACTTCTTTATCTGGGCAATGCGCATTGATCAATGCGGTCAGGCGCTGGGCTTTGCCCAATGTATAACAGCCTAAAAGAATATTGATTTGGGTGGTATTTAGCTTTTTGATTTCTTCGACCGGATCTGGATGTTTGGTCTCGGGATTTGCAAATGTGGTTTCCGTTATCAATACATCCGCCTGTTCGATTTCAATCGGTTCGCAGGTGCTGTCTTCCTGCATCTTAAAATCGCCGGTATACAGGTATTTTACGCCCTGATAAATCATCATGATTTGGGCGGAGCCCAAAATATGACCGGCAGGAATAAAATACAGATCGACCTCCTTAAGCTTAAAATGTTCTGAAAAACCATACACACGGTAAGACTCCTTTCGTTGCCGTGTATATCGGGTTTGCATAAACACAGACGTTGCTGCCGTCGTATAGATTAAGCGGTGACCTGGCCGCGCATGATCGGCGTGAGCATGCGACACCACCGCAGTTTCCACAGGTTCCAATGGATCTAAGTAGAAATCACCATAGCGGCAATAGTACCCTTTATTTTGCTGGACCAGAAAATCAGGCAATGGATTAAGATTCATTCGCCTCCTCTAAAAATAGCTGATGCAGCTCGTAAACCTGAGCGATCAGCGACGCTTTTCCGTCATTTAGCAGGATAAAATCAGCCAACGCCTGTTTGTCCGCATCAGTCATCTGCTTGCTGATTCGATCTTTCACTTGTTCTTCCGTGGCCCCGTCACGTTCCATCACCCGTTGGATTCGGATGGCTTCGGGAGCGGTGACCAGAATAATTTTGTCCAATGCTTTATAAGAACCGCTTTCAAACAATAGAGCAGCTTCTTTAATCGAATACGGATAAGTCTGCGCTTCTGCCCAGTCTTTTCCGTGCTGAATAACAATCGGATGAACGATGGAATTGAGCTTCTTTAATTCAGTTTCGTTATTAAACACTTGATCAGCCAAAAACTTGCGGTTGACTTGTCCGTCTGCGAGGTAGGTTTCCTTGCCGAAGGCAGCTATCAAAGCTTCCTTCAGTTCCGGATTGCTGACCATCAGCGATTTCGCTTCGCTGTCTGCATCATATACCGGCACTCCCAAGGTTTTGAACAGCTTGCAAACCAAACTCTTGCCTGCTCCTATCCCACCCGTTATTCCTATTTTTAAGCTCATTTATTTTCTGACTAAAAAATCCACATTCGCCGGATCGACGCTAATGACTTTTACAAATTCCGGTGACCGCGTAATCAGTACCGGCAGACTTTTCACATGGTTTTCTTCCCATGAATTCATATCCACTACAGCCTCAAAATCGCGCGCTGTCCAAGTATTGTAATCCTTGATCGACACCAAAATAGCGACCTTGACTTTGCTCGGAAGCGTCCGTACGGACGTATATTTTGATGCATTCTCCACGCGGAGCGGAATTTCCAGTATCTTTTCCGTCAGCTCGCCTACCGGAATGGTTATCTCCGTGAATGTCGGATAAATGGTAATGTTGTTTTTTTGATTTCGGTTTAAATAGGCAATCGTTCGGATGTCCGAATGAATGGCCGAACCTTTTATGCTGTCCGTTTCAAGGTATTCGATGCTTGCGACATCTTCCATCGGTCCAGTTACGGTCACATACGCGGGATTGCTTTTGGTTTCACCAATAATGCCATACTGCTTTTTGAAATCAATATGTGTCAGCACGCGCACAGGAATTTTACGCTGTGTCTGCTTTGAAAAATCAAAGAATAAGGTATCGGGATGCACTTTGATTACTTTCTTATCTGCTGGAAACTGCTTGTTGATAAAACCAATCTGGTTAGACATGACGACGAAATTACGGTTCGCCAACCCGCTAAGATCAACCTGAATGGTCGATGTATCTTTATGCAAGTTTGCCAGAAACACTTTCCAACCGGACATGGTTACTTCCACATCTACGGTATCGGATTGCAAGGGGTGAAAAGCTCTTTTCTCGGGAATATTCACGTAGGAAATACCCGCCTTAATGCGGTACTTGTAATCGCTCGATATAGCAAATAGCAACCAGGCGATAAATGATATAAGCACACAGCGCAGAAAAACACCAATTTTTCTCCGTTGATTCTTACTTATTCGTCGTTGCGCCATACTACAAATGTACTATTTTCAAAAGAAACCCGCCATGGATTTTTTAGTGCTACGAGCTAAGCTATTTTGCGGGATTGATTGCGTAAGCATAGTTGTTCAACATCTTCCGAAGGGCGCGATGTAGAAATTATAAGATTACGGAGTAAAGCATAAGGAGCAAAGATTTGGCGACTATGAAGAAGTCGCTGTGAGCTATGTTCAAAATAGCATTCCTTCTGCAGGACAACTTATACAAAATAATGCAAACACATTTACCAAAGGCACAACCGCTTTATAGAAAATACAAAGCGATAAATTTTGTGCCTTAGGTACAAACCTTATTGAAATGGGTAGCGTACCTACGGCACGCTTCTATTATCTTTCCTAAGACTACAAAGCGGTAGCTCCTACGGAGCATTTTTGTATTTTATATAAGCACACGCGAAACGCGTGCGCTAGCGAAAGGGTTTGCGATTAAGCAGGTCTTTGAATTTTTACTTTTGACTTTTTATTTTGAAAGCTGTTCGATATCTTTCGAAGGGTCATCCTGAATAGCGACAATAGCGTCGTAACACGCAGAACGTTTTTTTTACTTTTGAATTTTTACTTTTTACTTTGAAAAGCCATCATCTCTAAGCACATACGTCCGTTATGGTAAGGACATTTCCAAAATCCTGCTTTGTCGTCTTTTCGATTGATGGATCCACCCTCGTTCCGGCTCCAATACCATTCTCCATTTTCATAATCAATAAGCTCGTTCTGAATATATTTCCAAAGTATTTTCGAATATTCCAAGTAGTGAACTTGATCGAATTGAACTGCTAGGTATTGGAAACCAACAACAGCTTCCGCCTGAACCCACCAATGCCGTTCTTTATCCAAAACTCCATCCTTTAATTCATAAGCCATGCTTCCATCAGCCAACAAGCCTTCCGCCGAAGCTAAGGCAATCGCGAGCGATGTAGTTGCAACTTCTTCTTTTAATTCTGTATTATTTAGTACCTCTGCTGCCTCAAGCATTAGCCATGCGGCCTCAATATCGTGTCCATAGGAAATCGTGTCCGTCTGTGAATTCCAATTTTTATCAAAAAACAATTGCAGATGTCCATTTTTCGGATTGTAGATTTTATGAAGAAAGAGATCAAGCAATTCATGCTGTGCGCGAATAACTTGTTGATCCGGCCAGATTCGCAACAGATTCGTATAAGGTTCAAGAATGTGCAAATGCGTATTCATGGTCTTAGCTTCGTTCTCATCTTTATCGCTCAAACGCATATCCTCGATCGGTTGCCAATCTTCAGTAAACGCTTCCCAATATCCTCCCGTTTCTTGATCTTTAAGCGATTCAATTTGTTCAAAAAATGCTTTTGAAAGTGTCAAAGCTTCGGGAATGGAGGTTGCACGGTAATATTCCGAAAATGCATACAATGCAAAACCCTGTGCATAGGTCTGCTTTTTCTTGTTCACTGGATTTCCAAGGTAATCCAATTCCCAATATACACCGCCAAATTTGGCATCAATAAAATGCAGTTTGATGTATTCAAAAGCACGATTCGCGATATTGAGATAACTTTCTTTTTTCAGCACCCTAAAGGCAGCTGAAAAAGTCCACAAAATCCGCGCATGCATAACGACACCTTTGTTCGCCTTTTCTTGTAACCGATTGTGACCGTCAATCGCGCCATAGAATCCTCCATGTTCGTAATCAACCATTTTTTCAGCCCAAAATGGCAGAATATTTTCTTCTAATTCTTTTCTAAATTCATTCATGCAATGCCGCACTTATTTTCTTTTATCTTCTAATTCTGATGTTATTTGGATCATTTTCTTTTCGCTCAACGGATAAAAGCTGATAAACAGCACTGATAAAATCGTCCCTATTGCTGGAAAGAAACTTAGAAACATGCGAATTCCGCTTAGCGTTTCAGCACTTTGATCCTGATTTGCCTGAAATCCGTAATAGCCCAAGAGCCAACCTGTCAGCGCTGTACCAAGCGCCCAGCCTAACTTTTGGCTCATCGAAGAGGAACTAAAAATCAGACCTGTGGCTCTATTTCCGGTTTTTAGTTCCGAATAGTCAGCGCAATCTGCATACATCGACCACAATAGCGGAAATATGGAACCTGCACAAATACTGATCATAATCTGCAAACTGAAAATAAGCACAAGATTATCGCTAGCCAGCCAATAGAATGCAATGCTTCCAACAGTGGCTAAAATCATGGAGATCATGTAGGTGTTCTTTTTTCCTATGCTGTTGCTGACGGGAGCGGCAAGCACCACACCAAGAATATTCGCAGCCTGACCTACAGCAAGGTACAAACCACTCAGAACAAACGGTATATTGAACAATACAACATCGCCAAACAGGTCTTCCCTGATGTAATATTTAAAATAGTACAAAGTCGCGCCATCGCGAATGGAATTGAACAGCAAAGCCGCAACGCCCGCGCCTAACAAAATCCACCAAGGCTTATTGTTGAATAAATCCTTTATGTCCTGTTTTAAACTCGTAGAATGTTCTGATACTGGCTGAACGCGTTCTTTGGTCCAGCTGAAGCAGAGCAAAAAAAGCACAACGCAACAAACAGCAATCACAGCAACTGCCATCACCCATCCATACTGTTGATTTTCGATCAATTGGCTTCGCCCACTAAAGTAATTGACCAGCGGATTAAAGAGCAATAAAGTCACGAAGCTTCCAAGGTATGCAAAGGTCATCCGGAAAGTAGCCAATACATTGCGCACTTTCGGTGAAGGACTCATGACCCCCAACAAGGATGCGTAAGGCACATTAATCGCCGAATACACCATCATCATGATTGAATAAGTTACATACGCGTAGACTATTTTACCTGATTCTCCAAAGGAAGGCGTGTAAAATGTCATGACGCCAATCACGCCAAACGGAATGGCTACATACAAGATATAGGGTCGGAATTTCCCCCATTTTGACTGTGTTCGATCAGCTAAAGCCCCAATTATCGGATCGAACAAAGAATCCCAGACCCTAGTAATTAAAAACATGGTACCAACGACCTTTGCTTCCATACCGAAAACATCGGTGTAAAAAAACATCAGGTACATGCCGAACAACTTCCAAAACATCGAAGAAGCGGCATCGCCTAGTCCATAGCCAATTTTTTCTTTAAGAGTAACTTGATCTTTCATTTAAGTTTGGTTGAGTAATGGAGCCTAAGTTAGCGATTCAAATTTTTTGAAATCAAATCTGAAAGAATTTTCACCGAAGCCGCGGATCTAAATCCATCTTCGGGCGTGTGGATACAATAGTCCAAAAGACGCTCTACCGACGACACAGCTACATGCATCCGCGTATCACTTGATGCATAATAAATAAATACTTTCCCATCTTCATCTGCAATCCAGCCATTTGAGAACAGCACATTCGAAACATCGCCTACGCGTTCTTCGCCTAGCGGCGCCATCAGATGTCCAGCTGGTTCGGCAATCAGCTGATCCGGATTATGCAAGTCAGTTAAGTAAACATAGAGTACATATCGAAGTCCAGCCGCACAGTTACGAACGCCATGCGCTAGATGCAACCAGCCTTTTTCGGTTTTGATCGGCGCCGGCCCTTCCCCATTCTTCAGTTCCTTGATTGTATGGTAATAACGGTGGTTGATAATCTTTTCTTCGTGGACAATTGCATTTTCCATGCTTTCTACCAATCCCCATCCAATTCCTCCGCCACTTCCTGTATCAATAAAGCCATCTTGCGGTCTTGTGTAAACAGCATATTTTCCATCGATAAACTCTGGATGCAGTACAACATTTCTTTGCTGGCTTTTGGATTGTAAATCAGGCAGACGTTCCCATTGGACAAGGTCTTTGCTTCGAACAATTCCTGCCGACGCAACTGCCGATGATAGATCGCCTGGCAATGCATTCGGATCTTTTTTCTCTGAACAAAAGATACCATAAACCCACCCATCTTCGTGAGCGGTAAGCCTCATGTCATAGATATTCGTATCTGGATCTTCTGTTTCGGGAATAACGATCGGAAAGTCCCAAAACTTAAACTGGTCAACTCCCGTAGCGCTTTCTGCTATCGCAAAAAAAGATTTTCTATCGTTCCCTTCTACCCTAACCATCAACAGATACTTGCCATTCCATTTAATTGCGCCAGCATTAAACGTTCCGTTAATGCCAAATCGTTCCATAAAAAATGGATTTTCTACCTCATCTAAATCATAACGCCAATAAATCGGCGTATGTTCTGCCGTGATGACCGGATACGTATATCGTTCGAAAATCCCATTTCCTGGCAAAACAATTTCATTCTTTCTATTTATTAATTCTTCATGCGCCTGTTTTACGGCCGCTATCCGGTTTTCAAATTTGTCTTTCATTTATTTTTAAACGATGATGGTTTTGATGCTCTATTTTATATGTGTTTTATTCTTCTATTTCCTGTATGATTCAGCGACTGGTATCGTTACGATGGTTTCTAAAATTGGTAAAGTTTAAAAGGTTAAAAAAAGACGAACAGCTAAGCATCCAATCTAATTAATCCATAGTCAAAGATAATTCTTAGAGGAAGTCAATTGCTAGTATTATTTTAACCTTTAATGACACAAATACTATGAACAACATCAAATTTGCACCGCTGGACAACGTAATCAGGATATACTATTTTATCTGACTTAGCCGTCTTCTTACTGTAGGTAGCAAATGATTTGATCGTTAAGGATAGACTAATGCTGGATAATTGATGTAAAAATCATTCGTTGCGGTCTTAATTGCATCGAAATTTCCATAGTTATCATTTTCCCAAGGATTTTTCCAAGCGCAAACGCCCGCATATCCATTCCAGTAACTTTGTTTATAATAATTGGCCAAGGTTATGTTCCAATTTCCAGCATTGTTATACGATGAACTATTAATGTTATACCCTGGAGTTTCTCCGATTAAAACCGGTTTGTTCCCATTATCCAGCCAATATCCGACACTTGTCGCAAATGGAGCGCCTGACGATTGCCATTGGTACCAATGTGGTGAATAAAAATCGAGGTACGCATTGCTGTTATTGTACTGAGCTTGGAGTTTGGCATTGCTGTAATTATTGCCGCCATGTGTATCCCAAGATGCATAACGATCGCTGTTAAAAATAATCCACATCGAACCTACCGTTACCGGCTTACTAGAAAACTCATTGATTTTCGCTGCACACCAAGCTACGAATCGGATGACATTATTTTTATTAAGATATCCGCAGTTTGCATCGCGCCACATGTGTTCCGGCTCATTGCAAATATCGTAGCCCATAATCGTCGGCTCGTTTTCGTAGCGCTGCAAAAATGGCACTAAGAAATATTCAGTATACCATTGTGTTTTGTTCACATCATTGATAATCTGCCGGTACTGAAGGTGTTTTGAACTGGTATTTTTGACCATGTCAAAAGACCAAAACGTGACCATCAAATAAACTCCCTTTGATTTCGCCAGCTGAACCAATTGATCCATGTTCGACCAGAATTGGCTGGTCGCCCCTGTCACCAAGCCATCGCCATTTAGGGAAGGGCTGTGGCTGCCAGAACCATGAATCCAGATACGGGCTAGATTTATTTTATTGTCCTTGTAACGCTGAAATTCAGTATTCCACCAGGCATAATCAAAATTGCGTCCGAGGAAATCCAAGGAATAATCACTCTGCTTTTGCCAAGCTGTATTAATGCCATTAAAGAAAATCGGCTTCTGGTTGACATAAAATTTGTTCCCGGAAATGCTAACAGCTTGCGTTATCGAAGCCGGCGCCACGCCTGCATTTAGGGTTGAAATGTCCTTTAGCGCAAATTCTTTTTCTACATCTGCGTCTGTTAATTTTTGACAACTAAACATTCCAATGAGGATGCTTAGTAAACTGATCAGTTTAAGCTTTTTCATTTTAATTTTATATTTGGTTAATCAAAATTAAGACTGCAGCTTATAAATGGCTAATACTTTTTTGACCAATTATTGTATTAAATACCTGATTTTAAATTATTTAAATCACCAAGCATATACACACGATCTGATCCAAAAACCTCTTTAATCGTTTCTTTGGAATTGTGCTCGAATACCAATTCAGACCAGCCCATAAAGAAAATCCAGTCTTTCTGCTGATTTAAAACTTCAACAGACGGTAACTTTTGGCATTCTCCGATTCCCATTGGTTTGCCCTTGGCAATTCGTTTGATCGATTCATATTTCTCATTAGAAAAACCCGTCGCGTCATCATATACATCTAACGACACGATATCCCAGTAATCTGAGCCAGGATTGTATTCATCTACATCTTGATCCAGCGTCGGAAAATCTTGTATATTCCAAACCCAAATCAAATTATGCAATCCCTTCTCATGTTCAAGGTAATCATGGATCTTCCGATAAAGCTTCGCTGTACCATCTTGTCCTGAACGTCCTCCCCACCAAAACTTTCCTTGATTCATTTCATGAAAAGGTCTAAATAAAACGACCACCTTATTTTCTTGTAGTTTTTGCAAGTAAACTGCGATTTCGTCCACGCGTTGCATGAATTGTGTGTGGATTTCGGAACCTTCAACAAATAATTGTTTCCATTGATCGTCAGATAGACTGCTTAGCACTCCCTTTCCATTATCCCATTCACAAGGCTGTCCGTATGCAGGATTACAAGCATGCCACATGATATTGACTACCGCACCGCTTTGAAATTGTTTGATTGCCTCATCAATCATTGTCCCTCGATGATCGATATTTTCTTTTTGAAATAAAAAATCAGCGCTCCATAGTGCAGGATATTCTCCTGTCAATTTGTGAATTTCATTCGTCCATTTTGCTGGATCGCCGTTCGGTTCGCGGTTATGAATTCCGCCGAGGACGTGATTTGATTTTATATCAGAAAGAAAAGTTAGCAACTCTTGCTTTTTGACAGCTAATTCATTCGTGTCGATCGCTGCTGATCGATCGTCTTTTTTCTCTGAAGAATTTGATTGCGTGCAGGAAGTAACAACTGCAAAACTAATCAAACCTATCAACCCCATTTTCATCTTAATTTTAAGCATACGCTGTTTTTATTTGTTTTTCAAAATGTAAACCATTTCCTTTTTTGATCCTATGAAAATATCATCAAGAACAATTTGCTGATCTTTAAAGTCAATATACCCCAAATCTTCGTAAGTCAGCAACGTGGGTTCGAATTGTGTGAGCGCTAATGCTGTATCAAAACGATATGGAACTTTCAGGGAAACAGATTGCTTTTGTACGCGATTCGTCGGATTATACACATAGATGTATATATGATCTTTGCACTTAAGCGCATAAGCATGAAGATCGCCAGCCTGCACTTCTAATGGAATAAATTCTCCTTTCCCCGCATCGAGCATCTGATCGCTAATCTCACGAACGCCTCTGAAGTAAGCTGTCATTCCTCGATTTTCAAAATATTCCCACCACCAGCTCATTGGCAATACAGGTGTAGGCGAGAAAATCCCATACCATAAACCTCGTTTGAAATCCACTTCCATCCCATGCGAGAAATCATCGAAATTCTTCTGCCAATCCCATTCAAACCCAAATTCTCCAATAATGTAAGGCTTTTGATGTTTTTGGGTATACTCGTTGATTTCTTTTGACAGAATATCGGTGTTGTTATAAATGTGTTTTTGATTGATGTCGATTGTTGAAATATCGTTGAGCCCCGGAATATCCCGATGTGAGATACTCGTCGTGATGATATGGTTGTATGGATCCAATTCTTTGAGATACGCGCTCATTTCCTGATGCCATGTCACAATATCTTCTGTCTTGATCGGAGTTTCACGTCCATTAAACTGAATATTGTCCACTTCGTTTAAAAACTCCCACATCGCAATGTGCGGGCTAAATCCCCAGCGAGCAACAATGTAACGCAACCTATTTTTATAAGTTTGTTTTGCAATGGGACTCGCAAAGAAATCATCCGAAGTTTTCACGTCATTCGGATTCTTTCCACGATAATCTCCTGTACCTAAGGTCAACATGATGTACAAGTCCAACGAATCCGCCAAATGAATTAAATGATCCATCCTCGCAACGGCACTCTCATTGAAATATGATTCAGAAGCAGTATATCGCTCGTTGTTAAAGTTTGAACTAAAATCAATCGGCAGGTTCCAAGAACACATCCAAGTCCGGAAAAAATTACCTCCGTTCTTCGCAAAATCGGGTAACAGGAAATCGTACGAGTACCTATCGGATCTTTCATGCAACTCTTTAAAATATTTTGAGTCATCTTGATCCCTCGATTCCCAGCAGATATTTTCGGCGATTCCTCTAAAAAGACCGTTGTTGTCAAACTTCAGCGTCCAATTATTGTTAACCGTCAGAAAACCTTTGTCGGCTGATGCCAATACTTCCACTATTTGCGGTTTCGAACTTGATGGTTTTTTCTTTTTGCTAGACAGCTTAAAGTAAAAGTTATATGTTCCTATTTCCTGAGGTGCGAAGTTTGCTTTCCATTCGGATAATTCACCAGATTTTCCGCTTTCATAAAAACATGGAAGCACCAGTTGTTTTCCAGAAGGTGATTGAATATGCATATCCAATGCAATGTCTTCTTGTAAATAGGGATTCGTCCATTCTGCTTTTAATTGAATCTGAAGCTCGGCTTTCTTGTACAGTTCTACCGTTGGAGAAAGTAATTTAGCAGAGCTAATCTGTGCTTTTGCAACAGATGAAATCAAAACAAATATGGTTACGATGAATGCTATTCTCATATCGATTAATTTACCGTGACTTTGTCCGCCATCACATACATATTTGGCAAATCTTTAGAAAAAAGACTTACTGTGCTTCTGAACAAAACTTTAAAATCATCTGTAGAGCTATGGTTTTTCCACGGCCCATAAAAATGCATGCCCTGTTTTAACGGATCGTACGCATTTCTCCACAAAACAACCATACTGACTTTCTTTCCGATCATAGGAATCAAAATTTCATTTGTCCAATAAGTCGTGTAAGGTGCACCGCCGTTTTGAATTCCTTCGATACCGATTTCGGTCACACCGCAAGGTTTCAATTTCTCCTGAGAAAGTTCCTGCAATGCTCTAAGATTTGATTGGAATGCTTGGGTATTTGCACCGTGATAACAATCCATCCCGATAAAATCGACCGCATCATCCCCTGGCCAACGAAACAATAAATCTTGCTTTGTACCATTATTATCTCTTTGGGGCGAAATCGCATAGATAAAATTGTGAACCGATTTAGTATCTTTCAAATAAGATTGGGTAAACTTCCATAACTGAATAAATTCCTCCGCTGTTGTACATTTACTTCCCCACCAAGACCATTGCTGTGTATGTTCATGGAAAGGTCTGAAAATAATGGGAATTGCTTTGCCATTATCATCTTTTAACGACAGCGCAAATTCTGCTAAGTTATCAAGCCAGCTTTTGAATTTTAAATTTGTGGCACTGCCTTCTAACAGAATCTGTTTAGCTACATCATTGGACGAATTATCCCAAGAGTCGCCTCCAGTCAGCGGATTATTCAAATGGCAGACTGCAGTAATTACTTCTCCTCGTTTTCTAGCTTCTAAAATTGTTCGCTTTCTTGCTGCATTTAGCGTAGATGTATTTTTTCTGTCGTCCATCAGCTCTGCAAAATCTACGCTGAAAACCGCGGGGTAATCATCTACAATTTCTTTGACATCCGATCGTCCTGGTTCATTTGTCCATTCTCGTCCGTAAATCAATCCATCATGATGTCCAAACATAAATCCTTTGCTTTGAATACGCCAAAGCTGAGAATAAAGTGCTTTGGTTTCAAGGGTTGCACTTTTATCAAATAATTGCAAGGCAACTTCGGTTTCTGGTTTTGTAACCTCTTCTTCGGTGCTAGTTGATTTCTCACAACTAAAGCATGCGACCAAAGCGGCAAAAAGCAATGCATGATACATTTTCATAATTTTCCTTTTTTAGTTCTGTTTTTTGACCTCGATCCAATAACGTCTTGGCTTTTTAACGAATTTGTCGAAATCTGAATAAATTGTACTCCAATCGTCGGTTCCATTCAATGAAAATGCAAATGCATTATTTTGTATGGTCTTTGTCGCATTGTTTCCTAAATTTTCTGTTGTTGCTCCTAAAAACTCACAGTTTACGCGCGTGCCATCTGCGAATATCAAGGTTAGCACACCCGTTGTATAATCTCGTTCCCAAGTTCCTTCCCCTTTTGGTAATTTTCTATAGAATCGGTTCACGTCTGTGCGAGGATCCAAAATGTAGGTAAAATCAGCATACAATCCGTCCGCTCCGGCATCATTGATAATTGCTCCTGTCGTTTTGCCATCTGGCGTTACGCCCGTTAATGTAAATGTCAGTTTGTTATCGAGTTCCACTTGCGGACCCATAGTTGCCGACCAGATCCAAGGCTTGCTCGTTAATGATAAAACTGCAGCTCCGCCATATTCGGGCCCTGTTCCGCCATAAACGACTAAATCAGTGATCGCATATTCTCCAGTAATCGTTTCTTCGAATGGTTCTACTTCGATTTCCCATTGACGCGACTCGCCAGATTCAGCAACTACGGTATAGTTAAATTTATAGTCATTCGCTAAGAAATTAACTTCTTCCCCTGAATTTGGGGCAACAGTCGCACGATAAGATTGTTGAATGATCGGTTTCACTTTTGAGAAATCAGTATTTTCTTCGACCAAAACTTTTACTTTCACTTTTCCTTGAGCCCTATCAACTACTGCGGCTCCGATTTGTGTAAATCCATCACCCATGGTGAAATTCTCAATGGACTTTTCATTGCTCACGACACCATCATACGGATCTTTTCGACAACCATTCAGCAGGATTAGCAGAACAATTGAAAATTGGACGAACGTCGCATGTATTATTTTCGATTTCATAATTTTAAAGTTTAAGGTTGCATTAATGGATTTGAATCAATTTCACGTTGAGGAATTGGGAAGAAATAAGCACCACTAGTAATGCTCTTTCCATACTTTTGCACCAATATTCTTTCCATGGAATTCGTGCGTCTCAAATCGAATAATCGATTTCCTTCAAATGCCAATTCAAGTGCTCTTTCTTCAACCACCGCATTCCGAAAATCTGCTGTCGATAATCCAGTTTGCAAAGGGGCTAACCCAGCACGCGTTCGGATTTTGTTCACTGCCAAATAAGCTTCTGTCGTTGGCCCCGCCGCTTCCGCGTAAATTAATAAAATATCGGAATACCGAATGATCGGTGAATTGGTGCTCATTTTATCCGCATCTCTCAATGGATCGATAAATTTCCTCGTAAAAGGACGCGAAAAGTCATTGATCCCTAATTGAATCACATTGCCATCCGGATTGATGACTTCCGAAACGATCAGATCTAATTTTCTCTTATCACTTCCGTTATAACTGTTGTAATGGAAAGCTTCCATCTGAAAATGGTTCCAGCCTCTTCCGATATTGATTAATTCACTATTCGGGTCGCTCGCGTTATACGGAATAGTCATTGCGAATCCCGGATCGGGCAAGAACATATTCGGAAGTTTAGAGTAGTTTCCTTCACGCTCTCCTTCACGATCCACAGCAGCATCAAAAATATGTTCAGAAATTGCTGCATTCTTATAAATCTCGGTATTCCAGATATCAGGAAGCACATTCGTGAAATCAAATACAGATTGCTGATTAACCACTTTGTCTGCATAAGCTAAAGCCTGCGCGTACATTTCATCGCTATTCGCAACAAAATCATATCCCACAGATCCTGATTCTTTGGATGATGCCAACTGCAAGTATACTTTAGCTAATAAAGCTTGCGCGGCTACGCGGTTTGCACGTCCTTCAAAATTCTTCGTGATCGGCATCAATTCTTCTCCTTGTTTCAAATCAGCAATGATGATATCATATATGGCTTCAATCGACGATTTGGCTACAGGGATTTGTTCTGCTTCCACTAAAGGTTCCAAACGCAAGGGAACTTCACCAAATAAACGCACCAAATTGAAATTATGAAGTGCTCTTAAAAAATAAGCTTCACCAATAATTTGATTTTTTGCAGCATCGACCATGTTCGGAACATTTGGCACATTTGCAATGACGGCATTCGCTCGGGCAACGCCTCGGTACATATACGTCCATAAGTTGTCCAAATCCGAATTGGTCGATGTTGTGCGCAATTGCTCAAGTTCGAAATTCGCCTGGCCTGCATCCGATTTAGCGGTTAAATTTTCGGTAGGCAATTCTGTAATGATGTAATAGCCTCTTGAATAATAACCTACTTCGGGCAAAATAGCATATGCATATACTAATCCCGATAAAGCATCTTCAGCTGTTTTATAAAACGAATTTGAATTTACGATACCATAAGGTTCTTCTGTCAATTTAGAGCAGGACAGAAAAATACTGCTTGTTATTCCTGTCAGGCAAATGCCTGCAATTATTTTACTAATCTTCATATCTTGATAATTTAGATTAAAATCCAACTGTTAAACCCAATGAGTACGCTCTAGGACGAGGGTAGTTCCCCCAATTGATTCCGTCTAATCCAACTTCTGGATCAAAGCCCTTGTTGAATTTTGTGATGGTCAACAAATTATTTCCTGACGCATAAACACGAATGTTGCTAATCCCTTTAATGATGCCTGGTTTGAAATTATATCCAACTGTTACGTTTTGAAGACGTAAGAATGATCCGTCTTCCACGAAGAAATCAGACGCTTTATACCCTCTAGTATTATTTGCTCTTGGGTATAGATCGCTCGGATTGTCTGGAGTCCAGCGCTGTACCTGCCTGCTCGGTGTCATTTTTTGAAGGTCAAAAATATCATTGCCATACACACCATAAAACTGCGCACTTAAATCAAACTGCTTATAGTTCAATGAGGTATTGAAACTGTAAATGAAATTCGGTGTTGGATCTCCGATAACCGCACGGTCGTAGGTAGGATCGATTGTTCCATCCGCTGTGCCATCTGCTCCGGAAATATCCACGTACCTAATCTCTCCTGGAAGCGCTTCACCTCCCGTAAGTCCAGCTTCGATTCCTTGTTCTAGAGATTGGATAATTCCATTTGAGCGATATCCATAAAAGGTATACATTGGTTGACCTACGATAAAGTGATTGACGTTCTGACGAACCATTTCAATCAGTGAACCCGTCACTACACGATCGCTCTCGCCCATAGCTACAACACGGTTTCTATTCAGCGCGAAATTACCGCCTAAGGACCAGTTAAAATCTTCCTTACGAATAATGTCTGCATTGACACCAAATTCAAAACCTTGGTTGTTAATTTCTCCATCATTTACCCATTGCTGATCAAATCCAGATGATGGCGAGATGGTGCGCGTGCGCAGTAGATCTTTCGTACGTTTGTTGTAGAAATCCAAAGTTAGGGTAAAACGCTGATCCATAATTCCGATATCTAAACCAATATCATAAGATGTCGTAGTTTCCCATTTCAAGCTTTTATTCCCTAAACCGCCTACGATTGTCAAGCCTTGTTCGTTATTTGCGCCTGCTAATCCAGGACCAAATCCAGTCATGAACCCATTTTGAGAACCTACATAATAGCGATCGGAACCGAACCTATCCAATGTTTGGTAAGGAGAAATACCTTGATTACCCGTCAGACCGTAACTCGTCCGCAATTTTAGTTCAGAAAAGATGCCTAAGTCTTTAACAAAGGATTCCTCGTTAATCTTCCAAGCAACGGCAGCTGAAGGAAAGAACGCCCATTTGTTATTTTCGCCGAATTTTGTTGAACCATCGGCACGTCCGGTAACTGTCACAAGATACTTGTCCAACAAAGCGTAATTCGCTCGTCCAAACCAAGAGTGCAATGTCGAAGCATAAAGTCCATTATTTAGCACCTTTGTTTTGGCACTATTTAGGTTTTCATTTTGCAAATTATCATTTACAAAATTCATCCCTTGAAGATTGCTCGTCCTTGTTTTGGAATTCTGCAAGGAGAATCCTCCAACGAAATTTAATCGATGAATATCTTTGAATGTTTTGTCGATCGTTAAGTAGTTTTCATTAACTAGCTCGTTGTTGTTGTAATTGTTGATCGCCCCGAAACCTGTGTTTTCGTATCCTCGGAAGGTGACCGTTGCTGGCTCATACACATCGCCGATAGAATTACCGTATTTTGTACTCAACTGGCTTCTAAACTGTAGCCAATCCGTAATTTTGACATTCACGAAAAATGTCCCCAACACATCGATGGATTTTGATTTATTCAAAACTTCATTGGCAATCGCCATTGGATTTCCGAAGTCCATCGCTGAAGTGCGGAAGTAATTTCCATTCTCGTCGTACACAGGAAATATCCGTGTGCGGCCTGCACTCAAGTTTTGACCTGTATTGTTTGTATAGGTTAAAATAATATTTGTTCCAGCGGATATCGCGTTATTTATTTTCTGATCTAGATTAAGCCTTCCTGTGTATTTATCATACGCATTCTTTATCGCTAGACCTTCTTCTTTATAGTAATTTCCTGACATCGAGTACTTCGTGTTATCAGATCCACCATCTATTCCTAAGGTATAATTTTGCGAAAAAGGATTTCTATACACTAAATCCACCCAGTCTGTATTGGTAGCCCATTTTGGTTTATTCGGATCCAATCCACGCAATTCGGCGATGGAAGGAAAATAAACGCCGCTGCGAATCTCTCCTAAATAAGGCAATTGGCTAAGCGGAGTTCCACCATTTAAGGCCGCTTCATTTGCATACACAGCTTCTTCGATTCCATCTCGCCATAAGTCTGGTTTAACAGAAAGCGTAGACCCTGTATTCATTGTATTTAACGTGATGCGAGGAGTCCCTGCGCGCGCTTTTTTCGTTGTCACCATGATTACGCCATTCGCTCCGCGGGAACCATAAATAGCCGCTGAAGATGCATCTTTCAACACTTCAATAGACTCAATGTCTTCTGGGTTAATTTGCTTTAGGTCACCCGCATCTCCCCATGGGAAACCATCGACAACCACCAATGGTGCATTCGAACCGCTCAATGAACTGTTACCGCGAATACGGATTGTCGCACCGGCTCCTGGCTGTCCGCTAGAGATTGCAACTTGCACACCAGGAATCTTCCCTTGAAGCAACTGATCGACAGAAGAGGCTGGAGTTTTATTCAACTCGCTTCCTTTTAAGGTTGCGACAGATCCAGTCAGATCACTCTTTTTGACACCGCCATATCCAACGACAACGACATCTTCTAGGTCGACAGATGAACTCAGTAACACCGCGTCGATTGTGCTTCTCTTGTTGATTGAAATTTGCAATGTTTCTAATCCGACAGAGCTAAACGAAAGCACGTTATCCGCATCGGATACCATTAACTCATAAATTCCCTCTTGGTTTGTCGAGGTGCTTTGTCCATTGGATTTCACCGTGACGCCAGATAAAGGTTTACCCTCACTATCCTTAACCACTCCCTTGATGACACGGCTTTGCGCCGTCGCGAGTTGGACAGTGAAAAGTACGCTAAGAAAAATAGCGCAGGTTTTTAATAAACTTCTTCTCATTATATTAAACATTTAGATTTATTTATTTAGCTTAATTGGTAATTTTTCACCCCGACAAATTAGCAAGGGATTTTTCATAATTGATTTATATTAAGCTTTAGACAAAGATATCTTACGAAGGGGCAACGGGTGCAATACTATTTTAGCTAATTATTGTACAATAACTAGTTAAATGGTCTGCTTGTGCAAACAGATGACCAAAAAGGCATATATTATTTTAACTTATTACACAAAGATCCTGCTGCCGCTAAAGTTTAAGCGGTACTCAGAAGGTGTGCAATTTTTCTTGCGCCTAAACATGCGGTTAAAATTGGAGATGTTATTGAATCCGCATTGGTAGCATATTTCAGCAACGGTATTGCTTGTTTCGATCAGCATGCGAGTGGCATGGCCGAGACGAATTTCATTCAAATTATCGATAAAGGTTTTGCCCGTTCTTTTCTTAATAAACCTAGAAAAGGAAACTTCGGACATATTCACTTGATCCGCTAAATCTTTCAATGTGACATGCTCACTAAAATGACGGTTCATGTATTCGAATGCGCTATCCAAACGTCGGCTACGATGGGTCAAGCTTTTGTCTAATAGCATATCGCCATCGACCAACGTTTTTGTGTCTTTGGCTATGGACAAATCCCGCAGGATCAACATCAGTTTAATGACAGAGTCGAAACCTGTAGTCTTGTGCAGATTTAGAATTTCCGGAGCAATTTGTTTCACCGTATCCGACGAAAAATGAAGTCCATAGCGACTTAGGGACAACATTCTCTTGATAAAATTCAATTGGTTTTTATCTAAGAAACGCTCACTGAAAAGATCTTGATGCCATTGTATAGTGACTTCAATAATTTTCTTTGATTCGCAATTATGGTTGAACCAGCCATGAGGAAGGTTTGGCCCTGCTAAAACCAATTCGAGTTCATCGATCTCTTCGACATGATTTCCCACAATACGCTGTGCTCCCTTTGCATGCAGTATCATATTTAACTCATACTCCTCATGATAATGATAGGGAAAATCAAACTTCTCTTTCTCCCTGTGGAAGACAGTGAAACATTCAGTTTCTCTTAAGGGAGTAACTTCCTTGATTGCGTGGTTTTGGCTCATATCGGTTAGAATCCTATTATCGAAAATAACAATAAAAATTTTAAAATCTAGCTATACACACAAATAATTAATCATTTAAAATAAACCTAAGTAATTCTATTCATAATTGGATAAAATACTATCATAACTAAATTCGTAGAATAAAATGGGGTGCGTACCTACGGCACGCATATATTTGTCGAATAATCTTGCTACAAAGGGGTAGCTCCTATGGAGCAATATCGATTCAATTTTGCTAACATTAATTCTGTCATTCTGAGGAACTAAATTTTGCTCACAAAACTCTTGGAAGATATTGACGGTAAAGTGCTAATTGATTCTTTGTCAATACGCTCCTAAAACAGTAAAGTATATTGAATAATGGATAGAGGTCGGATTATACTTTATTTTAAAGCCTCGTTAGAGGCTGAATGTTTGTAGAAATAATTAGGAGAATTAAATGCGTGCCGTAGGTACGCAATCCGATCGAAAAGATTTATATAGCTTTAAAATAAATTGTTGCGTACCTACGGCACGCTATCATTATTACGTATTTTTTTCCTACAACCATTTTGCTCCTACGGAGCAATTTCAAAGCCAATAGATTTTCCGCTCAATATGCCGTAGGCACAACCGCTTTGTAGAAAAAAAACAGCGAAATATTTTGTGCCGTAGGTACAACCCTTTACCAAAAGGCGCGTACCTACGGCACGCATGTATTTATCAATAAATCTTGCTACAAAGCGGTAGCTCCTACGGAGCATTTTTGTATTTTATAAAAGCACACGCGAAACGCGTGCGCTAGCGAAAGGATTGGCGATTAAGCAGGTTTTGAATTTTTACTTTTTATTTTGAAAGCTGTTCGATATCTTCCGAAGGGAGATGTCGAACTTAGGATAGATCGGGATTTATAATCCCGAAAAACAGAAAAAAAAATAAGCCATTCAAATTGAATGGCTTATTTACTAAAGCATAAAAATGCTATTTCTTATTTTTTCGCAACTTCGCCGTTAGCAACACGAGAAGCGTCTAAAGCAACTGCTGATTTATCAAAACGGATTTTTACACCTGAACCAACATCTACTAAAAATGTAGTATCGCTTACTTCAACGATGCGCCCGTGAATACCTGCAGTAGTTACTATTTTAGAATTTACTCCTAATTCTTCGATATATTTTTTGTGATCTTTTTGTTTTTTCATTTGTGGTCTGATGATAAAGAAAAAGAAAACCACAACGATCAAGATCATTGGTAAGAAACTCATTAAACCCCCAGCTCCTGATGAAGCTTGTAATAAAATAGATGAAATCATTTTAATATTATTTTAATTTTAAATGTATTACTTTGCTGTTACTGTCCCTTTAATTTGTACAGTTTCTACGCTATTCTCCGCATTCGAGCGGATAGTTACGATTTTTTGCTGTTGACCTGCTTGACCATTGCTGTCAAAATGAACTTTAATCTCACCCGACGCTCCTGGTTTAACGGGTACACTAGTGTATTCAGGCGTAGTACATCCACATGTAGCAGATACTTGCGCTAGGATAACAGGTGCTGTCCCCGTATTGTTAAATGTAAAGACATGCTCTACAATCTCGCCCTCTTTGATTGTACCAAAGTCGTACTCCCTTTCCGGGAATTCAATGGTACCTATCCCAGCATTTTGATTAGCTGCAACAGTTTCTGTTGAACTGCTGTCCGTTGTTTCAGTACTATTTTTAGAAGCTTGATTACAAGACATTACTGAAAAACTCAATAAGCCAATCAGTGCTATATTCGTGATATTCATACGTATTTAACTTTTAAGTCCGCGACCTTCTTTTTGAATGCGGCCTTGATCATTCAAATCTGCGAAAATTTTATCTAAAATACCATTTATAAACGAATTACTTTTCAGCGAGCTGAACTCTTTTGACAATTCTATGTATTCGTTGATGGTAACCTTTACAGGAATGGTCGGAAAGTTAATTAATTCGGCAATTGCCATTTTCATTAGAATGGTATCCAATAAAGCGATACGATCAGCTTCCCAGTTTTTAGTTTTGACCGCGATCAAATCATGGTATTCGCTGTTATTGCGAATGGTATAATGCAATAGATCTTCGATAAATAAGCGGTCTTCGTCCCAATTAGGGGTCAAATCTGCTAACTTATTCTGTGCAGGATTTTCGCTCGAGAAATTTTTAAAGGTCTTGGCAATCATTGCTTGCAACACCTCTTTATCTACCGGCCAGTTAATAAAACGCTGTTCAAAAGCTTGTTCGATTTCCGGAGTTTTTAAAATAATCTTCTTGAAAATAAACTTGATAATGTCTTTTTCGGCGCCGATCGAACGATCTTCATCCATAATGTACGCCGCATATTGTTCTGTATTTTTCAGCTGTGCGAATACAAGCCGAACAATTTCTGGGTCGAAACCCCAATCTACTTTGTATTTTTTCACTAAATCCACATACTCTCTATTTTGTCTTAGCGACTCAATAAATGCATTGGTATTTAATTTGGTGGTTAATGATTTATCCTTATCCGTCGGCAACCATTTATTGGCTCTGCCTTCTGCATCGATAAGCACAAATTCAGCTACTTCGTCCAGAAGGTTCAATGTCCAGATGTACATCTCATTGACTTCTTCAACGTTTTTTAGCAGCGCTTTTTCATAGTTTTTTGCTTGTTTATCTTCCGATAAGTTGTACGCGTAAAGCGTTTGCATGACCTTAACCCTAAGGTGTCTTCTGTTAAGCATATATAGATATAAGAACGATTTTGTTTTTTATGTTAAATGAACAAGCCAAGTATTATCTCCTGATTTTTCTGACGTCAAAGATACGCTTTTCTGCCAATTGATTTGCAGCTTCGTGGGTAGTAATATTTTCTTCCCTTGATTTTTGGATTACATGACGGGTTGCGTTATAGATATGACGCACCAAATGTTCGGTACGATCGGCTCCATAACCTTCTATTTCTGAGAAACAACTGATCAATGCACCAGAATTAATCAAGAAATCCGGTGTGTATAAAATATCGTGTTTTTTTAGCAGCAAGTTTGTTTCCGCTTCATCTTTTAATTGATTGTTTGCCGAACCGGCAATGATTTTGCAACGCATTTTAGGCACAGTTTCTGGATTAACAGTTCCGCCTAACGCGCATGGCGCATACACATCCACGTCCAATTCGTAACTTGTCGAATAGGTAATCGGCTCTGCTTTGTATTTTGCTGCAATTTTCATTTTGCGCTCTTCGGTCATATCCGAAACATACACACGCGCATTTTCAGAACGAAGCATTGCGACCAACTGTTCGCCCACGCTGCCCACGCCTTGAACAGCCACCTTGCGCCCTGCCAATGTATCATCTCCGTAAACTTCTTTAATAGCGGCTTTTATTCCATAAAAAACACCTTTAGCTGCCGATAAAGTTGTATCTCCGCCCCCATTCATGGCCGTAGGCAATCCTGCGACATGATTAGTTTCGGCATACATGTATTCCAGATCTTTTTGGGTTGTACCCACATCGATGGATGCGATGAAATTTCCATTTAACCCTTCGACGAACTGACCAAAACGGCGCATAAGCACCTCTGTTTTATCCGTGCGGTTATTTCCGATAATGATGGCACTTCCGCCACCTAAATTTAATCCAGCCAAAGCCGATTTGTAGGTAATTGCTTTGGACAAACGCAATGCATCTTCCACAGCCTCTTGCATCGAAGTGTATGGCAACATGCGGACACCGCCAATCGCCGGGCCTAAAGTCGTATCATGAATGGCAACGATGGCCTGTAAACCGACCTCTTTGTCTTGACAGAAAAAAAGGTTCTCGTGGTTTGACTCTCCCATCCAACCAAAAATATTGCGCTGATCTATATCCATTTCAAATTGATTTTGATATGCTCTTGAATTTGCTACAAAATTAGAAAATTATTTATTCTCAACCAGTTATTTCAGCGATTTCTTAAATTTTACAAAAGCGTTAATATTATACGCCTTTAGCAGAAATTTATTTAAATAATATAGCTTACTTTTGTAATTCTTTATGAAAGATTTAGCTTATCTAAATAAATATTTCTACAAATATCGCTGGCGATTGATTCCCGGTGTACTGTTTGTTGTGATTTCAAACTATTTCGGAATCTTGCCAGCGAAAGTCATTCGCGAAGCATTCGACTTGGTCAAAGAAAATATTGACTTATATCGCATGTTTGACGGTTTCGAACGTCAAGAACTGATTTATCAGGTCTTCGGAAGCAGCTTATTGTTCTTTGGCTCATTAGTCTTGATTTTAGCGCTAATACGCGGTTTGTTTCTTTTTATGATGCGCCAGACAATTATTTTGACGTCAAGACATATTGAGTATGATTTAAAGAATGAAATCTACAATCATTACCAAGAGTTGGATTTTGCTTTCTTTCGTAAAAACAACACGGGTGATTTAATGAATCGCGTCACCGAAGATGTCAATCAAGTACGGAATTATTTGGGTCCTGCCATTATGTATTCCATCAATACGTTGGTACTGTCGGTAATGATTATTTATGCGATGTATGATGTGAATCCCACGTTGGCAACCTATTCATTATTGCCTATTCCGATTCTATCGGTTATCATTCTTTTTGTCAATAAAATTATTAATCAACGAAGCGAACGCATTCAGCGCCAGCTGTCGAAATTATCCACTTTCGTCCAGGAAACATTTTCTGGAATTCGAGTGATCAAAACCTATAACCGCGAACGGTTTAAAATGGGTGTATTCGCTGACGAAAGCAATGCCTACCGCTTGATTAACTTGGACCTTGTCAAAATTCAAGCGATATTCTTTCCGCTGATCATCTTTTTGGTCGGTTTCAGTACGATTATTACGGTTTATGTAGGTGGATTGGAAGTCAACAAAGGCACCATCACGGCAGGAAATATTGCCGAATTTATTATCTATGTCAATCAGCTGACCTTCCCTGCGATGGCATTAGCTTGGGTGACTTCGCTAATCCAGCGAGCAGCCGCATCGCAGAAAAGAATCAATGAATTTCTGAAGACGGAACCTAGCATTGTCGAAGGAAAGCTAGATGTACCGCTCGAAGGAAATATTAAAGTCAGCAACATATCGTTCACCTATCCGGAAACAGGCATCAAGGCAATTGACAATGTTTCCTTTGAGATTAAAAAAGGAGAAACATTAGCAATCATCGGCCGCACAGGTTCAGGTAAATCGACTTTGGCGAATTTGCTTTTGAGAATGTATGATGCAGATCAAGGCTCCATCAGTTACGATCAGCAAGCTATTCAATCGTTTAGCTTTGATTCCCTTCGCCATCAAGTGGGTTTTGTCCCGCAGCAAGTATTTTTGTTTTCGGATACGATTGCCAATAACATTGCTTTTGGTTTGGATGTTGCCGACCAAGATTTGGTCGAACAAGCGGCAAAAGATGTGGCTGTATACGATAACATCATTGCTTTTGACGAAGGATTCCAAACACATATCGGCGAACGCGGCATAACACTTTCCGGAGGACAGAAACAGCGGGTGTCGATTGCTCGTGCACTGATCAAGGATCCTGAAATTCTTATATTCGATGATTGTCTTTCTGCAGTAGATACCAAGACGGAAGAAGAAATACTGAACAACTTGAGCCGGATTATGGACAATAAGACGTCTATATTTATTGCCCACCGCATCTCGACGATCAAGAATGCCGATCACATCCTCGTGATGGATCAAGGAAAAATCATTGAGGAAGGCACGCATGAGGAACTGTTGCAACTTGGAAAAGAATATGCTGAGCTTTACGAACAGCAGCTTTTGGAAGGTGTAGAATAAAGCGCGCTCAATCAGTTATCAGAAATAATCATTTCATAATTTAATCCTATTTAATTAATAGAAAATATTTATTATTTTTGGTTTTTAACTGATTATGAAACTCTTTTCCACCCTCGTATGGCTATTTGCCGTATTCTATTGCCAGGCTCAACAGCTGAGCATGAAGCCTTTTAAGCCGGCACAATTCGAAACAACTTGCACTGAACTAGACAGTTCCGCAAATGCGTTTGTTATCGAGGAGTACGGAAATACAGAATTTGACGCAGCCGGAGCTTCCGAGTTAAAACTCATCCATTATTATTCTGTACGGATCAAAATAATTAATCAAGAAGGTTTTGATAAGGCTAATTTCAAAATTCCGTTGTACAGAGTTGGTGATAAATTTGAAATTATCTCATCCATCAAGGGAAAAACTTACAATTTAGTCGACGGAAAAGTGGTAACGACGGAACTGGAGAAGGATAATATCTTCACGGAAAAATATTCGGACAATCTGCAATTCTGCAAATTAACGCTTCCGAATATTCAAGAAGGTTCAATTATTGAACTTAAATATCAAATCACTTCAGAAAGCCTGTTTCAGTTCAGAAGCTGGATGTTCCAAGATGATATCCCAAAGCTATACAGCGCATTTGTCAGCGAAATTCCAAAAAACTTCGTGTACAACATAACAGTCAAAGGAAGAGTTCCGATGTTCAAAAAGGAAACAGTTTTGAAAACAGGCTGCTTCAATTATAACAACGAAATGAGAGATTGTTTTTCGACAACCTACATCATGAAAGACATTCCGGCGTTCGTACAGGAAGATTACATGCTGTCTCCGATTAATTACTTGGCGGCAGTCACTTTTGAGTTAAAGCATTTTCAAGATGAGAATGGAATGGTTATCAAAAATTTCACTAAAACTTGGAAAGATGTCGATGAATTGATGATGGCTGATGCTTCATTTGGAGGACAATTAAAAAAAACAAATTCATTCAAAAAGATATTGCCTCCTATAATTGAAAACAAAAGCAATAATTACGATAAGTCAAAAGCGATTTACAGTTATATACAAAATCAGATCAAATGGAACAATTACTACGGATGCTTTTCTCAAAAAGGCATTGAGGAAAGCCTTAAGATTAGGACAGGAAATGCTGCAGACATCAATCTAGCCTTGGTTACCGCCTTGAATGCAGCCGATATTGAAGCATATCCCGTCGTGCTATCTACCCGAGAAAATGGTCTTCCGAACATGTTTCATCCGGTTATATCGGATTTTAATTACGTGATTGCTTTGGCAATTATCGACAGCACAAAGTATTTCTTGGATGCAACCGAGCAGTATAATCCTTTTGGCGAACTGCCATTAAGAACCATCAATCATAATGGCCGCGTTATTTATTCGAAAAAATCTTCTGAATGGTTGCCGATGGTAAATCCCAGGATTTCTTCGTCAACATATCAATTCGATGGTGAATTACTCACTAATGGCGAATTAAAAGGGATATTGACCTTCAATTATGCAGGAATAGATGCGCTAAATAAACGAAAAGAAATCAGTTCGGCGGGCAATGATGATTTGTTTAAAGAAGAACTGGAAAACTCGATGACGAGTGCGAAAATTGACAGCATTCGCATTTTTAATTTCAGCGAAATCGACAATGTGCTTAACATTCAATTGGGTCTTACATATACCTTGTTAGATAATCAAGACGAAGATTCACAAACTTTAAGCTTTAATCCAATTTTCTTGAATAAAACAACAAAAAACCCATTTAATCTAGATGAGCGGACTTATCCCGTCGATTTGGGTTCGCTAAAGGAAAACAGCCAAATGATAAAAATCAGAATTCCCGATGGATACACCTTAAAAGAAAAACCAGCGAATTCTTCCTTGGCGCTTCCGGAGCGTGCCGCACGTTATGTATTTAAAGCCGAATTCAAAGACCAAATTCTTTCTGTACATCAATCCGTCTTGCTGAATAAAAGCTTGTACCTAGAGGACGAATATTTAGACTTAAAAGAATTCTATTCAAGATTAATACAGCATCAGAAATTGGAGTTTGTTTTCACCAAAAATTAGCAAATTAATAATATAGCATTTAAACGAAATTGAATCGGATTTTACTGAAAAATTAGTGTATTTTCGATTTTCCAATTATTAGTTATGGCGAAGTATATTGTCTTTTTTATTTTGTTAATTCCTGTGCTGTCTTTAGCTCAAGAATCTCCTTTTAAACCATTGAACGCTGGAACGTACCATGTAAACTACCAAAGTCTGGATAGTCAAGCAAATGCGATTGTGATGGAAGAATACGGAAAATCTAGAATCGAAGTTATTGAAGCGGATCGAGGTGTTCGATTGATACATGATTACCATGTACGTATCAAAATAATTAATCAAGAAGGATTTGGCAAAGCCAATTTCACGCTTCCTTTGTATAAAATCGGCGATAGTTTTGAATACATTCAAGATTTAAACGGATTGACCTACAATCTAGAGAATGGAAAACTTGTCACAAAGGAATTGACTAAAAAGCAAATTTTCAACGAGAAATATTCAGAACGTGTGCAGCTGAGCAAATTCACTTTTCCTGATATTAAAGAAGGTTCAGTAATCGAGTTGCATTATAGACTGATCTCTCCCGATTTATTTAATTATAGGCAATGGCAATTTCAGGATGATATTCCAAAATTGCACAGTCAATACATTGCTGAAATTCCAGGAAACTATACGTATAATGTCACTTTAGTCGGCCCTTATAAATTGACTGACCAAAAATCAAAATTGTTAAAGGAATGCTTTTTATTCAATGGCATGCGTACCGACTGTTCGCAATTGACCTATGTTCTCAAAGACATTCCCGCATTTGTCGAAGAAGATTATATGCTTGCCCCAAAGAATTACCTTTCAGCCATACAGTTTGAATTGGTTTCTTTTCAAGATGGCCGCGGAGGAAATTATAAATATACCAAAGAATGGAAAGATGTTGACCGTGAATTATTAACGGATAAAGAGTTTGGAGGACAGCTCAAAAAAACCGACGAGTTTAAAGACATTCTTCCTACACTAATAAAACCTGAAGACACTCAATTAGCTAAAGCTAAAGCGGTCTACAACTATGTAAAAAACCAACTGAAATGGAACAACATGTATGGTTTTTATTCCCGTGCCGGAGTTGAAGAAAGTTTAAAAAGCAGATCGGGAAGTATTGGCGACATCAACCTGACTCTAGCTACGGGTTTGCTTGCCGCCGGCATTGAAACATATCCGGTTCTATTGTCTACTCGGCAAAATGGTTTGCCAAATTCGTTGCATCCTGTGATTTCAGATTTCAATTATGTCATCGCATTGGCCATTATTGATGGAGAACAGTATTTGTTGGATGCTTCGGAGAAATATTTGCCTTTCGGGGAATTGCCTTTAAGAGCCATAAATCATAATGGGCGCGTCGTGTATTCAAAAAAATCTTCGGATTGGCTTCCGATGGTAAATACTACGGTATCTAAAACAATCAATGCATTTAATGGACAACTGAATCTCGACGGAAACCTTACTGGTCAACTAAACTTCGAATATGCTGGCCTAGATGCGTTGAATAAACGGAACGAGATTAAAAAATACGCTTCGGACGAGGAGTATCTGGAATTTTTGCAGGAGCGCATGACCAACATGACCATCAATAAAATGGAATTGATTAATGTGGATGACTTAGATAAATTATTATCCGTTAAATTGGAAATCACTTACAACTTATTCACTGATTCGATTGGTAATTCAAAAGAAATAAATCTAAATCCTTTGTTTGTCAATCGTACGACAAAAAACCCATTCAATTTAGATGAGCGAAATTACCCGGTAGATTTAGGTTCACAAAAAGAAGAAAGCCACATTGTGATTATCAAAATGCCTAAAGAATATTCTTTAAAGGATAAACCAAAAGACGTTTCCATGGCGCTTCCCGAAAAAGCGGCAAGGTATGTCTATCAATCTTCGTTTACGGCGAATGTACTCTCCGTCAAGCAGAATATCTACCTGAATAAAAACATTTATAACGTCGACGAATACTTTCATTTAAAAGAGTTTTTCTCTAGAATAATTCAACAACAGAAATTGGAATTTTCATTTACTAAAAACAATGAATAGATTATTATACAGCACACTTATTTTCTTTTGCTTGTCAACGGCTTTTGCTCAGCAAGAGCTAGCTAGCGAAAACATCCCTAAAAACTTGTTGCCTAGAGCCAACGCTGTTGTTAGGAATCAAGTGACCCAATTGGATATCAAGTCGGAAAAGGAAGTTGTAGAAACAGTGAGCGAAGCGATTACGATTTTGAACAAACGCGGAGATTCGTATGCGGATATTGATCTGTATTACAATAAAAGCGCGTCGATCAAATCCTTAAAAGGCGAAATCCTAAATGAGCACGGCACCGTTTTGCAGAAGCTTGCGCTGAAAAACTTTTCCGACAGAAGCATTACAGATGATGGAACTATGTTTGCAGATTATCGCGTCAAAACGTATTCCCCAAACATCATTGAATACCCTTATACGATTGTATACACCTATGAAATCGTCCATAAACAAAGTTTATCCATTCCCTACTGGCGACCTAATTATTACGATGACGTGGCGGTTGAGAAGAGTAAATTTATTTTCACGAGCCCTCCTGCTATGGAATTGCGCGTGGAATCAAAAAACTTAAGTAAAGAGCCGAAAATTGAAAATAGCGACAAACTAAAATCATACACATTTGAAGCTGAGAATTTGCCAGCGCGCAAGACTGAACCATTTAGTCCGAACTCTGATTTAACGAGCATATTGGTCAAAGTTATCCCAAAAACATTCTTTTATTATTCAAAACAATCTACTGTCAATGACTGGAATGATTTTGGAAAGTGGGTGTATGATGATCTATTGAAAGATAAACGGCAATTGCCTGCCAAAGCGGTTGAAGAGGTTAAGAATTTGATTAAAGATGCGAAAACCGACCAAGAAAAAGCACAGATTTTGTATCGATACATGCAGAATAAAACGCGTTATATCAGTGTGCAAATTGGAATCGGCGGTTTAGAACCTTTTTCGGCTCAATACGTGGACCAATTGAGCTATGGGGATTGCAAAGCTTTGGTCAATTACATGCAGAGTTTGCTTGATGTAGCTGGAATTCCTTCCTATTATTGCATCGTCGAGGCGGGAAGCCGTAAAATTGATCTGGACGTTAATTTTGCGAATGCAATGGACGGAAACCACATTATTTTATGTTTGCCTTTCGAACAAGACACGACTTGGCTAGAATGTACTAATAACAAGATACCATACGGATTCTTAGGTGATTTTACAGATGATCGATTGGTACTTGCCTGTACCGAAGAAGGAGGGAAAATTTTGCGCACACCAAAATATCCGCATGAAGATAATTTGCAAAAGCGAACTTCTCACTTTAAAATATTGGAAGATGGCTCATTAAAAGGAACGGTGAATACGCTGTTTATGGGTTCTCAATTTGACAACCACTTCTACAACCAATTTTTGAGTCCAACGGAGTTGAATAAAAGGCTGAAAGACCAATATGATGTCGATAACATCGTTTTCGAAAAGGTAAAATATTCGCTGAACGAAAACATGATTCCGACCATCGAAGAGAACATGGATGTGTTTATCAAAAGTTATGTAGTGAAAAGCCAGAATTCTAAAATTATTCTGCCAAATTTATTTTCCGTCGGCGGAACGATACCAGACTTAAAAGAACGAATAAACCCTGTCTACATTAACCGTGGTTTTGTAGATATTGACACACTGATTTTCGATCTTCCAGAGGATGTATTGCCCATCGTAAAGCCTGAGCAGAAAATCATTAAAGCTCCGATGGGTTATTATGAAATGAACACTTTGGTTAAGGACAATCAATTGCATTATTACAGACGTTTTGAACTGTTCCAGGGAACTTATCCTCCAGAATCGTATGCAACGTTTAACCAGCTAATGAAAGATGCTTCATCATCTGACAAAGGAAGGTATAAATTGAGCGTCAAAACAGCAGAATAAATTGAAATTAATTCTTTGGTTATTTACAGAATAATTACTTTTGTGAGCCACTAAAGTAACAGTTTCAATAAAGGGGAATTAGCTCATTTGGTAGAGCGCTTGCATGGCATGCAAGAGGTGACCGGTTCGATTCCGGTATTCTCCACACTGATTTAAAAAACTTAAGAAGTATACACCTTAAACAAAGGTATCCTGCCTCCCATTTCACAATAGCATAATCTATCTTTTCAACGCCTACAACAACATACTTGATAGTCGTCGTTTCACCTCGAACTGTGATTTGTACTTCTTTTAACATGATGCAGAATCACTTAAATTATTAGTAATTAAAATACATTTATTGTCGTGTCGTTACAGTTGGAAAAGAAATCAAATTTTAAACAATCGATTGCGCAAGGTATTCGAGCAAGAAATTAGAATATTCGAAGTTTATTTTTTTTATCAATGGTTAACTATTTTAACTTCGTATAAGTTTGGAGGCAACTCCCCGTTGCTTTAATATAGGTTAATTTCCCCAGTGTAAAGACTGGGGATTTTTTTATTTAAAGATATCCAACTTCCCTATTTCTACCCTAATGACTATTGAAAAACTCAAAAAAGAATTGTTAGAAAAAAAACACAAGGCTAGTATATCTATTTCTTGACTAGCTTATAAATATACCGTACGTTGCAATAAGCCAATGTATCTGTCGCTTCAGTCATACGCTTTGATGTTGGGAAGTGATAGATATTGCCATAGAAAAAACTTTTATCGTCTACAAAACCTTCGCCTCGTTCATCTAAATAAAAAGACATTCCTTCTTTACGATCCTTTATTAGTCTAACAAAATAACGTTCATAACTAATTTCCTGTTTGTTCTCAGGAAACTTTCCATAATACTGACAAAATTTAGCGTAGATGTTCCAACGAAATAGCGAGTCTTTATCACCAGTTTTAAATTTAAAAGTGTTCGCTTCATAATTCAATGGATATTCTATAAGCGTGTCTTTCACAGCACGTATAGAGTCTTGTTTGAAATACTCTAGTTTACTTTTGTCGAAATATGCAGTTCTAAAATATTTCTCTGGATCGAATTGTTCGGTTCGATCCACAGCACCATCTTCAGACCCAGCGTACATTTTTTTGCCAACAATCTCATAACGCTCAAAAGCATATAGGAATTCATCGTCTTTTTCCTCCACTTTGGGTTCTGGTGGATCATTTTTCGAACAAGAAAAAATAAAAAAAGAAAACAAAAACAAAAACAATATACCGATAAATTTAATGCTATAGCACTTATTCATAATTGAAAGATTTACATTTGAACAAAAACATTGTCCTACAAATTTAATTTATTTAATAGAAAGTTAAAACACATTTCAACTTTTTACTTTTTCCTTTTGATACCGAAAGACTAAAGAAACAGCAAATATCATGATAACCAATTCAATCGCCTAGCCAAAGTTATTCATCGATGCAATTTCCATTAATACATTAAAGTGTCGGATATCATCCAATGTTGCCAAAGTTTTTATTTGCCACTACATAACAGGTATTATTTTTGATAAACACTTTCAAAAATAGAATATGGCACTTTTCGTAAAATTGATATCCTTTGGTTTTTTAACTTTAATAGCAACAAATACACAATACTCCAAACTTCATAAGCGCTGGAAAATTATCGCTGACAACACGATTTACCTTAACCTAGACGGTTCTTCTCATGGAGGATTCAAAGACCGGATTGACTCTGTGAAAAGTGATACTGTTTTCATCGAATTCTTTAATGATGGAAAATTTAAATCTGTTGAAGGTGATGGTACGTTTACGACCGATAATGACTCGTTATACCTAAATCTTCCAGAAGGTTCATCATCGTTCAAATATGAATTAAAAGATAGCTCATTATATCTCCATATCGACTTCTTAAGGGATGACTATATCCGACGGGAGGTGCTGCATGCAATCCCCATGTAATGCAAGAAGTTTTGGAAGGCTCCGAAAGGAACACTTTGAAAAGGATCATATTGAACATAAAACCAACGAGTTTTTACAATCGCTTCACGTAATTCTCTTGCGAAATAGCAACTCACTATTATCCTGAGTTTAGGAAGCTCCTTTGGAACAGCCGAATACTACATCAGATTGACATTGTACCCTAACTAGGTTATCAGTCAGATACGGTTCAAACAAAAAAAGCAGGTACCGGGGAGGTACCCACTTTTAACTAAACTAAATCAACTTTAAATCTTTACCAGTCTTTCTTGTATATTTTTGAGTTATCCACTACAAGCTCATCGTCGTACATGTAAACAGCGATATTTCGCAAGGCAGATAATTGGAAAAACGAATAATTGGACCTATTCGGATCCAGTGAAAATATCATAGTTCCACCATAACCTCCGGTTTTAATGTTACGTAAAGCTGTTGGGGATGGGTAGTAATTTCGCGCGTATTCACCCGAAGATAAAAACCAACCCGATCTTTCAAGTTCTGGGTAGTTATTCGTTAACGAGTAACTCTGTAAATAATCATGCAATGCATAGTCTACGTATTGACCTGCAGGAATTCCAGGAAGTGCACTAGAACCTCCGAAATAATTTGTCCGACCATAGACATAGACCATTGTCTTCTTATCTGGCATTGCCTGTTTTGTCTCGTAGACTAACCTTGCGGCAGCTTGATTTGAAGGCGATACAAATCCTGGCGGAACAGGATATTGATACGCCGAATATTCATCATCGAAAAACACGCCATCTAAATCGTATGCCAAACAAGTCGCTTTCAACTCCTGAGCAAATTCCTTTGCCGCTTGCTCAGATAGATTAGCAACACCCGACCTATCATGATTCCCTAAAACGCTCAAAATAACTTTCATACCTCTATCTTTTAAGGGCTTGAGGTATTTATCTTTATTTTGAAGCAAATGAGTAACGTTCGGGTTGTGGGTCAACACCACCTTACCTGTTGTTTCATTATAATTAATATTTGAAGAAAAAAGAATAACTTCATCTACCAATAATTTCCCGCTATTCTTTAATGTAAACGCCAAATTATTTAATGGATTTGTATCGTTTACTTCCATACAACTAATAACCTTGAGGCCATTTGGCTTATCTGTCGAAGGTATTTTGGTCATATCTTTGACAAATAGCATAAATGTATCGAAAGTAGAATTTTCGGACGGAACTGTTGAGTTTAATGGAATGACATATGTTTCGCTTCCGCTAGAGGCTGGATTTGGCTTAACTTCAATAGCAACTGCTGAAGACATCTTTTCATTTTGCTTAATCTCCACTTTACCTTCTCCTGAAAAAGTAACCAAATCTTTAGGGTAAGCTTGATAACTAGTTCCATGTTTCTCATTATACTCTTTCAAAACATTTTCATCATACGTAATGGAACCCGCAATATTTTGATTCGCAGGTTTATTTAGCTGCACTGACACATCGTAAGAGCCTAATGTTCTGAATTCTAAAATGGATGTTTGGGTCTTCCCATCTTCTCCTAATAAGGAAACTGAGGGTGCGCCGTCAACTTGATAATCCGATTCGTTTAGCGGATTCAATCTAATCACATCCTCTTTGCAAGCGCTAAATAGAGTAAGAACCAGCAGCAGCTGCAGTCCATAGAATGCTAACTTATGTTGAATTGATTTTAATTTCATAATTATTTCAATAAAAAGATTAAACTATTAATTGCTTTCAGGCAAACTAACAGCATTCCATTTCAACAATGATTTCGCTGTTAGATGATTGCCATTCGTAGTATGATCGTTGACAATACTACCACCACCTTCATTACATTTCCAATAAGCTACAAGGCCTTCTGTCGTTGGATCAATGTCATAGAAGTTTGAAGCAATTTGCTCCTCGCTTCGTTCCACATTCCATATCCTGCATTCAGAAACATCACCGGCAAAGAAGCGAACATCCTCCCACGAGCGACCTATGTAAAAACCACTAGATCCACTCATTCCTAAGTTTACTAATCCTAATGTTGTATTTCTGCCTGATGTATTAAGCTTGCCATCCAAATAGACTTTAATTGTACCCTCGACTCTGTTGTAAGTAACAGCGATATGGGTCCATTTATTCGGGGTCAAAACAGCTGTAGTCGAGAGGTTACCTGTCGATGTAGCAATTTGGATCTTATCTGCATCGTAACCTGCATCACCCAAGCGAATTAGGAACTTACCCTCTATACCCATTACAGTACTAATCATCCTATCGAAATTTCTTGGGTACACTAAAGCCTCTAATGTTACTTCAGAAAGATTATTCAATGCAGAAGCATTAGCTAATGTTGCAGCATTTAAATAATTGTTTTCAATATCAGCAACCACATTGATTAGAGCTCCAGCTTTAATCAGATAATAAGTAATGCTTCCACTTTGTAAGACATTTAAATTTGAATTTGAAACGCGCACTGGCAAAACATAAGTAATGTCTCTGTCTAGAGTATTGATTGCTAAAAAATTTACATCAATAGGGTTGGATAACACGCTTCCTGTCGGAATGACAGAATTCATACTTGACATTTTGTAATGATTTGAGGGCAATAAGATTGCTGTTTCGCCATAAGCAAGGTTAAACTTGCTCACTAATGATTGATCGACCGCAAAATCAACAGCGATATCGTTAGATTCTGCCCTTGCGATGCTGATTTGCAAAATCCGCGAATCGGAAAGCACCGAAGGTTTAATTAAAATTGTCTCGACTTTAGGAGTCGAAATAAACACGTTATTGTCAAAGACTTCCTCGTTTTTACAGCTAGCGAGTAGTAAAACACATACCGCAAAGCTCAAATATTTTGAAAATATATTTTTCATAATTTACTTAATTGAAGGATTTAAAAGATCAATAGTTTCGCGAGTTGCCTTATAAACTTTAAGAATATTAAAATAATCGTATTGAATATTAGTTATCGCCAATCCTTTTATTGTTGCACCATTATTTGCAGCAAGAACCCACTCAGCTGTACTTTGGGTTGACCTTGTGCCATCCGAGAAATATCCGATAGTTGGCTCGTCTGCTCTAATGGATGTAGAATTTGCTACCGCAATAAAGCGATCGGAAGGAACGTCCGCCACCAAAGCCGATAACAGCTCAAATGTCAGAACACTTTTGCTCAACGCTCCAGACGTATTAAGAATTATGTAGCTGAAGTCCTTCAGAACAGTCTTGTCAATGATGTATTGCGGATAGCCTTTTAGCATCAGTACCTTAGATGTATTTGCTGCACCCCATTGCTTAACCAAATTCATTACAATTGTTTCGTTATCAATAGCCGACTGTTTTTCTTCCTCAGTCAAAAATGTTGTATTCTTTCCTAAATACGAAACCAGCACGCCGTCGTAAGCATACTTAGTTGACAGACTCAACGCATAAGAAATTGTGTCGGCGATATAGGCTTTAAAATCCGGCACTGCTCCTGAAGCTGCTCTTAAGTCGTAATCGTTTTTGATTTTGTCAAAATCAATTTCAAAAACTGTTTTAGTTCCTTTGTTATCTCTTATCGATTTGGCTTCTTCAAGTTCCCGATCATTTAAATCTACAGAGTTGAGCACTAAGATATCCAAACTATCAGGGACATTTGCAATGCTCTGACTTTGATTTGAAGGAGTTTTTGATGTATTATCAAAAAAACCAATAACAATTTTATGATCAGAATTCTTATAAGCACGCAAATCTTCCAAATACTTGGCATACAATTCCGGATTCTGTTCTTCGATTGAAGGTTGCTCAATTTTGAGCGCTTCATTTTCAGTCCACTTTTCGCAAGAAGCTGTTGTTGTCAATACAAATAGACTTGCTAAAAAAATGGATGTGAAATTTGTGTATTTTTTCATTGTCTTCATGTTATAATTTATTTAGCGATCCAGATGTCAGTACCCATATTATCTGCACCTTGCAAAAGAGTTGACACTGCTTGATTAACATTTGCATTGTTTTCGCTATATTCCTCTTGAGGATATGCCAATCGTCTGGCCATTCTTTCCGTGCTCACACGTCCACCGCTATTATTCACCATTACAGGCATTAGCTTCGGATACCCTGTTCTCCGGAATTCCGTCCAAGCTTCAACACCTAGAGGGAATGTTGCGATCCACTTTTGAGTGATGATGCGTTCTAAATTTACTTCCGTCGCTGAAGCTGAAGCATTCCATTTAATGGTCGTTGTGCTTGTAGCTCCGGTGTACGAAAACTGTGCTTTTGGATCTATGTAACGTGCAGGAAGACTTACGTTATCCGCTATGTAGGCTGATGCGTTTCCTGCCCCCCATTGTTCGAATGACAGTGTGATACCCGTATTATAGAATCCTTCAGCAGCGGTGCCTGCAGAAACTTGAGGAATTCCCATCTCCCATCCCTTTAAAGCACCCTCTGCACGGATAAAAGCAACTTCTGCAGCATTAATCCACAATACTTTGCCGTTTTCAGCGATGTTGTAGTTTGAATAATTTTTCACATCATCTCCGCTTGGAATGTTAATTCCAGAACGCAATCCATTTATCGCATTTGTTCCTGTTGTGAAGGTTGTGGGATTAAAGTATTTGGCAGCTCTAGGATCTTTAAACCCATTCATGTAGGAAGTTATATCTGCTGATACCCGCGAATCTCCTCCATTGTACTCAAACATCACAACCCTAAAAGGATTTTTCAACGTTGGCTGAACAAGAGCATTGTCCACATTTGCCGTGATTACACCAATTTCATGGCTTACTGCTTCTTCTGCTTTCGTTCTTGCTAATGATGGATTCGCTTTTGAAACGTAAATCGCTAAACGCAGTTTTATTGAATTGGCTAATTTGATCCATTGAATCACATTACCCCCATAAACTAAATCTGCCTTTGACGAGAAATTCTCGTTTCTTCTTGCCGTCAACGTTTCAATAGCTTCATCAAGCTGATCGAACATCAAGTTATAAACAGCTTCCTGAGAATCATAAGGTGCATTTAGAGCGCCGTCTACTCCCACTTTTGAATAAGGGATCGGCCCATAAATATTGGTCACCCTTGATATCGCAAGAACTTTTATGATATCAGCGACGGCATGTGGCACGACATCGTCTGTCACCACTTTTACCTTATTATTTCGAATAAATATATTCGGAATAATATCATTAAAAGCAACTCTCGCCCATCCATTTTCAGGATTATAAGTCGCGAAGTTCTTACCATTAAATCCATTGTTAGAATCTGATAGATAACCGCCGTATGAGCCACCTAACAAACATTCCGTAAACTGGTTGGTATTCACATCCAACGGAACGACCCACGATTGTAAACCCGTCAATGCAGATGATAAAATATAGGCATCGCGTTCAACTTCTTCTTGCCTTGCGCCTTCTGGATTCGTGTTATATTTTTCAAAATTCTTGGTACAGCTAGATGCAAAAACTGATGCACACAATCCCAAAAAGATGATTTTCTTATTCATTTTCATACTAATTTCTTTTAAAACTTAAGTCTTACATTAAATCCTAGATTTCTTGTATTAGGAGTCATGAAATTATTAATTCCTTGATAATAGTTACCTGTTGTCGCTGTAGCCTCAGGATCAAATGGAGCTTTGTTATAGATCATCCATAAGTTTCTTCCTATCAAAGAAATGCTAAGATCACCAACATTTCCTAACATTGATTTTGGAAATGTATATCCGATGCTTGCTTCCTGTAGCCTTACATTCGTTGCGCTATACGTGTAAAATTGAGGAATACCACTTGTTCCACCAACTGTAGCATAGTAGATTTCTGGGTTAATTACATTGCTTCCATTTACAGTAACACCTCCATTATCTCTCGCAATCGCTGAAGCTTCCGATACACCGTAAGCATCCATTGCAGCCTGAGTCGCTGAATAAACTACTCCGCCAAATCGAGCCGCGAACATAAATCCTAAATTGAAATTTTTGTATCCGAAATCATTTCTCCAAGCCATGTTTGATTTAGGAAATACACTTCCTAAAAAGATATCACCTACATTATTATTTACAGATATTCCACCATTTTGATCAATGTATACATCACCATTGCTATCTCTTTGTAAATCAGACAATGAATAAATATCACCTAAAGAGCCTCCTGGTTTTAGTATGAATTTAGCTCTTCCTAACCCACCAACATCTAAACGGTTAATATCAATAACTTCTCCTGTTTCAGGGATCGTCCAATCACTGACCAACTCTTTGATTTCATTTTTATTTGCACTGAATGTATAATTAGACGACCAATTAAAATCATTCCAGGTTTTAGTATAACCTAAAGCTAATTCTACTCCTTTATTTAACACTTTACCAGTTTGAACACGGAAACCAGAATATCCTGCTGAAGCAGAAATCTGAGGATCGAATGTTTGGTTCATTGTCATTGCATGATAGAAGCTTAGATCTAAATTAAAACCTTGCAAGAAACGAGTGTTCAAACCAACTTCCCAAGAATCTGTACGTTCAGGAAATAGCTGTCCGATAGGATATAATGTCTGATCCATGTATTGCTGCAGTGTATAATCCCACGGATAAGTCAATGTAGCCAAATAGGGATCATAAGGCGTTGCTACTGATGCAAATGATGATCTCACTTTTAAGTACTCAATACTTGTTGGCAGATTAAGTGCTTCGGATAGCACAACGGAAAGACCTACTGATGGATAGAAGAAAGATCCTTGTTCAGAATACGGCCCGTATAATGCCGAATCCCAATCATTTCGTCCAGTCAGCGTTAAATAATAAGTGTTTTTGTAACCCAATTCAGCTGTTGCAAATATCGACTGTTGCTCTCTGATTTTATCTTCATAGCTGGGCGATTTTTTGCTGAAATCGATTTGATTAATACCAAACTTATTTGGAATTGCATTTGGTAAAATGGGGCCTCGAATCGGCAAGAATGTACCATCTGTTCTATTAATGATCGCACCTACATTCGCTTGCAATGAGAAATCGTTAAACTGCTTGTTAACATTTGCAATAAAATCTCCATAATATTGCTTCATATTATCATTCGTGATTCCATAAAATCCATTAATAGATCCATCCGTGATCGTTGTATTGGTAGTCGCATAAAGTTTCTCTGTAAAAACATTATTCGAATTATCCATACGACCTCTTGCAGTAAAACTCAACCAATCATTCAATTGATAGTTTAAATTCGCATTGAACATATAACGATCCTTTTTGTTGTTGCGAAGATTTCTATAGTTAATCCAATATGGATTTTGTCCTACGAATTCATTAATTCCCTGAGGCCAATATTGTGTATCTATTTTTCGCGTCACATCGTAGCGCTCATACATTTTAATATCATTCCAATCATCGCCTCTTGGAAACAGATATGCGGTTACGATTGGGTTTCCATACACCCCTTGATTGATCATGTTCTGATCATTTTGAAGGATGTAACTGAAACCCACATCTAAGGAAAGTTTATCATCTAAAAATTTGGACGTATTTCTTAACGTAAAATTATAGCGATCATATTTGTTATTTGGAACGATTCCGGTAGAATTTACCGCACCAGCAGATGCATAAGTCTGATTTCGTTCATTTCCTGTAGAAAATGTCAAAGCTTCCGTTGAGATTACGCCTGTTTTAAAGTAATCGTCAGCTGGATTGTAGCCCATGGTGTTGGCTTCATTCAATAATAAACCCCAGCTTTTATCATTCACGCCAGAAGCTAATGAACTTCCGGTCCCGTATCTATTTTGAAATTTAGGAAGCTGGAAAGCGGAAAGAAATTGAGTATTCTGTGAAAGTGTCAATGTTGTTTTGCCAATCACACCTTTTTTCGTTGTGATGACGATTGCACCATTAGATGCCTCCGAACCATATAATGCGGCTGCAGCAGCACCCGTCAAAACTGACATAGACTCAATATCTTCTGGATTGAAATCAGCAATACCTTCCGAAGACCCAGTCGAAGCAAATTCTTGTCCCTCGGCCCCTTTTCTGTTGAACATCGGAATCCCATCAATAACATAAAGTACATTACTGCTTTTCGAAATCGATTTAGTTCCTCTTAAAACAACCTTGCTTGCTCCTCCTACACCACCAGAACTCGCGTTGATATTTACACCAGCTACTCGTCCAGACAATGCATTGATAAAGTTAGCATCTTGAACTTTTGTCATTTCCTCGCCGTCCACTTGTTGTACATTGTAACTTAATGCCCTTTCAGATCTTCTGATACCCAAGGCGGTCACGACTACATCGTCAATGGTGTTATTATCGATTGCTAATTGAACAGTTAATTGACTTCCCAAAGAAGTTAAAGATACATTCTTCGCTTGATAACCTACATAGCGTACAACTAGTACATCACCGACTTTTACATTCGGTAAAGTAAATTCACCAGATGCATCTGTCGAAGTTGCATTATTGGCTCCTTGAACACTTACAGACGCTCCTTGAAGCGCTTGTCCATTTTCATCCCTAACAACACCTCGAATAGATGATTGCCTGACATTGGCCTCTGGCTTAATTACATCTGCATTTCGTACATTATTGGATCCCGGGCTGATCAAAATAGTACGATCTTTAATCTCGTAATTGACGTTTTGGCCTTGCACCAAAGTTTTAATTACATTTTCTAAACTTGAATTTTGGAAGTCGACTTGAATGTATTTATTATCATCCAACGTCTGACTAGAGTATAAGACGCTATACCCCGTTTGTTTTTTGATTTCCCTGATGAGATCTGAAGCTTTGATTTTCTGTTTTCTCAGAGACACAATGCCTTGACCCTCAGCAGCTAACGAAATCTGAAAAACCAGCATGAACAAGCCGATTAATCTGATCATTTTAAATGATTTAAACTGCATAATACTACCTTAGATTTAAAAATTATATAATTTAGTTGTTTATAATAGTTGCCGTTTTCAAGCGGCTAGAATTATCGTACTTGTATGATTCTATTGATGATAGCAAATTTGATGTTACTCGTTTTTTCTAATAAACTTAGAACTTCGCCAACATTCGCATACCTGGAAATTTCTCCGTTAAACTGTACCTGCTTAGCAGAATTATTCACATACAAAATGTCGACATCGTACCACCTAGACACACGTTCAAGAATAGATTCCAGCGATTCATCCCTAAAAACAAAAGAATTGTTTTTCCAATCGATGAAATCTTCAACGTCTACCTCTTTTACAGCAATGGAATTTCCGCTGACGGTTGATTGCTGACCTGGAATTAACTTTTTATCATTATTGATTAAAACCGACCCTTCTATTAAAGTCGTCTGTATGGCATTCGAATGATAAGAGTTAACATTAAACTTGGTTCCTAACACACGTATTTCCTGATTATCGGATTTGACAATAAATGGTCGGCTTTTATCCTTCGCTACATCAAAGAAGCCTTCGCCAGTCAATCGCACAGATCTACTTTTTTGTTCATTAATATCGACCGGAAAAGTAAGCGATGATAAAGCATTTAGAGAAACCATTGATCCATCGGGCAATAGAATTTCGTATTGTCCGCCCCGTGGAGTAGAAATTGTATTGAAACCACCTTTTAGTGATTTGTTGGCTTTGATTTCGTACTTTAATTGACCATTCGCCGTTTTAGTAATAATAATTCCCTCATCGTTCAGTACTTGTGAGGCGTTATCATTCAGTTCAATCTTACGCCCATCGCTTAAAGTCAATAAAGCTTTGTTTGAACCAGGAACGATTTCATCGCTTTGCTTAATAGCAGAAAAGCTAGTGTGCTGATTTTGCGCTCTCCAAAATAAAATTCCGAAACTGATTAAAAACAACGCCGCAACAGCAGGAATCCATTTTTTTAACGTTTGGATTTTAGCAATTTTTCGATCCTCCTTAACGATGCGCTGTTCAATTGAGTTCCATAAAGCAATTCGGTGTTCATCGAATAAGATTTTCTTTTCTTCTTTTGAAATCGTTGTCAGCCAAATTTCAAGCAATTGGCTTTCTTCTGGCGTACAAGTGCCGTTGGCATATTTCTTTAATAAAAGATTTACTTTATCTCTGGTCATAATTGGTGCTTTACAATTAGATGTTGCGCAAGCAGCCCTTATGGAGTACAAGAAAATTAAATTATTTTTTATCGATGAGGTATCCTATCAAGATAATAAGCTCTACGCCCTTGTAACTAAGTTTTGAGCGAAAAATTTTCAGCACGTTGCTGATCTGCTTTCTAACAGTTTTTTCAGAAATCCCCAATTGCAAAGCAATTTCTTTATGGGTAAGGAATTCTTCCCGACTCATCCTAAAAATCTCTTGCATGCGCGCAGGAAGTTTAGCAATTTCATTATCAAGAAACTCCCGCAATTGCTTCTCCTGAATTACTTCAGTAATAGGATCATAGAAAGGCGAAATAAAATCAATGATATTATCGAGGTATTGGTCTCTGTATTTCTTTTTGCGAATTCTGAAAAGCATTTGTTTACGCACAGACATAAAAAGCCAAGCACTTAAATTATCAATCGAGACCGATTCTCTTCTCAGCCACAATGAAGCGAAAACCTCCTGCAAGACATCATCAATATCCGCCTCATCCAAATTTAAATTATTGGCGTAAGCATATAACTTATTGATATAGCGCTCGTAGATTTCCTTAAAAGCCAAATAATCGCCTTGAGAAATTAATTGCACTAATCTCGAATCTGAAAAATTAGAATTGTCAATAGAATTGGTCATTTTTTGTATACAAAACAAAAAAATAAATGTCTTAATACGGCAAAGATAATGATATTTTAATAATTAATTTATTATAAACTCATTGTTGATAAAAGCAAATTATTCTAACGAGAAGAATATTATCAAGATTTTAAAAAACTCAAGCTATAAAAAAAAATTTTTAAAATATTTGTTTGAATTAAATGAAAATAATAAAAAATGCGAAATAGTGATTTTGTAGACAAAATACTACAGAAACAAAAAAGCCACTGGAAAATAAATTCCAGTGGCTTTTTTATAAGATTCGTTTCTTCTTAGTTTTGTTCCGCAGGAACAACAGAAACGTACGATTTATCATTTGCTTTTTTACGGAAAACAACTGTTCCGTCGATTAAAGCATATAATGTATGATCTTTACCAATACCTACGTTAGCATCAGGATTATGTTTAGTACCACGTTGACGAACGATGATATTTCCAGCGATAGCTCTTTGACCACCGAAAATTTTGATACCTAATCTCTTGCTATGTGACTCACGGCCGTTCTTGGAACTACCCGCACCTTTTTTATGTGCCATCTCTTTATTTTATTTTTATGACTTGCGTCAATGAAAAATTCGATTTATAAACTGATTCCAGTAATTTGGATCTTTGTAAATTGTTGACGGTGTCCGTTTTTCTTTTTGTAACCTTTACGGCGTTTCTTTTTGAAAACGATAACTTTATCACCTTTTAAATGAGACAATATCGTCGCTGAAACTGTAGCTCCTGAGATGCTTGGTGCACCTACAGTGAATTTACCACCATTTTCTGCTAACAATACGTTGTCAAATTCAATACTAGCGCCTTCTTCTCCTTGTAAACGGTGTACAAAAAGAAATTGGTCTTTTGCAACTTTGAATTGCTGTCCGGCTATACTTACTATTGCGTACATTGTTAAATACTATTTGTTAATTAATTTATTGAACCGCAAAGATAAGAGAAATTATTTATTCTACAAATCCTTTTGAATCTCTTCTAATGATTTTCCTTTTGTTTCCGGCAATCCCAAAATAAAAATAAAGGACAGCACCACCATAATCGCATAGAATAAGAAGATGTAAAAGCTTCCTCCCACAACAGTTTCCACGACAATCGGAAACACCCATGAAACTATTGCGGCCATCAGCCAATGCGTAGTACTCCCCAAAGAAGAGCCTTGAGCCCTCACTTCGTTCGGGAATATCTCACTGATAAACACCCAGATTACTGCGCCTTGCGATAAGGCAAAGGATGCAATAAATCCAACGATGTAATACAACAAGTATTCAGAATTACCCGATTTAAATCCAAATGCGGTCAACAACAGAAAGATAAACATGCCAACTGCGCCAGACAGCAAAAGTTTCTTCCGCCCTACTTTATCGATGATGCTCATCCCGATTAAAGTGAACATTAAATTAGTTCCTCCGATGAAAATCGGCTGTAAAAATGCATTTTCATTGCTAAATCCTGCCATCTCAAAAATCCGGGGAGCATAATATAAAATTGCATTTATTCCTGTAAGCTGATTAAATATCGCTAACAGAACTGCGAAAATAATCGGCTTCAGGTATTTCTTTTGAAATAAATTGACGTTTCGGTTATGTTCAGGATTTTCATCCGGCAAATCAATAAATTCTTCATGGAGCAAGCCAAAGACTTTTTTCGCTTCTTCCCGCTTACCATTCAATAAAAGCCAGCGTGGACTTTCGGGAATGTAAAATAACAGAATAAAAAAGATAACGGAAGGAATCGCCATAATGCCCAGCATGTATCGCCACGCATCGTCTCCTATACTCTGGAATAAATAATTTGTGAGATAGGCAATAAATATTCCTGAGACAATCATGATTTGAAATAGCCCAGTTAATTTGCCTCTATTTTTAGCAGGTGCGATTTCAGAAATAAAAATTGGCCCAACAACTGAACTTACGCCGACAGCCAGTCCGCCTAAAAACCGGAATACCAAAAACATTTCCCAGCTGAATGAAAGTCCGCATCCAATTGCTGAAAGCAAATAGAGCACTGCTACAAATTTCAAAACAGGTTTTCTGCCGTATTTTTGTGCAGGCTTGCTGGCAAAAATAGCCCCAAAGATTGTCCCAACCAACGATATGGATACGGTAAGGCCATGCCAGAAAGGGTCTAATTGCCAGAGTTGCTGAATGGTTTTTTCAGCTCCTGAAATGACAGCAGTTTCAAAACCGAATAAAAAACCGCCCAAAGAAGCGATTAATGCATATTTCCAAACGTTGTTCATAGTTGAATAGTTTTAGCTAAGCCTTTAAAAAGATTATGTTCATCGAAAGATGAAATTTTTATGGGAACCGAAATTGATTGTTCTAGCTGAGGCAGAAAAAGAGAATGCGCTTTGGCAATGCTTCCGCCAATCACCAAATAATCGACCGACATCGGAAGGATATACTGTTCGATAAATGAAATCAGATGAATAGTTAGATAAGAAAAAACCGCCAAACGTTCTTGTTCCAGTTCCTGGCTATCGACTAACTCTTTAACATTTTCCGCGCCGTTTTCCGAAATGGATTGTAAATAAGAGAGCATTCCTCTGGTAGAGATATAATCTTCCGAAATCCCTTCGCGATAATTGGCGGAGCCAAAATTCAAATCTTTAACTTCCGCATCTTCAAACAACGCCGAACCCAGGCCTGTGCCTAACGTAATGCCGACAACCCTATCATTGGCAAAGCCAAAATGATGAACTTCGCCTAATAAATAGGCTTGCGCATCATTGATAAAATAGATGTTGTCGTAGTTAATCTGATGGGTTTCAGAAAAATTTGTTTTTAGGTCCACATGCAGTAAATCTTGGTATTTATGCATCCCATCCATTTGGGAAATCCCATTGGCATAATCAAAGGGGCCTGGAATGGAAACCACTATCCATTCAACTGGAACCTGACTAAATGTGATGCTTTTATTCAGAAGCTGATTCCAATTGTTCAAGATGGAATCCTTATCCGCATGGCTATCGACTGGATTTGTAAAATAAGTACCGTCGACAATAGCAAGCGTATCATATTCGATAACAGCGGATGAAATGTGTGTCCCACCAATATCAACACATAAAATATATTTATTCATTTTTCATTAAGGCAAAGGGTCAAATTTTGTAGGTTTATCAGGATTAAAAATGGCTACCCCAACTTTAGAATCAGCACATCCATAATATAAAAACCATTTGGATTTAAAATACACAAGTCCTTGTATAAAGACCGTTCCATCTTTATATTGACCTGATTTTTCAAAATCTTCGATTGGCCTCAGAAAAGGTGTATCTAATCTCTTCAAGACTTTTGTTGGGTCATTCTTGTCGAACAGGACTTGTCCGGCAGAGTAAGTGCCTAACGCAAAACGGGTATCTCCGCGTTGTTTATGGTTTTGGCCATTGTATAAAAGCAAAATACCATGTTCAGTTAAAATTGCTGGCGGACCGCATTCGGTCAATGAACTATCAAAAAATCCAGCTCGAGGCTCAATGAATTTTGCCAATTCACCTTTCTCATTAAGTACAGGCTCCCAATTGATTAAGTCATCGGAAGTTGCTCCGCAAACACCACGCTCTCCCCAATACATGAAATATTTGCCATTCACTTTGGCAATAACTAAGCGGTCATTTTTTACAGTGGTAACAATTGAAGCTGATTTATGCGCTTGATTGACCAGGGCTTTGTAATTGGCGTTCTTAAAAATAGGGCCATGTTTGGTCCAATTAATTAAATCTTTTGATGTCGCTACGCCAAGTCTTGGAACATCTCGATTCCACTGCGTGTAATAGACAACATAAGTACCTTCTTCCGTCACAGAAACCCGCGGGTCTTCTATTCCGCCAGGCCATTCATATTGTTTTTGAGCATCATCGGCAGGAAATAAAACCGGCTCCTTCGCTCTTTTAAAATGGATTCCATCTTTACTTTCAGCTAGTCCTAATCGTGAAGTCCTAAATCCGATGCCAATACCAAATTTATCTTCAGCGCGGTACAGCACATAAATTTTTCCGTCTTTGACGACAGATCCTGGATTAAATGTGTCATTTTCTTCCCATTTAACCATTTTTCCGCTCATCGGGTCCAAAAATTCTGTGGTAGAATCGGGCTCAATAATCGGATTTAAGCCTGCTGGCCTTTCGAAACCGCCTAAGGTCCAGGTTTCAGATTGTATAGCAATGCTTTGCTTAGGCGTTTTACATCCCGCAAACCATGCAATAAATAGAAATAATAAATACGTTCTCTTCATTTGAATCTAAGTCAAAATAAAATTTAGCTAATCATTTCTAAAACGATATTGAGTATAATTTATAGTTGGTCAAAATTTAGAAAACCGGTTTAGCAAACTGCATAAAAATATCAATTAATTCGAAAATCAACAAATTTATTTCGAACTTTCTCGCACGATTAACGTAGCAGGAATTTCAATCTGGTCAGAAAGGATATCTTTGCCTTTTATTTGTAACAGCAAATATTTAACAATTTCTTTTGACATCGCTTCCAGAGGCTGTTCCATACAGGTGATGCTCGGAAAAATTATATCAAAGCTTTCATGGTCATCAAAACAAACGATGCCATAATTTTGAATGTTTAGCTTATTTTTTCTGAGCACTTTCAAACCTGAGATACACAGGTAATTGGTACTAAAATATAAGGAATCGACAGTTGGATTGGCCAACAACCATTTTTCGATGCTTTTTATTGCGTCGGTTTTATGCGTTTCATACGGAATCGAAAGAATATTTTCCTGCATTCCATTTTCTCTTGCAAAATCCACATAGGCCTCTCTCCTATCTTTCATTTGCGACTGTTCCGAATCGATGGTGATAAATCCTGTGTTTTTATATTGATTTTTCAGCAGATGTTCGCACAATAATTTGCTCGAACCATAATTGGTTGTCCCAATAAAGTTGGCCTGATTATCATCGATATTTCTATCGAAAATGATTAATGGGAATTTTAATTCCTGAAGTTCCTTGATTTGATTGCTTAAATCGAGCGTTGGAGCAATAATCAAACCCTCAATCTTTTTATCAATCATCGACTGCATAATGACTTTGGCTTCAATCGGATTACCCAATGTACTGCTATACAACACATGATAGCCCTGTGATTTCAGTTGGTCTTCGATGTAAAGTGCCATCGGACCAAAAAATGAATCTCCGATATCTTCAACAATCAAACCGATAGTAAGAGATTTTCCAGTTGCTAGGCTTCTAGCTAATGAATTCGGTTTAAAATTTACTTTTTCGACATAATCGAGAACTCGCTTTTCCAGAGCCTCGCTGATTCTAGCTTCTCTGGCTTTTCCATTGATAATCTTTGAAACAGTGGATTTGGATACTTTTAATTCTTTAGCAATCTGGTTTATCGAATTCATTTACTTAATTGATAGTGTTCATGTAGAAAGCAAATCTGTTCTCCCATTTTGATGTAATATTAAAAAAATATTTCAATCAATTTTTAATTAAAATAAAAAAAACCAAAACTTATGCTCACTTATTTGTTTTAAAAGAAGAATTAAATTTTATACTATGAAAACTATCGGACTATTTGTAGGGAGTTTACGAAGAGAATCTTTTAATAAGAAAATTGCGAATCACCTGACCGGCATTGCTCCTAAAGGATATGAATTTAAAATCATTTCCTTAGAAAAACTAGAGATGTATAACCAAGATTTTGACGATGATGGAAATCCTCCAGCTTCATACATAGAATTCAGAAAGCAACTCAACGAGTTGGATGGGTTTATTTTTATCACGCCTGAATACAACCGTTCTGTTCCAGCTGTTCTTAAAAATGCAATTGATGTGGGCTCTAGGCCTTACGGAAAAAACTCATGGGATGGCAAACCAGGAGCGATAATCAGCTCTTCTTTAGGAAACATTAGTGGTTTTGGTGCCAATCACCATTTGAGACAAAGTCTGGTTTTTGTGAATGTCCTGACGCTACAGCAACCAGAAGCCTACATTGCTTCTGTAAATAAGCTATTTGATGACACAGGAAAGCTGACGTCGGAATCAACTTCTGAATTTTTCCAAAAATTTGTGGATGCTTTTGCAAAATGGGTTGAAACAACTACATAGATTTTACTTCAAAATCTTGTAGACTTCCTCCTTATATTGTTCGCCTATATTTAAAGGTGTGTTGCCGATAACGATATGCGTTTTGCTGATGGACTTTATTTTATTAATTGACACGATAAATGAACGATTGATGCGAATAAAACTTTTAGGAAGAATTTGCTCTATGGTTTTAAGATTCATTAGAGCAGTAACAGGTTCCGCATTTTGCAAAAAGACCTTCACGTAATCCTTGTCGGATTCAATGTAGATTATTTCGCTCAAATTAACCTTAACATGCGCATAGCCAACTCGCAGGAATATATAATCTGAAGAAATTGCAGGCTTTTGCAGTGTGGACATTTTCTTATTGATTTCGTCAAAATATGACCACGCTTTTAAGGATGCGCTTAGGAAATCATGGTAGTTTAGTGGCTTTAATAAATAATACAACGCATCGACCTTATACCCATCTACAGCAAATTGATTATACGCTGTCGTAAAAATAATCCGATATTCATGCGAATTATCTTTAGACATAATCATTTTGGCGAAATCCAATCCGTTTAATTGAGGCATTTCTATATCCAAAAAGATAAGATGAACTTTTTCATTTTTAATCTGATGAAGAGCCTCTAAGGGATTCGTGTATTCTCCAACGAAGTTCAGAAAAGGCGTTTCTAAAATAAATTTTTTAATCAACGATAGTGACAAGGGTTCGTCGTCAATCGCAATGCAATTCAAAATCATACTAGTTCCAATGTTAGTTCTACCTTAAAATGTTTGTTAAATCCGTTATCATCGATATGCAGTTCATATTGCCCTGGATATATCAATTCAAGCCTTCTTTTCGTATTGCTCAATCCTATCCCATAGGACTCAGGCTGTTTTGAATTTGATTGATCAAATCGTGTGTTGATGACTTTTAGACTGAGCTTATTATTCTCCACCTGCAGACTGATAATTATTTCAGCCTTCTCGTTGACGCTCACACCATACTTAAATGCATTTTCAATAAAAGGCATTAAGATCATCGGCGCAATTTTATGATCGACCTGCAGGGTACTATTGATAAATATAATTTTTACATTATCATTCAGGCGTAGCCTCATCAAAGAAATATGATCATTGATAAAAGCAATTTCTTGCATGAGATTGGTTTTGTTTTCTGAGGAATCATACAATATGTAGCGCATCATGCGCGACAATGTTTGCAACGCACTTCTAGACTTTTCAATATCAGTGTAAGACAAAGAATAAATGCTATTCAATGTATTGAAAAAAAAGTGGGGATTGATCTGTGCCTTTAAAAAGGAAAGTTCTGCATTTAAATTCTGTTTCTGAAGATCTGAGCTTTCCTGAGTTTGCTTTTGCAATTTCTTAAAAACTGAAAAGCTGGTGCTCACCCCGATCATGAGTATGCTAGATAATGTGACCAAGCCATCGAAAAATTGAGGTAGTTTTCGAGTCGGGACATTATTCAGCACGTTAATCTGGCGCCGGATATTGTATGTGCTTTCAAAGAAAAAGCTCGCGCCCAATAGCGCTATTGTCAGGGCAATGATTATTAAAGAAAACAGCAGGTATTTTCGCTTAAGGAGTACATTGGGCGTGAAGTAAAAATAATTCAAAAAGAAGATAATGGCCATAAGCAATGTCATCATGCATTGTTTAATCCAAAAAATCTCGGGCAATACGAAGGTCCAATAGATTGGTGGATAAAAAAGCAAACCAAAGACGAATATTAACCAAAAGGATAAAATCATCAAAATTCCGTTCGTGACATTTTTATTCACAGCGTTCATAATCTAACCGTCTTTTTAGCAAAAGAATATATAAATTTAAGCATATCCATAAAATTCCATAGAATGGTTACAACAACCTACGAAACCTAATTTTTTACCGATGAAGCAATTTCAAAAATTTTTGTCGTTTACCAAGCACTTTATATCGTCTAAAATCTATTATACATCTGATTAATTATTTTTCCATTGGAAATATTATTTCCTTCGCTTATTCATTTAATATTCGAATGTTTAAATATTTTAACATATTCATATTTTTTGTAACAATAATTAAAAATCATTTCTTGATATATAAATATTGTTAAAAACATGTTGCTAGAATATCTTTTCGAATTATGATTAAGAATGCCAATCACCCAATAAGCTAGGATTAGCTCAACTAATTTTAGCAACACTCGAAACAGTAGAAAATGCTTTCCATCCAGCCTTTTCTGTGACGGCTCTACATCTTTATCAAGTGATGAATATTGAATTTGAATTAAAATTGCGCGGAACCATCCGCAGATTTAAACAATAATTCATCACTCCAGAAAAACAAAAAAGTCAGCAATTTTAAAATTGCTGACTTTTAAATTTTCGTATCTCTTTCTATTTAGCCATAGATTTCGTTTAGCTCTTTGGCTAATCGGATTCCTGCTTTTAACAGACAAGCTTCCATTTTATATTTGAATTTATAACCATAGCCATAGGACAAGTTGGTATCTAACGCAACGTCTGCATAAATTTCATTCGCCAAAGTATGCGATTCAAATAACCAATCTTCAAACGTACTTGACGTATACTGAGCATAATGATTTTTATCGTAAATGTCCAGCACTCCAGCATATTCGCTGTATGAATATTGTTCGCCTTCGATTAAATCACTATCCCAAACGCGGTGGATATTCGATTTGCGACCAAACCAAGTCACATCGATGCGATTTCCGCCCAAATCTTCCTGACGGCTAACATGCATGGGCTGATGTGCGTCTGCCAATAGATGAACGATGTAATACAAATGTTCTTGCTTTTGTTCTAACGATAAGTTTCCTTGCTTTGCTTCTTGCTTTAAGCGCAAATAAGCTTTGTACAAATTGTTTTCAGGTGAGCTTTGCAACGCTTGCACAAAATTCTCGTAGCTTAGATTCCCTTGCGTATTGATAAAATGCCAAGAACTTTCCTCTTTGCGAGCTGGATTTGGGTCTGATTTCACAAAATCTGCCCAATTTGACCAATAGGCGATTTTTTGATGACCGATGATTTTATCAATGTTTCTCCTCGCTTTTTTCGTCAGGTGATTTTCAGCAATTTGAGAAATTGTGCGATGACCGGTTAAGCCCCAAGCCGAAGCTTCTAAACTGATGCTATAAATCAGTGCAAAAGCCAGAACATATTTTATACATTTCATTTGGCAAAATTACATTATTTATAGCTATTTGAAGATAGAAAAACCATATTTTGCAGTCGTCCAAAAATCATCCAACGCAAGCAGGCGTGGCTTGAAAAAACTGATGAGTTCGGGCCAATCCTGCTCATTATACAGGTTGACGCCTTTCAATTCCTTATAGATTCGAGTCGTCGCTTTTCCATAGGCATCCACAAATTCCTTTTCCCAAACCCAATCCTCGCCTACAGTCTCTTCAAAAATCTTTTTGTAAGTTTTAAATGTTTCAAACTGGAGTTCGCGAATTCCCGCATCAGGATTCGCCATTTCAATCATAATCACCCCCTGATATTGGTCTGCATCCATTCTGAAAAACAAATGTTTTATGCCCGTTTTATAATTGACCCAATTAATCTTTTCGCCTTCGGCGGAAGGAATAACCGATAGGTACTGACCAAACCTTGTCCAAAACCTCTCCTTGCCCTTTTTTATTTCTTCTTTTGAGTACACTTTTGTAAAGTAAAAAATAAAAATGGTAAAGCAAAAAACGGCATCGAAAGCTTCTAAAAATCAAAGACAGCTCTCCTTCGACAGTAATTATATAAACATCACTCAAAATTGTGTAAAGATTAACCTAGGCAAAGGCAGTAACTTTGTTAAAAGAATAAAAAAATGAAAGAGTCTCAGTCCATAGCCATTCCCCTGCTCCATGTCGATAGCGAACATTGCGCGATGGTCGTTGATAAGGGTTTGTCAAAAATAAAAGGAATTAAATCGCATGCGGTTGAATTAAATAACAGCCGTGCTTTGATTTCGGCAGATAAATATCCCGAAGAAGCAGTGCAGTCTGCCGTAAAAGAAATTAGGGATTTAGGATACGATGTCCCGACGGTAAGCAAAAACTTTGCTGTCACCAGTATGTCCTGCGCTTCTTGCGCAGGAAATACCGAAGCGACGTTAAACAATCAAGTTGGCGTGGTTAAAGCGGAAGTGAATTATGCAAACACATCGGCAAAAATAGAGTACATTCCAAGCCTTACTTCGGCAGAAGAATTAAAGAAAGCTGTTCAAAATGCAGGCTATGACCTTATCATTGATGAATCTGAGGACGCAAAAGATTCAGTGCAACAGATAAAAGAAAATCAATATCAAGCGCTTAAGAAACGTGTGTTTGGTTCTTTGCTATTCGCCATTCCTTTATTTATTATCGGCATGTTTTTTATGGATATGCCTTATGCCAATTACATCATGTGGTTTTTGGCTACGCCAATGCTATTTTATTACGGCCGTCAGTTTTTCGTTGGCGCATACAAACAAGCAAAACATCGTTCTGCCAATATGGATACCTTGGTCGCTTTAAGTACCGGAACTGCCTACATGTTCAGTGTGATTGTCACCTTGTTCCCTACCTACCTGCATAGCAAAGGAATTCATGCACATGTTTATTTTGAAGCTTCAGGAATTGTCATTGCTTTCATATTAATCGGAAAACTACTGGAAGAAAAAGCCAAAGGGAATACGTCATCCGCTATAAAAAAGCTAATGGGTTTGCAACCGAAATCTGTTGTCGTAGTTCGCGAGGATGGCGCCCAAGAGGAAATACCGATTTCATCGGTCAGTGTAGGCGATGTGATTTTGGTTAAGCCAGGTTCACGCATTGCTGTTGATGGCGAAGTGATTTCGGGAAATTCTTACGTGGATGAAAGCATGATTAGTGGTGAGCCGATTGCTGTTTCAAAGCGAGTAGATGACGATGTCTTCGCAGGAACAATCAATCAAAAAGGAAGCTTTCAGTTTCGAGCAAAAAAAGTAGGAAGCGATACCGTCTTGGCTCAAATCATAAAGATGGTCGAAGATGCACAAGGAAGCAAAGCTCCTGTGCAAAAATTAGTAGACAAAATAGCTAGCATTTTTGTTCCCGTTGTCTTAGCCATCGCTATTGTAAGTTTCGCACTTTGGTGGGCTTTAGCTGGCGAAAATGGATTTACGCAAGGATTGATTGCTTTTGTAACCGTACTTGTTATTGCTTGTCCTTGTGCTTTGGGATTGGCTACGCCAACAGCAATTATGGTTGGCGTCGGAAAAGGCGCTGAACAAGGGATTTTGATAAAAGATGCTGAAAGCCTACAATTGGCCCGTAAAATAAACGTACTTATTTTAGATAAAACAGGAACCATCACGGAAGGAAAACCTGCTGTTACGGAAATGAAATGGTTTGTTGAAGAACAGGATTCGCTTCGCAATATTTTGTACAGCATAGAAAAATCATCCGAACATCCATTGGCTGATGCGATAGCAAATTATTTAAAAGATGATGCTACATTCTTATCATCCATAAGCATTGAAAACTTAAGTGGCGAAGGAATTGAAGGCGTTTATGAAGGCGAAACTTATAGCATTGGGAACCAGCTACTAACTAAAAAAAGAAATATCCAGCTAAGTGAACAAGCGGGTGACTGGATAAATTCACAATTGGAAAAAGCACAAACTGTCGTTTTACTGAGCAATTCCAAACAGCTTTTGGCCGGCATTGCGATAGCAGACAAAATAAAAGAATCATCCAAAAGAGCTATTGAAGCTTTTCATACAGACCATATACAAGTCCATATGTTAACAGGCGATAATGAGCAAACGGCTCAGGCAGTCGCTAAGGAATTGGGAATTGATGTCTACAAAGCGAATGTATTGCCCGCTGAAAAGGCGGAATATGTAAAAGAATTGCAATCGAAAGGATTTGTGGTCGCGATGGTTGGCGATGGAATCAATGACTCGAATGCCTTGGCTCAAGCTGATGTCAGCATTGCCATGGGCAAAGGAAGCGATATTGCAATGGATGTGGCGAAGATGACGATTATTTCTTCTGACCTTTCGAAAATCCCGAACGCGATTCGTCTATCAGCTTACACAAACACGGCCATTAAGCAAAATCTTTTCTGGGCATTTATCTACAATCTGATTGGCATTCCAATTGCAGCGGGAATCCTATATCCTATTAACGGATTTTTATTAGACCCGATGTGGGCCGGCGCGGCGATGGCTTTAAGCTCTGTCAGTGTTGTTTCAAACAGCCTGCGGCTGAAGCTTAAAAAATTATCATAAACCACTACATTAAATTTACTACACAATGAGTACAAAACAATTCAAAACAACAATAAATTGCGATGCCTGCATCGCAAAAGTAACACCTGTCTTAAATGCAGATGAAACGATTACAAAATGGTCTGTCGACACTCAAAATCCAGATAAAATATTAACTGTGGAAGGAGAATCAATAGATTCAGACGACTTAGTGCATACACTAAAAAAAATCGGCTATAGCGCCGTAGAACTGTAATTTTAAAAAAATAGATTGTGAGAATTGCACTGATTAGTGATATCCATGGAAATCTTCCAGCCTTAATGGCAGTTTTGGATGATATTGACCTAAGGAACGTTGACCAACTCTACTGCCTTGGCGATTTAGTTGATTTAGCGCCTTGGTCAAATGAAGTGGTCAGTTTGATTAGGGAACGAAAAATCTCTTGTTTGATGGGAAATCATGATGAACTTATTGCCTATAATCTCCCCATCACAACTATAAAAGATAAGTCAGCAAAAGAGAACGAAGCAAGGCATCAAGCGATTTCTCACAGCCTTAACACGGTAAGCGATTCCAACAAAGCGTTTCTTGCCTCGCTTCCAAAACATATTCAGCTGAATTTTGAAAGTCAGATGGTGCATTTAACTCATGCTACGCCATTTGGCATCGCTGATTATGTTTTTGAAGATGACGTTCAAAAATTAAAAGCTTGTTTAGCGGCATCTAGCAGTTCGATTTTAGCAGTTGGGCACACGCATCTTTCTTACATACGTCAATTTGAAGAAGGCATCGTTATTAATCTCGGTTCCGTCGGACGTACCCAAGAGCCAGATGCCAAAGCAAGTTATGCCATGCTTGAGCTGAATCAAACCGATGTGTCAGCGAACATCATTAAAATAGACTATCCGATAGAAGAAACGATTAAAGGCATTTTAGAAAGTTCAGTTCCGGATTTCTACGCCGAATCATTGAAATCTCCTTCATCTTAAATTCTCTGAATAATTTTGTCATTGAATAAAAGGGAAACTTTTAAGGAATTTCGCTGTTAAGTACTAAAAAGGCAATAACATGGACAAAAAACAATCCCTCTTATTTCTATCCGCGGTTGCGGTAGGAACATTAGCATATAATGTATTAAAACCCGTTCGCTCGACAGTGGATGTGGTGGAAGATTTCGAGGAGGAAAAATATTTAGGAAAATGGTATGAATTAGCACGTTTTGATTTTTTTTGGGAGAAGAATCTAAAAAATGTGACTGCAGAGTATTCAAAGAATGCAGATGGAAGCATTAGAGTCGTGAATAGTGGATTTGACTATGTCAAAAACAAAGACAAGCAGAGCATAGGTAAAGCTAAATTTCTTGATGCATCAGATCGCGGGGCATTAAAAGTTTCGTTTTTTGGTCCTTTTTATTCAGGATACAATGTGGTTCAATTAGACGATGATTATCGCTATGCGCTTGTTTTTGGAGAGAACACCGATTATTTATGGATACTATCTAGGAACAAAAACATTCCTTTGGAAATCAAAGAAAAATATTTGGAATACGCTAGAAGTTCAGGTTACGACCTGACAAATCTTGTTTGGACACAACAGGATTAATTGAAAGAATTCTAATGAAAGATCGGTTTAAGTACAGAGTAATCAAGTGTTACATCTTCGGTAATAAGCTTAGATAGAATCTGAATGTCTTCCTGATCAATGATATTCCCTATCCCCAAGTTGTATAGTTTAATAAGATACAATGAAGCGTCGGGCTTTTCGCTTAGGGTAATACTCGAACTTCCTACATAAAAATTAAGCAAAGAAGTAGCGAAAGCCCCGAAGGCCTCGAAATCGAAATTATGTTTTTGTTCTCGAAGGTGATGCATGTATTTTTCAAAATCTCCCTGTATCATCGCTTCATGTTGATTTGTAATCATTATTCAAAACTACCAAAAATTATATACGCAAAAAAGAACCATCAAAAACTTACCGTTCTTGATGGCTCTTAAAAATATCAGTGTTTTATAAATTCTATCGTATTTTCAAAACCTATTTCCGGACAGAAACAGAAATTCGGCGATCAGTAATCCGATCAGATTCCGGAGCTGAAGCTTCATATTTGGCATGTTCAGAACCGTAGCCTTCTGTGTCTATCACTTGGGCGCCTGAACCTTCTGCAGTCAAAAATGTCTTCACGGCATTTGCTCTATCTAAGGATAGTTTTTTATTATATGCTTCATTGCCAGTTTTATCTGTATATCCACCAATCTTGATTTTCGCATCAGGATACGCTTTTAATATCTTATTCAGGTTTTGCAATTGATTTCGGCTATCTTCTGTTATGGTCGCTGTTTCCGTTTCAAAATTTAAATAATCAAAATCAAACCACTTATTTTTTAGCTCCTCATCCGATAGGGATTTATAATCAGAATTCAAAAAAGCAACCAGATTTTCTTCAATACCCGACGCATATGCATTCAAATTTTCGCCGTTTGGTAAAGCGATTGTTACATCCTGACGAGAAGCAATCGAGTCATTGTTCATTCCCGAATCCACAATTGCAACCGAATTAGCCGATGAACTTGTATCAACTGTTGATGTTGGTTTATCGTTGCTACAGCCTTTTCCAAAAACCATCCAAGCTACAATCAGTAAAATCGGAATCAGTAACCACCAATATCCGGCTCCTCTCGAATTTTTCTTGACTGATTCTGGCGTGTGTACAAAAGGAGGCTCTTCAGCAGCTTTGCGTTGCACCCGTTCATGATGTTTTTCTTCAACTGCTTGCGCAATAACGGAATCATTTACCACAACATCTTTCACTGGGTCGATAACAGGCTCTTTTGCCAACGGAGTTGGGTCAACTGGCGTTACCGGAGGAACAGGATGGTCTACATCGATTGGGGGAGTTGTCGGTGGTGAATCCACTTTTTCACTATCGACTACCGGCGGAATAATCGGAATATCGGGTTCTAAGTTCGCATAACTTGTTCCAAATGCGGCCAAGCCAATACTGGATGGAATCGCACTTGCAAAATTCGACTTATGCTCGTCTAGTAAATTAGTAATGGATGAGGAATTCCAGTTGGTACCATTTGCCGTTAAACTACCAAATACGGCTGGTAAAGCCAATCGTGCCAAATCTTTAACCGATGAAGATTTCAAATGCAGAAAATTGCTCAGCGTCGATACGACTGTGTCAATGTTGTTCCCAAATAAAGTATGCAACAAACTATTCTCTTTCGCTCGGTCTGCAGCTTGGTCAAGCGTAGGGTCATCGGTAGGTTCGGCAAAGGATTGCTGAAAATCATGTGTCGAAAAATAGCTTTTCACTTGTTCCAAAATTCCGCTCAAGCCTGTACCGGACTGATTTTGCAAGGCTAGAAATATTGAGGGAATAATCGCATCCAAACCACTTTTCAATGATTCTGTACTCTCCCCAGTCGATTGAGCTATACGATTTAACGCTTCGTCGTTTATATAGGACTTGGCCGTTTGAATTAGATTATTTTCCATAATAGTTTATCTTTGATAATGTGGTAATAACAAATCGTGTAACAATTTGTTTGCATATCTTGGTTACGTAAATTTAACCTTATCTTAATCCACTTAACCTTATCTTTGAATCAACTAAAAAAACAAACATGTTATCAAGAAAAATTTACGGACTTATTCTTTTATTTATTTTACAAATCGGAGTCAGTCTAGCCCAAAAACCAAAATACATTTTCTTTATGATTGGCGACGGAATGGGTCTCAATCAAGTGAATGCTCCGGAAGTTTATTTGGCAAGTAAACAAGGTAAAAACACTGTTTTTCCTTTGGTATTTTCAACATTTCCATATGCAACGTTTGCGACTTCCTATTCTTTATCTCATGGAGTAACGGATTCGGCCGCAGGAGGTACTGCTTTAGCCGTCGGCAAAAAAACCAAAAATGGCGTCATTGCAATGGATAGTTCCAGAACAGAAAGCTACAAAAGTGTCGCTTATTTAGCCAAAGAAAATGGCCTGAAAGTAGGCATCACAACGAGCGTGAGTATCGACCATGCTACGCCTGCGTCATTTTACGCCAAACAAGCTGACAGGGATATGTATTATGAAATTGGAAAAGATTTGATTAGTTCGAATTTCGATTTCTTTGCAGGTGCTGGCTTTTTAAGGCCGAACACCACATTCAAAAAAGAAGAAGCTCCTTCCCTATTTCCTCAATTTGAGCAAGCAGGATATACGCTGGTGAACGGAATTTCTGAATACCAATCCGAAAAAGTAAAATCGGATAAGATTATCTTAATGAATAATAAAGGTGCTGACAACGGTGCTTTAAAGTATGCTATTGACCAAGTGGAAGGTGATTTGACCTTATCTCAAATCACAAGCGCAGCTATCGAGTCATTAACAAAAAACAACAAAGATGGCTTTTTCTTAATGGTCGAAGGTGGTAAAATTGATTGGGCTTGCCATTCTAATGACGGTGCAACAGCAATTCAAGAGGTTTTAGATTTTAATTCATCCGTTGAAATCGCTTATGAATTTTACAAAAAATACCCTGAAGAGACATTAATTATCGTCACCGCAGACCATGAGACTGGCGGTATAGCTGTTGGAAACGGAAGCAGCACATTGCGCTTGAAAAATCTTGAAAATCAAAAAATATCGCAATCAGCTTTGTCAACAGTCATTTCTGATTTCAGAAAAAATAATCCAAAAGCAAGCTGGGATGATGTCAAAGCATTGTTAACTGCTAATGTTGGTTTATTCGGTGCTGTGAATGTTTCGAAAGAGGATGAAGCCGAATTAAATAAAGCTTACGAAAAAAGCTTTGTGAATCACGAACAAGAAACTTCGAAATCTTTGTATGCGAATGATGACAAGATTGCATCTTTATCCGTAAAAATATTAAATAAAGCTTCTTCAATAAGCTGGGCATCTGGTGGCCATTCTGCTGCTTACATTCCTGTTTTTGCAATTGGAGCAGGTTCCGAATTATTTAACCATAAAATGGAGAATACAGATATTCCAAAGTACGTAGCTGAAGCTGCTGGCTGGTCTTGGTAATAACAACAAACTATAAAAAAGCGAGCTCTTCCGAAAAGTAGAGCTCGCTTTTTTTGTAAGGATAATTATTTCCTCCTTAATTTAAAGGCACTTCCATTAATAGAAACTCAGCATTTGATGTTGCTTTTATCGTAAATGCGTCCGTGTCTGAAATTGCCAAGGCGTCTCTGTTGTTAAGCACCTGTCCATCAACTTCTACCGAACCAGATAAAACAAATAAATAAACGCCATGTTCCGGATTTTGAAGCTTGTATTCTTTCTCAAAACCAGCATCGAAATCGCCTAGATAGAAATACGCGTCCTGATAAATCCATACGATACTATCCTTTCTTTCAGAAGAAACGATTGGCAGAAAATCGTTTTTAGCTTTTGACCAAAAAATGCGCTTCTCATCATATCGCGGCGTAACATTCCGTTGGTTCGGAATGACCCAAATCTGAAGGAATCTTACTTCTTCCGTCTGGCTCGCATTGAATTCTGCATGTTGGATTCCTGTTCCAGCACTCATCACTTGAATATTTCCCTTTTCAATAGTCGACCCATTCCCCATACTATCCTGATGCGCTAATCCCCCAGATAATGGGATGCTTATAATTTCCATATTGTCGTGAGGATGCTTGCCAAATCCAGCGCCCGCAGCGACTTGGTCATCATTCAATACGCGCAAAGCACCAAAGTTCATGCGTTCCGGATTGTAGTAGCTCCCAAAACTAAAGGAGTGTTTTGAATGTAGCCAACCGTGGTTAACAATTCCTCGAGTTCCTGCTTCATGATATACATACGTTGCCATTTTATTTCCTTTCTTTTATTGATATACAAAAGTAAAGACTTCAGCACCTAACTTTCTTGATGTAGGATAAGAAACGAACTAAGGCAAGATTCCTTCATCTCGAAACGAAAAATATCCTCTGTCGGTGAAAATAATGTGGTCATTAATCCGAATATCCATAATTTGCGCAGCATCCACTATTTTCTTTGTCAGAATTTTGTCCGCATGGCTTGCATTTTTTGTGCCCGAAGGATGGTTGTGGATTAGAATCATGGAATGCGCCTTGTTCATTAGCGCGTAGCGCAATATAATACGAACATCCACTGGCGTAAATTCATTTCCCCCTCGGCCAATCAATTGCTTATCCAATACTTTGCAAGCTGTATTGAGATAAATGACCCAAAATTCTTCATGCGACAAATCCTGTAGCTGTTCCCTGAAGTAATCGAATACTTTTTTGCTGCTATTTAATATGGGCACGGGCTCCACATAAACTTCCTTCCTGCGCCTACCCAACTCCATCGCTGCAATAATGCCAATAGCTTTGGCTTCGCCAATGCCTTTAAACTCACATAAATCCGTGATTTCCAATTTTGATAAGGTATCCAAGTTATTGTTTGTCGAAGACAGAACGCGCTTACAGAGTTCCACCGCTGACTCATCTCTCGAGCCGGAACCAATAAGTATCGCCAGCAATTCTGCATTCGTTAGCGCGCGTCGGCCTTGGAGCATTAATTTTTCACGAGGACGGTCAGCCTCCGCCCATTCACGTATCACCAATTTACTCATAACCATTTTTTTTACAGGTAGTTAAATATAAGATTTGCCGATTTATCCACAAAATAAAAGTTAAAAAAAGTGAACGCATCGATTTGCATGGTGCAATAAGGCGCTGATTTAAATTAGAAATTTTATCTTTGTATTAATTATCAAACAAACAAACATGAGTAAAGCAATTATCAAAACAGAGAAGGGCGATATGACCGTGGAATTCTACGATGCAGACGCACCTAATACAGTAGCTAATTTTACTAAACTTGCGAAATCTGGTTATTACGACGGATTAGCATTTCACCGTGTGATTCCTGATTTCGTGATTCAAGGTGGTTGCCCGAATACACGTGAAGGAGCGACAGGAATGCCAGGTACAGGCGGTCCGGGATACCATATCGATTGTGAATTAACAGGAGGAAACCAACACCACGAACGCGGTGTATTGTCGATGGCTCACGCTGGACGCAACACAGGGGGTTCTCAATTTTTCATTTGCCATAGCCGCAACAACACTGCGCATTTAGATAGAAACCATACTTGTTTTGGAAAAGTTGTGGAGAATGTAGATGTGGTAGACGATATTCGCCAAGGCGATAAAATCCTTTCTATCGAAGTTTTAGAAGATTAAATTACAATCCCTTATATGAATTTAAGAGCTTTAGTATCCGTTACCGGTAAACCGGGTTTGTTTAAACTTATTGGACAAAATAAAGGCGGATTTATTATAGAGACATTAGACAGTGCAAAATTAAAGTCGATTGTGAATCTATCGACAACAAAAATGGCAACGTTAGAAGACATCACGATTTATGGTGATGAGGAAGAAATCAAATTGATTGATATTTTAGAAAATATCAAAGCAAAAGGTGAAGCTCCTGATGTAAAAGCATCTGGAAATGATTTGCGCGAATTCTTTCGTGAAGTAGCTCCAGGACATGATGAATCTAGAGTCTATTCTTCAGATATCAAAAAAATCATTTCATGGTATGCCATTATTAAAGAACTTCCAATTTTCGAAGAAGAGGCTCCTGAGCCATTGACTTAAGTCGATTAAAAGTTTTAACTAAAGGCTGTATTTTATTAATTTAAAATGCAGCCTTTTTTAATTCATTCATTTCCACAACCGTACAATCGCTAATTCTTGCAAAAAACACTTCGATTTTGACAAAATATATGTAACTTAATTTCAAATTATACACTAACTATTATTTTTTGATTATGGACAATGAAAATATCGACGGACTAGGGCAAGAAAACCCAATCCCTCAACCACATTCTGTAGCAGATGAAATCAGGAACAATCATTTTCATCTAAATCCTTTAGCCATTAGCTATTTATCCAACGTTGCGAAATGGTCTGGATTTATTTCGCTAACGACGTTGATTATGCTCGGATTTATTTTAGTCGCACTCATTTTTGGAATCTTTGCGTCCGGATTCGCTGCTATTTTCAGCGAGTATGGACTTTCTGGTGCTAGCTTGGTAGGACTATTTATATTTTACATTATCATTTTAGGAATAGCAATAATTCCAACATTGTGGTTATACAAGTTTAGCCAGAATACGAAGAAAGCGATTGCATCGAGAGATTCTAACCAAATCGCTGAAGCATTTAACTACTTAAGTAAATACTATACTTTTTCTGGTGTGGCATTATTAATTGTTTTAGGTTTCTATGCAATTATTATCGTTTTTATGATTTTCGGAGGATTAGCTGCGCTAATGAGCAGTTAAGCGTTCGCAGTTAAAAAAATGGGTCAGAACTTGAAGTTCTGACCCATTTTTTTTTATGAATAGATTGGAGTTTACTTCTTTGTATATTCAAACATCCATGTGTACATTTCTTTCTGATGAAACAGGCGTTCAACGCTGCCATGCGTTCCGCCAGGAATAATCGTAAGCGTAACATCGGCTTTCGAATCCGCTTTCTTGATTGCACTAACAATCTTTTTAGATTCCGACATTGGGACTGCCCTATCCGCATTTCCATGCTGTATCCATAAGGGAACTGTAGCCAGATTAGTCGCATATTTGAGCGAGCCACCACCGCAAATCGCAACCGCTGCCGCAATACGTTCTGGATATTTGCCAACAAAATCCAATGTTCCATACGCGCCCATGCTCATCCCACACACATAAATCCGGTCTTCATCAACATCGTAGTTTTTGATGACGTAATCCAATACTTCGTTCACTTTGTCTGGGTCCCAGCCATTACTTGTCTGAGGCGCCACGATAATGGATGCAGGAATTTCCGAACCTCTATTTTTTGCATACAAAACACCATAGCGTTTTACCCGATTTAAATCCGTGCCCGACAAACTTCTACCGTGAAGGAAAATCAACACAGGTGATTTGGTTCCTTCGGTATACTGTTCTGTATCAATCAAAAAATTGTATGAGGTCTTACCTTTTATTGCTGTTTGCTGTGCTTGCGCAATGACCGTCTGAGCGACGAAAAAGATGAACAAAAAATATTTAAACATAGTTTACTAAAGTAATCTTTCAAATTAAAAATTCAAAAGTAAAAATTCAAAAACCGGTATGGGTACTAATTGCGCTATTCTGGATGTTGCGAAAGGGCATCCAGAATTTCTGATAAAAGCGGATTTGCAATCCGCTAAACTATGTTCAGGCTTGCAAATCCCGTTTATTCAAAGTTTCTATAGTCCGAAATCTCCCTGCGGAAGATATCGAACAAAAGGTTATATTTTATTTTAGAGCCTCGTTAGAGGCTGAATGTTTGTAGAAATTGCCAATATAAAATTAAATGCGGGTCGTAGGTACGCAACACAATCAAAAAATGTTGCGTACCTACGGCACGCTGAGATTATTGCGCATTCTTTTTTACAAATATTTTGCTCCTACGGAGCAATCTTTGGTATCTCAAATTTCATGTTCATTTCTTATCTAGGCCCTGCTCGCGCACGCCTATCGTGTGTATTTTTTATCTAGATACAAATCACAGCCTTGCGCCAGCGGAGTGCTTACGCCCTATTACCTCAAAAATCCTTTAGCCTAAACATATTTTTTTTATATTTAAGCTAATTCAACAAAACTTAAAATTTAATTTCTGAACTATAAAATTTAACAGAAATAAATCGTTTAATAGGTACTAAGAAAACACAAGAATAAGATGAGTCAACGAAAAAGATTGATAGTGGATATGGATGGTGTATTAGCCGATGTGTATCAGCAATTTTTCAAATATGAGAAAGAACAATTTCAACTAACAATAAATCCCGACGATTGCGCAGGTGTGCCCGAAGAACAAGTTTTCCCCCATTTGAGCGAATACATACATAATGATTCTTTTTTCTTGGACGCGCCACTAATGGAAGGTTCGAAAGAGGTGTTTGAAAAATTAAATAAACAATACGACCTATACATTGTTTCAGCAGCAATGGAATTTCCAAATTCGCTGCGTCAAAAACTTGCTTGGTTGCAAAATCATTTTCCATTTATTAAATGGCAGCAAATCGTTTTCTGCGGGTCGAAAGAGGTGATTAAGGGCGACATTATGATTGATGACCATTTCAAAAACTTAGACTATTTTGATGGCAAAACCTATCTTTTTGCACAACCGCATAGCATTCACAAAGACGCAGGCCGACATGAGCGCGTGCAGTCATGGAGCGAAATAGCGCAGGCTTTGCTTGCTTAACGAATTAAAATTTAAATGAAAATATTACATACTGCAGATTGGCATCTGGGAAAACGATTGGATTATTTCTCTCGTTTGGAAGAACAAAAAGCTGTTTTAGAAGAAATCTGCGAAATTGCAGACCGCGAAGCGGTCGACCTAGTCGTTGTTGCCGGCGATTTGTTTGACACCTTCAACCCACAGGTTGAGGCAGTCGAATTACTTTACCGAACGCTACGCAGACTTACAAATTACGGAAAGCGCCCCGTCATTGCGATAGCGGGAAATCATGATAGCGCCGACCGAATCGATTCTCCAGATACCTTAGCTAGAGAATGTGGAATTCTGTTTGTCGGTTATCCGAACGCCCATTTGAATCCATTGCATCTGGACAATAGTTTTTCTATTCTTAAAACTGCTCCCGGATTTTTGGAAATTACATTTCCACATCTGGATTATCCATTGCGCATTTTCATAACGCCTTATGCGAACGAATTGCGCTTAAAACAGTATCTAGGATTAGAAGATAAAGCGAAGGCCTTGAATGAAGCGCTTGCTAGCAATTGGAAGGAACTCGCAGAAAAATATGCCGATAATCAAGGTGTGAATATTTTGGTTACGCACTTATATATGTTAAAGCGAGGCGGCGAAATCTTAGAAGAACCTGAAGGCGAAAAACCGCTGAATATTGGACATGCGGATTTGATTTATTCGGATGGCATCCCTCCACAGATTCAATATACGGCATTGGGTCATTTGCACCGCTTGCAAAATGTAGGTAGCAATGAGCGTCCGGCTTTATATTCAGGAAGTCCCTTAGCCTATTCATTCGCGGAAGCGGGACATGAAAAACATGTTGTTATCGTTGACGCGACTCCAAATACATCAGTTGAGTTCACCAAAATACCATTGCAATCTGGCAGGCCTTTGCATAGGAAACGGTTTTCAGATTTGGATGAGGCGATTACCTGGTTGCAGCGTAATCCGGATGCACTCGTGGAGTTAACAATCGTGAGCGATTCTTTTCTTAGTTCGAAAGACATCAAACGCATTCATGAGGCGCACGATGGCATTATTCACATAATTCCTGTCGTAACCAAACAAGACTATGCGCAGAAAAGCCAGCAACCCGTCAATCTTGAACAAGATGTGACGCAACTTTTTCAAGATTATTTCAAACACCGTTTGGGTCAAGACCCGAATGATGAGATAATGGATTTATTCAAAGAAATCGTGCATAGCACGACAGAAAGCGAAGAGCAATAACATGTTACCAATATATTTAAGCATAGAAGGGGTTTATTCCTATCAGGAAAAACAAGAAGTTGATTTCACCTCATTAACGGAAGCAGGTTTGTTTGGAATTTTCGGAAATGTAGGTTCTGGAAAATCTACGATTTTGGAAGCCATCAGTTTTGCGTTATACGGCATCACCGAACGGATTAATAAAACGGACAATCGAACGTATAACATGCTCAATTTAAAATCCAATGCGGCATGCATCGTATTTGATTTTTTGAATTTTGAAGGACGGAAGTTTCGTTTTGTTGCACAATGGAAACGGAAGAATAAGCATTTCCAAGAAACCAGTACGCTAGTCCGCACAGCATACGAGTGGAAAAATGACGATTGGTCACCTCTGGAATCGGCTGACGGGAGTTTGTACACCAATTTGACCTATTCAAATTTTAAGCGGACAATCATTATTCCCCAGGGACAGTTCCGCGAATTTTTGGATTTGAAAGGTACGGATAGGTCAACGATGATGAAAGAAATCTTTCAATTAGACCGCTTCGATTTAGGGATGAATGTATCCAAACTTCAGAAAGAAAATAACAACAGGATTGAGAATCTGAAAGGCGCTTTATCTGGGTTTGAATTAGTGAGTGCTGAAGCTTTAGAAAGCAAAAAAGAAGAATTTGCATCAGCAAAAAAACAATTAGCAATTGCAAAAACGGAATTCGACGTTTTGGATTCGCAGTATAAAAAACTGACCGAAGCAAAAGAAATCCGCACGGAGCTTCTTTTGAAAGAAAAAGCCTTTGCTGAGTTAGCCGAACAGGAAGCAAAAGTGCTTCAGTTAGAGAAAGAATTAAATCGCTTTGAAACTACACAGCTGGTATTCAAAGATTTGTTATTGGTTTCCCAGAAGTTAAATAAAGAAAAGGAAGTCTTAACTTACAAGATTGAGAACCTAACGAGTAAAAAAGACAGCCTTTCTTCTGAAATTGAGCACGAAGAAAATGGGTGGAATTCCTTGGCGTCGGAACATGCGCAACTGGAGCTATTCAGAGCACAGTCTGAGGATATCAAACGTTTAATCGAAAACAAAAATCAGCAACATCTGCTGCAAGAAGCTGAAGCTGGAGTTCAGAAAGGCACGCCTTACGTTGCGCAAGCAAAAGAAGAAGAGCAAAAAGCAACGGATTTGTTGGAGAAAGAAGAGGAAGCTTTAGAATTTCTTAAAAATACGAAAATCGATACTTCGGAATTGTTAGCGATAGAAAATTGGTATCAGCGAAATGACCAATTGCAAAAAGAAAATCAAGATTTGCTGGCTAAAAAGCAAATGCTGGCTTCAGAAATCACACAGCTACGAAGTGAATTTGGAAATAACCAAGTCAATCCGGATAATTGGGAAACCGAGCTAGACGTAAAATCAGAGCGATTAAATGCTCAGGATGCATCGATTCAGCAGAAAGAAACGCAATTGCAGGTGCATATAAAACTTAGCGAATTTGCAAACAACTTGCATGACGGCGATGAATGCCCCTTATGCGGTTCATTGTCTCATCCAAAACTGATGGAAAAGGAAAATCTTTCGGATTTGGAGAATAGTTTGTTTCGCGAAAAAGAAGAATTGACCCTTGCTACGCAAGCGAATAAAAAGCTTTATCAATCTTTAGCGAAACTGCATAGTAGCCTTCAAGAAAAATCAATTCAGTTAAAAAATATTGAATCCGAATTGGCCCAAAATTCGAAATCTTTACTTGTTCATAGCGATTCATTTCTATGGGAAGAGTTTTCTTCAGTCGATAAAACTTTATTTGCTACGCATAAAACTAAAAGCCAAGCGGTTGAACAAAGCATTCGCGAAGCGGAACAAAAATTAAAACTAACGAGGCAACAGCTTCAGCAAACGCAGCAAAAAGTTGTTCAATATGAGAACCGCATTCAAAAATATCAGCAGGATATTGTGGTATTGAGTAAATTGATTCAACAAAATGAAGGACAATTGCGCGTCTTGACCCCAACTGATGCTGAGAATAAGTCAGTAACTGACCTAATTAATCAAAAGCAAAATCTAGACTCGCGCATCACTTTTCTAGATTCAGAATACAAACGCTTAACAGAAAGTTTAACGAAGCTGCGCACAGAATTGGCAAGCATTCGAGGGCAACAACTTGAAGCAAAAGAGCAATTTCAACAACTAATTGCTCAATTGACCGCCCATCAAGCAGAACTAGCTGCTTTATTAACCGAACATCAATTTAGCGATGTGATGGAAGTTCAGCTGGTATTGAATAAAAACCTTTCTATCTCAACGCTTCGCGAACAAATTCAAACATTTAAAATTGAATTTCACAGCCTGGAAAATCAGATTGCAAGCTTGCAGGCTAAAAAAGCTGAAGATTCTTATACAGAGGAAGAATATGAATTAAAAACTGAACTGATTCAGCTTAAGAAAGAAGAATTAGAACTGCAAATCCGACTGACTGGAGCTTTGGAAAAAGAATTGACGCGCTTACAAAGTGAATTTGAGAAAAAAGAAGCGCTGTTAGCTGAATTCGATAAGCTGTCTGTGCGAAAAAATAACCTGACAACAATTGAAAATCTATTTCGTGCAGCGGGCTTTGTCAATTATGTTTCGAGTATTCATTTACAACGCTTGTGCGAAATTGCGAACGAGCGTTTTCATCGATTGACGAAGAATCAGCTTAGCTTGTCCATCAATAAGAACAACGATTTCGAAGTAATCGATTACCTGAACAATGGCTACAGCCGTTCCATCAAGACGCTTTCGGGCGGACAAAGTTTTCAAGCTTCGCTCTGTTTGGCTTTGGCTTTGGCCGAAAATATTCAGTCACTGAATAAAGCTGACAAAAATTTCTTTTTTATTGATGAAGGCTTCGGAACGCAAGATGCCGAGAGTATTCATACTGTTTTTGAGACATTAAACTACTTGCATAAAGAAAATCGAATCGTTGGAATTATTTCCCATGTGGAAGAATTGAAAGAAAGAATTCCTAAAACCATTACGGTAGTCAACGACCTTGAATTGGGAAGTAGAATTACCGAAAATTAATCAGATGAACAAACACCTTTTGCTCCTATTTATTGCCTTCATTGTTAGTTCAATTACTAAAGCGCGAGAAATAAAACCCGGTTTTGACAAACAGGAATATACAACTTTACTAAAGCTTTATGACCATTTTCAGTTGCGAAATGATAGTTTGCGTTCAGATGATTTCGGCTATAAGCTAGTTTATGAATCCGAAGAAATCGGGCTGGCCAATAAATGGTGGCTTTGGCGCAAAGATAAAACGGCCGTGATTGGCATCCGAGGAACAGAAGGTTCGGGAGTCAGCTGGTTAGCGAACATTTATGCGGCTATGATTCCTGCAAAAGGGACGTTGAGATTATCCGAAAATGATAGGTTTGAATATTCAGTAGCCGAAGACCCAAAAGCAGCGGTACATGTAGGATGGATGATTTCCACGGCTTATCTGTCGAGGGAAATTGTTCCAAAAATCGATTCGTTATATACCTTAGGCGTTAAAGCTATTTTTATTCAAGGGCACAGTCAAGGTGGTTCGATAAGTTTCCTATTGACATCGCATTTATTAAAATTGCAAGAAACTGGAGCAATTCCTTCCGATATCAAATTTAAAACATACGCTTCTGCAGCCCCAAAACCGGGAAATTTATATTATGCCTACGACCTTGAATACAAAACAAGGAATGGAAACCTATTTAGTGTGATAAATACTGCAGATTGGGTACCTGAAGTCCCTTTTTCGATACAAACTTTCGCTGATTTTAATACAATCAATCCGTTTACTAACATGGATTCGTTTATCAAAAAACAATCATTTTTCAAACGGATTTTCATTAATCGCTATTACAAACGCCTGAGAAATCCATTAGCTAAATCGCAGAAACGTTTTGAAGCGATTTTAGGGCATAAGGTTTATGGCATGGTCGAAAAGCAATTAAAAGATTTGCAAGAGCCAACCTATTCAAATTCGAATAATTTCACAAGGATTGGTCATACAATAATTTTTCATCCTGACGATGCCTACTACAACATCTTCCAGCAGGATAAAAGTGTGTTTATAAATCATCAGCGAAAAGCATATTTGTACCTCGCTGAAAAGTACACGGAAAAGTAATAATAACTTAACTACAAAAATTTTTAATGGGGCATACCTTTTGCTAAGATTGTATAACAAACTAATAGATATGAAAAGAGCAAATAACACAGAATTAGGTATATTTCCAGTTTTTTTAATCCTTCTAATATTATCGGTAGTTGTAGTTTATGCAACAACTTATTTAGGAGTTCATTGATAATAAGTTTACAAAATTTTCCTAAAACCCTCTCCATTCAGGTGACTGAGTAGGACAAACAAGCATTTAAGCCGATTTTTATAAAAATTTCAATTATGCGGTCCTCTATCAAATAACTATCACTTTAATGAAAGTATCTATTTCTATTAGACATTATCGGTAAAGATGTTTAAACAACAATCGACTGAGGATAGATGTGTCAGCAGACAAAAATACTTGCAACTTTCGCAACAAACAACTAAAAATTTTGCTCAAAAATTTAGTCGATGACCTAAAATATAGTCACAAACTGTATATTTTTCAAGAAAAATACATTATCATTGCCTAATATCAACTTAACAAAGCTTATTTTTATGATTTTATCAATAAACACAAGACAATTACACCCTCTACACACTTTTTTTTAGGCTAAAAACAGATTATTCTCAAAAATATTAGCTTTAAACACTTACCATACGACAAAAACACTTGTAAAGAACTAAAAAAAGAAATTGAAGTAATTTCCTAAAACAATATCGATTAATATATAACTGCGCATTTTCATTATCGTCTGCTCGCAATGGGTTGAAAACCTTTCTTTATGACCTCATATAAGCATTTAAAATCTAGTCAATAAAGCGTATCTTTGCGACATGATTAATGTATCCAATTAATCACCGAAACAAATCAATCAATTCTTATTCAACCAATTACATCCTGTCTTAAATTGTACTGTAAATTATTTGTAAATTAATTTATTGTAACACAAATCATTACAAAAATAATAAGTAATCTATTTGGATTACTTATTTATATTACTCACTTTTGAACTGTCATATAATTCAGAAGTGCAGAAGCTGGATCATAATTAAAAAATTTACTAGCCTGATTGGGGGCGGAGACTGCACTTCTCTAAACCCGATCAGGCTTTTCTATTAAAGGTCTCTATTATGACTAGTAAAAAAAATCTTCTAATTCAAAAATCACTCATCCCATTAGATTGGAATCCGAAGGATCCTAATGGCTACAATGAGTGGATGGCAATGATTGTTGAACAAAATCTAAAATCTGAAGGTGTGCTCCTTCCCCAGATGAAAATCAATATTTCATTTCGTACTAATGAGCCACTGAAAGTAGGAGAAATTATAAGAAAAATGGTTTCTAAAGATTTGCAACAATTTGATATTGTCATTGAAGAAGCTAATAAATTATTAAACAACCAATAATATGATTTCTATTCCGCAAGTGATCAAGAAAAGAATAGTTCGATCTAAAATAAAGAAGGAAATACTACTTATTTATCAAAGTTCGATTGATGAGCTATCATCTAATGGGTGTACCGAATTCAATGGAATAAAATATACATCAATCGCGGATTTTACGATTGATTTCTACAAATCAAAAATACAATAACCATGACCAACAACACATACACACTATTTTGGCTAACAGGCGATAGTCAGGGGAAAGAAAGCGAGGGTAGCCATGAGTAAGCAAACATTTATCAGATTATCTGGCACTGACGTAATTCTTCAGGATTACGAGGATGGAAAAGGTAAAATAATTCTGTCCAACGATGACTATGATTACAACCTATCATATTACTGGGGTTCGATAGGTCAAGGGTATGATTTATCAAAATTCATTCAAGAAACTGATGATGGATATTTAATAGGAAAGCTAGGCAATAGGTCATCTGACGGACTAATCAATATTAAAAAAACCATGGCTTCGGTTCGTAAACACATAAAATCCGAAACATGTTGGCGATTTTATATGAACCTCGAGGCGGACAAAGAATTACGACAAGCACTTAACAACGTCCAGAAATTTTCTGGTTGCCAAAATGAATTTGTACACATGATGCATAATCTTGATGTTGATTTTCCGAAAGATTCAAATTATCACGAGTATGAGAGCGATTTCAAGGATATGATACAATCAATATCTTCTGAGCCTTGGTATTTCATCGTAAATAATGAACCTCGTGTAAATATTTGGTTAAAAAACTTCTTGCCAAAACTACGTAAACACCTTAAAGAAAGTGAGGAAATAAAGCCATGAGCAACTCAATAGAAATTATTGAAGCGTTAAACCACGCTGAAAATTCGAAAGTAACAAAAGCTATTTCAATAAAGCAACCTTGGGCATCATTGATTGCTCACGGAATTAAAGACATTGAAAACAGGACATGGCCTACTAAGTATAGAGGAACTATACTCATTCATGTAAGTAGCAAAAGCCAATTCAGTGTTCAGTTAACCGATGAGCAAACAAAACTTGCTATTCCGCTTCTTAAAACAGCAATTGATGGTGAAATGCCGTTTGGCGCTATCATAGGCAAAGTTGATATTGTTGATTGTGTAATTAATCATGGAAGTATTTGGGCAGAAAAGACACCTAGCTGTTCACCTCATCATCCTAAAGGATTGCCGTCTGTAATTGGTAAAGGCCGAAAAGACGCAATCTACAATTGGGTATTAGCTAATCCGGTTCTGTTTACCAATCCGATTTTGAATGTAAAAGGCAAATTAAGCTTCTGGCACGTTGACGATATTGTTGCAAAGACATTAGAATCTATCGACTGCCAACCAATCCAAATACAGCCCAACCTATGGGATTTAGCACCTACCAGAGAGGAGGTCGAACATGGTTCAGGCAACGAGATATAAAAGACCTCAAAAGTTCTATTCGCTCTCTCAAAAAGCTAATGCTGTAGAAAGAGTTATTGGCGGTGGCGAAATGATAAATGACGTAGCTAACGATGTAGGATGTTCCCACGGCATATTTTCAGATTGGTTAAAGAAGTATTTCAGACCCAACTCACCATTTATTATTACTAAACAAAGCAAAATTAATTATGAAAGCAACGGAAACATTTAAGAAAATAATTAGCGACCATTTAGAGAGATTATCACTAAATGATAGCTTATTCGCTCAGACTATCAAAAAAGCAAATAAAAACATAGATGATTGTATCACCTACATTTTTAATACAGTTAAAGACAGCGGTTGCAATGGCTTTGCAGACGATGAAATATTCGCTATGGCAGTTCACTACTATGATGAAGATGATATCAAAGTAGGCGAAAAAATAAATTGCGATGTAGTGGTGAATCATTCGTCTGCAAAACCTAAAGAAGCGAAAAAGAAAGAAGTTAAGCCTATTTCTAAAACAGAACCAAGACAACAATTAAGCATGTTTTAGTTATGAAACCGAGAACTAAATTAGAATTTGAAGTAACTGATTTGAGCAAGTCCTTACTCAGTTACAAAGAGGAAATTAAGCAAATGGCTTATGACAATATATCAAGACTTGCGTTTCACACAACTAAAAAATATTGGTGTTCGATTTGTGAAAATAGCGATTCGCTAAGTAATCTTAAGGCTAATAATTACAAATGTGCTTGCGGTGAAACTTTAGACCTCTATCAAACACGTAATAGAAAATGGTCAGAATCATTCTATTTAGGTATTGCTCATGTTGTAGGTGATTTTCAAATCATAAGGCACTTTTTGGTTGAAATTAGTAGCAGGAAAGATTGGCGTGTAGAACTTAATATCGATGAAAATATTCAGCATTTTATTAAGAATGACAAGACCACGATTATTTCACGAAACAATAACAATATGAATGCTTCGACCCCTAGATATGGCGAAATGAGCATCAAGAAACCGAGTTATTATCGAAAGTATTGCTATTATCCGACAATATATAAATATCATAAGTCATCCATTTTTACTAATGATTTAATGATGCGTGGAGTTTCTCATTTAATGACAAATACAAGTTTTGAGGATGTTGCTAATGTGATTTCAAATCCTGCTTCCGAAACGATTATTAAATCTCAAAGATTTGATTTATTTGAATTTTGCCAAAGCAACTTTGGTACAATAAACAGATTTTGGAAAACAGTAAAATTGGCAATCAAAAACCAATACTATCCAGAAGATGTAAAGATGTGGTTTGACCATTTGGCTTTATTATCATCACTCAATAAGGACCTACTTTCACCGAAATACATCTTCCCTTTAGACTTAAAGTCGGACCACGAAAAGTTAGTAATTCGAAAAAGAAAGATTGATAGTCTTCGTGAAGCCGAAACCAAGAGAATTCAAGCTAAATACGACCAAGAGAAATACATTGAGGATAAATCTCGATTTTTCGGACTAAGATTCCAAGAAGAAAACATCTCAATTAAAGTACTCGAAAATGTCGAAGAATTTATCGAGCAAGGCGATTTATTTAAGCATTGTGTATTTACTAACGAATATTATAAGAAAGAAAATTCATTGATACTATCGGCTTTTCATAACAATACCCCCATCGAAACAATTGAGGTGTCCTTGAAAAACTTTAACATAGTCCAATCACGAGGGTTAGGGAATAAGGCGTCCGAGCACAACAGCGACATAATAAGCCTTTTAAGCAAGAATATTAACGCAATTAAAGACAGGGTAATTCAAAAAGCAATTTAACCATGAACAAACCAATAACAGCACAAGAGCTATGAAGATAAAAGTAGACGGAGTAACCATTGAGCTGACAAAGGAGCAAATTGAGGAAACCAAAAGAGAACGCTTTGAAAATCTAAAATCATTAGAGGACGTTCTATTTCAATTCGGATTCAAAAAAGTTGTTCCAAAAGAAAACCCAAATCAAACTTATTATACAAATGAAGAAAAAGGTTGGCACGCTGAAAAGGTCGATTATGATGGCGTTTGGATGGTTGGGGGCGAGCTTCAAGATGACGGTAGTTTTCCTGGCGGTCATGTCTATTGGGAAAAAGAAGAGCTATTCGAGGAACTAATTAAGCATTAAACCATGAAACTAACGAAATCCCAACGCTCGGAGCTTCACGCAAAATATGGCGGTCATTGCGCTTATTGTGGCGATGTTTTGCCCAACAAATGGCATGCCGACCATGTAGAGCCTATTAAACGTATTCCCGTATTTTTCCAAGAACGTGACGGCAGAGATTATTGCGAAAATCCCGAAAGAGATGAAATAAGCAATTTAAATCCATCGTGTCCGAGCTGTAATATAATCAAGGGTAGCTCGACTTTAGAGGGGTTTAGACAGGAAATTATTGGCTTTATTAAGTCGCTAAACTCATATTCTAACCAGTACAAGTTTGCTAAACGTTACGGACTAATTGAAGAAACGGAAGTAGAAGTTAAGTTTTACTTCGAGAAAATATCACAAAATAACGTGATAATTCAATCACAAAATTTCAAGATAAAATCATGATAACAGTAAATTCATTATCCGGAGGTAAGACTTCTAGTTTTATTGCTGCAAACTATCCTGCTGACCTAGATATATTTGCTTTGTGTTGTATTGATGACCATAACGCAAATGCTCATTTCCGTCAAAGATATAAAGACGAGAAAATGATACAACGTGTCAACGATAAACTTCAAAAATATTGTAGCCAATGGCCGGAATTTGTAGCAACGTCAGAAGATCCGCAAATTCTTTGGACAATGTTTGACCTTGAGCAGATGATAGGTCGTGAAATCATCTGGGTTCGCGGAATTGGTTGGGAACAGATGTTATCTTATAAAAAAGCCATTCCAAACATGAGTAAAAGGTTTTGCACAACTATGATGAAAATGCAGGCAATTTTTGATGTTTTGCTCATGTATTTTGAATTACCAGTACAAATGAGAATTGGTTACCGATGGGATGAATTGGAAAGAGCCGCCCGGTTTACCGAGACGTGGAAATATGCAACACATTGTGAATATAGGCCGAAGTCAAATACATGGATTCATAGGTGGAAAGAAATTGACTGGCGAACAGGGGAATTCCTTTTGGTTGATGATAAAATTATCCATCATCACATTCAGGAATTTTGGAAGGATAAAAGCATAGAATTCCCTATTGACAGTAATTGCTTGAATTGTTTTTGGAAACAAGAACAGCAACTGCGAAAAAACTTTGAATTACATCCACCTATTATGTATTGGGCCGCAATTCAGGAAGAGTTGATGGGAAGAACCTTTAAAGATAAAAATAGTATGCTTGATATCTCCAATATGGGTATACAACTAGATTTTATTTTTGGTACCGGCTCAGGTTGTCAGGCTGGATTTTGTACTAACTAACAAATCTTCAACTCCTGATATGTAAAAATCACCAATATTATACACGAATATTTCCTGCATATAATTATTTCCCTCAGTGTCCTTGAAACTTATCATTGCAATTTTTTCAGGTTCTTGATTAATTGTTGTTAGGCCTTTTTCATTTATTTCAACGCTATATTCTTGGTTTGTAGACATAAAACTTGGAATAAAATCAAGAGTAACTATGTAATCCGTCTTAAACTCCACTACTTGAAGGTCAAAAGCATTATTATCATTAACCTTTAATGTCAAGAATTTCTTAAAATTTCCTACTCCAAATTCTTCAGATTCGATTGTAACTGAAAAATATGGTCTTATAGTCTTTCTGTAATTTTTGTAAGAGATTTCATTTGATGTTTTTTGCGCGCTAAATGATTTTAATAATAAGACCGCTGTTATAGAGGTCACAATTATCATGATCCAGTCGGACACCGTACCCCAAACATTTGAATTAAACCAAAATAGAAAAAATGTTGCTTGTTCCATAAATTTAAAGAAAGAATACAATGAAAAATATCAATACTCAAAATATCAAGAATATTGTTTTCTAAAAGATCAAATATACATTTTGAAATTTATATTTCTTACGCTTTCCCGTAATCCCTAACCACTAATTTTAACTACCTTACGCCAAAATGAAAATAACAGCACAACCCCAAATTATAAAAGCAATTCTGGAATCTTTGACAACAAATGTATCCGCTCAAGGAATATCAATGAGATGCAAAATCGTACAAACAGAAACGACAGTTGAATTTATTCCATTAGAAAAGGTCACCCCTCAAGATTGGTTTTGGTTGGGATATTTCGTTAGGGAATATGTGGAGTAAAATCAACCATAACAACGCCAAAAAATTCCTCATCCTTAATATATTTCAAAGCCTGATCAATAATCAGAAAATGCTTTTCATCAAATGGCACGGATAGCTTTGCGACCTGCTCGCTATCCAAATCAAGAAATTTGTCTAAATCAATAGTATCAGGAATCCAAGTAGGGTTTTCTTCCGCCAATGAAGAGTTTGAGCGAAGCACATTATATCCCCGTTGATGCAGTTCAACCAACACCTTTAAATCTAGTTTGACAAATTCCATTACCGAAAATAAAACTTATTTTTGATAAAATTGTTTTTCGAATATGTGTTATCATACGTCACACCCGTCAGAGAAAGAAATTCGCAAAAAGTTCAAAGGACTGGGCGTAGAATACGATCAACCCGAGATTCATCATGTCAGCGGATTTGCACGCCCTTATCTACCTGTCACGCTGAGCAATGCTCAAGACAAAATTATTACAGCCAGATGGAAGCTATTGCCTTTCTGGGTTAAGAATGAGGATGAAGCAAAGAAATACGCTAACACACTCAATGCTGAAAGTGAAAGCATTTTTGAAAAAGCTAGTTACAAGAACTACATAACCAAGCAACGAGGTTTATTGTACGTCGATGGATTTTATGAACCTCATAAGGTCAAAGGTCAGAAAGAGACTGAAAATTATTACATCTACAAACCTAACAAAGAAATTTTCACTTTAGGGATCGTTTATAGTCAATTTACTGACCAAGAAACTGGAGAAACCTATCCAACATTTTCTATAATCACTACCAAGGCTAATCCACTGCTTGAAGAAATTCATAATGAAAAGAAGCGAATGCCTCTTATTGTCCCGGAATCTTCACATGAAGAATGGCTAAATACAAACGATAAAGAAGATATTAAGCAATTAATGATTCCTTACGATGGTGAGCTGTCTTCTCATCAAACAGTGAGAGTTACCGACCCGAGAATGACAGATACGAATTTTGCAAGTATTCAGGATAAAATTTAGCTTCAAAGCAAATTTACCCTTGTGCCTAACCATAAATATCAACATCCATTTGCACGGGCGTTTCTTTTTCAAAGATTTCCGACAGCAAGTCGATAAGGTCAGCTGGCATGTCTTTCGTCTCCCAACGATTCTTCACGCCATATAGGCCTTTATAGAAGGTAGTCCGTTCCCCATTTTCCCACGTCACAATAGCATGGTCGATTTTATCGACGCCCACTACGATGTACTTTATAGTCGTTGTTTTACCCCGGAGTGTGATAGTTGCTTCCTTTAACATGAGGTAAAATTAGGGTAAAAAAATCAAGTAATTACCTTATTTGCTAAGTAACGAAAACGCGGGTTTGATAATCAAATCAACCCCCACCTTTCTAGTTAACGTGAGTTCGGGATAAGAAAAAGTTTAAAATAGTTGGGATTTTAGACAAAAAAGGCTTGATTTTTGTACATAATTAGTTGACAACCAAATTATTACAATTATAAATCAAGCCCATGCTTAGAGATAAAGTTATTGAAATTTTCGTTAAGGTGGATGATTTCTGTAAAGAAATTCAGCCAATTTTGGAAGAAAAGCGAATCGAGGACAAAAAATTAGGTATGCGCAACCGTAAAACTGGACTTTGTCAAAGCGAAATGATCAGCCTTATGGTACTGTTCCATAACGGTCAGTTCACCAATCTGAAGTCTTTTTATGTACATTATGCTTTGCCGCATATGAAAGATCTGTTTCCCGGCCTAACAACTTATAACCGTTTTGTAGAACTGCAGCCCCGATGTGCCATGCTGTTTATGTTATTTGTAAAAATGCGCTGTTTGGGAAAAAGCAATGGCATCAATTTCATTGATTCAACGCACATCAAAGTGTGCCATAACAGAAGGATCCATCAGCATAAAGTTTTTAAAGATGTAGCCGAGCGTGGACAATGTTCAATTGGTTGGTTTTATGGCTTCAAGCTTCATTTGATAATCAATGACAAAGGGGATATTCTTTCATTTTACCTTACTAAGGGCAATGTAGACGACAGAAATCTAAAACATATGATGGATATGACCAAAGATATTTTCGGAAAACTGTATGGAGACAAAGGCTATATTTCTAAAGCAATGGCAGATATCCTTTGGGGAAATGGGGTCCAAATGGTAACAAAGCCAAGAAAAAATATGAAGGGAATGAACCTAAGCCAAACTGATAAAATTATGCTCAGAAAAAGAGCGATCATCGAGTGCGTGAATGATGAACTTAAGAATATTTGCAAATTGCAGCACACAAGACATCGCTCGGTAAACAACTTCTTGTTGAATATTTTAGGAGCTTTAGCGGCATACTCTTTTTTCCCTAAAAAGCCTTCTTTAAATATTCAGTTTGAGCAACAAGATAAACAATTATTCCTTGCTGCTTAAACCGAACTCACGTTAGTTAAGTAATTATTTACTCCGGTAGATTATCACTGATTTCCATATGCGTTGCAATCCATTTCAGTGCATCCTCAACTTCCTGGCGATGAGCCTGAGTCGCATAGATCCGGAACTCTACTTTATATTGGAAAGATTTATCAAATGCAAATAAGACAGCATATTTTTTAAACCGCGCTTCGCTCCCGTTCCAGTATGCATAGGCAATATGCAAGGTATTGTTTGTACGTTTATCACTGGATAATCCAGGCCAAAGCCCTCCCCCATCCCGATCTACGAATTCAAAAAGATCTAACATAGATCCTTGCACCATATCAAGATTATCTATATTCTTAAACATATTTCTATACTCTTCTTTATCTGGAACTGAAATCGGTTGATTAGGGTCGGTATATCCAGGATTTTCGGATAGCTGTGCAAGAATGTCCTGCTTGATATGCCATTTTATCGAATCGTTGTAAACACTAGCAGAAAAAACCACATTACCTTTCTGGTAATAACTTCCATAGGAATATAAATAGTCCGTTCCTACTGTTTCACCCATGCGTTCCATAAAATAATCATTAATAACATCAAGTGCTTGGATAGGTTCAATTTTCACAAATCCAGGTGGAACAAAATCCTTTAAAAACAATTCCGGAGCCGGGGAATAGAGATGATGGAAGTCCTCGATCTGCTGGACTTGCCCCTTTGAAATGCTCGAAAGCACGCAGAATACGAATAAAATAAGTATATGTTTCATATTAAAAATGTTTTTTATTAACAATCAATCCCTCCAAATGTATACCCTTCTTGAGCATATCCAAGCTTATCCAGCTTTTTTAGATTCCCATTCTCATCTCGAGTTCCTTTGTAGAGTTTTATCGAGTCACTAAAATTATCTAGCAGAAAATTAATCCGGAGCTCAGGACTATCTGGTCTGCCATTCAGAAATTTATCATATTTCGATAAATATCGATCTAAATTATTGATATAGGTGGATAAGTCAACTGAATTTCCTCGCGTTTTAAGTATTAGTTTATCCATATCTACCACAGTTATTGCATAAAATTCTCCACCGCCTATCTCTATTATATCCACATAATTAGTCATAAATGTTTCTTTATGAAAATCTTTGTCGCCAGATGCATTAGCAACCATATGTGCGCTAGTACCTAATGCAAAAAAATCTTGAATAGAAGGAGGATAACCAAAAGTATGAAAATGTGTAGTATTCAAAACGTATCCATCCTCGCTGTTCCATGTAAATGGAATTTTTACGTTATATTGATCATTATCATTGTAGACTCTTGAGATTTCCTGATCAGTAAGATTAAGCAGATCTTTTACTGAAACATTAAATCCAGCTTCTACTTTTATCCCTAACGAGTTTTTTTGACCCTTAATATCCGCAAGTTTTGCCTTGTAACCTAATATATTATTTATTCTCATTCTCTTCAAACAATCGTCGGATTCCTGAACAGGTGGCCCGGCTGCACTACCGTAATATGTTGCTATCCCATTACTGAACCCATTCGCTCCGTTGATATTTGAACAACCACCAGTTGGGATTGTCTCGGTTCGCCAAATCAAATTATAACTTCCAACTTTACGCATTCCCATCGACATCCCATAAATACTGCGACCATCAAGGTTTGAACCGACCTGACCTGAGGGTTCACTTCCTACAAACCTTTGAGTTGTGTAAGAAATTTCCAGATCAGGATATGCTATTTGGACTTGACATTCATGGCCAGAAACAGGAAAGATTTCTTCATATTCATGCTCTATTAATGGGTTTTCCTGCAAGGGGTCTTCGGAAGGTAAATTTAAATATTTAATCATTTTATTGTCCACAACTTCGGTAATTCTTAATGCAGTTAATTGATAATCTAGATGAATAACGTGTCCTGAAAACTCATCTCCCAAAAGGTCATAGAATCCTAAAAATCGAGAAGGATATCTGGACATACCTTTATCTTGCATAAGATCTATTATTTCCTGTTCGTACGGATGATAATCTCTAAAACTGACTATAATATTGTTTTTATCATAGTCATGCTGAAAAACCGCCACTCTATATCCTTTTGGGGCCATGCCTTCTACTAATGAAGAATTAATTTCCTCTTGCATAATGATTGGGACAAGTATGGCTGGATAGCCCTCGATTATCTCCTCTCGAGCAGCGTAATCCCAATAAAACTGATTATAAACAGAATCCGCCATGTTTTCAGATATGCTGGAGATATTCACTGGACTACTAGATGAAATTTTATTACGAGGATCTTTATTTGCGAATTGAATATCCAATGATTTTCGGAGATGTTTTTTCGCGTCATTTAATGTTAAGGAATTTCCTAAATAAGCCTTGGAACTATCATTTGTTAAAAGATCTTTTTTACAAGATGATAACAACAGGGTAAATAAAATAAAAATATAGAATCTCATAATTTTGGTTCAACTAAAGCAAACATAATAATTTTTTTAAAAAAATATAACTTAATGTTAAATATTTTAACTTCATAGCAGTTCAGGAGCAACTCCCAGTTGCTTTTTTAAATTGATAATCCCCGGTGATCATGCTGGGGATTTTTTATGAGACATCTCGTTACACTTTAACCTAATATCACATTTTAAATAGCTTATTCAATTAGCTGTAACCGAATAAAAAGAACATTCACTAAAGTTTAAAAAATTATATTAGGTTAACTATTATAACTTAGTATCAGTTTGTAAGCAACTCCCCGTTGCTTTAATTATAGTAAAAATTTCCCCGGTGTAGAGACTGGGGATTTTTTATTTAAAGATATTCAATTTTCTTATCTTTATCCTCATGACTATTGAAGAACTAAAAAAAGAATTGTTAGGCAAAGAATACCCCGAAAAAATAATCGTATCGAAAGATATGACCGTAATAAATGCAGATAAATTCCTGACAAAGCAATTCTATATGTGTGACCATTGGGAAAAGCCATTAGAAAAATCACCTGCTTATTTGAGGTTGATGAAGTTTTTGAAGGTGGTGAAGAAAAAATAAGGGCTTACTTTTTTATACTTAATATAGCAAACATGTGTGCGTTTAATTATACTGAAATTTTTATCGGAGCATTATTAGGGATTTTGTTAACTATTATCTATGATTCTTTTAAAGACACCCAACGGAAGTATAAGGCAAGGAAATTGTTTTCGTTTTTTCCAGGGATTTATAGATCTTCTATAATTAGTAATGAATTCAAGTCAAAGGCAACAATTTCATATAATGAAGATAACATTCTTCAGATTATCGTTCAGCATGAATCAAGAGAGTGGCGCGGAACGATCAAAATGGAAACGCCCTCGCTTGGTACATTATCTTATGCTTATACAGATAGACCTGATGAAGTGGGATTAAAAACTATTATTCCGTCTTTTGATAAAAACCAATTTACTTTAATTCCCGAACCATATTATTTAACAGCCGCTTCTATGGATTATACTAAGGAAATTTTTATAAAAGAAGATATTACTTCCTCCTCTTAATCCCAAAATACCAAAGAACAGCAAATATCACGATAACCGCCCCAATCGCCCAGCCTAAGTTATTCATTAGTATTGCCCAGATGTTTGCTTTACTTTCGCTAACAACGACCTTGCTTTCTTGCTTTCGTTCTTGTTGAACAGCAACAGCGACCTGCTTTTCTGTCTGATCCTGATTCTTTTCTTCTCGATTTTCAGTCTTGTCCTTACTCTCGGTTATTTTCTCGTTTTCCGTTTTAGTCGTTTTTTCACCTGGTGTTACAATATCCAAAGTCAAAGTTTTACGTAGCGTATCCAATACAGCTTTAATTTGATTGCCTGCCGAATCCCTCAAATAGTTATCGCCTGGCTTTAATTCATGAGGTTTAACCGTCACTTTGGTTGTGCCAGAGGGCTTTTCGGTTACGGTAGTTGTTTCCCTTTCGGTGGTCACAACTCCTTTGTCTACGACCTGCTCCTTAACTTCGCCTTTATTGATTGTGGTTTGAGTAAGCACACAGTCACGCTTGACAACTTCTTCGAGCGTCTGGATATTCTTGGATTTGCTTTTGTTCCTAAGCGAGCCACAAGAAGACAATAAGGCCACTATAGCCATTACTGCAATTAGTTTAATTCCTTTCATCGAGTGATATTTTTAAACTGTCTAAAACGTCCTTTGCTTCTTGGATAGAAATGTAAATCTGTTCCTTTGGCATGGTAGATTGACTACCAGATGTTGATATCATCAATACCAACACAAATGCGAATGCTATTAATTTTTTCATTTTGCTGAATCCTTTCTGACTTTGTCATTTACTTCAATTGCTATGTTTTTAATCTCGTCTACTCCCTGCTTGATTGGCGAGATTTGTTTTTTAACTTCTCCAGGAACTTGCGCTCTGATTTCGTCTTGTATCTGCTTGTTCAAATCGTTAGTAATGCCTATATTTTCATTTTTCGCTCCGATAAAAAGCCAAATGAAAGTGATATTGGTAACCGTCAAGAACGTACATAGGAACGCTAAGGGATTATCCTTAATCCATTGAAATATCTTTCCGCTATCATTAACCCGTTTACCTATGAAGTCTTCCTTATTCTCGCTCATTTCCCCTTACTTTACTAATTCTTTAAATTCTGCCATCGGAAAATGCTTTCCTGGATCTATCTTTCTGCTCGGTGCAATTTCGTCGTGCCCTAATATCTCTTTGATTGGATAAGCGCAGATAAGAGCCATGCAGACTATCTTAGCAACTTCCAACTGCTTTGCTGTGTATTCTTGCTTTCCATCGTTTTGAAGTTCAATACCTATGCTATAGCTATTTAAACCGCTTAACCCTTTCCAGCTTGATACTCCTGCGTGCCAGCATTTAACATTGAATGGTGCAAGCTGTGTCACGACTGCATCACGGCTGATATGTAGGTGGGCTGATACTTGGCTCTTAGGATTGGTCATCCAATTTATTGCACTTGTAGCGTTACTCGCTGCGTCATAGTGCATGACGATGTATATCGGATTAATCTTTCCGCTTACATTCGGAGTAGCCTTATAAGCCACTCCGTTTAGTTTGTTGTTTTCTACTTTCATAACTATTTGATTAATTCGACTAAATATCCTGTCTGTTTTCGTCTACATATATGGTTAAATAAATTATTTGACAGAAAAAATTAATTATCTTACGATTAAATTATAACCAATGGCAAACTCTTCTAAATGTCCTAATGCTTCATGCGATTCAACCGAGTTTGAATCGGTTGTTGGCACTCCTAATAATTCATCAATTAAACTTCTTTTTATTCGCTGTAACTCTTGTGGCACTGTTGTCGGTGTTGTCGATTCTCAATATTATATTGACGCATCTGAAAACATCTAATATTTAATTTCATTAAAAATAAACGTTGACGAATAGCGTGCGATAAGTTGCTGACCTGCTGAATTAGGATGTAATCCGTCAGGCAAATATGTAGCTCCGTTTTCCTTTGAAATTCCGCTGTTCTGAAACAGGTTAATACATTTACATGCGAATTGCTCACTTGATTGTTTAACTATCTGCACATATTCGTAAAGATTGGCTCGTGTACCGTCGATACGCTGTATAGGAGTTGCCAAAATAATTTCAGCATCAGGAAAATGTTTTTTCAAAACAGAAACCGCCCACTTAATCGCGCCCCACATTGTTTTCTTATCTACCGCCGTGTATGCAACTTCATCGACAGCAGTTAAGCTACCTTTAGGAAGCGTGTTTCCTGCATCATTTGTTCCACAATGAACTACAATCACTTTAACCGCAGATTTTACGAGCGTTGCCAAACCATTGACAGGATAAGCGAATCCACCTCCAAAAACATCAGACGAGCTAGTTTCGGGCACAACAGTATTTGTTGGCGTGACGCGTCTTAACAGTCGGTAGACTTGATTCATAATCCTGTTAGCTCCAGATTCGGTAGGCGCATCGCTAAAGTCTATCTTTGTGTTTACGTCATTCGTCCACCTACATCCATCATAACCAACATTTACGACGGTCATTCCTAAATTGGTAGCTACGATTGTGGGATATCCACCAGCGACAATACTATCACCTAAATAAACAAGTGTTTTTCCAGCTAAATATTGAGAGAATGAAGCGTTCTCGTCCTTAGCAAAACCATAACCTCCGATTTTAGTAATCAATAATTCAAATGGTACAACCTCCGATACCTCAGTGAACGAAAGAACTACTTTAGTCAAGTCTTCGCTTGGGTCGCCAGCATTTGCTTTTCTATGGACTGTTGCACGCAGGTAAACGGCTGTTGCTGGAATGTTTGCACTCCCTCGCAATTGCCCAGCGGAGAATAAAGATGCTGAACCATTAACAACATAATTTGAATCATAAAATACGACAGTTCCACCGCCTAACGAGGTAACGGATTTTAACAGATGGATTTTTGCTTGACCTTTACAATAGATATAATCGGATGTTATGCCATTTGCATTTAAACTTAAATTTCCTGTATTAGGATCACCTACATTATACCCATTTAAGTATCCAATCCAATAGCGCCCAGGATTAGGATTAAATTTATTTAAGCCTGGAGTTAAAGAATATCCCACGGGGTCAATACCCCCTTTTAGTTCTTTGGCATAAACTATTGGGTTGTCTGATAAGCCTAGAATATCAGTAAATCTGATAATAACTTTCGATAAATCAACCGCTTCGCCTGCTTGGCTACGTATAGTTGCCTGTACTTTTGTTGCTCCTGCTGGAATATCACGCCAACCGCCCGATGCGCCTGCATTTTTTAGCGACAGCGTTGACAAACGGACATCGGAAGCATCATAGTAGTTAGCATATAATGGTTGAGTATTTGCAATTTGAGTGTCAAACCACAACCGAGTAACTCCAGCAGGAATATTAATTTTTTGTGTGATAATTCCGTTTGCATTATCGGTTATTGTGCCATTAGAAGTAATATATTTCGCTCTTATAAACGAACTTTCATCTTTGTAATTGAAAGAATTCGTAGAAGGTATCGAGGCTGTGGATTCGACACCGCCACCACCTTCAAAAACCGTATCGAATTTCTCTGGATTGGTTGTTGGTGATTGTCCGATAGTAGCTGTTTGCCCTGACTTAACCTCGTAAATTACTCCCTCGAAAAAGATTTGACTGCCTGTAGGATATCCGCCAACTTTTGCTGGGTTGAAGTTTTCGATTGTTTTTCCGTTAGCTCCATTAGTGCCTTGTGGCAAATCCCACTGCATATCTATGCTCCAAACCCCGTCTTTCGCCCATAGAATCCCCATGTCTTTAGTTACGGTTAAATTGCCGTTGTAAGTACCTTTCAATACTTGCATCTTCCTTTCTTGATCCGATGGAATTACAGGAAGCGCAGAACCTGGAGGAACGGATTTCATGTCTATCCCCGTGATATTTAGGTAACTTTTAAGCTCTTGCGCTGTCACGTTTTTAGGCTCACTCCACCCCTCTTTCCATATTGTGAATTTCTCGCTTCCATCCAATATAGGTAGCGTTTCAAACTCGCTAAATTTTACTTTTTCGTCTGCCATTTTGTTTTTCTTAAATATTATCCCTCTATCCACTCACTTCCAGAGTATCGATATGTTCTGATTAATCCGACTATTAATGTTGTTGAACTCACCGATGTGTTAGTTCCTAGTGTGTATATGTTACTTCCATTTCCATACACCGTAATTGTTCCGGATGTAGCGTTTTTTACGATCACCTCGCGTCCAATCTCGACTGCGACATTTGGCAAATTAACATTGCTATTATCGCCAGCTTTGATTAGTAGATAGTCATTAGCGGTCATTATTGTATCTGCATTTGCATCGTGAATTCTTGATGCGTTGTACACCGCTCCTAAATTTTTAAGTGATGATGTCATTGCACCGTATTGCCCCCACGCACGTTGAAGCTGTGCTATTACTTGCGAAGTCAAATCTTGTCTTCTTATGCCGAATATTCCTGCTCGAACGTTTGGATATAATATTGGTCTGGTTGCAGGTCGTTCTTCTGAAGTTTCTCCAACGATGCTAGCGGAGAAGTCAAGACCTGAAGAACCTGGCAAAAAGCTCATGCCTGAATTTCTACTAAGCACTCCTAAGTCGCTTAATATAATTCCGCTTGATGGACTTGTAGTTCCAGACCCTGGATCTACAACTTCTGATCTAAGATTAGTGGCATCAATAACAAAACCACCTATTTTACCTTTAGTAGCTGACATCGAACCATCATTCAAAACCCTGAATGGTGCTGTACTTCTGTTTTCTCCCGTTTGCCCTGCCCAGAACCTAATCGATTGATTTCCGTTTTCAGAAAGTCCGCTAATACCTGAATTAGTAAACCCTTCCGACCCCACCTCAATCAATTGAGCAAATAACCTCTGCACATTAATCATGTAGGCTGTAATCACATCTGTTTCGATTAAACCACCAGATATTAACGTGAATAATTTCGTTGGCGTAAACTCGCGGATGCCATCTATAACGCTTGAAAGAATCCCTAAATTGAAATGCCAAAATCCTGCTTCAGCATCAACCGAAATCTGATTTTCTGATAGTACCCATTCGCCAATCAATCCAGTTCGACTACATTTAGCGGATAGGTAATAGGTAACCAAAGGGTCAAGTCCGCTTGCAGAAAACGCGGTCAGATTCCAAATTGAACCTATCCCATCGATCTCATATTTGCGATGTATCAATCTGCCAGCGGTCAGGGTTAATGTATTCGGGTCACCGCCTACATTGATATCCATTTCCACGCCATCCAAATCAAAGTACATGGATTCATTACCGAATAAACCAGCAATTCCGCGAACCATTGCAGTTTCTAAATTGCCGTCAGGGTCAAATACTTTTTGCTCAAATTCTTTTAGTGCCTGCACACGCGTGCGGTCACGCTCCCATGATTGCTTAGTTGTTTGAGTTATGACTTTTTTGTTTTCCTTGATATCTTTCTCAATCTTTTGGAAGAAAGTATAAGTCACATCGTTTCCAACTTCGGCGATGAACTCCATTCCAGGAATTAGGATATCTGGGAATAGTGCCGAGTAGCTAACGGAAGTCACGCGCAAATTATCGTACAAACCAATTTGAGGATGGCTAACTTGAATAATATCGCCTTCGTCTGGAGTAATTGCTTTGCGCTTTAAATCCAGAATATCAATATCTAAATCGTAAGCTACGCGAGGCGCTTTGTTGTCGTTCAGGTATTGTAAGCGTAAGTCCGCTATCTCTTCAAGCGCGTTCTCTTTGTATGATTCTGGCATTCTAATACCGACTAACGTATAACTATCCCCAACTTCGGCGGAATAATTTTCTTTTGGAATAAGATCGCCTTTTTCAGACTTGTTAGCCTTATAGCGTAATGTCTTGTTTGAATCATTATAAGACGTTATTTCAAACTCCTGACCATTAAGGTCGCCTGATTTGAATACGATTTTAGGCTGGCCTCCGTCGATGAAGTAATCGCTAAGGTTAAAGTCTATCGTTGAATCGGATAACGTATAATTCTCTTCATTAATCTGCCCTACTGCTGTTGCTGTTGATGTACGCTGTGGAAATATAGTTTCATCTGATACCACGCCCTCACGAACACCATATAATGCAATGGCTTCTGCATCATCCAAATAGCCTTCTAAGGTTAAATTCTTGTAAGGATAGGATTGTGGCAGGTTTTGAGTTCCCCCAAACGCATACGCACGAGTAACTATTTTCTTATTATCTAATTGCTGAAGACTTAAGGAGTATAACCCATTGTCTTTACCAATTGACAACGAAATATCACGAGCAATTCCAGCGGTTTTAACGACGCTAATCACTTTACCCCTTACGCTCCATTCACATCCAAATAGTTGCGCAATATCATTTAAGGCATTCCAATAGTACACTTTATCAAATGATAACGGTAACGGCTCAACCACTTCAAATTCGCCCATTGTCCAGCCAGAATCATCTGTGTTAAGGCTATCTAAGAACATTAATAGGTATTCCTCGATGGTACCGAAATAATCAAATGATAGTGCGCCTTCGTCTTTAATTATCCAGCGTTCTAGGTCGTGTCTGTGACCTTGAAACGTGATTGTGTACTCATTGTGAGAATCCAGAATATTTCTTGGCGAGGTCGCGTTAATAGTCATGACCTCGCCCTTATAGGTCAAAGTATCACCGATGGATAAATCAAGGTCGTAGGTAGAGTAAAAGGTAAATACAAGCTCATGCACACCCATTAATTCACGGGTGAATACTCCGTTTTGGAGTGGTAATGTTATCGTGGGATTTGCGCCCCTGTAAACCTGTATATTCATTAATTCCAGTTAGTATTGCACTCGTTTAATTGTGACCCAGATGTTATCACCTGATTCAGTCGTTATTTCCGCTCCGCCTTCAGCTATCCAAATCGCATCGACATTGGTAGGCTGAAAGTTATTTTCGAGATTTAGCGCGAACTCGCAATATTGTTTGCCGTTAGTTGTCGCTATCGGTGTTAAATTGCGAAATGACGGGCTGTCTAAATAGCGTAAGTGATATTCACGACCGAACAACTTCACGCCAAAAGTAAACCCTGATGGAGCGGATAGTATCTGAATAATCGCTGAACGTTTGCTAAGTAAATCCTCAACACTATCCGCTACTAAATAGCAGGTTGGCGAGTAAGTTATTGCCTCGTAAACTGTCGGGGAAGTCGTATCGTAATCCTTACCATTCTCCGTTGCCCATTCATTAAAAAATCTCGGTTTAGGCTTCGGAAGCTTCAACAACTCGCTAAACAGCGAACCTCTTTTGAAGTACAATCCTAATTCTTCTGTATTTTCTGCGTTTATATCAAACATTCCTAGACCTATAGATTAATTGCCGTATTTTTTGCTGACTGCTTTGTTGATGCCTTTTAATTCCGTCACGCTCGCTTCGTTACTTGTTGCAATTCTGTCCGTGTTACTTACTATATCAAAAGTGTTTAAGGCTATTTTCATAGCTTCTTGAGCTGTGTTGAAAGTATTCTGTTGTATTGCATTGAGTGACGCCAATCTAGCATTAGCATTTTGAACCAATTGTGATAAACTATCGTTCTGACGTTTATTGATGTCATAAGTAGCTCGGAAAAGGCCTAATAATTCTGTTCCAGTCTGCTCTGTAATGCGCTCTATTCCTGAAGATGATAGTTGAGATGAGTTGTCTTTATTTGCGAAATCGATTCCCGTTGCTTTCTTCAATTCTTCCCAGTCTTTTTGCGCACCGTCCATCAATGAAGAGTACATTTCCCGAAGCTTATCGATTTCCGTTTGGTCTAATCCATCCTCGCTGTATTGTGCAAAAAGCTCATACCACGGTTGCATCTGTTTTTCAATGCTGTCACGTGAGAATGCTTTAAGGATCGCTTGTTGCATCTGTTTTTCGAAGAAGTCAGTAAAATCTTCAACACTAGTTTTGCCCTGCTCAAACATTGAAACAATGCCCAGAGTTAAGCTTGAGAAAGAAACCCCTGTAAGCTCCTCGCGCATTTGGTTGAGGGCATCTTTCCAAAGCTCATACTGCTCTATGATGTTTTGAACTTGATTAGCAGTGACTTCATCAAATTGACCTTGATCGATTAGTTTTTTAAGGTTGATGATTTCCTCTTCCGTAATATCCTGTATAGATTTCCATTGAAATGTGTAGGCTTTCAAAGTGCCGTTTTTTGATGCATTTATAGCATCTTCCAGCCAAGCAATTTCTAATGAATAATCCTTAGCAAAAGGATTCCATCTGTTTTTTCTTTGCTTCTTTCTCCATTCTTCTAATTGGCGCTCAGCATCTTCAATTGATTTATAACCTCGTAAAGTTTCAGCCAAAGCATCGTTTTGGCGATTCCCGCTATTTGTAAGTATAGCTTTGTCACCAAGTGATTTTATGCTTTCGTTAACCGAATTGTAAGAGTTTCTTACTACGTCAGCATATTTAGTAACTCGTTCGGCGCCATATATATCCTTTATGATTTCTAATTGATACTCTAATGCTCTGGTTATAGAATCAATTTGCTTAATCTGGATATTATTTTGGTATTCTAAATTTTCTTTCTCTTTTTGAATTTTACGATCAATAGAATTTTCCATTGCTTCAACGATTCCGCCAACCATTGAGAAAACCGCCCCGACGATTCCGCCAATTCCTCCGGCAGATGACATTCCTTTACCAACACTTCCTAAAGTATCCCCAATTGATTTAGCCAACTGCCCGACCTGACTAACCATCGACCCAATAGTCTTTAAGCTGTTGCTCATTGATCCGTCGAATTTAGTAGCCATATCAACGAGCGACCCAAAACCCTGAACCAAACTTTCGACAGCCTCATAATTACCTGCTTCAGCATCAGTGATGCCCTTGTCGAAAAAATCCCCGAACAACTTTTTTAGATTAGATTTTTCTTCTTTGGTTGCCTTCTCCATACCATCGATCATTTTCATAATCGATTCTTTACCATTTTTGAAAGCAGACGCTAAAAGCCATTGTGAGGAATCGTCAATTTCTTCAAGTACTTTTTGAAATTCTGGCGAACTTTCAACTAATGCTTGCAAATCCTCCTGCAATCCTTTTTTAAGGATTTCACGTTGTTCATCGCTAGCATATTCTCCTAAGTCGGTGAGCAAGTCGCTATAACGCTTACGTATACGCAATTCAGCCTGTGCAAATGTTTCGGTAGCTTTTAAAGCTTCGGCAAGTCGTTGCCTCCTATCTACTTCCTCCTGTTTAGCAATAGCGTCAAGCATTGCTTTTAAAGCTTTTGCTCTTTCTTCCTGCGCTTGCGTTAGACTACCGCTGGCTCCAGCAAATCCGCCATCGCTTGCGGTTTGTTGGAGTGCAATAATGTCAAGATATTCCTTTTGCAAGCGCTCTTTGTAATCTTTGGCCAATTCCGCTTGCGCGCCAAACATTTCCTTAGCAGACTCAACCCCACTTTGTTTTACGTATGCGTTATACTCGTCATAAATAGCTTTTTGCGCATCAAGTGATGCAACCAATGCAACCGTTTCCTGCCTAGTAGTTGCCTCGCTAATCTCAAAACCTTCTGCTTGAGCCAATCCGCTAGAATTAACCTTCTGTCCTTTATTGCGACTATCACGGTTGAACTTTTCGATTTCCTCACGAATTTTAGCGTACTTATCGCGAATAGATTCGATTTCTTGTTGGTCACGTGAAATAGCGTTTCGGCTTGATTCAGCATTTAGTTGGTCAATCTTCAATTGCAATGAACGCTGGCGCTCAAATGCTTGCTCTTGTTGGCGTTGCAATGCTTCGGCTTCTCGCTTCGCTTTATCGGTTAATGTGGTATCAGGTTCTACAATTCCTGTTGTAGGATTGACAACTGCTTTACCTCCGATTTTAGAGCGCATTTTAGCGAGTTTTTCCGAGCTATAAAGGAAATCATCACGTTTCTTTGCGTTCGTAGAATCAAGCTGATATTCTTTCTTTTTAAGTTCAAAAATTCCTTCTTGATTCTTAAGCATTCGCTCCTGATCGGTAACTGATGCTCTATAAAATTCACGCATTGCCTTATATGGCACAATGCTTTTATCGTTTTGGTTTTCGGTGTCCGAAGCAAGTTTATAGTATTCGCCTAACACGTCAGCTGTCGCGCGGTCGCCTCTATTGCCCGATAAACCGCCCCATCTAACAAAAAATTCTTTCCATGATGTAGAAGTAACGAGTTTTGTTACGCCTTCTAAAATATCAGCGAATGTTCCAATAATAGCAACAGAAGCTTTGCCAATTGCGCCCGAACCGTTCTCAACACTTAGAACTAGATTATCCCACGCAATTCCTATTCGCTGTGTCTGATTTACTAACTTTCCTGATGCTGTTTCAAACTCTTCTTGCAACGCGCCGCTTGCATTTTTAACAGTGTCCATTGCGCGCGCAAGCGTATCGTATCCTGTCGCTAAAGTTCCAATTACACGTGTTTGGCGAATATCTGTGATTCCGTTTTTCTCCAATTGAGCCTGTACGCTTCCACCTGCCTTAAAGATTCCATTTAAACCTTTGATGTAGTCCTGAAATACTCCAGAAGCATCTTCACGGAAACGACGCTGTAATTCAGCAGATGAACCGCCAACAACCTTTAATATATCTGCAACGCCTTTGCCTGAACGTATTGATTTTTCGAATGTGCTTAATGTTTTTTGGAAAGTTGAGCCAACGACTTCCGCTTCAATACCTAGCGATTTCGTAGCGGTTGCATAAGCCAGTACGTCTTGACGTCCAACTCTGTATAATCCTGTATTTTGCGAAATAGCTTCCGCATTGGCTAATATTTCTGATTCAGTTGCAGCGAAGTTATTACCGAGATTTACAATCTCATCGCCAAATGCTTTAACGTTCTGCACCCCCCCATCGACAAGCGTCAACATTCTAGCGATTTCTGCTCCGCCCTTTTCACCCGATATATCCGAAGCGGTTTCTAGCTTAGCTAGCGCCTCGGTGAAGTTCATTATATTATCTGTGCCCTTAACACCCAACTGACCTGCGATAGTCGCGTATTCAAGCAATTTAGCTGTGCTTACCGTTTGAAGGGAACGGGATAATTTGACAATAGCGTCCGCCATCGCTTGCAATTCCAATCCTGCTAATCCAGTTGTTTTACTAACGTTTAGCAAACCGTTGTTGAAGTCGATTACAGTCTGTTTATTCCCTTTGAATAAGGCAAAAAGCGCTGCAAATGCTGTGATTGCTAAACCAATTGGAGACACAAGGAAGCTTAAAATCCCTTTTCCCATTGACATGAAGGCAGCGCCCAATTCTTTTATTGCTCCAGGCTTTCCGGCTAAATCATCAAGCGAAGTTCCGAGTAGGGAAAGCTTCTGATTGATGCTTGCTATTTGCGGACTTACCAATTCTAAAGCATCACCATAATTACCGACATTGCGCTGATGTAAGCCTAATGAAGCATCAATTTTTTTTATGCCCCTATCAAGTACATTTGTTTGTTTGGTTAGCGCATCCGCCTTTTTGGCCAAAGCTTCGTAACCTAAAGAATTCTTGTATCCTTGTCTTTCCAGACGGAACATTTCAGCTAGAACATCTTTTGTTTCTTTACGAACCTTTCCTAAGGCTCTGTTTAGTTTTTCGTATTCACTATTCTCCTGTTCTAGCTGTTTCTTTCTTTTTGCTGCTTCTTTAGATTGTTTAACAGCTTCTCGCTCTGCATCTTTACGAGCCTTTTCCGTGTCTCGAAGAACCTTTTCAGCTTTTCTTTCTTCTTCTGTAGCTTTTCGTCTTTCCTCGGCAGATCTTTTTAACTCTAAACTATATTCAGCTAAATCTTTTCTCCCCTGCTGATATTCAATCCTTTTTTGCTTTTCGGCTTGGATAAGTGATTCGGTCACATTTTTCTTTTCAGCTAAACCAACTTTAGCTTCTTGCTCAATTTGCTTGAGTATATTTAGGTCAGAAATTTCTTTCGATCGTTCTGCACGAAGCTTTTTTATTGTTTCGATTTCAGAAAGCTTGGCATCTCTAAGATTATTGTTCGCTGTGATTCTACCTAATACTTCTGCTTGCTTTGCTGCATTAGAAGTTTCTTTTGCAGTTTCTTTCATCGCTTTGGCTAATCCATTACTGATCGTTTTATTAAGGTCAGCGTTGAACTTTTCAGTCATTTCTGACTGCATTCTAGCGATATTCGCAAGCTTCTTACGCAAATCACTATCATCACCAATAAACTTAAATTTAACATCCGCCATACAGCTTCAAAATTACCTTTAAGGCAGGTTTAGAATGGTTTTATGATTCTGTAAACGAAATAATTACAAAATATTAAGTAATCCATTTGGATAATTTAAATTTTGTATTTACTTTTGGTTTATCAAGACAGCTGGATAGACAGTAAAATTGTTCTTTAACTTAATTCAAAAACCCCAACAGCGAGAAGCGAACGACACGTAGTCGGTTAGGGGTTAAGATAAAAACAACCGTTTCCGAAAGGTGAGTGAATCGAAGCGCAATAAGGCGACCGTAAATGCTCGGTCATGGATGGGCACATCCTGTTAGCCTGAGACGGTTGTTTTAAAAGAAATAAGTACAGCACGGAAAGACGTGCAAATCGTTCTTTATAATAATTAGTACCTCAAATTAAAGCTCGCATTATGCGATAGTATAACTTAGCAGACTGAAACTGCGGTACTATAATCAAGCTTGTGGAAGTGTGTTTACAGGCTTGATTTAAAAAAATAGAAACAACCATAATGCTTAAAACCATAAAGTAGCCTTTAAAGTCTTGGTGAAGCTTGGGTAAATCGTGAGGGAATGAAGAATGATGCCCGACAGGCGTGCCATAAAGTGGTTATATGGTTGTTTAAAAATATAGCAAGGTGGCGGAATAGAGACGCATGAGAGAGTGTAAATTCTAATTTATTAGTCTTTAGTTCAGTACAATAGCTGTTACACATAAGCGAAAGTACATGCAGGTATCAAATCCTGTCCTTGCTTTAAAAATATTTTTCACTCAGCTGAACAAAGTGAATGGGGAAAGCGAGCTGTAGCGAACCCCCTCCAAGCAACCACGGTGCAATAGTGTGGCAAAACAATTGTCCAGCAAGGTTGTAAAATCGTGACAATCGGGAAAGACCGATAATTTGAACAGATGGCGGAATGGTAGACGCTAAAGCAGGTATAAGATCGCGAGCAAGTAAGGCTTCCTGTCCTATAATAGGAAAAAGATAAAACTCATGCAGGTTCGAGTCCTGCTCTGTTCACACCCCTCACAGATAGCAGAATGGTGCTAACCGTGTTGGATTACATATAACTGGAGACGGTTGACTTCATGGACAGGAATAGAGACACGGACATGACCGGACGGGAATCTACTCGGCAACGATGAGTTAGCCAAAAAGAGTGGCAAATCGGAAAAACAATGGTTGGACTGTAAATCCATACCGAACGTTAGCACCTGACAGCCTGGAAAGACAGGCTTTATTAAGTTCATAATTTAGGTTTATAATTGGTTAGGCCGTGGCATTCTCCCCGTTTGTCACGGTTTTTTAAATATCAGTTAATATTAAGAACTACCAACTCAGTTTTTAATATTAAAATCCATTTTAATATTATCAATTAAATCATTTTTCAATTGATTAAAACTTCTCCCTGAAGTAAGATTGCTTAAACGTTCAAAATATATATTAAAATCTTTAAATTCGAAGTCGTTTTTTTTATGAAAATCCCGTTGAAAAGATAGGTCATATACATCTTGAAGCTCCTTTCGGATAAGATTTGTGTTCTCTAAAATATTTTTTGGATAAAATATTGAAGCCTGTTGATTAAATCTTATGAATGTATTTATATCTTTTCTAATTTCCATTGGATTAATACCAGAACTATCTCCTCCATGACCGTAATGAACAATTTTATCTTTTAATTCGTCAATAGAATTTAAAAGTTTCTTATAAATTTCAAGCTTTTCTTTAAATATTCCAGAATAAATTATTTTATGTTGTTCTATTTTTTTGTCAATATCATTTTTAACAAAACTGTAAAAAATTGCATTTGCAATCACTGTAAACGAAGCTGTTATTATCGGAATCCATATATTATCCATATATTAAAATTACAAGTTATTCATTTGATTAATTATCGAATTTATTGCTACTGGAATAATAGCCTTTACTGTTTCAAAGGTTAATGACATTCCACCTTTCTTTGCTATTTCCTTGGTTTTGCCCCAGATGGTATCATCAAGCATTTGTTTTAAGAAACCATGTCCGCTGAAAGATATATCTACTCTACTCCTACCTCCACTAAAAGCTTTTACTTGAAGATAACCTGCTTCCATTAACTTTTTTTGTTGGTACATAACAAAATCATCTGGATACCCCTCAATTTTAGGCATCCAAGTTAGACCGTTAACCCCACCCTCTTTTTCAATCTTTTGCAAAATCAGCCTGCAAAGCTCTATGTCCAATTTCATGATATTATTAAAATTTAAGTGTTTCAATTAATTAGAAAATTCTCTTTTCCAAAATTATTAATACTCTAAAATACAAATAACAGATCAAAATATACCATCCCTCATTTCAATAATCCAAGATTTTAGTTCTATATTCGAAGGTATACGGTTTCCCGTAAAAATAACTTAATTATGTTTTTATATCTTTATGGATTAATCTAAAAAATATATGAAAAGTTTTTTTTTACAAGCACCTGCTTCCGACGGAGGATCAGTAGTAACATTTATAGTAGTTTTTGCGATTGCAATTCTTGTTTTTTTTGTTTTGAGAAATGTTATTCTTTGGTATTACAAGCTTGATGTAATCTCTAGAAACATTGAAGGTCAAACAGAGATATTGAAAGCTATACTTAGAAAAATGGAATCGAAAAATGATGGACACTTTAATGCAAATAATAATCAAAAATCGGAAGGCGTCAATGAATAATTATGTTTTAATTTTTGCTTTTGCTAGCATGTTTTTATTAGCGTTTAACGTTAGGGGACAAGATTACGGAAAAAACGTTAGCGGTGTTTATGTTAAAATAAATGAACAAAACCCCAAAACATACATTGAAGAAGACAGTTTATTTTCATTTAAAGTAAAATATATAGATAATACGTCGGTGACTTTAGAAATTAAGAACAAAACAAATGATGTTGTAGAGCTTGATTTATCGAAAAGTTATTTTATTGTTGGTGGAAATACTACATCAGTATTGCCATCAGGAACACTTCAAAAAGACATAAATCTTCCTGTGCCTAATCAGATTATCGGTCCGTCTGCAAATCTTGTTATAAACTTGATGTCGAGGGACTATCTTTCTTTATTGAACCCACTTATAAGTAACAAAAGAGCTTCTAAAGCTTACAAAGATGGCAATGACTACGCTCGAGAGATATTAACGTTAAGTTTTAAGAACTCTGACAATTCTTATCAAACGAGAGCTTTTAATATTGATACATATTCAAATCATTACGTTGAAAATCAAAAAAGAGCTAATAAAAAGAAAAAATAAAATTTGTACAATCAAAAAATATTTATCATTATCGATGTCGTAGGAGAATGCGAGTTTCTTCTAAAAACTTTATCTAATAAGTTAGGTCAAAATATGTTTACCGAGATAAGTGATGCAATCTATTTGGCTAAGAATTATTTGTTGACGAAATAAATGTTATATAACGTATATTTTATTAAAAACTAACTAAAAATAAGAAAACCCGACAATCAGGGTTTTCTTATTTTACAGCCTTTCGTTATAATTGACTTTTATTAAATCTTTTGGTAAAGGCTTAGGAAGCATTGCGGTTGAGAATCAAAATTCAAGTATATCCAAAGCCGACTCTATTGGAAAGTGATTAAGTTTTCAGATTAATTATTTACCGTAAACGCTACTAACTAAACCATTCTGTATATAGAGCAAGTAATTATTTCTTTCGAATTCATTTGGATGGTTTTTTGGCATGTAATAGTATGCATCAGGAATTAAAGTGCTGAATGAGGCGCTAGTATACAACTTTCCATCCATAACATTATAGTGGATATCTGTAACCATTCGAGGATAAGCATACAAAGGATCCATTATATTTAAAAGATCAAGCTCATACATACAGAAGGTTGAATTGTAATTAATAGAAATAGGTAGCGCTACAGGAACTAAAGTGTGAGGAACTTCATTCATCCCTAAAAATGTTAAACCAATTTGTTTTGCTGCTGGATAAGTTAGATATTTTAAAGGATTTTGTGCTATAAATTCATTATAAAATGATTCGGGGAATTCAAATTCTCCCACTAAGTATTGAACAACTAATAATACATCGTTAGCGGCATAATCTGTATGACCGTGAGGAATATAGGTCACGAAGATTGTTGAATATCCCAAAGAATAAATAGCATTGATAACCGCTAAAGTTTTGTCTGTGCTACTAGGGTACAGTATGTTTACATTTGGATTATTATTGATTAAATTATAAGCTTCAATAATACAATCCAAATGAGTTTTTGATATTGTCGTCAACGATCTTGCTCTTAAGTTGCTGAGTGCATTGCCAAGGATAGGGTAATAACCTGAGGGGACTGGTTTGGGTCCTGAACCCATTTCCGCTACAGGTGAAGTAGGATGTTTTACACAGCTGTTGAAAGCAGTGACTAATGCTTTATATGCAGTTCTAAAGTTACTGATTGAGGTTGCCGAAGTATCATTCGCAAAGGTTAAAAATAAACTTGTGGAATTTATGTGAAAATCATTATGACATGCTATAAGTACGTCATTAGAATTTAAAGATTCTAATGATGTTTTTTCCTCAATTTGACGTTGACTATTCTCGTTGTTGTAAAGGTTAAGTTGACTTCTTTCACACCCATACAATCCAATGAAGATAAAAATAGTGGCTAATAATTTTCTCATAAATTTAGTTTTAATTGTGTAATTTATAAAATCCGTAACAGATTATTAATATGTATATTAAGCTAACGGAGATACTTCCATTTTGTTGGAATCCTTTCACTAAAATAAGAAATAATTACGATAAATTTTATTTCGATGGTAGATTTTTTATTCGGAATTATCCGGACCATCCATTTAAGCCTTCTTTATGTATTATTGAATAACATATATATGAAGAAAAGCCTTACAAATTACTGTAAAGCTTTTCTTATAACACACAATGTCGATATTGAAAGCATTTCATTTGGTTGGCGTCTAATCAGTCGCCAACCTTTTTCGACTAATAAATTATTCTTTTCCATATCTCGAGCTATTCCACTGCCCGAGGAATGACCGCTGTTTCCTTTCATCCAAATCCCTCCCTCCTGCTCAATTGCTATCTTAAGTTCTGGAATGGCATAATCAATACGAAACTGTCGTTCTGTACAAAAGTAAAACTCTGGCCATACTTCTAAATCTAATTCCAATTTGATAAGACGAATGAATGCATCTTGATGATTTTCTTTATTCCGAATATTTCGAGTATCGTTAATATCACCTGTTCGATTTATTTTTGACCGCTTCTTTTTTGGTGTGAGGCGCGATTTTGCTTCTGCAGTTGAAGGATGAAAAAAGCGATCGCCAATCCTGATAAAACCTTTATCAATGATTTCTTTAACGATCGATTTTCCCTGCCCGGGTCTGCCCCATTTTGCCATAAATAATAATTATACTCCCAAACCTTTTTCGAGTCTCATGCCTACATTGAAAAGTGATATTTCGCTGTTACTTGAAAGTGTTTTGGGTGTTGGAATATTGGCTCCTGAATTATCATTGTTGTCGGTGCTGTAATCTGGAATCACCGCGTTATACATCATCATATTTTTCCAGCTTAATTTCCATTTTACATCTTGTTCGCTCCATCCGTAATATTTACAGACGTTGCCGATGATTGCCCATGGGCTGGAGCTTCCAGGATATGGTTTAGATGCTGAAGATCTATTAGAGATCCCGTAATGCCGAAAAAAGTTTCTACGTCTAACCTCCGGTAGACTTCGATTATATAGGTAAGCAGTTCCTCGTTTGAAAATTGATAATTAATTGCATCGATCAGCCATTGTGGGTTTTTTCCAGACTTATTGTTAATTCCCGTTGCTAAGAATTCAATAAACAAAGGAATGTTGTGCTGGATCATCGAGTAGATATCGATATCCTGCTTTGATTTATGAACCTTTAAATCTGTGAGGATCGCAAGCAATTTAAAAACGGTTGCTGGCCATAAATCTGAAAGGTATAATCTTTTGTATTTTGGAAGAATAAAAAGGAATGAAAATAATTTTTGCCACCAAGTAGCATAAGTAATTTTAACCTTTCTAATAAATTTATTTTGATCTGTGATAGTTTGGACTATCTCTTTTTGTATTTCTTTACTCATTTTGGTTAGGGTAAAAAATCCCTACTAACCGCCTAACCTTCGGCTTTCAGGATTATTTAAGATTTCTGTTATTATCCTTCTGGAAGAACTACGTCGATGAATTTGTAACCCCATGGAGAAACAGCTTCACCAGATGCATCTACAGGAGTTGTAGCTTCACCGGAGAAACTAAACGCAAGGAAACCATCCTTTGTAAGCGCATTAGCAAATCCTGCGGACATCGCCAAAGAAGGGGCTTCCCACACCATTTGTTTTCCTTCGAAAGCATTAGATGTCAATCTCGCTGCTAAATAATAGATTTCATCTTGAGTTGGAGCTTTGAATTCAGTTGCGCCGGTAGTAACCAAGCCTTTGAAAAGCAAATTTGCTTTATCAACTGATAAATTCAATGAATTTCCTGCTAAAGATGCTGGATCTGTTTCTCCAGGTAAAACCCAGCGGATACCAGATTTGTCCTCAACACGAATGCGAACTTTTTCTAACGGTGGTACGGTGATATTCACGCTCCCCATTTCTAGATCATCTACTTTTATCCAACCAGCTACTGGCATTGCACCGTTGGCTGCGACAATAGCGAGTTCTAAAGATTTTATACCTGTGACTGCTGCCATAATTTATTTTAATTTGTGGCCTTACTAGGCCAGTTAAATATTCTTGTTAATTTTTGTCTCTACGCAAGTAGAGATACTTTACTTTGAAACCGTAAAACCAGTTCTTTCCGTCAGGAACTATCTCGCCACCGCTATCGAGATGAAGGGTAAAATCAAGGCCTCTGTAATCGTCAACGACTTCCATTAAAGTAGATCCAATTTCTTGCATACGAACGATATTCGGTTGTGTTGAATCAGTTGCAGTCGGATTGCCGCTAGGTTGATTTTTAAGATTTGGAACATGAGTATTAACATTGAAATACCCTTCGGTGACCTGTTCAGCACTAGTAACAATCGTATTAATAACAATATCCTCCTTCTCTGAATTCAAGCGTCTGTTCATTAGCCTAATCTCACCTGTCAATGAAGTATTTGTGATGACATCAGCCATTTCAAGTACATTCTTGATATCGTTCATCGCTTGAACAGCTGTTTTTAGTGTCTTTGTTCCCATAACTACTAAATTGACCCCATCTCAGCAAAGGCTTGCTTTAGCGCGCTATCTAAATTGATATAAGCCCCGCTCAAAACATCGAAGCCCTTTCTCTCTACCCAACTTGAATACTCCATACCAGAAACCAAAACCACTCCCCAGCCTGTCGATTCTCTCAATACATCTAGAGCAACCTGCAAACCTTCTTTTAATCCTGTTGCTTTATCAGTCCCGACTGGACTCTCTTTGAAGCTTTTGTGAACTACTTTACCATCTTTGTAGATGATGAAACCTGTTGAGCTTCTTAGATTGCCGGTATGATCATCGTAGGCTTTTCCATTGCTAATCTTGTTTCGAACCAACTCAACTCCGCGCTCTAATACCGCAGACAGATGTTTGATAACTTCATTATCAATTTCATTCTGCACTTCTTGTGCTAATGCTTTCATGTCTGTGGTGATTTGCAGTCCTATTTTCATCACATTTTTCCTTTACAGTGCAATTGCCCTTGATGAAACCATAGAATTTCTTGCTTAAAAACAATGTATGTTCCCGATTTATCTTTCCCGGTTACTTCTACGCCCGACAAAATAGGCTCTGTCTCCAATGGAAAAGCTATATCAAAACTGTATTGAACCTCAGTTCCATCCTGCTTTCTAAAAAAAGATGTTCCGCGAACAGGAACGAATCGACATTCAACAGTAACATCATTTCCATTTTGATCCTCGTAGGTCAATGTATCTGGATATTGATTTTCTACCATAAGTCTGAAACGCTTGTAATAATCGGAGTATCATCTTCTTCCATTTCGTCAGGCATTCCCCATTTTTTTAGGATTGCCCTTCGAAGCTTTAGCAAACCATCAATACTACGCTGAGTAAGTTGGAAATCTAATTCCTTGACAGATTCTGGTGATAATGCTACGACGAAGATTAGCGCTGCCAAAGCAAGATCAATCCCTTTTCTGCTTTCCTCATTTTGTGGAGTATATTCCTCTTCAGGATTAATATTTTGCTCCAATAGAACCGTCGTTACGGTGTCAGGTTTAACGGGAAAATTAACTTTGCTTAGCAGTGCCTTTCTGTTCGTCATATCTTATCCTTCCTTCACTAAATCGCGTTCTACAAGGCTTTTCAAGCGATCATCTGATAAGTGAGATACATCGTCACCTACGTTATAAACACCTTCACCTTCTTTATTGCCACGGAAAGAGTTGATAACTGTAAACTTACCCTCTGTTTTAGAAGGTTGCGTTTTTCTCGGTTCAGAATTCGCCAATTCACCCTGAAGTTTTTCGACTTGATCTTTTAAATCCTTGTTTTCTGCTTGAATCCTTTCGATTTCAGGCTTCAACTTATCTTTGAAAGATTGGTGCTCAGATTCTAACGTGGCAACATGCTCAGATTTCTTGCTTAACTCTTCTTTCAAGGAAAGAATTTCACTGTCTCTTGCGGTTAAATCTGCTTGAAGTTTATCAACTTGAGCTTCGCGTGCTACTTGAGCTTCGCGTGCTACTTGAGCTTCGGATGCTTGAGTTCCTTCTACTTTAGAAGGAGTAGCCGGAGTAGTTGCTCCGGCTTTCTCATTTTTATTTCCCTTATCCACCTGGTAAAATAGTTTTAAGAATGAAAACTGATTTACTGTTGTTCATTACTGGAGTACAGTAAGCCGTACCTTTAGTAACAACAGTGATAGGATCCTCTAAACCCCAAACTTTGATCAAGACAATGCCTGATTTAGTTTTGGTTGCAACGCCTGCTTGAACGTATTCGTCTGCAGAGGTTGTGTGCTGAGTATTTCCTAACTGTTCCGTTACGGAGAAAGTAACATTTCCTGGCTCCCATCCAGAAACAACAGTTTGAGTACCATCTTTAGATTCTTGAACCATTTCTGATTTCCAAATCTTAAATACTGGCAATCCTTTAGAGCGTAAAGCTCTGTTGATTTCTTCAAGTCCAGGCTCTTGCTGTAAACCAAGCGCATTAGCAACATAAGTTGCTGTGAACTTTTGAATCCCTGCATTTTGAGCTACTAAATCAACAGTTGACTCTTCACACCAAGCAAATTGCGGAACTGGTTTATTGGCCAACTTTGCAGCGGCTTTTACACGTTTCAAATCGCCAACAATGTCAGCAGTAGGATCAGTCCAGTTCTTTGTTGCGTTAATAAAGTTTGATGACGGGATAGCGAAATCTACGTCAGTGACAGTTTGAATACCTTGTTCGTTATTAACTTGAGTAAGCTTATACTTACCAGTAGAAGCAATACGCTTAGCTAACCATTCATTACGAGCCTCGATACCATTACGAGCAAATACTTGATCCTCATAATGCCAATCAAGAACACGTTGCGCAGCTTCTTTACGAGTTGGTCCCGCTGGTAATCTGCGAACTGCATCTTCAAGCTCACGTAATGTGTTAAAATCCGTTTCAACTTTATCTCGAGCAATTTCCAATTTAGGCATATCACCTTCGATCTTAGTCGGTAAATTACGACCAAAACGAGGTGCAGCACTATTAAAGTCGGTGACGGCCGCCATAACTTTTGCTCCAAATTGAGCCTCAAGTCCAGACCATTTTAAAGTTGGCTGAAACTGTAAAGGAAATGCAGTTTGATATTGCAACGCATCGAATGGATACGTTTCAATATAGGCCTGTGCATCAGCTCTACGGAATTCCGGCACTAATTCTTGTACATTTATCATTTTATATGATTGTATGTTTTGTTTTTAATTCTGTTAATTACACGAAGGTGATTCGCGGTAATGCAGTTGCTAAATCCTCAGCAATAGCCTGCAATGCAGTTGGCAAAGCTTTGATACGAACCGTACCGCTAATTACCACACCATTTGCAAACGTATTACCGCCATCAGTAACCTCAGACGCGCGATGAGTCAATCCGATAGGCTTAATAGCACCATCAGTAACCGCTAACACCTCACCAATTCCAGTCGCTGGATCTCGACCAACCAAAGAACCCTCAGGCACATAGCCGTCAGGATAATCTGCTTTAGCAACTTCGAGCATTAATCCACCTGGAAGAGTATCAATGACATTTTCAAAAACTACTTTTTGAAAACCTTGAGTACCTGTTCTTTTTACTCCAATTAAACCCATTTGATTTTTTTTATGCGCTTGCTTTAGCTTTCGCGTCGGCCTCGCGCTGTGCAACAATTTCTTTCATTGCAGGTGACACCTCGTCATCCTTCAATTTGCCACCGCCCGCACTTCTCGCGGGAGCATCATTTCCAAGACCAGCATCACTCGCAGCCTGTACTTCTTCAGCAACGTCTTGTTCCACATCAGCTAAGTAGCTTGTGAAATCTTCATCGGAATCAATCTTTAATCGATCGAAATCACGAAGAGCGCGAGCCTTGAATTTTTCAGGAGCATCTTTTAATTTGGTTTCAAGTTGTTGGCGACGAGTTTGGGTTGTATTGCCTTGTTTAATGGAAGCAAGTTCTGTTTGTAAAGCTTTGTTGCTTTCGATTAATGCAGATGCCCAAGCAGGAACATCATCCGCTGTTTTGGTTTTTCCAGCTTCAGCTGCTGCTGCTTCCTCCGCCTCTTTCTTTGCCTTTTCCGCTTTATCAGCATCTTGCTCAGCAGCCTTACTTTCGGCATTTCGCTTAGCATCATCTAATGATGCTAAGTCCTTGAAGCTTAAAATTTGATCTAGTTTGTCGATTTCACCGTCTATTTCGTCCTCGGTAGATATTAATGCATCTAACTTGTCCGCAAGTCCGTTGATTCTGACGTTTGAAAGATTGACACCCAAAGCGGTTGCCTTCGCTTTCAATTTGGAAATGATTTGTGCTTTTAATGACATGTGTTTTTGGTATTTAGAGTCTAGTCCAGAGAGCTATTCCGTCCAATCCTCGATTAATAACTTTAAACACAAAAGTAATCCGATTAGATTACTATGATGAGATGAATGATTTTGTAATTTTGGAGATTACAGAAAGTAATATATTTTTTTAATTTGTGAATGCTTTTTCATTAAAAAATACTATTTTTATGAAAAAGCCAATTATGAGACCGTTATCAAAAACGACTATTAAGGTTAAACCTCAAAAAGAATTACCTGTAAACGAAAGAAAACCATTTGATTTGATTATCGGAGAAATTTATTATTTTCCCTCAGGTCACAGGAATGTAGTAGAATGCCGATTAATTGAAATATACCAAGAGGGTGAACGAGAAAGAATTACAGTAGAAATTGATGCGCAAGTACAAAGCTTGGCGGGAACACTTAGTCTTTACCCATATGAAATTGGACAAACCCCTGAAGAGGCGTTACAGAATAGAATTACATAATTCAAAAAAAAACAATTATTAATTTATAAGGAATTCAAATACAGCAGAACAATTAAGCGTAGGTAATCTTGTGAAATTAAAAAGTGGAGGTCTCGTAATGACCGTTCAGGGTCTAATAGTAAGTAAAGGTGTAAAATCATTCCGTTGCTCGTAGTTTGTTAATTTTTCTCCAGACTCTTTGGCTAAGCAAGACTAAATCCAAACCTGCAACATACTTGTAACCTTCATTCTATACCGTTTTAAGAAATAAGCTCCACCGCGTTTGGAAATTTGAATATTATCATCCAATGCAAATGACTTGCCGTATCCATCGTAAACAATTCCATCATTGTAATAGAATAAATACCAGTATCCTTTTACTTGATTGCGACATCTTAGAATGCATGGATAAGGCGTTGCAGGATCAAATTTAATAAACCTAGGATTGGTATTAAATCCTAGGTTTTGAAATACTTTGATGTACGTTTGGCCTGACCAACCTTTTCTTCTCACATCCTTGACAACTTTGTCAGCTTCCTCAAAAGACAATCCTGTTAACGTGGAAATAACCGAATGATGATGAAAATCGGAACCGTAATTAATTACCTCAATTTCGTATTTATTTTTCATCTCCGAAAACATCTGCGTCTTCGATTATCTCTTTCTCATCCTCGATCAGCTTTAGTTCCTCCTCAGCATTTTTAGTCAATGGAGAATATTCAATCGCAGTTTTTTGCGATAGTAATTTTGCTCCTCCAGACGCTTTTTGGAGTAAACCAACGGTCTCAGCATCATCATTAATGCGGAATAAAGGAATATCAAACTTGATGCTTAGCGACTGCGCAGCTTTAACTAATGATGTATCGATCGCAGCACAAAATGATTTATTAAGATTAATATCTCGTTGAGTGCTTTGCCCATATTCACCATCGATCTCGTCTTGCGCGGCTAAGTGAGCATCCATGAAAATACGATCGTAAGCCACACCGGATGCAGCGCCCAATCCTTTTAAATCCTCCATTGACATTTGAGGTGTTTGAGTACATGTGAAAATGAAGTTGACTAAAGTATCCAACTCAAGCTTTACGGCCTCTGTTGCTTGTTCCCAAGTCACATATTTAGCATCACCTTTATCACCTTTGATCTGCAATGATTTTCCCTGCTCACCTTTTTCCAGAAATTGAGCACCGACATTACCTGTCATTACAAATACCGGTGATGCATGATAATCGTTGGTATCCCCAAAGTTGGAAACTAAAGTTTCAATGCGACTGATTGAGGCTTGCACTTCTGCCCATACTGGCTCAGGTTTCGAATAATAGATAACTGGAATTTTTCCGTAAGAATGAGCAGTAGCCGATTCCATTATCCAACCGTCACCACTCTCAGACTTCTCACCTGTTCGCTCCTGGCGAAACTTATAAATCATCTTGTCAGAGTAGATATCAAATCGCTTTTCTTTGGTAGTTGCTAGTTGTGCCAAAGTTGACGCATCAGATTCACCTGTGATTTCAGCTAAACTTCTTTTTGACTCATACACACGACCGAAATAAATCATGTTACCGTAATCATCAAATACAGGAAGAAGCTTATCGCCTAGCTTTGGAGATATCACTTTACAACGCATTCTAAAGCTACCTTTTGCTCCAATGCTTGACCAGTACAACGGGTCTACCGGTTCGGAATACCAAAGCTTAGCAACCTGCAGTTCGCTTAGCATGCGTCTAGCAATTTCTTTTTCAAGAAATTCAAGTTTATTATCCTCACGGTTTTTTTTCACCATGGCATACAAACGTTTCTCAGCATCATCAACGGGATTTGCTTCTAACTGCATCTTTCCGACGTTCATGAAGGACACTCTACGCTTAACGATCAATGCCTGAAGAGGAATTCCAATTCGATTTACTTCAATGCGCTCAGTTTTATATTGAGGTTTATTATCTTTACCTAAAATTGGATTACCATCACCATCTTTTTGAACTCGTTTAACCCTTTTCTTTGGCCTAAAGTTTTCGCTAAAAATGTTGTGTTGCGTTACATCATATTCCGCTTCCGCAGTCGCGTAAGTTGGCGCTAATGTAGTCCCAACCGCTTCAACAACAGCGGGCAATACTGGTGCAGGTAAATCTGCTACTTTTGTTTGTTTAGTTTCGTTTGCCATTATTAATTATTTTGCGGTTAGGTACTAGTACTAGAATAAATCAAATATTGAATCGTCAATTTCATGTCCATCAGTCAATCTTCTAAAGATGTATCTTATTGCATCGATAGCATGGTTCCATTTATCAATGGGAATACCTGCCTTTTTATCATTCCAAACGTAATTCCTAAGTTCTTTTTTGATATTTGTGGACCTAGGAGTCACTACGAGAGTATAGTTTGCAATAGCAGTTAATCCAGCAACAACAGAGCCTGGACCCTTCTCGCATTCTTGAATATTTAAACCCAATTCCTGTAAATCAAGAATTAGTCTTCCTTCTTGACTATCACCTATTATCAAATCATCTTGGCCGTGAATTCTCGATTTATTTATCTGATAAATAGCTTCCGTTCCAAGTTGCTTAGTTTCGTAATACTCCTCATCAACATAAATCCGCTTCAATCGCTTATCAACAGCAACCTTGATTAAGGTTGTAGGATCTACTGAGAAACCATAATCTTGACCATAACCATAAGGTAAGCTAAGGTCAAATTCACCTTCCATCCAATCGGTGATAATCACACCTTCTGCAGTGTCAGCCCAGCGTCCAATTACCACATAAGCGTATTTAGTTCTTTGGAAGGCCTTGTGAAATTCCTTTTTGAAAGCCTCTTCATCACCTAAAAGATTTTTCCCAATCAGCTCAGAATTTGCACTTCTAGTTGCTTGAGCAATGCTCTTCTGTTTGATGTTTTCAATCTCATCTAAAAACTTCTGATCAACATTTTTAATGTTATCTAGGTAAGAAGTATGGATATGCAAAACATCGGGGTGTGTACTAATTTGAACATCAATCCCGTCTATTGTCTCAATTCTATGAGTATGCTCAATATATTTTTTGTAAATAAAGTGATCAGAGTTCGTGGGGTTCATTACAAGAATGATTCTATTCTGAATCCCTTTTTTACGAATCGAAAGCCTTAATTTATCGTAATCATCCTCACTCTCCCACTCCTCCATCTCATCGCCCACGAAAGTCGTTAGGCCTTGAATAGATTTTAAATTTGCCGTTTGATTACCAGATGAGGTTTTGATCGGCCTAAACATGATCGCACTTCCCGAAAACTTATTTAGTATTTCAGTTTTAGTGATTTTAAAATGTTTTTGACCACCATCAAGTTGAATCTTTTCAATGAACTCCGGTATAACCGATATATTTGCAGCCGCCATTGTATAGCGACTAAAAAGCATTTTATGGCCTTTCTCATAAGAAAGCCTTTCAATATTCGTGGAAACATTAAATGATTTTCCGGATCCACGACCGCCAGTAACTAGCGTGACCGACTTATCTTTATTTTTGTAAAGAGGTTTATATTTTTTCTGGACTTTTATGCGACTGGTCATTATTCACCCTCCACCTCATCATCTACTTCCTCATCTGAATTCTCCTCAAGCCATTTATCAATCGATATACTTCCATTCATGCTTAAATCAAGATTATCTTTAAATCTTCCATAAATACGAGCCATATTTACAGCCATATCAGCCGCCGAGTAAAATTCTATTTCTGGCCCATATTTTCCATACTTGAAAGATTTAATCCTACCGCCTTCTTTATCTTTTTTAACTTTTACTAAATCAAGTTCAACTTCATCAACTAGTTCAGGATCTGAAAAATCTATGCGATAGGCTTTGGGATTACGCTCAAGTTCAATTTCATAACGAACAATTTCCCGTTGAAGCGATAGAATCATTTTATCAAACTTTTTTTGATCTTCTACGTCGGTGATGGGAACGCGACGGACAAATTCTTTTTCGAAAGATATTTTATCTTCAACTTCTTGAATAACAACAGAAAGAGGCTTTTTAATTCTCTTTCTTCTCTCAACCTTTCTAGTGACTAAGTAATCCTTTATGTCTCCCTTAGCTATATCAGAAATAATTTTTACTGTCTCTTCTGATGAAATAGTCTGTTCCTCAGCAAGTCTCTTAATTTCATCTCTTACCTTAGCGTTTTTTAGCAATCTATTTCCTTCTACAGAAGCACCTGATGCAGAATATCCAGCTTCTCTAGCGGCTTTCGTTTTGTTGAAATTGTTATCGAGATACAATTGACAAAACTTACGCTGCATTTCAGTTAGGGAATCATTAAGTTCACTCACCTCTCACCTCCTTCACGATTGAATCAACTTGATGTTTAAACACCTTGTCGACTTGATAAACTTCCCGAGCGACCTTGATGCGATAAGATGCACTTTGTTGGTTAACTACAAGGTATTTTTTGATAACAAAGCATACTCCGTTTTCAACTTTCTCGCTTAATAGAATTGATTTTGGCGAAAAAATTAAAAGGATTATTGCGGAAAATAGGATTTCAGAATTATTTGTTTTAGGGTTTGGCTTTACTTTTTGGAAAATTTTTTCAATGATTGATTCATCCATTTTGAGAGAAGTCAACTCGTCCCGATAATCCCCGAAAGGAACTTCAGGGTTACGCTGTTGAGCAAGCTTCAAAATAAATTTTTCCATGAAAGCAAAGCTAAATACAAAATTTAAGTAATCCAAATAGATTACAAATATTTTAAAATGGTGAATCATCAGGTGTTTCATTTCCAAAATTCCAGTTCGATTGATGGTTTAGGCTGTTAGCTGGGAGTTCCTTTGGCAAATTTACAAATGAAAAATCTGTAATTACTTCGGGTTCGATGTTGGAAAAGTTTGTGGTTGGACCATGAAAAATCAAATCGATTGTATCGGTTGCGCCATCTCTATTTTTTGCGATTATTGCTTCTGCTCTTCCTGCTGTAGACATTCCATCCTCATCTTCCGTGATGCCGTAGTATTCTGCGCGATAGAGAAACATGACCAAATCAGCATCTTGCTCGATGGATCCTGATTCTCTCAGATCCGATAATTGAGGTCGTTTACTGTTTCCTGGACGCGATTCTACGGCTCGTGATAATTGCGATAATGCTAGAATTGGAATTTGAATTTCTTTGGACAAGATTTTAAGCCCGCGTGAAATTTTGCTTATCTCATCAAATCTCTTTTCCCCCGGAATTGTGATTAGCTGCAGGTAATCGATGAAAACCATTTCGATTCCGTGAAGTCGCTTCATGCGTTTTGCTTTGGCATTTAGCTCAACCAAGGTCAACCCAGGTGTATCGTCCCAGACGATTGGCAATGATAAAATTTCATGTGCCTTACTGTGTATTACAGCCCAATCAACGCCATCTAATTTTGACGGAGTTTTAATTTTCGAAAGCGGAATTCCAGTTTCAAAAGAAAGAATCCTTTGTTGCAATTGCTCTTTTGCCATCTCTAGAGAAAATATTGCTACCGGTTTGCCTGACCGTGCTGCATTTACTGCTTTCTTGAGCATCAATGCTGTTTTACCCATTGCTGGACGTGCAGCGAGAATGATTAAATTTGCCTTTTGCCATCCGCCGGTTGCGGTGTTCATATCCTTGAATCCTGTATCAACGCCAGTTACTTCAAGCTCTCCGAGTGCGCTTTGCCTTTCCATCTCGACGATCATATCACGGAAAGCATCTTCTTGATTTACTTCTTTTCTGGTGATGATATTGTTTATCAATTCATCCCTTTTGGTTTCGTAGAGCGAGATTACATCAAAAATATCCTCTGTTTCATCGTAGCAATTATGGATTGTTTCGGACGAAACTTTGATCAATTCACGTTGCATGTATTTCTGCGCAATGATCCTCGCATGAAATTCGATATTTACCGAAGAAACAACTCGGTCTGTTAGCATGGTGATGTTGTAAGCACCCCCTATTTTCTCCAAATTTCCATCCTTCCGAAGCTTTGCGGTTACGGTTAACAAATCCAATGGCTCGCCTAAAATCGAGATATTTTGAGCCACTCGGTAGATAATTTGATTTGCTTCTTTGTAAAACATTTCTGGATGAAGAATATCTGAAATCATAATCAAAGCATCTTTTTCCAAAAGAATTGCACCCAATACAGCTTCCTCCAAATCGATTGCTTGAGGCGGTAGCTTTCCGTTTCCTAAATTCAAAATATTAGGGTTGTTGTTTGTTTTTCTTTGAGTCATTTCTAAATTTTTATGCTAGGCCGTTTCTTCTTTTTTGAGCTGGCGTGAATGTTGAAGTATCTCGCCATCCGTTATTCAGCCATGCCCATTTTCCGCTATTGTCCGGCGGTGTGCTCGGATTACTGACATCGCTAGGTTTCGGCGAATAACCATCATTCACATCTTTTCCGAGTTCGATTTGTCTTCTGGTCCAGGAATGGCAATGTGATTTCGCTTCGGATTCCTTTGCATGAACTTTACCGTTGCCCTTGCAGAAGATGAAAAACTTAGTTATCCATTTTGGAACGTTTTCTGGATTATCGATACCTAAAGATTTCCCAAAGTCAGCCTGCCATCCTTGGTGGGAAAGCAAAACGATTTCCAGTTCATCCATTGATTTGTATGCACCCCAAGCATCAGGTTTAGGAATAGAAGAATTTTTCAATTCGGGGTCGTCGGGGACGGGAGTTTTTGTGTTTTTTTCGTTTCCCTCTTCTATCCCTATAATATCTCTATCTCTATCTCTATCTCTTTCCGTACTTTCTGTATACAATAACTCAGTTTCTGTATACATTAATCCCGCTAATATTGGTTTTATAGGGATTATTGTATACAATAACTCTTTTAATTTTGGTTTAGTGTTTAAAATATGACTACATAATCCCTCTAAAGTCATTGTCTTTGATTCCCTCCTTTTGTATGCATCGGAAATTGAGTTCATAAATTTTTCACTCCATACGATTTTCGCGCTCCATAAGTCAGCATTAATTTCTCCAAATTCTGCAAGATCATCTAATATTTTTATTAAAATTTCTTCGCTTACAAGGCAGATATTATTTGCTAAATAATGAAAATCCAAGTCATTGTTTAGATCCAAATAATGGAAATCAGTATCCCCTAATTGCTCCAAAATTTTAAACCAGACAGCGTATCCATTATTGCCGTATCTCGATTGCATTACAGACATTTTCTTACCAGTACTGATATAATGCGGGAAGTATTCTACGTTATATTTTATAGGTCTAGCCATTCACCACCTCCTTTGCTACCGCTAAACCTCGAGGGATTAGATTGTGTATATCGAAGTGCCATTCGTAGAGTTGTTGAAACATTTTCATTTCATTTCCGCATTGGTTGAGCCTTTCTTCAATCATTTTATCATCCACCCACGTTTCGGATGCAATAGAAAACATCACTTGATTTGGTTCCAAATCAACCTCGAAATACGTCTTAAATGTAAACTCATCCAGTTGCTGACCTTTTAGACGTAAAATAGCAGTATCGTTCTCTATGTAGTAGTCAAATATTTCATTGCCGGTAGCTTGTGTTTTTAATTTGAATAGTTCAACAATAGGTACAAACCTTTTCCCTTTATGCTCAATCTCTTGCGTTAGCATTGATAGTGGGTATAAGATGGGTTTTATATCGCTCAGATAAACAGTTTTCAAATAACCGTGATGTGTTCCTACGTGAACCGAAATATAATTTTTATAGAATTTTATCTGTTTTATTTTTGATACTCTTCTACCAATAATAGCTTTCGGTTCAGAAATTACCCATTTTTCATGATCGTCATCGAAAATATCAAAAGTTTTGGGCTCTTTTGAGTTGTGTTCTGAAAGTTCTTTAAGATTTGTAATACCTTGATATTCTACATCCAACCCATAAGGCAAATACCCTACTATTTCTTTAAGCTGTAAACTATCCATTATTAACCTCTCTTTCTTCATGGATGTTACCGATGACTTCGTAATTGTAGGTAAGTAGCCCAGATAAAGAATGACCTAACGGGTAAGCGGTGGATTGCTTCCACGTATATTCTCCATCTTCATCTTTAGAAAATACATATTGCCAACACTTCCACCCACAATCAGAATCAGACCATTTTACAAGCCAGTAACTATCTTTTGTTTTTTGAAGCTTATCACCGCCATAAATTTCCTTACCTGACCTTGTGGTTTTTCCTGTGAATTGACCTACTGATTCGGGGGTGACCTCGTAGCAATCATAATGCAATCCATTGGTCTCAATTTCCTGAATACAAGGTTTTAAGCATTTTTCTAAAACTGTGTTAATAGTTGTCATAAATAAGTATCCATGCGCCCAACCTTGACCATCTACCCGAAGTCCTCTAAATTTAATTTGTCTTTCCATAGTTTAAATAGTTGTTGCTGATTTGATTAGATTTCTTAGAATATCATGAAACATACTGCCAGATTCAACATTTCTACCATCGTCTAATGTCAATTGTATAGCCTCCAACATTTCCAGCATTTCGGGTGCGCATGACATTAATTGTGCGTTGGCTCTGGCTTCACCACCCGATGTTTGCGAAGTTGAAGCTAAAAATAACGTTTTATGAAAACCATTATCACACCTTATAATGTTGGTATAATTATCAGTGAATTCCTGCAAATACCACTTTCCTTTTGTTCCTTTAAACTCGCTCATTTGATTGATTATTTTGGTTAATCCTTTGGTTAATTAATCCTAGTTAAAAATTATTTAAATCAATTTGAAGCTCTTTTCCTTTTGAATAGAATAGTTGTGGCATTTCTTTCATTACAGCATCGTAGTCTATATAAACATGCTTAATTAGCAATTTTTCTACTTCCTGCATTTCATCTCCTGAATCGCTTGACCTTTCGTTGTCACATCCCTGACGCTCTACTTCTCGTGAAATAAGTTCGATTAGCCAATCATCATCAACGTTCATGAATGGCTGTAGAGAAGTTATTTCGACATTAACAACTTGGTTGTCCTGCCATTCGCCTATATCTTCTATAAGTTCTTTCAGTTCCTGAATAGTTCCGAAGAAATCAAAGTTTTGGCAGAAAATTGTAGTTTCCTTTGTTATATTTTCCATTTCCTATTATTTTTATTCCCCTTTAGGGGATGTTAAACTAAATATATAATTGGCCTTCAATTTTAGCCTTGGTTTGAATTTCATTTATTAGGACAATCCAATTAATAGAATCGCTATACCCACTCAATTGCACCGAAGAAGCCATACCTTTAATCATGAAGCTAACTTGATTGGGTTTCCTCTCATCAATTTTCATGTTACTGATCAAAGGGAATTTTGAAAGGGAATTAGTATCTGGATGATAAAGAAGAATGTATCTTGATTTATCAAACACCCAACCTAACACTTGGTGCTTCCTTAATGTGTCTGTAGATAAACCAGGCGATAAAAGCTGATTAAATATAGACTTGGTTATTTTTACCTTTTTTAATTCTACTACCATAAGATAAGATTAAAAAAGCCTTATTTAAGGTTAAAGCCCGCCAGCTTACCCCTTAAATAAGGCTATAAATATTTTCCATCGAATGGCGGTTCGAATTATTGTATAGCCAAATGTAAAACAAAAACATAAGTAATCCAAATAGATTACTTATGTTTTATCAAAATAAATTAATACACAACTTCATGTTGCTCTGGAGCGATGTCATAAACATTCTTTTGAACTTCCATAGGTTGTACTTTAGCGTGCTCTAGTTCTAACGCTCTCTTCTCAGCTTCAAGTTTATCCATTATTGAATTGACTAATTCAGAAGGTAGCAAACAGAAGAAAGAGACAACACGATCCATTGACGTGGCTAATTCGAATTCTAGTTCATCAGGCTCTTTAAGGTTGAATTTACCTTTTAGAGAATTCTTAACACCTTGAGCACCTTTGTAAATTTGAGCACTAAAGTTTTTAAGAGTTTGATCCTTTATGTTAGAATCAAATAAATTGTTTCGCCATCGGTTTTCCACCAGCTGGGCGATTGTTCCGATGAATTGCACATCTTTTAATATCGCATACTCTCGCTTTTCGGTTAATTCAGCTCTGATAGTTGGTTTTGGGATTATGATTTGATTCATAAACTAATCGCTTTTTAATTTTCCAGATGCAACAATTAAACCTTTAAGAATGATATCAAATCCTTCTTTAATTTCATTTACCAGATTTTGAAAGTTTTCATCTTCACATTCTGGAAATTCGAATCCTTTAATCCTAGAATAAAGGTTATTGATTTTTTCTTGGTCTGTCATGATTAATCGCAATAAGATCGGTAACAATGTGGGCACCCAGTAATTAATTGAGTGGACGCTTTATCTACAGAAACTCCCGTAAAGAATGATCCTTGTTTCTTTTCTTCATAAATTTGGGATTTACAGGCGTAACATTTTCCATCTAAAGGAGCAAAATGAGGAGAGTTTGTTTTATCACAAAACTCCTTTTGCGATTTTATTGAAAGTGGTATATCGAAATTTTTCATAATTAAAATGGATGTATATTAAAATTATCAATGGTAAGTCCTGCGGTTGCAACTGTAACAGTTTTTAAAGTTGCATCTTCAATTCTTTGTTTAAATATTTTGGCGTCCGAATTCCTATCGGACAGGTGGATGAGCACGATGTTATTTACTGCTCTCAAATCGTTGGCCTTTAATGTTTCAATACAAGTTTCAACGCTCATATGGGATTGAATAACCCGATTTCTTAGAAAGCGATTACCAGCTAACTTTTCAGCAATGATATCTTGGCTGTAATTAGCTTCGATTAAAACATTGTTCAATCCAGGAAATGAATAGTCGCAATAAATAGTATCTGTCAAGAAAAGCGTAGTTCCCATTTCTTCGTGCTTAATCAGAAAGCCACACGGCTCGTTAACATCATGGTGCGTATCGAAAGCAATAATATTGAACGATCCTAATTTGTAAATAGATCCTTTTGTCATCGGATTAAACCTGTGGTGGATAAACCTAAATCCAGCTATTGTTCCGGCAGTAGCATAAACATCAATACCAGCCTTAACAGCATCCTTGACACCTTTGCAATGATCACCATGTTCATGAGTAATAATACAGCCGACAACATTTTCAAGATTGAATTTCAATGCCTGCTTAATCCTTTCGAATCTTACCCCACACTCGACAATAAGGGTTTCCCCTTTATTGTCGGTGAAAAGGTAGCAGTTACCATCACTATTGCTATTTATGATGTGTAGCTTCATTAGAATGCCAATTCTGGCTCATTGTTAACAGAATCAGTTGGATTATGATTTGGCTGTAATGACGATGGATTTTGTGATTCCGAAACAGCGGAACTTTTAGTGTCTTCGATTACAACTGCATCTTCGAACGAAATAGTCTTCTTGTTTGCTTTTTGATTTATTTCAGTTTTCACTTGATGCGATACTTCATCGAAAGCGTCATCGTCTTCCTTTTCGTAAAGCGCACTGTCATCGGACGCTCTAATTAGAAGCTTACAACCCCTATTAATTACAGTTTTAATAGCCATTTGGTCACTGAAGTTTTTGTGAGCACCGCTATTTCCTTTGGAACCGCCTTGCCCCCACGCCATTTTTATCTGGCTAATGTTCATGATCTCAACATCCTTTGTGCCGTCAGATAGTTCGTAGGCGAAATATGCCCCGATAACCTCGCCCCCAATATTTTGGAGCGTCTGCTTGTGTTTTAAAATTCTAGTACGGTAAGGAAAATCCAAGTCCGTTTCAAATTCAAATTCATCACCTTTAAAAATCGCTTTTTGGTTATGATTAACTAAACCACCGTAACGCTTTGCTAAAACTAAATTACCAGTGTACTCTGGAGTGAATTCCAGTTTTGTTCCATAAGCAATAAAATCTCCTTGCTTTTTTAATGGCGATAATCCCCAGACAACCATTTTTAAAAGAGCATTTGCAATACTTTCTTTTGTGCAAGTTGATAATACCGGTTGTTTGTTGGAGTCAACCGTTTCTTGAAGAACTAACCATGCACTTTTTAAAGCATTTTCTGGACTGTAATCTTTTGGGATCCTAAGCTCTCCAGACTCTTGGAATGCTTGAATTTTTGATAGAACAGATGTTGTAATGTTCTTTTCTTCTTGTTGCACTGCTACTGCAGATTGTTGATTTGACATTTTTTTTTATTTTAAAGATTTATAAATACATTGATTAAGTTTCGCCGATGGCCTCGGCATTTTGATTTTATCACACCACATTATTGCTGGGTGATCGCTCGGGTGATTGTAAATACACCCCGAGCATGACACCATTTCAATTATTTCTTTTGGCTTGATAAACTTTTTTGCCATTAGGCTACTCGTAACTTTTCGTCTTGAGGTGATACGATAAGATTTATCGTTTGCGCTGCAGTATCAGGAATTACGGATACAGATTCGCGATTATCCAAAAATACGGGAGCCGTAACACCATAATGGGCAGATAGGGTATTGATAATATCTATCCCAACCAAAATTTTGCCCGCAGTATTCAGGTCTGAGAATGGCACACCATTATATGTAGTACGGCAAGTAGGCTCTTCTCCACCGTTTATTAACGGGTTGAATAATTTGAATTTAGCAAACTTGAACATACCATTTACGCGATTTTCGAGTTCAGTCGATTTGGCCTTCTCGTATTTTTCTGCAGCAAACTCTTGCTTTTCGAGCGATGCTAATTGTTGGGAAAGACTTTTCTCTTGCGCTTTCAGTTCTTTTATGCGCGCATCTGCTTTAGCAATTTGTTCAGACGTGTTAAGTTTCCGTTTTTCACTATCCAAATCAGCATTTACAGTAGCTTTTTTGATTCTCAAATCACCGTAATCAATTGGAGTAGTTTCAAGCTGTCCTTGCAAAGTGGAAATCTCAGAAGTTTTGATTGCAATCGAATCATCCTCCATAACCCGAGATTCAAACGATTTTACTTCAACAGTGTTGGAAGTAATATTTTCAATTCTTTTCTTTGTCTCATTTAAAGAATCTGTAAGGCTTTTTATCGACGTTGAAATTGCTGATTTTGTGATTTCATACTGCTCCAGAGCTTGATTTATTTCTAAATCACGTTTTTCTAAATCACCTTTAAGTCCTTTTCCTTGTGTATTGATGCCTTCTAGCTCCTGGCGCTTGCGTTCATCAAACTTATTTTGGATCTCGGCAATATTATGAGATTCATGCTCGCGACCGCATTCTTTACAAACTGTTTCATTAACATCTAGGGTACGGCCATTAACAGAAGTGAATAATGTTCTAAGGCTTGAAATACGACTATTGATGTCTTGCTTGTCTCGTTCAATCCTAGATAACTGATCGCTATGAGATTTTTCTAACTGATTCAATTGGCTCTCTTGCATGCGTAATTGAGCTTCTAATTGAGAAACTTTCGCTTTATCTTCGTTTACTCCGGAATTAGATTGTGACAACTCAGAATTATAAGCTGATCGATGGCTTGCTTCAATATTTTGGATTTCAAGCTTCAAGGCATGAATCTTATTTTGAACAGCCTGAATCCTTTTGTTTTCGTTCTCGTTTGCTTCGTTTTTGTCGACAATAGCCTGTTCTAATTGATCATATTCATTCTGCAATGTCGCAATTCGCACTTTTACCTCTTCCTCGCTGATTGGCTCCGGCTTTCCGCGATCGGCTTCATCAATACGTGCAGGAATATTCTCTAGCTGTTCTTTAATATTTTTCTTGTCAGAAGAAATTTTTGCCTTGAATTCTGTCAAGGATTTACCGCCCAAGGAATTAAGCAACTCTTGCAACTCAGGGTATTTACCAGTCAAGAAGCTGTCGGTAATTTCACCTGCGATTTCAGAAAGTACTGAACGTTGATCTTGCCATTTCTGAGAATTGAAATATAAAGGATTGGTGATTAGCTTAAACACGTTTTCATTCAAAAGGTCGTTCACTTTTGATTGAAATTCTCCTGCATTCACGGGAACTTCATTCCAGAAATACAAATGTTCGTTTCCGGTAAATTCAGCTACTTCTTCACCACGTTTTTTCGTCCATTTTTCTTTTTGAATGTGTCTAATGGCAATATCTTCTCCGTTTACTTCCAAAATCGCTGATACTTCATTCTCTGTGCGATCTTTTGTTGACCCGACTTCGTTTAGCGGTTTAACATTGAAATCTTTACGATCATTAGAATCTTTTCCGAAAAGCATCCAAGTGAACGCATCGAAAATAGTTGTCTTGCCAGACGCATTGGCGCCATAGATGTTTGTAATAAAATTGAAATCAACTGTTAGGTTCTTAACTCCTTTGAAGTTGATTAATGTTAGAGTTTTGATTAGGATATTCATTGTTTTATGATTTATGATAATAGATTTAATAATTGTTCAAGCTTTTGGTCGTTGTCAACCTTTGGAAGTTCGATATAGTTACCTTTAGTCGTTACTTCAACCTTTTCAAGATTCGAGATCTCGATGACAACATTTCCTTTTTGGATTTTATGATCGACAAAGTGTTCACCTTCATCCTCCCATTCGCACCTTTCAAATCCCAGAGCTATTAGTTTTTCATTTGTCAGCATAATTATTTGTCTAGATTAATTTTTACACCCTTGTCCTTGAAATATTGAGTATTTATATACTCGGCGACTGTTTTTGATGAAGCTAAAGCTTGTATCTCAACACGCTCAATTTGCCACGATTTACCAATTTCCCCTCTTGGAGTTATTAGTCCATCCTTAATCCAATCATCAACTTTTGCCCTTCCATATAATCGATATGCCTCAGACTTATTCATATATGGCTTAATTGCGCCTGTATCAGCTAATGCCTGAGTTGCTCCTAACTTCGCAGCGTCCGTAAGCATATTTCTTAGTTCGTGATCAAATACCGATCTCATTAGGCCTCCTTTTTTATTTCGATAAAACCATTTTCAATATCTACAGAAGTAGTGTAGACGCTTTTCGGGTCAATATGCTTCATCTTTCTTCCGGCAGCCTCGCGAACAGCCTTCGTGTGCGATAGCTCAAATTTTAAAGATTCGCCTTTCTTCATTTTTGAAACATAGCTAGCTACTGATGGCTGAGGCTCTATCTTTATGATACTATTGTTATCCATTTACAATTCCTTTCTGCTGAGCATATACAGCCAGCTGAGCATTATTTTTTAAGCCGGTTTTAGATCGAAGGCTCTGAAGGTGCGAGGAAACTGTTTCTGGAGAAATGAACAAAGTATCTCCAATTTCCTTGTAAGAAAGGGATGAATATTTAAGCACCTCCAATTCCATTTTTGTCAGCACTCCAAAATCAGCTTTAATGGAGCAACACAGTTTTCCTTCAAATCGACATTTTCCTCTTAGACCGCACTCGAAATACTCGGTATGTGTAATTTTACCTTCACCATTGATGTCCGGCTCGTCATCTATTCCGCCAAAACGGCATAAAATATATCTGTAAGTGTACTCTTCTGGAAGAAGGTTTTCCCACAACGCGAGACTTTTAACTGCTTCGGGATGTTTAACAAAATCATCTTCGATAATGTCGATAACTTGTTGAGGGAATTCAGGCCATTTATGAACCTTACCGCCATGTACGCAGTATAGTTCACCTTCATGTTTTATGAACTCTGCACCACCATCTAGCATTCCGGCTATAATTTTTTTCATTTCGTATTTATTAGGGATGTGGTTTATTAACTTAATGTTTACCTTTGTTATGTTCGTATGGTACAAATGTAAATATATTATTTACTATGTCAATATATATTTTACTTACATAATTTAATAATTTTGTAAATGCTTGATTATAAGGGTGAAAAATTTAAGGAATTTTTAAATAAAAATAGAATCGGAGCTACAAAGGCTGCTGAAATCCTTGGAGTTTCAAGACAAAATGTCTATCAATACTTTAAATCTCTATCACTTGGAAGAGAAACTGTAAATAGTATATTGCTAAAATTCGATGTTACTGAAGATGAAATCTTTGGGACTACCAATGATGCCACTATCCGAAATATCCGACAAAATGCTAGGGAAATCGGTGATTTAGCCATCTATGATGACGAAGGAAATAATAAATTTACTGAGATAAGCCCTGGGCGCTATAGAATGGGCGTTGACTTGGTTCCCGAATATGCGCAAGCTGGATACTTAACAGGATATGCTGATAGGGAGTTTATTGAAGAGCTGCCAAAACATTATATTACAGTAGATAAATTTGTAAGGGGAAAATATATGGGTTTTGAAATTTCAGGAGACAGCATGGACAATGGTGATATTAAAGAGGCTATGCCTCATGGGACTATTGCTACTGGCAGGGAAGTAAAAAGAGAGCTTTGGAATAGCAAACTTCACAATCATCAATGGCCAAACTGGATTTTTGTTCATAAAACAGAAGGAATTATCGCGAAACAAATTGCAAATCAATGCCTGGAATCTGGAATTTTGACATTAAAATCTTTAAATCCAGATAAAAAAAGATACCCAGATTTTGAAATTAACATTGATGATTTGGTTCAAATATATAATGTAGTCAAAAGAGAACTAAGGTAAAAATGGCTAGGGTATGGTCAACATCACCTCTGGAACGCAAAGTGTTGGATATTATCAAAAAACACCTTGAGTCAGAACTTAAACAATATGATGGTGTAATTGATGGAGGTATCCATTTAAAATATAAACCCAAAGACATAAGATTAAAGGTGATTGAACTTAACTGTATAGATTACCACAAAGTAAATTCATTAAGTGACATTAAATTCTTCTTTGTAAACATTAATTACCAAGACGAAGATCACGATTTAGTAGAACAAGTGACAGGATATATTTACCGTTTTCTGGACCAATCGATAGTAAGGAATTTACACTTTGAATCAAAAAGAACAGAAATATGTAGAATTTCAAAATACTTGTGGCTCGGGAATAATATGTTCGAATTAACCAACAACAGCATTTATAAAAATAAAAAACACGATGACAGAATTGAATAATGAGGTGGACGTAAATAAACTTGAAGTTCAAGTTGGAAAACGTTTTAAAGAGTTCCGGTTGACTCACAAAATCAAACAGACCGACATAGAAATCATGCAAAAGCAAAACATTTCTAGGATTGAGAATGGCCGGAGGTTACCAAGCCACGAGCTAATGATTTATATGCACATAAAACACAACATGGATTTGAATTGGCTATTAACCGGCGAAAAGCTTTCGAAAAGGAATGTTTCTAATCCGGAAACAATAATCAAATCAAGAGTAACCCGTTAGCCTTCCCTCAGTAGTTTTAGAACACCATTCTGAACATCGTCTATAATCGACCAATCTTTAGCGATGTAGGTATCAGTAATAGTAGTTGATGAGTGGTTAAGTGCAGCAGCCACATCATCCTTACTAAATCGGCACTCGTTACGCGCCAATGTTGCAAATGAATGCCTGGCAGAATAAAAAGTCAAATTTTCTATATTTAATTTCTTTCCAATGCTTTTAAGCGACTCGCTAAGTCGATTGTTTAGCGTTTTTGCAGACTTATATCTTCTTTGAATAAAACCGGCATATTTTATAACAAGATCTCTAGCCTCATCTGGAATGCTTATAGAAATAAAAGCATTATCCTCTCGTTTGGATTCTGTTTTTGAACGATTATAACTTAACCGATCTATCTTTTCATCCGTGAGATTTTCCAATAGATCAACCGAATTGATTCCACATAAGTAAAATGACAGCATATAAAGCCCTCTGGATATCACATCTGATTCATTATCCAAGTCTATATCTCGTATGGATTTTATTTGTGAAACGGTCAAATTTCTGTTTAAGGATTTTTTTGGAACTACCTTATCAAGTTTTCTAAATGGATCATTTGGAATTCTAATTTCTCCAGTATCTTCATCGTTAAACCGGTCGCGCATCAAATTAAATATTACTTGGATATCTATGATGATATTTAATATGGTTCTATTTGAACGAGATCCCCTGGCAACAGCATCACTTCGAATTGGCGTTTTTAAAAAGTCTTGGAAATCGGATAAAAATTTGGATTTAATATCTAAAGGAGACAATCTATCTGATCCAACAAATTCCTTCAACCTTGCGACAGATGATTTACGTTTGATCATAGTGTTAATTCTGCCATTATGTTTTTCGCAATATTCATCAAAGAAAGAGAAGAAATCCATTTCCTCCCCTTTTCGCGTCAAAATTGATTTTATCTGATCAGCGCTCATAATATCAGCACGAACGCCAAGTGTGTTAATTACCTCCCTGAGTCTATTTAACTCTACAGATGCGTATCTGTCAATAAATAACTTTTTTAATCGTAACTTTGTGTCCAAGTCTTCTTTCTTGGCAACTATCGAAGTATCGATGTAAACAGATTTTCCTTTATGTGAAATTCTAATTTTCACATTCCATGATCCACTTTGTTTCTTGTGATGCTTTAATATGGTTGCAGAGATCGAAGCCATAGAGATTGTAAATATTGCTGTAAATTATTTGTAAATTTTATTGACACAAAGTAACAAATAAATCTGCTTTTTTTAGTATCAAAGTTAAAAATACTAAATTTAATAGCAATGTAATTATCAAACAATCAATGGTTTAAGTGTAAAAATAGTTAAAATAAACATTTTTAATGATTAATGTATCCAATCTATCTCTTCGTTATGGCAAACGCGTGCTATTTGAAGATGTTAATTTAAAATTTACTACTGGAAATTGTTATGGTATTATCGGTGCGAACGGTGCTGGTAAATCGACATTTCTAAAAATTATTTCAGGTGAAGTTGACCAAAGTACAGGTTCCGTTTCGTTCACTCCGGGTGAAAGGATGTCTGTACTGAAACAAAACCACTATGAATTTGATGATTTCACAGTTTTAGAAACTGTAATGATGGGTAACCAAGAACTTTATAAAATTATGAAGGAAAAGGATGCCATTTATATGAAAGAAGATTTTTCTGATGCCGACGGCGAACGCGCTGGCGAATTGGAAAGTCTATTTGCGGAAATGGATGGCTGGAATGCAGAAAGCAATGCGGCTACCCTATTGAGCAATCTTGGAATCAAAGAAGAACAGCATTACAAATTAGTTAAAGAATTAGATGGTAACGAAAAAGTAAGGGTTTTATTAGCTCAAGCTTTATTCGGAAAACCGGATATCTTGATTCTGGATGAGCCAACGAATGATTTGGACATCAATACCATTGCTTGGTTAGAAGATTTTCTGGCTAGTTACGAGGCGATTGTATTGGTCGTTTCCCACGACCGTCACTTCTTGGATGCTGTATGTACGCATATCGTCGATATTGATTTCGGCAAAATGTCTATCTATACCGGTAACTATACATTCTGGTATGAATCGTCACAATTGGCTTTGAAACAACGTGCAGACCAGAATAAAAAGACTGAAGATAAAGTTAAAGAGCTACAAGAATTTATTCGTCGCTTTTCAGCGAATGCTTCCAAATCCAAACAAGCGACTTCCCGTAAAAAAGCTTTGGACAAAATTAATCTGGATGAAATTAAGCCTTCCAACCGGAAGTATCCAGCGATTATGTTCAACAACATGAATCGCGAACCGGGAGACCAAATTTTAGCGGTTGAAGGATTAAGCAAAACGGTCAATGGTGAAGTTTACTTCAAAGACATCACTTTTATGATGAATAAAGGCGATAAAATTGCAGTGCTTGGCGAAAATTCATTAATCACTTCTGCATTTTATGAAGTCTTATCCGGAAGAGACAAAGATTTCAGCGGAGATATCAAATGGGGCGTGACGATTACGCATGCCGATATGCCAATTGAAAATGCTTCTTTCTTCGATGGCAAAAATGAAAACTTGGTTGATTGGTTAAGGGAGTACACTACGAACCCAGAAGCTGACGAACAATTCATCCGTAGTTTTCTTGGCAGAATGCTTTTCTCTGGAGAAGAAGTACTTAAAAAATGTTCTGTATTATCCGGAGGAGAAAAAATGCGATGCATGTTTTCAAGAATGATGTTGCAGGGCGCTAATTTCTTAATGCTCGATGAACCGACAAACCATTTGGATTTAGAGTCTATCACGGCATTGAACAATGGCATGAAAGATTTCAAAGGTTCGATTTTGTTTACATCGCGTGACCATGAGTTAACAGAAACGGTTGCGAATCGCATTATCGAGTTGACTCCAAAAGGAATTATTGATAAGTTAATGACGTATGACGAATACATCAATAGCGAAGCAGTTCAAGCGCAACGCGCAGAAATGTATAAGTAATTGACGGAATAGATTTAATTCCAAACTATAATAAATAAATAAGGCTCGACAGGAAATTGTCGAGCCTTATTTGTTAAAAGCCATACATAGAGTAAAAGTTGTCTACTCTAAAACATCTTGAATCTCTTCGTTCTTCTTAAAAATCGACTTCGCAAAGGGACATAGCGCAATTACTTTTAAGCCATTTACACGAGCGTAATCAGCGACTTTAAACACCAGACTTTTCCCAATTCCTCGACCTTTTGATATAGGTTCTACTTCCGTATGCTCAATAACTAATGTATCATCCGATTTCATCGAATAGACAATTTCTCCCAATTGAAAATCGTCATCAACAGCAACAAACGAGCCTTTATTTCCTGAATGTACTTGATTAATTTCCATAGCCTAATTTTTCTAAATAATTTGATAATGACTGTCCTAATAATTCTTCCCAACCCAACTCATAATTCAACCTAGAAAAAGCTTGTCCTGCATGCGCAAAACTTTCAACACCTTCATGCGTCAAACGCACCAGTGTTGCTTCGCCTCGCGGAATTAATTTCCAGGTCAGCAAGGATGTGCCATCACTTTCATTAGGATGAGTCCACGTATGTTGGAACAATTGGTTGTCTACCACTTTCGTAACGGTACATTCATGGAAGAAATCTTTGTCTTTCCCTTTGACAATAAATGAGAAGACCGCTCCTTCTTCTAGCTTAAAATTAGGAATATCGAAATACCATAATTTTAATTTCTCTTTATTTGTCAATGCTTCCCAAATTACGTTTAAAGGTGCATTATAAGTTCTTTCTACATGAATTGATACTGTATTCATTTTCCAACCAATTGTATAGTGAGTTAACAAATAAATATAGCATAAAGTTTTAGTGAAATCTCATTAACTTATTGTTAGTAAGTCATTAAATGAAAAAACACTGCGATTTGCAGTGTTTTTCATTATTTATTTTACTTTGTGTTGATATAAAACCTTGTGAAGCTCATTCAGCTTCGCTTCAGGAATTTTAATCACTTTTCTATCGTAAGTCATCATTCCGTTGGTTTCAACTTCCACATCGGTTGTCTGTGTATAAACGCCGGCTGAAAGACCCATTGGAATTAATTTATTCAAATCACCAATCATTCTAGTGTAGCGCTCCAAAAGCTCTTCTTTGCTTTTGAAACTTTGGTATCCCCAATTGTCCTTTTCTTGCCATGTATGGCCTTCAACAGGCAATCCTAATCCACCAAATTCACCCAAAGCAAGCACTTGCTTATCGCCGAACAAACGAGGGTCAGGAATCGCAGGGTCTGGATAATTGTGAATATCCAAAATATGGCCAGTGTTTAAGAAATTACCACCACTCGCGCTGTTTACCAAGCGAGATGGGTCATAATTAACTGTCCATTCTGTAATTTCTTTTGTTTTAAACTGTCCCCACGCTTCATTGAAAGGAACCCAAATCACGATACTTGGAAAATTATGCAATGCATCCATGATGGATTTCCACTCTTTCTTATAGTATGCTTCCGATTCAGGACTTCTGTCTTTATCTAATTTACCGCCAGAGAATTTTCCCGGTTGCATATCCCATACATTGTCGCCCAAATCTCCGCTAGGCATATCTTGCCATACTAAAATTCCAAGGCTATCGCAATGTCTGTACCAGCGAGCAGGCTCAACTTTGATGTGCTTACGAATCATGTTGAAACCCATCTCTTTTGTTTTGATGATATCAAAAATCAATGCCTCGTCCGAAGGGGCTGTATGCAACCCATCTGGCCACCATCCTTGGTCCAATGGACCATAATGGAAAACAAATTCGTTGTTCAATAACATGCGTTGAATTCCATTTTTATCTTTGCCCATCGAAATTTTTCTCATCGCAAAATAACTTTTAGCTTCATCAACCACTTTACCTTTTCTCAAGACTTTAACTGTTAAGTCATATAATTTAGGATTAGTTGGAGACCACAATTCTGCATTGGGAACAGATAGAGTTAAATCACCGTCCACATCGCTAGAAACTTCAGAGATTTTTGTAGTACCATCAAATGCAGTAACGTGAATTTGATCGCCTGGCAATGCATTTTGGACATTAGCTGAAAAATTCAAGACACCTTTATCAATATCTGGAGTTTGTTTTGTGTTTTCGATAAATGTTTCAGGAACACTTTCTACCCACACTGTTTGCCAGATTCCGGAAACTGGTGTGTACCAAATTCCATGCGGATTGTTGATTTGCTTTCCTCTTGGCTGAGGGCCATCACTTGTTGGATCCCAAACGCGGACTGCAATTGTTTGTTTGTTTCCTTTAACTAATGCGGAAGTAATATCTACAGAAAAAGGGTCGAAACCACCTTCGTGTTCGCCAACCAATTTACCATTCACGTAAATTTCACTTTGCCAATCCACAGCACCGAAATGCAAAATCACTTTCTTTCTTTTGATATCTTTAGAAAGCTCGATGGTATTGTTGTACCATAGGTACTCGTCTTTATTGATTCGTTTTCCTACACCTGATAATGCCGATTCTACAGCAAAAGGCACTAGAATATTGCCATCCCATTTCGTCGGAACTGCAGTTGCATTTTTAGAAGTAATGGCATAGCTCCAGCTACCATTCAGATTTTGCCAATTGTTCGAACGAACAAGCTGAGGTCGTGGGTATTCCGCATGTGGCTTTTTAGGATCCAATGATTCCCCCCACTGCGTTAAAATTTTGTCACCGGCTGGCTTCCAAGGCGTTTGTTGGGCTGAAACAGCACAAATGGAGAGCGCGGCGAATAAGTTTAATAGAATTGTTTTTTTCATCAAAAATTATTTAGATTTAGAAATTAAGTTTATTGCAAATTACGAAATATACCGACAAAATACACTTTCAAATCTGTTCAAAAACATTCTATTTTGTATCATATTTGTCCGCATAACAATTCCAAATCGGTTGATTTTTTATAAAAAAACCTATGTATCTTTGTATAAGATGAATGTAAGTAGTTTATTAGAAAGGGCGCTCAACTTCGAATTTCTGAGCAAAGAGGAAGGTATTTTCTTATACCATGAAGCATCAACAGCTGATTTAGCTTATGTGGCCAATGAATTAAGAAAAATTCAAGTTCCTCACAATAAAGTCACTTGGCAGATTGACCGAAATGTCAATACGACAAACGTCTGCATCGCCAATTGCAAATTCTGCAATTTCTTTCGCAGACCGGGACATGATGAAAGTTATATCACCGACATCGAAACCTACAAGCAGAAAATTGAAGAAACCTTTAAATTCGGAGGAGACCAATTGCTATTGCAAGGAGGCCACCATCCTGACCTAGGTTTGGCTTTCTACAGTGATTTATTCAAACAGTTAAAAGATTTATACCCAGATTTAAAACTTCATTCGTTAGGACCTCCTGAAATTGCACATGTTGCAAAATTGGAAGGCATGTCTCATATAGACGTATTGACCAAATTGAAAGAAGCTGGCTTGGATTCTTTGCCTGGAGCTGGAGCTGAAATATTAAATGACCGTGTCAGACGGTTGATATCGAAAGGAAAATGTGGCGGACAAGAATGGTTAGATGTGATGCGCGCAGCGCATAAAATCAATCTGCCGACATCAGCAACGATGATGTTTGGTCATATCGAAACCATCGATGAACGTTTTGAACATTTGGTTTGGATTCGAGAAGTACAATCTGAAAAGCCAGCAGATGCTTATGGATTTGTCGCCTTTATTCCATGGCCGTTTCAGGATGACGGCACTTTACTAAAACGCTTACGTGGCATCACCAATGATGTGACCGGAGAAGAATACATTCGCATGATTGCGCTTAGCAGAATCATGCTACCAAACGTCAAAAACATCCAAGCTTCATGGTTAACCGTGGGTAAAGCTACTGCTCAATTGTGTTTACACGCTGGCGCGAACGATTTCGGGTCGATTATGATTGAAGAGAATGTAGTTTCTGCCGCAGGAGCTCCTCACCGATTCACGTCCAAATCCATCCAATCAGCGATAACGGAAGCAGGTTTTGAACCGCAGCTGCGTACACAAACTTATAAATTCAGGGAAATTCCTGAATCAATGGTCGAGCAACTTATCGATTACTAAGGAAATTGAAAGCAGCGCTTTTACATATCGAAGCGATACTATTCGCCAATGAAGGTGGTTTAGCGCTGCAAGATGTATTGCACGTGGCAAATCATGCGTTTGATGAAGTAATTTCAAAAAATGAGCTAATCGGCTATCTTGAGCAGATAAAAGAAAAATACGAAGCTGAAGAGCATATTTTCAGCTTGCATGTCTTCAATGGGCATTATCAGTTTTTAACAAAAGAGGAATATCATCCGACCCTACAGCATTTAGAGGCCTATAAGGACAATCGTAAATTAAGTCAGGCTGCATTGGAGACCTTATCCATCATCGCTTATCGACAACCCATTACCAAATTGGAAATCGAAGAAATCCGAGGTGTAAATTGTGATTACTCTGTTCAGAAGCTTTTAGAAAAGAACCTCATCCAAATTCAGGGAAAGGCGGAAACCGTTGGAAAACCCATCCTATATGGGACAAGCCAACAGTTCATGAATCACTTCGGTCTTAAAGATGTTAGCGAACTTCCTCAGCTTAAAGATTTAGTTACAGCCGAAAATAGCATCGGAGAAGCCGAAGAATAATTTTTAACCTCCAATTACAAGGATTTGTAAGTAATTGATTTACAAATATTTTTTTTTCAAAAATAATTTTCTTTTTCTAAGAACTTCTCTAATTTTACTTTAGAAAAACATACACGGTATTTTTATTAAAACAAAACAGATTTATTATGCAAAGTGTTGAAAATGTGGTTTTAGATGAGGAGCAGGTATTCAATTTCAATGGTCCCGAGGATGATTCAGATGACATTTACGAGGATGATTTTGATTTAGAGGAAATCGACTCAAGCGGGGATTTTGACGATGACGACTTTTAATCTAAGCTGAAAGGCAAAATCAATCGTACACAAAAAAGACGGCTTTAAGCCGTCTTTTTCATTTACTTCTTATGTAAAAGTTCGTAGAGGTCAATTATCTTTTTTTGCAAATCGATAACTTCGACTTCTCTAACTTGTAGTAACTTATTCAACTCGATGACTTCATCCTGAAAAAGTCTTTCTTCTTCTACGTCTGAAGTGGAAAGTAGCTGAACAAGTGAAATACCAAATAATTTTGATATTTGGTTTAACCTAGATAAATTGACATCGGTAATACCGGTTTCAATTTTTGAAAAAGCTGGAATGGAAATGTCCAAACGCTTTGCGACATCCTCTTGACTCCACCCCTTTTGGTGCCTAAGTAGTCTGATTTTTTTTCCTAATGCATTCATTGGTAAATTAATTAATTAAACCAAATTTATAAAATAAATATGATATAAAAAAAATATTTTAGGTTATAATTAAATAATTTTTAAAAATTTATCTGCAAAGCTCACCATATTAACCCCACTGTAATTACTAGAACTCATAAATAAAAGGTTGTACCCATTTGATTTAAAGCCTTCTAGGAATTTTTCGAGCTCATTCACATCCGTAATAACTTTGAATGCTTCGTGGTTAAAAATCGGCTGAAGTTTTTCCGTAATATTGCCTAATAATTTATTATTTTCCTTCAAAGCATTTGCGCCTATAAACACCACCGCAAAATCGGATTCCGTCATGCTATTTTGGTATTGTTGCAAAAAATCTTCGTTCAAACTTTCGTAAGCATTCAATTCAATAATCGTCACCAACGCTTGATTCGGGAACTGTTCTTTTACGGCATGGATGCTTGACTTCAATTTACTTGGCGTGTGAGCAAAATCTTGGTATACTACACTTCGTGAATTGCTTGCCACTAATTCCAAATACCGTATCGAGCTTTTGAAATCCTTGATGGATTGATAAAATTCCTCACGAGTAACTCCTAACCATTCACATACGGTGTATGCTCCCGCAATATTCGACAAATTATGCTTTCCGAAGACTTTTAGAGGAACGTCTTCGTTGTTCAAATGCAAATACGTAACACCTTTATTAATGGTATATTCCGGCAGTTTGTAGCCATGACGATTGATTTTGCAATCAGATGTCTGCTCAACGATTTTTTTCAATTTCGCGTTATCCTTATTGTAAATCAGCGTGCCTTTTGGAACGATTGTACTGATAAAGGATTCGAACTGCTTATAATAATCTTCTTCTGAAATAATGGTTCTAAAATTATCCCATTCGACACCACTTATCAAAGCAATATTCGGATTGTAAAATAAAAATTTTGACCGATTATCGATGGAAGAAGCAAAATACTCATCCCCTTCAATCAAAATCAATTCTGCCGAAGGCGTTAATTTTATCAATGAATCAAAACCTTCCAAATGCGCACCGACTAGGTAATCAAAATCACGGTTCAATTTCTTCAGCACGTGCATAATCATGCTCATGATGGTCGTCTTGCCATAAGTTCCGGCAATTACCACGCGGTTTTTAGTAAGGCTCTGCTGATAAACGAATTCTGGGAACGAATAGATTTTAATCTTCAGTTCTTGAGCACGTAATAATTCAGGATTATCGGCTTCGGCATGCATCCCCAAAATCACTGCATCTAAATCCTCAGTGATTCTGTCGGTATCCCAACCTAATGAAGGAGGCAATAAATTGGCATCAGCCAACCTTGAACGCGAAGGCTCCAAGATTTGGTCATCCGACCCAGTTACTTGATGCCCTTGTTCGGCTAATGAAATAGCCAAATTATGCATCACACTCCCACCTATCGCTATAAAATGAATTCGCATCTGCTACTAATTAATAAACTTTGCCGAACACCAATTATCCAGCACCTTTTTTTCCACAAACCTAAGACCCAATTCTTGCGCTTTGGCTTGTAAAATCGCCAAATCTTCGGCTTCATAGAAACCGCTGATGTACAGTTCACCATCTTGATTCAAACATTTTTTGTACGAATCAAATTGATTTAAAAGTATATTTCTGTTAATGTTTGCCAAAATAACATCAAACTTCAAACCTTCAATGACTTCTTTGGAACCCAATGAAGCTTTCATATTCTGAATTCCATTAAGTGCTGTATTTTCCTCTACACTAGCAACACAGATTTCGTCATAATCGACTGCCAAAACTTGCTTTGCTCCTTTTTTCGAGGCCAGAATACCCAAGATACCAGTTCCGCAACCCATATCTAATACATCCTTTTGCGAAAAATTGTTTTCTAAAACAAAAGATAGCATCATCGATGTGGTTTGATGATGGCCTGTTCCAAAAGACATTTTAGGGTCAATGATGATTTCGTAGGGAAATTCTGGTTTGGGTTCGTGGAAAGTTGCACGAACGTAACATTGCCCGTCAACTACGATTGGATTAAAGTTGCTTTCCCATAATGTATTCCAGTTTTGGTCTTCCAAATCCTGGATTGCATAATCAATAGAATAGCCTTCCGACTCTTGCAATAAAATAGTCTCTAAACTTTGAATAGACAGATTTCCTGTCGGAATGTATCCGACGAAGCCATTTTCTGCATCTTCAAATGTATCAAATCCGACTTCAGCCAAAGACGCTATAAGCAAATCTTTCTGCCATTCTTCAATAGAAGAAGTCGTAAAGGTAACTGCGGAATATTTCACTCGAATTAAGAATTAAAAACTTTTACGATTTCTATGAAATCGCGCGATTTCAATGATGCACCGCCAATTAGGCCACCATCAATATCTTTTTGAGAGAACAAACTTTGAGCATTCCCTGGGTTTGCACTTCCACCGTATAAAATAGATGTATCGTCAGCAATAGCTTGTGTATACTGCTTTGCAATTTCTTCTCTAATGTAAGCATGAACTTCCTGTGCTTGTTCAGGAGACGCCGTTAATCCAGTTCCGATAGCCCAAACAGGCTCATAAGCAATAATTACGTTTTTAAATTCTTCTTCGGAAAGATGAAAAACTCCCTCTTGCAATTGTTGTTTCAGCACTGCAAAAAATTCACCTGACTCACGCTCTTCTTTCGTTTCACCGATACAGAAGATTGGCTTCAAGCCATGTTTTAATGATGCATTAACTTTTTCAGCTAATAAAGCATTCGTTTCGCCGAAATAAGCTCTGCGCTCTGAATGCCCTAAAATGACATGCGTAACACCAACGGATTTTAATTGGGCTCCTGAAATTTCGCCCGTGTAAGCTCCAGATTCTGCTTGATGCATATTTTGAGCACCAACATGTACATTCGTTACTGTATTAGACAGTTTGCTTAAACTTGAAAGATGGATGAATGGGCTACAAACCACAATTTCTTGATTTCCTACCACTTCATCTTTGACCATATTGACGATTTCTGAGAACAAGCTCAATCCATCTTCGTAACCTAGATTCATTTTCCAGTTTCCAGCAACAATGTTTTTACGCATAATTATTATTTTAGTGTTGATTTAAATTCTTTTCTATTTTCTTTAGCCTGCTCAAATACAGCCTTTAAAATTAATGTTTTTTCTTCGTTTAGAAAATTTCCAGTAGCTTTTCCTCTTCTTTCCAACATGTTGACAAATTTTTGCCAGTCGTAAAGTTCGTCTTTTTGATTGGTCAGCCAAGTAAAATCTGACACAAATCTTGGTACATATTCCAAAAGAGCCAACTGAACCCCAGCGCCAATTACCGTACCTGTTGTAAATGAAGACTGTATACCGCAAAATGAAAAATCTCCCATAATCATTCCGCATTTCAGCAAATGGGTGTCGCGGAAATTTTGTTCCGTATAGGAATACAATGTAACGGTTTTCCAGTCATTTCTTAAATTCGAATTCGTCGAGCCCGCGCCGAAGTTACAATACTGACCGATTACCGCACAACCCAAATAGCCATCGTGCCCTTTTGCAGAATCTCCCCAGATTACCGTGTTATTCACTTCTCCAGCAATGGTGCTTCCATTCCCAACCGTAACATTCGGATAAATCTTACTTCCCATCTTTACCTTTGAACCCTCTCCTATTGCAATCGGGCCTTTTAGAAAAGAGCCCTCTTCAATCACGGCATTTTTGCCGATGTAAATCGGTCCGCTTGTCGTGTTTAAGGAACAATTCTCCATCGAAACGTTCTCCTCGACAAACAAATCATTGCCTAGCACCACATTCGTCGCGGAAATGTCTTTTGAACTACGAGCGTTGGTAATCAATTCGAAATCGAGCTTTATTTGCTCAGCATTATACAAGAAAATATGTTCGGGATGTTCTATTCTTTTTACTTCCCCTTCAAAATCTACCTTTGTGAAAGAATCCAACAGATTCTCAGCATTAGGAAATTCCTTTCTATCTGTCCGATATGCAAGCCATTCGTTTTGGAAAACTAGAACTTCCGAAATCTTTAACTGGGTTAATGCTTCCACGAATTCAGGACTAGGCAAAAAATCAGCACGGATAACCAAAAATTCATTGCTTTGTGAATTTGGAGCAATAAATGCGTTTTGAAGGTAATCTTCTGTCAAAAATGAGCTGTTTGTTTGAAATAATCTACTCCATTTTTCATCTAATGTCAAAATCCCAACCCGCAGATTACCAACGGGTCTTGTCGCAACAAGAGGCAATAAATTTGAACGCCAAGGCGCTCGGTCAAACAAAACAATCTCTACGGACATAACGATAAAACTACGCAAAAAATCCCGATAAGCTAAGCGTATCGGGATTTTCATCTACTTTTAAAAAGTAATTATTTTTTGTTGTAACGAGTACGGAATTTATCAATACGTCCCGCTGTATCAACTAACTTCATTTTACCAGTGTAGAATGGGTGTGAAGTGTGAGAAATCTCTAATTTCACCAATGGATATTCATTGCCATCTTCCCAAGTAATCGTTTCTCTGGTATCAACACAAGATTTAGTAATAAAAGAATATTCATTAGACATATCTTTAAAAACTACTAATCTATAATTTGATGGATGTAAATCTTTTTTCATTTTATATTGTAATTACGTATATTCAACAATCGAGGTGCAAAGATAATTTATTTTTGTATCATTTACAAAATATTAAAAAAATTAAGTTTTCAAACTTTGCTTAGCCCCTCTATTTGCAAATCGCAGGTTTAAATATAACAATATATTTTAAATTTCACCAACAAAACAACCTTGTTAAGCAGTTAATTTCCTATTTTTGCAACTTATTTTATTAGGTAAAAATCATGAGTACTGTATTATCTGAACAGGAACAACAACGCAGGCAAAATCTTCAAGCCATCAAAGATTTGGGCATAAACCCTTTTCCAGCTGATGAATTTAAGGTTAATGCGAACGCAAAAGACATTTTAGAAAACTACGATAGAGATAAGTTAAATTATAAGAACATTCAATTGGCGGGCCGTATTATGAGCCGTCGAGTAATGGGTAATGCTTCCTTTATCGAATTGCAAGATGCTACGGGCAGAATTCAAGCCTATGTAAAGCGCGATGATATTTGTCCTGGAGAAGATAAGACGTTATACAACACGGTTTTCAAGAAACTTTTGGATATCGGCGATATCATCGCTGTGGAAGGTTATGTATTCACAACCCAAACAGGTTCAATCTGTATCCACGTAGAAAAATTGCATTTGCTGACAAAAGCATTACGCCCTTTACCAGTCGTAAAAGAAGCTGATGGAAAAACCTTCGATGCATTTACTGACCCTGAACAACGCTATAGAATGCGTTATGTGGATTTGATTGTCAATCCTCAAATCAAAGAAACTTTTGTTAAAAGAACAAAACTATATACGGCAATGCGCCAGTTTTTTAACGAAGCTGGATATATGGAAGTCGAAACGCCGGTTTTGCAATCCATCCCTGGAGGTGCTTTAGCGAGACCATTTAGTACGCACCACAATGCATTGGACATTCCATTGTATTTGCGCATCGCGAATGAATTGTATTTGAAAAGACTGATTGTCGGTGGTTTTGAAGGTGTTTATGAATTCTCGAAGAACTTCAGAAATGAAGGAATGGACAGAACACACAACCCAGAATTTACCGTAATGGAAATCTATGTAGCTTATAAAGACTACAATTGGATGATGGACTTTACTGAGCGTTTGTTGGAATACTGTGCGACTGAAGTCAATGGTACGACAAAAGCAGTATTCAACGACCAAGAAATAGATTTTAAAGCGCCTTTCCCTCGGGTTTCCATGACTGAAGCCATCAAAAAGTTTACTGGCTTTGACATTACTGGAAAATCAGAAGATGAGATTCGCAAAGGAGCGCTGGAAATGGGAATTCCTGTCAACGAAACAATGGGAAAAGGAAAACTAATCGATGAGATTTTTGGCGAGAAATGTGAAGGTAATTTTATCCAGCCGACATTTATTACGGATTATCCGGTAGAAATGTCTCCATTGACCAAAAAGCATCGGGAGCATCCTGAGTTGACGGAGCGTTTTGAGTTAATGGTTTGTGGTAAAGAAGTTGCCAATGCGTACTCAGAATTAAATGACCCAATCGACCAACGCGAACGTTTTGAAGAACAATTGAAATTATCTGAAAAAGGAGATGACGAAGCGATGTTCATTGACCAGGATTTCTTAAGAGCGTTGGAATATGGCATGCCTCCAACTTCAGGATTAGGAATTGGAATGGACCGCTTGATTATGTTCCTGACGAATAATCCTTCAATCCAAGAAGTATTGTTTTTCCCTCAAATGAGACCTGAGAAAATTGCTAAATTGGATTCTATTGAAGATTACGTCACGGCCGGAATTCCATTGGAATGGGTTCCAGCAATCCAAAAAATGGGCTTCAACACAGTTGCATCTTTAAGAGAGGCAAATCCGAATAAGGTTTTCAATGATTTGGGCGGAATGCGCAAAAAATTAAAATTAGACTTAACGATGCCGAGTAAAGACGAAGTTCTAGCTTGGTTCAACTAAATAAACAAGGAATAGAAGATGGCGCTTTATGAAAATAAATCGCCATTTTTTCTACATGCAATTATTGCCGATAGCCATTATAAACCTCATGGCTGTTGGGTTAAAAAAAGATGAAGGTTTTGTTTTTGCAACTGATAACAATGAAAAAATTACTTTTCTTATTCTTATTGCTTTCTTCCAATGCATTCGCTCAGCGCAATTTAAACATTGAAGAAACAGTCTTTGGCCCAAGAACCTATGCCGTACAAAATCTGCTGAGTACCGCATGGATTCCTGAAAGCAATACCTTCACCTATTTAGATGCGACTTACCAAAACTTGATGCAACGCTCTGCTACATCTTCGTGGAAAGAAGAAGTATTAATTAGCAAAGCTGATTTGGAGAAAATTCTCAAAGAAAAATTTTCTGGCAAAGAGATTTCTTTGCGCATATTTCCTTACGATTATAATTGGCTGGACAAGCAGACTATCAAGTTTACGGTAGAAACTGAAGAGTCGACTTACTATGTCCATTATGCTACGGATACAAAAACAATCAGCAATTTTATAGAAGCAACGAATAAAGGCACGAATCAAGAGCTGACTTCAGACTATTCTAAAGTGGCTTACTTAGTCGGTCAGAATATTTCAATCGTCGACAAGCAAGGTCAAGTGACAGAAGTAACTTCGGATACCATCGACGGAATTGTTAACGGTTCGGACTACACCCATCGTCAAGAATTTGGCATCAATAAAGGAATGTGGTGGAATGAACAAAATGATAAACTAGTTTATTATCGCAAGGACGAGACAATGGTTACAAACTATCCGTTAATCCAATGGGAAGAACGCGTGGCTACGGTGAAAAACGTCCGCTATCCGATGGCGGGAATGAAAAGCGAGGAAGTAACTTTGGTGATTTATGATACGAAGACAAAGCAAAAAATTACGTTGCAAACCGGCGAACCAAAAGAACAATACCTTACTGCTGTTAATTGGGACCCTTCTGGCGAATTTATTTATGTTGGTGTTTTAAATAGAGAACAAAATCATTTAAAATTAAATCAATATGCGGCTAAGGATGGTTCATTTGTAAAAACTTTATTTGAAGAGAAATCCACGACATGGGTAGAGCCTCAACATCCTTTGGTTTTCTCTCCGAAAAACAAAAATGAATTTATTTATCAGTCGGATAGAGATGGATTTAATCAGCTTTACTTATTCAATACGGACGGTAAACTACTTAAATCATTAGGATTTGAACAGACGGTGGTTTCTGATTTTATTGGCTTCACAGCTAAAGGAGAAAGCGTGCTGTATTCGGGAGTTACCAACAACGGCTTAGATAGACAGTTATTTGAAGTCAATCTAAAAACAGCGAAAACAAAACAGCTGACAAAAGATTCAGGAACCCACTCTGCGAAATTGAATACGACTGGCACTTACATTTTGGACCAGTACAGCAATTTGACAACGCCAAATAACATTCAGGTTCTCGATGTTAAAAAAGGAACTTCTACCGAAATCTTGAAAGCTGGAAATCCATTTGTAGGAAAGATTAACAATCCGAAAATTGAATTTGTAGAACTACAGTCTGCTGATGGCGTAACGCCATTAACTGGTCGCATCATTTATCCAAGCGATTTCGACCCGAACAAAACATATCCGGTTATGTATTACTTATATGGCGGTTCACATTCGCAATTGGTGACTAATCGTTGGTTAGGTGGAGCAGGATATTTCGATATCTACATGGCACAGCAAGGATATATCGTTTTCAGTATGGATAATCGCGGTACGGATGCACGCGGAAAAGCTTTCGCATCGGCTACACATCGTCAATTGGGTCAGGCAGAAATGCAAGACCAATTGAAAGGGATTGATTTTCTGAAAAGCAAGTCTTTCGTAGACCAATCTAAAATGGGAATTTTCGGATGGAGCTTCGGCGGATTTATGACGACCTCCTTTATGGTTCATCATCCAGATATCTTTAAGGTGGCCGTCGCTGGTGGACCCGTAATCGATTGGAAATACTATGAAGTGATGTATGGCGAACGCTACATGGATACACCGCAAGAAAATCCGGAAGGATACAAATTGACTTCCCTAGAGGACAAAGCGGATAAACTAAAAGGCCGTCTTTTGATTATTCATGGCGCACAAGACCCAGTTGTTGTTCAGCAAAATAGCATGCAATTTATTCAAGGCGCTATCAAAGCCGGCAAGCAAGTCGATTATTTCTTGTATCCATCGCACGAACATAATGTATCTGGAAAAGAGCGTGTTCACATGTACCAGAAGATTGCTGATTATTTTGGGGATGCTTTACGCGGTAAGCTATAAGCTTTAGGCAAATTTATTTAGAAAAAAAAAGCATTTAAAACCCTAATCCTAAGTCAATGATGTTGACTTAGGATTAGGGTTTGTTGTTTGTTATTCATTTATGGAGAAGCTGAATCAGTATTTCTTTTCCTAGACTTTTTGGAGTAATTGAATGGAAATTATTTAACCAATAATTTACTATACCTAAAACCAAATATATCTTTTTTTTAAAAGGCTGTTTTTCAGTCAACTAAATTCCTGCAAAAATTTTAAAATCTAAACGCTTTCATATATATTTGATTTACAATCGAATATCGAAAGACATAAAAATATTGGCAAATTAGAATTTTAACAAAAATCGATTTTTAGATTCCAAGAATAAATATCATTTACGAACATATTATTCAAATGAAACATCAGAAACTTTTAGCATTCATATTTTCAATCCTTCTGTCGCCAGCTGTGTTTGCTCAAACCAACCTACCAATTGTAAAAGCAAATTCAACACGTGTGGATATTAGAGAGGATAATGAATTAAATAGAAATGTGTGGAAAATTGAACCAAACTTGAAACTAGATATCTTTTCGACTTCTGCTAAAGATGTTACTTTTTATACAGATATTGATTCAATAGCATTCAAAATTGAGCCTAAAAAAGAATACGATTTCATTATCTTATTAAATGGTAAAGATACGGCAAGAACCCAAATAAAACATATCCCATCGAGGCTCGATATTTTAAAAGAAGCAGAAAAATACGACTATTCAGACAATCGATTTTTCCCAAAATTCGAATATGAATCGCTCGATAATCCCGATCTCCAAAAATTAAGGCAAGATTTTAAATTAGATTCTATCGCTGGAAAAGGGTCAGAACTGTCTCAAATTTTTAATTTATTGCACTGGTTGCACGATTTAATTAAACACGATGGTAGTTTGGAAAATCCAACTTCCAAAAATGCTATTGATTTAATAGAAGTATGCAAGATTGAAAATAGAGGCTTGAATTGCAGGATGTTGGCAACTATTTTAAACGAATGCTATTTATCGATGGGAATTAAGTCAAGACATATAACATGCATGCCTAAAGAAATGCAGTTTGATGAATGCCATGTTATCAATTCCGTTTACAGCAAAGAGTTACGAAAGTGGATTTGGATAGACCCAACTTTTGATGCCTATGTTATGGACGAAAAAGGAAACCTCTTGGGGATACAAGAAGTAAGAGAAAAATTGATTAACGGAGAGCCCTTGGTTCTTAATGCAGACGCGAATTGGAACAGGGAACATTTACAAACAAAGCAGGAATACCTCAATAAATATATGGCAAAAAATTTGTATCGCTTGGAAGCAATCTTATTTAGCACGTATAATACAGAAACAAAGATGAGCAGTAAAGAGCTAACATACGTTGAGTTATTGCCATTAGATGGATTAAACCAAACCCCACAAAAGAAAGAACAAACAAACAATTCTACTGGAATGAAATATACATTTTATAAAACTAATAATCCAGAGTTGTTTTGGGCAAAGCCTGAATAGGTTTTTAAAAAAGTATATGGATTTATCCGAAATAATGCCCTAGCGTACATTGATAAATTAGTCCAGAAATTAAATTTTATCTACTCTTGCTAATCTTTAGTTGAAAGATAGTTATCCATTGGAATAAAAAGGTTTTGTATAGGTATTTTGCTTATATTGAAAATTTACAAAGTAATTCGACATAAATATATAAAGTATATGAAAGCGTTCAATCTTTTCGTGATATGTTCACTTATTATTTGCTCATCGTGCAAAAAGGATAGTCCCAATTCTAACACAAGCGTTCTAAAACTAGAATTTGTAGCCGGTTCAACTATTCAAAATAGTTCATCGAGCACCGATGAAGTGATTGCTACGTTGAATATCAAATCCTACAATGCGCATACTGGTGAGCTTATATTTGACAATATAGGTCGAGAACAATTAGAAGAAGCGATAGCGCAAGGGTCTAAAGTAAATGTGTATGCTACTGGGGATTCTCCCCTGTTCACACTAAAGGTTGCTTCCTCTTTGCTTAGCGTTCTTTACAATGAACCTGTCCTTTATTATTCATTAATTGACAACAGCATGATTGATGGGGCGACCACTGAAAAAAACAAATGGTACATCTTAAGCGGATACTCAACCGGTAAAATATTAGCATCAGAAACTATTACAAATCCTGAGCAATTAGCGAATTTTAAAAAAATAGAAGCTAATTGGGATTTATTTATTGATGAGTTGAAACGGACAGGCAGATACATTAATTAGATGACAAACTGCCATCATCAAGCAGTAATTTGTGCTTAATTCTAATCGATTTCAGCATTAGTTAATTTTAATTTTTTTTTATATAAATGCTTTTGTTTATCAAAGCATAGGCACAAAGAAAGAATGTTAAATTGATTAACTATATATTTTTGTTTCCCAATTAGGAAATTTTGTATCTTTGATTAACTGTATAATGAATCCAAATTTAATGTTGATTTTTTGCCAGAAGCAGTTGAATTTCTGAATAATCTCGATGCTAAAACTAGAGAAAAAATTTATTATAACATTCGGAAAGCTCAGTACATAAACGATAAAGAACTTTTTAAAAAAATCAGTGACTTTATTTGGGAATTTAGAACGTTGTACGAAGGCAAGAACTATCGGCTTTTTGCATTTTGGGACAAAATAGACAGAAAAGAAACGTTAGTGGTAGCAACACACGGAATTTTAAAAAAGACTCAAAAGGCGCAGGCAAAAGAACTTAAAAAAGCTGAAGAGATAAGAAAACATTATTTAGAGAATAAGGCAAAGTAATTTTTTATGGAAAACATCAAATTTAAAACTGTTCCGCTAGATTCAATGATTGACAAACATATTGGCAAGCGAGGGACTGACGACAGAGAACGATTTGAAAATGAGTTAAGAATAGAGTTATTAGGACAGGCAATCAAGAGAGCTAGACAGGAAAGAAATCTTACCCAAGAACAATTAGGCGAACTAGTTGGAGTTCAGAAAGCTCAAATCTCAAAAATTGAAAATAGCGTCAAAAATGCAAGGCTTGAAACTATATTAAAAGTTTTTAATGCCTTGGGTGCGAAAGTGAATTTTAACGTAGAATTAGACAGTAAAAGTTTAGTTTATTAAAAGACCTCTCGATTTGTCGAATGCCTGGTCACAATCTACTCAGCTCCCTTCTCTTTACTCCATCCATTTGGATACATAATGCTAAGTAAAACGGCTATTAGCAAAAAATTAAATTCCATCCCGTTTCTTCCACCTCCTACTACAAACCAGCCTTCTTGAAAATGTATCATCGCAATACCGGCGATTAAAATTAGTATAGTAATGATGCAGATGGGCTTTACCCATTTGTTCATCATCAACAGAATTGCACAGGCGATATGCGACAATTTAATCAGCCAGGCCAGGTACAATCCAATGGGTTCAAATCCTTGTGAATTAAGATACCCATTTCCAAAATCATTTACAGAACCTGTGACAAGTGATGGAATGCTATGTGCCAGCATAATCACTGCAACCGCAATACGCAAAATCAATGTATTCATATAAAATACTTTTACAAATTCCGACAGGAAAGGGCTTAGTGGTTTTCTTTATTCATGAAATAATGAGCTCAAGCTTAATCCCTAACTATCTGTCAAAACGAATTGACAATCAATTTAGGAAATAATTAACTGTATTGCAATTATTTATCCTAAAAAACCAATAAAGAAAAAAGCGAGTATCTATTCGAAATACTCGCCAATTTATTAAACCGCTCAATTAATCTTCACGGCTTCCGTCATCCGCCATCCGAACCATTTTAGGCTCAAATGTAGCAACAACATCCACCAGCTCCGTTTGAGCAGACATGACTTTGTGAATGTCTTTATAAGCCATCGGAGCTTCATCCAAACCTGCACCAATCAAAGTGACGTTATGGTCTTTCAGAATCGCTTTCATATCCGCTTTTGCGATAGTTTTAAAAGCTTGCGAACGGCTCATTTGACGACCAGCACCATGCGAAGCCGAATTAATCGAACTGACTTCTCCTTTTCCTCGCACCAAAAATCCTGGTGCCGTCATGCTTCCTGGGATAATTCCCATCACGCCTTTTCCGGCAGGGGTCGCTCCTTTCCGATGTACAATGACTTCTTCCCCGTCCAAGGTTTCTTTCCATGCAAAGTTGTGGTGGTTTTCGACTTTCGCAAGCACTTTTGCTCCAATGGCTTTTGTCAGGCGCTTATGAATAACCTCATGGCAAGCAGAAGCATAATCTCCTGCCAAATTCATGGCAATCCAATATTCTTGGCCTTCCGCAGTATTCAAGTCCAAATAAGCCAAATTAACAGCCTCTTTTGGAAGTTTGCAGATGCTTTTCGCCAATTTTGTGTATTGGTCTGCAATTGTTGCTCCCAGACCCCGAGAACCCGAATGTGTCAATAAAGCCACATACCGTCCTTTGTCTATATTCAGAACCCCATCTCGCTCCGCAAAATCGATAATTCCGAATTCAACAAAATGATTTCCGCCTCCAGAAGTACCTAATTGTGCCCAAGCTTTGCCATGCAATCGCTTAAGAAAGTCCGTAGAATTAAATGCTTCATCTTCCAGAACTTCATGGTCTGCACGTTCCTTGTCTTTAAAATTTTGTCCCGCACCAAACTTGGTATGGGCAATCAATTCACGTTTGTAAAAGGCGTCTTTTCCGAAATAATGTTTCTCTGGAATATCGAAAATGCTCAAAGCCATTCGACAACCAATATCAACGCCTACGCCGTAAGGAATAATCGCATTTCGAGTCGCTAAAACTCCACCTATAGGCAAACCATAACCTTGGTGCGCATCGGGCATCAACGAACCAGCCAGCGTGACTGGAAGTTTCATTGCGATATCCATTTGATCAGTTGCACCTTGCTCGATATAATCTGCTCCAAAAACTGTATAATTTTTCGAATTTTCAACCAAAGGAATGGTTTCATCGGAATTTATTTTATTTTCATAAAGAATTGCAGTTGCTAAATCTTTGAAAATTTCATCATCCAAAAAGCTTTCTGGATATTTTTTTACTTTCCTTACTAATGCCAACACTTCGCTTCCATCTTTCTCAGCAAAGTTATTTTCTATGATTTCAAGCGCCATTCCAAGGATTTTTCCTTCTGAAAAACCAACGTGTAAGAGGTGCTTTCCTGTTATTTTATCTTTCATTGTACATTTAATTTTTATAGAGCTCTTCTCTTATTTCTACGAGAATACTTTCCAGTATTTGTTTACTTGGTTGTTCTTGAAGTTTGCTTTTTTCAAACTCTTGATCTATTTCCTTTTTCAACTTTTCTGCTAAGTTCAGAATTTCATCATATTCGAATTCTCCATTTTTTATAGCTAATAATTCTTTTCTATTCGGTCTTTTAATTTCAACTTTTCCCTCCTTAAAAATCTCTAAACAAATTTGCAAAAGCCGAATAGTATGCATCATATTTTTTGCATCATAATCCTTACCATGCCTTTTATTCAAGCTATACCGTTCATCATTTCTATTGTCAACCCATTCCCAATACTCTTGATATTTTTTGCAGTAGGTTGAATAACTTTCTTGATTGAAAAATAAATAAGCCACATAATTTTCTTCTGGAGGAATCGATGAAAGAGATACCTCATTTGCTGTATCCTTATTGGTAATCCCTTTGTATTTAAAACGATTATCAACATCATAAAATAAAGCATACAGATTTTTACTGTTTGGAATTTTAGACAAGCCACATTTTGCATTTGAATATCCCCTTTCTGAAAGCCATTTTTTGGCTTTAATGGAAGAATAATTTTCGGTAATAAAACAGAAATCTAAAACACTCTTTTTTGTTTTCGCAATTGGATTTACAATTTTCTTTTTTAATCCTTTAGCTTTTTTAATCTGTGTTAACGCATATCCAGAAAACGTATCCTTACATAATTTTGACAACACGATATTCATCTTCACTTTATCAATCAATGAATGTTTGTATAAAATACATTCCTCAGGACTCGCCAAAATTTCAAGAATAGTAGGATTATTTTTTATCAATAAATCTACAAATCGCCCGATTTCATAATATACCTCATCATTGCTTTCATTAGATATTTGTGGGATATAAGTCAAACCAAAAAATTTTTCTTTTGGCAGATAAAAAATCCCTTTGATATCCGTGTCAGATTTTTCCGTATCTAAACCGTATGCTTTGCTACCACTGACGCATTCAAAAAGCAAAAGGTTATTTTCTTTGATATCCTTAATTGTCATGTTTTCTTAATGTTTCTATGAAGAACCTGTCTAAATTTTCAATATCAAAATATTGTTTTTCCATTTTTTTTGATTCTTTGGTGCAATATTCAAATTCATTATTAATATACTCTTTCAAATCAGAATCAATCTCAATCAACTGCCCCTCAGCTGAATTTGCTTTTAACTCAATTAGCTCATTGATCATGATTTGAAAGTTATCAGGCACCAATGTTAACAGTGGACTTATGTTCATCGGAGCAATTGTTTTTCTCTCCAAACACCATTTTGCAGAAAGCATTGAACGAAGTACATAGAAAAGCTTCTTTATCTTGATCTCATTCTCATTTCCAATAGTTTCCAAAGCATTATTTGCTATTCCCAAATAATGGTGAATATTTGATTTTTGATTAAAATAAAATTGGCAAATATTCCACAATTCATCTTTAAAACTCTCTGATTCCTGATAAATTATTGGAGATTGCAACCATTCAAAGGCTGTTGTATTGGACTTGCTTATAAGTTTAAGCACTTTTCTTAGATCCCAACCATTAATATCTAATTCATCATTAATAGGAAAATCTATCTGATCGCTATAATCTGAAACAGACAAATAAAAATTTGTCGTTCTTACATACATGAAACGAACATCAAAATCACTATCTGGCGAAGGAAATCCCCATCCTCTGCTTCCTGATTCGCAAGCAAAAAGGATTTTTATTTTATTTTCGAATGCTATTTCAGATAATTTAATTTCAATTATTTCTTTCATAATTTCTAATCTAATCCTCGGCAGGCCACATTCACCTGACCGAGGGCATCTAAATTTACTTGTTATTTTACAAAAATTTGCTTCAATTGATCGACGATCTGTCCGCTACCTGATAAACTGATTGTATTGATTTTTTCAGCAATCTTCTCAACATATTCCATCTCTTTCAATTTATACAACATCGCGTTATCTTCCATCAATTTCGCCGTATTCAACAAACTTCTTGTCGAAGCCGTTTCCTCTCTACGTGTAATGATATTAGCTTGTGCTCTTTTTTCAGCGACCAAAACTTGATTCATAATCTCCTTGACATCACCTGGCAAAACAATGTCCTTGACACCGCAATTCACTAATTTTACACCTAAAGCGGAAGCATTTTCAATTGTAGTGCTCATGACCATCTCTGCAATCTTCTCTTTCCCTTCCATCAACTCATCGAAAGTCATCAAGCCAATGCATTCTCTCAAAGCCAACTGAATCGTAATGTATAACTGTTTTTCGAAATCTTTATTCTCCAACAAAGCTTTGATGATATCCTCCACTTTGTATTGAACACTGAAATTCAATCTCAATTGCGCTTTGTCTTTGGTCAAGATTTCTTGCCCGATGATTTCCATCGTCAATTGTCTTGTATCCGCTTTTAAGACTTGAATCATGGTGCTGTTTTTCCAATACACATAATTTCCTGCATCCAAAACTGAATCGAATTTCCCATCGATAAACAACAAACCTTTTTCAAAAGATTCGATTTTATAAGCTCTAATGAAATTCAATAAAGGAGCCTTGTCTAACAAATTTTTGTTAATCGCTTGATCGATTTCAATCGAATCGGTATTTACTTTTACAAATTCATTTATTGACAATGCTTTCCAGATGACATGCCTTCCGGCAGTCAAAACGGATTTGAAATTTCCATTTTGGTAAACCAAAACCAATTCATTATCGCCAACTAAAATCAAGTCAATCAAATTGGTAAACTCATTATGTTGTAATAAACCATCCAATTCGGAATTAGTGAAATAATAGTCTTTGCTTAAATCATACAAAATGACTTTTTCTCCAAACCATAACCAGTGGTTTCCAGTTTTTAATACGCGCTTAAATTCTCCGTTTTTAAACACCAATCCAACATAATTGGTGTTAATTGTTACTCTTTTCATGTTAATGATGTTTAAAATGTATAACTCTTGTTTATTTCTCTTCTTTTAAAAAGCGTTGCGAAACACATTTATTTATGTTTTGCGGAAGCAAAAGCTGACCAAGCTGTGTTTAAAAATTAAATCTATTCGTTCCATTAAGCATAAAACTTGTTCAAGTTTTTCAGCCTCTGGATTAAATGAGTTGATTTTTAAATCAATTCTCTTTTTGCAGATGCCTGCAGAGCAAAACGCAAATTTGCTTTTCGGAATTAGAAAATCCTGAAGCCAAATGCATTTTCACAACGCTCATTCGGTGAACATTTGAAAAGTTGTTCTTCTTTGTAAAATAGTGTTTAAGACTATTCTATTGCATTACCATTTTGCTATTCCAAGTGGATTGGAAGCAGGATTCGAACCTGCATAGTGGTGTTGTATTCTAACCGACTGAACTATTCCGGATAAATCCGAAAGTGGGATTCGAACCCACGACCGCAACATTATGGACAAAACCTATATAATCTCTATCAGCATTTTCTTCGCTATCGCTCGAAAACTTCGGGGCTATTCAGAAACCCGCGACTTGGGATAAAATCTTATTTAGTATTGCCATCCCTTTCGGGATATCTTATTTATTTATTTGTAAATATGTATCAAAGAACATCTATCGACTTGCGACATTACAAAGATGCAACCCTAGTAACGCGACCGAATTGCGCACTAAAAATTAATTTCAACATAAATCACAATTAGCTGAAAATCAAATTAATAAATTTGATTTTTTACAAAAAAAATAGTAAAATAGTCTATGCTACGCAATTACATTGCGCAGTTTAAAATATACTCGTTATATTTAGTTGTGTTTTTACCAATCAATTTTATAATTCATTTCAAAACTGATAACTCATGGCTGTTAATAAATTAGCGCTTATTCGGTACAAGACCATTGATGACTGTCTAAAAAACCGCTTCAGAAAATGGACTTTAGAAGATTTGATAGAAAAAGTTTCCGAAACACTCTATGAGCTAGAAGGAATCACAACAGGCGTAAGCAAACGGACTATTCAAGCGGACATTCAATTGATGCGCAGTGATAAATTGGGCTACAATGCGCCGATTGTTGTCAAAGACCGTCGTTTTTATTCTTACGAAGATTTAAGCTATAGCATTACCAAAGCTCCAATCAATCAGTCGGATGTGGATAAAATGAAAGAAATTGTAGGTGTTCTCAAGCAGTTTAATGCATTCAACTATTTCGATGAAATGAGCGATATGATTGCACGTTTGGAAAACAACCTGTATAAATCCACCAAACAAACCGGCAATAATATTCAATTGGAAAGCAATCGCTTGGTTAAAGGATTAGAATGCATTCCTCCATTGTATCAGGCTATTTTAAGTAAAAGCGCATTATTAATAGAATACAAATCGTTTAAAGCGCAAATCGCAAACCAAGGGATTTACTTTCCATACATGCTGAAAGAATATAGAAATCGATGGTTTTTGATTTGCAAAGCGAAAAAGCGACCTGGAATTTTGAATCTGGCATTGGATCGGATTGTGGAATTTCAGGAATTGCCAAATGAACCATTTTATGCCTATGAAGGCGTTGATTTTGACAGATACTACAATGATTTAATTGGTGTGTCCAAAAGCGAAAGAGACCGTCCGCATAAGATAATTTTAGAATTTGCAAATGACCATGCGCCTTATGTGATTACAAAGCCCTTGCATGAATCTCAAGTCGTTTTAGGCAAGAACGAAAAAACAACCATGATACGAATTGATGTTGTTTTAAATTACGAACTGGAACGTGAAATTTTAGGTTTTGGAGAATGCGTCAAAGTACTTCACCCTCGACTTTTGATTGGAAGGATTAAAAGGCGCTTGATGGAAACTTGTAAGCTTTATGAAGAGAAAGCAGTCAGTTCAACTCCATAAAAAAGCGAGTATTCGTTATCAAACAAATACTCGCTCCATATGTAGAAGTTAATAAAAGGGTGAAATTACGCGATTGTTTCCGCTGTAGCTTTCTCATAACTGTCGTTATGAACCGCAGCAACAGCTCTTCCCGAAGGATCGTTCAAATTTTGAAATGATGCATCCCAAAGCAAAGCTTCTGGTGTACTGCACGCAACAGATTTCACAGAAGGAACTGTTTTCGCCGCTGCATCCGATGGAAAATGCGATTCGAAAATTGTTCTGTACAAAAATTCCTCTTTGTTTTTTGGCGGATTGATGGGATAACGCTCAGCCGCCGCAGCAAATTCAGCATCCGAAACCTTTTGCTCTGCTTGCTCTTTCAATGTATCGATCCAGCTGTAACCTACACCGTCCGAGAATTGCTCTTTTTGTCTCCATGCAATACTTTCTGGCAAGTAATCTTCAAATGCTTTACGCACGACCCATTTTTCCATCCGACCATTGCGAATCATTTTATCTTCAGGATTAATGGTCATCGCCACATCCATAAACTCTTTATCCAAGAAAGGAACTCGACCTTCAACGCCCCAAGCCGCTAGTGATTTATTCGCACGCAAGCAATCGTATAGGTATAGTTTTTTCAGCTTACGGACTGTTTCTTCATGAAATTCTTGTGCATTAGGTGCTTTGTGGAAATACAAATAGCCTCCGAACAATTCATCAGAACCTTCTCCTGAAAGAACCATTTTAATTCCCATGGACTTAATCACCCTAGATAACAAATACATCGGCGTCGAAGCACGAATAGTCGTCACATCATAGGTTTCTAAATGCTGGATGACATCGCGGATGGCATCTAAACCTTCCTGAATCGTAAAGTTAATTTCGTGATGGATTGTTCCGATATGATCTGCAGCTTTTTTTGCCGCGATTAAATCCGGAGCGCCTTTCAAGCCTACGGCGAAAGAATGCAGCTGTGGATACCAAGCATCCTCTTCATCGCCGGATTCAATTCGCTTAGAAGCAAACTTTTTAGTAACCGCCGCAATGACTGATGAATCCAATCCGCCCGATAGCAGTACTCCGTAAGGAACATCGGACATTAGTTGGCGATGAACGGCATCCTCTAAAGCTTTGCGCAATTTGGCAATATCTGTCTCATTTTCTTTCACCGCATCAAATGATTCCCATTCTCTGCTATACCATTTTTGAGGCTCTGCACTCTCCGAACTATATAAATAATGTCCTGGAGGGAATTGCTCAATAGTTGTGCAAAATCCTTCTAATGATTTTAATTCTGACGCAACAAATAATTGTTGGTTCTCATCACGTCCATAATACAATGGAATAATTCCCATATGGTCACGAGCGATTAAATAAGAATCGTTGCGCGCGTCATACAATGCAAAACCAAATATACCGTTCAAATCTTCAACAAACTTTGCCCCTTTTTCAAGATACAAAGCCAAAACAACTTCTGAATCCGATTGGGTAGCAAATTGGTAATTTGGTAAAGTCTCTCTTAATTCTTTGTGATTATAAATTTCTCCATTAACCGCTAGCACAACTTGCCCATCAGGACTGAATAAAGGCTGGCTGCCTGATTTTGGATCTACGATTGCTAAACGTTCATGCGCTAATATGGCTTTTTCTGAGCTATATATCCCAGACCAATCTGGTCCACGATGGCGAATGCGTTTTGACATTTCTAACACCTGAGGTCTTAAAATTTCTTCTTTTTGCTTTAAGTCAAAAGCTCCAACAATTCCACACATATAGTATACTTTGTAAATGATTTTAATTTCAACACTACAAAGAAAAGAAATAAATAATTAAATTCATAACATAATTTAAATTTTATTGCATTTTTTTTAAAAAAAATGACATTATATTACGATTTAAATACAAATATTAAGTTATTGTTATTAATCTGAATAAAAAAAAGGAATGAAAACATTCATTCCTTGAAAATATCGCAAACGCAAGATTTAAATGATGCCGTGCAAGGATGCTCCTTTTGCGCCCAACTGTTCTACACGTTTCTCTACAGTTTCATCTTTGATTAATGCCGGGGCATGGTGAGGTTTCGTACGCGCATCGATAATAAGCGGACCCTTGCATCCCCAATGTTTAAACTCCGTAAAGCTATCCACACCATAAATATCATATGCCGGATTGCTTCGAGTGAAGGTCACCCAGACAAAGTTATCGCTATTTTTAGCTGTAAATTCTGCATCGTCAGCCAAAACAATCAATTTAATTCCGTTCCAATCGGTATCGCGACATGCTTTTTTCCATTCCTCGACCTTCAGTTGCTCGGCCTCATAGGATTCAAATGCAACACCATCCAAAACCAAAACGCCTGGCAAGGCCAGTTTTGCATGCTGAAAAGGTCTAGGCAAATCGAATTGAGCTGTTATTTCTTTGAGCAAATCAACTTTCTTGTCTCCTACTGCCGCGAAAACTACTTTGGAACCGGCATTCAATCCGTCTCCAGTATAATCTAGCGTATCGATTGTTGTTTTTGTCTGGAAATGAACATCTCTAGTCCAATCAATGCGCTCAAGCATATGTGAAAGAAAACTTTCAACATCATGGATATTTAAAGCAGGGTTATCTTGTTGCGAAGCAATAAAAAGATATTTTGCTAAGCTCAATTGATTTTTTCCTAAAATCTGATTTGCAATCGTCAATAATTCCTGAGGACGCTCAACTTTCTGATAAGGCGTATAGCGCTCGCTTCCGATTGCGAAGAGCAAAGGGTGAACACCCGCTGCATCAACAGCATGAACTGCATGCAAGCCATTGATTTCTTTCGGAATCGCACTTCCTGTAATTTCATGAATCAACGCGCCAAAGCTGGTATCTTCTTGTGGAGGACGGCCCACAACTGTAAAAGACCAAATCGGATTTTGACGGTGATAGACTTTATGCACCTTCATCAGCGGAAATGGATGAACCAAACTATAATAGCCAATATGATCGCCAAAAGGCCCTTCTGGTTTATTTTCATTTGGATAGACCGTTCCGGTAATGACAAAATCTGCATCGGATGAAATGCAAAATCCTTCATCATCATAAAAATAACGAAAGCGTCGATTTCCTAGGGTTCCTGCAAAGATCATTTCTGATAAACCTTCGGGCAACGGCATTACCGCCGACAATGGATGCGATGGCGGACCACCTACGAAAATACTTACTTTCAATGGACGGCCTAACTCATTGGCTTTGGTTTGATGCACCCCGATCCCTCGATGCAATTGATAATGCAATCCGATCTCTTCATTCGGAATGTATTCATTTCCCGAAAGCTGAATACGGTACATGCCCAAATTAGCACCCATGATTCCTGGCTTATCCACGTCTTCAGAATAGACTTGAGGCATGGTCACAAATGCGCCGCCATCCATAGGCCAGTTTACGATCTGAGGCAATTCGGTAATTTTAGTCTGTCCATACAGAATCGGTGAGCCTGCCCGCTTTTTCCAAGGCAAAGCACCAAGAGCGACTAAGGAAGAACCCACGTAATTAAATGGATTTTTCAAAACGGACATGGGATCCATTTTCACATCAACCAATTTTTTGACGTGATCTAAGGTATCGCGGAACATAAATTTAGAACGGTCAAGCGTTCCGAACAGATTAGATACAGCAGGAAATTTCGAACCTTTGATGTTTTCGAAATACAAAGCCGGCCCTTGCTGATCATAAACCCGCATGTGAATGGCCGCCATTTCCAGATAAGGGTCGACTTCTTCTTTAATCCGTACTAAATGTCCATGTTTTTCTAAATCAGCAACGCAAGCTGCCAAACTTTTATATCCCATTTTTTGTTAGCTAATGATTACAAAAATAGCATAATATTTAATTAGGACGGGATTTCGGATTGTATGGTTAACAATCTGTGCGTATCGTGTGAGAAATGGGCGTAAAATGAAATGGTATTTTTTTGACCCAAACTGTATTATCTATCGGGTATTCGAATTTCATTAAACGATTGAACTCCATATAGTCTTCACCATTGACCAGATGGTAACGTTTGTGGATCAAATCCAAAATAAATTTAGGTACATTAACTCCGTAGAATTTTGATTTTGGAGAGAAATACGTTGCGTAGATAGAAAAAAGCGATTGAAAAGTCATTTCTTTAGGACCGCCTAACTCTACCGTTTCGCGGGCAAAATAATCTTTCCAAGTAACCGTTTTAATAAATTTTAGGACATCTAAAACAGCGATTGGCCGGAAATTGATATTTGCCACTTTCTTAACATAGGGCACATAAGAAAATTTCAAAAGGTTTTTGATGTAGGCATCAACAACCGAACCTTTTCCGATTGCCACGTTCTTTAAAACTATCGTATAATCGATTTCGCTTTCTTTAAACAGCTGTTCAATTATCGAGACGTAATTTTTGTCCATCAGCCTTGCAACGTAAACTAGACGCTTGCACTGATTAATCTTGATTAATTGGATGTAATTCTTTAGTGAAATGATTTCTAGATTAAGCGTTAACTTGTCTGAGAAATCATGTACTTGAGTGAAATAAAAAGCAATGTCTAGATTTTTCAAATAAAAATCATCGTAAGACTTTCCCTTGCGGATCAAATCCACTTCATGCAATTCAGCCGTTGTTGACTCTTTGCTTCTAGAATTAAAGACGTTTAAATTGCGAACAATGCCGTTCACGGTAAATTCACTGTCTTGCAAATGGCTTGCCGCCCGACTCCCAAGATAAGTATTCAACCCGTTTATCAATACTTCCATTTTCTAACAATTAGACTCAAGTTGATATTATTAAGTATTAACATTTCCTTTACACGAAAGTTTAATAAAAAACAAAATGTTACAAAACAGCTCATTTGGATATTTAGGGGGCTTAAGTTTAGGAGAAAAAGTGTCTCTACTATGTAAAAAGTCAAAATTAAACATAAAATATCTAGATTGGCAAAAGTTTAACAAGTATATTTGTAGATATTCATTATTTCTTGATTGTTAAGATAGTTTTCGTCTATGGAAAAAAAAGTGATTCTTGTTTGGTTTCGGAATGATCTCAGGTTACATGATAACGAGATCCTGCAGGAAGCTATTGATAAAGGATCTTTTATAATTCCTGTATACTGTTTTGACCCTAGGTATTTCACCAAAAACAAATTCAACAACCAAAATACAGGGCAAAAGAGAGCTCAATTTATTTTAGACAGTGTCCAAAACTTAAAAGACAACCTTCAAAAAATCGGAGGTGATTTATTACTGTGCACTGGTTTACCTGAAGAAATACTCCCTACAATCGCTGCCAAATACGATGTAGATGAGGTATATCATCATCGTGAAGTAGCATCAAGAGAAACCCAAATTTCTGAACAAGTTGAAGCAGCGCTTTGGGAAAGAAAGATCAATCTAAAGCATTTTATCGGTCATACTTTATACCATAAAGAAGATTTACCGTTCCCAATACGGGATATCCCAACATCTTTTAATGCTTTTAAGAAAAAGATTGAACGAGAAAGTGCGGTTAGAAAACCATTAACTGCTCCCGAACAGATTACCGTCCCTCCTCATTTGGAAAAAAGCTCAGTTCCAACATTAGTGGAGCTAGGATTTATTGACAACGAACAGTCTGCAAATCGACTACATGGCGGAGAAGACGAAGGAATACGGCAATTAAGGATTATTGTCGACCCGAAATACAGCGGATTATACGACTACACCTTGTTGTCACCATACATCGCGAACGGCTGTCTTTCGCCAATTTTGGTATACCATACCATTCATACATCGGCATTAAGTCAAAATAAAATGCGTTTCACCAAAATAAGCAACCGTTTATTATGGCGAGATTATTTTCGCTTTATGTTAAAGAAATACCCAAATGTTTTCTTTAAAATTAACGCTGCTTCTAAAACGGCGAAGTACACAGATGCTGAATTAAACGATTCGATCAGCTGGACAGAAGCAACTACAGGAATAGAAATAATTGACCAATCGATATTAAAATTGAAAAGGACGGGCAACCTACCTTATCATTTAAGAGAAATATTGGCCACATATTTATTAAAAGAGCTTCGGATAAATTGGCTTGTCGGTGCTTCGTTTTTCGAAGAGCATTTGATTGATTTCAATCCATCTACTGAGTACGGCTATTGGGCGCATGTTGCAGGAGTCGGAACGAGTGAGAAAGACAACACGACTTTAGGCTGGCAGGATTTAATTTCAAAGTATTATCCCAAAGGAATCGCTTTAGATATTTCTGAAGCCGAGCCCACAAATTAACATCTCTTAACACTTTCGGGAATTCATTCCATCGGGTAGGCTTTAATTTCAAAAAATTAAAACCTAAATCGCATAAATTCGTTGTAATAAATGGGAATTCGTGCTTTCAAACTCTATTATTATTCCTAACTTTGGCAAAAAAAATACTACACACTTCCAAATGGATAAATTGACATATTTGAGTAACGCTGATTCGAGCTACATCGATGGGTTATATCAAGCTTACAAACAAGATCCAAATTCCGTAGATTTCGGATGGCAAAAATTTTTCGAAGGATTCGATTTTGGTCAAACCAATTCAGACAATCCTAATTTTGCAGACGCTCAGACCTCTGAGCACGCGATTAAAGAAATAAATGTATTAAACATGATTCACGGCTACCGTGATCGTGGTCATTTATTTACACACACAAATCCAGTTCGCGAACGCAGAAAATATTACCCGGGAAAAGAACTTGAAACATTTGGCCTTTCAGAGGCAGATATGGATACAGTTTTTAATGCTGGTGTTGAAGTTGGCTTAGGCCCTGCAACCCTGCGAGACATCCGTCAGCTAATCGAAGACACGTATTGCACATCCATTGGAGCTGAGTTCAAATACATCCGTAATCCAGAAAAAATTAAGTGGCTTCAGGATAAAATGGAAAAAGAGCGCAACAAGCCTCATTATTCCAAAGACCTTAAGAAAAGAATTTTAAATAAATTAAATAAAGCTGTTGTTTTCGAAAGCTTTCTTGGAACTAAATTTTTGGGCCAAAAACGCTTTTCATTAGAAGGAGCAGAAAGCTTAATTCCTGCTTTGGATTCGGTAATCCAAATCGGAGCAGATTTAGGCATTGAAGAGTTTGTGATTGGAATGGCTCATCGTGGCCGTTTGAATGTACTGACAAACATCATGGGTAAATCTTACCAAACTATTTTTTCAGAATTTGAAGGAAAAATGTTTGAGGAAGATCCAGAAATTCAATTTGGCGGTGACGTAAAATACCATTTAGGTTTTTCTACAGATATCAAAACGGACAAAGGTCAAGATATTCATTTGAGCCTTGCTCCTAACCCTTCGCATTTGGAAACAGTGGATCCAATTGTTGAAGGAATGGTTCGTTCTAAAATTGACATGAAATATGAAGGAGACGAAGATAAAATCGCTCCGATCTTGATTCATGGTGATGCGGCAATTGCTGGTCAAGGTGTTGTTTATGAAGTAAGCCAGATGTCTAAGCTGGAAGGCTATAGAACTGGTGGAACAATCCACATCGTCATCAACAACCAAGTTGGTTTCACAACTAATTATAAAGATGCTCGTTCAAGCACATATTGTACGGATGTTGCTAAAATAACTTCTTCACCAGTATTCCACGTAAATGGAGACGATGCGGAAGCTGTTGTTTATGCAATTAACTTAGCAGTAGAATACCGTCAGAAATACAACACAGACGTATACATCGATTTATTATGTTACCGTCGTTTCGGTCATAATGAGGCAGACGAACCTAAATTCACGCAACCTTTGTTGTATAAAGCAATTGAGAAGCATCCAAATCCAAAAGAAGTGTATGCTAAAAAACTGATTGATGAAGGTTCTATCGATAAAGAATATTCTAAAGAAATAGAAAAAGAATTTAAAGATGCGCTTCAGAAGGATTTAGATAAAGCTAAGCAAGCGGTATCCCTGACAGATGACATTCCTATGTTTGCTGGTGGATGGAAAGGTTTGCGCCCTTCTAAAAAAGGCGATGCATTTGCTCCAGTAGATACGAAAGTTTCGAAAAAAACTTTCTTAGAATTGGCGAAAGAAATTACGACGCTTCCTAAAGAAAAGAAATTCTTCAGAAAAATCTCCAAATTATTCGAAGACCGCGCTGCAATGATCGGAAAAGATTCTTACGATTGGGCGATGGGCGAATTAATGGCTTATGCAACGTTGTTGGATGAAGGAAAACGCGTACGTATCTCAGGTCAGGATGTACAACGTGGAACATTTTCCCACAGACATGCTGTACTTACATTAGAAGATTCAGAAGAAAAATACATTCCTTTAGCGCAAGTGAATGGTGGAGATAAGTTTAATATTTACAACTCTCTATTATCAGAATATGCGGTTTTAGGTTTCGAATATGGTTATTCATCTGTCAACCCACAATCATTGACGATTTGGGAAGCACAATTCGGAGATTTCTATAATGGTGCTCAAATCATTGTGGACCAATATTTATCAAGTGCAGAAACGAAATGGCGCCGTTCAAACGGATTGGTCATGATGCTGCCTCACGGAATGGAAGGTCAAGGTCCAGAGCACTCTTCGGCACGCATCGAGCGTTTCTTAGAATTGTGTGCTAATGACAATTTGATTTTAGCAAACTGTACAACACCTGCAAATTATTTCCACTTATTACGCCGTCAGCTTGTTCGTGATTTCCGCAAACCGTTGGTTGTTTTCACACCAAAAAGTTTGTTGCGCCATCCGAAAGTAGTTTCGCCAATCAAAGATTTCACAGGGGCAGAATTCCAAGAAGTTATCGATGACGCATCTGTAAAAGCTGCTTCAGTAAAACGTGTATTGTTCTGTTCTGGTAAAATATATTATGATTTATTAGAAAAACAACAAGCGGATAAACGTACGGATGTTGCTATTGTTCGTTTAGAGCAGTTGTTCCCAATTCCTACGCAACAGTTAGAAGCTATCCATAAAAAATACAGCAAAGCGACTGAATTTATCTGGGTTCAGGAAGAGAATGAAAACATGGGACCTTGGCCGTTTTACTGCCGTAAACTTAGAAAAACAAATCTTGAGTTTACCGACTTTATTGCTCGCCAAGAAAGCGGAAGTACGGCAACAGGATATAGCAAAAAACATGCTGTACAACAGGAAACTATTATCAATAAATCATTTGAATAACTAAAAAACATTATTATCTTCAAAAAGATATCACTGTTTGTAAAAAATAAATATAGCTATGAGCTTAGAAATTAAAGTACCTACCGTAGGAGAATCAATTACAGAAGTTACCCTTGCACAATGGTTGAAGCAAGATGGTGATTATGTGGAAATGGATGAAAACATTGCTGAATTAGAATCCGATAAAGCAACATTTGAATTGCCAGCTGAAAAAGCCGGAATTTTAAAAATCATTGCTCAGGAAGGTGATACATTGGAAATTGGCGCTGTTGTTTGTACAATCGAAGATGGTGAAGCGCCTTCAGGCGATAAAGCTGAATCAAAAGAAGCTCCGAAAGAAGATACAGCGAAAGCTGAAACAAGCGCTCCAGCGAAACAAGAAGCTAGTGAAGACGAAAGCTCATACGCTGCCGGAACTGCTTCTCCTGCTGCCGCGAAAATATTGAGAGAAAAAGGAATCGATGCTTCTTCGATCAAAGGAACAGGCAAAGACGGACGCATCACAAAAGAAGATGCGGAGAAAGCGCAAGTTCAAGCTGCTGCAAAACCTCAAGCAAAAGCGGAAGCTCCTAAAGCTGCTGCTGCAGTTTCTAATCCAGGTGAGCGCAACGAACGCCGTGAGAAAATGACTTCTTTGCGCAAAACAATTGCTAAACGATTAGTGGCAGTAAAAAATGAAACAGCGATGTTGACTACATTTAATGAAGTGAACATGCAGCCGATCATGGACTTACGCGCTAAATACAAAGATACTTTTAAAGAAAAACACGGAATCGGCCTTGGATTTATGTCCTTCTTCACAAAAGCTGTAACTACAGCTTTGAAAGAATGGCCTGCTGTCAATGCGCGCATAGAAGAAAATGAAATTGTTTATTCTGATTTCGTCGATATTTCCATCGCAGTTTCTGCGCCTAAAGGATTGGTTGTTCCAATTATTCGCAATGCTGAATCATTGCCTTTGTATGGCATTGAAAAAGCAATCGCTGAATTAGCTGGAAAAGCGAAAGACAATAAATTGACAATCGACGAAATGACTGGCGGAACGTTCACGATTACCAATGGTGGAGTTTTCGGTTCGATGATGTCTACTCCGATTATCAATGCTCCTCAATCAGCTATTTTAGGAATGCACAACATTATTCAGCGTCCAATTGCTGAAAATGGCCAGGTAGTTATTCGCCCAATGATGTATGTTGCGTTATCGTATGATCACCGCATTATCGACGGACGTGAATCGGTAAGTTTCTTGGTTCGTGTAAAACAATTACTAGAAGACCCTGCTAGATTATTATTGGAGGTCTAATTTAATCTTAAGTTAAAAATAGAGAAACGCTGCATAATTTATTTAATTTTGCAGCGTTCTTTTTTTGGAGTAAAACTTAATATCACTTTTTTAAATGAAATTTAAATTTCCCTGACGAATTAGTTACATTTGAAATCTCTTAAACCCTTTGAAAAAAATGACAAAAACGTTTACATGTTGTTAAAGATTAAAAAACTTTGCCTTTTCTTTTTTTTAATAACAAGTGCTTCAACATACGCACAACAAGTGGACTGGAAAGTTGGCTTTCATGGTTTTGCGGATAACCGCGAATACTCCAAATCCAACCGATATCCGCAAACGATTTTCGGAGCGCGCATTTCTCCAGAAGTCGGCGTCGTCATCGATAGCATACACCGCATCGTAGGTGGCGCAAGCTACCTTCAAGAATTTGGTTCCCGAAATTTTGAAAACTCACTCCGAGCGACACTATACTATCAATACAAAAATAAAGGTCTAGAATTTAATATTGGTGCATTCCCTCGACATACCTACGTTGAAGATTTTCCATTAGCTATATTATCCGACACCATCAATTATTACCAGCCCAACGTGGAAGGTATGTTGTTTAGGTATCAGAATAAGCGATTTTTCCAACAATTGTGGATTGATTGGAATAGCCGTCAAACAGTGACTGAGCGTGAACAATTTAAAGTCGGTTTATCTGGAAATTTCAACATTACGCCGATACTTTATTTCAAACACTACGCGATTCTTTGGCATAATGCCAAGGCAATGGAAGAGTTTGAGGGAGATAATATCCGCGACAATGGAGCGGTTTCCGCACATCTCGGACTAAATCTATCGAAGCGTGTTTGGCTAGATTCGCTGACCGTTCAGGCAGGAGGCATACTCAACTTTGATCGCCTTCGGTATGTGTATGACTGGCGATTTCCCAGGGGCGTGCTCGCGGAAGTTTATGCTGAAAAGTTTAAAGTTTTTGTCCGCAACACATTTTATAAAGGACAATCATTAGCTATTCCTTATGGTGATGTGTTTTATACTTCGAAACAATACAACCGATTGGATTTAGGATGGATTCCATTTCGCTACAAAAACCTAGAAGGTCGATTCACGGTCGCATTCCATTTCTCCGAAGGAGTAGTCGACAATCAGCAACAATTTATTCTTCGCTACACAATCGGCAATAAGTTATCTAAAAAAACAAAAACTTAAGGGATTGCCAATTTATTGTTAATCATTCGGTTGTTGTATTGCTGAACAAATGCTTTCATATTCGTCGTCATCGTATCCAAAACCAGAGGACTTGCATTTAGCAGGTTAGCTTTCATCAAAGGATCTTTCTTCAGGTCATAAAAAGAATTCGGAACAGCACCGTCATAGGTCATGTAATATTCTTTATAATGCATGTTGTACACATCCCCTGTACTATTGATTACAAAATTATTCTTTTGATTAGAAAATGCATCAAAACCAAACGCGACATATGGCTTATCATAATTCATATAATTCAATACCGTAGGCAAAATATCAATCTGCTGAACCAGCCTATCGGATTTGCCTTTTAATTCACCTCCGGGGTAATAAAAAACAATAGGGATAGCAAAAGCATTCGGCGCAGTTTTATATTCTGGCAAATAACTTACCGTCGCATGGTCAGCACAGATAACAAACAACGTATTTTCGTACCAAGGCATTGATTTGGCAGTTTCAAAAAATTCTTTAAGCGCCAAATCGGTATAACCAACCGGCTCTTGAACTTCCAAAGGCCCTTTCGGGAATTTTCCGGCATATTTTTCCGGAACTTTAAAGGGGTGATGTGAAGAAAGTGAAAAGAATCCAGCGAAAAATGGTTGCTTGAATGTATTTATTTTTTTTGCAGTGAATTGCAAAAAGGGTTCATCCCAAATCCCCCAAATCCCATCAAAATCTTTATCGTTGTTGTATTCATTCTTACCAAAATACTGCTGTACACCGGCCAGCTTTGTATACGCGGAGAAGCCCATACTGCCGTTTGGCGCACCATGAAAAAATGCAGTCTGATAACCTTTATCCGCCAGAATGCTTGGAAGCGAAGTCATCGTATTCCCTGAATAAACAGAAAGAACAAAAGGCTCGCCCATCGAAGGGATTCCAGAAATAATCGAAGGCAAGGCATCAATTGACTTGCGCCCGTTCGCATAAGTATGCGAGAATGTATAAGCCTGATCAATTAAAGAATCCAAGAATGGCGTGTATCCTTTATATTGTCCATTCTGTATATCCGTGTTTAATGCACCTACATGCTCTTTTCCAAAACTTTCCAAAATAAGCACCACCACATTTAAATCTTTAAATGGTTCTCTTGAAGCAGGCTGATGAACCACAGGATAGATTTTTTCTAATTCTGGTTCACTGAAATAATGAATAGGTTGCAGGTTAACAGCACCCAAAGTCTTCAGCATACTAAAAGGTGTGTTCAAGACGATCGGAATTTCTTCTGGACTCTTGACATAATCGCCGGCATTACTAAGCGTAATCGGACGCGTACTATGCGCCCATCCTCCGCGGACACCACCGACGAACATAAATGCAACAAAAAGCATAATTCCAAAATGGATGGCAACGATTTTAGCATTGAAGCGAATGGACTTAACCTGAATCGTATCATAAACCTTAATGAAAGCATACATCAGCAGAATAAAAACAGCTAGCAAATACCAATAATCAATCAAAAAATCCTTCACCAAAACAAGCAAGTTTGTTTCGTTAGAGAACTGCTGAAAAACTGTGCCGGTGGTTCGCTTTAACGTAAAAGGAAAATAAGCGTAATCAATTAAGTTTAATGCAAAGCCAAAGCTATTGGTGATGATAAATATCCATTTGGCAATCTGCTGATAAGTCACCGTGTATTTCCAAGGAATAGGCAAAATCATCAACAAGATATAAGGCGCATTGATGTACAATAGCGCTACAAGATCAAACTTAATCCCACCCAACATCATCAGCCACAGTTCAGTCGCAGATACATGAGGGAATAAGGATCGGTTAAATAAAAAGAATCCCACTCGCATCGCTGAATAAATCAGTAACAAAAGCGCAAACCTGATCATCAAGGCGTAGAAAATCCCAAGCGTGCCTCGAAATTTATTTTTAAACATTAACGATTTGTTGTTTTAAAATTAAATTATTGTAATATAAACAACAAATATACAGTGTTTTTGCATTTTAAATTACAACACATGTATCGAAAGTTAACAATTTATTAATGTGGTTAATTTATTTATAGCATATTCTACATTGAGCTGACTTTTCCCGATTCTTTATCAAATCAGTTCTCTCTCTTTCAGAAGACAGGTTTATGCGAATAAATTGATCGTTGTCGGGTATAGTAACACAGGAGCTTAGATCCAGCGGAAATACAATTGCTTCCTCTCAAAAAATAGCGCATATTTTCTCTGCTACTTCTTGGCTTTAAAATTCTTAGCATACCTTTCCAAAAGCTGAGAAAACGCCTTCAAATATTATTTTGTTACCCTATAAATAAGGCAAAATCAATAGAATTGCGTATTTTTGACCTTCGATTTTTTCTAAGTAATAAATATGAGTATAGCGAAGACATACAGTCCTAAAGAAGCAGAAAACAAATGGTATTCCTATTGGAAAGATAACGGATTCTTCCGTTCTACTCCCGATGATAGAGAGCCCTACACAATTGTTATGCCTCCGCCAAACGTCACAGGCGTGCTTCACATGGGCCATATGCTGAACAATACCATCCAAGATGTATTGATTCGTCGCGCACGTATGCAAGGAAAAAATGCATGTTGGGTACCAGGAACCGACCACGCTTCGATTGCAACCGAAGCAAAAGTTGTTGCGCTATTAAAAGAAAAAGGAATTGACAAAAAATCCTTGACCCGTGATGAGTTTTTGGGCTATGCCTGGGAATGGAAAGAAAAATATGGCGGTATTATCCTTTCGCAACTGGAAAAACTTGGCGCTTCATGCGATTGGGAACGTACTAAATTCACAATGGATCCGGATTTATCCGAAGCTGTGATTGACACCTTTATTAAATTTTATAAAGAGGGCTATATCTACCGCGGTATCCGAATGGTGAATTGGGATCCTCAAGGTAAAACGGCCGTTTCTGACGAAGAAGTAATCCGTAAAGAGGTTAATCAGAAACTATATTACATCAAGTACCAGATTAAAGGCAGCTCGGAGTTTTTGACCATCGCCACCACGCGTCCTGAAACCATCATGGCAGATGCAGCTATATGTATCAATCCGAATGATGAACGCTACAGCCATTTGAAGGGAAAAACGGTTTTAGTTCCATTGATCAACCGCGAAATTCCGATTATTGAAGACACCTATGTCGAAATGGAATTCGGAACTGGCTGTTTGAAAGTTACTCCTGCACATGACTTAAATGATTATGAGCTTGGCGTAAAACATAATCTACAAGTAATTGATATTTTAAATGATGACGGGTCTTTAAACGAAAAAGCTGAAATTTTGATTGGCGAAGACCGTTTTATCGCCCGCAAAAAAATCGCTAAACTTTTAGAAGAAGTTGAGCAATTAGATAAAGTTGAAGATTACAAATCTCAAGTTGGTTTTTCTGAACGCACTGACGCTGCCATCGAACCGAAATTATCGATGCAATGGTTTTGCAAAATGGAAAATCTGTCAAAACCCGCACTGGATTATGTCCAAAGCGGTGAAATAAAATTGATTCCCGAAAAATTCACATCTTCTTACAAACATTGGATGGAGAATGTGAAGGATTGGTGTATCTCTCGTCAGTTATGGTGGGGGCACCGCATTCCAGCTTGGTATAACGAGCACAGGGAATGGGTCGTTGCCAAAACGGAAGCAGAAGCAATCGCTCAGTTCAAGCAAGAAGGCAAATCTTTTGAAGGCATCAAACAGGAAGAAGATGTTCTAGATACTTGGTTTTCGTCTGGCCTTTGGCCAATGTCGGTATTCGACGGCGTACGTAATCCAGAAAACAAAGATTTCCAATACTATTATCCAACGAATGATCTGGTTACGGCCCCTGAAATTTTATTTTTCTGGGTTGCCCGGATGATTATCATGGGACATGATTATACAGGCAAAGCACCTTTCCAAAATGTATACTTAACAGGGATTGTTCGGGATAAGTTAGGTCGCAAGATGTCTAAATCCTTAGGAAATTCTCCTGATCCAATTGAGTTGATGGGCAAGTACGGCACAGATGGCGTACGTGTGGGAATGTTATTGTCCTCCCCTGCCGGAAATGACTTGATGTTTGACGAATCCTATTGCGAACAGGGACGTAATTTTGCGAACAAGATATGGAATGCATTCCGACTGGTAAATGGTTGGGAAGTTGTTGATGCGCCTTCGACGGATGCACAGCAAACAGCAGCTAAATGGTTCGAAAATCGCTTCAATCAGGCTGTTGCTGAAATTGACGAGCATTTCAAAAATTACCGTTTGTCCGATGCGTTGATGAGCACCTATAAATTAATCTGGGATGACTACTGTGCTTGGTACTTAGAGCTGATCAAACCGGCTTACCAAAGCCCAATCGAGTCAGAAACATTAGAAACGGCCAAAAAATTCTTTCAACAAATTTTGGCATTGGCTCATCCTTTTATGCCATTCCTGACGGAAGAATTATGGCATGAAGATTTATTTGGTTCGCGCGACGAGAAAGACTGTGTGATCGTTGCTCAATTTCCAGAAGTAAAGCCGTTTGATGAAACGATTATTAAAGAATTCGAAATCGTTCAGCAGATTATTTCAGAAGTTCGGAACATTCGGAACACGAAACAGATTTCGCCTAAAGTGGCATTGCCTTTGGCGATTAATGCGACCTTTATTGATTTTACGAAATACCAAGACAGTTTAATAAAACTGGCAAATATCTCTACCTTAACCTTTGTTCGGGAAAAAATCACTGGAGCAGTTAGTTTCCTTGCTGGCAAAGAAGAATGTTATGTCGCGTTGGAAGATAACATTGATGTTGACGCAGAGCGCGAACGGATTTCAAAAGAAATTGAATACCTCAATGGATTTTTAGTGTCGGTAGACAAAAAATTATCCAACGAACGTTTTGTTCAGAATGCAAAACCTGAAGTTGTTCAGAACGAACAAAACAAGAAGGCGGATGCAGAAACTAAGATTAAAATTTTAGAAGAAAGCTTAGCTAGCTTATAAAAGCACGATACTATTCGGCATGTAAAGACAAACATGCCGAATATTTTTTTTACCTAAACCCATAAATCTAATGAACATTGATTTACTGAAACAGAAATTGTCAAACGAGACAATAAAGTACCTATTCTTCGGTTCACTGAATATTTTTATTGGCTGGGTGATCTACTTCGTGAATTACAACTATATCATTGAGAAAGAGAATGTTGAAATATTTGATTTTCTAACAATCAGCCCGCATATCTTTTCCCTCCTGAGCACATTCCCATTCACGTTTTTTATGGGCTATTTCTTCAATTACTATTTTGTCTTTAAATACAAAACCGACAACATGGGCAAAAGCATGTACCGCTATTTCATTGCCTGCATGGGATCAATCGTGATTAATTATATACTCCTAAAATTATTTGTTGATTTATTTGGCTGGTATCCAACACCATCACAGATTTTAACGACTTGCCTGGTCACCCTTTATAGTTTTTCGATGCAGAAGCGCTTCACCTTTAAAACCGTACCGATAAAGTAGGTTTAGAGTTCACGTTTCATATATTCGGTACGTCCCGTCATCCTGAACTTGGTTCAGGATCTTTATATTTAAGCATAAAATTTGGTTGGATGAGATGAGATGCCGAAATAAATTTGCTTCGCAGCTACTTCGTGGTCGGCATGACGTGGAAAGACTTCGCGGTTGGAAAATTATTCCCCTCCCGTCATCCTGAACTTATTTCAGGATCTTTATAATTATTTATAAACTTTGCTCGGGTGAGATGAGATGCCGAAATAAATTTGCTTCGCAGCTACTGCGTGGTCGGCATGACGCGGAAAGACTTCATGGTCAGCATGAAGGAGGAAGCCCTGTGGTTGGAATGACGCGGAAAGACTTCGCGGTCGGGATGACGCAGAATAAAATTGTATTCCCTATTTTAAATATCTCATTTGATGATTAAATTTATATATGGTTTACGGAGGATATGTATACATCATGACGAATAAGAATAATACGACATTCTATATAGGCGTTACTTCTGATTTATATTCCCGAGTTTATGAACATAAGCATTCAAAATATCCAAAAAGCTTTACCAGCAAATACAAATGCTTTAAATTAGTGTGGTATTCCTCTTTTACCAGAATAGAAGAAGCTATTGAAAAAGAAAAACAACTAAAAAATTGGCATAGAGACTGGAAGATTAATTTAATTAAAGAAAGCAATCCGAGATTTTTAGATTTATGGGAAGAAACTAAAAACTTTTGACCCTATAGATTTTCTCAATATAGTAAATTGTGTGTTTTCAACTTTTACTTCCCCCCCGTCATCCTGAACTTGGTTCAGGATCTTTATACTTGAACATAAACTTCGGTTGGATAAGATGAGATGCCGAAATAAATTTGCTTCGCAGCTACTTCGTGGTCGGGATGACATGGAAAGTCAGCAGCAAATCATTTCCCTCACGTCATCCTGAACTTGTTTCAGGACCTTTATATTTAAATATGAACTTTGGTCATTGGACGAGATGCCGAAATAAATTCGGCATGACGCGGAAAGACTTCGTGGTCGGGATGACATGGAAAGTCAGCAGCAAATCATTTCCCTCACGTCATCCTGAACTTGTTTCAGGACCTTTATATTTAAATATGAACTTTGTTGGGTGAGATGAGATGCCGAAATAAATCCGGCATGACGCGGAAAGCATCGTGGTCGGTACAACGAAGAAGACAAGCGAATTCTATTCCGATTTTAAATAATTTATCAACACATTTTGCATTGAATATTGATCTGTATATTTATTGTTGTAAAGTACATTATCCAGCTTCCAGCCATGCTCATTTTTGAAGATTAAGGTATCTTGCCATTTTTCATTATAGCCAGTCTGTTCAAAATTAACTAGCAACACAGCAGAATCGGCATCGTTAGAAAGCTCTGCAATGTGATAACGGTTCTGGCCTTCATACAGGCTGGTCAGCAAATCACCTTCAATAATAGACGGCTTATCTGTTGGATGCTCACTTAACAGCATCTCCTCTGTTTCTTGCTCCTCCTTGGTCTTCACAGAATCAATCAGTTCAGCAAGTTCTTTTGTTATCAATTTTTTATCAACTGTTCTAAAATCAGCTTGAAATAAATAAATGCTATCCAGCGTAGCTGAAATTTCTTTTGTAGGAACAGAATTGCAACTGACAAATGTGGCACCTAAAAGCACGAATGAAAATAATTTTATGAGAAAAATTTTGTCCATGTTTTTCAACTTAAGTTTAAAGGTAACCATTCAAATTTACAGTAGACCAAACAAAAATAAGGAACATAGAAAATATTGACTAAAAAAAATAGATGCCCGAAGGCATCTATTTCCAAAAAATCACCCAAAATTTACCGATCGAAATCAGCAATTTCTTTATTAGGAGCAAGAGCTTCAAAAGCGTAGGTATTTCCACTTGCTAATCTTGGCCCTTTAAATAAAATAACCGCGCCTCTTGAAATCATAGCATCTCCTTTTTGAAAAAATTCCTTACATATTTTTCCTTTGTTATGCTTCGCAAAATCATCCTTTGAAGCATAAATTGACAAACCGATTCGGATCCCCGCCATCGAGCATGGTCGTCACATGTAAGGTGCCCTTTTCTTTCTCAGTCATAGCTTTAGCTTCCCATACCAGCAAATCATAAAATTCTTTTCGATAAGCAGGGAAAACCAAAAATTCGACGATTACAACATATTCCATATTAATAACCTTTAACTTTTGTTCCAGGTTTCATCTTATAGGCCATCTGCACTGCTTTATGCCGTTTGCCCAAATCTTTTGTATAATCCCTTGTCCATGACTCGCTTTCTTCGTCTTTTACTGCTGTAACTTTTGGATCAGGCAATACATTCCGATAGGTTGTTATTTTATCTGTAGCTACTGCAATGATTTTTTCCACAACTTCGTCTGGATTGAATTGGTAATCGGGGAAATTAATTTTATCATAATCAAAAACATTCTCCTTCTTATCTTTTTTCCAATACGATGGAGCTTCGAACATGCGGTCGTTAAAACCAGTTAGGTATGGCCCCGGATTGATCGTACACACTTCCACTCCAAACTCTCTTAACTCTTTATACATAGCTTCCGAGAACGCTTCCAAAGCATGTTTAGATGCCGAATAGGCCCCTGTAAACGGAGCAACAGACAATCCTGCAATAGATGATATGCTAATGATGCGCCCTTTTTTCTTTTTCACAAAATGCTTCGCAAAGCCTTGAATCAAGAAGATCGTTCCAAAAACATTGACCTCAAACTGCCTACGGATATTTTCTTCCGGCAGGTCGACAACTGCTCCGCCCTCACTAATCCCCGCATTGCTGATCAATATATCGATATCGTGTTCAAAAGCTTTTTTACGATCGATTTCCGAAGTAACATCAAGCTTTTCTACCGTTATCTTTAATTTTTTATCTCGTAACTCTTGTTCTAAAACACTGACCTGAGACATTATTTCAACAGTGGCTATCACGGTATGGCCTAATTCCGCAAGCCGAATCGCCGCATCTTTTGCAAATCCAGAACCCGTACCCGTAATCAAAATCTTTTTCTTTTTCATCATCTTGTTTAATTGGTGTTTAATGAATTAAAATTTACTAAAACTTAATTTATTAACAGATAGAACACATGATTGTTCGAAATAAAACGAGTTAACAGAAAATTTATTTCGCTTAACCTGAGAAAATAGCTCTCCTTTTGCTACTGATTCCGAATTTCATCCTGCTTTTCCGCTTGCGAATGAATAGCATTCATTACACACGAGAAAACTTTTACTCAAAAAACCTGTTATCCTATTTAAAAAATCAGTAGTTTTAATTTCAACATAAAACCACAGCGTATGATAGCTATCCTACTAATCAGTGCCCTAATCGTAATCTTTTTCTTTTATGGGGTTTCGATTTACAACCGATTAATTAAGTTGAGAAACTTAGTACAAGAAGCTTGGAGCAGCATTGACGTGATGCTTAAAAAACGTCATGACCTTATTCCTAATTTGGTCGAAACCGTCAAAGGATATGCTACGCATGAGCGCGAAACCTTGGATAGCGTGACGCAGGCAAGGACGCAAGCCGTTGGCGCAAAGTCTTTGGAAGCAAAAGAAGCAGCAGAAAAAAACCTGAACCAGGCGATGATGAATTTATTTGCTGTTGCGGAGCAATATCCAGACTTAAAAGCAAATACAAACTTTCAGCAGTTACAAAATGAGCTTACTGCTGTGGAAAACGACATTGAAAAATCAAGAAGATATTATAACGGAACCGTACGTGAGAATAACACGTTGGTGGAATCCTTTCCTAGCAACATCATCGCGAGCATGTTCAAATTTGAAAATGCAGCTTTCTTTGAACTCGACAATCCAGCTGAACGCGAAGTACCCAACGTTAAATTTTAATCGATGAACTATTTTTTAAGGATCAATAGCTTATTGATCATCGCCATGCTTGTGTTTCAGCAACATGTGTTCCCAGCTTCAACGCAACCCAATCAAGCCGCTAAGGCTACCCCTGCTTCAGACAGCGCTGATGACTACGATTATGAGACAGAAAGAATAAAATCATTCAATAGCAACATTCTCGTAGACAAAGAAGGAATATTAACTGTTGAAGAGCACATCACTGTTTACGGCGAAGGCAACCAAATACAGCGTGGGATTTTTCGTTCATTGCCGTTGTACAGAAACTTGAACGGAAAAGAACAGAAAATAAGCTATAAAATTCTATCTGTGACACGTGATGGTAAAACGGAAGATTATCACAAGGAAGACGATGGAAATTGGCTTAAAATCTACATCGGGAATAAGGATGTTACGCTTGCTCCGGGGAACTATAGCTATGTAATCCGTTATTCTACCAAAAATCAGGTCGGATTTTTTGGAGATTATGATGAGTTATATTGGAACGTGAATGGAACCGAATGGGATTTCGCCGTTGATTCCATTTCGGCCACTATCCAATTTCCTGCAGGAACTGTTCTTAAGCAAAACAGCTGCTATACTGGCGCGCAGGGAAGCACGAACGGCGACTGCTCGTCTATTCAACTATCAGACAGCAGCATGCGCTGGGTTGCCAAAGATCTTTCGGCAAGAGAAAACTTAACGGTTGCTCTTGCTTTCCAAAAAGGAATTTTTCTGCCTCCCCCTCCACCCAGTTTCCTTGAACAATACGGCTTGCTTATTTTTTTCCTCGCGGGAATGGCTGGTTTAATCCGCTATGCCTATACTTTATGGAGAACTTATGGTGTAGACCCAGAAAAACCCACCGTTTACCCTCAGTTTAATGTGCCAGAAAATCTTTCGCCCGCAGCTCTGGGCTATATTCATGAAGGGATTTATGAAAATAAATTCTTGACTGCCGCGATCGTTAATCTCGCAATCAAAGGATACCTCGAGATCGGCGAAGTTGAGACCTCCTCATTTTTTGGGCTATCCAAAAGCAAGGATTTCAAAGTCACAAAATTGAAAAACGAAGATTCATCGTTGCCAAAAGAAGAATACGTGGTCATGCACCAATTATTTTCGAAGAAAAAATCGGTCCTTTTCGATGGAACTTACGATAAAAGCATAGAGGCTACTGTGGATGGTTTTAGAGCCAACATTAAAACTCAATATGATCCTCTGCTAAAGGAAGGAAAAAACACTAAAAAATTATGGAAGCCTGCTTGGATTGTTAGTTTGATCTACGCTATCGGATTAATCATCAGCACGATCATTTATCCTAGCCCTGGAAATGCAATCGGCGGCGTATTTTTATATTTTACGCTAGTCGTAATTTTCTTTATTTTTAATGCTTTTATCGGAAATGTAAAGGGCCAAGGATGCATTACAGCAGTCGTCGTGTTTTTTGCAATGCTGTTTATCGTCCCGTTTGTCATGATGGGATTTTCATCCAATATCGACCTTAATTTTAGGTATTGCTACCTATTTATAATTGCATCCTTTTTTCTGTTGCTTTATTTTTCATATTTGATCCGTAGGCCATCGGAAGATAAGCTTCATATAAAATCATTGATCGAAGGTTTTAAAATGTATATGGGCGCTGCAGAAAACGAACAGCTTAAATTTCATAACCCGCCCGAAATGACACCTGAACAGTTTGAGAAAATGTTGCCTTATGCTATGGTTTTGGGTGTGGATGATATTTGGGGCAAAAAATTCGAAGCTGCATTATTGGCAATGGCAACTACCTATGTATCGACATGGTATATCGGCAGTGCAATGAATTTGCACGGATTGAACAGCTCATTAAATTCAGGATTGACCAAGTCAATTAGCTCCGGTTCATCCAAACCTTCGAGTTCCAGCGGAAGCTCAAGCAGCAGCGGCTCTTCTGGCGGCGGTTCATCCGGCGGTGGTGGCGGTGGTGGCGGAGGCGGTGGCTGGTAGGCGACTTTTTAAATTCAAAAGTAAAAATTCAAAAGTAAAAAACCTTTCCACGGGTTACAAAATGGCTAGTATGCGTAATTGCAGACTAGCCATTTTATTTATTTTAACCACTTAGGGATAAAAGCGGATTTGCAATCCGCTCTAATGATGGAAGCCACCTTAAAAGGTTCGGGATTATAAATCCCGTTTTATTTAAAAGTTCGACATCTCCCTTTGGAAGATATCGAACAGCGGGTTTCAAAGTAAAAATTAAAAATTCAAAAGTAAAAAACCCTTCTGGGTTTTATAAAGTGGCTAGTATGCGTAAATGCAGACTGGCAATTTTTATTTATTTTTTTAAATCTATGGAGCTATTGTTCCCCCTTTGGGGGTTAGGGGGAATTCGATTCAAATCCGTTATAAAAAGTAAAATTTCGTTCTGCTAATTTCACCAACGAATCAGGGACATTCCATTGTTCTCCAAACTTTTCAAAACGTTTGCAATCATCAACGAAATTCTGAATGCCAACTAAATCAATGTGCCCAAATACGCCACCGGTTTGCGAAGCATATCCCACACCTAATACCGAACCGATATCGCCATCGATGGGTTTTGTGAGAATTCCTTCATCCAAACAGCGAAAGCTATCCAATGCCATCACATGCAATAAGCGTTTGCTAATTTCCTGATCGGGAAGTTCCGAAACAGTCGAAATAGTTTCATCGTTCCAAATCTCCTTTTTGCCATCAGGCAAATAATCATAAAAACCCTTACCTGCCTTTCGTCCATTTCGTTCCTGCGAAAGCATGGCTTTCAGGTAAGCATAGGCTCTCTGTTGGCTATTATGCAAATCTGGCAATTGATCGTACACATGCAGCATCAATGCCAATGAAATTTCATCCAAAACTGCCAATGGTCCAACAGCGAATCCCGATTTTTTGGCAACTTCTTCTATTTTTCCTGCCGGAATGCCTTCCAAAACCATGGTAATGGCTTCCAGTAAATAGTTAAAAAATATTCTGGAGGTGAAAAATGCGGGTCCATCATGCACTACAATCGGCACTTTACCCAACTGCCTTACAACTTTCAACGCTTTGTTTAAGGTTTCATCGCTTGTTTGCTTTCCGACAATCACTTCGACCAAAGCCATGCGGTCTACCGGCGAAAAGAAATGCAAACCAATAAAGTTTTCTGGATGCTCAGTCGAAACAGCCAAGTCGGCAATCGGAAGCGAAGTTGTATTGGATGCAAAAAATCCATTTTTGCTAATAAATAGCAACGATTCTTTGGTGACTGTAGCCTTTAAATCCCTGTCTTCGAATACCGCTTCGATAATCAAGTCAGATTCGTTCAAGTCATTGACATCTTCAGTCGGATGTATATGCGAAAGCAAAGTATCGCGGCTGATTTCAGAAATCTTATGTTGCTGTACTAACTTGCTTGTGATTTTTTCAGAATAATTTTTCCCATTGTTCGCTTGCTCTATTGTTACATCTTTTAAAACCACATCGACTCCCGATCGCGCTGCCTCGTAAGCAATGCCCGAGCCCATCATCCCGGCACCTAAAATTCCCAAACGTTTTAGCTCAAAGTCAATTTCAGTGGATGCTATCGATGCCTGGCGAATGCCGTAATAGTGCGTACGGACGATATTGAGCGTTTCAGGCTTACTCAAGACTTCTAGATCTTGCTGTGCTTCTTCTTGCAAATAGTATTTAAAATTTAATTCTAATGCCCGTCTTAACAAATGAATGGCTATTTGATTTCCAGGAATTAAGGGATTCGCTCTTTTTTGATAAGTGGAAATCGCGGATAGAATAGACTCCTTACCCGAAATGCCTATCGCTTTATTTTTAGTAGGTGCTGGATGATGTTCTATCCAACTTTGCGCTTCTTTTAGTGCCGTTTCTTCGTCATCCACAACCTGATTTAAAAGTCCGATGGATAAGCTTTCATTTTGGGAATAGCTATTTCCTTGAGTCAAAAAAGGAACTACAAATTCAGCGGAAAGCTGATGCATAGCATTAAAAATTGCTACGAAACCAGGATAAATTCCATATTTTATTTCTTGGAACCCAAGGGTTGCTCGGTCATTTACGACGGCAATCCGATAATCTGCCCAAAGCATCCACGATAACAAAGTCCCTTTACAGCTGGAATTTATAAGTGCAACTATAGGTTTTGGACGATTCTTTAATGCATAAAAATTCTGATGTAAATAATTGATTCTGTTTTGAAATTCTTCCCTATCCTTTGAAAGCTCAAAATAGTTAATGTAGTCCTCCAAAAAATCTGGGTTCGGGTCTTCGATTTTATAAACTATGCCTTTTACTTCGGGTAATTCCAATGTCTCAAAAGCCAGTAAAACGAACTCTTCCAAAAATTCAAATTGAAAAGTAGAAGAATCAGTTTTATGATGAAGCAAAGTAAGGATTGCAATTCCTGCAGGATTTATCGATAAATTAAAATTTGGGTAGTTTGTTTCTGATGTCATCATTCCTCAGCTATAATTAATGAACTTCTTTGTCGAAAGGTTTAACGACAGATTGATAATTCACTTTCTCAATCGACATTTTGGCAATAATTTCTAACATGATTTCTGAAGTTCCGCCAATAATATTTCCCACACGCACATCGCGATACATACGCGCAATCTTATAATCTTCTGTAAATGCGTATCCACCGAAGAACTGGAAACATTTGTCAACTACATCAATCGCCAATTCGCTCGCTTGCAGTTTCGCAATGGAACATTCTTTCACCGCATAAGCTCCTTGTTGCTGCAAATCACAGCAATGGTAAACAAATGCTTTTACGGTTTCCATGTCAGCAACCATTTGTGCGACGCGATGGCGCAAGACTTGAAATTCCTGTAATTTTTTACCAAATGCCTCTCGATACGCCATGTACTCAAGCGCATATTGCAAAGCCGCATCGGCCGTCCCCAAACTATTTAAAGCCGCAGTCAAACGTTCCAGCTGCAAACCGCCCATCAAATATTTAAAGCCGCTGCCTTCCTCGCCAATCAAATGCGAAACAGGAACTTTAACGTTATCAAAACCCAACTCTGCGGTATCCGAAGCCTTCCAGCCCATCTTTTCAATCTTTGTTGCAGAAACTCCAGTCGCATTGCGATCGATCAATAGTAAACTAATGCCCTTGTTTTTCTTGCTTGGATCCGTTTTTACTGCCGTAATGAAAACATCGCCATAATATCCATTCGTAATAAATGTTTTCGAACCATTGACAATATAGTGGTCACCTTCAAGAACAGCTGTTGTCTTGATCTGCTGTACATCCGACCCTGCACCAGGTTCTGTTATTGCAACAGCGCTTACTAAATCACCGGAAATCACAGCGGTCAAATACTTTTGCTTCAATTCCTCGGAAGCATATTTTAAAAGATAAGGCGCCGACATATATTGAATCACCAAAGCGGCAATCGTAAAACCTCCCGAATAACAATGTGACAGTTCTTCGCAGAAAATCATCGAATAATAGAAATCCAAATCCAAACCTCCATATTCCTCAGGAAAATTTAAGCCCATAAAACCCATATCCCCCATTTTTTTCCAAATGGATTTATCGATTTCGCCCTCTTTTTCCCATTTATCAATATGAGGAAGGATTTCTTTTTTTATAAATGCCTGAAGGGTTTCGCGAAAAACTTGATGTTCTGGAGTTAATTGTTGTGAATACATAATTAGTTTATCAAATTCTGTTTATAAAACGGGCTCACAATAGGTTTATCGGCACTACAATTTTAATCAATTAGAAAAAATTAATCTACCAATCCATTATGAACAGCCGTTGCGAATTTAATAAAATATACGATTTATTGCGCCTGTTTTTGCAAATTTAATATCGTGTTAATGGATGATTAAATTCAAATGAGTAATGCGAATTAGATGCGAGGTGAATAAATAGACTTTGGAGAAGTACCGTACTGTAAACATAGTACTCCTAGAGAATTGACAATCCAAGTAGATTCATAAAACTGTGATTTAATAGTACCTTAACTAAAGTACCGATAATTCCTGTCCAAACGGAACAGGTAGCCATTATTATCATATATAGCAAATTCCCTCAATCCATATTCAAAATCTTCAATCGGATAGCAGATGCTTGCTTTATCTTTTATCGATTCCCAAATTTCCATGACGTTCAGTGTTTGAAAATAAAAGGAGCCTGTGAAATTTGACTGGGTAAAAGGCACATGATCATTCGGCAGAGAAAGCATCAATTCAATATCACCGAAACGAACGAAAGCAATCGTTGAATCAACATCAAGTGAACTAGAACTGAAATTTAAAATTTCGACATAAAAGTCAACTGATTTTTTTAGATCATTTGTATACAGAACGGGAGTTAGTTTTGTTAGCTTCATGGTGAATCATTTCTTAGCGTAAATATGTTTAATAAAAATTTGAAAAGAAAAATATACATGCAAAAAAAAGAAGCCTCTCGGCTTCTTTCTAAAAAATATCTAACAAATTAATGCGGTGAAAAACTCTATTTTACTGCGTCAACTACTGCTTTGAAAGCTTCTGGATGATTCATTGCTAAATCAGCTAAAACTTTACGGTTAAGACCGATTTGTTTTGCGTTCAATTTCCCGATTAATTGAGAATATGAAATTCCATATTGACGAGCACCAGCGTTGATACGTTGGATCCATAGCGCTCTAAACTCGCGTTTTTTGGTTTTACGGTCGCGGTATGCGTACTGTAAACCTTTTTCTACTGTGTTTTTAGCAATAGTATAAACTTTGCTTCTTGATCCATAATAGCCTTTAGCTAATTTAAGGATTTTTTTACGTCTTCTTCTCGAAGCTACTGCGTTAACCGAACGTGGCATAATTTTAAAAATTTAATTTGGTACAAGGCGCTACGTTTTTCAGTGAGCTTACTACCTGATACCCGGTTAAAAAAATATTGTGAATTACTAATTAAAAAAACTTATTTACCGATTGCAAGCATGCGTTTAACATTACCTGAATCTGCATCAGAAACATAACTAGTTGTTGTTAAGTTACGTTTTTGTTTTGTAGTTTTTTTAGTCAAGATGTGGCTTTTGTAAGCGTTTTTTCTTGCGATTTTACCTGTTCCAGTCAACTTGAAACGTTTCTTTGCGCTGGAATTGGTTTTAACTTTTGGCATAATACTTTATTTTATATCAATTTGTTAGAAATTTTTATTTTTTTGTTGTCGCCTTTGGCGCAATGGTTAAGAACATACGCTTACCTTCTAATTTAGGAAGCAATTCTACTTTACCGTAATCTTCTAAAGCTTGTGCGAAACGCAACAATAAGATTTCTCCCTGCTCTTTGAAGACAATTGCTCTACCTTTGAAATGCACATATGCACGTACTTTCTCGCCAGATTCCAAAAAGCGCATGGCATGCTTTAATTTAAAATCAAAATCATGCTCACTTGTATTCGGTCCGAAACGGATTTCTTTAATGACCGTCTGCTTAGCATTTGCTTTGATTTCCTTTTGCTTCTTCTTTTGCTCGTAAACGAATTTACTGTAATCAATTATTTTACAAACAGGAGGTACTGCATTTGGCGAAATCTCCACTAAATCAAGCTCTAACTCATCAGCCATCTCCAACGCCTTGCGTGTCGGAAATACTCCTTGTTCTACATTATCTCCCACCAGTCGCACTTCAGGCACTCTGATATGTTCGTTAATGCGGTGATCCGGTTCTTTCTTTCTCATTGGTGGTCTTGGACCACTCGATCTTTTTAATGCCAAATGTTTAAAATTAAACTGTTATTTCTTTAATTAATACTTCTTTAAATTCTACTTCGCTCATCGACCCTAAATCGACGGAGCCATGTTTGCGTACAGAAATTGTGCCATTTTCTAGCTCTTTCTCCCCTACAATCAACATGTAAGGCAGTTTTTTAATTTCTGCGTCGCGGATTTTACGACCAACCTTCTCGTCACGCAAGTCAATCAGACCGCGAATATCGGAATTATTTAGCGATTCTAAAAGTTTTTGCGCATATTCTTCATATTTTTCTGAAACTGGCAAAATGATAAATTGCTCAGGCGCAAGCCATAACGGGAACTGACCCGCACAATGTTCAATCAAAACAGCGATAAAGCGTTCCAAGGAACCGAATGGTGCTCGGTGGATCATTACCGGGCGATGTTTTGCATTGTCGCTTCCAGTATATTCCAGCTCGAAACGTTCCGGCAGGTTGTAATCGACCTGAATAGTTCCCAATTGCCATTTTCTACCCAAAGCATCTTTAACCATAAAATCCAACTTTGGACCATAGAAAGCGGCTTCTCCGTATTCAACTACAGTTGGCAAACCTTTTTCATTTGCTGCCTCAATGATTGAAGCTTCTGCCAATGCCCAGTTCTCATCCGAACCAATGTATTTAGTTCTATTTTCTGGATCGCGAAGTGATATCTGTGCTGTAAAGTCTTCGAAACCTAAAGCCCCAAAAACATAGAGCACCAAGTCTATGACTTTCTTAAATTCTTCCTTCACTTGATCAGGGCGACAGAATAAATGTGCATCATCTTGTGTAAACCCTCGAACACGAGTCAATCCATGCAATTCACCGGATTGCTCATAGCGATATACTGTTCCGAATTCGGCGAAACGAACAGGCAAATCTTTATACGAGCGAGGTTTAGTTTTATAAATCTCACAGTGATGAGGACAGTTCATCGGTTTCAAGAAAAACTCTTCACCTTCTACCGGAGTTTTAATCGGCTGAAATGAATCTGCTCCATATTTATCGTAATGACCAGAAGTTACATACAATTGTTTGTGTCCAATATGTGGTGTAACAACAGGTTCATAACCTGCTTTTAATTGTGCTTTTTGCAAGAAATCCATCAATTTCTGACGCAAGGCAGCACCTTTGGGCAACCATAACGGCAATCCCGCTCCTACTTTTTCAGAAAAAGCAAACAGCTCCAATTCCTTGCCTAATTTACGGTGATCTCTTTTCTTAGCCTCTTCAATAAACTTCAGGTATTCTGTTAATTCAGATGCCTTTGGAAATGTCACCCCATAAATACGAGTCAACTGTTTACGAGTTTCATCGCCTCTCCAATATGCTCCCGCAACATTGGTTAATTTAATGGCTTTGATAAATCCAGTATTCGGGATATGCGGACCACGGCACAAGTCAGTAAAATTGCCCTGACTGTAGAACGTAATGCTTCCATCCTGCAAATCTTTGATCAGGTCTAATTTGTATTCGTCGCCTTTTTCTTCGAAATAAGCAACTGCTTCGGATTTGGAAACTGCGCGGCGTTCGAAAACTTCCTTTTGCTTTGCCAATTCCAACATCTTGTCTTCAATCTGCTTGAAATCATCCGAAGAAAATTCGCGGTCGCCAAAATCTACATCGTAATAAAATCCGGTTTCGATATTTGGGCCTATTCCGAATTTAATTCCTGGATACAAAGCTTCTAAGGCTTCGGCCAAAAGGTGAGCAGATGAATGCCAAAAGGTAGATTTACCTTTGTCATCATTCCATGTCAACAATTTTACTGCGGAATCATTTTCGATTGGACGGGAAGAATCCCAGACTTCTCCATTAACTTCTGCGGCTAATACATTTCTTGCTAGACCTTCAGAAATTGACAAGGCTACTTGAGCCGCTGATGTTCCTTTTTCATATTCTCTGACGGAACCATCAGGTAATGTAATTTTAATCATGTACAACTATGACTTTAAAGTTTTAAATAAAATTAAGGGACAAATCTCCAACGTGAACGAATACGTTGCATATTCGATAAGCCCAATAAATACCGATGCAAAGGTAACAAAAATTAAATAATTCAGAATGGCAAATACCAGCCTTTGTCCGAAATTAATTTAATAATTGATGCTTCGAATAACTGTCACAGTTCCTTTATGAGAATATGATTTCGCACCATTGCTGTACCCATTGATTATGAAATAATAGGTACCATCTGCCATGCCATTACCATCCCACTCGTCTTTATAGTTAGCATTCCGATAGATTGATGCGCCATGTCGATTGATAACTTCCAATTCGATTTTATCAAAAATATGTGCCCCTAAAATCTTAAAAGTATCATTGACACCGTCACCATTTGGCGTGAATGTATTTGGAATAAAGAATCCTTTAGTGACAATAGTCACTTTCGCAACATTCGAAACTCCGCCATTGATATCTTTAACCGTATAGGTAAAATTATCGACGCCTGTAGTAAACTGATTTGGCTCATACCTAAAGTTTCCATTTCCTAAATTAATGATCGATCCTAATTGAGGATAACTCATTACTTCAACGGAATTAAAGTCTATGTTGACACCAGTTGATTTGTCATTTTCCAGAACATTAAATTCTACCGAGCGATTATACCAGGTTTCGGCATAATCATCTACTGCTTTTGGAATAGCTTCCAAAATAGTCACTGTCACCGTAGCTTCATTGCTCCATAGGTTATTCTGATCGGCAACCTGATAGGTAAACACATCTTCTCCAAAATATTCTGGATTAGGTGTAAATAAGATAGTGCCGTCAGCGTTTGGAACGGCTGTTGAATTAGCTGGCGTTTTAACTATCCGGATTTTATTTTTCATAATTTCCGAAGAACCTTTTTGATCATTGTCTAAAATAGAAATGACGACCGATTCATTTTCATATACCGTAGCCACATCATCTAGGGCTTTTATTTTCGTTGGCGTATAAACAACGGTAGGTTTATTATCATCATAGGTTAGGCCCGATATGTCCGTTTGTTTTGTTCCAAACAAACCATCGTCGCCAGTAATGGTCGCAGTATTGCTGACAAAGCCAGCTTCTATATCCGCATCTGTTACAACATAGGTCAATTGAAAACGTATAACCTCATTTTGAATGCTTGTTTTAGGTAAAGCAATGTATGTATCACTTAATTTAGGATCTGAAAATTTCAAATTGTCTATTGGATAATCACCAGAATGGCGAATTTCGAATAAATAAATGATCGGATCACCTAAAGTAAATAGCCCATCTTTAGAAGTCCCCTTATTTGTAACTGTTTTTTTCAACGCAATCTGCGGCTTTTTAGGAAGCACGATGACTGTTGGCGTATCGTTCGAGGAAGTTGTACCTGAACGATCAGACACATCAAAACCCCTCGGATTTTTACCGGTAATTAGTGCGGTATTTGTAACCGAACCTCGATCTAAATCCGCTTGCGTAATCACGTAGTCCACTGTAATAACAACTCGCTGGCTTGCGGTCATAGAAGATGAAGGCAACTTAAGTGGCTGATTTGACAAAAGCGGGTCAGTCAGTTTAAGTTCGGTCACATTCACCAAGCCACTATTTACTATTGTAAATGTGTAGCGGATCACTTCACCGACCTGAGCAAACTGATCTCTATTTGCATCAATATGAGCAGCATCTTTTATCAAAATAAGTTGTCCCCTCTCTCCTAAAGGTTCTAGCAAGAAGTAATCGGAATGATAAGCAATGTTGTTACATGTTACCGGCAAACCATTGTTGAGACACTCGCCGTGAGCCGTTCTAGGTTTCCCATTATATTCTAAAACAGAAGTTGCATCAGGATCGGTTACTTCCGCCGGGCGCAAAATAGTTGCTTCAGCATCTACCACGCCGTACACATCATCGGGAACTTCTGTAGCCTTCACATAGATTTTGACTATCACTTCACATTTAGCGCCTAAATCCATTAGTGTTTTGTAGGCTGTTGGATCATGAACAACGCCGCAATTGGTCACGTATTCGATACTTTCAACAGAAAAACCCTTTGGCACAATAAACTCGAATTCTGCATCTTTAACGCTCGATGGACCTTTATTGACCACTTTGATTTCATAATAAACCAACTCATCCAATTCGACCCTTTTATCTTGGACATTGGTAAATTCAACAGCTAAATCAGCTACTTTTGAAGATATGTAGAGAGTTTCTTCCACATACGCATCGTAAATATAGGTCCATGTATCCATGGCTTTTTCATTTCCAAAACTATCGCTTCCTTTACCTGTTGCATTTTTGCTGTATGTACCCCATTTGTGACCATTTTCATTACTGCTCTCTCCTTTTAGGTTAGTGATTGGCTTAGACCTTTCTTCTTCGAGCCCAAGGGTCAGGTCTATATCATTCCAATAAACGATGTCTGATTTCACTTTATAATCTTCATCTAATAACTCAATAATCAGTCCTTCTGGATTAATTTCCATATCTAAATAAGGAAAATGGACTTCACCACCAAGCTTTTGGATCTTTACAGTAATTGGATAACTGTCGCCAACGGGCATGCTTTTACCATTTCCGTCTTTGCCGTCCCAAAACACAGAATTCTCACCAGCTTTTGCATTAAATATTATTTCGACGGGTTGAAAATTAAATCTAGAATCGGAACTAGTTATGTAAATTTTATAGCTCGCAGGAGCATTTGTTTCAAAACTAATGTAGCTTCCACGCTTGCTCACGTAATTCGAAGTTCCCTCGATGCCATTGATTTGAATATTCGTAACCTTTAAATCTATTTGCTTTTTATACAACCAAGTTTGCCCTCCTGGAACTGCTCCATAACCAATTTCAGGCATGTAGATATCTGGACGAGTGTACATAATTTTATGCGTTATCTGCGATTCAGAATCAACGGTTCTAGGATCTTGAATTTTGTATGAATCGATGCTTGAATTATTTACACTTTTATAAAGTGGATCTGACTTTTCATCTAAAAATCCCTTGTTGTTAACAAAATAACAAAATGCGATTCCGTTGCTCCCATTGCCATTTACCTGATAAACATAGCCATCATTTGTCAACACGTAGTTCTTCCCGTAAAATGCTTGATTTGGATCTTCAATCTGATCGCCGGAGATCTGCAAATTCAAGGTATTGGTATATACACGGCCTTTTATCCAATCTTCGTCCGCACGATTTCTGACGGAAATGTCCCATGCAGAAATAAAATATTCGTTGGTTTGCACCCAATCTTTGTCGGCACGGACATTCTGAGCTTTGTTTTGTCCAACATTATGATCGTTGTCACCGGATGGCGCTACAAACTCGATTTTCCAAATCCCTTGATTCGAAGCGTCAATTAGAACTTCATAAGGTGCATAACCCCTTCTAGGACCCGCCAACTCAGCCGCACGAGTACCGGAACCATTATCCGCAATTCGGCCAAGATTACTGCTGCTTGTGTTAATGATTTGGTTTGTTGGGCTAGTTAGAATTATCTTACCCTGCCCAACGCCTTGTGCACTGGATGCTACGGCTAACTTCTCGCCCGCTTGCACATACACATAATGTGTTCCTAAAGTAAGGAATGGCATACTTGCGTTATTTATTCGCGATCCGTTATGCGAAACTAGAAATGCGCGATTTCCTTGAACACCTTGGGGATAAAAATCTTTTGAACCATCGGCATAGGCTAAAGAATTGGTAATGAAAAAACTAAACACAATCATTACCCTACAAATAAGTTTCATCATTTTCATAGACACCGTTTTTCAATAGCTCACTCAATCAGTTTGGATTTGTGGCGAATACGCTACAAATATGAAAATAAATTTAATTAAAATTTTGAATTTAAAAATATTTTTATAAAAAATTAAAAACCTTAAATACAGAGTTTTAAGCGTGTTTTAATAACACGATATAATATTGTAATAGATTTTTCGTTTATGGAAACGACAAACATGGTAGCTAAACGACTACAAATTTTGTTAAAAAAGTCATTTGTAGTTGAATATTAACTGTAGCGTCACGCGATCGTTCGTCGTGGCTTTTGGGGGTAAGTTGAGGAAGAGTTAGTAATTCAGGCTTCTTATAATTGTTACAGTGCCTTTGTTGTTATATGATTTTCCATCGGCGCTGTGCCCATTAACAATAAAGTAATACGTACCATCTGATAAGCCTTCTGCAGACCAATCGTTTTTGTAATCATCGCTGCGATACATAAGCTTACCATGCCGATTGATGACCTCCAGCTGAATTCGATCAAACATGTAGGCGCCTATAATAAAAAATGTATCATTTTTACCGTCTCCATTTGGGGTAAACGTATTTGGTATAAAAAATCCTTTTGTCAAAATTGTAACTGTGGCTTCATTAGAATACCATCCGTTAGAGTCCTTGACTCGATAGATAAAGTCATCCGTTCCTGTAAAATTTGAAAATGGCGTGTAGTGAACAATTCCATTTGGCAAAATCACTGCCGAACCATGTTGAGGATATCTTAAGACTTCAATGCTATTGAGATCGATAGTCGCTCCAGGAACAGAATCGTTTAGAGTTATTGCTAACTCTACCGCACGATTGTACCATGTTTCAAAATAATCGACTACAGCGATTGGATTTGTCTGCCTAACATCGATGAATAACGTCGCCTCAGTGCTCCAAAGTCTATTTTCATCTGCGACCTGGTAAGTCAGAAAATCGCCGCCGACAAAATCAGTGTTTGGTTCGTAGAGAATAGAGCCATCGACTCGAGAAATCGCAGTTCCATTAGATGGCGGAGTTAAAACACGAACCGAGCTAGGTATCAATACGCCACTTCCTTTGATGTCGTTACTTAGAACTTTAAACGATTTGCTGTTATTTTGATACATCCATTCTTCATCATCGATTGCTTTTGCACGCGTAGGTGTAGAAACTCGCGTCGGCAGATCGTCATCGACTGTCAAACCAGAAATATCCGAAATTTGAGTTCCAAAAAGCTCTTCTATACCATAAACTGAAGCAGTGTTTTCTACATAACCTCGATCAACGTCTTCATTCGTTACTATATATCGTAACTCGGTCGTAATGTTTTCATTCTTGATGGTCTGCCGGTCTGGAACAATGATTTCAGATGAGATTTTCAAATCCTCTATCTTTAAATCTTCCACTGCTATTTCTCCAGAATGATAGATTTCCAATTTATAGATTAATTCGTCATCTACCGTAAAATATCCACCGGTACCCGTGCCAATATTTAACACAGATTTCTTTAACCTAAGGACAGGCTTTTTCTCAATCACGATTAGCGTGCGATCATCGTTATCCGCCGCTGTTCCAGAGATGTCTTTAACGTCAAACTTTCTTGGGTTTTTGCCGGAAACTAATGCAGTGTTCTCAATAAAACCTTTATCGAAATCAGCCTGTGTAATGGTGTAATTGACAACAACTTGAATTTCCTCCCCTACAGCTAAGCTTGTTTGAGCTAGCGAAATGGGATTTGAAGAGAGCATTAAATCAGCCAACACAAGATCATCTACAGCGACAAATCCATTGTTCTTTATTGTGAATATGTACTGAATTACTTCACCGACTTGTTTAAAACGGTCGCCATTGTCATCCAGATGCATAGCCTCCTTTAGCAAAGTTAGACTACCTCGCTCATTCAATAGCTCCAACAAGTAAGCATCTGTATTCAATTTAATGTTGTTGCAACCAACACCCAAACCATTATTTTCGCATTCGTCGGCCGCTGTTCGAGTTGAATTCACGTCTAATGAATTGGAAGTTGCGTCAGGATCGGTTGTATCTATGGGACGCAAGATCGAAGCATAAGCTTCGACTTGACCATACGTTCCGTCGGGTACGGGATAGTTTGCTACTGCCGAGAAAGTAAAAGTTAGCCCACAGCCATTGGTCAGATCGATCTGGGTTTGATAAGAATTCGAACGAATCACTGCTCGATTTAGAATTGCACAATCGCTTTCATGTTTGACGTCAGTTATTTGGAAACCTTCCGGAAGGGTGAAATTAAATAATGCTCCCGTGATATCTGATGGCCCATTATTTACTACTTTAACCTCATAAATAACGGTTTCTCCGAGTTCAATAGTTGTTTGAGATGTGATAACAGACTCTATTTCCAAATCTGCGACTTTAACCGTGATTTCTTTCGTGGCAGTTTCATCAATGCTTAAAGCATACGCCCATGTATCCATCGATCTTTCATTTCCAAAACTAAACCCGCCATAGTTGCCATTGCTATTGAAATTGGTGGTTTGATCCCGATAAGATCCCCACCTGTGACCGTTAAGATTGCTACTTATGCCTGTCAGATTGGTGATGGGATCTGATGATTCTCCAGGAGCGCCAGGAGAAATATCGTTATCATCCCAATAAACGATATCAGATTCAACGTCGATTAAATTATCATTTAGCAATTCAATAATAATTCCATTGGGGTTTATCTCCATGTCGATGTATGGGAAATGAACCTCACCGCCAAGCAATTCTACTTTTATTGTCACAGCATACTGTTCTCCAGCAGGCAACAAAACGCCATTTCCATCTTTGCCATTCCAGTACACTTGATTTAACCCGTCCTTGCCCGATACAATTAAGGTGGCCGGTTCAAAAGGCATCAATTCATCAGCGCTAGCAACGGTTATTTTATAGGTAGCTTCCAGATTCGTTTCGAAATAAATGTTGCTGCCTCGCGAACTGACAAAATCTTCAGTACCTTCCAATCCAACAATTCGAATATTCCCAACAACGGCAGTCTCTCTATCTTTTTTCAAAAGCCACGTGGATCCACCCGGAGCCGCACCTGATGCTAATTCAGGTAAATCCGCATTTGGCAAATTGTACATCATCTTATGCGTCACCTGTCCAAATCCATCAGCCCCTCTCGGATCTTGAATATTGAAATCCCCTAATCTTGACGAGTTGACACTTTTATACAACGGCTCATCATTAATGTCTAAATATCCTTTGTTATTTACAAAATACGAAAACGCAATCCCATTGCTTCCATTTCCCTTAACTCGATATATATAGCCATCGTTCGTCATCACATAATTCTGACCATAAAATGCTCCAAAAGAGTTTGACAATGGGCCAGCATTAATCTGCAAATTCAAAATATTGGTATATACCCTTCCGTCAGTCCAATCATTGATGATAGGATTAAAAACCGAAATATCCCAAGCTGCAATAAAATTATTGTATTGATTCTGTTCCCAATCTGAATCAGCCAAGACAGATGCTGGACTGCGGTTTGACTCATCCGGCATATCACTAGGAGGAATGAATTCTACTTTCCAAATTCCAGCATTTGACCCATCTATAACAATTTCAAACGGAGTATACCCAATCCTCGGTCCCGCTAGCTCCGCACTTCGCGTGCCGGACCCTGTATTTCCGATAATGCCATCCGAAGTTCCTTGTGTTGTAATAACTACCCCTGAAGGATTCGTCAAACGAATATACCCACTCCCAATACCTTGTGCACTAGAAGCCACAGCCAGAACCTCTCCAGGTTTCACATAAGCGTAGTGTTCACCATAATTTACAAAAGGAAAGCTCGTACTTGATAACGAATAATGACCGCTTACTAAAAAAGCACGATTTCCGGACACGCCTAAAGGATATAAATCTTTAGAACCCTCGGCTTTTGCATTTCTAGCAAACAAGAGCAAGGTTATCAAACACACTATTATCCAAAAATCAAACTTTGGCATATTTGGCAATAAGGATAGTATTGAAAATTGCGATTAGAAACATAACTGATTGACTCCATTAAGGAACCTAACTTTTCTTAAATAATTGACCTATAAATCCTTCGATAAAATAGATATTTAAATGTAGCAAGAAATATTTATTAATAATCATTAATCGCAAATAATTAGAATAATATTTATCTCGCGTCAGCCGACTTCCAGAAAAATCAATAACTTATTTTTCGAATAAGCGGCAATCATGCCCTGTTCCTCTTACCCTTTCGGACAAAAATCCTAAGCACATTATCCAGCGGACTGTCCGAAAGCAGTATAAAAACAATCGTTGATTGGCATCAAAGCAATCTACCTTCGAATATTTGGTTTATGAAGGTTGCAAACAGTAAGGCTTACCTGATGATATTTGATTAGTCCTACGAAAAATAAAAAACCATGAGATATAAGACGTCCTGAATCCACGAGTATTCCCTAAAAATATTATCTCTGAGTAAATCGTTAAATCCCATTATCTTTTGTTAATTTTGTCACCTCAAAAAAGAGGAGAGCGTATGTCGGTGTCAGTTCCAGAAGATGGTTCGTTGCTTCCTTTAATGGAAGAATTTTATACAATTCAGGGTGAAGGTTATCACACAGGAAAAGCAGCTTATTTTATTCGTTTAGGTGGTTGTGATGTGGGATGCCATTGGTGTGATGTGAAGGAAAGCTGGAATGCCGAATTGCACCCCTTGACCCCGGCCGAAACGATTGTTGAGAATGCAAAAAAATATCCTTCCAAAACCGTGGTAATTACAGGTGGCGAACCTTTAATCTACAATTTGGATTACCTAACGAAAGCATTGCATGAGGCTGGAATCACCACCTTTATCGAAACGTCGGGCGCTTATCCGTTGAGCGGCGAATTGGACTGGGTTTGTCTTTCTCCTAAAAAATTCAAAGGCCCTCGTCCGGATGTATTGGCCGCTGCTGGCGAATTAAAAGTCATTGTTTTCAATAAATCTGATTTTGAATGGGCAGAGGAACATGCGAAATTGGTTGGAGAGAACTGCAAATTGTATTTACAGCCAGAATGGTCTAAAGCTGCAGAAATGACGCCGCGGATTATTGAGTATGTAATGGCTAATCCGAAATGGGAAATCTCCTTGCAGACGCATAAATACTTAAACATTCCTTAGTTTCTTCGCGAATTCTTAGGTAAGAAAAGGCGGATAGCCCTTTGAATCGGACACTGTCAGAAAAAACTTCTATCTTGCTGTCGTTTTCTTTTTATCAAATAGAAATGCGGTTTATCCTAATCTTAGTCATCAGCCTGTTATTCAGTTCTGTTTTCGCGCAGGCTCCTTCTACTGTGAAGAAAGCGCAAGAAGCCTATGAGAAAGCTGGAAAGCACTTGGCATTAAATGAATACGAACAAGCCATTCGCTACCTAGAACAAGCGACGGCACTGGATGCTAAATTTGCAACTGCCTACCAACAGCTGGGCGATATTTACCGCAAACAGGAGAAGTACCAGAAGGCCGCAACAGCCTACCAAAACGTGATTAGCATCAAACCAAACTTAACAAGTCTGACTTATTTTGGATTAGGTGAGTCCTTGCTTTTTACAGGCAAGTATCAGGATGCAATTGTTGCCCTGAACACCTACAAATCCAAACAGAATCTTTCTGAGAAAAGCCTGCTTGTTCTGAATAAATACCTGAAAGATTGTGAATTTTCATTGGCGAATAGCCAAGCAACGACTTCATATTTGATGCATCGCTTGCCCAATACCATCAACTCAGCTAATGATGAGTATTTCCCTCAGCTAACCGCCGACCATAAAACCATAATCTTTACCAGAAAGCTGAATAACCAGGAAAACTTTTACGAGAGCATATTTAAAAACGACACTTGGTCTGTCGCGCAAATACTGAACGGGGCGGTGAACTCGGATGAATTCAACGAAGGAGCGCATTGTATTTCTCCTGACGGAAAATACATTTTTTTTACCGGTTGCAATCGGCCGAATGGACTTGGAAGCTGCGACCTCTATGTTGCAAAAAAAGAAAATGGCGTCTGGTCTCAACCACATAATCTCGGTGCTCCCATTAATTCAAAAGGCTGGGAAGCACAGCCTTCGATAAGTGCGGACGGCAAAACCTTATATTTCGTCAGTAATCGCGCAGGTGGAATTGGCGGATACGACCTCTATAAAAGCCAACTAAAAAGCGACGGCTCATGGGGTACTCCCGTGAACTTAGGCAAAGAAATCAATACGCCGTTTAATGAAAGTGCGCCTTACATCCATGCCAATAACCAAACTTTGTATTTCGCATCCGATGGTTGGCCAGGGTTCGGACGAAAGGATATTTTCAAATCCACATTGGATTCGGCAGGAAATTGGTCGACTCCAGAAAACCTAGGCGCTCAGGTTAACAATTATGCAGAGCAAATGTCAATGCATGTCAGCATGAATGGAGAAACGGCTCACCTCGCGGCTCAGGATTCTACGGGTCAATTTGATATTTATGCCTTTGAATTGCCAAAGCGCCTTCAACCCAAAGCGGTTGCTTACATACTTGGAACCATTTTGGATGCCAAAAGCAAAGCGCCTATTCAAGCATTAGTTAGTGTGACTAATACCAACACCCAGCAAATTGTGTATACAGACCAAAGTGATAACGACGATGGAAAATACCTAGCCACATTGCCAATTGGCCATAATTACGCGGTACATATTCAGAAGGAAGGTTACTTATTCGATTCCAAACAATATGCAATGGATGACGCTAAATTTATCAATGAAGAATTTATCCATACCACTTTGCTTGAGCCCATCGAGTCCGGTAAGCTGGTCACGCTAAATAATATTTATTTCGACGTCAATAAATTCGACCTGCTTCCCACTTCAATCAGTGATTTGGATGTCCTATTGAGCTTTCTGAAACTAAACCCCAAAGTCAGCATCGAATTGGCTGGCCATACTGACAATACCGGAAACAAAACCAGTAACCAGTTGCTCTCAGAAAACCGTGCTAAAGCAGTCGTAACCTACTTGACCAATAACGGAATTTCGTCCAACCGCCTAAAAGCTGTCGGATATGGCGACAGCAAACCCATCGCAGACAATATCAGCGACGAAGGAAAGCAACTTAACCGCCGGACAGAGTTTAAAGTTTTGTAAAGTAAAAAGATTTTCAAAGGAAAAAGCCTTTCAAAGTAAAAAGTAAAAATTCAAAAGTAAAAAGCCTTTCTAGGTGTTATCTTACTTATAGACGTAATCGAGCATATAAATTTATTCTTTCAAATCGAAGCCATCTCGGCTCTCAAATCTCAAATCTCACATGTCATATCTATTGTCTCATATCTATCGTCTCAAATCTCCCCTTACAGCTTCACCACTTCTCCCGTCTTAACAGATTCATCGCAAGCAATAGCAATCTTTAAGCTATTTAAGGCATCATCCATTGACTTTGTCAAATCCAGGTCTTCACGAATGGCTTTTAAGAAAAATGACTGCTCTCGGTCACATAATTCCTGGTGGTCAGGTTCGTCCTGCAAGTCAATCCATTGGTCGGGATGGATAAATTTATTTTGCTCATCGATGGCCGAAGAATGTACTCGTATGGATTCAGTTTTGGTATGCGATGCGACGGAATCCGAATTTCCAGCTTGTGAGGCTTCTTTGGCGACAATGGAAACCGAACCTTTCGGCCCGAATACATCTTTGATAAAAAACGCCGTCTCGCTGACCATCGGCCCCCAGCCAGCTTCATACCAACCTACGCTCCCATCGTCAAAGCGGATTTGCAATTGTCCGTAATTGTAATTTCCTGCCGGAATATCATCCGTCAACCGTGCTCCAATCGCTGTAACCTGCGTCGGTTTCGCTGAAGTCATCTGGCACATCACATCGATATAATGGACTCCACAATCAACAATCGGGCTTAGGCTTTCCATTAGGCTGCGATGCACATCCCACATATAGCCTTGGCTTTGCTGATTTAAATTCATCCGCATCACCAATGGTTTGCCCAACTTCTTGCTTTCATCAATAAACCGAACCCATGATGGATGGTAACGCAAGATATAGCCAACCACTAATTTCTTCTTGTTTCTCTTTGCTGCCGCAATTACTTTTTCCGCTCCCAGCACAGAATCCGCGATGGGTTTCTCCAGAAACACATGCGCCCCAGCGTCGAAGGATTGGATGGCATAGGATTCATGCGTATCCGGATAAGTCGAAATACAGACCGCATCAGGTTTGGTTTGTTGCAGGGCTTCTTCAAAATCAGAAAATAAGGCATAGGCATTTCCTAGTTCCGCATTTAGTTTCGCTTTGCTATCGCCTCTTGAAACCAATCCGACGATTTCAAATTCATCCATTTTGTGATAGGCTTTTGCATGCGAAACACCCATGTTTCCACAGCCAACAACGAGAAGTTTAAGTTTATTCATTTTATGCTTTTTTATTCGACTTGCGCAGTAAAATGCGTATAATCCCGAATATTTATATAAATTCACAACAAATTATAAATAATTAACCCTTTATGCAAGATATTGTATCTACTTCTGAACCGTTAATTACCGATACCGCCGCCGTATTCGGATTATTGATGCTCGTTTTAGCAGTCGTATTTTATACATCAGGCCTTAGTAATAAATACATTAAGAACTTTTACGCGGTCATCCCTCCCCTGTTGCTCTGTTATTTTATCCCGGGAATTTTAAATTCCACAAATGTAATTGATGGCGAGAATTCACCATTGACCAGCATCGGCAGCCGCTATTTCCTGCCTGCCTGTTTAATCCTGTTTACGCTAAGCCTCGACCTCAAACAGCTGTGGTCTTTGCGCAAACGTGCAGGACTCATGTTTATTACCGGTACTGTCGGAATTATTTTAGGAGGCCCATTAGCTGTTTGGCTCGTTTCCTTATTTGCGCCTGACGTGGTTGGCGGAGTAGGTCCTGAAGAAGTTTGGAAAGGTTTAGGTTCGTTGGCTGGCTCATGGATTGGTGGTTCGGCAAATCAGGTCGCCTTGAAAGAAATCCTTGAACCTTCACCCAAATTATTTTCTTCGATTATTGCAGTGGATGTGTTTGTTGCTTATATCTGGATGGCTTTATTGTTATACGGCGCTAGCAAAAATGAAAAGATGAATGCATATCTAAAAGCCGATGATTCGGACGTCAAAGCCTTGATGAGCGAAATGGAGAAATTAAGCCAGGAAAACACAAAAATTCCCCAAACCCGGGATTACTTGATGATGTTAGGTTTAGCTTTTGCCGGGACTGGCCTTGCTTCTTTATTGGCTGCGCCAATCAGCGAGTACATGACTGTCCATCATCCCGGACTTGCGAAATTCTCTCTGACAAACAATTTCTTTTGGTTGGTTTTGTTTGCGACAATTTTTGGCATTGCCCTATCTTTTACGAAAGCAAAAAAACTCGAACATGCAGGCGCATCCAAAGTCGGAAGCGTACTGCTGTATATGTTAATCGTGACAATCGGGATGCAAATGGATATTATGGCTATTCTCCAAAATCCAGGACTTTTTCTCGTGGGGATTATCTGGATAAGCTTCCATGCTTTGTTGCTGATTCTAATGGCTCGACTGATTAAAGCTCCATTCTTCTATTTAGCGGTAGGCTCAATGGCAAATGTAGGCGGAGTCGCATCGGCAACAGTCACGGCAGGCGCATTCCATACCTCATTGGTTCCTATCGGCGTCATCTTGGCTGTATTCGGCTATGCAATCGGCACCTATTTAGGCTGGCTCTGCGCAATTTTGATGCAGATGGTGTCGCCAATTTAGGGTATTAGAGAGTAGATTTGAGATATGAGATGTGAGATTTGAGAGCTGGGATGGCGCCCAACGCTGGTGCAAGGCTGTGACCTATTTCATATAACAAATTAAGCACACGCGAAACGCGTGCGCTAGCCACCATATAATACCCATCTAGGTTTTTTACTTTTTAATTTTTACCTTTTAATTTGAAAACCGCTGTTCGATATCTTCCGAAGGGAGATGTCGAACTAATAAATAAACAGGGATTTGTAATCCCGAATCTTTCAAGACGGTTTCCATCATTAGAGCGGATTGCAAATCCGCTTTAATCAGAGATTCAGGATGACCCTGCGGAACATCCTGAATAGCGGGTTAAGCACACGCCTAACGCGTGTGCTAGCCACTTAGACTACCCATCTAGATTTTTTACTTTTGAATTTTTACTTTGAAAAGCTTTTTACTTTGAAAAGCTTTTACTTTATCTTTAGCCATAAATGAAACTGATTATGGACAGATATATCCCCTTTATTCTTGCCTTGATAGTTGCGCTGAGCGCAAAACCTGGTTTTTCACAGGACACAACGTACTATGATTCGACTAAGTCGAATAAAGTGCTATCAAGAGACAAAGCTAAATACTATGAAATTGTTGAGCATCAAGATGCATCGAGAAAAACCATTAACTTGTACACGATAGAAGGAACGAAGGTTGCTGAAACATCGTATCTTAAATTTAACACTCCACCGGCATCATCGATGAATTTTGCAAAATCGCATTCAAATCAAAAAGGCTATATGTTGGACGGAGCTAAAACGGAATGGCATGAAAACGGAAATTTAAAGTCTGAGGAAATTTATGCAAATGGCCTTATCACGGGCGTGAAGAAACAATGGTATGGGGATGGGAAACCGTATTATGAAGTGAATTTCAAAGACGACCTGATGGAAGGTGATTTTTTGGTATGGTGGGAATCGGGCAAGCCAAAACGAACAGCTAAGTATGCGGATAACGAGTTGGTAGCTGGCGAATGTTTTGACGAAAAAGGCAATCCCGTGGACTATTATGAATTTTGGGTACAGCCAGATTATCCGGGTGGCATTAATGAAGCCCGGAAATTTGTTGGGCAGAACTTCAACTACCCTTCGAGTGCAATCAGAAGCGGTGTAAATGGAACCGTTGAAGTCAAATTCGTTGTCGAGAAAGATGGAAGCCTCAGCGAAGTCGGCATCTCCAAAAGCATGACCGAGGATATTGACAAAGAAGCCATTCGCACAGTTAAGAAATTAAAGAAATGGAAACCCGGTGCGATGGATGGAAAACCCGTCCGCGTGCTATACGCCTTGCCGATTCGCCTTGTGTTATCGAATTAAAAAACAAATGCCCGGTCGGGCGACCGGGCAATTTGCCTTCTACGATTACTATAAATAATCCAAACTTTAAATAAATATCCTCTTAATCTTGTTTGACGACAGTTTTATAGATTAGGTCAGACACAACTACTTGGGAGTTCGTACCTGTAACAATCAACTGAATAGATAGATTAGCACCTAATGGCAAGCCATATATTTCAATACTCTTCGTCGAGCCAGGCACAATCAGGGGGTCTTTATGTTTATCAACAGGCTGTTCCAAGAAATTAACAACGGCGATGTAAGTGTTTGCGCCAGTCACTTTATCACAAGAAACAATGATTTTACCCTCAATTGATGTGTTCTTTGCTGTAAAATTAACAATGGAACCTAAGACCACTTTCGATTTTGTCTTTTTCACCAAATCATAACCCGTCGTAATCAGCAACGAATATTTGCCTTTTGCTTTTAATTGAACGCCAAGACCCAAATTGCGCAACGCATCGTTACATACATTAAGTTGCTCCGTTCGGTCGTTGACCAAATGCGGTATCTCGGCGTCAATTTGTGTCTGAATATCAATCAGAGTCTTTAATTTTGGAGATAATGTAGCGACCTCTTCCTGTAGTTCGGTAAAGTTGCTATTACCCGTCATTTTAGAAATAATCAACTGCATCTTCGCTATAAAATTCTTTATAGTCAAAGAATAATAGGTGTAAACAATTTCATAGTAATCTTCCATGATATACTGTTTAAATGGTGATAAATTAATTTTAGTTAACACCTAAATTTAAACACAATTAACTGATTTTAAAACGGTTGTTTACTAAACTTCTCAACAAGGAAGCCGTAATCTCTACTCAAAACAGCTTCGCTAATATTGCCTTATTATTAAGAATTTGTTAAGTGAAGTCAATTATTTTTAGAATCTAAAAATAATATTATCCAATGGTAAATAACCTGGCGAAACAACTACAAGCGCCTGAATTAATGTGGAAAACTTATCCACATTGGCTTTGCTAATCCAGCGCGTATTTCTGCCGAAGCGATAAGTTTGACAAACACGTATAGAGCTGTGCAAAACTTCAATTTGAAACACAACATCCGACCCATCGGAACACACTGACCGTGGCACAAGTACACTCATCCGACCCATCGGAACACAGTGACCGTGGCACAAGTACACTCATCCGACCCATCGGAACACACTGACCGTGGCACAAGTACACCCATCCGACCCATCGGAACACACTGACCGTGGCACAAGTACACCCATCCGACCCATCGGAACACACTGACTGTGGCACA
>NZ_MU158698.1:627098-876459 GCF_015210005.1 Sphingobacterium hungaricum
CACTGACCGTGGCACAAGTAAACCCATCCGACCCATAGGGACACACTTTAAAACCTACTATATAATTAACGATAAATAGTTGTGATTACCTTTCAAATTAAGGGCATTAACAACGCTTTCCTTTGGCAAGGATTAGATAGGTTTGTTGTGACTACCTTTCAAATTAAAGGCATTAACAACGTGTTGGTGTTTGTTGGTGTTAAAACTATTGTTGTGACTACCTTTCAAATTAAAGGCATTAACAACTTAGCACCTACGAGAGAGGAGGTTGAGGATGTTGTGATTACCTTTCAAATTAAGGGCATTAACAACTTCAGGTCATCATATTTATGCTTATACCAAGTTGTGATTACCTTTCAAATTAAGGGCATTAACAACACGGTGTAGAGATATTTGAAGGGGATATCGGTTGTGATTACCTTTCAAATTAAGGGCATTAACAACCTCAACAAGAAGCTATCGAATTACTTTTCCGTTGTGATTACCTTTCAAATTAAGAGCATTAACAACGGGTTAACAGAATAACATTATGATAGTTACGTTGTGATTACCTTTCAAATTAAGAGCATTAACAACTGAGCGATGCGCCTGAACGCACGAGAATTTGTTGTGATTACCTTTCAAATTAAGAGCATTAACAACTTTAAAATCGAAATAATATGTTAGTAGAAAGTTGTGATTACCTTTCAAATTAAGAGCATTAACAACGTACGGCGTGAAAACCCGTTGGGATGCCAAGTTGTGATTACCTTTCAAATTAAGGGTATTAACAACAGAATTCTTGTTTAAAAATGGCTACTCGAAGCTGTGACTACCTTTCAAATTAAGGGCATTAACAACTTGTTTCCTGCGTATGCTGTTTTACACCCCGCTGTGACTACCTTTCAAATTAAGGGCATTAACAACTCTTCCAATGAAAGCGATAAAACAGAATTTGTTGTGACTACCTTTCAAATTAAGGGCATTAACAACCAGGAGGTACTACAGGCGCTGGTACTTCATGGTTGTGATTACCTTTCAAATTAAGGGCATTAACAACGAAACACTTTAGACGCATTTGTATTAGCTAGTTGTGATTACCTTTCAAATTAAGGGCATTAACAACTGGGTCAAGGTCCTACTGGTGAACCGGGTGGTTGTGATTACCTTTCAAAATAAGGGCATTAACAACTGTCCTGCACGGTGGCCTTGGCCATTTTATGTTATGATTACCTTTCAAAATAAGGGCATTAACAACCGGTCGGGCGCAAGTCTTCTGTAGTTTTTCGTTGTGATTACTTTTCAAATTAAGGGCATTAACAACTTTGGCAACAGGCTTTTGATTGGTTTAGAAGTTGTGACTACCTTTCAAAATAAGGGCATTAACAACCAAAATCAAAGGAGGTAACAATGGATAGTTGTTTTGATTACCTTTCAAATTAAGCGCATTATATCTCTATCAATTAAGCTATTGTCATCAACTTAAAAAGGTAAGATTTATTTTTATTCTAAATCGCCTAATATTAGTTAGATTTCAAAGAACGCTAGTGATTTAATCAATCATTAGTTTACCGATGGATTAAAGAACCCAATGCCTCGCCTCACAAACGAAAGGATAAGCTCGCTATAGCTTTGTGCATGTTGCTTTTCTTCTTCAGAAAGAAATATTTGCACCAAGCTCATATATGGCTCGATAAGCAATTGATTATGTGCGAATTTATTCCGAATATAGATAAGCAAGAAAGCTTGCTGAACAAGCTCTGGCTTGGTATCCACTGTATTTATCGTGGCTTCGCTTTCAAATGTGCTATCGCCTAACCCTTTAATCCAATCTATATCATCCGATGAAATATCTGCTCGATTTCGCAGTATGCCTTCTGTGATATACAATTTTAAATTAGGGTTACCTTTAAGTTCAAATTTAGAAGGATGATTAACGCCATCAAATTCATTCGCTAATAAGATATTCTTTTCCAATTGCTGATACGCGCTAAAGAGCTGATCTCTGCGAATAACTTCATATGAACTAGGCAGAAGCTGTAGTTCATTTTCTAATGCTAACTTCGTCCAGGTCCTTTCTGGGTTGTAAGAGAGTATACGTTTGGCTTTTGAAGAATGAATTAAGCTTTTGAACTTCCCAAGATCTTTTAATCGAACCTTAGGTTCTTCGATTTGTCCCTCCATATACGGAACTGTCATTCCCCAGATAAAACTATCGTTTATTATATTTTCCGAAGCATCACCTTCCACACGTTGACTTTGCTGAAGGGCTATTTGTTCTCTTTTTATTCGTTCTGCTTGTGTCAGATAATAGTCTTTCAAGGATAGTTCTACACGATAGCCAAATACTTTTTCGAACAAATCTTTTACAATTAGGTTCAGATATAAGTCTTGCATCTGAACTTTCTTTATCTTCTGATCTTGCTTTAATTTAATAAAATCAACTTGTTGTTGATGGGTATATTCCTTCTTGTTCTTGGCTAAGCTTTCATTGTCTACACGATGTTGATCAAATAAGGTACTACAATCCCTTTCCATGGCGTAGAAGCTTTGGTAAGCGTGTTGCTGATATGCATAACTATACCAATCGGCATATTTTTCAGGATGCTTGTGGATATCTTCGCCCAAAATAAAGGTTGGTTTGTCATCAAATAAGCCACGAGGCATAGCTACCGGATGGCTGAGCAATTTGTTGATCTGATCTTCCGTTTTATCTATTCGATACAAACGTTCATAAAAAATCGTCCAAATAGACTGTTGTTTGATAAATCTTTTCAGTAATCCATTATTGTCTTGAAATCCTTCAATCTGCTTTGCGTAATTACTTAATAATTGCTTTCGACTCGATAAATATTTCTTGTAGAGATCTTCGAAGGTTTTGGTCGTATCGAAAGCTTGCTTAATACCTTGATTCCACGCATGAGACTTATCCTCAAAATTCCAAAATTGACTTAATAGATCAATGGATTCATTTCTATTAATGGAATAATAAGCCAAAGACTGCTGAAGCTGACTATGGTGATAACCCTTCCATTGTTCCCTTACAGGGATGGGCATAAAGCGTTTTAAATCGTTAGCTAACCAAGTCGCCTCTTGACCAACTTCGCGAGAACCAAACATGTATCGTTTTGGAGGTTTAGCATTTCGCTGTTCGTCACTTTTTGTTCTGATAAATTCTAGCTTTTTATCTGTGACCTCAATTTCTCTGCTTATTGCATTTATCAGCTTCAAGACATCGATAACCGCACCGTTTCCATTACTCCTTTTTAGTTTAGTGGTAATCTGGGAGCTTGGCAATTGTTGGTCTGGATTGTAGTTCTTTACTACATTTAGACGAGCAAATAATTTACGTTTATATATTCTTTCGATTTCTTGCTCCGTCAGTTTATTATTTTCATTAAGCAACGCATACAACAATCCAGGAAGTTCGTTTAATGAAAGCATCGCATCCGGTGATTCGACATTGGCCTTATCAGCATGGGTAAACGTATGATTTAACAATTCACCCAAAAAGCCCTGCTTTGCTTTGTGCTTATCAGGATCACCATTAGCCCGATTTAATCGTATTTGAATGGGAATATTACCGGCGACGAAATTATAAGATGGATGAGGAAATTCCTCCCATCCTATAACGTCAGGCTGTTCCTTTTGCACAAAATAATCTGACTTAATATGTACAAGGTCAGCTAACTTCCCAAATACATTAACAGCCTTTTTTGTTGTTCGTTCGGTCTGATAGTCAAGGCCATTCAATTGTTTCACTCTACGGTCGTGCACATAATTTCCTAAGAAGATTTGAAAACGAAGCTGATCAAAGTTTCTAAACTCATCCAGGTATCGAATAACAAAATAGTTAAACTTATCCTCATAGCGCTTCCGAATCACTGGATGAACAACCAATGCGTTATCTAGGGATTGGCTCTCCAGCCCATCTTTATAATATTGGTTTACATCTTCAACAAATTCCTCTTGCTTTTTCGGAGACAAGGATTGATACACTTCATCGGGTACTTTACTTAATTCGTCTACAATCTGGATCAATAGAGTTTCTTTGCTGAAGGTTGTAGTCAACCGTCGTTTCAATCCTTTAAAGCCTAAATAACTAAAGACCCAATGAGTCGCCATATATTTTAGGCTATTGTTATTGCTATCGACTGGCTTATCTACATCCTTAATAACTTTTGCTTTGTATCCAGTGATCTGTCCTCTCATATCTTCGCCTTCTTTCTTTTTTAGGAACATGCCCATCAAGAATACAAGCCCGCTCTGAGAAATGCTGATGTTATTTTCGGCAGGCAAGGTGTCATCAAGCCTAGCTTCATAATTTCTATTGATGCCATCTTTATACAATAGATGGTAAAAAGCATCATTAAATACAGCATTTTTAATAGCCGTTTCCGTTAAATCTACACGCTTACCTTCTGCCTTATCAGCTTGGAGTTTCGCTCTTTTCAGTTTTTCTAGGGTGATTAATTCTTGTTTGAGAGAAGATTTCAAGAGCTGTTTAGTTTTATCGTCTTTTTTCTTCGTCTTTTTAACGTGATCGATCACATGAAACAAAACATCATCCAGCACATCAAAAAGCTCCTGGTCAAATTCAATAGGCTTGTGGAAATAATGGGTATAAAAGTTCCGCAGGGATTCAATAGCTGAGATCAAGAAGGTAAAACTCTCTAAAAAATACTCTCTTCTGCTAAGTTCCTTATCGTTTGCTCTTTCAAATCGAATGTTTGCCGGAGACAGATCCAAATAATTAACTACCGGCAAATACTGCTTTAGAAAATCTAAATACATCGTATAATCGGACGGCGATATTAGATGAATCGTATCCTTATGAAATTTAGTTTTAAAATCACCATTATATCGCTCTTTAAACGCGCTAAATACCTCTTCTTTATTATTCACCGCTAGGTTCAAATAACCTGCGAAATAATGTTTATCCTCAATCTTGGTGTGGTTGTATTGGATACCCCTTCCTATCCTCTCCGTGTTTTGATTCATGTTAATAATATTTGGTTAGAAATTAGCATAGTGGAGCCTTCCTCTAGTACAGCTACGATATACCAATTATTGATATCAATAAACAAAAAAAATCTAACAATTCAAAAGACAATGTCAAGGAGATTAACTTTACGTATTTCCTCGGCTAATATGCGTACCTGTGTCTTAACACTTTGAATATTGGAATTTAATAAAGATATTACCCCCAAATAAAATCATATGTTCAAACTGATTCTAACTTTAGCAGGTATCTGCGCTTTCCTGCCCTCCTTTGCTCAATTTGCAAAAGTTGTGGATAAGGATGGCTACGCCAATGTAAGGGAGCAAGCAAATGGGCAATCCAAAATCATCGGCAAGGTCAATTCGAATGAAATCGTGTATGTTTTCGACCCGTTTGATTTGGCTTCTGGATGGATAAATATTGATTATGTCGAAAATGAGAAGATTCGGTTTTCGGGACATATGCACACTTCGAGACTAAAGTTGATTGCTGATTTTGAGGAAATCCCTCTGGCTATCGCCGAAGAACATGATGCGACGTTTATCTTGCGCGATATCGCAGTCAGCATTCAGTCCGCTCCCTTTGATTATGAACTTAATAAAAAGCTATTTTCCTCAACCAATTATGGAGACTACACGATAGAGGACAAGTATAAAGGGAAGCAGGTTTGGGGAACGGACGGAACCATTCCGCAAACGCAGTATACCTCAATTTTAATCACAAAAGGCAACAGCAAAATCGAAATACCTCGAGGAGAATTTGAGAACTTATTTAATGTCAATAACGACTTTGCGAACTGCTATTACGACAAAGATTCCGACAGGATTTACATCACATCCGTAAATTCAGACGGAGCCGGTGGCTATGCGGTATTATTTATTATCGAGAATGGAAAATATAGCAAGAAAATTGTGCTGATGCCTTTTTAGATGAAGAACGTTTGACTGATACATGGGTTTAGCGTGTCCTTTTATCAAATAAGATTTAATTATTCGCCACTTGAGCATATGAGCATCAATACTTATTGCAGATATTTCACGCCCCATTTTTCGATTTCGGCGATGATTGGTTCCATCGCCTTGCCCTTATCGGTTAAGGAATATTCGACAGTCGGTGGTACGGTCGCGTATGCTTGACGGTTGATAATCCCTTCAGCCTCCAACTCTTTTAGCTCTTTGACCAGCATCCTCGTGTTGATTCCATGCAGGGCACGCTCCAATTCTTTGAACCTAAACGTACCATCCATCAGGGTTTTGATAATCGGAAATGTCCAGCGTCCTTTGAAAATATGCATGGCTCTTCCGACATGACAATGTAATTCTAATTTCACATGTTTTTTTTCTTCGAATGTAACTGCTTGATTTCCCATATTACTTTAATTTATGTTCCTAGTGGACATATTGGTAACTACTTGCAAAAGTAAAGTAATGTATTCAATTTTGCTGTATGAAATCGTTAATTAATTAAAAGCGAGCAGTATTTAAGAATAACAGTATACAACATCATCATTATGAACACAAAAACGAAAAACATCATCGGATGGGTTTTAGCAGGCCTTGTTGCCTTTGTATTAATTGCCAGTGGCGTGCAAAAATTAATTGGCAGTCCTGAAATGGTCGAGCAGTCCGCGAAAATGGGCGGTCTTGCAACGCTAAGAATCTTAGGCACATTGGAATTAGTAATCGCCGTTTTGTACCTGATTCCTCGCACGGGCGTATTAGGCACCTTGCTTGCTGTAGCTTACATGGGTGGCGCGATGGCGACGCATCTTGTAGGTGGCATGCCGATTTTGATTCCGACCATTATCCAAATCCTTATCTGGATTACATCAGCCATTCGTTTTCCAGAATTGACAACTAGGTTGGTAGGCAGTAAGCCGTAAGCTTTAGGCGGTAGGCTTTAGGCGGTAGGCAGTAAGCCGTAGGCTTTAGGCCGTAATCTTAGGCGGATTGAGGTGCTGGCGCTAGGCGGATTGAAGTGACAGGTTTTAGGCGGAATGAAATCCCCTTCAGCAATCAGGCTCGAAGCTTAAAGCCTATTGCCTAAAGCCTAAAGCTTATAGCCTACGGCTTCTTCAAATCAGCGGTTTACCAGCTTGCGTTTTATAATATGCAATCTTGCTCATAAAGATTTCGGCCATGCGCTTGCCTTGCCAGATTGCTTTTTCGGTATTAGCTCCTTGATTAAGTTCGTGCAGGGTGGATTCAAAAATAGAAATCCAGCGCTGAAAGTGATGGGGCTCAAGATTCATTGTCGCATGAGGGAGAAAAGGCGCACCAAAATACGTCTTCTGCTCGAAAAGAATAGTTTCCCAGAAAGTATACATTTTCTCTAGGTGTATAGCCCATTTGTCTCCAATGCGTTCGGTAAAGATGGGGCCAATCAAATCATCCTTCCTGATGCGTGCATAAAAGGTATCCACAAACAATCGGATATCCGCCAAGTCACGCACATCTTTCAATTCCTGATTCTCATTCTCCATCTTATTGTTTATGATTTATGTATGAATTTGACACCAAATTAGTAATTTGGCTATCTGTAAAAGTAAAATACGCACTTATTTATGTCATCTAAAAATTTCTTCCTGATTATTACACTGGTATTGCTTTCCCATCTTGCTTCTGCACAGCTTATGAAGGCCAAAGAAATTTTCAGTAAAGCAGATTCATTGCGTGGAATGCTGACCCCATTAAGAACTTGTTATGATATTCAATATTATCATTTAGATATTCAAGTCGATATTAAGAACAAATCCATTGCCGGAAGCAATCTCTTTCGCTTCAAAGCCAACGATACATTTTCCCGATTGCAATTTGACCTGTTTGAAAATCTATCTGTCGATAAGGTAGAATATCAAGGAAAATCCCTACCATTCGAACGGGAATACAACGCTGTTTTCGTAGATTTTCCGCAAGCCATTGAGAAAGGCAAATTGGATTCGTTCACTGTATATTATTCGGGCACGCCGATTCAAGCAACCCGTGCACCTTGGGATGGAGGATTCGACTGGAAGAAAGATAAAAATGGCAAACCTTGGGTAGCGACAGCTTGTCAAGGATTGGGAGCCAGCGTTTGGTGGCCCAATAAAGACCATTTGTCGGACGAAGTCGACAGCATGTTGATTTCTGTATCCGTTCCGAAAGACTTGATAAATGTGTCTAATGGCAGACTGGTTAAGGTCGAGGCAAATGGAAATTTCAAAAAGTACCATTGGAAAGTCCGCAACCCGATAAACAATTATAATGTAGCGCTAAATGTCGGCGACTACGCACATTTCTCCGAAAAATATTCTGGTGAGAAAGGAACCTTGGATATTGATTATTATGTCTTAAAAGAAAACAAGGAGAAGTTACCGCACTTGAAGAAAAATGTCCACGAAACGTTGGACGCTTTTGAACATTGGTTCGGCCCCTATCCGTTTTACGAAGACGGCTATAAAATTGTCGAGACTGCCCATCTGGGAATGGAACATCAGAGCGCCATTGCCTATGGCAACAAATACATCAATGGCTATTTAGGAAATGATGGTTCGGGCACAGGATGGGGAAAGAAATGGGATTTTATCGTCGTGCATGAGTCTGGGCATGAATGGTTTGGCAATAACATCACGGCAAAAGATTTGGCTGATATGTGGATTCACGAAAGCTACACCAATTATTCAGAAGCCTTGTTTATTGATTACCATTATGGCAAAAAAGCAAGCGCAGAATATGTAAACGGAAATCGCCGGGGCATACGGAACGATTCCCCAATCCAAGGACCTTATGGGGTCAATAAAGAAGGTTCGGGCGACATGTATGTGAAAGGTGGCGTCTTGCATCACATGATACGCACCATTGTTGCCGATGACGAAAAATGGAGGGAGCTGTTAAGAGGGTTAAATAAAACCTACTATCATCAGACCGTAACCTATAAAGACATTATTTCTTACCTGAATAAAGAATCTGGAATCGATTTATCCAAAGTTTTCGGACAGTATGTTCAGCATACTGAGATTCCTGTATTGGAAATTAAATTTATCGACGAAAACAGCGCTAAGTTTCGTTGGATTTCAGAAGTCAAAGGCTTCAACATGCCGATAGATATTGGTTTGAAAGGAAAAAACAAGCAACGTTTTTACCCAACGACTGAGTTTCAAGAGTTAAAGCTTGACGGACTGACAAAACAATCGCTAGACGTCGATTTATTTAACTATTATATTCAACTTTCTGTACAATAAACTGAATAAAAAAACGTTTATTTTCAGTCATTTAGTAATTGTAGAATAATATGCAGATTAGATGCATTTTTTCATGCAATACTATAACATAAACCATTTTTTTTCATTAGTTTTGCATCTAAATTACAAATCAGAAAATACAGTTTAAATGGGGTTATTCAATTGGTTTACGCAGGAAGTTGCTATCGACTTAGGGACAGCAAATACCCTTATCATACATAACGATAAAGTAGTAGTAGATGAACCTTCTATAGTTGCTTTCGACCGAACCACCAACAAGGTGATTGCTATCGGAAGACAAGCAATGCAAATGGAAGGAAAAACGCACGACAATATTAAAACAGTAAGGCCATTACGCGATGGTGTTATTGCAGATTTTACGGCAGCTGAACATTTGATTCGCGGCATGGTGAAATTAATAAACAATGGGAAGAGCTGGTTTTTTCCATCGTTAAGAATGGTTGTCTGTATTCCTTCAGGTATTACAGAAGTAGAGAAACGTGCAGTAAGAGATTCGGCGGAAATTGCTGGTGCAAAAGAAGTTTACTTGATTCATGAACCAATGGCCGCAGCAGTGGGTATTGGAATTGATGTTGAAGAGCCTGTCGGAAATATGATTATCGACATCGGTGGTGGAACGACTGAAATTGCCGTTATTGCCTTGTCAGGAATTGTTTGTGACCAATCTATCCGTGTTGCCGGAGATAATTTTGACTCGGACATCGTACAGTACATTCGTCGTCAGCATAACATTATGATTGGAGACCGTACAGCAGAGAAGATTAAAATCGAAGTTGGTGCGGCTTTACCAGAGCTGACAGACCCACCAGAAGATTTCGCTGTTCAAGGACGCGATTTGATGACTGGTATACCAAAACAAATTACAGTTTCTTATACAGAAATCGCTCACTGTTTGGATAAATCAATTTCTAAAATTGAGGAAGCAATACTGAAAGCTTTGGAAATTACGCCTCCAGAATTATCAGCGGATATCTACCAAACAGGAATTTACCTGACAGGTGGCGGTGCTTTGTTGAGAGGTTTGGATAAACGTATTCAGGCAAAAACAAAACTACCTGTTCATGTTGCTGAAGACCCATTGCGCGCGGTGGTTAGAGGAACAGGAATCGCGTTGAAGAATATCGGCAGATTTAAATTTTTAATGCAATAATTAATTGCAAACCATACAATATTGCGATAGAGAAAATTGAGTTTTTCTCTATCGTTTATTTTTACAACATAAAGAACGAATTAGTACATGAAAAACCTTTGGCTTTTCTTTGTTAGATACAATGCCTTTTTTTGGTTCGTTTTGTTCTTTGTGATTTCCATTTTATTAGTTGTCCGCAACAATAATTACCAAAAATCTTCTTTTATCAATTCTTCGAATGTCGTTGTAGGCTCTTTCTACGAGAAACTAAACTCATGGAAAAGCTACCTTGCTTTGACAGAAACCAATGAAAGTTTAGCGCAGGAGAATGCTTCGTTGCGTCAGGAACTTCAGAATTACATTGCAAAAGATACGATTGATTCCGTTCAGCTTGTTGATTCAATTGAACAAGGACGTTATGAATTTATTATCGCCGATGTAGCCAACAATAGTGTCAATCAAAAAAGCAATTTCTTGACGTTGAACAAAGGCTCTAAAGATGGTGTGGTAAAAGGAATGGGTGTGATGACTTCAAATGGAGTTGTAGGAACGGTACTGAATGTTTCAGCAAATTTTAGTACGGTTCAATCTCTTTTAAATCCGAACACAAAAATTTCCGTTACTTTAGATAGCACCGGTGAATTAGGTTCCTTGGTTTGGGGAAATAATATCGACCCTCGTTATGCCATCGTGCGGGATATTCCAAATCATGTAGTGGTTAAAAAAGGGCAGAAAGTATTCACTTCCGGTTTTTCAATTTATCCTAAGGGAATCAATGTCGGTGCCGTAGAAGAAACAGGCATCACCTCAGGAGAAAGTTTTCTGGATGTGCGCATAAAATTATCCACCAACTTTAGCAACCTTCATCATGTATACATTGTGAAGGATAACTTAGCTGGAGAAAAACAGGCCTTGGAAGCCTTGAATGACGACAATGGGTAGAATTTTAATTTATAATGGTATTCGTTTTGTAGTATTGATTTTACTGCAGGTCGTGCTGTTCAAAAATATTGGGTACTACAACCTAACATCCTCATTTCCGTATATCCTTTTTATATTCTTATTGCCGATAGGGATTTCAAATTTTCTATTGTTCTTAATTGCATTTCTTACGGGCCTTACCGTCGACGCATTTTATGATTCCATCGGCGTCCATGCGGCGGCATGCGTTGCGCTGGCTTGGTTTCGCATATTCTTCAAGCGGATTACGTTGGAAATCGAAGTCCGGGAATCTTTTGACACGCCGACCTGGGATGAAATGGGATTTAAATGGTTTTCGTCTTACATCTTTTTTGGATGTCTTATCCATCATTTCGTCTTATTTATGGTCGAAGCTTTTTCTTTTAAAAACTTCCACTACACTTTACTTAGTACACTCTTAAGTAGTATCTTTACGTTTTTAATTATTTTGTTAATCAGTTTGCTATTCTATAAACGTAAATCGCGTTTGATTAGCAAGTAAATCATATCAACACATTTATGAACAGTTTTTTTGCTCGTAAATATGTGATTCAAGGGATTTTTATAGCCATCGCATTGATTATTGTCGCGCGGTTGTTTTATCTCCAAATCATAGACGACAAGTATATTTTATCGGCTAATAACAACGTACTACGCAAGGTGGTAGTCTACCCGGCGCGCGGTGTTATTTTGGACCGGAACAATGAAGTTTTGGTTCAGAACGAACCTGTTTATGATTTATTGGTGACACCAAGAGAAGCCAAAGAAATCGACACGGCTTTATTGTGTCGTTTAATCGATATTGATGTAAAAGGTTTTAATGACCGAATGGACAAAGCTAAAAAGCATTCTCCATACCGCGCATCTATATTCGAGAAGCAATTATCGTCTGAAACCTACGCCAGTCTTCAAGAACATTTATATAAGTTTAGTGGCTTTTATGTTCAGAATAGAACCGTCCGTAATTATCCCGATAGCATTGCTGCGCAATTCTTAGGTTATATTACGGAGGTCAATGACAAAGATATCGAACGCTCGAATGGATTTTATAGCCCTGGAGATTACATCGGCAAAAGTGGCGTCGAACGCGCTTATGAAGAATTGCTTCGTGGAAAGCGCGGTGTCAAAAATTTAATGGTAGATGCGTTGAACAGACCGAAAGGTGTGTTTATGGAAGGGAAATATGACACGTTAGCTGTTACCGGAGACGGGTTAGTTTCTTCATTGGACAAAACACTACAAATTCTTGGTGAAAAGCTAATGAAGAATAAGCTGGGTTCAATTGTCGCGATAGAGCCTTCGACCGGAGAAATATTGACATTTGTCAGCAGCGAAACCTACGACCCGAATATGATGGTCGGCCGGCAATTAGGAAATAATTACATGAAATTGCTGGAAGATGAAAATCGACCGATGTTTATCCGTCCAATTCAAGCTTCGTATCCTCCAGGTTCAGTTTTTAAAGTGGTTGCGGCATTAACTGCCCAACAAGCTGGAGTAATTGATGATAAGACTACATTTTATTGTCCTGGTGGCTACAGTTATGGAGGTGGCCGTGGCTTTATGAAATGTACTCATGTAGATGGTTCGACTGATTTAGTCAAGTCAATCCAACGCTCTTGTAACACGTATTATGGCTATGTGTATGCACGCATGATTGAATCACGTGGCATGCCGACAACCAAAGCATACGATTTATGGCGCGAAGCTTTAGGACAATTTGGACTGGGCCATACGTTGGGAATTGATTTACCCGGCGAAAAGCCAGGACTAGTTCCGACATCAGATTATTACACCAAAAGTTACGGAAATGCGACTTGGCGTTCAAGTTTCAATATTTCGTTATCGATTGGTCAAGGCGAATTAGGTATCACTCCTCTCCAAATGGCTAATATTATGGCAATTGTTGCGAATCGTGGTTTTTATTATCGTCCGCATCTGATTAAAGGGATTGGAGAAGAAAAAATTGTCAAGAAGGAGTTTACAGAGAAAATCTATGCAGGTGTTGATGCTAAATATTATGAGCCCGTTATCGAAGGGATGAGCCGTGCAGTAAATATTCCGGGAGGAACTGGGTATTCTGTTCGCATCAATGGAATTGAAATGTGTGGCAAGACCGGAACTGTGCAGAATCCTCATGGGGAAAACCATGCGGTATTTTTTGCATTCGCTCCGCGGGAAAACCCAAAAATTGCTATTGCAGTTTTTGTGGAAAATGCAGGATACGGTGGTACTTGGGCTGGCCCGATAGCCAGTATGCTGGTGGAGCAGTACCTAACCGACACGATTACGTTAGCTAAACATCTTCAAGACCGGATTTACAATGCAAGTTTATTGCCAGCGCCGAAAAAAGTTGAGCAACCAAAGAATAGCACCATCAAAGCAGACAGCACAAAAAAGAACACGCAACAAGCAAATACCACGCGTGCAACAAATAATGAATTAGTCGTTCACCATAGTCAAGTGAGAAGAAGAAATGAACAAGTCGCAGCAAGGTAGTTTTTTCGGACGTATTGATTGGGTAACCATTGTTCTATGGTTGCTGTTGTGCTTAATCGGATGGTTTAACATCCACGCGGCAGTTTTTGACCCTGAACATCCGAATATTTTTAGTTTAGAAACAAACTACGGCAAGCAGTCGATTTATATTTTTACAGCCTTGTTAATAGGTGTGAGCATATTGATTATCGATTCGCGGTTTTTTATTTCAGCTAGCCCGATAATTTATATTGTCGTTATGCTGTTGTTGGTGACGGTGTTGATTGTTGGTCGGAATGTGGGTGGAAATCAAGCTTGGATTCCGCTAGGAAGTTTTAGGTTGCAGCCTTCGGAATTTGGAAAATTAGCAACCTGTTTGCTATTGGCTTATTATTTAAGTTCGCAAGCAGGAAAAATGCCAAACAACAAAAGTTTATTTATTGGCTGTTTGATAATTTTATTGCCGGTCGCACTGGTTATGCTGCAGCCAGATACAGGTTCAGCTTTAGCCTTTTTTGCCTTAATCTTTGTTTTCTATCGAGAGGGATACATCGGAAATTCAGTTTTGATTATCGGTGCTTTGGCAATTTTGCTATTCGTGTTAGCGTTGCTAATCAACCAATGGATTTTAATCGGAATCATCGCTGCAGTTTGCATCTTCTTCGGATTTATGCTTCGCAAAAGACGTAAAAACATTATCAATATTGCGATACTGTTTTTTGCTTCTTCCATGTATATTTTATGTGTTGATTTTGCATATGAAAACATTTTGCAAACCCATCAACGGAACCGCATCGATATTATTTTAGGGAAAATTGATGACCCTAGGGGTCAAGGTTATAATTTGAACCAATCCAAAATTGCGATTGGGTCTGGTCAATTGTTTGGCAAGGGTTATCTGCAAGGCACACAAACGAAATATAATTTTGTACCCGAGCAAAGTACGGATTTTATTTTCTGTACGATTGGTGAAGAATGGGGATTTGTGGGTTCGGTAGTCTTGATTAGCATCTATTTATTTCTATTGGTCCGAATCGTCAACATCGCCGAACGGCAACGAACGGCCTTCGCACGAATCTATGCGTACGGTGTTGCATCTATTCTGTTTTTCCACTTCTTTATCAATATAGGAATGACGATTGGAATTGTTCCAGTTATTGGAATTCCATTGCCATTTATTAGCTATGGAGGTTCTTCCTTATGGAGTTTTACAATTTTGCTGTTTATCCTATTGCGCTTTGATTCGGCAAGAAAAGGATTAAGCCCGATGTAATTTTACAATCTGTCTAATACAAACCGAATAGCTTGGTCTACAATTTCAGCAGGTTTTTCAGCAAACTCTTCTTTGACACGGCTTGCTAAAATAGCGTTGATGGAAATGGCATGATGGCCAAACATATTGGATAGCGCGTAAATCCCTGCGGTTTCCATTTCTAGGTTCGTGATTTTGCGGCTATTCCATGAAAATGAATTTGCTGTTCGGATTAAATCAGGGTACACATTCTTTGAACGAAGCATTCGCCCTTGAGGTGCATAAAATCCCGGTGCGGTCATCGTGATTCCCTTTGGCAAATCCTTGGCAATTTTTTCCAGCAATACCGAACTCGCTTTACCGACATAAGGTTTAAAGCTTAACGAATTAAACTGACTGTCTATTTCTCTTTTTAAATCCTCTTCATCTGATGTGTAAGGTTTGACATAATATTGCATTAAAGCATCAAAACCGATTGCATATTCGCTTGCCAAAAGTGTCCCAATCTGAAGATTTCCTTGAATCGAACCTGATGTTCCAATCCGGATAATCGTTAATGATTTTAAATCAGATTTCAATGATTTTGTATTGAAATCAATATTTGCCAACGCATCCAATTCATTCATGACGATGTCAATGTTGTCCGTTCCAATTCCGGTTGAGATGACTGAGATTTTCTTGTTTCGTAAAGTTCCGGTATGCGTAATAAATTCTCGTCTTCCTTTCGTAATTTCGATGGAATCGAAATATCTAGACACTTCTCCCACTCTGTCAGGGTCTCCAACAAAAAGAATCGTATCGGCAATGTCTTCAGGCAACAAATTGAGGTGATAGATGCTGCCATCTGCATTTAAAATTAGTTCGCTATCATTTATCATACTGTTCTTAAATAGTTCAATTTTAGGTTCTCTATTTTCTCCAATTTCGAAAGCACGCCTTCAACCTGCGTCTGCCGCATCTCAATCTGCATCTCACAATCCAAATCAAACTGCTGATTGATGACAGTGATATCTTCCTCTTTAATAACACGCATAACATCATTTAGTTGTAAATATTCGAAATGAATTTTGTAAACATCATTCACGGTCATCTCGATAATTTGGGATTGTTCAATTGCTTCAATCGTTGCCATTTTATAGGCATTAATCAAACCCGGAACACCCAGCAAGGTTCCACCGAAGTAACGCACAACAACAACGAGGATATTTGTCAAATCCTTAGATAGCAACACATTCACGATTGGTCGGCCAGCTGTCCCCGAAGGTTCGCCATCATCATTGACCCGATAGACCGAGCGGTCCACGGTTAACCGATAGCCATAACAAAAGTGGCGCGCTTTGGGATGTTGCTCCCTAAGTTCAGAAAGGATTTCTTTTAATTTGGCTTCATCACGGAACGGAAAAGCGTAGGCAAGAAATTTACTTCCTTTATCCCTAAAAATTCCTTCAGACTTGTTTTCAATTGTTTGGTAGGTATCTTCGAATAAACTCACAAATAAGCAATTAATAAAACGGATACAACAGCCAAAAGTAAGCCTATTTTATTTAGGTTAGTCAATTTTTCCTTAAATAACAGCACGCCAACCAAAGCTCCCAAAACGATTACTCCAATGTTCATTCCTGTAAATACGACTGATGGATTATCCGGAAGGGTTCGATGTGCTTTCATATAGAAAAGAATATTTCCGAAGTTAAACACGCCGAGCAACAAACCTGAAAACAATGCCCGAACATCAAATTTTTGCTTATCCAGAATCAATAGATAGCCTAAATACAAGAAGGAAACGAACATGGCCAAACAAAAGATAATGAACATGGACGTCGTATAAGGAATGGCTGTGAACTGTGCGACCTGCTTGAATAACACATCGATTACGCCCATTCCAATAAACACGATTAATGGGTATTTCCAATTCTTGCTTGATGCTGTTATTGATGTATCCTTCGTCCATCCGATTGAAAATAAGATAGCAAGAAATCCGACTGAAATCCCTGCCAATTTCCCCATTTCCAACTCTTCGTGAAAAATAAAAAATGCCGCAAGCAAGGGGATAAATAAGGAAAGGCGCATAGCGATTTCCGTTTTAACAATTCCACTATATTGTATAGCCAAGGCTATGAACACAAAAATAGTCGGCAGTAAAATCGATAAAGGAATATAAAACTCCCAAGGCAAGTAAAGGTAATTTAAGGTAGTTAAAGAAGGTTTGAATAGTGCATAAGTCAACAAAACTGCAATCGGGTAATTCCATACAATCAATTGCTTTGTGTTTACTCCCCTATTTCTTGCGAGTTTAATGATAATCGAAACGATTACACTGCAAACCACACTATATAAAACATAAATCATAGTAACACTAAATTTTGAGTTTCAATTCGGTAAAAACTTATGCAAAAATAGAATCTATTTCATAAATAGGCATGATAATCCGAAAAAATCTAAATTTCTGCATGAATAGAAGGGTATTATTGTCAACTATTTTGTAAAAAATAAAGTAATTTTTAGTCGTAAAATCATCAAAATTTTACGACTAAAAATTAATAAAAAATATAATCATTTTAAATAGGCAATTTTTAGCAAAAATACCATTTAAAACGATTAAACACACTTAATGACATTTTACAACTCGATAATCGAACAATAATTGACGGATTAAATCAATAATTTATGTTAAAAAACAGACAAAATATCTATCAAAAACGAAACTAAATAACGACTTATTTTATAAAAAAAATTAAATTTATTTTGCAGAATAAAAAAATAGTTCTACATTTGAAATGTTAAAACGAGACATGAAAAATTTAGCAACATATCAATCATTTTGGTTCTTTTATTTTGAAAGTAAAAGCCGGGATTAGTATATGTTCTAAAACAGAAAATATAAAAAGTCCCGGATGAAAATTCGGGACTTTTTTTGATTAAAAACTATGCAGACAAAAATTGCCATACAAGGTGTAAAAGCCTCATTTCATGAAGAAGCAGCCATCAAATATTTTGGCGGAGACATTGAAACATTAGAATGTGATTCGTTCAAGCAGACTTGTGAAATGCTTAAACATGGGAAAGCAGACTATGTGGTGATGGCCATCGAAAACTCGATAGCCGGAAGCATTCTTCCCAACTACAATCTGCTTCGTGACTATCGCTTTCATATTATTGGCGAAGTTCACTTAAACATTCAACAGAATTTGTTAGCCTATCCGGGAGTCAAATTAGAAGACATTCAATTTGTCGAGTCACATCCGATTGCCATCAGGCAGTGTGATGAATTTTTGTCGGACCATCCCAACTGGACAATTAAAGAAGGAATGGATACAGCGGCTTGCGCTAAAAAAATTGCAGACGAAAAGCTTAAAAATACTGCTGCAATCGCAAGTGCATTAGCCGCAGAGATATATGGTCTTCATATTTTGGAGAAACGCATTGAAACGAACAAAAAAAATGCAACACGCTTCTTGATATTGGCCAATGAAGTAACCGAGCAAAAAAACGCAAATAAAGCATCTTTATCATTCCAGACAGGAAATGCTGTAGGTTCTTTGGCAGCAGTACTTCAATGTTTTGCGGAGCAAAATGTCAATTTGAGTAAAATTCAATCAATGCCTGTCGTCGGACGTAGAAACGAGTACGATTTTTATGTCGATGTGGAATGGAAAAAACAGGCAGAATACGACGCGGCTATCCGTAAGGTTTTAAAGCACACCGTCAACTTTAGCATTCTAGGCGAATACATCAAAAACGAAAAAGTATAATTTATCATTAGCAATTAAAAATCTTATCATACAATGAAACATTCATTAGACATCGTCCCTTTAAAATCTTGGATTGACACAGGTGACAAACCATTAATTATCGCAGGACCATGTAGTGCGGAAACAGAAGAGCAATTAGTTTCAACAGCTCACTTATTAGCTAACACTGGAAAAGTAAACATTTTGCGTGCTGGAATTTGGAAACCACGTACTCGTCCGGGAGAATTCGAAGGAATCGGAAGCATCGGTTTGCAATGGTTAAAAAGAGCAAAAGAAGAAACTGGATTGTTAACAGCAACAGAAGTTGCGACAGCAAAACACGTTGAAGAAGCTTTAGAAGCTGGTGTGGATGTTTTGTGGATTGGTGCTCGTTCAACAGCAAATCCATTCACCGTGCAAGAAATTGCGGATGCACTTAAGGGTGTTGACGTTCCAGTATTAATCAAAAATCCGGTGAATCCAGATTTATCATTATGGATTGGCGCATTAGAGCGTATCAATGGCGCAGGCATCAAAAAAATCGGAGCGATTCACAGAGGATTCTCTTCATACGAGAAAACAGCGTTCCGCAATGAACCGATGTGGGATTTGGCAATTCAATTGAAAACGATTGCACCTGATTTGCCTATTATCAATGACCCTAGCCACATTTGTGGAAATAGAGAATTGATTCCATACATCACACAAAAAGCAATGGATATGGATATGCAAGGCTTGATTATCGAATCACATATCGACCCAAGCGTAGCATGGACGGATGCGAAACAACAAGTAACTCCATCAGCATTGGCGGATTTATTGAACAACATTTCTGTCCGTAAACCAGAATCTGATAACCCGGCGTTCGAAGATAAATTAGCTGAATTGCGTACGCAAATCGATAAGATTGATGACCAAATCATTAAACAAATCGGTGACCGTATGAAAATCGCAGAAAAAATCGGCGAGTACAAACGTGATAACAACGTAACAATCCTTCAAGTAAATCGTTGGGACGAAATCGTTCAAAAACGCGTTCAATTAGCAAAAGCATTGAACCTAGGAGAAGATTTTACGGTGAAATATTTAGAACTATTGCACAACGAATCCATTCGTAAGCAAAATGAGGTGATGAATAGCAATACGGTTGCGGAGGCATAAATGAATCATACAAGCATTACGCTTTCCCACCCTACTCAGGAAATTTCAGGCACGGTACAACTGACAGGTTCAAAATCTGAAAGTAACCGTGCGTTGATTATCCGAGCATTAAGCAAAGGAAAAGTTTCTATTGAAAATCTATCAGACGCCGATGACACAGTCATTCTTCAGAATGCACTACAAATCGCTCATCAAGCTGGCGAATCAGAAAAAATCATCAACATCGGCCCCGCTGGAACCGCGATGCGTTTTTTGACGTCTTACCTAAATCTTGTAGAGGGAAAATTTGTTCTTACCGGAACTGACCGCATGAAACAACGGCCTATCGGAATTTTAGTGGATGCATTAAAAAACCTAGGGACGACCATAAGCTATCAAGAAAAAGAGGGATTTCCTCCCATTCAGATTACTGGAGGTTTCAAGCAAAAAGCAAATTCAACAACAATCAAAGGCGATGTGAGCAGTCAGTACATTTCTTCGTTGCTTTTAATCGCATCAGCATTAAAAGATGGGTTGAGATTGGATATTGAAGGTGAATTGACATCAAGGCCTTATGTGAACATGACCCTGCAACTGCTGCAAGATTCTGGAATAGCACATACTTGGGAAAACAATTCAATCATTATCCAGCCACAAGCGCATCAGGCGACGAAAATTTACATTGAACCAGATTGGAGCGCAGCTTCGTATTGGTATTCTGTTGTCGCACTTTCGAAAAATGGCCGTATCCTTTTGCCTGGCTTAAAAGAAAACAGTCTTCAGGGAGATTCAGCAATTGTTGAAATCATGACTCATTTTGGTGTCAAATCGACATTTACGAACGATGGAATTCTGCTGGAGAAATCGGACTCCGATTCGGATAAAAAATTATTCGATTTCAAGGAATGTCCAGATTTGGCACAAACAGTTGTTGTCATCGCAGCAGCATTAAAAAGAAATGTTTCTTTCACCGGTTTAGAAACTTTAAAGATTAAAGAAACAGACCGTATTCTTGCTTTGCAAAATGAAATTGGAAAATTCGGAGCCAAATTACTGGCCGACGGAGAAATCTACCATTTGAAAACAGAAGAAACTTTTGTTCCTGAAAAATTAGAAATAAAGACGTATGAAGACCATCGCATGGCGATGGCATTCGCTCCTTTAGCGCTAGTCTTTAAGAATTTAACAATTATAGAACCACAAGTTGTCGAAAAATCATACCCAGATTTTTGGTTACATTTAGAACAACAGGGTTTCAAAATAACTCAATAATTCATTTTAATAGGTCATAAACCACAAAGTTTGTGACCTATTTAATATATTTACAGAAATTTAAATTATGGCAGGTAATTCTTTCGGCGATATTTTCCGTATAACTACATTCGGTGAATCACATGGTTCTGCGATTGGAGTTATTATTGATGGTTGTCCATCGAATATTTCTATTGACGAAAATTTTATCCAATCGGAACTTGATAAACGTAAACCGGGTCAATCTAAAATAACTACCCAAAGGAAAGAAAGCGATACCGTTCAGATTCATTCTGGTGTTTTTGAAGGAAAATCAACAGGTACTCCGATTGCGATGTTTATTCCTAACGAAGACCAACGTTCGAAAGACTATTCACATATCTTGGATAAATTCAGGCCCTCACATGCTGATTTCACGTATCAAAGCAAATATGGAATCCGTGATTATCGAGGTGGCGGACGCTCTTCGGCAAGAGAAACCGCAGCACGCGTAGCTGCTGGTGCAATTGCAAAATTATTTTTAAAGCAAGAAGGTATTGAAGTCTTCGCGCACGTTTCCGGTGTGGGTTCAATCGAATCTCCAAACATCGACCCAACAGATTTAACAGATTTACTAGCGCTTCGCGAAGAAAATATCGTTCGCTGTGCAGATCCTGCGACAGCAAATGAAATGATTTCTTTTATCGATGACATTCGCAAAAATGGCGATACTGTTGGCGGAAGAATCTCAACCGTTATCCGGAATGTTCCGGTAGGATTGGGAGAACCCGTTTTCGACAAACTTCATGCAGATTTAGGCAAGGCCATGTTGAGCATCAATGCTGTACACGGTTTTGAATACGGATCAGGTTTTGAAGGTTCAAAAATGAAGGGTTCAGAACACAATGATATTTTTATAAAAGACTCAACCGATAAAGTCACTACACAAACCAATTTTTCGGGCGGTATTCAAGGAGGAATTTCCAATGGTATGGATATCACATTCCGCACTGCCTTTAAACCTGTAGCAACAATTATGCGAGACCAAAACACCTTAAATTTAGAAGGTGAGGAAACAACTATTTCTGGGAAAGGTAGACACGATCCCTGTGTAGTTCCTCGTGCTGTGATCATTGTGGAAGCAATGGCAGCGTTGGTGATAGCAGATCATTTGCTCAAACACAGAAGTTACACACATGCAAGATAATAATCCTCAATTCATTTTAGCCTGCGATATTGGAGGTACACATATTACCTGCTCTGTTGTAGAGCACGGAACCTGGACAATCTTTGAAGACACCCTATCCCGTTCTTTAGTAAATTCGGGAGAAACAGCTAAAACGATTTTTCAGTCTTGGACTCATGCCATTCTTGATTCCTTGTCAAAGTTTGACAAACCAGTCCAGCACATTGGAATCGCCATGCCAGGTCCTTTTGATTACGAAAATGGCATTTCGTTGATGAACGGACAAAGCAAATACGACAGCATTTATAAACTTAGCACAACCGAAGGTTTGTTAACTGAGCTGAATGGCGCGTACGAATTGTTGTACATCAATGATGCTGCTGCCTTTTTACAAGGAGAAGTCTTTGCAAATGACTTGACCAGCCACCATAAAATTCTTGGAATTACTTTAGGAACAGGATTGGGAAGCGCAGTCTGGGAACAAGGACAAAAAGCGTTCGATGCCGATTTATGGGATTCTCCTTACAACGGAAGCATTTTCGAAGAGCATTTGGTAACTCGATGGTTTGTTAGAAGATTCAAGGAATTAACCGGAATCGAAGAGAAAGGCTTGAAAGAAATCATTCAACATCATGCTGAAGATGAATCGGTGGTTGTTCTATTGACAGAATACAGCCATCACCTAGAAAATTTCTTAGATTTCTTTAGCGAGAAATATGATTGCAAAGAGTTTATCATCGGTGGTAACATTGCCAGAGCATGGGATAAAATCTTACAATATAACACTTCCTTAAACGAAAAATACAGCTTAATACTTGGAAAGTATGAAGAAAAAGCTGCAATGATAGGAGCCGCTTCCTTATTTTAGTCTGCTAAAATAAGGAAGGGAAATCCTTCGTATTACTTTCATTCATCATTTCATAGACAATTTCAACGACATCATCGACAGATGGCTTCGTGAAATAATCTCCGTCCGAACCGTAAGGAGGACGATGTGCTTTTGCCGTCAATGTTCTTGGCTGGCCATCCAATTCATAATAGCCTTTTTGAACCTCAACGATTTGCTGCAGCAGATATGAAGAAGCGCCACCAGGGAAATCCTCGTCAACCACTAACAGTTTATTTGTTTTCGATAGAGATTGTTTACTGATTTGATCTCGGTCAAAAGGCTGCAGGCATTGTGCATCAATAATCTCAATCGAGATACCCAATTTTTCTAGTTCCATTGTTGCTTCCTGAACAACACGCAATGTAGAACCATACGATACAACCGTGACATCCGAACCTTCTTTAAGCAGTTCTGCTTTGCCGATTGGAACGGTAAACTCGCCTACATTATCCGGCATTTTTTCTTTTAAACGATATCCGTTCAAGCATTCAACCACTAAAGCCGGTTCATCCGATTTTAACAAAGTATTGTACATACCGGCTGCTTGAGTCATGTTTCTCGGCACACAAATATGAATCCCGCGCAAACTGCCCAGCAAAGTCGTCATTGGCGACCCGGAATGCCAAATGCCTTCCAAACGATGTCCACGTGTCCGAATGATTACTGGAGCTTTCTGGCGCCCTTTTGTCCGATAACTCAAACTAGCTAAATCATCGCTCAAAACCGGCAAGGCATAAATCAGGTAATCTAAGTATTGGATTTCAGCGATGGGACGAAGCCCTCTTAACGCCAAACCCAAACCTTTACCAATAATTGCTGTCTCCCGGATACCGGTATCAAAAATCCGTTGCTCTCCGAAAATTTCCTGAAGACCAGCAAATCCTTGGTTCACATCACCAATCCGTCCGACATCTTCGCCAAATGCGACAATGCGCTCGTCCTTTTCAAAATTATATTTGAAACATGCATTCAGTACTTCTCTGCCATCGACAGTGATCGAATTTTCTGAATATGCTGGAGCTTGCTCCTCAACTAATAATGGTGAATTTTGAGTATTGCTAAATAACAAATCGTTATAGCGTTGGTAATTTAGCTCTTGCTTTTCTTTGTACCATTCGATTAATTCCTGTTTACCAGCAATCGAGACCGCACGAAGATCTCTCAATACACGACGAACATTTACGTACACATCTTTCAGCGATAATTCAGTTAACGACTGAAGTGTTTTAAGCGGAATTTCTACCGCATCGTGTTTAATGGTAGTCAGCAAATCGATTGCTTCCTGAAGATCGACCTGAATCGTTTTGTACAAATCTGTCCACGCGCGCTTTTGTTCCTTCCGGACGAAATCTTTGGCTTCATTTTCAATGAGTTGCAAATCTTCTTCAGAAGCTATTCCAGCTTCTAAAATCCAACTGCGCATTTTCAGGTTACAGTCGAATTCAACTTCCCAAGCCAGACGTTCATCTGATTTATACCGTTCATGCGAACCAGAAGAAGAATGTCCCTGAGGTTGAGTCATTTCAACGACGTGAACAATACAAGGTTGGTGGTTTTCGCGGGCGAATTTAGCGGCCTTTTCGTACGTTTCACATAAAGCTGGATAATCCCAACCTTTAACTTTAAATATTTCGAAGCCTGCTCCTTTTTCATCTCGCTGAAATCCTCTTAACACCTCAGAAATATCTCCTTTGGTTGTCTGAATTTCATTGGGCACTGAAATCCCATAGCCATCATCCCAAATCGAGACAACAACCGGAATTTGCTTTACGCCCACGGCATTAATCGTTTCCCAGAAAACACCTTCAGAAGTCGATGCATTTCCAATAGAACAGAAAATCACTTCATTTCCATTGTCCGAAAAATATTTCAGATAATCTAGGTTTCTATTTTCGCGATACATCTTTGAAGCCAAACCTAAGCCCAAAATACGCGCCATTTGACCTCCGGTCGTAGAAATGTCTGAAGCTGAATTTTTTTGCTTTGTCTGGTCTAACCAATTCCCATGCTCATCCAACAATTGAGTTGAAAAATGGCAATTCATTTGCCTTCCTCCCGAAGAAGGCTCTGCTTCTAAATCAGGATTGGCATATAGTTGAGAGAAAAAATGATATATCGAAGTAATTCCGGTAGCAAATGCGAAAGTCTGATCTCTGTAATAACCAGAGCGCCAATCTCCATCTTGAAAAACCTTTGAAACGGCAATTTGAGCTAGTTCCTTTCCGTCACCAAAAATGCCGAATTTAGCTTTCCCGGTCAAGACTTCCTTTCTACCTAAGAGACTAACAACGCGGCTTTTAACTGCTAGTGAATAATCGCTAAGAATCAGTTGACGGAAATCATCAAAACTTAACTTTGAGTTATTTAAATCTACCGTATGTATTGTTTGTGTGTTTGACATCATTAATATGCGGTTTTAACAAAACTACTAAAAAATAAATTTTAAAACAGATGCATTTCACAAAATTTAATGCTGTTTAACTGATTAATTGTAAACTAAATTTACGTTTCCAGCATTTATTAATTACTTTTAACCCGCACACAAATCAAGCTATGAGTACAATTCATTTATTTGGAAACAACAATAACCCTCTGACAAATTTTGGCGACTTAGAAAAAACAATCCGTTTGAATACGCTGATGGAAACCGACTTTTCAGCGCGAGATGAAAATTGGATTTCGGAATTTTTGGACAATCTCGGTGAATCAAACTTGCAATTAGCTGATAGTGAAGTCACTATTCTTGCCGATGGGTTTCCATACATGCATTTGAAAACTGTTTCTCCAAACGAAAATTTTAAGGCATTCGTCATCAAAAATGAATTACCCTTATTGCTTGAAAAAACGTTCGGTGTTATCATCAATTCGCACCACGAACGCCCAGACTGGGTGCTTTCGTCAGGTGATATTTTAAATTACTATTTGAATCAAGAATTTTACACAGACAACTCCGTATTTTCAAAGTCGGATTCCAATATTGCCATCGGCAAAGATGAAGATATTTTAGTTGGAGCTCCGTCAGAAGCTATACTTCCATCGTTTACAAGAGAATCTTTACGTGAGTATTTTGTGTATGCCGGCGTCAAAAATACGAAAGTCATGCTGATTGCACGAAATTATACCGACGAAGCGACTGTAAGCCAAGATTTGGTTTTTAACATTTCTCCAGCTCAATTTGCTTCGCAAAAAGATTATGAAGACGTAATGAAAGCGATTGCATGGATGTTGCCGAAACATTATTCTTTCTTTGGCGTGAATGAACTGGAAATTGAGAATGGTTTTGTTAGTTTATAATTTTTAAAAAAGAAATAGAAAAAGGTTTAGATGTTTTTATTTAATGTTAGGGTGTACGGGATTTTGGTTGATGCGAATCAAGAAGTATTGATCAGTGATGAAAAAGCGGAAAGCGCATCATTCACTAAATTTCCTGGAGGCGGGCTGGAATATGGAGAAGGGCTAATCGAGGCATTAAAAAGAGAATACATGGAAGAATGTAATTTCGATGTTGATGTTGTAAAACACCTTTATACGACCGATTTCTACGAAAAATCAAGCTTTAATGAGAGCCAGATTATTTCAGTTTATTACGAAGTAAAGGCTAAAAGCGACATGCACTTAAACATTAAGAAATTACCGTTTGATTTTGAAGGAGAAGCCCTTGATGGAAAGCAACAAGCCTTTCGTCTTGTGCCGGTTAGGGATTTAAAAACTGATGACCTGACATTTAAAACCGATCAGATTGCTTGGGAACATTACCTAAAATCCCTAAACTAAAAATCCCCCGAAAACCTTTCGAGGGAAATTTTGAATTTTCAATAAAGCCTTATTATTTAAGAAAGTAAGCCAATAAAGCTACGGCTACACCGCCTATAATAATAATCCATTTATTAACACCTTCGTTAGCGCCTTCAGCACTCTTGTACTTGTAGTCGCGTTTATATTTATTTACATCCATTGTAATTCCTCCTTATTCTAATGATGATATTTCATACTAATTTACATAAAATTTATTCATGATGATAGGGCTCTCCTTTTAAAATGCTGTAAGCCCGATACACTTGCTCGATAAAAAACAAACGGATCATTTGATGAGAAAACGTCATTTTTGATAAGGAAATCAACTGATTCGCACGCGTATAAAGGCTTTGATGAAATCCATACGGACCGCCAACCACAAATACAATTGATTGTGTACTAGCAATTTGCTTAGCTTCAATAAATTTCGCGAATTCTACAGAGCGATACTCTTTTCCCTTCTCATCCAACAAAATAACCAAATCTAAATTAGAAATATGTTTGAAAATCAATTGAGATTCTTTTTCTTTTTGAAGTTCTTGGGTCAGGTTTTTTACATTCTTAAGATCGGGAATAATTTGTAACGAAAAGTTTGTGTAATGTTTCAAACGATTTACATATTTTTCTATTCCTGTTTCAATGTATTTATCATCTGTCTTACCGATACAAATCAAGGTTATTTTCATTCGCCAAAATTGTAAAAAATTAGGATATGTCACAATAAATCTACAAAGTTTATATTTCTGAGTAATAAAGTTGTTATAATTATTATTTTCGCACCAAATTAAAAAACAAAAAATAATATGCGTTTATTAAAATTAATTTTCACTTTGGGTATTTTGTTTACAGCATTTATTGCTGCAGCACAAGAAGATACTACGAAACTATGGACAATTAAAGGCGAGAACACCTTATTGTTGAATCAAAGTTCATTTACCAACTGGGCCTCTGGAGGTGTCAATGCATTCGCGGCAAACTTGTCGTTGAATTATGATTTCAATTATAAAAATGGCAAATGGAACTGGGACAATAAAGTAATCGCTGCTTATGGGCAGACTTTTCAAAAAGAAACGGATTGGCGTAAAAACGACGACCGTTTCATGATCAACAGTTTGTTGGGTTACGAGGCTTCTGAAAAATGGTTTTATACATTTTTCATGAACTTCAACACGCAATTTGCAAACGGATATGATTATTCGGGCGACGAACGCAAATTTATTTCTGCTGCTTTTGCTCCGGCTTATTTAAGCTTCGGTCCAGGTTTTGCATTCAAAGAATCGGACAATTTTAAGGTGAACCTTTCTCCTGCTGCCGCTAGAATGATTTTCGTCAATGATCAAGTGCTAGCTGATGCAGGACAATTTGGAGTTGACCCAGGTAAAAAATCAAGGTTTGAGTTTGGTGCTTCTTTAGATGCGTATTACAAAGTAAACATCATGGAGAACATCGCATTCGAAAACATCCTGAAATTATATTCAAATTACTTGGAAGATCCTCAGAATATCGATGTTGATTATACCGCAAATTTATTTATGACTGTTAACCGTTTTATTACGGTAAATGCAGGTGTTCAATTGATTTATGATGACAATACCATGCTGACAAAGAAAGACGACCGAATCGGCCCAGGCATTCAGGTTAAACAGATTCTAGGAGCTGGAGTAACGTACAAGTTTTAATCCCGAATCCTCAAACATAAAAAATGCCATTGAAAATTTCAATGGCATTTTTTATATAATACAATTTTGGCGCTTATTTAGTAGCTACCAAATTGATTTTGAAATTAATTTCTTTAGAAATTAAATCATCTTCTTTACCTGTATAGTTAACTCCCCAGTCTTCGCGAGCAATGTTGAAATCAGCAGAAGCTTTAACAGTTGTTTCTGTAACTTCAGTTAATTTAGCGTCGAAAGTAACGTTTTTAGAAATACCTTTAATCGTTAAATTACCAGAGATAACAACATCACTTGCTGTTGCGCCAGCTTTAACAGTGGTAATCGCGAAAGAAGCTTCTGGAAATTTTGCAACATCAAAGAAGTCTTCAGCTTTCAAATGTCCATCCAATTTATCTTTGTATTCTCCTTGCAAGTCAGTGGAACTGATTGTATTTAAATCCAATACAAAATTTCCGCCAGTCAAAGCACCGTTGTCAACAGTTAGCGATCCCGATTTAACTTTAACAGTACCAGTATGCGCACCAGTAACCTTTGTTCCAGTCCAAACAACTGTAGATTGAGTAGTATCAACAGCAAAGCTATTTCCTACTAAATCATTTACTGTTTCAACTGAATCTTTTGTTTCAGCCTTTTTTCCCTCAGGGTTTCCTGCACAAGAAGCTAATACTAAAGCAGCTGCAGCAGATAATAAAATTAATTTGTTCATGTTTCTAAATTATATGTTTAAACTTATATTTTAACAAAAGTACTATTCTTTTTTAAAAAACTAAGCTAAGGTAAAAAATTTGATATTAAATCTACAAATTCAGTAGAATTAATCTAATGACCCGACGGCTCAGCTTCAACTCTCCGAATATCAGCGCCTAAGGCTTTTAATCGTTCCTCGATATCCTGATAGCCTCTTTCGATTTGCTCAATGTTGTAAATCGTCGATTTTCCCTGAGCAGACAGTGCGGCAATCAATAAGGAAACTCCTGCACGGATATCCGGCGAAGTCATTTGAATACCTCTTAATTTATTTTGCTTATTCAAACCGATAACAGTCGCACGGTGCGGGTCACATAAAATAATCTGGGCGCCCATATCAATCAGCTTGTCAACAAAGAACAAACGGCTTTCGAACATCTTTTGATGAATCAGCACATTTCCTTTTGCCTGAATCGCAGTTACTAAAACAATACTCAATAAATCTGGCGTAAATCCTGGCCATGGCGCATCTGAAACCGTCAAAATCGAACCGTCAATAAATGTTTCAATTTCATATGAATCTTGAGCAGGGATAAAAATATCATCGCCTCTTAATTCAAATTTGATTCCCAAACGTGAAAATATGGTCGGAATAATTCCCAATTCATTAAAACAAACGTCTTTAATCGTGATTTCAGAACCCGTAATTGCCGCAAGGCCAATGAAAGAACCGATTTCAATCATATCAGGAAGCATGCGATGCGTCGTTCCTCCCAATTTTTCGACACCTTCAATTGTCAACAAATTAGAACCGATGCCTTCGATTTTTGCACCCATTCTATTCAACATTTTGCAGAGCTGCTGCAAATATGGTTCACAGGCTGCATTGTATAATTTCGTCACTCCTTTAGCCAAAACTGCAGCCATAACGATGTTTGCAGTTCCAGTTACTGATGCTTCATCTAATAAAATGTAAGTACCTTTTAATTCCGTAGCATCGACGTTGAAGAAATTATTTTCCGCGTCGTAGACAAATTTAGCACCCAGCTTTTCGAATCCTAAAAAGTGCGTATCCAAACGTCTGCGTCCAATTTTATCACCTCCTGGTTTCGGAATTGCCGCTTTACCAAAACGAGCTAACAAAGGACCAACAATCATAATCGAGCCTCTCAAACCTCCGCCCTTTTTCTTAAATTCTTCGGATTGGAAATAATCGATATTTATATTTTTTGCTTCGAATTCATACGTGTCTTTGTTGATTCGTTGCACATCAACTCCCAACGCAGCCAATAAATCAATTAATTTATTGACGTCTTTAATATCAGGAATATTGCTGATTGTAATTTTCTCTTCGGTTAGCAATACAGCTGACAAAATCTGTAAAGCTTCATTTTTTGCACCCTGAGGAATAATTTCTCCTTTTAATGCTTTTCCCCCTCTTATTTCAAATGCATCCATAAATGTGTGTTCTATACTATCTTGATTTTAAATAAAAAAGCAATTGAAATCCAGATGTCTATCAATTGCTTTGAAAAAAATTCAAACACGAATGTGTTATTTCTTATAATTATTGTTGGTGTAAGGCTTCTTGCCTCCAGAAAAACTTTTCTTCTGACCGCCACCGCCGCCACCGCTGTGACCTTGCTTTTTATAATTATTGTTATTCGAGTTGTTGTTATTGTTGTTGTTTTTGAAATTAGAACCCGAATTCGACGAAGTCGTGTTTTGTTTAATTCTATTTCCTGGAGTTTGAACTTTCAAATCCACTTTTGTCAAGACAGTTCCTTCTGGAAGTTTCAATTCGCCGTTAGATAATTGTGCCAAATCTTCGATAATCAAATCATCAGCTACAGAATCTTTATTCCAAGTCATGTAAGCCAGCTTCATGAAATTCGCTATGGAAAGTGTCATTCGCTGACGAACTTCTTCATCAGGAATTGATTTTGCTTTCGCAATCATTTCTTCAACCGTGTGCCCATAATGCTTATAGCGAATAGTATGTTGCGGATATTTCATCTGTTCCGGTTTCTGACGGATGTTTTCTCTGCTTTGGATTGGGTACGGAGAATCTACATCAATCTTGAAATCGGAAATAATGTGTAAATGGTCCCATAATTTATGCTTAAAATCAGATACGTCACGTAAATGCGGGTTTAAAACACCCATCATATCAATAACAACCTGAGCAAGTCTATTACGTTCCTCTTTTGTTGGCAACGTACAGATATGGTCTACCATATTCTGAACATTTCTACCATATTCAGCCAGAATCAGCTGTGGTCTTGTACTATTATAATCGAATGTCATATGTGTGATGAAACGCTGTACCTACTAAACGTATGAATCAGCGTTATATTTTTATTAAATGTAAAATTATACTACTCTAAGTTTTGCAAATTTAAGCAACAATTGTTTCTGTCCCAACTCTTTGAAGAAAATAGTTGCTTTTATATCCGGTTTATTGCCTTCTAGGTTGATTACTTTACCAAATCCAAAACGTTCATGCTCAACTTCCATACCAACTTCGAGAACTGAAGTATCAGAAGGCTTGAAACCTTCCGAAGGCACATGGGCTTTGGGCAGAATGCTTGTTGTTTTAACAACTTTTGGCTTTGGCTTCGTAAAGGTATCTGCTTGTTGCCAAGCGACACGTTCTGAATTGAATGCCGAATTATTTTCGCTTTTCATTTCCTTCGGTCTGAAATCAAGTTCCAAGCACGCAGGATTTAACTCATCTAAAAAACGGCTGGGTTCACAATTATTTAAAGACCCAAAACGATAACGAGAAGTTGCGTAGGAAAGATACAATTTTTTTTCCGCACGCGTAACTGCGACATAAAATAAACGACGCTCCTCTTCCAATTCCGTTCTTGAATTCAAGGACAATTGTGAAGGAAATAAATTTTCTTCCAATCCGACAACAAAAACGACCGGAAATTCCAATCCTTTAGATGAATGGATTGTCATCAATGACACCGTATCAGCATTTGGATTTTTATCGTTATCATCATTGGTTAACAAGGCAATATCTTGCATGAAGACGTCTAAGCCCTTTTCTTCAATATCCTCACGTTCGGAAAATTCTTTTATTCCGTTCAGCAATTCTTGAATATTCTCATAGCGGCTCAATCCTTCAACCGATTTGTCTTCGTATAAATCTTTTAGAATTCCTGTGTGCTGCGCAATGTGCATCGCCGTATCGAATGCCGTATTTGTCTTAGCAATCGCCTGAAAACTCTGAATCATTAATCCAAAATTACCAACTGAACTTGAGCTTCGACCATCTAAATACATACCTGCATTTTCGACAATGTTCCACAAACGCGTTTGATGCTGGTCAGCTGCCACAATAATCCGTTCGACCGTCGTATCGCCGATTCCTCTTCTAGGGTAATTGATGACACGTTTTAAGGCTTCTTCGTCATTCGGATTGAATGTTAATCTGAAATAAGCGATTAAATCTTTAATTTCTTTCCGTTGGTAGAATGAGGTTCCTCCATAAATTTTATAAGGAATACCAATTTTCCGTAGCGCTTCCTCCATTGAACGGGATTGTGCATTCGTACGGTAAAGAATAGCAAAGTCTTTAAAATACAATCCTTTCAGGGATTTCTCCTGAGCAATGGCTTCCGCAATAATTTTTCCTTCTTCATTATCCGAAAACGCACGGCTGACTTTTATTTTTTCACCTTCTTCGTTGTCCGAAAAGACGTTTTTCTCAAGCTGATTCTTGTTGTTTGCAATAATGCTATTGGCCGCATCGACAATCATTTTTGTCGAACGGTAGTTTTGTTCTAACTTAAAAACTTTAACATCTGGATAATCTTTCTGAAAATTCAGGATGTTTTGAATATTCGCTCCGCGAAACGCATAAATACTTTGCGCATCATCGCCTACCACGCAAATATTTTCATTGACCGCAGCCAAACGCTTCACAATCAGGTATTGAGAAAAGTTGGTATCCTGATACTCATCCACCATCAAGTAGCGAAACTGATGTTGGTATTTATGCAGTACTTCCGGATATTTATTCAGCAATACATTGGTTTTGAACAACAAATCATCAAAATCCATAGCGCCGGCACGGTAACAGCGCTGTGCATACGTCATGTACAACTGCCCTAACTGTCCGCGTCCATTGGAATGGTCTTCAGCCAGAATAGCTTCGTTTTTATTGTATTCCTGTGGAGAAATTAAATTATTTTTTGCGGAGGAAATCCTGCCGTAAACATGATTGACGTTATAAAGCTTGTCATTCAAGTTCATCTCTTTGATGATTGCGCGCAATAAACTTTTGCTATCATCAGTGTCATAAATGGTGAAATTTTTAGGATAGCCCAACAGCTCCGCTTCGACTCTTAAGATACGAGCGAAAACAGAGTGAAATGTTCCCATCCAAATATTTTTTGCTTCCGCGCCAACGACAGACTTAATCCGCTCGCGCATTTCTTTCGCTGCCTTGTTCGTAAACGTCAGTACCAAAATATTGAAAGGGTCGACACCTTGATTGACCAAATGCGCTACTCGATAGGTAATTACGCGTGTTTTTCCTGAGCCCGCACCAGCAACTATCATCACAGGGCCTTTGGTTTGCTCGACCGCTCCTCGCTGTGACGGATTTAATCCTGCTAAATAATCCAAATTATCTCCTAAAATTAGTTTTAGTTTTTAAAAATATGAGAGTGTAAAAATAAGAAAAAATTGTCTATCCTTAAAATAAACATGGCTTGAGGATGCGTTATTCATAATCATAAAGAAAACTTTCTAAATCACTGATTATGAATACCCAATCACACGAAAGTACTTTTAAAAAAAGCTACAAGAAAGAAAAACCTACTTCAGTCAGGAACTAAAATGGCGAATCGTCTGGCATATCGTTCATTCTTGATGAACGAGTGATACCGCCTCCGTTGAAATCTTCAAAATTCTCCGAAGGTTTTAGATTGGAATTATCGTTTGGTTTGAAATCCATAAAATTGCCTCCGCCAGAATCCATTCCAGAGAAATCATCTTCCAAATCTACGAACTTCACATATTTACCGACAAAACGCAAAGGCACAATTCCGGTCTCTCCATTTCTGTGCTTCGCAATAATTACCTCGCCGATTCCAGCCGTTGATACTCCCGCCTCATCTTCCAAAATTCCGTAATATTCAGGACGATACAAGAACAACACCATATCCGCATCCTGCTCGATTGAACCCGACTCACGTAAATCGGATAACATCGGACGCTTGCTATTTCCTGGACGCGATTCCACCGCACGGCTTAATTGAGATAAAGCGATTACAGGGATATTCAACTCCTTTGCTACAGATTTCAAAGCCCTGGAAATACTACCAATCTCCTGCTCACGATTTCCAGCTCCACCTTTACCTTCGGCTTTACCGTGCATCAATTGCAAATAATCGACGATGACCATCTGAATATCATACTGAGCTTTTAGTCTTCTACATTTTGCTCTAAATTCAAACACGTTTAATGCTGGCGTATCATCGATAATCAAAGGCGCTTCGGTCAAACGGCCGATGCGCGAATGCAATTGTTGCCATTCGTAATCTGCCAGATTTCCTTTTTTTAATTTTTCTTGTTCGATTTCTGTTTCCCCTGCAATCAAACGATTCACCAACTGAACCGAAGACATCTCCAACGAGAAAACGACAACCGGCTTATTGTGATCCACTGCAGCGTTTCGGGCAACGGAAAGTACAAACGCCGTTTTTCCCATTGCTGGACGCGCAGCGATAATTACTAAATCCGAAGGTTGCCAACCAGAAGTCATTCGGTCTAAAGCCGACATGCCAGAAGGAATTCCTGTCAAACCATCGGTTTTGTCTCGAAGCAATTCCAAGTTATTGATTGCTTCACGCATGATGTCATCCATTTTTCTGGAATCTCTGCGTAAATTATTTTGAGCGATGTCAAATAAACTTTTTTCTGCGTGGTCTAACAAATCGAAAATATCAGAGGTTTCGTCGTAAGACGAATTGATAATTTCAGAAGAAACCTTAATTAGCTCGCGCTGAATATATTTTTGTGAAATAATACGTGCATGGTACTCGATATTTGCTGCCGAAACCACACGGTCTGTCAGCTGCGTTATGTAATAAGCACCACCTACGATTTCCAACGAGCCCATTTGGCGCAACTCTGCAGTTACGGTCAATAAATCGATAGGCGACGTTTTTTGAAATAAATTATAGATAGCCTGAAAGATTTTTTGGTGAGATTCTTTGTAAAACGATTCTGGTTTCAGAATATCGATGACCTCACTTAACGCATTTTTCTCCAACATCAAGGCTCCCAAAACCGCTTCTTCTAAATCGAGCGCTTGAGGAGGCAATTTCCCTAATCCGCTGACAAGATTATTCAAACTCGTACGCTTCTTATTGAAATTAGCTCGTCCCGGTTGACCAGGATTGTTATTGGAAAATTCGTTTTCTACAGACATTTTTTATTATTAATTCTTGTAATGTTTTAGCACTTAAATTTTGAGTAAAATTTGAAGGGGATAACAAATGTAGGAAAATTTACAGCACTTTAATTTACAAGTTTTAAACACCAAATGTGAATTAATAATTGTTCATCATTTCTCCGCCTCTTTATAAACGAGTTATCCACACTTTTGTTACCCCGAATGTTAGCCAAGTTTTCAACACATTCAACAACAATGCTTTAAAACGATGTTAAAAAGTATAACTGATGTGCATAACTCTAGACCATCTGTAGTTTATTTTATCAAAAATGCTATTTTTCTTAAAATCAAGATTCAAGTATTCAGCTAGTTTTCAAGAGTCTATGTTATTTATTTTTGAAAGCTTGGTGCTTTCAAATTATTCCATCTTTATTGTATCTTTGTCGTATGACGTCTAATGATACAACTACTGTAAAACCATATAAAGGACAAGAAGGAGCTAAGAAAGAGCAAGTTGCTGATATGTTCAATAATATATCGAAAACTTACGATTTCCTGAACCATTTTTTATCCTTAGGAATTGATATTATTTGGCGAAAAAAAGCAATCCGTTCGTTAAAATCAAGCCAACCACAGCTCATGCTGGATGTGGCTACAGGAACAGGCGACTTTGCCTTGGAATCGATAAAAATCTTAAATCCGAAAAAAATAATCGGCGTAGATATTTCTCAGGGAATGCTGGATGTGGCAAAAGAAAAAATCGCGAAACAAGGCTTGCAAGAACAATTTGAAGTTCATTTGGGCGATTCAGAACAGTTAAACTTTGACGACAATACGTTCGATGCTGTTACCGTTGCATTTGGTGTGCGCAATTTCGAAAATTTAGAAAAAGGAATTTCAGATATCTGCCGAGTATTGAAACCGGGAGGGAGAGCAATTATTTTGGAGTTCTCAAATCCTAAAGGATTTCCGATAAAACAACTGTATAATTTCTATTTTCATGCGGTCACTCCTACGATAGGAAAACTGTTTTCCAAAGATTCAAGTGCGTACGAATACCTTCCGGAATCTGTTGCTAATTTTCCAGATGGAGACAACTTTGCACAAATCATGAAAAATGCGGGTTTTAAATCGACAAAAGTAAGACCTCAGACTTTTGGTATTTGCACCATTTATGAAGCTGTTAAATGAGAAAAATTGTCATTTTAATTCTTTTTTTGTTTGGAATAACTTCGTCAGAAACGTTGCTGGCACAAAGAATCTCTTTTCCATTTTCTGGTGCATATGATGAAGATGCCGTGCTCAGAATCGGAATACAGTATTCTTATGTCAATGCGAGGTATATTCTTAATTTAAATGAGAATTGGTCGACGACTGGCATTGATTACGGGCCAACCAACAACAATACGTTACCAAATTTACAATCGATTCGTTCTCAAGCATCCCATGGAATGTCCGTCGGGTTGCCTATAGATGTTCGAATTACAGATAATTTATATTCTACATTCAGCCCTAACTTTGTTTTTATCAACAATTCAAGCATCACATTTACGGGTGTTGACCCAGAAATTGGCTTTATTGATAAACGCATGCGCCATACCACAGAATCCAGAGACGGTTCAAATTTTAATTCCTTTGAATTTCCATTGTCATTAAAATTACGTTCTGACGAGAAAGTGTTAAAGAACAAATTCAATCGCTACAGAGCTTATTTAACCGGCGGTACGAAGTACACACGATTCGTTGGATTATCACAAGAATACAATGAAATTGCTCTGGAACCAGAACAAGCAAATCCTTTACTTATCAAGCCTGGATATTTATCATGGGAAGCTGGAGTTGGCGTAGAAATTTTCTTCACCTATTTTAAAGTTTCTCCTGAAATAAAATTTTCTCAAAGTTTTGGCAATGTTTTGGACAAAAACCATGCTTTAAATACCGACAATCAATTTATGGAAAAATTGGACAAAGCTTTTGTCAGAAACATTCAGTTTAGTTTGATTTTCCAATAAAACATATGCAAGAAGTTAGAACAGTATTCATTACAGGAGCGAGCTCAGGAATCGGCGCATCTTGTGCCAAATTATTCGCTCAGGAAGGGAAATATAGATTATTGCTTTGCGCAAGAAGAATAGAGAAATTAATTCTTTTGCAAGATGAATTATTGACAATCAATCCTTCTTTACAAATCCATGTATTCCAATTGGATGTAAAAAATTCAGATGAGGTTAAAGAATCCATCGCTTCTCTACCCGAAGAATGGAAAAAAATCGATGTGCTGATTAACAATGCTGGTTTGAGTCAAGGTTTGGACCCAATCCAAAATGGAGATTTGGGAGATTGGGACCGCATGATTGACACCAACATCAAAGGATTGCTGTATGTCAGCAAAGCTGTAATTCCATTTATACAAAAAAGCAACAATGGGCATATCATCAACATCGGTTCTATCGCCGGAAAGGAAGTATATGCAAACGGGAATGTATATTGTGCCACAAAACATGCGGTCGATGCGCTGAATAAAGCCATGCGAATCGATTTGTTAAAAGATGGAATAAAAGTAACGGCAATCAATCCGGGAATGGTGGAAACTGAATTTTCAGAAGTACGTTTCCATGGAGACAAAGAACGTGCGAAAGCAGTTTATGACGGTCTATCCGCTTTGACACCGTTGGATATTGCAGAGATTATATCATTTGTTTTGTCAAGGCCAGCGCATGTGAATATCAATGATTTATTAGTGATGCCAACTGCACAAGCAAGTGGCTCAATCGTTCAAAGAAAATAAAATAACAATATTATGTCGTTAGAAATTAAAATCAATCAAGAGATTAAAAGCGCAATGATTGCCAAAGATAGCGTTAGGCTTCGCGGTTTGCGTGCCATTAAATCAAGCATACTTTTAGCTAAAACCGAGAAAGGCCATTCAGAAGAGTTGAATGAAGAAACCGAAATCAAAGTTTTACAAAAATTAGCAAAACAGCGCAAAGAATCTGCGGAAATTTACAAGACTCAGAATCGCGATGATTTATACCAAATCGAAATTGAAGAATTGAATGTGATTGAGGAATTTCTTCCAAAACAGTTAGACCGTTCTGAAATTGAAAAAATCATCCAAGAAATCATTTCTCAAAGTGGAGCGACTTCTGTTAAAGATATGGGAAAAGTAATGGGCGCTGCCAATCAGCAATTAGCTGGAAAAGCGGATGGAAAAACGATTTCTGAAGTCGTCAAATCGCTTTTGCAATAAGATGGATTACAGCTGGGCCATTAAAGAATTTCAAGAATTGTCGGCTACAGAATTGTATAAAATTCTACAGCTTCGGATTGATGTCTTTATGTTGGAACAAGATTGCTTGTACCCTGAATGTGACAACAAAGATTTTAAATCAGCGCATATTTTTGCGCAATCAGGCGAACAGATTATCGCATACGCTCGACTCGTGCACCCCGGAATATCCTACTCCGAAAGTTCCATTGGGCGCGTTGTTGTTCATAAAGACTTCAGAAAATTTGGATTAGGCAAAGAATTGATGGTTCGTTCGATTGAACAGGTTCTGAAAACTTATCCAAATCGCGGTATTCGCATTAGCGCACAAGCACATTTACAAAAATTTTACGAAGAGCTGGGCTTTTTGAAAGTGAGCGATGAATATTTGGAAGATAATATTCCGCACATCGAAATGCTTCATCAGTCGGCATAAAAAAAGGAGGTTTTGTTTAACCTCCTTTTTTGCTATTATCCTTTTTTTCGACTTCCGAACTCTTTATCTCGTTCGAATGTATTCATGTGTCTTTCTTTCTTAGCTGGATAAATATCATCCAAAATCAATAAAATTCCAGTTTCTTCCACTTCACCGAACTCATTGTTTCGTGATGTTCCAAACGTTTTCATCGAAGGCGAAAGATTCATATACGTATTGATTAAAGGAGGGATATTTTCTCCCAGTTCGCGCACGCGGTGATTCAATATTTTATAGCCTTCTTTGTAAGACAAGCCTTCAAAAATCCCTTCAATTTTAGAAATATCCGTTTTGTAACCGATTTTCAGATGGTCAAAAGGCACAACTAAATCTTCTCGGTCTGGGAAATAGGATTCCATAAAATAGATAAGCAAATCACGAGCTTCTTCGTTATAATGAGGATACATCGTCACTTTCCCAAATAAATATTTTATTTCAGGATTGATAACCACCAATGCACCTAAGCCATCCCATAGATTATCCAAAGAAAACAGACCTTTGCGATTATCGATCGCGGGCTGGAATCTAGGCTGTACCCAAGAACGTCCCAATTCCAATGTATACGGAAGGTAATCCTTGATGAATTTTTCTGAAAAATTAAAATAATGTGCTGTCGATAACTGGAAATGACCGTCTTCTTCAAGTGCATTTTCACATTTGATTACACGGTAACCTGCAATGATTTCTTGCTCTTCGGGATTCCACGCAATTAATTGGTCGTAATTGTGTGTACATGTATCATTTTCATCGATGTCAAGAGATAATCCTGTTCCACCCCCCGCATGTCTAAAAGTCAATTCACGCAGTCTCCCAATCTCACGCATAATATTTGGTGCTGCATGGTAGTTTATCAAGTAGACTTCATTATTTCCGTTATTGGTATAACGGATAAAAGAATCCTTGGTAAGCTCAGCTTTTATTAAATTTCTATCTACTGGATCGATAATTTCTTGCATATATTATTTTTTTTCCAATGCCATGTCATAAACCGTTTCTCTAACCTCTGCCGCCCATTCGAGCTCCGTTTTACGCTTATCAAAATGCGTGTAAGGAATCCGCTCCCCAATATGAATGGTTACGCAATGATTCCTTTGAGCGAACATTTCGTCAGGCAAATACAGCATTTCTATATTCGCTTTGATACCCACGCTCTGTCTTAATTTTGCTAAGTTGTAAAAAAAATTAGAATTCTTGCCATCAATATACACAGGAATAATGTCTTTTTTATATTTTTTGGATTTAGAAATGAAACTTTTCTTCCATTCTAAATCTTGTACTTTTCCATTTATTTTCCTTGAAACTAATCCAGCCGGAAAAACTAAAAGCGCCTGATCCGATGCATAAGCCCGATCTATGGCCGCGATTATATCTTTGCTTTGACCACCAACTTTGTTTACAGGAACGAATAAAGGTTCTAAATTCCGAATGTTCATCAGAATATCATTCACCAAAAATTTAACATCTTTTCGGTAACGTCCGATCGCTTCCATTAGCGCGACGCTATCTAAACCTCCCAATGGATGGTTAGATGCAAAAATCACGCTATCTTCTAAAGGAATATTTTCTCCGCCAACCAATTTGACCTCAACATTTAATTCCTTTAACAAAGCTTCAACAAAATCCAAACCAAACAGGTCACGATACTTGACCATGATGTAGTTTATATCATCTTCATGAATGATTTTCTTAAGATAGTTTATAACAGGTTTCGGTATCCATTTTGCTAATTTCGGACTTTTCTTGTGTATAACTTCCCTTACGTGAATGAATTTCTCTTGCTCGTTTGAATCCATAAATATTCTAAATACACAATTTTCTAAACCCTATATTTTTGTAAAAATAAGTAAAAATCTTTAAGAAATTAGGAAATAATCCCATCCGTTTTTAAAGTTTTTCAGTTATTAATTGATTATTATTAACTTAGTCATAGATATATTAAGCTCTCAAATTAAACCATATCAATTTTTAATTGTTTAATAGTATATTAGCAAACGAAACATGTATATCGGAGACATCATATCAGACTTTTATGCTGAAGTTAAATCTTCTGATACCGTCGCATACACGCTTGACAAGATTAACGAATTGCATTTCCACCAACTTCCTATTGTTGATGAAAAAGAATACAAGGGCTTAATTACAGAAGAACAATTGATTCAGATTTCAGATGACCAATTGACTTTAAAAGACATTAAATTACTAAGTCCATTAATCTACATCTTTGATTATCAGCATGTGTATGATGCTTTGCAAATCATTTCCATTTACAAAACAGATATCCTACCTGTTTTAAATAAGCAGATGCAGTATATTGGAGTGATTACCAATAACGATATTTTAAAATCGTTAAACAGCACGCTGGATAATGCGGAGAATGGTGCTATCATCGTACTGGAATTGGATGCGCGAGATCAATCCTTCACGCATTTAGCGCATATTATTGAATCTGAAAACACTAAAATCGTCAACGCCTCAAGCAGAGCTATTCCCGACAGCAACAAAATCGAGATGACGATTAAATTGAACAAAAACAATATTTCTTCGGTTATTGCTTCACTATGGCGATTTGATTACGAAGTCAAGGCGACTTTCAATGATGGCACGGATCAAGATGAATTATTGGATCGTTATGATCACCTGATGAATTATCTAGATCTCTAAAATTAATCTCTTAATATCATCTTCGTTATTCATTATCCAATAAATAGGTTGAATATTTATCTTCCATAGGATTCGTGTTCGTTTTTTCCCATCTTTGTTGTGTTATTTAACAACACAGACAATTATATGAAAAAGAAAGCCATTGCTATATATGGCCGAGAATTTAATAGTTCTGTTCTTCCCTATGTAGAGCAGGTTTTTGATTTTCTTGAGAAAAACGACGTAGAAGTTTTCATTTATTCCAATTTTCATGCATTTCTGATTAACCAATTTGGTTTTTCAGCGAATTGTGCAACATATACTTGTCATGAAGATTTACCTAAAGACGTTTTATTTGTTCTCAGTTTAGGCGGTGATGGAACCATGTTGTCTGCGGTTTCTATTATCAAAGATACTGGAATTCCAATTGCCGGAATTAATTTTGGACGTTTGGGCTTTTTGGCTACAATCAATAAAATTGAAATCGAAGAAGCGCTGACCCAAATACTAAATAAAGAATACCAATTACAGCCAAGGTCATTATTAAATGTAGAGTCTTCATCAGGTTCTCTTTTTGAAGGCAATCATTTTGCTTTAAATGACATGACGGTTTTCCGGTATGATAGCTCTTCCATGATCACGATCCATGTAAAGATCAATGGCGAAGTTTTAAATTCATATTGGGCAGATGGTCTAATTATCGCTACGCCGACAGGATCTACAGCATATTCTTTAAGCTGTGGAGGACCCATCATTATGCCAGGAAGCGGTAATTTCGTAATTACACCGATATCTCCACATAACTTAAATGTACGCCCGATCGTAATTTCTGCCGAAATGCAATTAGTACTGGAAATAGAAAGCCGTACGGAAAAATATATTTTCAGCAGTGACTCGAGAAGTGTTACTTTGCCCACAACAACCAGTTTGAAAATCAATAAGGCGAAATTTACAATTAACCTCATCCGCTTGAAAGCTGACGGATATTTTAAAACATTGAGAGAAAAACTGCTTTGGGGGATTGATGTTAGAAATTATTAAGTGTTAAAAATAGATAGTTTAGCTATTTTTAACGTCAATAAATTTCAACTGATACTATTAAATCAATTATCTTTACATCAAAATTTTAAATCTTGCTTAGAAAGATATATATAACATCGCTAGCCATTTTTATGTTGACCCTTTCTCCCGTCCTTGCACAGCAATGGGAAGTAGGCGCCAATCTTAGTGGCTCTGGTTATATGGGTGATATCAATCCAAGCAATCCTATTTATTTCAAAAGCTTTGCAGGAGGCATCAATCTTAAATACAATTTCAATCCGACATGGGGTGTCAAGGCTGGCGCTAACTTTTTGGAATTGACAGGTTCTGACCGAGATTTCTCTTCACAGCTTCAGCAAAATAGAAATTTGAATTTTCGCAACCATGTTTTGGAAGTTTCAGCTGTCGCTGAATTTAACTTCTTCAAATTTATCGCAAACCGCAAAGATAATCGATATACGCCTTATCTTTTTGCAGGCGTTGCGGGAATTATGCACAATCCGTTCGTAACATTCAGTACTGGTGAAAAATATTATTTAAGGGATTTGTATCTAGAGAATGATTTATTTGATCGTTCGTATAAACCGAGCAGGTATGCAGTAGCAATTCCATTCGGTGCTGGTTTTAAATACAACATCAGTGGGCCATGGACATTAGGTGCTGAAATTGGCTATCGTACGGCTTTGACTGACCACATCGACAATGTTAGTGGCAACTATACAACTTTGATTTATTCTGATCTTCCGGCATCTACGAGAGCTAGGATTGATGAAGCAACATGGTTATTCCTTGCTGACAAAAGCAACAATTTAGAAGAGAACGCTGGAAAAATGCGTGGCAATGGACAGCCATTAGATGGATATATGACAGCTGGGGTGACCGTAACGTATACATTTATAAGTCGAAAATGTTATTGGTGGTAATTGTATTGGCAAAAGAAAAATGAGTTTTAAAGATAAAATAGATAAAAAATCATTACCTAAACACATCGCCATCATTATGGACGGTAACGGAAGATGGGCTAAAGGTTTAGGGAAATTAAGAATATTCGGACATCAGAACGGAGTTTCTGCTGTACGTGAAGCTTTAGAGGGTGCTGTAGAAATCGGGATCGAATACCTTACATTATATGCCTTTTCTTCTGAAAACTGGAACAGGCCTAAATTAGAGGTTAAAGCGTTAATGGAAATTTTAGTCAATTCATTGACAAAGGAATTGCCGACTTTTCAAAAACATGGCGTACGATTGAACACCATCGGTAATTTGAAAGATTTGCCAGCTAACTGCCAGTCAAAACTGACCGAAACCATAGAGCTAACAAAAGACAATAAGGCATGTACATTAACATTGGCTTTAAGCTATGGCTCAAGAAATGAAATTTTGGAAGCAACAAAATCCATAGGCGAAAGGCTATTAAATGGCGATCTTAAGCTGGAAGATATAAATGAACAGGTAATCGAACAGCATTTATTTACGAAAAACATTCCTGACCCTGATTTATTGATCCGCACGAGTGGTGAACAGCGCATAAGTAATTTTATGCTTTGGCAGATTGCTTACACCGAATTGTGTTTCTTGCAAAAAATGTGGCCAGAATTCACGAGAGAGGATTTATTCGAATCGATTTATCAATTTCAGCAACGCGAAAGAAGATTTGGTAAAACGAGCGAACAATTATAATATTTAACTACCTTTGCGCCCAAATAAATCGCAATTACAGCGGAAAAATTGATATTTTTCTTTTAACAAAAATTAACAAGAGTTTGATGTACTTTAGCATCGATAAAATTTAGTAGATGAAGCATTTAATATTTTTAGTTACCGTTTTTTCAGTTTTTGTATCGCATTCATCTTATGCACAGATAACTGGAAACAAACCTATAAATCTTAATAACGCGGACGAAATAAGCTATTTAACTCCAAAAGATTATGTAATTGGTGGAATAACGGTTTCAGGAGCGCAGTATTTGGATCAAGAAGTTCTTATTACCATTTCAAAACTTGTTGTTGGACAATATATAGAAGTTCCAAGTGAGACTACTGCAAATGTTGTGAAAAATCTAATGTCTCAAAATTTATTTGAAGACGTGCAGCTTTATGCTACTAGCATAAAAGATGAAACTATATTTTTAGAAATACGCGTTGTAGAAAGACCTCGATTGACTCGTATTGACATTAATGGATTGAATAAAAGCCAAACCGAAGAAGTTCGTAAACGATTGAATACAGGTACTGGTAAAATCGTCAACGAAAATTTAATTCAAACGACCAAAGCGACCATTCAAAAGTTTTTACGTGAAAAATCATTTTTATATCCTGATATCACGATTACAGCAGAGAAAGATACATCACAAACTAACAATGAAATTTTAGTCGTAAATGTAGAACGCAACAAAAAAATCAAAGTTCGTAAAGTTACATTTACTGGGAATGAAGAATTCTCTAAAAGACAGCTTAACAAATATCTAAAAGGCGTAAAACCTCGCAAATTCTACAGAGTTTTCGGTCCAGGTAAATTCAAAGAAGATAAATACCTAGAAGCAAAGGAAAATTTAATTGCTAAAATGCAAGATAAAGGTTTCCGCGATGCAGAAATTATTAGAGACAGTGTATGGAGATTCGATGATAACGAAGTCGCAATCGACATCGATTTGTACGAAGGACCAAAATATTATATTGGAAATATTGAATGGTCTGGAAACTCCAAATACAGAGATTCAATCCTTAACATTATCCTTGGTATTAAAAAAGGTGATGTATTTAGCGAGGAAAAATTGACTACGAAATTGCAAGGCCCTACTCGTAATGGAGATGACATCGCTGCATTGTACCAAAATGATGGTTATTTAACGTATTCTGTACAGCCAATCATTAAAAAAATCTATCAAGATACCATTGATTTAGAGATTCAAATGTACGAAGGCAAGCAATACACGATCAATAACGTGATTTTGAAAGGAAATGACGTGACGAATGACCGTGTAGTTCTACGTTCTATTTACACTAAACCTGGACAAAAATATTCAAGAGAGGCAATTGTACGAAGTGTGCGTGAGATTTCTACATTGGGTATGTTTGATGAGCAAAAGGTTACACCGATGCCTATCAACTTAGATCATGAAAATGGGACAACCGATGTTGAATTTACCGTTGCAGAAAAACCTTCCGATCAGGTCGAGCTTTCCGGTGGTTACGGTGCTGGACAGATTATTGGCACTTTGGGTTTAACATTCAATAACTTCTCGACAAGTAACTTTTTCAATAAAGAAGCTTGGAAACCACTTCCTCGTGGAGATGGCCAAAAGTTGAGTATTCGTGGACAAACTTCTGGTAAACGTTACCAATCCTACAGTTTCTCATTCTCTGAACCTTGGTTAGGTGGTAAAAAACCTATTTACTTTGGTTTGAGTGCGTATACTTCAAATTCGTCAACAAATGGATTTGATTACTATACAGGTCAGCAAGTTGTTGCGGATTCAGAATTAAGCCGTATTTGGATGACTGGTGTGACAGGAACTTTAGGTAAACGTCTGCAATGGCCAGACAATTATTTCCAAGTGAACAGTTCATTGTCGTTCCAACGTTATAAATTACAGAATTACGGAAACTACTTCTTGTTCTCGAACGGTACAGCTTACAACATCAACTTTACGCAAGAGATTAGCCGTAACTCCATTGATGCACCTATTTATCCGACATCAGGTTCACACATCAAGTTTTCGGTTCAGTTAACTCCTCCTTACTCGTTGTGGAATAATTTAGATTATGACACTGCGCCTCAAGAAGAGAAATACAAATGGACAGAGTATCACAAATGGAAATTTGACTCGCAATGGTATACAAAAGTTGCCGGTAAACTAGTTTTAAAAACACAAGCACAGTTTGGTTACATAGGAAATTACACGTCTCGCACACCAACTTCTACATTTGAACGTTTCAAATTAGGTGGTGATGGTATGCAAGGATTCGATTTCTTACAAGGTTCTGAGATTATCGCGATGCGCGGTTACGCGAATGGTTATGTGATTCCTCAGACAACGGGTAGCAATCAACAAATTTATGCGGTACAGTCAGGTAGTCCAATTTATGCGAAATACCAAATTGAGTTGAGACATCCAGTAATGTTGAATGAGCAAGCAACAGTGTTTGTTTTAGCTTTTGCTGAAGCAGGTAATACTTGGGAAAAATTCGGCGATGTGAATCCGTTTAAAGTACGTAGAGCGGCCGGTGTTGGAGCTCGGATTTTCTTGCCTATCTTTGGTATGTTAGGAATTGACTACGGTCACGCATTCGATCCTATCCCTGGAATTCCGTCAAGTACATGGAAACAAAACTTTACATTTAGTATCTTACAAAATATGGGAGGATTTTAATTTAAACTTTTTGCAAAATTATTTGTCATAAAGATTAATTAGCATCATAAAAAATTAAAACAGATGAAAAAATTTATAGTAGCATTTGCATTTTTAGCCTTCATAACGACCAGTTCATTTGCCCAGCGTGTTGCATATGTGGATTCTGAATTCATTTTAAAGCATATTCCTGAATATGTTTCTGCACAAAAACAACTAGACGATTTGTCTACTCAATGGCAGGAAGATGTTGATAAGCAATATGGCGAAATTGAAAAATTGTACAAAGCCTATCAAAACGACCAAGTCTTATTAAACGATGATATGCGTCGCCGTAGAGAAGATGAGATTGTAAACAAAGAAAAACAAGTAAAAGACTTTCAGCGCCAGAAATTTGGCTTTGAAGGCGAGTTATATCAGCAACGTATCCGTTTAGTTAAACCTATACAAGATCGCGTAGCCAAAGCCATTCAAGATATTGCTACTGCGCAAGGATTGGACTTGATTTTGGATAAGGGAAGTGAAGTCACATTTCTTTATGCAAACCCTAATTTAGACAAGAGTAATGATATCATTACAAAATTAGGATTCAAGCCAGATGCATCTTTAGCAAATTAATTTTTTTTTTGTATAATTGACAAATTTTAAAATCGTATAACAAATAAAACTAAAAACAAAGCCTGTAAATTTCAGGCAGAGATGATGAATAACATGAAAGGAATGAAAAATTTATTAAAAAGTGCGATTATAATCGCTGTAGCAGTTTTCTCAACACAACTTGCACAAGCACAACAAAAAATTGGGCATATCAATTTTGGTGAACTGATTTCTTCTACACCAGAATTTAAAAACGCACAAGAACAATATAAAGTTTTGCAAGATGCTAAAACGAAAGAATTGCAGGATATGGGTGCTGCATTTCAGAAGAAACAAACTGAAGCAAACGACAAATTATTGAATCGCAGCGAAGCAAATAAAGCAACAGTTGATGCTGAATTGCAAGCTATGGGCGAAGAGTTAAGAACAATCGATACGCGTATCCAAGAAGTTCAACGTCTTGCTCAGGAAGAATTAGGTAAAAAAGAGCAAGAGTTATTTGATCCTATTCAAAAGAAAGTTCTTGATGCAATCAATGCTGTAGCAAAAGAAAAAGGATATGCTTATGTATTTGATATTTCAGGCTCTCAAATCCCTTATTTCCAAGGTGGCGATGATTTAACACCAGATGTTAAAACCAAATTAGGCGTTGTCGCTAAATAAGTAATTTAAAAATATTTTTAGAAGCTGTATCCAATAGGATGCAGCTTTTTTTTTGGAAAAAGAATCCCTTCTCTCCTACTGCAAAACCAATATTTTCTTAAATTTAATTTTTAATCTTTCCAAATAAAGTATTATGCATGCATAGTATTGATAGAATATTTATATTTGTTAGAACCGGAATGTTAATGTTATGATAAGCCAAATAGTATTTACACTCGTTTTTATTTTCTCTATCGCATTTTTCTATAAAAACGCGAAGACGATTTATAGAAATATAAAATTAGGAACGCAAACAGACCGTTCTGGAAATAAGAAAGAACGTTTAAAAATGATGTTGTTGGTTGCTTTTGGACAAAAGAAAATGTTCAAAAAACCAATTCCTGCCATTTTGCATCTATTCGTTTATGTTGGTTTTTGTATCATCAACATTGAAATGTTAGAGATTATCATCGATGGTATTTTTGGAACGCATCGATTTTTGTCTTTTATGGGCTCCTTCTACGATTTTTTGATTTATAGTTTCGAAATCCTAGCATTTTCAGTTTTAGTTGCCTGTGTTATCTTTTTAATACGTAGAAATATTCTTTACATCAAACGGTTTAGAAGCCATGATTTGGACAATTGGCCTCGTACAGATGCTAATCTTATCCTGTTTACGGAAATTATCTTAATGACAGCATTTTTGGTAATGAATGCAGCTGACGCAAAACTTCAATCGCTGCATGCCGAACATTATGTACAAGCAGGCTCATTTCCGATTAGCTCCTACTTAATCCCTTATCTTCCGGATTCCATATCTTCTTTGGTTGCCATTGAAAGAACAGCTTGGTGGGTACATATTTTAGGCGTTTTGGCATTTTTGAATTATTTGCCATTGTCTAAACATTTGCATATTATTTTGGCTTTTCCGAACACCTATTTTTCAAATTTAAATCCAAAAGGAAAATTTGAAAACATGCCAGCGGTAACAGCTGAGGTGAAATCCATGTTGGATCCTTCCATCCCACCTCCTTCTGGAGAAGTTTCGAGATTTGGCGTGAAAGATATTCAGGATTTGACTTGGAAAAATTTACTGGATGCATACACTTGCACAGAATGCGGACGATGCACCGCAGCTTGTCCAGCAAACATGACTGGCAAATTATTGTCGCCGAGAAAAATCATGATGGATACCAGAGACCGCATGGTCGAAGTTGGAAAGAACATAGACAATCCTCAAGAAAATGTAAGCGAAGAAAAATCATTAATTGACTCATACATCAGCAGAGAAGAAATATGGGCTTGTACGAGCTGTAATGCTTGTGTAGAACAATGTCCTGTCAACATCAATCCATTGGAAATAATTATTGGCTTACGCCAATATGCAGTAATGGAAGAATCACAGGCTCCGTCGAGCATCAACGGCATGTTAAGTAATTTAGAAAACAATGGCGCCCCTTGGAAATATTCGCAAGCAGATAGAGCCAATTGGACGAATTAAGAAAAAGATATGGAAGACAATTTACATATACCAACCGTAGCCGAATTAGTAGGCAAAGGAGAAGTTCCTGACTTATTATTTTGGGTGGGATGTGCAGGCAGTTTTGATGAGCGCGCGCAGCGCATCACCAAAGATATCTGCAAAATACTTAATCATGTTGGAATAAAGTATGCTATTTTGGGTACTGAAGAATCATGCACCGGCGACCCAGCAAAACGGGCAGGGAATGAATTTTTGTTCCAAATGCAAGCCATGATGAATATCCAAGTATTGGATGGCTATGAAATCAAAAAAATCGTCACCGCCTGTCCTCATTGTTTTAATACGTTAAAAAATGAGTATCCTTCTCTTGGAGGCCACTATGAAGTTATTCACCATACGCAATTGATTCAATCGCTTATTGACGAAGGAAAACTGAAACCAGCCGATGGAAATGAGTTTAAAGGAAAGAAAATAACCTACCACGACCCATGTTATTTAGGCCGAGGTAATGAAGTTTACGAAGCTCCGAGAAAAGTTTTGGAAACTTTAGATGCAGATTTAGTTGAGCTGAAACGATGTAAATCGAATGGACTATGCTGTGGCGCGGGTGGCGCTCAGATGTTCAAAGAACCTGAGCCTGGAAATAAAGATGTAAATATTGAGCGTGTTGAAGAAATCATCGATTCAAAAGCGACGATAGTCGCAGCGGCTTGTCCGTTCTGTATGACGATGATAAGCGATGGCGTGAAAGTAAAGGAAAAAGAATCGGAAATTAAGGTTTTAGATATTGCAGAAATCACGGTTAAAGCAAATAAAATTTAGCGTTTTAAGTACCCAGGAGCAGATTCGAACTGCCACGCCCATTCAGGCGCCACCCCCTCAAGATGGTGCGTCTACCAATTTCGCCACCTGGGCATCTTGCCGTTAAAAATACAGTATTTTTTCGAAGCTTAAAATAAAATTTCTTGAATTAATCGTGATTTTGATCGATTAAAGTCTGAATGACACCATCCACTAAACCAACACGTGGAGCGACGATATTTTTCAGGCTTCCTACGCGCATAATAGTCAAGAATATCTCTGAAGCAGGAATAATTACGTCGGCTCTATCTGGCTTCAAACCCAAAACTTGCACACGGTCTTTCATCGAATACGAAGAAAGGTGTTCAAAAATAGCTTTTAATTTGGCATAGGAAATCGGTTTGTCCACTTTGTCATTCGCGATCCGAGATAATTTATTGATGTTACCTCCAGTACCGATCCCGTAAATGTTCTTGTGATTCTTAGTAATATCTTTCACCCACTTTTTCATGTCGTCCCAAGTCTCTGGCTCATCCTGATTATCTAAAATACGGATTGTTCCCAGATTGAAAGACCTAGAATCAACCAATTCACCGTTTGCAAATAAAGAAATTTCAGTACTTCCTCCACCTACATCAATGTACAGATAGGTTTTATTTTTATCCATCTTCGTATTCAGATGGCTATTATAAATAATTTGTGCTTCTAAAGAACCGTCAATAATCTGAATATCAATCCCCACTTCACTGCATGCTTTGACAACATCAGCTCCGTTATCGGCTTCTCTCATCGCAGAAGTTGCGCAAGCCATGTATTCGGTCACTTTGTAAACGTCCATTAGATCTCTGAAAGCACGCATGGTTTTGACCATGTTATCAAACTTAGGTTTTGATATCCGATGCTGAATAAAAGCATCGTCTCCTAAGCGTAAAGGAACACGTAAGAGTGTATTTTTTTTAAATGTAACTTCATTTTTTTGTTCGACAATATCAGCAATCAATAAACGCACAGCATTCGAACCGATATCTATAGCAGCATACCTCACAAGATTTCTAATTTAGCTAAAAAATTATTGTAAAAATTTATTCTGCGTAAAGATAGAAGTAATTGAAACAAATAAATATAAGTTAACATTAAATTAATGTTAACTTATTATTAATCTTATTTCTTAGGGTCAGAAAGGATTTCTAACTGCGTGATAATCTGCTCAGGTTGAACATAATAGGGTTTTCGGTTTCGAATCGTCTCATAGACTTCCTCAAAAACCTGCATGTAATTTCCTTTGTCAGAAGAAATCGGTAGTTGTTCGCTTTCGCCTGGTTTGTGTACGATGGTGAGAAGTCCAGAACTACCCGCATCTTCAACACCGTATATTGCGTTGTCAGGTGTAATGTCCAATAATAACTGACGCTCTTGAACATCGGTTCTATTTTTTATAAAAGAACCTTTCGTTGCATGCAGCACAAAACTTGCTTGCGGATCAGCAACAAGCAGGCTTGTCGTGATAAAGACATTTAGCCCCTTTTTATAGTTTAGAATCAAACAGGCGTAATCATCTACTTTTGATTGAGGACGATGCGTCGATTTAATTTTAGTCACTGAATATGGTTTGCCGAAAAGAGAAATGGTTTGATCCAATAAATGAGATCCCAAATCATATAAAATTCCAGAAGCTGGCCTTTTTGTTTCTTTAAAAACTTTAGGTCCTACATCCATTTTATAGCGGTCAAAGCGAAGGTGCAATTCAATGGGCTCGCCAATCTCTCCAGATTCCAAAACTTTCTTAAGCGAAATAAAATCAGAATCAAAACGTCGATTGTGGTAAGCCATGACCTGCTTTCCAACTTTTGCTCCTAATTCAAACAATTCATTTGCTTCTTCGACTGTTGGCGCAAATGGCTTTTCGATAAGCACGTGTTTACCAGCTAATAAAGCTTTTTTAGCAAAATCAACGTGCGTATCATTCGGCGTGTTGACTATGACCAGCTCAATGCTTTCATCAGCCAACAAATCATCTACGGATGTGTATCGCGTAACGTGAGGATATTTGAGCTGCGCTTCATTTTTGCTGCGTTCAACAATTGCTGAAAGCAAAAAATGTTCGTTAACCTCTATAAACGGCGCATGGAATACCCTTCCGGACATTCCATACGACAATATACCTGTTTGGATAGGACTTTCAGCCATCTAATTAGTGATGAGCCCCTTCATGGATTTCTCCACCAGATTTTTTATACAATTCTTCTAATGTATGCAATTTATCCGCAGCGAAATCACGCAAAACTTTATTCGTGTTTCTTGACAAGCGAGTGAATTGATCCAAAATAATTGCTTGTTCGTGTTGTGTATGTTTTAGATACGCATCATCTGAATAAGCATGTGCATTAACAGCAGGCTGTGCGGCTACTGAAGAAGTCGAATCCAAAGCCGTGCTAACTGGAGTTGCGGCAGTTTCAGTGTGTGCTGCAAAACTTTCTGCTCCTCTAATAGGAAAATCAACAAAAAACTTAGTTGCTAAAGAATCTAATTGAGGCAATAAGTCTCCGTATACTTTTTCAATTTCAGCGGAAATCTCTTTTACTTTAGCAGAAGAGTTTGCTGAATTAGCATAGGCTGCATATTGAACTTCATAAGGAGTTTTCGTACCTACAACTTGGAAAAAATGATAAGCATCACCATCTACACGCGTAGTGTGTGTGTATTTCACTTGATTTTCCTCAGCCTTTTTATTGCTGCATGAAACAAAAAATGCACTTGCGCATAATACTGAAGCAACGATTGAATTTATTTTCATTATGTATTTCTTTATGCTTACAAAATTAAAAAATTATCCTATACATCCTAAAATAAGCTGATTAATTTTGAATTAAGCTAAGTTTCGGCCAGCGTTAACCACTCCGTAAATCGTTCTGCTAATTAACTTCGTGTAACTCGCTTTCGTTTCTTCTGATAGCTGACGGCTTTGCAAAGCGCGGATTGCATAATGCTGAATAATCAATAAAGGCAATACGATTTTTTCTCTTGCCAAAATAGAAGCTCGTTCGATTGGATAATTTTCCATCAACACTTTGGAGTTTGATAACTTCAAAACATATTTTTTTGTAGTCTCATATTCCGTGAACAACATTTTCCAGAACTCACCGAATTTCTCATCATTTTTCATGTACTCAGTGATGTTGAAATTAGATTTGGTCATGGACATCATGCAGTTGTCGATTAACGTGTTGAACATACCCGAAGTTTCATACAAATTAGTCACTGAAGACCACAAATTATTTTCTTCTGCCCATTTCAATGCAGAACCTACTCCATAAAAACCTGGAATGTTCTGTTTCAACTGGCTCCATGAAGTCACAAAACTGATCGCTCTCAAATCTTCTAGCCTCAATTCCCTATCCGAATTTCGTTTAACTGGACGAGAACTGATGTTGATGTTTGATAACGATTTCAGCGGGCTCAACGTTTCCAAATAGTTCAAGAACAATGGGTTTTTTCGCAAGCTTAAGAATTTTGCATGGCTTTCGTGCGCCATCTTATCAATCACTGATTTTTGAGAAGACGTCAGCGTATCTCCTTCTTTTTGTTCTAAATCGGAAATTATACCCGCATACAGCAATTGTTCAATGTTGTATTGCGCAGTGTCCAAAGAACCGTATTGGCTACTGATGGTTTGGCCTTGAATCGTCAATTGAATATGTTTGTTTTCAATCTCTTTGCCCATCGATGCATAAAAGCGCTGTGTCTTGCCACCGCCACGAGCAGGAGGTCCTCCCCTTCCATCAAAGAACACCAAATCAACTTTGTATTCTCTAGCGATAGCTGTAAGTTCGATTTTCGCTTTGTAGATCGACCAATTCGCCATCAAATAACCACCGTCTTTTGTACTGTCAGAAAAGCCCAACATGATGGTTTGCTTGTTGCCTCTTTTTTTGATGTGCGCTTTGTAGTGTTTATTTGTATACAACGAACGCATCACATCCGCTGCGCGGGATAAATCGTCCACTGTTTCGAACAATGGAACGAAATCGATCGTCAAGCTGTCCTTCTTCCAGCCATTCCACAAAAACAATTGCATCAACTCTAAAATGTCAGAAGCTTGCTGGCAATTGCTGATAATGAAACGTTGCGCAGCACGCTCACTTCCAGATTTCTGGATTGTCTTCAACAATTTGATTACATCAACCGTATCTTGGATCAATGCGTCTGCATCGTCTGCATAGTTTAAATTCAGCTCATTAAACTTGATTTCAGCTTGCTTTTCTTCTTCTGATTTGGATAATTTATCCAAATTAAAACTGGTTTCTTTTTGATTATTTTCAATCAGGTATGAGAACGTCTCTCTCAGCACACTGCTATCCTGACGGATATCCAATGTCGTGAAATAGCATCCAAAAGTATTAACCTTCCGGATCAAGTCTTCCACAATCTCGACAAACAATCCATTGTGGTATTTATTTAAGACATCTTTAACCGCATTTAGATTTTCAAGAATAATTCCTGTCTCATCATCTGGATGCTCAATCGGATTAAAACTGTTTTCGTAAAATAAGTTTTGTAAAATATCAAGGTATTTTTCTACCCCTTTAAACGTAATTCTGCGTTTGACAATTCTGAAATCGCGATAATAACACCTAAATAAGATTGTTCTCAATAAAGTTGCAACCTTCCTAGTACTTTCTGCACTTACGTTCGGATTCCCATCGCGGTCACCGCCTGGCCAAAAACCAAGCTCTACCAATTGCTTCACATCTTCCGTCGGAACTTCTAGCTCATCATCAATTTTAGATTGGATTTCTGATGCTACGCTATAAAAGACATTCTCAAGGTACCAAGCCAGACTGATCGCTTCGTCGACCGGAGTCGGCTTTTCTTTATTGATAAATGGCGTTTTACCCAATTGCTGAAGCAACAGGTAAATATTTGGAATATCGTTGATTTTCATTGCCTCAATCAAATCATTGATAATTCCTAGAACAGGTCCAGGATAGAACTGAGTTGGATGCGCAGTTAAGACTAAGCGGACAGAAAAATCTTTTAATTTATTGATGATTTGTTTTTTCAGTTGTGGATTGTTATTCGACAATTGAAACAAGCTATGCAATCCTCGAACATCATCCGTTCCGCTTACATGAGCGAAGGAAGAATCTTCGATCGCATCAAAAAGAACAACCTGACGCTCAACATATTGCACTATTCTAAACAATAGATCAATTCGGTCCTCTTCTTGTACAAATTGCTCGTATTGATTGAAGAAACTATCGATAATTTCCTCTGGCGGTAAATGATTGTTTACGCCATTTTCACAGTGTGTCGTAAAAAATGGCAATAATGTTCCTGTATGTTTAACCGTTTGAAATGGTAATGTTAAAAATAAACTTTTAAACAAATCAAATCGTGTCAACACTTCGTTCTGAAATGTAGTTTGTTTTTGACTTAACTTCATTTTGTATTATTAATGATTTGGACGTGGTGTTTAGTAAAAATGTTGAATCCCAACCTCAAATATACTATTCTTTAATTAAAAACGGCTAAATGATATAAAAATCACATTCGTTTAACAAATTATTTACTAAAATGAAAAGAACAATACAAGCTTTGATGTGTTCTACTACTACGTAAACTAAACATTTTCAACTATGAGTAACAAAGTTTATACCGCAGAGGTAACCGCAATTGGTGGAAGAGACGGAGAAGTTAAATCATCGGACGGCATTATTGACTTTAAAGTCAGCAAGCCGGTCGAAATGGGTGGAAAGGGTGGATCGACAAATCCTGAACAGCTCTTCGCCGCAGCATGGAGTTCATGCTTTCTAGGAGCCATGGGCGCCGTTGGCGAAAAAGACCATGTCGATTTAAAAGACGCAACTGTTACGGCAAAAGTTTCCTTCAATCAAGAAGACAATTCCTTTTTTATATCGGCGGATCTAGAAATTCACATCCCGACATTATCTATCGATGACGCTCAAAAGCTAGCAGACAAAGCGCATAAAGTATGCCCTTACTCGAAAGCTACGCGAGGGAATGTAGAAACTAGCATCAAAGCTGTATAAGTTTCATAAAGATTAAGATATTTCAATCCAGTTTTGCAATTATTCCCGCAAAAGAAATATCTTAATCTTTATCTTTGCGTCATTATTTTATGAAGCAAACACAGGAAATCAGCAATTTTTTCTACAGCCAATATTTTGCAGATGGTTTAAGGATTACCATTGGTTGCATTTGCCCTATTATGGTCTGTGCAGCTTTAGGTGAATTTGCCATTGGAACTAACATTTCGTTAGGTGCGCTTTTGGTTGGTTTGTCCGATACGCCAGGAGCTCCAACGCATCGCCGTGTCGGAATGCTTTCTTGTGCGCTTTTCTGTATTTTCACGCACATCGTCACGATTAGCTTTAATTCAAATTTCGTCCTTATGGCAATCGTCATCGGGATTTTGAGTTTTTTCTATTCCATGTTTGCTGTATTCAACGCGCGGGCTGCGACGGTTGGATCCATGTGTATTTTGATGATGTTGCTGAATGTCGACAATATCTATACCTTCAAAGAAGAATTATATTTCCTGTTATTTTTTATCATTGGCGCATCTTGGTACATGTTTATCAGCATGTCTATTACGCAGGCGAGGCCTTACCGGCTGGCGCAGCAGGAACTTTCCGAATCGATTCGGCATGTCGCTGATTTTATTCGACTAAAGGCTTCTTTTTATCAAATCAACCAAGATTACGAAGCAAATTATTTAAAAATAATTGAAAAACAGATTGCTGTTAACGAGCACCAAGAGAACGTCCGTGATTTGCTTTTTCAAAGTAAACGCGCAATAAAAGACACAACCAACATCGGACGGTTTCTGACGTTGGTTTTTGCCGATATCGTTGATTTATACGAACAGAGTTTAACAACGCATTACGATTATAATTCCATTAGAGAAACCTATGGCCATACGGGTGTTTTAAGTAAATTTAACTTCATTCTGATAAAAATGTCCGGTGAATTGGATCACCTTGCTTACAAATTAAACGCGAATAAATATCCAAAACCGCTGTATGATTTCTCTCAAGACATTGAAGATTTGAAAATCGCTACGTCCCAGGTCGAAAAAGAATATGGGCTCAATACCATGCCCTTAAAAAAAGTCATTGTCAATATAAGGGACATGTTGAATCTGATTAACAACATCTATAACTATAGCCAGCTAAAATCGACAGAGGTGTTAAAAGAAGAAATCAATGAGTCTTCGAAATTCGTTCGAAAAGATAAAATCAACTGGCAAAAATTAAAGGATAATTTAAGTTTAAATTCATCGGTATTTCGGCATGCCCTGCGTATGTCTATTGCATTATCTGGAACTTTCGTCTTGATGTATTACCTTCCATACGGCGAAATGGGAAGCTTTTGGGTTTTATTAACCATTTTGGTTATCCTAAAACCTGGATTTGGCCTGACGAAAGAACGGAATTTGCAACGCTTATTGGGAACTTTGATTGGTGGCGTTGTGGGTGCCATTATTTTACTGACTATCCATGATGAAATACTTCGGTTTGGATTGATGCTATTCTTCTTCTTGACAGCATACAGCCTGTTCCGAGTGAATTATATTGTCGCGGTTGTTTTTATGACTCCGTATGTATTAATCATGTTGAGCTTCACTGGCATCAACACATTTGATGTTGCTCAAGAACGAATCATCGACACCTTTATCGGTGGCGCCATTGCCTTTCTATCGAGTTACATTATCTTCCCGAATTGGGAAAGCTTTCAGATTAAGGACAATATGCGTGCGTTGCTGATTGCAAATTATAATTATTTCGGACAGTCATTTAAAATGCTTTCGGATGCCGTTATTCCAGTAACTCAATATAAACTGGCTCGAAAAGAAGTGTACATTACTTCTGCGAATATGGCTTCCACATTTCAACGTTTATTGACAGAACCCAAATGGAGACAGAAGAGCACAAAGGAGGTCAACCGTTTTGTTATCCTTAACCACATTTTTTCTTCGTATTCCGCGACCCTGTTAACTCAGTTGAACATGACGAAAACTGAAAACCTCACCAACGAGCACGTGAAGACGTTGAAAAAAACATTGGGAACCATGGAAAAAACAATCGAATCCATTGAAGTGGAAAACCCGAAGGAAATAGATAACATTGACGCAAATTCCTGTGTTGACTTGGGCATTTCGGATTCGGAAGAATCCAAATTAATTACAGACCAATTACAATTTTTAAATAAAATTTCGTCAGATTTACAGAAGACAACTTCTGAAATTTTGTTTAAAGAAGATTTGAAAATCACTTAATTGTATGCAAGAAGAAATAGTTGATGTATTGATAGTTGGTGCTGGTCCGATTGGAATCGCATGTGGGATTGAGGCTCAAAAAAATAAACTATCGCATCTTATTTTGGAGAAAGGTTGCTTGGTCAACTCTTTATACAATTATCCGGTGAACATGACATTCTTTTCAAGTTCCGAACGGTTAGAAATTGGAGACACGCCATTTGTAACGACAAATCCAAAACCAAAACGTGCTGAAGCATTAGAGTATTACCGCAGAATCGACAGCAAATTTGACTTGAATACGCATTTGTTTGAAGAAGTTTTATCCATCGAAAAGAAAGGTTCAATTTTCACTATACAGTCAAACAAAGCGGTTTATTTAGCGAAACATGTAATTATCGCTACGGGATTTTATGATGTTCCGATGCTGTTGAATATTCCTGGAGAAAACCTTCCGAAAGTTTCACATTATTATCAAGATCCGCATTACTACACAAATCAGCATGTGATTGTAGTTGGCGCAAGTAATTCGTCGATTGATGCAGCGCTTGAAACGTTTCGCAAAGGTGCAAAGGTTACTTTAGTCATCCGAGGACCAGAAGTCAGCCATCGAGTAAAATATTGGGTTAGACCAGATATTGAAAATCGAATTGCTTGTGGCGAAGTGGCTGTAAAATACAACAGCTACCTGACGGAAATCACGGAGAATGAAGCTAAGATTTCAACTCCCGAAGGAGTCGTAACGATAAAAAATGATTTTGTGTTGGCCTTGACTGGGTATCAGCCTAATTTTACTTTTCTCAAAAAAGTCGGAATCAATATCCCCGACGAAAGCCCGCGAATTCCGGAACATAATTTGGAAACGATGGAAACAAATGTGGAAGGCATGTATTTGGCTGGAGTAGTTTGCGGAGGACTGAACACGCATTTGTGGTTTATCGAAAACTCTCGAGTCCATGCTGAGATTATCGTACATGATATTCTAGCGAAATCTATCTAATTTTTAGTCCCTCCAAAAAGATCAGCACCATTTTCTGCTGCATGTCCAAAATCTGCTGAAATTCGTCTTTCCTAGGAAATACGATCCAATTCAAATCCTTCAACACGCCAAATCGCATTCCATATAAGGAGAACAGCAGTAAACGTGATGTCTCATCTACATCGTCTACTTTGATTTCATTATTCTTAATCCCCAATTCAAACACCCTGCTCAATAATTTCGTTTCAATCTCGTAGGAGTTTTTGATGACGTAATCTAATTCGGGTGGAATTTCTCTTTTAAAATTGTAGCCTACTTCAAACAAAGTATAATGTTCCTGTATCGATTCGATTCGAGCTCGCAAAACATCGAGCATCAAATCCTTCACATTACCTCCTTGATCCACGAGCTTGTTCATGCGCACATTAAAATCTTCCAACGCTTGCTCAAGCACCGCTGCGAACAGGCTATTTTTGTCTGGATAATAATAATACAACAATGCCTTCGAAAAGGATAAATCTTGCGCTATTTCAGCCATTGTTGTTTTTGATAAGCCGAAGTGGGAAAACCTTTTCTTGGCTGCTTCCAAAATTTTATATCGTTTTAGATCTGCGTTTTGAGCCATGTTTCAAATTTTATTTAGCTTAATCATTAGGGATTGCCGTATATTTAATACGTTTACATAAAATTAGTTCTTTTATTTGAATTTTTAAAGGAATTGGTCAAAAAATATGGAATATAAGGTGATTCAAAACGCTTCTTTAAAAGCTTACAATACATTCGGCGTAGACGTACAAGCTCAACATTTAATTCGTATAGACGAAGAAATCCAATTTACTCAATTGTTTCAAAACGAGATCTTCAAACAAAAATATTTTGTCTTGGGAGGCGGAAGCAATGTTTTATTTACGAAAGATTTTGATGGTACAATCCTAAAAATCAACCTAAAAGGAATACAACATTTCATAGAAGGTTCGAACGCTTACATTACAGCGGCAGCTGGCGAAATATGGAATGATTTCGTATGGTATTGCATAGATCATCAATTTCCAGGAACAGAAAACATGGCGCTTATCCCTGGAACTGTCGGTGCCTCCCCTGTTCAGAACATCGGCGCGTACGGCGCTGAGCTTATGGACATCTTTTATTCCTGCAGGGCATTCGACACGTTAGAGGGAATGTTTGTAACATTTAATCGAGAGGATTGTGGATTTACTTATCGCGATAGCATATTTAAATCCGTTCATAAAGACCGCTACATAATAACTTCTGTCACATTTAAACTTTATCTTCAAAAGGCAGTCAATACTACATACGGTGCGATTCAAAGCGAATTGGATTTGAGAAATATCGCTCAGCCTACAATCAAAGATGTAGCCGAGGTAGTTTCGCATATCCGAGTTGAAAAGTTACCAGATCCCAGCATGATTGGAAATGCTGGAAGTTTTTTTAAAAACCCAATCATAGCCGTTGAAGAATTTCAACGCATACAAAGTGCATATCCAAACGTTGTTCATTATCCCATCAATGACAAGGAAGAAAAATTAGCTGCAGGTTGGTTAATTGAGCAATGTGGCTGGAAAGGCAAAGCGATTGGCGAAGTTGCCGTCTGGAAAAACCAGGCATTGGTTATCACAAACCTTGGAAATGCGTCTGGTAAGGAGATTTTTGACGTATCGTCCAAAATAGTGAACGATGTGCACCAAAAATTCGGCATAACACTAGAACGAGAGGTTAATATATTGTAAATTTTTCATGAAGAAAAGTTAAATAATTTAATTTTAACACTTTAAATGAGCTTTAAAAAGGATATTTTATCCGTTCCTTTAATTATTTAACTGCATTTCCTCATAGGTTTCTCCTTTTTTTTGAAGCGTTCTTACTACATCCAACAAGTTTAGCATGGCATTTGCATAATTACTTGCATAACCGTAGTTCAATAAATTTTTGAACATACAATAGCAATTAATAAGCTAGTCATAAGACAAACGTATCATTAGCTAAATGTTAAACACTTAACCAAAGATTGTAGTATGAATAAGTTAGAATTTAATACCATGGTAATCCAGCATTCAGATTCATTAAAATCTTATGCTAAAAACTTTACAAGAGATCAAGATGATGCAAATGATCTTGTTCAAGACACCTTACTTAAAGCCGTAACTTACTTTAATAATTTCCGCGAGGGAACAAACTTAAAAGGTTGGTTATATACGATAATGAAAAATACATTTATCAATAATTATCGCAGGATTGTAAAGACAAATTCTTTTATCACAAAAGAAGAAGAAATATCACACAGCAATTTGGTTGTTTCAGCAACTAAAAATAAAGGCGAGAACAAATTTGTTATGGAAGACATCAATTACGCGTTGGGCAAGTTAACTGATGATTACTACGTTCCATTCACTATGTATTTTGAAGGTTACAAGTACCACGAAATTTCGGAACATTTAAATATTCCAATCGGTACTGTGAAAACAAGAATTCACGTTGCTCGTAAAGCAATGAAAAAAACATTATCCGCTTACAAATACGAGGTAGAATCGTAGTTTTGTAAAAACGATAATTGTCTTGGATCAAAATACAGCACTTCCTGAATACACGAAAAGCAAATTAGCGCTTCGTAATGGACAAGACAAAGAGCAGATCTGGATTGCTTACAATGGATTGATTTATGATGTTACTGAGAGCAGGTTGTGGAAGAACGGAAAGCATTATGAACATTGGGCAGGCCAAGATTTGACCGAAGAGTTAGCGGATGCACCCCACACAGAATCCGTTTTTAAGAAATTTAAGATTATAGGAAAACTGATTTGAGATAAGCGATTATTCGCTTATCTCAAATTTTGTTAAGGCAATAAACTGCTGAATTCTTTCGCGAATCATCTCCTGCGATAAAGTTTGCAACTTTTCAGAACCAAATTCTTCAACACAGAACGAAGCCAATGCAGATCCAAAAATAACCGCATTTTTCATGTTTGTAAAATTCACGCTATTTACTTTCGCCAAGTATCCAATAAATCCCCCTGCGAATGCGTCGCCTGCACCTGTAGGATCAAATACATCTGCTAAAGGAAGAGCTGGAGCCGAGAATATTTGGTTTTCACCGAATAATAAAGCGCCGTGTTCGCCTTTTTTGATGATTAGGTACTGAGGTCCCATTGTAAGAATTTTCTGAGCAGCTTTGACTAAAGAATATTCTCCAGACAATTGTCTTGCTTCAGCATCGTTGATGGTTAATACGTTCACACGTTGAAGCACTTCTTTCAAATCCTCCAATGCTACGTCCATCCAAAAATTCATCGTGTCTAAGACAACTAATTTTGGTTTGTTCTGCAATTGACCTAGAGTTGCAATCTGTACTTGCGGAGTTAAGTTCCCCAATAGCAAATACTCGCAATCTTGATAAGAAGCTGGCAATTTAGGATCAAAATTTTCTAATACATTTAATTCAGTGATTAATGTATCTCTGCTGTTCATATCATTATGATATTTTCCAGACCAGAAAAATGACTTCCCGCCTTTGATAATCTCGATTCCATCGACATCGATTCCTTTGTCCGTTAGGATCTTCAAATTATCGTCTCCAAAGTCTTCTCCGATTATACTAACAACTTTGATATCATCGTACAAGAAAGAAGCTGAAAGGCTAGCAAAAGTCGCTGCTCCGCCAACAATTTTATCTCTTTTACCGAAAGGTGTCTCGATTGCATCGAATGCTACAGTACCAATTATGACTAAGCTCATCTATGATTTAAATATAGTTCCAAAAAAAAACCGGCTTTTGGCCGGTTAAATGAAGCTCCTGAAGCTGGGCTCGAACCAGCGACCCTCTGATTAACAGTCAGATGCTCTAACCAGCTGAGCTATTCAGGATCATTTTTGTCTCCAAAAAGAAAACGAGTTTCTTTTATTGCGGTACAAAAGTACCATTTTTAAACATTAAAACAAACAAGATTTAATTTTATTTCAAATTAAAGTAAAGAACAAAATTCCCGTAAAAAAGAAAAGCTTCCTTACGAATAAGAAAGCTTTTGCTCCTGAAGCTGGGCTCGAACCAGCGACCCTCTGATTAACAGTCAGATGCTCTAACCAGCTGAGCTATTCAGGAATTCTGCTGGTAGAAACCGTGTTTCCGATTTCTGTGATGCAATTATCGGAAGTTTAAATCATTTGTCCAAATATTTTTTTCAAATTTTTCGCAAACCGTTCATTGCCAATTAAAATAAATTACAACAATACCCCCGTTAAAATCAATGTAGCGAATGTGAAGTAAATAATCAATCCGGTCACATCGACAAGCGTCGATACGAATGGCGCTGATGAGCTCGCAGGGTCGGCTCCAAATTTCCGTAAAACGAATGGAAGCATAGATCCTGTTATCGACCCCCACAATACTACACCAACCAGAGACAAGCTCACTACTGCAGCGATCAAGATCCAATATTCACCGTAATTATCTGAAAACGCTTGCCAAGTTGCAATGCGGATAAAACCCAAAGCTCCCAAAATCAAACCAAGGATTAATCCTGAAAGAATTTCACGTTTCATGACCATCCACCAATCTGCCAATGTCACCTCGCCTAAAGCCATCGCCTGTATAATCAATGTCGAGGCCTGTGAGCCACTATTCCCTCCGCTCGACATAATCAATGGCATTAACGAAAAGAGAACGATAGCGCTCGCCAATTGGTATTCAAAATGCTCGATAACGGTTGCGGTCAACAATTGTCCGAAAAACAACACGACTAACCACCCTGCGCGCTTCTTGACCAAATGCATGATCGAGACGTCCAAGTATGGCTCATCTAAAGCCTCAGTACCCCCGAAACGTTGCATATCCTCTGTATATTCTTCATTCGCCACCCAAAGGATATCATCAATCGTCACAATCCCGAGCATAATGTCTTGTTCATCGACAACCGGCAAAGCCACTCGGTTATTCATCCTAAAAATCGTGACGGCTTCTTCCTGCGGATCGTTGGCATGAAGAGAAATCAAACGGTTATCAATTAAATCTCCGACAATGGTATCGGGATCGGCTAATAGCACATCTCTGATTCGAATATCGTCAACAAGTTTTCCTTCGGCATCAATAACGTATAGCACATCGATTGTTTCCGATGCATTTCCATAACGGCGGATGTGATCAAGAATGCGAGTGATGGACCAATGCGCTTTTACGGTTATGTAATCCGGAGTCATCAAACGCCCAACACTGTCTTCTGGATAACCGAGAAGTGATAAGGCTTCTTTTCTCTCTTCAGGAGAAAGCATGATGATCAAACGTTTTACAACATCACCTTTGAGCTCACTAAGAAATGAGGTACGGTCATCGGGAGGAAGTTCGTTAATGATTTCCCGAATTTTGTTCGAGGGTAATTTTTTAAATATACGTTCCTGCGTTGGGAAGTCTAGAATCCTAAAAACATTAACCGCTCGCTTGAGACTTAATGTCTGAATGAACAATGCACCGTATTCAGGAAGTTCATCGATTAACTCCTCAACATCGGAAATATTTAACTCGTTAAGAAATTGTTCTAAGTCCGCAAGATTTCCACTCTCAGCCAATTTCTCTACTAACGCAACTTGCTCTTCCAAATCTTCCATAAAAACGTTATTTAAAAATAAATCCTACATTGACAATTTTCTGTTGTGGTGCAAAAATCGCTTTTTTTTACTTAAAAATATAATTAATTTTTTGAGCAAAAAAGCATAGGCTTTTTAACAAAAAACTAAACTTCCTATTGTACTGACTATATCAGTTTATGCCATTTTGACTTGCAGTAAAAACATTTAATTTTCAGAACAAATTATTCGATGACTGATTAAATTGATGAATAGATCAGCAACATAAAAATCGTAAAAATCAGATTTAAAAAATTTATACCACTGAATAGGTAGACTTAATAGTATTTCTTGAAGACTCAATAATCTAACATCAATAAAATCCTTTTAATAAAATTGAAATTTGAGCATGAACTAAAATTTTAATTATCGTACAGTGTGCACAATCTATTGACAAAAATACTATCTTAGTAAAGAGTTTATTGACTTAAGCTGAAAAGCAATCAAAAGCATTTTTGTTTAAAAAAAATAACTAAATTTAGAGTAAAATACATTTTTAATATTGTACCATAAAAAATATTAAATCAGTTATTTAACATCATAAAATTAAACTTTTTATTAAAATAAATCACCGGTTTTTAACTAATTTTTTTAGCAAAAACACCATACAACACGATTACAAAACGATTAATCTATGAAAATCAATATATTAACTATAATAATCTTACTTTTTAGTTCACTACAGAGTTTTTCACAGATTTATGACTCCGATCAAGCGCATTCGAACATACAATGGAAGCAAATAAATAGCCCACATTTCAAACTAATTTTTCCGTCCACGTTTGAAAATTCAGCTACTGCCCTATCCTATCAGCTCGACGCAATCATAAAAAAAGCGAGCGAAGAGCTCGACATTCAGCCAAGAAAAATCGCAATCATTTTGCAGTCGAATCATGTCAATCCAAATGGCTATGTGCAGTTGGCACCACGTAAATCTGAGTTCTACACGACTCCGCCAAGTACCCCCGACAATATTGAATGGCTTCCTAATCTCGCACTTCACGAGATGCGTCACGTCGCTCAATTTGACAAATTGACAGGGAGATTAAAAAGACCTTTTTTAGAGCTATTGGCACTTGGATTATTTGGACTTAACCTTCCTGCATGGTTTTTTGAGGGTGATGCAGTCTACACAGAAACGGCGTATTCTACCGGTGGACGAGGTCGATTATCCTCTTGGGATATGCCACTTCGCACCAACATGATTTCGAATAAAAACTACACTTTTGATAAATATATTTTGGGATCCTATAAAGATATTGTACCCTCATTTTATACCATTGGATACTTCCTAAATACCCAAATCGAGAACACAAAAGGCCCAACTGTCAAGGCAGATATTCTGAATAACATGCGCCATCATTTGATAAGACCTTACAATTTTAACAAGGCTTTAAAAAAATATACAGGCTATACGAGCAACTCTTTATTCCGTTCGACCATCGATTCTTTGCGAACAGTTTGGGTCGATTCTTTGATTCAGGAAACCAATCATTATGTAGAAATTGCAAAAGGCAGATACCCAATCAACTACTTAATTCCTCAAGAAAATGCTTCGGGAGAATTGTTTGCTTTGATGACTTCACCTGAAAAAACCTCTCAAATTGTAAAGATTGAAAATGGAAAAGCTCGTAGAATCACCTATACCGGACAGCAGGTGAACCCCTATTTTCAGGTTAAAGAGAATTTTGTTCTTTGGGACGAATACCGAAGAAACGCTCGTTTTGCAAAACAAACGCATCAAATAATCAATATTTACAATTACAAAACCAAGAAACTACAATCCATTTCGCATGATAAACGGTATTACACACCCATTATGCATCCAAATGAGTCGCAAGTTGCGGTCATTAATGTCAGTTTGGACAACTATGTCAGTGTAGATTTCATCGATATTACGTCAGAAACGGTGGTGAATTCAATCGATTTACCCGAAGGAATGCAAGCTTTACAGCCTAATTTTAATAAGCAAGGGGACAAAATTGTGCTTATCGTGATTGACCAGAGAGGAACAAACCTGATGGAAATTGACCTTCAGAACAACCAGCAAACCCTCCTCCTTCCTTGGGAAAACCAACAATTGGAACGTCCAGTCTATGCAGACAACAACATTGTTTACAAAGCTAACTACAACGGAAAAGATCAGTTGTTTTTATTTGACAGACTATCTGAATCCATTTCTCCAATCACTAACGACCAATTTGGCGCTTTTAATCCAACTTTAACTTCTGAGAATTCAATTCTCTACAACGCGTATCAATATGATGGTTATTACGTCGCTAAAACAGCATTAAAGCCCTATGAAAATGCAATAATTGCGCTAAAAAACTTCAATAATCAAATCGATCAGCCAATTGAAAATCCTATTCAGATTGATAGTTCTTTCCGTCCAGAGATTACAAAGTACAATTCACTGAGCGATTTTTTCAATTTTCACAGCTTGACGGTCAGCAATACAAACTTTGAAAGCTTTGACAATTATCGGCCTGGCCTATATTGGCAAGCCAATGATTTATTGAACACATCTCAACTAAAAGTGGGTTATGAATACGATTTGGAACGCCAAAAAAGCATTTATTCAACCGAAATATCGTATCAAAAATATTATCCCAAATTCACATTGAGGTATGAAAACAGAGGGCAGATTGGCCAGGCAGGTGTAGTCGGAAGGCCTGATACGACCATTAATTTTGATTGGAGAGAACATTATGTCTCTGCAGAAGTTTCGATACCTTTCACGAAATTCCGCAGAAATTATACCTATAGCTATGGCATAAACACAGGAACTTCGTACACAAAAAGATACAACCTTAGCCTTTCTACGCTTCGGGATTTTAACATGGATATCCGTTTTCCAATCTATCATCAAGTTTATCTGAATAGAAATTCATTGCGAAGCAAAATGGATTTGGCTCCAAAATGGGGACAAAACATCAATATCATTTATCGATATCTGCCTTTTGAAGAACAGGTAAATGGTGAAATGTTCTCCGTTTTGACCAATTTTTATTTCCCTGGAATAGTCAATAATCATAGTTTCCAAGTGCGTTTTGCTTTCCAAGAGTTTTCTGGAGATTATCAATACAGCTATGACATTCCTTTAGTTAGCGGATTTGGACACTTCGTTTCTCCGAAAGTCACGAACACCATGATGCTGAATTATCGTTTGCCCATTGCTTATCCAGATTGGGCATTAGGTTCTTTTAGCTATTTAAAACGTATTCAAGGATTGATTTTCACGGATTATCAAAACATTGAGAACAGCAGTTTTCAGCCAAAATCGATGGGAATAGGGCTTTCATTGGATTTTAATTTGTTTAGGTACGCCCTTCCGGAATTTAATGTTGGTTCTCGTTTGACTTATATCAATGATGCATCGGCAACGCAAAAAATAGTTCCTACCTTTAGTTTTTCGTATAGCTATTAATAAAAAGAGTGGATTTCGACAAACTTATTCAACATCAAGGGCTTCTGCAAAACATAAAGGAATTGCAGCATAAGAATGCAACTGCTGTACAAAGTCAAGTGCTATCCGCGACGAAAGAAAAGACCGATTTACTGGCTATTTCACCGACGGGAACAGGAAAAACAGAAGCTTTTGTAATTCCGATTCTTGCTAAATTAGTAACCGTACCAGCCGAAAATAGAACACAAGTACTGATTATTTCTCCAACCCGCGAACTTACTTTGCAAACGGCAAACCGAATTGAAAGCTTATCGAAGGGCTTAGAAATAACCTCACTCGCAATTTATGGCGGACAATCATACGAGACAAGCAAAACAGCGCTTGCGCAAAAACAAGACATTATAATCGCTACACCTGGACGACTTTTAGATTTAATCGAAAAAGATTGGCTGGATTTGCTGTCTGTGGAGTTATTGGTTATTGATGAAATCGACCAATTGCTTGATTTGGGATTTCTTCAATCACTCTATCTTTTGATAGGAGAACTTCCAAAAGATTGTTCAAAATGGATGTTTTCAGCTACGATGAATGCAGAGACCAAAAAGCTTGCAGATAAAATCTTACGCAAGCCCAAAGAGATTCAAGTGCTATCAAACGACGAAAAAAAATTGCATGAGCGTATTTTTTTCGTGGACAAAGATGACAAGAAAGAATTGCTTAAGCATTTAATTCTAAGCAAAAATCTAAGTCAGGTTATTGTATTCACGAGGACAACGCATGCTGTCGATCGGATCCAGAAATTCTTAATGCAACATGGAATCCCGAGTGCATCGCTTTATGGTGAGAAAAAGCAAAGTGAACGAGAAAAAGCACTTGACGATTTGATTAAGAAAGAAATTCGAGTGTTAATCGCGACAGATATTGCCACTCGCGGAATTGATATCCAAAGCCTGGAAGCTATTTTTAATTATGAAGTTCCAGAGACAGCAGAAACCTATATCCATCGAATAGGGAGAACTTCAAGAGGCTTAAATGATGGATACGCATTTACATTCTGCGATGCTGACGAAAACGCCAAATTAATTCAATTGCAAGGCGCTCTGAAGAGAACAATCCCGATTGAAGATTCCCATCCATTTGTATTGAACTGGCAAAAAAGCTTATCAAAACCGAAAAAATCAAGCAAAAAAAAGAGGAAATAACTTAGGTCATTTCCTCTTTTAATATACGAGTTTTTATCGTTTAGTCTTCGATTGCTTTGACACCTGGAAGCGTTTTCCCTTCCATGTATTCCAACAAAGCTCCACCGCCTGTACTTACATAACTTACATGCTCAGTCATTCCGAATTTTGAAATGGCAGCAGCAGAATCTCCCCCTCCGATTAAAGAGAAAGCACCTCGTTCAGTCGCAGTAACAATTGCATCAGCAACAGCTTTTGTTCCTTTAGCGAATGTATCGAATTCAAATACGCCCATTGGTCCATTCCAAATGATGGTATTCGATGCGCTTATTATTTCAGCAAAATGAGTTGCAGATTCAGCACCGATGTCCAATCCTTGCTTTCCATCAGGAATTTCATCGTTCGGGCCATCGTACGTAGTTGCATCATTTGAAAATTTATCAGCGATCTGAGCATCTGTAGGAAGCACTAAGTTTACACCTTTCGCTTCTGCTTTTTTGACCAATTCATTCGCTAAATCTAATTTATCCAATTCAACCAACGAATCACCGATCTGACCGCCACGTGCTTTTACAAACGTGTAAGCCATCCCGCCACCAATAATCAAATTATCAACTTTGTCTAAAAGCGCCTCAATCAAATTCAATTTATCGGATACTTTAGCACCTCCCATAATCGCTGTAAAAGGACGCTCAGGATTATTTAAAACTTTTTCTGCATTCTCAATCTCAGCAGCCATTAAATAACCAAAATATTTTTTTCCTGGAAAGAAGCCAGCGATAACTGCCGTGGAAGCATGCGCACGATGCGCTGTTCCAAAAGCGTCATTCACATAAATCTCTCCCAATTTGGAAAGCTTTTCTGCAAAATCACGATCACCTTTTTCTTCTTCTTTGTAAAAACGAAGATTTTCTAACAACAAAACTTCACCTGGTTTTAAATTTTTAGCCTTTTCAACGGCTTGTTCGCCAATCGCATCATCTGCAAACTGAACGTCTACACCTAATTCTTTCGATAAATGTGCAACGATATGTTTCAATGAATACTTATCTGTAGGGCCATCTTTTGGTCTCCCCAAATGCGACATTAAAATAACCGAACCTCCATCTTTCAAAATCTTTTCAATTGTAGGTTTCGCTCCTTGAATACGATTGTCATCAGTAATGTTGAAATCATCATCCAAAGGAACATTGAAGTCTACGCGAACTAATGCTTTTTTATCGGAAAAATTAAAATTGTCTATGGTTTTCATGTGTATTTTTTCTTTGAATTTACTTTTTAAAGGCCTAAAGATAAAAAATTGCTTGAATTATTAAAGCAAAATCCAAGCAATTCTTATATTAATAAATTTCTACAGTGTAAGGGATTTTCGCTTGAATTCCGGTTTGATTCAAAATATCTTTGTACGACTTCAGATACTTATGGTATTCTCCAACCTCATCTTCGATGAACCATAGTTTAATTTTTTCTTTAGAAGTGCTCAAAATGGAACTAAATGTATCATCAACAGAAGGATAATTTGAAATCTTGTACGAATCCAAGTTCGCTTTTTTGGCTGCTGCCGCAATGGCTTGGTCAATTCCGCCAATTTTGTCAACTAAACCCAAACCTAGCGCTTGCTGCCCTGTCCACACCCGTCCTTGTCCGATACTATCCACCTGAGCAATGCTAATTTTTCGTCCATCAGCAACACGTTTCATAAATAAATCATAAAAGCGATTCACTTCAATCTGATAGATTGCTTTTTCTTCTGCCGATAATGGTTTATCCGGATCTGCGCCAACATCAGCAAATTTGCCCGTTTTCACAACATCAAAATTTAATCCCAATTTATTATTTAACAATCCTTGAAGATTTGGAATTACTCCGAAAACGCCGATCGATCCGGTAAGTGTTGTTTCGTCAGCAAATATTGAATCTGCCGCAGCGGCAATGTAATAGCCACCTGAAGCCGCGTAATCTCCCATAGAGACAATGACTGGTTTCACTGCTTTCAACAAAGAAACTTCTCTCCAAATAATCTCCGATGCCAAACCAGAACCTCCACCAGAATTTACCCTAAGAACAACAGCTTTTACGCGGTCGTCCAAGCGCAATTTCCTTAATTCTCTAGAAAATTTATCACCGCCAATCTCACCTACAACACCTTCGCCATCAACGATGCTGCCGTAAGCATACAGAACAGCAATGCGTTCTGAAGATGACGATACATTCTCTGTAGGCGTATAATCCAGAATAGAAACGGTAGGAATATCTTTTTTCGCATCAATCCCTAACTTCTCACGAAATTCAGCCAACAACTCATCTTTATATTTGACACCGTCAACAAATTTGTACGTTAAGGCATCATCTGCATTGCGAATCAGGTAATTATTAGCAATGCTTTTTAAGGAGTCGACCGCAATATTTCTGTTGTCAGAAATATCCGTTAAAAACTGAGAATAAATGCTATTCAAATACGAATTCACCTGCAAACGATTTGCATCGCTCATTTGGTTCATCAAAAACGGCTCAACTGCACTTTTGTAAGTCCCGACTTTGATGACTTGCATCTCTACCCCAATCTTATCCAACGCATCTTTCATAAACATGACCGAACTCGCCAGTCCGCGAAAATCCAGGCTTCCCTGAGGATTGACATAAATTTTATCAGCTACAGACGCTAAATAATAAGCCTTTTGAGAATAGACATCGCTGTAGGCGTAAATAAACTTACCTGAACTTTTAAAATCCAGCAAAGCATCACGAATTGCCTGAAGCGAAGAAAAACCAGTTTGTATCGTAGTAGGATTAAGATAAATTCCTTTAATGTTGCTATCCTCCTTCGCTCCGCGAATGCGGCCCACAATATCATTCAGCCCTAAAGATTTTACATTTCCATACCCAGGAATCGAAAGGTCACCAAACGGATTGGGTTCCGTTCTATCTGTAATTGGAAAGTTGAGGGATAAATAAAGCACCGAATTTTTGGCAACGACAACTTCTTTAGAAGAACCTACGCTACTGACCATGGAGGTTATTATTCCTACAAAAATAGCAAGCAGAATAAAAGTAGATATGACAATACCGGTTATCGTTGCTAATACGTATTTGAAAAAAGACTTCATTTCGTTTAATTTTCTTGTGCCCTAAAATAAAGGTTAATTTCGAATTATATAAATTAAATATCATTAAGTGTTATCTTTAACATGAAATGGAAAAAATATACCTTCTCATCGGCTCAAATCTCAATAATCCAGAAAAACAATTGGCTTTGGCCGAAGAAGAAATAAAAACAAGCTTTGGAAATTTGGTCGATAAATCCTCGATTTATGAAACCGAGGCTTGGGGAGTCAGCGACCAGCCCGTATTTTTAAATCAGGTTTTAGTTGTAGAATCGAATGATAACGCGGCCGATATTTTAGCGAAAACTCAGGAGATAGAATTAAAGCTTGGCCGGGAACGGAAAGAAAAATGGGGAGCCAGAATTATCGATATCGACATTTTATATATAGGCGAACAGGTTATTTCTACTGAACAGCTCAAAATTCCCCATCCTTATATACAAGAAAGAAATTTCGCATTGATACCATTAATAGAAATTGAGGCAAAGTTTTTGCACCCTGTATTTAAAGTCACAAACGAACAGTTATTGCAAGCTAGCAACGATACATTAGAAGTAAAAATCCACAGAAATGAAAAATTACACAATTCTCAATCCTGATGTTATTCAGGCGAACATGATGAATAATCGTGACATGATTAGGCAATTTATTTCTTTGTATCTGACACAGACACCTTTGGATTTTGAAGCATTAAAAATTGCGGTCGCCAATTCTGACCACACTGAAATAGCCAATAAGGCTCATCACATCAAACCTACCATGGAATATGTTGGCGCTAGTGATTTAAGGAAAAAATTTCAAGAATTAGAGGACTATGGAAAGAATAAGGAAGACATGGAAATTATTCTGCATTACTTCACGAAAACAGAATCATTCTTTCAGATTTTCCTGCAGGAACTAAAATCCTACTATGATGGAATTAGCTTGGGTTTGCTTGACGAAAATGAATAAATGAAAACAGAATATAGCTAACCAGAATAATCGGGAATGCTAAGAATTTCAGAGAAACCAAAAACAGGACGCTAAAAATCAGGAACAAATATTTGAACTTATTTTCCGCCCAAGACAAGGACGACAACTTCATGCTAAATAATTTGATTTCTGAAACCAATAAAGCACTTGATATTCCCACAATCGCCAGCAAAACATATTGATTTGTTAATACCGTTGGGTACGATGAAACCAAAAATGGAAGAGAAATAATAAAAAATGTATTCATTGGCGTATTAACGCCGATAAAATCACTCGTTTGTCTGTCGTCGATGTTGAATTTTGCTAATCGCAATGCTGAAAATACCGTGATGATAAAACCCAAGTAAGGTAAATAAGCATGGGAAGTAGCATCTTTCAACAACATAAACATCACAGCCCCTGGCAAGAAACCAAAACTGATTACGTCAGCTAAAGAATCCAGCTCTTTTCCAATATCCGACTTTACATGCAAAGCTCTTGCGACCATTCCGTCGAAAAAATCAAAAATTCCAGATGCTAAGACACAATAAAAAGCTACCCAATAATCGCCAGCCAAAACCATCAAGACACCAATGCATCCACTGAATAGATTTAAACAAGTAATGGTATTTGGAATATGCTTTTTCATTTCTTAGTAATTAAAAAAGCCATCTTGAAAATTACTTATTCAAGATGGCTTATATTTTTTGTTAAGAATATTAACTATTCATGCTGATTAAAAATTCTTCGTTGGATTTAGTTCCACGCATTTGTCCTAACAAGAATTCCATAGCTTCTGTAGAATTCATATCGGCAAGGTGGTTTCTTAACACCCAAAGACGTTGCAATGTATCGCGGTCAGCTAATAAGTCATCACGACGTGTGCTTGAAGCCGTTAAATCAATTGCAGGGAAGATGCGTTTGTTAGACAATTTACGGTCTAATTGAAGCTCCATGTTACCTGTTCCTTTGAATTCTTCAAAGATAACTTCGTCCATTTTAGAACCTGTTTCAGTTAACGCTGTCGCTAGAATCGTCAATGACCCACCATTTTCAATGTTACGCGCCGCACCAAAGAAACGTTTTGGTTTGTGCAATGCATTAGCATCCACACCACCTGATAAAATTTTACCAGAAGCTGGCGCTACCGTATTGTATGCACGCGCTAAACGAGTGATGGAGTCCAATAAAATAACTACATCATGTCCACATTCCACCATACGTTTTGCTTTTTCCAAAACGATGTTTGCAATTTTAACATGACGGTCAGCAGGCTCATCAAAAGTAGATGAAACAACCTCTGCACGTACGCTTCTTGCCATATCCGTAACCTCTTCCGGACGCTCATCGATTAATAAGATAATCAAGTATACTTCAGGATGGTTCTTTGCAATTGCATTCGCAACTTCTTTTAATAAATTTGTTTTACCCGTTTTCGGTTGAGCAACGATTAAACCACGTTGACCTTTACCAATTGGCGTAAACAAGTCCATAATACGTGTAGAATAATTACCAGCTCCTAAATCCAAATTTAATTTCTCATCTGGAAAAAGTGGCGTTAAGTAATCAAAAGGAACACGGTCACGAACTTGAGCAGGGTTTTGTCCATTAATCGCTTCAACGCGAACTAATGGGAAATATTTTTCGCCTTCTTTTGGAGGGCGGATGCTTCCTCTTACGTTGTCTCCTGTTTTAAGACCAAATAATTTAATTTGAGACTGAGATACGTAGATATCGTCTGGGGAAGTTAAATAGTTGTAGTCTGAAGACCGCAAGAAACCATAGCCATCAGGCATGATTTCTAAAACTCCTTCATTTACAATCACATTATCGAAGTCTGTTGAGCTGCTTTCTGATTTTGCAGGTTTAACAGGCGCTTCAGCAACTGGAGTTCTTGAAGGCTCTTCAGCTCTAAATTCTGGTTTTATGCGTTCAGCATGCACAGGCTCATCTTCGTGATGTCTTTCTCTGCTTACTACGGATACAGGCTCGGTTTTTACCGTTCTAACCCTTTTGCGCGTGCGTTCTCCGCCTGCAGCATGGTCTTCTTCCTCTTCTTCTTTCGAAGCTTCGGAAGCGACAATCCCGATTTGGTCAATAAGTTCTTGCTTTCTTAATTTTTCAGCATCAGGAATCCCCAATACTTTTGCTATCTCGCGCAATTCGGACACGAGCTTTGTATTTAATTCGGTAATATCCATTTAATTTATATAAGATATAGGATTTTAATATTTGAAATTTATTCTCTAGTCACTTTATACTATCACTCATTAAGCATAAATTTCAAGTGCCACATACTAGAAGTACAATTAAACATCTTGAAAAGAGAATAAATTGAGATTTGTCACAAAGAAAAACATAAACTATGTAATTTCAAAAAAAAATTAAAAATATTTTTAGTATGCTGTACACTTATTTTTAACGCTATAATTGGTAAAATGTTTTAGCAACGCCAAAACTTTGATAAAAATTAACAATAAAAATAATATTATTTGTAAGTTTATCGACTAAATTCTTAATAAATATATGAAAGATAATCAAACAAGCACCAATTACCCCGCTCTCTATACCCTAATTGTGGTATTTTTCTTCTGGGGTTTTATCGCTGCAGGAAACAGTGTTTTCATTCCTTTTTGTAAAAACTATTTTAACTTAGACCAATTTCAATCTCAATTAATAGATTTTGCATTTTATTCTGCCTATTATATAGGTGCCTTAGTCCTATTCATCACAAGTACAGTTTCTGGAAAAGATTTAGTTGGAAAATGGGGTTACAAAAAAAGTATTGTTTACGGATTGCTTTTCTCGGCTTTAGGTGCTGGTGCAATGATTATTGCCGTTGAAGTAAACGTATATGCTGGTATGTTGGTTGGTTTATTTATTGTTGCTTTAGGTTTTTCATTGCAACAGACAGCTGCGAATCCATTCGCGGTTTTGTTAGGAGACCAAAAAACAGGAGCCTCCCGTGTTAATTTGGGTGGTGCTGTCAATTCGTTTGGAACAACAATTGGCCCATTAATTATTGGATTTGCCCTTTTCGGAACGTTCGAAACGATTTCAGATGCAGAAATTGCTAATCTTCCACTAGACAAAGTTGTTATTCTTTATGTGGTAGTTGGGTTATTGTTTTTATTAGCAGCAGCTTTATTCTACTTCTCTAAGAAAGTGCCTGCCGGCCATTCATTGGATACCATGGAGCCTGCAAACAAAGCAAGAACGACATTAGTTATCATGACTGTATTGTTATTCTTAGCTTTTATCCCTGTATTTTTAAGTTACAAAAGCGACGCTGCGCTGGAGATTGAAGCCTTGAAAACTCAATTGAGCACATCAACTGACAGTGGTACCATTAGTGCTCTGTCTACTCAAATCGAGGATTTAACTCATCCTTTAGAATTAAAGCGCATGTTTTGGTTATTGGGTGCGTTGTTAGCCGTTGTTGTAAGTTTGGTATTTGCTTATACAAAAGCTAAAAAGAATTCCGAAGGTTGGGGAGCGATGAAATATCCTCAATTGGTTCTGGGAATGTTAGGCTTATTTATCTACGTAGGAATCGAAGTTGCGATTGGAAGTAATTTAGGTGAATTATTAACTTTGGAAGAATTCGGAAGTTTACAATCTTCACAAATCACGCCTTATGTATCGATGTACTGGGGTGGAATGATGATTGGTCGTTGGGCTGGTGCCATCAGTGCTTTTAATTTAGCAAAATCAACTAGACAAGTTATGTTAATCATTGTGCCTTTAGTTGCTTTTTCAGTAATTATCGGTGTGAATAGTTTAGCTGGATTCAATATGGAAGTGTTGTATTACTTTGTAATCTGTGTATTGATTCAGATTGCAGCATTTTTCTTTAGCAAGGATAAGCCAGTAAGAACGCTAGTAATTTTCGGAACTTTTGGTCTTTTGGCAATGGTTGTCGGATTATTAACTTCAGGAACAGTTGCGATTTATGCATTTTTATGTGGTGGTTTAGCTTGTTCAATCATGTGGTCATCTGTATTTAGTTTAGCAATTGTTGGTTTAGGAAAATACACCGCGCAAGGTTCTGCATTTTTAGTAATGATGATTTTAGGTGGTGGTATTATCCCTCCAATTCAAGGGAAATTAGCAGATATTATCGGAATCCACAATTCATACATTATTCCTGTAATCGGTTTCGCTTATATTATTTTATTTGCTATTTTAGTCCAAGGTTTCTTGAAAAAACAGGGGATTAATATAGATGATGTTGAAGCAGAAGGTGCACATTAGTAGCTACTAATTGTACTTTTTACACTAAGATAACGTACTATTAATTTTAAACAAAAAGCCTTTTAAACACGATTTAAAAGGCTTTTTTAGTTATCTTGATTTAATAGAATAAATTTTTAGTTAAAATAAAAAAACAAAAAATTATTAAATCTAGTTTTAAACATGTATTTTCGAAAATTACTAAACGACAATTTATAAATAAAACTAAATAAATCACTCTAAAATGATAATAATTGCAGACGGAGGTTCTACGAAGACAAATTGGTGCTTGTTAGATGATTCAAATAAAAAAATTTACTTCAATACAGAAGGCTATAATCCATATTTTGTAGATAGTGATTACATCGTATCCTCATTGAAAAAAGGATTGCCAAATGATGTTCCTTTCGAAAAAGTAACAGAAGTAAATTATTATGGTGCGGGTGTTCACAACGAAGAGAAAGCGGAAATTGTGAAAAAAGCCATCGAAGTTGTTTTCCCAAAATCAAAAGTCGAAGTTGGTCATGATTTATTAGCTGCTGCAAGAGCTTTATTAGGTAAAGAATCAGGTTTTGCTGCAATTTTAGGTACGGGAACAAATACTTGTATCTATGATGGAGAGAAAATCACATACAACATTGATTCTGCAGCTTATATTTTAGGTGATGAAGGTAGCGGAAGTTACATTGGTAAAAAATTATTAACGGATTTCATTCGTGGTTTGATGCCAAAGGATGTGGCTAAAGTGTTTTTTGACACGTATAAATTGACTCCTGATGAAATCATGGATCATGTGTACACAAAACCATTGGCAAATAGATTCTGTGCAAGTTTCAGCAAATTCGTTTATGATAACAACGTAAACATCGAGTACACACGTCAAATTGTTGATGATTCGTTCGAAGCATTCTTCGCAAACTTAGTAAGCAAATACCCTAACTATCAAGAATATTCATTCAACTGTATCGGTTCTGTAGGTTACAATTTCAGAAATGTTTTGGAAGACAAAGCAAGACAATACGGTATGAGTGTAGGTAAAATTTTACGTTCTCCTATTGATGATTTAGTTCAATTTCACATCAATAGAAAATCGAACTAATCGAATTTTTATAGACATAAAAAGGGGCAGTTTTTCTAAAAATTGCCCCTTTTTATTTATTTATTTACAGAAATAGCTGTTATTGATTGTTCCCGAATAAATTACCTAAATCCCCAAACATATTCTGAGTCGCTGCCTGCATTTCGCTTTGGCTAATGTTCTCCGCTTGTGCAATTGCTTTATTTAAAGCAACCAATAATAATTCTTCCAGCTCTTCTTTATTCTCGAGCGAAACTAATTCATCAGCGATGTGAATTGACTTTATTTCTTTATTCGCTGAAGCTGTTACTCTTATTTTTCCACCTTCCGCTTCTCCTGTGACGGTGATGCTATCTAACCTGGTTTTTATTTCTTGGGCTTTCTGCTGTGCAGCTATTAATTTATCAAACATAGTCTAAAATTTAAATTCAATAGGCAATTTACAAAAAACTGCGACTTACCGCAAAACAAGCGTTACAATAAAAATCCGCTAGCATAAATTTGCTTACCTTTGCAACTTGTAAAAAACAGAAATGGCAGATAACTTAACACGCTTAACTTCGCTGACGGCATTTATTGATAAAATAGAAAATGTAGAACTGAAGGAATCGATAGAGGAAGAAATCACGATAATTAATCACAAATTAAAATTCATTATAGGAGAAGCAAAACCTTCGGTCTTGATTTTAAATCAGTCGATGGATTTTGATTCGAAAATATCATCGGTCGTTGAGGATTGCATTTCATTATGCGGAGGCCAGCCTGTTGATTCCATTGCGGAAAACCCGTCTATTGTAATTGTCCATCTGGATGACCCTTCTTTATATGGCAAACTTCCAGAAACGATTTTAAATTATCCCTTTTCCGAATCGGACGCAATAAAAAACAATCAGCTGTATATCGCTCATTCCGTTTCTTTCGAAAATGAAAGTCAGGACAACATCCTCGATATCGTCGAAATATTAGCTGAAATTATCCAACCCAAATATTTCATTTTTGGAAAAAATGGTAACGATTGGGTTCAGTTTGATTTAAACTAAAAGAGAGATGCATGGTGCATCTCTCTTTTAGTTTAAAGATTTCTTCGATTATAAGAATCGCTTGCGCAATACAATATATAATTTCTCTACAGTTTGTGATTTCTGTGACCAGCCATTCTTCATGGCATAATTCGTCTGTAGAAAAGCATCCGCCTCGCTAAAGTTATCAAAACGGTTCAACAATTCTATCGCTTCGCTATACGCTAAGCTATATCCATTAAATAAATCTTTTATAAACAACAGCTTATCATTTAAGCTGATTGCTGATTTCAAGTCAGTAACTTTCTCTGAGCTCGTAGAGGATGAGGTTGCAAATTTCTGCGTATTGGTCACCCCAGCTTGTTTCTGTTGCTGTATCAATTCATTCAAAGTCAACGGACGAGACGGCTTTGCCGGTTCGACAGGAGGCTGAACGGCTTCCACAACGATTTCCTTTTGCTCAATAATCACCTCTTTAACGACTGGCTCCGAATAAGATGGAATTTCTTGTGAAGGACGACTTTCTACAAAAGTCCCTGAATTTGCTGGTGCGGATTGAGGTTTCTCTTCCGAAACAGGTTGATTCTGTACAGATGAGGAAGGTTGAGCAGGAGTTTCTACAGCTTTTGCTACAGGTTCTTCTTCTACTTCCTCTGGTTCTGGCTCTGCTTGCGATTCTGTTTCTAAATCTTCTTCTTCACTTTCAGCTATTTCTTCCTCTTCTTCGGCTACTTCGGCTTCGATTTCCTCTTCAGTCTCAAATTCTTCTTCGTCCGAAGTGTCAACTGGACTTTCTTCAATTTCTTCCAAAACCTGCTCCTCGACTTCTTCGCTATTCTCTACTTCTGGTTTTTCTTCCTCAACTTCAGATTCCTTTTTATCCGAAGAATATACAGATTTTTTGAAAGAAATCTCCGTAATTTCTTCTTCGGTCTCCTGTTCATCTTGATGTTTTTCTTCGATTTGCGAAGCAGGCGTAAAAACTGTGTCATTCGAAACGGACGATGAAGCAGTTTGTTGAGCATTCAATTTTTCGAAAAGTTCCAGCTTGGCGGTCAAGTATTTGCTCTGCGCCTGAAGTATGAATAAATTTTCGGACAGTCTTTCAGAAGAATGGTCAATTAAAGCTTGATAGTTTTCATTTATTTCAACTAACAGTTCGCCGATTTTACTTAGAATATCTTGATTTGATTTTGTCATTATATGATTTAACCTAAATGAGTTTATGTTCAGTTTTGAATGTAATTTTCGTTACCATAAATAATTTCATTGATAACGAAAGAATTAATAAATTATGTATGCATCACTAGTTCAAAAATAAGATATAATTTCGATATTAGCGTGTCTAATCCTCCAACAAATAATTTAAATTATTGTTTAGGATTTGTTTTTTTGATTTTAAATTCATCACTTACATGTTATTTTCCGAACATAATTTTGCCCAAAATAGATTTCATACAGGCAGTATTGAAGTCATCTGTGGTTCGATGTTTTCGGGAAAAACCGAAGAATTAATCAGAAGGCTGAAGCGTGCTCAGTTTGCCAAATTGCCAACCGAAATATTCAAGCCAGAAGTCGACATTCGCTATGCGGAAGCAGAAGTTGTCTCACATGATTTGAATTCCATCGCGTCTACATCTGTCGCTCATTCGTCAGCTATTTTATTGTTAGGCTCTGAAACCAAAGTGGTCGGGATTGATGAAGCGCAATTTTTTGATGATGATTTGCCAAATGTCTGCGTCCATCTAGCCAATAAAGGTGTACGGGTGATTGTTGCCGGTTTGGACATGGACTATGAAGCAAAACCATTCGGTCCTATCCCAGCTTTGATGGCCATTGCGGAGCATGTAACTAAAGTCCATGCGGTCTGCGTGCAATGTGGCTCTCCCGCAAATTTTTCGTATCGAATTGTAGAAAATAAAAATCGTGTCCTAATCGGTGAGAAAGATAGCTACGAACCGAGATGCCGTTCTTGCTACTACAAAATTGCGTAGAAGGAATAAAGAACAAAGGGATGGACCCTATTAAAATTCTTCCATTTTTCCCAATCAAAATAAACAACAAAAAAAGAGCAAAGAATTTATCCTTTCTCCTTATGCTTAACTCTTTGTTCTAAATTAAATGTTATCGACAATCGATTTATCCAAAGGATTTACGGCTGAACGGTAGCGATGAACTAATTTACCCTCTTTGTTGATTAAAAACTTCTCAAAGTTCCATTTGATATCTCCAGTGAAATCGGGATTTTCTGCTTTAGTCAAATAATCGAAGATTGGGGAAATTTCTTTTCCTTTAACATCTACTTTTTCAGCTAAAAGAAAAGTTACGCCATAATTCTTTTCGCAGAATTCTTGAATTTCTTCGTTTGCTCCAGGCTCTTGCGAACCAAAATTATTTGCCGGAAACCCGATAATAACTAAATCTTCATTCTGCTCATGCAGTGCCTGCAAATCTTTGTATTGTTTTGTAAAGCCACATTTTGAAGCTGTGTTGACGATTAAAATCGTTTTGCCTTTGAAATCAGAAAAATTTACTTCCTGACCATCTATACTGGTAAAACTGTAATCGTAAATCGATGGATTTTGTGTAAACAATGTAGACAAAATCATAAGTGTGTATATGAACATAAATTATTTAATTTGATAAAACTGACTGTTCTCTTTTAATGATGTAATCAAACAGATTTTCTATCGGTGATTTTAAAATCTTCCCTACTTTGATGCCGTGCAATTCGCAAACGTCGCGTAGATGTAAATCAAAATGATAGGCAATCCGTCCAACAAAATTACATTCATATTCCCAATAATTCGGATATGTCATCACATTGGTACGAACAAACTCGCCAAAACCGTCACGAAGCATGTTATCGATATAAGGATGTAACATATTATCAGCCATAAATGTTGCGAAAGAAGCCAAATAAGCATTTGGGCGGTCGCGCTGATAGACATTTTTAATCACAATATCCTTCGTCAACCGATATTCCTCGTCAAATTTCTTAGCTAAATCTTTCGGCATATTCCCATAAAGGAATGAAGTAATAATCAATTTGCCAAACCAAGTACCAGAACCCTCGTCTCCCAGAACATAGCCATTGCCATGCAGGCTAGGCTTAAGATTGCTCCCATCAAAAAAGCTGATATCAGAACCTGTACCCAAATTGGACACAAATCCCTTTTTCGAACCGCAAGTCGCATAGGCAGAACCCAGCAAATCGCTTTCGACCGAAATAAACGCATCCGGAAAAATCCCTGAAAGTGCGTTTGAAACAATTTCGCGTCTATCGGGCGTTGTGCATCCGGCTCCAAAAAAATAGAGTTCGTGAATTTCTGGAATGTAAGGAATAATTTCAGGAACCTCTTTCATCACTCTTTCAATCTCCTTTTCATTAACGAAAAATGGATTTAATCCTTTCGTTCTAAAAGCTATTGGTTTGCTATCTGGAACATTTAACATCCAGTCGCAACTAGAAGACCCACTGTCAGCAACTAAAATCATACTATTTATTTTTATTACAACAAACCAATGAATGGACATGCATTCCTTGATTGTTCTTTGATTAGGTAATTCTCATTCAAGATACGAAAAACGAACGTCTTATACAATCTTAAAAACGGATGAATTCTCAAAAAAATTCAGCTCAAGAACTTAAATTCGTTTTCGTTTATTACTTGAACCGCAAACTAGCTTCTATTAATTCACCGTAAAATCCCGTCTCTGTCATGCCATAGGCACGAACCTGCTGAGGAATAAAACTTTGCGCCGTTTGTCCAGGAACTGTATTTATCTCGATAAAATACATATTTCCTGTTTCAGATTCCAAAAAGTAATCGACACGAACCATCCCTTTGCAATCCAAGCGAAGATAAATTTCTTTCAAAACTCGTACACTGCGTTCTTTTTGCTCGTCAGTTAAATCTGCTGGCGTAATTTCTTCGGTCAATCCCGGAATATATTTAGCTTCAAAATCAAAAAACTCGCGCGTTGTTTTGACTTCGGTCGCGGGCAAGACAATCAGTTCGCCAGCGCTATTTCTAAAAATTCCTTGAGAAAACTCGCGTCCTACTATAAATTCTTCGACCAATACTTGCTTTCCTGTATTTTCAGCATCGTAAGCTTTATCCAGCGCATCTTGCAATTCGGACGCCTCTTTTACTTTCGTCATTCCGATACTGCTTCCTCCTGCGTTAGGCTTAACAAAATAGGGCAATTTCAGTTTTTGTTCAACAACCTGTTTTGCATTTTCTCTATCAAATTCGCGAAGCATCACTGAATTGGAATGATGTAAAGAAGAAATGTCTTGCAAAAGTGCTTTCGTATATCCTTTATTCATCGTCAGCGCAGAAGTTAGCGCGTTACAAGTCGTGTAAGGCAAATCAATCATATCAAAATATCCTTGCAAACGGCCATCTTCTCCCGGCGAACCATGAATCAGTATAAATGCCAAATCAAATTTGATGATATGACCATCGATTTCTAGCGTAAAATCGTCTTTTCGAACAGGAATCTTGATTCCTGCATCAGTTACATGGTACCAATTTTCTTTTGTAATTGTAATAAGATAAACATCATATTTATTCTTGTCCAATTGAGAATATACAAAATCTGAGCTTTTAAAAGAAACTTCAGCTTCCCCTGTATAACCTCCGGTAATTAATGCTATTTTTGTTGTCATAAATGCTAAATGGTGAAGCAAATATAAATTGAGAAGGCTGGAAAAACGAATTTATTATTGTATTTTCCTTTCAAATTCTGGATGATTTATTCTCTTGATGGCTTTATAATTGCTTTACAAATATAAATTTTTAAAAATTAACATTAATTAAATGTCGAAACTATTTCTTTATCTAAAGACAGATACTTTCCGAAAGAACTTAATCATCGCCTTAATATTTATTGTGGTGCTTTTTCTTTTCGTTTATTTTGGATTAAGAATGTATACTAAACACGGAGATGCGCAGGAAGTTCCGGTGCTGAAAGGTTTGCATATATCTGAAGCCATCAAAATCCTAGATAAAGCAGGATTAAATTATGAGGTTGATTCAATCTATCAACTGGATGCGAAACCTGGCTTGGTCATCGAACAAGACCCTGAAGAAAAATCGCATGTAAAAGGCGGTCGTACAGTTTACCTGACCATCATCACTCAGATTGCTCCTGAAATTGCATTTCCGGATATCGTCGACAAGACATTGATTGAAGCTTCTGCAATCATCAAAAACCACTCACTGAAATTGGGTGATACCATTTACATAGCTGATATCGCACGTGATGTGGTTTTAGATGCGAAATTCGGAGGCCAAAGTGTTGAAGCCGGACGAATGATTTCTAAAGGTTCACGAATTGATTTGGTTTTAGGAAATGGACGAGGAAGTAATGAGGTGGAAGTTCCATTATTAATTGGATTTACCTTATCTGAAGCTAAATTCGCGTTGACAGGTGTTGGTTTAAATATTGGAAAAGTGAGCTACTCCGGGACGATTTTAGATTCGCTGAGCGCGAAAATCATCACTCAAACACCAGATACATCATCTGCGCTAATAAGTATAGGTTCTTTAATTGACGTCACTTTATCAAACTAATAGAGAAAGATTTTCGAATGGAAGAGAAGAAATCAAAATTCCCAAAATGGCTTAAAATATCCTTGATTGTCATTTTTGTCGTAGGACTTTTTATAGGCTGGAAAGCGTACCAGACATTTATGGGCGCAAGCGTAACCGATAAAGAAGAATATTTGTACATCAATAGCGGAGATTCTTACGAACAAGTCTTTGCAAAAATCAAAAGCTTGGACATTGTGAAACATCCGAATTTGTTTGATTACGCAGCGAAAGCAATGGACTATAAGGACATCAAACCAGGCCGTTACAAATTGACTCCGGGAATGAATAACAGGCGATTAATCGGAAATTTAAGAGGTGGCTATCAAGAGGCAGTCAAATTTAGGTTTGAAAATATCCGATTGAAAGAATCTTTTGCCGGATTATTGGGCAAAAATTTTGAAGCAGATTCTACGGCATTTAGCGCAATCCTCAATAGCGAAGAAATTGCGAAGCAATATGGATTTACGAAAGATAATTTCTTTTCGATGTTTATCCCAAACACTTACGAAATTTACTGGAACACTTCTCCAGATAAGATGATGGCGCGCTTCCATGATGAGTACACTAAATTTTGGAATGCAGAACGCACAGAAAAAGCAAAAGCATTAGATATGACGACTCAGCAGGTGAGCATCTTGGCTTCGATTGTCAAGGGCGAGGCTTTGCATGTCGACGAAATGCCTGCAATTGCGGGACTCTATATCAACAGGTTGCGAAAAGGAATGCTATTGCAAGCAGACCCAACTGTCATTTTTGCAAACAATGATTTTGAAATCAGAAGAGTTTTGAACCGTCATTTAACCATTGACAATCCTTACAACACGTATCGGTACAAAGGACTTCCTCCGGGACCAATCATGATGCCGAGCATCGCTGCAATTGATGCAGTTTTGAATTATCAGCACCATAATTATATTTATATGTGTGCAAAAGATGATTTCTCAGGCTATCATGCTTTCGCAACCAATGTAGCAGAACATCAGGTAAATGCTCGAAAATTTCAAAAAGCATTGACCGATAGAAATATAATGAAATAAAAAACGGGCATGTTTGTATTTGAAAATCAGATTCGTATACGTTATGCGGAAACTGACAAAATGGGTTATGTGTATTATGGGAATTATGCTGCTTTTTATGAAGTAGCACGGACGGAGATGTTGCGAAGCACGGGCATTTCTTACAAAGAGCTTGAAGACATGGGCGTGATGCTCCCAGTGACGAACCTGCAAATCAAATATTTCCATCCCGCAAAATATGATGATGTGATTACGATAAAAACGAGCATCAAAGAAAGGCCGAATGTGCGTATTCAGTTTGATTACGAAATTTATAATCAAGAAGAAAAACTATTGAACAGCGGGTTTACGGAATTGGTTTTTGTCGACATTCAGAGAAACAGACCTTGCAAGGCGCCTGCTATTTTTCAGGAAAAGATGGATGCATTTTTTAAATAATGAATAAAATTCACAACTATTTATTGAAGATAAACATCTACGACCGTTTTGTGGAATGGACGAAAAGCGCAGTTTTGCCTGGCTTTGGTTCTTTGCCTTTGTATACGGTTTCTGTATTCTTCTTTCAAGAAATCGCTCGTGAATCCATTTTGAATAAAGCCTCTTCCCTAGCCTACAATTTTATGCTGGCTATATTCCCGGGAATTATTTTTCTTTTCACGCTGATTCCTTACATTCCAGTAAATAATTTCCAGGAACAATTGATGGATTTGCTTCAAGTTGCAATCCCTCACAACGCTTACGAAATTCTGCAAACAACGTTGGAAGACATTGTTAAACGCCAAAATAGTGGTTTGCTATCTGCAGGTTTTATTTTGTGTACATTCTTCGCAACCAACGGAATGATTACGTTGATGCTGTCTTTCAACAAAGCTTCTCTTTCTAAAGAAAACCGCTCTTGGGGGCAGAAGCGTCTCACTGCATTGGGTCTTTCTTTTGCCATTATTATTGCGTTAACAATCGGAATCGCCTTATATGCCGTCACTAATTTTGCTATCAATTACTTGAAGAATCATATTTCTTACGATATCTCGTGGTTTTGGACATTTTTAATCATGGTCGCTCGTTGGGTCGTCCTTTTTGGTGTATATTTTTTTACGGTTAGCATATTGTACAAGTTTGGACCAAGTTCTAACAAACAATGGAAATTCTTTTCTCCAGGTGCCACCTTAGCCACGTTTTTAGCGGTTCTTACCTTTTCAGGTTTTGCCTACTACATCAATAATTTTGGAGCTTATAATAAGTTGTACGGTTCTATTGGAACGTTAATCGTCATCATGATTTGGATGTATCTGAATTCTCTAATTCTATTAATTGGGTTTGAATTGAATGCAAGCATTGCCCTATCGAAACAATCTATAAAAATTGTGAAGCCAAAAATCTACAATTCGTTTAAAAACAATTAACTTACGCCTCTAGTTTCTGCAACTCTGCTAACCGGAAGAGAAATTAACTTAAAACCATGCTTGAGGACGAACTAATTCAGAAAAACAAAAAGAATAATGACATCAGAAATCTGCTGTTGTTTGTCACTATTTTGTTCTTCATCATCTTTGTCATCGTTTTTATCTCCTCCTTTAGACAGTACAAAAACATTCAGGCCCGCATTCAAAATATCTATGAATCAATAAACGATGACAATTTAGATTTCTCCAATATTTTATCCAAATACAACGAGGCTGAAAATTATTTTCGCTTATTCACCATCGATTTTGACCCTCATAATTACGATTTATATGAGAAGAAATTGAAGGATTTAAATAGCACCGTCGATTCATTAATCAATCAATACGAAACGGATGTTCTTACTGGATTTGATTTCATCAGCAGTATCGAAAAAAGAAAGAGGTTAAGCGAAGAGTTTCTCATTCTCCGCCTCAAAGTCAGTACCATCCTCGACAGCTCCATAAATTTAAAAGATTTTCCTACTGAAATCTCTACGAAACAATTGCGAAATAAGCTAGACCTAAAAACCTCATCCTCCGGGTCGGAAATCAAAAGCAGTCAAAACTATGTCGTGATTGAGAAGAAACCATTTCTAAAGCGCTTATTTGGCAGACAAAAAGACACGATAAAATTCAATGAAACGGAGAAAACGATATTGGATAGAGAACTGATTTTAAAGAGTTATGAATCTGATATGAATGCAGCGAACTCTCTGGCCAACAAAAGGCTAAAAGAGTTACAAATTTCGTTTGAAGATTTACGGTTGAAAGAACGAAAGCTTTTAGGGAATAATTTTAAGCTATTGTACGAAATCAATGGAATCATTCGCAACATTCATGACCTGAAGCTAGCTGCCAAAAATGAAACGACATTAAATGAGGTTCAGACATTGCTTGAAAAATCCAACGTATTCAAATGGCAGATTATCTCTTGCTTGTTCTTTATGTTTTCCATGATTTGCATCATTGTATATTATCAATTCTACACAACGTATTACGAGCGCAAGCTGATTGAAGAAAAAATGTATGCTTCAAAATTAGCTACTGAAAAGACGGATATTTTAGCTGAAATCACTCATGAAATCAGGACACCTATTAATTCCCTAATCGGCATTATTGATTTGCTCCGCAAAAAAAATGATGTATACGACAGCAAAGATTTAAATCTTTTGGAGTCCGTGTATTCGAATATCAATAATACCTCAAAAACAATCAACGATATCTTGAACTTGAGCAAGTTAGACCAAACCACGATTCCTAGCTTCCATAATTTTAATATCAACGATATGATGGAGGAGATTATGGATGCTCATTCAAATCAAGCTAAACAGAAAAATATCCATCTTGAATATATAAAAATAAGTCAAAATGATGAGGTCATCTATTCTGATGATTTTAAAATCCGTCAGATACTGACGAATCTAATTTCGAACGCCATAAAATATTCTGATAAGGGAACTGTGCTGACTACCATTTTGCTTGATGCACAAAACAATTTAATCATCGAAGTACAGGATGAAGGAATCGGTATTTCGGATGCTTTACAAGATAATATTTTCAGGAAATATTATACGGTTAATAAATCGATGAAGATTGAAGGCGGAATAGGTTTGGGTTTATTTATCACACGTAAAATGATATTGAGCTTGGACGGAAAAATATCTTTCGTCAGCAAAAGAAATAAAGGAACTACCTTTCGCGTCGAAATACCAATCCCTAAGAACAAGCATTCTTCAATACAACCTTCTACTATAAAATCAATCAATGAATTTCCAAAAACACTAAAATGGTTGATTGTCGATGACAATGCGCTAAATCTGCTTTATATGAAGCAGTTTTTTGAAGAGAGTCCAAATGTTATTTCAGCATCTCATGGCTTGCAAGCATTAAACATTATTAATGAATTCCCAATCGACATCGTCATTACAGACATCAACATGCCCATCATGACCGGAGATGAATTATTGGTGGAAATCAGAAAGAACAGCGCCTTTGATCACATTAAAGTAATCGCTACATCTTCTGATAATGAGCAGATACTCGAGTTACAAAAGTTACATAATTTAAAATTCGATGGAATCTTGATCAAACCGTTCAACGAGAAAAAACTTATCGACGTTATCGATTACACGCTTAGAAAGAACGAAAATTGAGATTATTCCACAGAATCTCAGTAAGACATTTCCAGTCAGGGAAATAAAAATTATTTTTTTTCACTTAAATACTTGTTAATAAAAGTTTTTCGTATTTTTGCAGTCCCTACGACGTGGGGAAAAGGAGATAAATTAATTAATGGCAAAAAAACAAGAAGCAGAAAAAGAGTTAGCGGCAAAAAATGCAGAGCTACAAGGTGCCGACACTAAAGTAGTGAAGGACACTGAAAAGATTGAATCTGAGGCAGATTCGAAATTAATCGACGAAATCAAATCAAACACTTGGAGCACACCAGAAGGTGACTTCGATTGGGATCTTGATGAAAAAGCTTTCGGAAGCTACAGCGCAGCTGAGCGTACGAAAATGGAAGATCAGTACGCAGGTACGTTCAACCAAATCAACCAAGGTGAAATTATTGAGGGTTCTGTAGTTTCCATCAATAACAAAGATGTAGTTTTGAACGTTGGATTTAAATCAGACGGTCTTGTAGCATTATCTGAATTCCGTGACTTACCTGACTTAAAAGTGGGTGATACGGTAGACGTATTTGTTGAATCTCAAGAGGATGCAAATGGTCAATTGGTATTATCACGCAAACGTGCTAAAACACAAAAATCTTGGGAAGCAATTAATGATGCATTGGAAAATGATGCAATCATTGACGGTTTCGTTAAATCACGTACTAAAGGTGGTTTAATCGTTGACATCAAAGGTGTAGAAGCTTTCTTACCGGGATCTCAAATCGACATCAAGCCGATTCGTGATTATGATGTTTACGTTGGTAAAACAATGGAATTCAAAGTTGTTAAAATCAACCACGAATTCAAAAACGTTGTTGTATCTCACAAAGTATTGATCGAGGACGATTTAGAAAACCAAAAATCTGAAATCGTTGCGAAATTAGAAAAAGGTCAAGTATTAGAAGGAACTGTTAAAAACATTACAGATTTCGGTGTGTTCATCGATTTAGGTGGTGTTGATGGTTTATTGCACATTACTGATATTTCTTGGGGTCGTATCGAGCATCCAAAAGAAGTTTTGGCATTGGATCAAACAATCAACGTGGTTGTTCTTGATTTTGATGATGAGAAAAAACGTATCGCTTTAGGATTAAAACAACTTTCTGAGCATCCTTGGGAATCTTTGGATAAAGAATTAGCTGTTGGATCTAAAGTAAAAGGTAAAATCGTTACTGTTGCTGATTATGGTGCTTTCTTAGAAATCATCCCAGGAGTAGAAGGATTGATCCACGTTTCTGAAATGTCTTGGTCTCAAAACTTACGTTCTCCTCAAGAGTTCTTAAAAGTTAGCGACGAAATCGAAGCAGAAGTATTGACTCTTGACCGTGATGATCGCAAAATGAGCTTAGGTATCAAACAATTGACTCCTGATCCATGGAAAAACATCACTGAGCGTTACCCAATCGGTTCTAAACAAACTGCAGTAGTTAAAAACATGACTAACTTCGGTGTGTTCGTAGAATTAGAAGATGGTATCGACGGATTAATCCACATTTCTGATCTTTCTTGGTCGAAAAAAATCAACCATCCAAATGAATTCACTAAAGTTGGTGAAACATTAGATGTTGTTGTTTTAGAACTAGATGAAGATAACAGAAAACTTTCTTTAGGACACAAACAATTAGAAGAGAACCCTTGGGATACTTTCGAAACAATTTTCACAATTGATTCAATCCACGAAGGAACTGTTTTAAAAGTTGGTGACAAAGGAGATATCGTTGCTTTACAATATGGTGTAGAAGGATTCTGTCCATCAAAACATTCTGTAAAAGAAGATGGTACTTCATTGAAAGTTGACGAAGTTAATGAATTCAAAATCATTGAGTTCAACAAAGAGAACAAACGTTTGGTAATTTCTCACTCTCGTATCTGGGAAGACCAAAAAGCTGAAGCTCGTGTTGAAGAATTCAACGCTCGTAAAAAAGAAGCAAAAGTAGCTAACAATGCTGTGAAGAAAGTAAAAGATAACGTTGAAAAATCTACTTTAGGTGATTTAGACGTTCTTGCACAATTGAAACAACAAATGGAAGGCGACGAAAATAAATCTAAATAAGTTTAGGTTTTACGCATAAATTTTAACCCCTCGCTGATCAGCGAGGGGTTTTTTATTGCACAATTTCTCTTTACATTTACCTAACTAATTAAGATCAAATGTTTAAATCTGCACTAATTACGGTTGATGAATTAAAAGCACAGTTCAATAATCCAAAGCTGGTTTTATTGGATTGTTCGATTGACAAAGTCAATGAATCTTTAGATGATAAGGAAGTCAAATTAATACCGAATTCTATCTTCTTCGATATTGAAAAAGATTTCTCAGACCACGACAACCCATTGCCACATACTTTAGTCAATCCAGAAACATTTACCCATCATGCGCAGAAGTTGGGTATCGATTCGGACAGCATCATCGTTGTCTACGACCGCTGGGGTATCTATTCAAGTCCGCGGGCGTGGTGGATGTTTAAGGTGATGGGACATCAGCAGGTGTATGTATTGAACGGTGGAATTATCGCTTGGGAAGATGGAGGAAATGAGGTCTTTAGAGAATACAAAATTCCGGGCCACAAAGGAAATTTCGAAGCGCTTTTCGATCAATCTCTGTATGCAGATATAAATTATATCTTAGAAAATTATCAAAACGAAAAGGTCGATGTTATCGATGCCCGTAGCGACAAACGTTTTTTTGGCTTAGCGCCAGAGCCACGCAAGGGTCTGCGCTCTGGGCATATTCCGAATTCGAAAAACTTACCGTTCGATTTAGTGCTCGACAAAGACAAATACAAGTCATTAGCAGAGCTTAATGAAATTATAAGCCCTCTATCAAATCAACAAATCTTTACTTGCGGATCGGGAATATCGGCTTCTATTATTGCTTTTGCATCCTATTTAACGGGCAATCAAAATCTCAAAATATACGATGGCTCTTGGTCAGAATGGGGTAAAGAAGAATTGAACTTACCAATAGAAAAATAATGAAAACATACCTACTTTTAGCTTTGCTCCTATTCAGCAATAAAGCATTCTGCCAAGAATTGAATCCAAAATACGATTCTGCTTTGGCTGATTCTTTAGGTTCGGATGACTATGGAATGAAGTACTACACGTTTGTGCTTTTAAAAACTGGGAAAACTATAATTGAGAATAAAGAGGAAGTCAGCAATCTTTTCAAAGGCCATATGGAAAATATCCAGAAACTGGCTGATGATGGTAAACTGATTGTTGCTGGCCCTTTTGGAAAAAATGAACGGAATTATCGAGGTATTTTTATTCTAAATGTCAAAACAATTGAAGAAGCCGAAGTACTTCTTCAATCAGACCCTGCTATTAAAGCTGGATTACTAGAAGCTGAAATAACGCCTTGGTATGGGTCTTCTGCTTTGCCTACGTATTTGGAAAATTCTGAGAAAGTGAATAAATATAGCTTTTAGATTATATGTAAATCATTATTAACCAATGATTAACTTTCATTTTCTCTAACCTTCATTTGATAACTTAATCCATCCAGATTTCTTTTCAGCATGCCAAAATGTTTTGATAAATTGCCTTTCTTTTGAGAAGTAATTTTCAATTTGACTAACAGAATTTCAGAAGCATATTTCAAATTATTTTTATCAAAAATAATAACCATAACAATTAGACTTATAGAAAATTACCAAGAAACCAAATTAAGAGCTAACAAGACTAAGTTCCAGGCAAAGGAACAAAACCTTCTTCACCATCAATTTTTGGAAATCGCTGCGCTTTCCAATCTTCTTTCGCCTTCTCAATCACCGATTTTTCTGACGACACAAAATTCCAATAGATAAACCGTTCTTCAGGGAAAGGTTCCCCTCCAAAAATATAGATTGTCGAATTGGCTTCTAAATCAAACGAACATAAATGAGCATCCTTTGTAATCAAAATCTGCTTTGGCCCATACACATGTTCGTCCTTACGCACTCCCCCTTCCAAAATATACAAACCGCTTTCACCGTACAATTGCTCTTTAAAATCAATCCGCTTGGCTTCAAGATTTTTGATTTCAATCATATACAATTTACTGTAAACAGGAACACCTGATTTCCTTCCCAAAGCTTCTCCAGCAATCAGTTTGTATTGCACGCCATCTTCCACCCAAGTCGGCAACTGCTCAGCTTCTACATGTGAAAAATTTGGTTCAATATGCTCTTTGTCCTTCGGCAAAGCCACCCAAATCTGCAAACCGTGCAGATATTTATCTTGTACGCGCAAGTATTCCGGCGTGCGCTCTGAATGCACGACACCTTCCCCCGCCGTCATCCAGTTCACTGCTCCAGGCTGTATTTCAATAGCATTTCCAATGCTATCACGATGCATAATCGCGCCTTCGAATAAGTATGTCAATGTCGATAATCCAATATGCGGATGCGGGCCGACGTCCAAGTTTTCGTATTCTTTCAAATGCGCAGGACCCATGTGGTCAATAAAAACAAATGGACCGATGGAGCGTTTCTGACGGAATGGCAATAAACGGCCGACAAGAAAATTCCCAATATCTGCAGCTTTCTCTTCGTGAATAAAATCTATGTTTGACATACGTATATAAATTTGTTTATTATCTTTAGACGATAATCTTAATAATCTAATATAATGAATTCTTCGGACAACTACTTAGACATTAACCGAAAATCGTGGAATAATGTTGTCGACACTCATCTAGCATCTGAATTTTATGGACAAGAAAAATTCATGGCGGGTGAAACCACGTTAAAGGATATTGAACTAAAGCTCTTGGGAGATGTCAAAGATAAAAAAATCCTCCACCTGCAATGCCACTTTGGTCAAGATTCCATTTCGCTAGCGAGAATGGGTGCTCAGGTAACAGGAATTGACCTATCGGATAAAGCCATTGCGACAGCGCAAGGCATCAACCAACAGTTGGGTTTGTCGGCGGAATTCATTCGTTGTGATGTCTATGATACGCCAAACCATGTTTCTGAAAAATTCGATATTGTATTCAGCAGTTACGGCACAATTGGATGGTTGCCGGACCTTGATAAGTGGGCGAATGTAATTTCTACTTTGCTAAAACCTGGCGGAAAATTTATCTTCGCTGAATTCCATCCGGTTGTTTGGATGTTTGACTATAAATTTTCCATCGTAGAATATTCGTATTTCAATACTGAAGCGATTGTGGAAACAACGGAAGGAACATACACCGATAGAGACGCTCCTTTGGTGAACAAGTCTGTTTCTTGGAATCATCCGCTTTCAGAAGTGTTTAGTGCGTTGATTAATGCTGGATTGTCCATCGACCAATTTCAAGAACTTGATTATTCACCTTACAATTGCTTTCAGGAAACAGAAGAATTCGAACCCGGCAAATTCAGAATCAAACATTTAGGAAATAAAGTTCCATTGGTATATAGTCTTGTAGCTAGCAAATAATTGCTTATCCACTTACCTTCTTAAAAATTAAATCTGCCGCTAACTTCGCAGTCCGGTGATCGATATCATATCCAGGGTTGAGTTCAGCAATATCCATCGATACCAATTTTGGATGCTCATAAATAAATTTTAACAGTTTATAAAATGCATAATCGGGAATAATGCCTTGAAATGCCAATGCACTTACGCCAGGGGCAAAAGCCGCCACAAAAGCATCCAAATCGATTGTTAAATAAACTTCATCTACTTTCTCCAAAAAATGTTCAAGTTTTATCTGGTTTGATAGCAGGTATTCGCTTGTCAAATCGGATTGCAAGATGTACTCTACGCCCAATGCTTTTGCTTGGTTGAATAATGCTTTCGTATTCGAAATCTCTTGAATGCCCAAGGCTAAATAATGAAAGTCTGCCCTTCCTACATCTGCTGCAATCTGATAAAATCCTGTACCAGATGTTGCGGCATCATTCACTGTTGCTCGTAAATCAAAATGTGCATCGAAGTTAATTACTCCTAAAGTCTTATCAGACAACCTTTTGAGGCCTTTGTAATGGCCATAGGTTACTTCATGTCCACCACCGATCACAATCGGAAAAGCTCCGGCACTTCTGATTTTCGCTACCGCAATGGATAAATATTCCTGAGCCTCTTCAAGATTCTTATTCAGACAGACCACATTTCCTGCGTCAACGATTTTCTTTGTATGATGGACAGGAAGATTGGCTAAGATTTCGCGTAGCGCGTCAGGGCCTTCAATAGCGCCCGGCCGTCCTAAATTCCTGCGCACGCCTTCGTCTGACTTGAATCCCAAAATAACATAGGCATCATCCAGCTTCTCTGGGAAATCTCTTAAATCAAGCAATTCAATCTGTTGATGCCAACGCAAAAAATCTTCTCCTTCACCATCTATTCGACCCTTCCAGATTTTAACGGAAGGTTTTTCATAATAGATTTCATGTACATGTTCCATCACTTAAAATAAAGAATTAATAATTGAATCAGAAACCTCTTCGCTTTGTGTAATCTGTAGATCAGGATTATTTTCCATTGCTGTCGCAATGGCGCGTTTAGCTCCTGGATTTCTTGCCCATGAACGTCTAGCAATGCCGTTATTCACATCAAAATACAGCATGTTTTTTAATTTCCGTTCCGCTTCATCCGAACCGTCCAACAGCAAACCAAAACCGCCATTAATCACTTCTCCCCAACCCACACCTCCACCGTTATGTATGGAAACCCAAGTTGCGCCTCGAAAACTATCGCCAATCACATTGTGGATCGCCATATCGGCCGTAAATCTACTGCCATCATAAATATTGCTGGTTTCTCGATAAGGTGAATCCGTTCCGCTGACATCGTGGTGGTCGCGGCCAAGCACGATGGGTTTCGAAATCTTACCCTGACGAATGGCTTCGTTGAACCTCAAAGCAATTTTAATCCGCCCTTCCGCATCAGCGTACAAAATACGTGCTTGCGAACCAACGACCAATTGATGTTTTTCAGCTTCCTCAATCCATTGGATATTATCTGAAAGCTGTTGTTGAATATCATCCAACGCATCTTGCTGAAGTTCCTTCATTACCTCCAAAGCCAATTGATCAGAAGTTCGCAGATCTTCGGCTTTGCCTGAAGTACAAACCCAACGGAATGGACCAAATCCATAATCAAAGCACATTGGTCCCAAAATATCTTGCACATAGGAAGGATAGCGGAACTCTTCTGAATTCCCGTTGAACACATCTGCTCCTGCCCGACCTGCTGCTAAGAGAAAAGCATTGCCATAATCAAAGAAGTATGTTCCTTTCGCAGCATGCCTGTTGATGGCATTTGCTTGCCGCATTAAGGATTCATCCACTTTTTCTGAAAATCTTTCTGGCTCTTCAGCCATCATGCGGTTACTTTCTTCAAAGCTCATTCCGGCAGGATAATACCCGCCTGCGAGCGGATTGTGCAAGGATGTCTGGTCTGAACCAATCGTTACAAAAATATTTTCGACATCAAACCATTCCCAAACATCAACTACATTACCAATGAAAGCAATGGAGACAACTTCCTGTTGGTCAATCGCTTGACGGACTCGTGAAAGCAATTCTTCTTTGGCTGAAATAATCTCATCCACCCAGCCCTGCTCGTGGCGTTTATGCGCAGCGGCAGCATTGATTTCTGCACAAACCGTAACACATTTGGCAATATTTCCTGCTTTGGGCTGTGCGCCGCTCATGCCGCCAAGACCGGAAGTCAAAAAGACTTTTCCGGCAGGAGAATCATTTTCTTTTAATTGTTTCTGAAATGCATTCATTAGCGTAATGTTTGTTCCGTGAACAATGCCCTGCGGACCGATGTACATAAATGAACCAGCCGTCATTTGCCCATATTGCGTAACTCCCAAGGCATTGTAGCGCTCCCAATCATCGGGTTGTGAATAATTTGGAATCATCATACCATTAGTTACCACGACGCGCGGAGCTTCTTTGGATGATGGGAACAAGCCCATTGGATGTCCGCTGTACAGATGCAGTGTCTGTTCGTCTGACATCGTTGCTAAAAACTGCATAGTCAACAGGTATTGTGCCCAATTTTGAAACACTGCCCCATTGCCGCCGTAAGTAATTAATTCATCAGGATGCTGCGCAACAGCTGGGTTGAGATTATTTTGAATCATCAATTGAATTGCTGCGCCTTGCTGAGAACGGGCAGGATAGTCAACGATTGGACGTGCATACAACTCATAGCTTGGTTTAAATCGATACATGTAAATACGTCCATAGCGTTCCAATTCCTCCAAAAATTCTTTCCCTAACTCTCCATGCCATTTCGCTGGAAAATAGCGAAGCGCATTTCGGATAGCTAACTTCTTTTCGTCTTTAGATAAGATTTGCTTTCGGATTGGCGCATGGCTGTTCCTTGGATCTCTTTCCGCCTTCGGCGGTAATAATTTGGGAATTCCCTGCAGTATTTCTTCTTGAAAGGTCATGCTTGCTGAATAATTGACGTGCCTTTTTTCCACAGCTGGGTAGGCTGAAGAGCACCTTGTAAATAGGTAATGTCCTGATAAGTTGGGGTTGCAAACACAATAAAATCTGCTAAATAGCCTTTTTGTATTCGCCCTCTATCGCTTAGCCCTAAAGCCGCTGCCGCCCTGAACGTGATTCCAGCCAATACTTCTGCATTCGACAGTTTCTCAAAAGTCGCCAAAACCGAAGCTTGTGTCAGCAATTTGCCCATCGGCGCCGAACCTGGATTCCAGTCGGAGGCAATTGCTAAGCTTGCGCCAGCATCCAATAACTTTCTGGCAGGCGTGAATGGACATCCCAAACCTAAAGAAGCACCGGGCAAAGCCACAGGGATGACATCTGATTTCGCCAAGGCTTCAATTTCTGCTTCTCCAGAAACTTCCAAATGATCTGCCGAACGGGCTTCAAATTGAACAGCAACCGCCGATCCCGAAGTGGTAAACTGATCAGCATGCACCGTCAGGTCAAAACCCAATTCTTTTGCTTTTGCAAAATAGGATTGAATGTTTTCGGACGAAAATGCAGATTGTTCAATAAATGCATCGATGCGATTGCTTAGTTTTTCACTGATCAAAATCGGTAATACTTCATTCGCCATCAAATCCAAATAGTCGGCAGCAGAGCCTTCAAAATCTTTGGGCAAGGTATGCGCAGCCAAGCAAGTCGCAATCAAATCCACCTCCGTTGCGTCATTCGCTTCGCGAATGGCACGCAGCATTTTTAATTCTTCTGCCACCGACAATCCATAGCCTGATTTGACTTCGACCGTTGCAATCCCCTGCTCCAGCAATTCATTTGCTCGCTCAACAATCACCTCTTTTAGTTGCTCTTGAGATAATGCTCTCGTTTGTTGTACCGTACTCCAAATCCCTCCGCCCGCATTGGCGATTTCCAAGTACGAACTTCCTGCATTGCGAAGCGCAAAATCATTCGCTCTGCTGCCTCCAAAAGCAATATGGGTATGGCAATCGATAAAAGCCGGCAGACAAACCGCATCTCCTGAAATTAACATAAGTTCCACTTGCTTTCCCAAGAATTGAGCGGATAAATCTGAAAAAACGCCCACCTGTTCGATTATTCCATTCCTAAAAACAATACCCCCATTGCTGATGATGTCCAATTGTTTGTCCTTCAAAGCTCCTTTGATGGGCAAGCCTTTCATAGTCAATAACTGCGTGAAGGGCCCGATTAATGTATAGCTTTCCATGCGTTTAATATTGATTAAATACTTCTTCTTTCTCCGGAAGGTAGGCGATGTTATTTTGCTCCGCAACAGTGTGTGCAATTCGAATAAGTTCACCTGACTTCACAAAATGCAATGCTTGTTCCATTATTTCCGTCATCGGCTGATCTTCTTCCACATGCGGAATTTTATTCCTTACTGCCGAATGTATGGCTTCCAGAATCGCCGTCGACTTCAGCGGACGATGGAAGTCCAGCGCTTGCGCTGCACAAAGCAGTTCAATGCTCAGGATATGATCCACATTATGCAACACCTGCAGAAGTTTGCGGCTGCCGATAGACCCCATGCTGACATGGTCTTCTTGTCCCAACGATGTTGGAATGCTATCCGCGCTCGACGGAAAACATAAGCCCTTGTTCTCGCTTGCCAGCGCCGCAGTCGTGTATTGCAGAATCATAAAACCTGAATTCAAGCCCGTAGCTTTCAGCAATAATTTCGGCACATTTGGTGTATCGCCTTCCAACGATAAATAGGTTCTCCTGTCGGAAATATTTCCGATTTCAGATGCCGCCAAACAAGCATAATCAATTGGCAAAGCCAAAGGCTGTCCGTGAAAATTGCCTCCGCTAATGGTTAATTCATCATCGATGATTACCGGATTGTCCGTGACCGAATTGATTTCTATTTCGACCAAATCTTTTAGATGTAACCATGCTTGACGGGATGCGCCGTGCACCTGCGGAATGCATCGCAGGGAATATGGGTCTTGCACACGCGAGCAGTTCTGATGCGAATGCACGATTTCGGATTTCTCCAATAAGTTATAAATAGTGCCAGCAACAAACTTGTTAGCCGGATAGGGTCTTAACACATGCAATTCTTTGAAAAACGGTTTAATGGATGCATTCAGCCCCTCGAGCATCAATGCGCCTATCAAATCGGCAGACATCAGGATGCGATGGAATTCTGAAACGGCTTTGACCGCATGCGCGAGAATAAACTGCGTTCCGTTGATCAAGGCTAACCCTTCTTTCGCTCCTAAATGAATTGGCTCAATGGATAATTCTTCAAATAAGTAGGTCGTTTCGCGCACTTCATTTTTATAATAAACCCTTCCTAAGCCAATCAAGGGCAAAAACAAATGAGATAAAGGCGCCAAATCACCAGATGCTCCGACAGAACCTTGCTTTGGAACAATCGGAATGATATCCTGCTCGATATGCCAAAGAATGCGATCTAAAGTCTCTTCTTGAATACCAGAAAATCCTTGCGCCAGCGCATGCATTTTTAGAATAAGCATTAACTTCGCCAAATCCTTTTCTATCGGTTCGCCAACGCCAACCGCATGGCTTTTAAGGATATTCTCTTGCAGTTTTTTCGTTTCCGAGGCATTAATGCTCGTGGTACACAAAGGTCCGAAACCCGTATTGATGCCGTAAACAATTTGATCAGAATCCACAATGCTAGCGACAATGTTGGCGCTCTTGCGAACCGCCACTCGCGCTTCTTCTGATAAAACACCTTTGATTTTGCCTTTACAAATGGCTAAGGCTTTATAGGAACTGAGGTTATCGATTCCATAATGAAATGTTTCTACGCTCATGAATAGTTTATAATAGTCTATATCAAATTTAGGTGGTATTATTGGATTTGGCAATAGGCTTTAAGCGATTGGCCTTAGGCTGTGATCGCTAAGTCATTGATAAACTGAAATCTTAGTACTATTTTGTGAAATCAAGTGCATGCAGTATTTTTAGGCTTTGCAACATAACTTTTAGTTGTTGTGTTGATTCAATCTTGACTTTATAAATATGAAATTTAAATCTATAATTGGATTGCTTTTGTTGCTGTTTATTTGCGCATGCAACCAAACTAAACAAAATGCATCCGTCCAGTTCTATTCTGAAGCTTCTTCCGACGAAAATCAACAATTGGAATCGTTAATAAAAGAGTTTTACAAATGGACTGAATTTGAAAGTTCGGGAATTGATTTTGAAACTTTAGAAAATCTAGAAGACAGCACCTACGACAGGCTGGACATGGTCGCTCATCAGAAAAGATTGGATGAACTCCGTTCAAGCAATTTTTTCTCAGAGGGCTTTCTGGCACATTATGATAGCCTGGCAATGCGCATTGACCAAGGTCTTAAAGATAAATCCTTAGTTTATCCAATCGGAGAATTACCTCCCTAAGGAACAGGTGCTGATCCTTGGTGCAATTGTCAGGACCATCCAGATAGCCTGTATCAATCTGTAGTGCTAAAAGATATAATTGTAAAAAACGATAAGGCATCATTTTATTGGACCTGGGGCGATAATGTTAACTATCCAGTGATTACCGTAAAAGAAGCTGGAGTCTGGAAAATAGACTACCTTGACGGATTTGACGATAAAAATATGTTAAATTAAAAAGTAAAAATTCAAAAACCTTGCTAAGTGCTAAGTATCGGATAATATGCCTAAATATAGACTCGATATTCGTGTTTTTTGCTTAATTCTATTGCAAGGCTGTTCCGCTAGCGCACGCGTTTAGCCTGTGCTTATCCCCCTAACCCCCGAAGGGGGAACTGTTGCGGAACGTATTTTCGAATTTTTAGCTATTCTCGGGATTGCAAATCCCGAATTATTCAAAGTTCGACATCTCCCTGCGGAAGATATCGAACAGCGGATTGTGGAATTTCTTAGAAGCATGCATCCCTTCAAAATAACAAATAACAATTATCATTTAGTTGCTTATATTTAATACGAAGAATTTAGATTATGAAACGATTGTATGTATTCCTTTTGCTCTTTTTCCCAATTTTGCTAGTTGCTCAACAAAATGAGCAAGCATGGAAACAAGTAGATAGTTTGGTCGCCATAAAGAACTATCAACAGACTCTGCCAATTCTAAACAGGATTAAAACCCAAGCGAAAACTGAACAGAATAGTCCTGAATGGATTAAAGCCGTTATAGCTGAGATCAATGGATTAACAGTTAATCAGAATAAAGAGACAAAAATTGACTTGACTCAAGAACATTTTGAAAAGAATATTAAAGAAGCTAATCTAAAAGAACGTGCAGTTTTGTATAATCTGTATGCAATTTTTCTTCAAAATTATGTACAAAATCAAGTTATAAACGATAAAAATAATTACTTAGCCCTAACCAGAGATAAGAAACTTGTCTTTATCGATTCACTTTATCAGCTATCGATTAGGGATGAATCTTTACTATTAAATGAAGAAACAGAAAATTGGAAAGACATATTAAATACTCATCATTTTGCTAAGATATCGCCAACTTTGTACCATATACTCGCTTTTAATTATCATGATTTTTTGAATTTATATGCTTACGTGCGAGGTAAAGTCAAATCTTTAACTGAACGCTTTAATGACATCAATTCTAAAAATGGATACATAGACGCACAAGCTTATTTAAAATTTTATCCCTATTTAAATAATTATTACGATGTATATTTTCAACAATATGAGACTAAGATTGATTCCATAGCAAAAAGTTCCAATTCAGTTTATAATGCATTTGCTTATTTAAGTTTAGCGCATTCAATGGCATACCAGAACATTCAAAAAGCAGTAAACTACATAAACATTGCTTTAGAAAAATATCCAAACTCTCCATGGCAAAATGATTTAATCCAGTTTAAAAATGAGTTAACTAAATCAACAATTGATATTGAACATAAGTTATTTGCGCCAAGCAACGAATATGTTCCTATAAAAGTTGAGCAAAAAAATATAGATAAGCTTTTTATCCGGGTGTATGATGTAACAAATAATCCAAAAATAACAGGTGATTACAAAATAAAACATGATTCGCTAACTAATCAAGTTTCGATAAATGCTAAATTAATCTATGAAGAAGAAGTTGCGTTAAAACGATTTGACGATTATAAAGAACATTCGACTAATTATAAAATCAATCCATTGCCTTACGGCAATTACAAAATAGTCGCATCGAACAATCCCGAATTTATTGATGATAATTTATATAAGGATGTTACTTCCTCGGATATTATTATTACCGATTTATTTATTTCTTCGACTTATAGCGAATTCGATGAAGACTATGACCAATACAAAACTTTATTAATTAATCGAAAGACAGGATTACCTTATTCAAACGAGCACCTAGAATTATATGATTATATCAAAGGAAGTTATAGCAAAGTACAATCAGTTAAGACTAATAAGAATGGAGAATTTTCTTACAAATCAGATGGAGATGAATATGAAGACTTAGACCTCCTGGATTTGTATATTCCTAAGGAAAACCAATTTATTGATCTTATCGAATTAGATGACATTGAAGATATAACAGTTGAAGAGGAAGAAGATTTCGAAGATATGCTGGAGAGCCTTGTATTTACGGATCGTTCTATCTATCGTCCAGGACAAGAAATTTTCTTTAAAGCTATAGTTTATAATAATCACTATAAAGACGGCAAAGTACTTCCCAATAAACCCATAAAGATTTATTTGACGGATGCGAACAGAGCCAAAATAGATTCTCTGGAGTCATCAACAAATGAGTTTGGCTCTCTAGATGGTAAATTTATTTTGCCTAGCAAAACATTGAATGGCAATTTCATCATCAGCACTTATATGAACAAAGTGCAAATCGGAAACGAATATTTTAGAGTTGAAGAGTATAAAAGACCAACATTTAAAGTAGATTTCGACGAGAATAAAGAAACCTACACAAAAAAAGATACAGCTGTGTTTATTGGAAAGGCTGTATCGTTATCGGGAGCAAATCTTTCGGATGCTTTTGTTAAGTATAAAGTGAGTTACTATAACAAAAATTACAACCAAATAATTCATCTCGATTCCTCAATGACGACAGATTCAGAAGGTAAATTTAAAATTTCATTTCCATTGTCAGATACCTTGTTTAGGAATCTGGATGAAATTAATTTTACGATAGAAGCAATTGTTACGAATCAGAATGGTGAAGTTCAAAATGTGAATACGCATTATAACTACAGCGCAAAACCATGGGTACTTGTGCTCAGCGATAGACGGACTCTCGTTGAGCATCAATGGAAACAGATAACGATCAAAACGCAAAACCAGAACCAGCAACCATTGCCAATGAATGGCATGATTAAAATCTATAAAGTTTTACAGCCAACGACGGTTCTTAGCTCGGTAAATAATTTTGAATTCAAGGAAGACTATCATTTGTTTTCAAATGAGGAATATTCCCGTTACTTTCCAAATGATTTTGACGAGATTCTACTCCAAGAGAACCCACGCACATTGGTAAAAGAGTATGCATTTGATAGCCAAGGAGAGACAAGCGTTAAGATCGATAGTTCTTTGTTCTCATATGGAAAATACCAAGTCGAAGCAATCAGCATTCAAGGTTTGGATACCATTAAAACGCGATCAGATGTAACACTATTAAAGGAAAGAAGCAATAAATATGCTTCCAATCAACTGCTGACTACCATTCAAAACAAGACTGAATACTTCGTCGGAGATATATTTGTTCTGACTTTTGAGTCAGACTCAAAAGACATGCAAACTGTTTTTCTGAAAAGCAATGTCAATTCGTCGAACTATGAAACTATATATTTTAAGAACGGCAAGGGAAGATTTACGCACAAAATCACTGAAGCTGATTTGAAAAATGGGAGTTATCAAGTTGAGTACTTTGCTATCTGCAACAATAAGTTTGAACGAGGTGGAAATTACGCTGTTATAAAAAATAGCAGAAAAGATTTGTCTATTCAGATAAAAACATTCAGGGATAAGATTACGCCCGGACAAACAGAGAAATGGTCCTTTTCAGTTGCAAATCAAACAAAAGGAACTTCAGTGGAACTACTGGCAAGTCTCTACGATAGTGCGCTTGATGTTTTCAATCCTCATGAGTTTCCTAGGGAATTCTATATAGATGACGTTCGACATAACTTAAGTATGTATTTTATTGTAAACGAATTTACGCAAGTAACTAGTGCATACAATATGTTCGACAAACCCTATACTTATCGAGTAAGTGATCATGTTCCAAAATTTTATCTAAACGAAAGGTATCCAGGCCTTTTTTCAGCTGTCAATTTTGATAAACGAACTTCCAACTTAGCGTATTCAGAGAGAAATATATTTGGTTCCAATGGCGGACTTGATGAAGTTGTGGTAACAGCTCTACAAGGTAGGGTTGCAGGTATAAATTTATCAGAAGAACCATTTTCAATGGAACTATTCGAATCTGAGACGCTATATGATGAGCTAATTGACCCTGATTTAAGAGCAGAAGTCGAAAGATTAAAGAGGAATCAGAAAGAAACTATTTTATCTAACATAGAAGCGCGCACGAACCTTAAAGAAACAGCCTTCTTCTACCCTACGCTCTATACGGATCAAGAAGGCAATGTCACGTTTGAATTTGAGAGCCCAGAAGCGTTGACGCGATGGAAATTACTGCTATTTGCGCATACCAAGAATTTGGATGCTGGATCTGCTTCTTTCTTTACCCAAACGCAAAAGCAGTTGATGGTCCGTCCAAATCTGCCTAGGTACTTTCGCGAAGGCGATCAGATCGAATTGAAAGCACAGGTACAGAATTTAAGCGATTCGGCACAAAACGGAACTGCCCGAATCGAACTGATCGATCCGAGGAACAACCAAGTGATCAATGAAGCTTTCGGTATTGTACAGCAGGATATTTATTTTGCTGCTGGCGCAAAAGGGAATACGGTTGTCAGCTGGAAATTAACCATTCCGGCAGGTTATGAGCAAATCCAAGTCAAGATTGTCGCTGCGAGTGAAACGCATTCGGATGGCGAAGCACAAGAACTGGCTATCCTTCCGAACAAGGAATTTATGCTCGAAACTCAAAAAATTGTTCTGGAACCGAATCAACAAGCGACTTATCTGATTTCTTCCGAAGGAAAAGAAAACAGAAGCGGAAGCATCAGCATACAGAGCAATCCTATTTTAGAAATTATTTCTGCATTGGATTACCTAAAAAATTATCCTTATGAATGTACTGAGCAGACAAGCAGCAAATGGTTTGCTTTGACCGCACTGAAGCATATACATGATACGTATCCGCAGATCGCAGCTTATTTTGCTTCGGTCAACAAAACCGCAGCACAATCCAAGATGAGCGAAAATACGGCTGCCGCAAGCACTTTATCCATCGAAGAAATGCCTTGGCTGCGATCGATCAAAAACGATGAAGAGCGCCTCAATGGATTCGCAGAATTATTTGCTTCAGATGGAATCGATGCAGAACTCAAAGCTTTGGAATCCAAGCTTAAAAAAGCACAGAAGAACGATGGCTCAATGCCTTGGTTTGAGGGAAGTACTGCCAACCAAACCATTTCTGCTCGTGTCCTAGAAATTATCGGAAAAGCCAAAGCTTTAGATCCCAATTTGATTTCGGAAGAAATGAATGCTATTGCTAAAAATCTTTCTAGCTATTTAGATCAAGAGCTTCCATTAGTTATCAAAGAGAAGAGCTTTTCAAACTTTGTAGATATGCTCTATGCTCGGGCTTATTTCAAGGAGTTGCCATTAAGCGACAGCTTGACAATTCCAGTAAAAGCTTTTATGGCAACAGCTCCTGTGCAGAGCGCCAAATTGCCTGCCGGTCTAGCTGCAAAACCTTGGGTCATCGCGCAATCGCTGGGCTTGCAACAGGAATCTCAAGCGATCTTTAACCGCCTGGACCAAGAGTTCGTTCTGGACAAATCTAAAGGGCAATATTGGGAAAGCAACGCCAATCTATACAATGGCATCAGCTTGCATACATACTTGGTTGAAGCGTATAGAGCAATGAGCCCAGAAGCCTTGCCCGCCCTGACGGACTGGATTTATTACAGCAAACAAGCGAATTACTGGAGCAATACATGGACGACGGTCGATGCCATTTACAGTTTGTTATTGGTGGATAATCCTGCTGATTTTGTGGTCGATAATCAAGTCGCCATAAAGGTAAACCAACAGCAGGCTAGCCCTCTGAAAAATAATTTAGGCCAGGAAATGCTGAGCTATGAAGCCAAAGACTTGGAGAAAAATCTTTCGGTAGAAATCACGAACAAAAACCAGCGGAAAGTTTATGGTCAGGTCGTTCATGGGTATTTTGAAACCTTTGACAACATCAAATCAACCAACAAAGAAATCAGTGTCAGCAAGGAAGTCTTAGTTCTTCATAACGGCGAATGGAGAGAAAGCAATAATATCAAGACAGGTGACAAAGTCAAGGTCAGATTGACGGTCGTCAATAACCAGGACCTGAATTTTGTGCATCTCAAAGATAGCCGAGCTGTTGGATTCGAGCCGATCTATCAGCCTTCGGGCTATCAATACCGAGGAGGCTATTATTTTACGATCAAGGATGCATCGACGAATTATTTCTTCGATACCCTGCGCAAAGGAACACATGTTTTCGAGTATGAGCTAAAGACAAACAATACAGGGGTATTTAATTCGGGAATTGCACGGATTGAATGCATGTACAATCCGACTGTCCATTCGAATTCGGAGAATTTGGTGATACAGATTGACTGAGGAGGTGATGGAAGTTATGGAGCAATGCTTAAGGAGCAAGGAGTAATGAATTGACAGGCTAAAATGCTCCGTAGGAGCAAAATGTTTGTAGCCAATAGGCGGCCTTTCCAAAATCTGCATGCCGTAGGTATGCAACAACGCTATTCTGGATGTTCCGAAAGAGCATCCAGAATTCCTGATAAAAGCGGATTTTCAATCCGCAAATATGCCAATCGTTCGGGATTGCAAATCCCGAATGATTCAAAGTTCGACATCTCCATGCGGAAGATATTGAACAGCAATAAATTTGAAGCAAGGATTAAGGAGTAATGACTTAACAGCCTAAAATGCTCCGTAGGAGCAAAATGTTTGTAGAAAATATCGCCCTGTCCCAAATTTGAATACCGTAGGTATGCAACAACGCTATTCTGGATGTTCCGAAGGGGCATCCAGAATTCCTGATAAAAGCGGATTTTCAATCCGCAAATACGCCAATCGTTCGGGATTGCAAATCCCGAATTATTCAAAGTTCGACATCTCCCTTCGGAAGATATCGAACAGCAATAAATTTGGAGCAATGCTTAAGGAGCAAGGAGTAATGAATTGACAGCCTAACATGCTCCGTAGGAGCAAAACGTTTGTAGACGATATGGCCCTGTCCCAAATTTGCATGCCGTAGGTATGCAAACCTTTTAGTTAAAACCCTATAAATAGCAAAAGCCCCGATCTAGCGATCGGGGCTTTGTTAATTAGGTTGATTTATTTCAAATCAGCTATTTTCTCTACCGAAACAATTTTCTCTTTGGCATCCACTTTATCCTTACTAGCTGTATTTAGTGCATGTCCACCAAGAATTGGCGCAATAACCAATCCTACTAAACACGTTAATTTAATCAAAATATTCATCGAAGGACCAGATGTATCTTTAAAAGGGTCTCCAACCGTATCGCCTGTAACGGCTGCTTTGTGCGCATCAGAACCTTTAAATGTCATTTCTCCATTGATTTCCACACCTGCTTCGAAAGATTTCTTTGCATTATCCCAAGCACCGCCTGCATTGTTTTGAAAGATTGCCCAAAGCACACCTGAAACAGTAACGCCGGCCATGTAAGCACCCAAAGCTTCCGCCCCCATCGCAAAACCAACAATAATTGGTGTAACAATGGTCAACGCTCCTGGCAACATCATTTCGCGAAGCGCAGCTTGAGTCGAAATTTCCACACATTTTTCATAATCTGGCTTTCCTGTGCCTTCTAAAATGCCTGGAATTTCTCTAAACTGCCGACGAACTTCATTTACCATATCCATCGCTGCCTTACCCACAGAACGCATCGCCATAGCAGAGAAAACAACCGGAATCATACCGCCGATAAATAATGCAGCCAGCACATCGGCCTTAAAAATATTAATGCCATCAATTCCTGTAAATGTAACATAAGCCGCAAATAATGCCAGCGCAGTCAACGCTGCTGAAGCAATTGCAAAGCCTTTACCTACCGCAGCGGTCGTATTTCCAACCGAATCCAATACATCTGTACGTTGGCGGACTTCTTTCGGCAATTCGCTCATTTCGGCAATACCGCCCGCATTATCTGCAATCGGACCGAAAGCATCAATAGCTAATTGCATCGCCGTGGTCGCCATCATCGCTGAAGCAGCGATTGCTACTCCATAAAATCCTGCTAAAGCGTACGAGCCCCAAATCGCAAACGCAAATAATAATACCGATGAAAAAGTAGACATCATTCCCGTCGATAATCCTGCGATAATATTTGTAGCCGCCCCCGTAGATGAATTTTTCACGATATTTAATACAGGCGTCTTACCCAAACCCGTATAGTATTCTGTAAATGCAGAAATAATTCCTCCAACAGCTAATCCGACTAACGTCGCGTAAAAGATATTCATGCTTGGAATTTCCTTGTAGCCTTCGCCGAAGAACTTCATGTGAATCGTTTCAGGCAACATGTATTGAATCAAGAAAAAGCAGGCAACAATGGTCAAGGCAATGGATATCCAATTTCCCAAATTTAATGCGCCTTGAACCTGCGATTCCTTCGCATTATTATCTTTTATTTTCACGAAGAAAGTTCCGATAATCGAACAGATAATACCTACGCCGGCAATTACTATCGGCAATAAAATTGGCCCCATTCCATTAAATGCATCCGTATAGGCTGTTCCTGTTGACTCAGCAATATCTTTAATAATGTAATTTCCTAAAACCATCGAAGCAAGCACCGTCGCAACATACGAACCGAATAAATCAGCTCCCATACCGGCAACATCGCCCACGTTATCGCCTACATTATCCGCAATAGTCGCAGGATTACGAGGATCATCTTCTGGAATTCCAGCTTCCACTTTCCCAACTAAATCCGCACCAACATCGGCTGCTTTGGTATAGATACCGCCACCAACGCGCGCGAACAATGCAATAGATTCTGCACCCAATGAAAATCCAGCCAATGCTTCCAGCACGACCGTCATTTCGTTATAAAAATTCCCTCCATCTGTAACAAACATATTTAGAAAAGAGATAAAGAAGATGCTCAGTCCCAAAACAGCCAAACCTGCAACACCTAAGCCCATGACCGTTCCGCCCGAAAAAGAAACTTTCAACGCTTGAGGAAGACTAGTTCTTGCAGCTTGCGTAGTCCTGACATTTGCTTTTGTCGCAATGCGCATTCCGATATTCCCCGCCAAAGCAGAGAAAAATGCACCGAATATAAAAGCGATGATAATCACCCAATGTGTCGTTTCAACTAACTGAGAAACAACAAATAAAGCGATAGACGCCAATATCACAAAAATGAATAAAATCCTGTATTCCGCTTTAAGGAAAGCTAGCGCGCCTTCTTGAATACTTTTAGAAATAAATTGCATGCGCTCATTGCCTGCATCTTGTTTGTTCACCCAAGCGGATTTAACGAACATAAATAATAAGCCCACGATAGCTAACGTTGCGGGCAGGTAAATTAAAAATTGTTCCATATAAATTTGTTTAAAACTGGTTATGTTTTTCTAAAGCTAAAAAATAAATAGGAAATACAAAATGTATTTAACGTATTTATTATAAGCTTATTTGAAACGAGAATGTTTTAAAATGGAACAACCCAGCTGTATAGATCGTTTTTCAATGTGATTTTTTCTTCGTCCAGCAACTTCCGAATGATTTTCAATTTGGACGCATCATCCCCAATTGTCATTTGATCCATAAGCTCTTTAAGCGGAAGGCTTTTTTCGACCAAAATGTATTTTATTTCTGCCCTAATTTTCTTGTCTTCCTTATCCGAATGCGCACGAATTAAGCACAAGTCACAGACTTCACAGTACGTATCGTCCTGTTCTCCAAAATACGACTGCAACGAAATGCTTCTGCAAGTTTTCGCGTCAAGGTATTGGTAAACTGCCCGAACCTGTTCTTCTTTAATCTTCTTCCGATTCTGGATAAATGTATGATCCACTGAAAGATGATCGATGCTGACCCGTTCATGTAAATATTCGATTTGTGGCGAATTTGTTTTTGGTAAATAACTCGCATAGCCTTGAGTAACTAATTGCTGAATCATTTCGACAACCTGACCGTAGGACGTTTTTAATTTTTTGGCGATTTCATATTCATTGATCGGAACGAATAAATCATAAATTCCGCCATGCGTTCTAAGTATAGCTTTGATCAAGGGATCAAATTTCGCGGATTGCACCTGCAGTTTATACACTTCTGAAAATTCAACTTCAAATTTGAACCGAGACGGAATATATATCGCATCCGAGACCGTTAACCATCCATCTTTTTCTAAAAACTTCAAAGCGCTCAATGTCGGGATAATTTCCAATGCATATTTTTTGCAGAAGGCCACCAAATCAAAATCCAATGCAACGCCTTTGCCCGATCCATAGGCGATCTGGAAATAGCTTCCCAAATGATGATACACCTTTTTGATAAAATCCGTATCCGGAAAACTAGCTTGCACATTCTCCCATAAACGCTCACAGTCTGCTTGCTGATAAAGCAAAACGGGATAGGCTTTTTTCTCATCTCTTCCAGCACGACCGGCTTCCTGATAATAAGCTTCCAAAGAATCTGGCACATCCAAATGAACAACAAAGCGCACGTCAGATTTATCAATTCCCATCCCAAATGCATTTGTCGCGACAATCACACGAGTCACATTGGCAAACCAGGCTTCTTGCTTGCTCGATCGCTCTTCGATGCTTAATCCCGCATGGTAAAAATCTGATGGAATACCGTGATTGAACAAATATTGAGCGACCTCTTGCGTTTCGCGCCGATTGCGCACATACACAATTCCTGTCCCACCTAACTTTTTGATCAAGCGCAGGAGCCTTCCCATTTTGTCTTCTTCATGCAGAGCCATGTAGGCTAGATTGGGACGTCGAAAGCTCTTTTTGAATACATTTTGTTTCTTGAAAGCAAGCTGAAGCTGAATATCATCAACCACTCTAGCTGTTGCTGTAGCGGTTAAGGCTAAAAAAGGAACGTCAGCGTGTAATTCTCTCAATTGCGCCAATTGCAGATACGGAGGACGAAAATCATAACCCCATTGGGAGATACAATGCGCCTCGTCAATGGCAAATAGATTCACATTCATATGCCTAATCCGCTCTTTGACTAGCTCACTATACAGACGTTCAGGGGATAGATAGAGAAATTTAATATTTCCGAAAATGCAATTATCCAAAGCAATGTCTACTTCTCGTGGCTTCATCCCTGAATAAATCGCAATTGCCGGAATATTTCGTTGACGAAGGTGTTCGACCTGATCTTTCATCAAAGCAATCAGTGGACTGACCACAATGCAAATTCCTTCTTTCATTAAGGCAGGAACCTGAAAACAAATGGATTTCCCACCACCAGTAGGCATCAAAGCTAAGGTGTCCTGACCAGCTAAAATGGAATCAATGATTTCATCCTGAAGCGGACGAAATGCATCGTATCCCCAGAATTGTTTCAATATTGCCTCTTTCGTAATCATTCCTTATTTGCGGTATTGTAAACATAAGCATAATTATTTTTGAGTATATAAAATGGAAGCTGATTTTCATTCAAAATCTTGGTATGCTTCGCAATGCTCCTATCCGAATTGCTTCCGTCCAAAAGAATCATGTAATTTTTATAGGAATTAATCGCTTCTAAAAAATCTTGATTCTTATTCTTCCGCCATAGTACAAAATTGGAATTCAGGGTCGAATCAAAATCCAGCTGAAAGGTTGAGTTGGAACTTAGCCGTCTGAATTCTATATCTTCTTCGTCGCTATACCTTAACAAATCGGGAAGAACAGCAAACTGTAAAGTGGAATGGCGAAGTGAATCCAAGGATGAAAGTAGAATAACTTTGTTTTGATGAATGCGTGCAATCGCGATATGTTGGTTGACGTTGTAAAATTTAACTCCGTTAAATTTAAATTGCTGAAAGCGCTGTACCTGGAATGCGACCAGAAAAAATATAAATTGGAATAGGCAAAGCTTCAGCATAAGTTTTGAGCGATAATTCCATGCAATAAAAAGAAACAATAGGCTTAAAGCCAAAAACAATACTTGGACTTCGTTAATATAAAATCCAGCAACACTTGCCTTCGGCAAGCGAGCTATTTGTTCCAAACCTCGGTACGTATAATCAATAACTTCACTTAAAACAGCTCCTACGAATTTGGAAATATATGAAATGAAAGATGCACCTGCGAGCAATATCCCAATGTACATAATCAGCATAGCAGGAATGGCAATGAATAGATTTGCAACGAGGAAATAGGTCGGGAATTGTCCAAAATAATACAGCACAAATGGCAATGTCGCTAATTGCACAGCAATCGAAACATAGATGACATCAAGTATCCAATTGATCAATTTATTCTTGCTTTGATAGAACAAATGAAATAAAGGGAGAAAAGCACTCATGCCTAAAATAGACAAATAGGAAAGCTGGAATCCGATATCAAACAGCATCTTCGCGTCAAAAAGCAATAGAAAGAATGCCGAAGCAGCCAATGAATTGAAAACGCTTTGTTTGCGGTTAACCCAAAGTCCAAAGAGATGAAAACTGATCATTACCCCAGATCGTAATATGGAGGGCGCCATTCCTGTCAAGATTACATAACTCCAGATGGCAATAAATACCAAGCAGAGCCTGATCGCTTTTCCGTTCTTAAATTGATCCATCCATTTTAGCAATAAGGTGAGAATGAAAAAGACCAAAACCACATGAAATCCCGAAACACTTAAGATATGAATAGTTCCGGTTTTCGTAAAAGAGGCTAACGTTTCCTGATCAACGGATGATCGAAAGCCAAAAATTAACGCAGAAGCAATTTGAAAGGAACGTTCGTTAGGAATGTATTCTGAAAACTTATCCACTAAATTTTTCCGTAAGCCCAACGAAAAATCGATGATGGGATTGCCACTTTTATGGGAAATAATCAGATAGTCTTTGCTTGTCAGAAGTGCTTGATGCCAACAATTTTTATTTGCTAGATAGTTTTGATAATCAAATCGAATTGGATTAAATGCTGACTTAACTTCCGCTACTTTATTTTTGAAAATCAATTTATCGCCGTAATCAATTTTAATAGATTGCAAAGAGTCTTTTAAAACGGTAACCATTACTTTTCCAGTCACTTTGTTGGATGCTACAGAGTCAATTGCGATAGCTAACTCCATTGGAAATCGGATGGATTTTTCTTTGACAACAGGTTCGTCAGAAACAATACCTATCAGTTGTTCAGCCTTATAATTGCTAAAATAATTCTTTTGAAGATGAGGCTTCTTCTTAATCGCTCCATAAAATCCAAAAACTGAAAAAGAAGCATATAAGACAACGAATGAAATAGTTTTGAAAACTGAATGCTTAGAAAAACATAGGCTTATTAAAAGCAAAAAAGCCATTACCAAAATGATGATGAGCACGTAAAGCAGACTTGGAATCAATAGATTAAAATAGCGCCCTGCAAGTATTCCTAGACAATAGAAAAACAAGACCACAACAAATGGCATTTTTCGGATATCAATGCTGATTACAGGCTTATTTACCATTGGTATTTAAATTGAATACGAAAATCGGACTTCTTATTACCAGCAATTAAATCTAATCCACTTCCTACTTCTTCTAAATCGTTATATTTTGTCAATGAATACCTGAACCAAAAATCAAGTTTTCTAGTGATCTTGATTTTCGTATTAAAATAGGTACGCCAGCCTTGCATGTAATACACAGGAAACGAAGAGGCATAGAGCACATCACTTTCGTAAGCGTAAATTCTTGCGTTGTATGAATCCGTATCGAAATAAGCAATTCGCATGTTGGCGGTTATCCATTTTTGAGAAGATGTCCAAAACAGGTCTTGATAACACATCCAACCATATTCCCGTTGCTCGAATTCCTTTTGATAATTGACCGCCTCAAACCGGCTTCCAATTTTCCAGCTGTCATTTAATTCATATTGAAAATCTGCTCTTCCTTGATTTCGAGTCAAGTCTGCACTGATCAACTCATTGCGTTCATCCAAACTTGTATTTTCTTGATCCAATCGATGACGATATCGCAGAATCAAACGGCCTTTTTTATACCAAGTATAGGTCATTTGAGATAAATAATCTAGACCTGACCCCGGAGAATCCAGCAAATAACTTAACCAAGGAAACCGGTAGACATCTAAGTAATTGACCCATTCAATTTTACGCAGAATCTTGTACAGAAAGCCTGCGTAAATTCCGTGTTCATTGCTGACATCTGAATTTTCACCGATTGCTTGCGCGAAGATGGAATGGTAATTTTTCTCATAATACCGATGTTGGATGGAAACACTAAGATTTGGATGAAGACTCGTTAACAATCCATTTAAGCTTGCAAAACCAGAACCCCAGCTGTGTGCAGTCTCTCCATAAAAATAAGTGTTTTTAAAGCTGTATTGATAATTCAGCCCCAAATTCAACAATTGCTTTCCTTCAAAAGAAAATTCATTTCTCAATTCATCGCCTTTGCTTATAAGGTGTGAATATTGCGTATTTATGGCAGTAAATCCTAATTTCAATTGTTTTTTCCTATACGTAATGTCAGTCCCAAAAACCAGTTGATTTACTGAATTTTTATTCTCTAGTTCCGAAGGTGTTCGATGCAAACCTGAAGAGCTAATGCTACTGACTATTTCTTGACCATCCACTTCTTCAATATTTCCCGTCAGGAAATTGTAGGAAATAAAGGGTGTGATTTCGAAATTATGGAGCTTTAATGTTCCTGAAAGTCCACGAAGAAAATTAAATTCATTCATCGAGGTGTAAGCCTTTAATCCAGAAGCTTGCTTAGTAGCGCTTCCGAGCCACGCGCCTTTACCAAAGCTTAATCCATTCCACAAAACCAAGCCTTGTCCAAATTGCAAAGCATAATCGCCTACAACAACTTTGTTCCATTTGCCCAAATCCTTTATTTGCAAACTCATTGAATAATAATCAAATCCGTAAGGTTGCAATTCTCCAAAAAATGGCTCACCAGCATCTTTCTCCGCGTTGATTGCAAGCTGAATTTTGCTTTTGTAGTTCATGCGATAACGCAATGAATACCTATCTGGAGAACCTAAATAACGAGAACGCGTCGTGTCTTCAATGTGATAACCAGCCTGACTTTCAATAATCCTTCCGTATCGAACCATCAGGTCATGCTCAGTTGACTTTCCTAGTCCTGAGCTCGGTAGATTCAGTCCAGCATCAGCCTTCACAGTTACAAAAGGCATCATTTTCCGCACGGTTTGAAGGTCAAAGCCATCTACTGACTGCAATTCCAAAACAGAAATAAAATTTCCGGAAGATGCTCGATAGTCAAGCAAATTGGCAATCTGATTTGGCAATAAGAACAACAAACTTCCTAGCTCTTCCTCATTGGTTTTATTCAAATCGATTGGATGCCTCAGAAAATAACGCAATCGTTCAGTGAACTCACTCAAATCAATTTCTTCTTCGATTTCAGAAAGCAGTTGCTCAATAATTTCTTCTTCCAAAGCTTCCTCTTGTTGCGCAAGCACACAATTCCCAAAAAGAGAAAAAAAGATTAACAAGCCGATACATAATTTAAAATTCATACGCAATCGCTAACTGAGGTGAACTGCCTAATTGAGTATGAAAAGAGCTTGCGACATCGACTATAAATTTTTTGACTAAAATCCCAGCGCCTGCGTGGAACTCAACGGGCAAAGAACTTGCCCCTCCTCGAAGGATAATTTGTTTGTGAATTTTATAGGCTAAACCAGCGGAATACTTTATCGATGAATCAAAATCATTGCTCAATTCGGCTAAAACTTGGATTTCATCGGATAAATAATATAACGCGCCAAAAGCAATTTCTTGGTCGATCGCTTCGGGAATTTCATTAGAGAACGTACTTCCAGAGATATTCTTAAACACAGCACCAAGCTGTACCTTCTCGAACAAATATTGAAATCCAAGATCGGCTGACCAGCTTTTAGAGGTAGTGTATGATTCAACGTGGTACTGATGGTAATTAATACTGAGCGATGCATTAATCTGCTTGCCAAAATATTTCGAAAAGGTGAATCCCGATTTGATTAAGGAGGTTACTTCTGGAATTCCATAATTCTCAATTAGAAGTCCTAATCCGCCTTGCGCTTTAATAGGCATTGCAAAAAACAGAGCTTGCGATTGAATATCAGTTCCTAAGAAATGTTGTTGGTATCCCAACGCGAGTTGTGGTCGATTGATTCGGCTAACACCCGCAGGATTACCCGCCAACGTATAAATCCCCGAATCAGCGATTCCTTGGCTTCCCGATGAAGCATATTTAGCCGGAACATATTCTTGCGCAGAAAGTTCGAATGTAATAATGACCAGTATGAAAAGACGGATCATGATTTCAATTTTTCAAATGAGATGTTACTTAAAATTACATAATATTTGAAAATTAGTAAAACAAAAAAAGCCAAATCTTACGACTTGGCTTTCCTTATGAATACTTATTTATCGATTAGATATCGATGCGTGCGTATTTTGCATTTTGTTCGATAAATTCACGTCTAGGAGCAACTTCATCGCCCATCAACATAGAGAATATACGGTCACATTCTGCTGCGTTATCAATCGTTACTTGACGCAAAGTACGGTGTTCCGGATCCATTGTGGTTTGCCACAATTGTTCGGCATTCATCTCACCTAAACCTTTATAACGCTGAACAGTAACGCTTTCTTCTTTACCCGCACCTTTTAAGCGCTGAATAGCAGCCAAACGTTGGTCTTCTGTCCAAGCATATTGATGGTCTTTTCCTTTTTTCACCAAATACAATGGAGGAGTTGCAATGTACACATAGCCTTTTTCGATCAATTCTTTCATGTACCTGAAGTAGAATGTCAGAATTAAAGTCGCAATGTGAGAACCATCGACGTCCGCATCGGTCATGATGATGATTTTATGGTAGCGTAATTTTGCAATGTTCAACGCTTTCGAATCTTCTTCTGTTCCAACGCTTACACCCAAAGCTGTAAACATATTTTTGATCTCTTCATTCTCGTAGATTTTATGCTCCATCGCTTTTTCTACGTTCAGAATCTTACCTCTCAAAGGCATGATTGCTTGAAACTTACGGTCACGGCCTTGCTTCGCTGTTCCACCCGCCGAGTCTCCCTCGACAAAGTAAATTTCACATTTTGCAGGATCATTATCCGAACAATCGGCTAGTTTTCCTGGAAGCCCAGAACCACCCATTACCGTTTTGCGCTGCACCAACTCGCGTGCTTTACGTGCAGCTGCACGAGCCTGCGCGGCAATTACAACTTTCTGAACAATCGTTTTAGCTTCACGAGGATTTTCTTCTAAATAAATACCTAGAATCTCTCCAACAGCCATGTCAACAGCCCCCATAACTTCGTTGTTACCCAACTTCGTTTTGGTTTGACCTTCGAATTGAGGTTCGGCAACTTTCACTGAAATAACAGCTGTCAATCCTTCTCTAAAGTCATCTCCAGTAATTTCTACTTTTAAGTTCTTTAGCAATCCAGATTTATCCGCATAATTTTTCAGTGTACGAGTCAAGCCTCTTCTGAAACCAGCTACGTGTGAACCACCTTCAATCGTATTGATGTTATTCACATACGAGTGTACATTTTCTGAATAAGTTTCATTGTATTGCAATGCCAATTCAACAGGAATACCTTGCTTGATTCCTTCCACATAAATTGGATTTGGAATTAATGGATGTCTGTTTCCATCTAAAAACTTAACAAACTCCTGAAGTCCGCCTTCAGAAAAATAGGTGTTGCTTTTAAATGAACCATTTTCCAAAATTTCACGCTCATCCGTTAAAGACAATTTAATCCCTTTATTCAAGAATGACAATTCGCGCAAACGATTCGCTAACGTATCGTAGTTATAAATAGTCGTCATCGTGAAGATTTCAGCATCAGGCTGGAAAGTCACAATTGTACCTCTATAATCACTATCGCCGATTTCCTTTACGTCGTATTGTGGCTTACCTTTTTCGTATTCTTGTTGGTATACTTTACCGTCACGGTGAACTTCTGCTTTCAGGTGAATAGACAATGCATTCACACAGGAAACACCTACACCATGCAGACCACCAGAAACTTTGTAGGTATCTTTATCAAATTTACCACCTGCGTGAAGAACAGTCATAACTAATTCTAACGCAGATTTATTTTCTTTTTTATTAATTCCTGTTGGGATACCGCGTCCATTATCTTTGACAGAAATGGAGTTGTTTTCATGAATGGTTACGTAGATTTCGTCACAGTATCCTGCAACAGCTTCATCTATTGAATTATCAACAACTTCGTAAACTAAGTGATGTAGACCTTTTGAACCTGTATCACCTATATACATGGAAGGGCGCTTACGTACAGCTTCTAAACCTTCTAAAACCTGGATGTTATCGGCTGAATACGTAGATACATTCTTCTTTTCTTCGCTCATGGATTATTATTAAAATTCGATTTGTTTAACTTTCAAAAATACGAAAAATAAGGCAGATTATCAAACTTTAACGTCATCAAAAAACAGTTTCTCTGCACGCAAAATTTTCCACAATTCAACATTTTTTCAGGTTTCATTCTTTGGTAAAAATAGATTTCATTTTTTTTTAGTAGGTTTGCTATTTAAAATAGAAATATACTGAAGAATGAATAAATTATTTTCAACCGGGTCCAAGTTGGCATTCGGATTAATTTTAGCGACAGCAGCTGTATCATGTAATCAAAACAAGAGCGCTGGAACTTCAACAAAAGCATCAGATTCGACGGCTAGCAGCTCAGCTAAAGAAGAAAAAATCGTTTACGTAAATTCGGATTCGCTTTCAGAAAAATACGAGTATTTCAAAGATATTCGTACTAAAATGGAAAGCAAAGTGAAAAAAGAAGAAGCAAGTTTCCAAGCTAAAGGACAAGCTTTTCAACGTGAGGTTGCCGATTATCAACAAAAAGCAAATACTTTGAGTGCTTCTGAAAGACAAGCAACTGAAGAAAGACTTGCTCGCAAGCAACAAGAATTGGGTCAAATTCAGCAAAATGCTTCTGCTGCAATTCAGCAAGAAGAATCTAAAGAATTCAATGCTGTTTACACTGCAGTTACCGATTACTTGAAAAAACATGCGGAAGAAAATGGATATAGCTTGGTATTAACTTATTCGAAATCTAATCCAACTGTTTTGTATGCAGATTCTAAAATGGAAATCACAAATGAAGTGGTTGCTGGATTAAACAAAGAATACAGCGCAAAGAAAGCTTCTGAAAAGAAATAATCTTTATTAAAAAATAAAACAAGGAGGCTATTCAAAAATGAATAGCCTTTTTTTGTGATTTGCATAAATGAGTTTTAGTCAATAAATTCACGGATTAAGAATAGATTATGGTTACTCAAATTTTAGACAATCCGGAATGCAATTTTAAATGGTTCGATATTTCCAATCCTAAAAAAGAGGATTTCGTTGATCTGGCCAAAGAATACAATTTGAGCGAAGCGTCCATAAAAGATTGCTTGGAGGTAGGCCACCTACCCAAAATCGAAGAGTTTGACACTTACCATTTTTTAATCCTGAGATCCATTCCTGTTGATTTTCATGAAAATTCGGACACGATGACAGAAATCACAGAACGCATTTCCATCTTTTATGATGAAGAATTTGTGATTACTGTGCATAGAAACAGGATTGAATACTTAGAGAATCTCAAGTCGCTTAATAAAGATCACAAACGTTTGCAATCAAGCAAAAGTTTAATCAATTCTATCGTATCGGAATCACTTCGCTCATTCGAAACGTTGTTAACAAATAACCTTGCTCCGAAATTGGATGATTATGAAGAACAAGTATTTTTGCACCGCAAAAGAAAGCCATTTCTTCGAAAATTATATTATCTGAAACGACAAATCGATTTAATACGCATTATCTTGACACATTATAAAGATATTGTGGATTATTTCCACATGCCTGAATACAAAAATATTTACACGCAGGATTTGCGTGACTTATATACGCGAACAAATACGTTGTACAGAAATTTAGCAGAGAATACAAGCCAGCTTTTATCCGTTTATTTCAATATCGAGTCCAATCATACCAATGAAATTATGCGTACGCTGACGATTATTTCAGTGTTCTTTATGCCCTTAACATTTATCGTTGGAGTGTATGGAATGAATTTCGAACACATGCCTGAATTGGAGTGGTATTATGGGTATCCAGCGATCTTGGTGCTGATGCTTGTGCTGTCGGGAATGATTTATTATTGGTTCAAAAAGAAGGGCTGGCTATAAAAGCGATTTTTTTGAAACTGTTGTCACGAATTCTTTTAGGTAAAAAGGCTCGAAGTAAGCCATGTCCTCAAATTCTTGATTGACGAATTTTTGATAAGCTTTTGTCGCTAAAAATCTTGCGGAATTTTTGAACTCAGGAAAAATTTCAATGGATGGATTCTCAGAAAATAAGTCAGAAAACTTATCTGCTCCCGAACCAAATAATAGCATCTGTTTTCCTTCCGAAACGAATTCCTCAAAACTCAAACTATCGATAATCTTTGCTTGCGTTTCGCTGATCTGTTTTCCATCATTTTTATAGAATGCGCAGTAAACTTCCATTCGTCTAGCATCAATCATCGGCACTAAGACAGTATTCTCCGATTGGGAATGATAGTTCGCAAACCAATCTGCCATGGCATCTAAGGTATGAATCCCTATAACAGGAATATCAAGGGCATAGCAAAGTCCTTTCGCTGTAGAGACGCCTATCCGCAAACCCGTGTAGGAACCTGGGCCTAAGCTGACCGCTACGGCATGCAGTTCGGAAGCGACAAGATTGTTTCGCGACAACAAATCTTCAACGTAAAGCGTAAGCTGATTGGCATGCATATTGGGCTCAGCCGAATCGATGTAATCTAAAACTGTATGATTTTTGGATAATGCGACCGAACAAACTGGAGTTGCTGTTTCGATGATTAAAATGTACTTGTCCATAGTTATTAAGGAACAGGGTCGTGGCCGTGACCACCCCATGGATTACAACTTAAAATCCGTTTAATAGTTAACCAACCACCTTTAAAAGGACCATATTTTAAAATTGCTTCTTTCCCGTATTGAGAACAGGTCGGTGTGTATCGACAATTTGCGCCTAGTAAAGGCGAAATAAAAATCTGATAAATTCGGATAATGACAACAAATATCCACCTAAGTGGATTTATGATGCACACTGTCCAAATTGTTTTTAACACATTCATGTTGCAATTTTTTAAGCATATCTCCCATTCGGCTATACAATGTACTGTAAGGGACTGTTAAGTCACCCAAATACTGTATCGAGAATGTTAAATCAAGCAATTGTTCATCCAGAAAAGAATACAACAATGCATCTTTCTGCAGTCGATAGCTTTCTTTGATTCTGCGCTTAATAAAGTTACGCTTTGTCGCGAGCTTGATTCTTCGTTTAGAAACAGAAACTAATACCTGAGTTTTAGACTCATCCGTCCTATTTCCAACAGTAAATACCACGCGGTAAGGATAAACAACAAAAGAAGAACCATTATGAAAAAGATTATTTATTAATCTTTGACTGCATAATCGTTCTTCTTTTTTAAAAGTATAAGTTTTCATAAGACAAATTACAGGACTAAAAAAGCCATGAATAGTAATAAGTCATTAAAAAATACTTACGCTATTATCCTTTATGGCGATATTCATCAGAAACAGAAAGGCGTTTTCTGCCTTTTGCTCTACGAGATGCTAATACGCGTCTGCCATTTGCAGTACTCATACGCTCTCTAAATCCGTGTTTATTTCTTCTTTTTCTTTGCGAAGGCTGAAATGTTCTTTTCATGACGCTAATATGCTTTTAAAGTAATATTGACAAAATAATTCCCTCAAATAAGGAATGCAAAAGTAAAGTTATTTTCAGTAAAAACCAAATAATATTAAGAATTATATCATCTGGCTAAAAAAGAAATAGCAAACCCTATTCGGATTTGCTATTTCTAAACGAAGATTAAACCTATTTAGTTCTTAAAATATCTCTGATTTCAGTCAACAAAACTTCTTCTTTCGTAGGAGCTGGAGGTGCTTTTGGAGCTTCTGGCTCAGAACGTTTGAATGAATTTATTCCTTTGATGACTAAGAAAATACAGAATGCAATAATTAAGAATTGGATAATAACGTTGATAAAGTTTCCATAATTAATCGAAACTTCAGATGTTCCAGTTGCTTCGTTCGCCTGCACCAAAACATACTTCAAGTCCGAAAAATCAATTCCGCCAGTTAACGTACCGATGATTGGCATAATGATATCGTCGACAAGCGAAGTCACAATTTTACCAAATGCACCACCGATAACAACACCGACAGCTAAATCGACAACGCTTCCTCGCATTGCAAATTCTTTAAATTCTTTTAAAAATCCCATAGTTTAATTGAGTTATATGAATAGCTATTATTTAAATTCAATGTAAAAATGCCTATTTTTACTCTTAAATTAAAATATTAAAAATATATTTACTGAAGTTTTTTTTATTCTGTCCATGTAAATTGACAATAGTTATTTATTTAGTAACTTTGTTAGTAATCATGCTAAAAATAACCTGTTTAGTTTAACGATTTTTAATTATGAATATTACTGTGCTTTTTTACTACATCTAAGTATGAAAAAAATATTAATTGCCGATGACCATAGTATAGTACGTCTTGGAGCTTCGATTATAGTGAAAGAAATGTTTTCTGATTCTACATTATTGCAGGCTCAGACTTACGACGAAGTATACGAGATTTTAAAAAACAGACATATCGATTTAATTCTTTTAGACATCAATATGCCTGGAGGAAATAACATTAAAGTTATTAAAGAATTATTAGCCATCCAGCCCGATGTCAAAATCCTGGTATTTTCATCGTACGATGAGAGCTTGTATGCGCTTAGATATATTGAAGCTGGAGCAAGCGGATACCTACACAAGAACACGGCAATGTCAGAGCTTAATAACGCGATCCTGAGCGTAACCTCTCGCGGGAAGTACATGTCTGATGCTGTAAAAGATCTATATGTTCAAAAATTGACGACGAGCAAAGCCAGCACGCAATCTGCAAATCCTTTAAATAAATTATCGAACAGGGAAATGGATGTCGCTAAACATTTAATTAGCGGGTTGGGGATTTTGGAAGTTTCCAATTTATTGGAGCTGAGTTCTTCAACAATCAGCACTTACAAAAGCAGGATTTTTGAGAAATTGGCAGTGAATAATATTGCCGAATTAATCGAGCTCTTCAATTTAAATGCAACAAAAAACAACTAGTCTTTTGTTGCATTTAATTTAGTAAACCTTAAACTGTATCCATAGTTTCTACTGGAATATCAGTCACCTCAACTGCTTCCAGCGGTTTGTAATTTGCAAATTGATACCCATTCTTTTCGTCCAAATCCCATAGCAATGGCGACAGAAAATTGATGGTTGCCTGAAACCCTTGATTATTGGCTTTCATATTTCCGGTATCTTTTGAATTTTTGGCTTCATTCTCAATCTCAAAAGGCCCAGAAAATCCTTTCTCTTTCAAAACATCTGTAAAATCATTCCAATCCATGTTATCTGTACCGCCAAATCCTGGCAACATCGCTTCATAGTGGTGTCTGTCCCAATCGTGCTTTGGAATATCAATTCCAGCTTTCTCAGCCAATGATTCGTCAACGTGTTGCATCGGGTACATACCGCCCCATTCTGTACGCGATTTCACTTTTAGATTTCGCGTTGTTTTTACATGGATGCGATGCAATCTACTGATGTCTGTCGCTTGAATAACATCCACAGGATTGGTGTTTTGCCAAATGTCATGCGATGGATCGTAAATCTCACCATGCGATTTGCTTGGAATTAATGTATACATCAATTTACGTGCAGCTAACACTGCTGGCAAATTATTATAAGTAGACGTATAACGGGATGACCTCCATCCTTCCATTGGACAGTTTTCGTATAATACCGTAACACCTAAGCGTTCAGCATAAGCAATGATCGGTTCGAAAACACGTTTGTACTCTTCCAAATTCTTTTGAAAACCATCGATCTCATTTCCTAAGGCATGGTTATAGCCAACGAAAGTTCCGACTTTCACATTGTTTTGATCACCACCCAATAAATGCGCGATACGGATTAATTTAAGCAAATGGTTTTGATTCTTCACGCGCTGATCTTCGTCTCCGCCGATCATATTTTCAAAGGCGCCTAGAGAAAGGCTTAATTCTGCCGCGTTGAACTTTTCAATCAATTCTTTCGCAGTGTCAACCGTGAAATTATCATAATCTAAATGGGTTGCTGTATGGTCTTCTCTGGTTCCGTCTTTTCTAAAAACACACAAATCTATCCCTTGAGCACCTAACTCTTTCGCTGTTGAAATAATTTCATCCAACGTTAAATCAGGATAGGCAGAAGTCATTAACCAAATTGGATTATTTAATTTTTGTAAAGCCATATATTTTAAATTTTGCAGCTAAATATACTGAAAATTGGCCAGACTAACTTTAAGGAAAATTCATTTCTAGGAATTATTGCCGTAAAAAAACTTGCTTCTGACAAATAGAAAAGGGTTTGAATTGCTTCAAACCCTTTTCCTTATTTTGAAAAACTTCTATTAATCTACATTGTCATGCAGGAAAGAATTGTTCGATTTAATTTCAGTTTCTCCATCATCAAAAGACAATGTGAAACGAGAAACTTGAGATTGTGAAGAATGAGGAACATCATCCAATACTTTCTGCTTGCGCTTGTAAGCTGGCTCTGTTTCCAATTCTTGCAAACCGTTTGATGATTTCAATTTCATGCTCAACTCCTTCAAACGCAAAATACGTTCTTTCGTTTTCATTAATTGGTCCTCAAAACTAACATCCTCTTTTCTATCTTCTTCTTGAGCAATCACTTGGTTTGTTGCATGCTCAATTTCTTCGTCTTGTTTTGTTGTATTTTCATACGAATCAAAAACAGAAGGCAATTTAAATTCGAATGATGAAGCCGTTGTTTTTAATTCAAAACCAGAATTATCTTCTTTCGTTTCTTCTTCTTCAGAAGCATCATTAAAATCAAGCGTATGCTTAATAATCTCTTTCTCTGTTTCAACTTTCGTTGTCACATTTCCAGCGTATGGTTTTGAATGGTTATTAAACAAATCAGTTTGCGATGGTTGAGAAGGAGCTTCTGAAACCGCAGGCTGCACAGGTTTAATAAAACTTTCTGTATTTTCTACTTTCGGAGCGAATTGATTTTGAGAAATAGGGCGAACGAATGCCGAAGGAGACTCTGGAGTCAAAGGCAAAGCAATTTTCTCTTTTTCCTTTTCTTTCACGCGCTCATCAGCTGTTTGAAATCCTGTAGCAATAATCGTCACAGAAAGTTCTTCTTCGTAAGCTTCGTCGATGCAATTACCCCAGATTAAATCAGCAGAAAGACCTGCTTTTTCCTGAATGTAATCGGTAATAATCGCTACCTCATCCATTGTTACTTCTTTCGTTCCAGAAGTGATGTTCAATAAGATATAGCGAGCGCCTTCGATTTCATTATCTTTCAATAATGGCGAAGCTAAAGCACCTGTAACAGCGTCTAAAGCTCTTTGTTCACCTTTAGCAATTGCATTCCCCATAATAGCGACACCGCTATTATTCATTACTGTACGCACATCTTTAAAATCCACGTTCACGTAACCAGGAATCGTAATAATTTCCGCAATACCTTTAGCTGCCGTAGTTAAGATATCATCCGCTTTCGCGAATGCGGCAGTCATCGTCAAGTTGCCGAATATTTCTCTTAAGCGGTCATTCGAAATGACTAAGTATGAATCCACATATTTACGCAATTCTTCTAATCCTTCTTCCGCCTGTGAGCGTCTTCTTTTCCCTTCGAAAGTGAATGGCGTCGTGATTATCGCCACAGTTAAAATACCCAATTCTTTAGCTGCCTTTGCTAAAACAGGACTTGCGCCTGTTCCAGTACCACCACCCATTCCGGCAGTAATAAACAACATTTTGGTATTCGAACCCAACATGCGTTTGATATCTTCTATCGATTCAATTGCTGAATTTTCACCTACATCAGGGTCTGCTCCAGCTCCCATTCCTTCGGTTAAGCTCGCGCCTAACTGTACTTTATTAGGTATTGGGCTTAATTCTAAGGCTTGTGCATCGGTATTACACACAATAAAATCTACTCCACTAATACCTTGCTTATACATATGATTGACCGCGTTTCCACCGCCACCACCTACGCCAATTACTTTAATAATTGACGAGTTTTCCTTTAACATTTCAAATTGTATCGACATAAAATTTCTCCTATTTAACGCTTGCTGAACCCGCTATTTCCCTAACAAACTCAACAATTCAATGTAATAATACCATTTTCTTCACAACAGTTATCCACAATTGTTAATTTGTGGAAAAGTTGCTTCTGTGTTGAAAATTATTTCTTCCCAATAAATGTGTCGTCATCAATATTTGTATCGTCTTTGATAAAATCCGATATAATTTTTGTAAACCAACTTTCTTTTTTCTGTTGCTTTTCAGCAATCTCTTTGACCTTACCTTTAGTCTCTGTTTTCTTAACAACGACTTCTCTGTTTGTCGCTTCGTCTTCCTCGAATGCTTGAATACCTTTAATCAACAAACCGATTCCCGTTGCGTACAATGGGCTTTTCAATTCATCGAAAGCTTGTTTGTTCAACATATCTGTTTTTGCCAAATATTCATTCGGGTAACCGATACGGCAATCAATTCCTGTAATGTATTCCACTAATTGTACCAAATGTTTTAATTGGGCACCACCACCAGTAATTACAATACCTGCAATCAATTTATCTTCGTATCCCGAAGATTTAATTTCGTAGAAAACATGCTCAATAATTTCTTCCATTCTCGCTTGGATAATGTAGGCAAGATTTTTTACAGAAATTTCTTTTGCATCTCTTCCGCGGATTCCCGGTACGCAAATAACTTCGTTGTCTTTATTTTCATCTGCCAAAGCAGAACCGTAACGTACTTTCAATTGTTCAGCTTGATTGCGAAGCACAGCACATCCTTGGCGAATATCTTCTGTAACAATATTTCCTCCTAACGGAATAACCGCTGTATGGCGAATAATTCCTTCGTGAAAAATTGCAACGTCTGTTGTACCGCCACCGATATCGACCAAAACAACACCTGCAGTTTTCTCTTCGTCATCCAACACAGCTTCAGATGATGCAAGAGGTTCCAATACCAAAGAAGAAACTTCTAATTCAGAATTGTCTACACAACGCTTGATGTTTTTGATATCCGTAACACGTCCAGAAATAATATGGAAATTTGCTTCCACACGACGGCCTGCCATACCAATTGGTTCTTTGATTCCAGGTTCGTTATCAATCGTAAACTCTTGAGGAAGGACATGGATAATTTCTTCTCCCGGAGGAAGAACTAATTTGTACATGTCAGAAATCAATCGTTCTACATCGATTCGTCCGATTTCATCGTCGTCATTTTTAGTCAAAATTCCGCGATGTTGAATACTTTTGATGTGTTGCCCTGCAATACCAACGTTGACCACTTTGATGTCTACATTGGATTGACCCTCTGCTATCGAAACAGCTTCTCTAATGCTTCCGACAGTTTTCTGAATATTAGCAACAACTCCTCGGTTGACACCAGCTGATTCAGCTTTACCAACGCCCAAAAGTTCAATTTTATTCGTTCCACTACGTCGCCCTACAGTTACACAAATCTTTGTTGTGCCAATATCCAACCCAACGATGATTGGATTTTCTTTTTCATTTTCTGTAATTCTTGGTTTCATATGCTGTGTGTTTGTTATTTCTTAATTTACTACTAAACTCTTGTTAATCTTTAATTGCAAACTGTCGAGAAACCATTCCCCTCTTCGTTCACAAATAATTTGTCCGCCATATTTTACATTGACCTTCGCGTAAGCATCATTGCCTACTTTAGGTAAAATCTCTTTATAAAAAACCTGCAAGCGCTCCAATTTATAACTCAAAGAATCTGCATTTCCGATAATCAATTGCTGGTCGCCCACGCGAGGAACAATTTCAATATCTTTTTCGCTATTGACATACAATTGAACAATCTGATTCGACCATAATGCATCATCTTTCACTTGTTCGACAATTTTGACTAAATCCTTTAACAAGGGCGTTTTTAATTCTTCCAATGGCTTTGTATAGCCTTCGGCAATATTGCCATTCGCCACTAAAACATGCGGAACATAACGTAAAGTCACCGGAATTTTAACTCCTTTGGAATCCACATAATATTCCTTGCCAAATGCGTTGATGACCCGAAGAATCACTTCACGCTGTTGAATGGAAACCTGAATTACACCATCCATATCGGTGAACACTTCCACATCCGAAACATAAGGAAGCTTTTCCAAAGACTTCTCAATTTCTTGCAAAGGAACGCTATTCAAAGGCTTGCCTACAACGGCACCAAATTCTTTATTAATCAGATTCGAAATGTCATTCTGGTCAATGAAAGATTCTTTGCCCATAATAATAACCTTCATCGCTGTGGTCGTTTGAACCTGGTCTTTCTTTGTGATTAAGCTCATCAAAAGCACTAAGCCCACTAGCGCCGCGAGGCCTAGAAATGCGAACCAGACCAGCTTCCATCGAATTAATTTGAAACTAGCTAACATCGCCTAATAGTTTTTTTAATGGTTTTACCAAACGGTCAATATCTCCTGCACCGACTGTAACAATTAATTCAGGACGTTCTTCCTCAACTATTTTTAACACCTCTTCCGGACTTACAATCCGTTTATTTTCTAAATCAATTTTGCTAGCTAACCAGCTTGAATCCACACCTTCCATTGGCAACTCGCGAGCCGGATAGATTTCCATAAGCAAAAGTTCGTCAGCAAAGCCTAAAACTTCGGCAAAGCCATCCACAAAATCCTTCGTTCTTGAGAACAAATGTGGCTGGAAGACAACAGTCAGCTTTTTATTCGGATACAATTTGCGCATGGATGTTAAGAACGCACGCAATTCTTCAGGATGATGTGCATAATCATCAATGTAGATATGCTTTTCATTCTTAACGATGTATTCAAATCTTCGTTTTGCGCCAGCAAAAGAACTCAATGCAGCAACAATTTTAGAAGCATCGATTTTCAATAATTTGGCAACCGTAATCGCTGCGACAGCATTTTCGACATTGTGAATTCCTGCAATTCCTAAATGGATATTCTCAATTTTTAAATCTTCTGATAAGTAATCGAAATAGAATTCTCCGTCTCTAACTTGAACGTTCGTTGCGTACGCATCGCATGGAATATCATTCGCATAAAGAATGTCGTCTCCAAAAGGAAGATTCTTCTTGACAATGCTCGTTCCACCTTCGACTACGCGACCCAAAAACAATTCGAACGACTCAATCAAATGGCTTTCGTCTCCATAAATATCTAAATGGTCCGCATCAGCTGATGTCACGACAGCAATATTTGGATGCAATGTCAAAAACGAACGGTCATACTCATCCGCTTCAACAACCACAACATCATTGTTTCCATACAGCACATTGCTGTTGTAATTTGTACTAATTCCTCCTAAGAATGCTGAGCAATCATAACCCGAATCTTTCAAAATATGCGCAATCATCGTAGAAGTAGTCGTTTTACCATGTGTTCCCGCTACCGCAATGGTAAAGCGGCTTTCGCTGATAAATCCTAAAACTTGCGAACGCTTAAAGAGCGTATGTCCTTTTTCAAGGAAATAATTTTTGATAGCCAAATCCTTAGGAACAGCTGGAGTAAAAATGATTAACGTTTCTTCATTTGGTTCAGCAAACAAAGAAGGAATATTCTCCACATCATCTTCGTACGAAATCGCAATTCCTTCGCCGTCCAATGTTTTGGTCAATTCAGTTTCGGTTTTGTCATAGCCCGCTACCGCATAGCCCAAATGTTGGAAATAGCGCGCTAAACCACTCATGCCGATGCCGCCGATGCCAATCAAATAAACCTTTTTTACTTTATCTATATTCATTTTACTTCTTTGCTATTTTCAACACTTCTTCAGCAATGATTTCATCGGCATCCAATTTTGCCAAGGATTTAATATTTGTGCTTAACTCTTCCTGTCTGCCTTCATCGTCCAACAGCTCCAAAACTTTGTCCACTAAATGAATGCGTGCAGATAAGTCGGTCACCATTTCAGCCGCATGTTTGTTTGTTAATGCAACTGCATTTTTTGTCTGATGGTCATCCGCAACATTCGGAGACGGCACCAGAATCACAGGCTTTCCAACCACACATAATTCGGAAATCGTTCCCGCACCTGCTCTCGCAATAATGATATCCGCCGCAGCGTAGGCATAATCCATGCGCTCTAAAAATGCAAGCATTTTAATCTGCTCTGGCAATTTATCTTTTAACTCTTCTTGAAGTGTTTCGAAATAATAACTTCCGCATTGCCAGATTACCTGAACATCTTTCGCTATTAATTTATCCAAACCAGCAATTACACATTCGTTCAAGGTCTTTGCACCCAAACTTCCGCCGGTAATTAAAATGGTCTTCTTCGTCTGGTCTAAAGCAAAAGCATGCAAAGCCTCTTCCCTTTTTCCTTCAATCTTTACTGAAGAACGGCGAATCGGATTGCCTGTCAGCATGACCTTTTCGGCTGGAAAAAATTGCTCCATTCCTTCGTAAGCCACACATATTTTCTTTGCATCTTTGCCCAATCGCTTATTGGTTACTCCTGCATAAGAATTTTGTTCCTGTATCAAAGTCGGAATCCCAATCCAGTTAGCCATCATCAACAAAGGCCCCGAAGCATATCCACCAACACCAACTGCAACTTCAGCATCAAAATCTTTCAACACCTTGCGCGCTTTCCATAAACTGCTAATCATTTTGTACGGCAAGGAGATATTTTTCCAAATCGACTGGCGATTAATCCCTTGAATATCCAAACCAACAATTTCGTATCCCGCAGCAGGCACACGTTCCATTTCCATCCTGCCGTTTGCTCCTACAAAAAGGATTTCGGTCGAAGGGTCTTGTTTAAGTAATGCATTCGCAATAGCAATCGCAGGAAAGATATGCCCTCCTGTACCACCACCGCTTATGATTATTTTACGTGCCATATTTTTTATTAAATGCTACCGACAACTACTTTACGTACTTTCGGAGTTTCGTTTAACTCTTCTTTATACTTTAACTCTTCAATATTCCGGCTTACGCTCAGGATAATCCCCAAGGCAACGCTTGTAAACAAAATGGATGTTCCTCCCATACTCACCAAAGGCAATGGAATACCTGTCACTGGGCCTAGACCAACTGCTACCGCCATATTTGCCAAGGCTTGAATGGTCAGGCTAAATCCTAAACCTGCCGCCAAAAAAGCACCAAAGGCTCGCGGACTCAAAGTCACAATCCGTATGCATCGATACATCAATGCGATATATAGAAACAGAATAATAAAACCGCCAATCGTACCATATTCTTCAATGATAATCGCAAAAATAAAATCCGAATACGGGTGAGGCAACACGTTGCGCTGCATCGAATTTCCTGGTCCTTTTCCAAATGTCCCTCCAGTTGCAATCGCGATTTTTGAATTGTTCGCCTGGAAATTTTTATCTTCTTGGAATGGAACTGTACCTGTTGCTACTTCTTCTGTTTTGAAAAACCCTTCCAAACGGCTGATGTAGGTTGCACGTCTTGGCCCTAATAACATAACCAAAGTCAACAAAACGCCAACGCTAATACAAACAATAGCGATCTGCTTAAAACTGATTCGACCGATCAATAACAGTAAAATACACACACTGAACAACATCAAAGCTGTTGACAGATTGGCTAATGCAATTAACACAAAGACTATACAAACCGCCCCCATAATTGGTGCGAACGATTTTTTTACATCTTTAATTTCTTCTTGCTTTCGAGAAAGCATTCTGGCAAGAAATGTAATCAAAGCCAATTTTGCTAAATCCGAAGTTTGGAATGTCTGATTAATAACCGGAATCGTTACCCAACGATTTGCTTGATTGATGCTTTCTCCAAAAACTAAGGTGTACAGCAATAAAGGAATCGTAATAATCATTAACAATTTTGAAATACCGGCATAATAGCGATAGTCCAATTTGTGCGAAAGAAACATCAAGACAAACCCGACAATAATAATTGCCAAATGTTTGAACAAATACATTTCTGTTCCTTTGCCTTCTTTGTAGGCCAAAGTTCCAACTGAACTATATACAGCAAGCAAGGACCATCCTGATAAAATCAGAACGATAATCCATATCCATTTGTCGCCTTTAAGTTTTGAAAACAGCTGATCCATCTGCTTAAATATTATATGGCCATAACGGCCTCTTTAAATTTATTTCCTCTTTCTTCGTAATTTTTAAACCAATCGAAACTTGCGCAGGCTGGAGACAACAAGACAGTATCTCCTTTTTTTGCCAAATGAGAAGCGATTGAAACTGCATCCTGCATCGAAGCACTGTTGACAATCACATCAGTATCTTCTTCGAATGATTCATGAATACGGGTATTGTCTTTTCCGATACAGATAATCGCTTTGACTTTGCTTTTAACCAAGTCACGCAACATTTCATAATCATTTCCTTTATCAACCCCACCCATGATCAATACAATGTCTGGTGAAAAACTTTCCAAGGCATACCAAACCGAATTGACATTTGTAGCCTTTGAATCGTTAATGTAATTGACACCTCCGATACAAGCAACATGCTCAAGGCGGTGTTCAATGTTCACATAGGAGCTCATACTCTCTTTCATCGTTTGATTGCGTAAGTCTTGCGCTTTCGCAACCAATCCGGAAGCCATATTGTTGTAGACGTTATGTTTTCCTTGCAGTGATAATTCTTCAATATTCATCGTAAACTGTTCTCTATGTGGTACGTTAATTACTATATTCTTGTCTTCTGTTAACCAAGCGCCGATCGTCTCTTCTGTCAATTGGCTCATTGGCAAATGCAGTGCTTTTGTCGGATGCTTATCCAACGCTTTCATTGTTTCTTCATCATCTGCACAATAGATGAAGTAGTCATTCTCCGTCTGATTTTGAACCATTCGGAATTTGGAGGCGACATAATTTTCCAATTTATAATCGTAGCGATCCAAATGATCTGGCGTAATGTTTAGTATCACGGCTACATCTGCTCGAAAATGATACATGTCATCCAGCATAAAACTGGAAATTTCCAAAGCGTAAACTTCATGAGGTTCCCTTGCAACTTGCAATGCAAAACTTCTTCCTATATTTCCCGCCAAACCCACATCCACACCTGCTTTCTGCAACATGTAGTAGGTCAGCATAGTCGTAGTCGATTTGCCGTTCGAACCCGTAATGCAGTATAATTTTGCGTCGGTGTATTGCGCAGCAAACTCAATCTCAGAAATCACAGGAATGCCCAATGCTCTAAGTCTTTTGATTAGAGGCGCTTTCTCTGGAATGCCTGGACTTTTTACGATTAAAGCAGCATTTAAAATCAGCTCTTCTGAATGCGTAGTTTCTTCAAACGAAATCTGTTCAGCAACCAATGTATTTTTATACGAATCGGCAATGTTTCCCATATCAGAAACAAACACATCAAAGCCTTTATCTTTTCCAAGAATGGCAGCTCCAACTCCGCTCTCCCCTGCGCCAAGAATTACAAGGCGGCCGGATTGTGGATAATATGTATGCGCAATATTTGACATGCTTATCGAACTTTTAAAGTCACAATTGTTAAAATGGCCAGGATGATCGAAACGATAACAAAACGTGTTACGATTTTCGATTCATGATACCCTTTCTTCTGATAGTGATGATGCAACGGAGACATTAAGAATATCCTTCTGCCTTCGCCATATTTTTTCTTTGTGTATTTGAAATACGAAACTTGTGTGATGACAGAAACGAGCTCAATCAAGAATATACCGCACAAGATTGGAATCAATAATTCTTTACGGATCAAGATGGCAAATGCAGCGATAATCCCTCCGATAGCCAAACTTCCTGTGTCGCCCATAAAAACTTGCGCTGGATAGGCATTGTACCATAAAAATCCCGTACATGCTCCAATAAATGCTCCGGCAAAAATTACTAGCTCTCCAGAATTCGGGATATACATGATGTTCAAATAATCAGAGAATATGATGTTACCCGAAACGTATGCTAGGATTGCCAATGTCACGCCTATGATGGCAGAAGTTCCCGTGGCCAAGCCGTCGATACCGTCCGTGATATTTGCGCCGTTTGATACTGCGGTTACAATAAAAACTACAAAGACCAAGAAGACCATAAACGTCATCCAAGGCGAATTCAAGCCAAACATGTCCAACACTTTGGCATAGTCGAACTCATTGTTTTTGTAAAATGGAATGTTCGTCTTCGTTGATTTTACATTTTCAGTATAGTATTTTTCACCAGTCTGTTCGTTGATGTACACTTCCACTGGTTTTGACGAAGTAGGATTTGTGACCGTTTGGCGCACAACAATATCCGGATGAAAATACATCGTAAAAGCAATGATGATTCCCAATCCTACCTGTCCGATCACTTTGAATCTTCCAGCTAAGCCTTCTTTATTTTTCTTAAAAACTTTGATGTAATCATCTAAAAATCCAATTGCTCCCATCCAAATGGTAGTCACAATCATGATGATTACATAAATATTATCCAGTTTCGCAAACAGCAATGTTGGGATTAAGATTCCGGCAATAATAATCAGACCACCCATAGTCGGTGTTCCTTGTTTTTTCTTCTCGCCTTCCAAACCCAAATCACGAATTGTTTCGCCGACTTGCTTGACTTGCAAAAGACGAATCAATCGGCTACCAAAAACTGTTGTGATAATTAAAGAAACAATAACTGCCATAGCCGTACGGAAGGAAATGTATTGAAACAAACCCGACCCAGGGATATGGTTATGGTCATTTAGCCAGTCGAATAAATAATATAACATAATTATTGTTGTTCTTTAAATACCTCTATTAAAACTTCTTTGTCATCAAAATGATGCTTCACTCCTTGAATTTCTTGATAGTTTTCATGTCCCTTTCCTGCAACTAAAACGATATCACCTGCTTGTGCCAAATGGCAAGCCGCCTTGATTGCTTCTTTTCGGTCTGCAATCGTAAACACGTTTTTCTTCTTTCCGGCAGGAATACCAGCTTCCATATCTTTGATGATCTGATAAGGATCTTCTGTTCTTGGATTATCTGAGGTAATGATTACTTTATCACTCAATTTCGCAGCAACTTCAGCCATTTCCGGACGTTTCGTTTTATCACGGTCACCGCCACATCCTAAAACCGTAATGATCTGCTGACTCGGTTTGCGCAAATCGCGAATGGTTTCCAAAACATTTTTCACCGCATCAGGCGTGTGCGCATAATCAACGATTCCTATAGTTCCTTTGTTCGATTGAATAGGTTCAAATCTTCCTGCTGCACCATGGATTTCACTAAGCGCCGTCAATACCTTAAGCGTTTCTTGCTCCAATAAAATAGCGGCTCCATAAACGGCCAATAAGTTATAAGCATTGAAACTTCCGACTAATTTCACCCACACCTCATGTCCATCAATCGACAAAAGCATACCATCGAAATGACTTTCGATAATTTTGGCTTTAAATTCAGCCATGTTGTGCATGCCGTATGTTTTCTTGTGAGCGAATGTATTTTGCAACATGACCGCTCCGTTTTTATCATCGATGTTGGTCAATGCAAAAGCGTAACGATCCAAATCGTCGAAAAACTTTTTCTTCGCTTTGATGTAATGATCAAATGTGCCATGAAAGTCCAAATGATCATGCGTAATGTTTGTAAATATGCCTCCAGCGAAACGTAATCCTGCAATCCGTTGCTGCGCAACGGCGTGCGAACTTACTTCCATAAAGCAATAATCACATCCATCAGAAACCATATCGCGCAATAAACTATTTAGAGCAATTGGATCTGGAGTTGTATGTGTTGCTGGAATTATGCGATCGCCAATTTTATTTTCTACCGTGGACAATAATCCGACATGATAGCCTAGGTTATCAAATAAGTTAAATAGTAACGTTGCTACTGTCGTTTTTCCATTCGTTCCTGTGACCCCAACCAATTTCAATTCCTTCGAGGGGTTCTCGTAGAAATTTGCTGCGAGTATCCCAAGAGCATATGAAGTATCATCTACTAAAACGTAAGTCACTTCTTCATTGAAAATAACAGGCAATTCCTGAACAACCAAGACAGAGGCGCCCAGTTCAATTGCTTTCGGCAAAAACTGATGTCCATCGACCTGCGTGCCGTAAATAGCAATGAATAGACTTCCGGCTTCAACTTTACGAGAATCAAAACATAGCGAAGCCACCTCAACATCAAGCTGACCTCTTAATTCCCTAACTGGAATCGCATGTAATAATTCTTTTAATTTCATTAATTTAATTCTATTGAGATATTAGTCCCCATTTGTAATTTTTCGCCCGGTAATAACGATTGTGAAATCACTCGTCCTCTACCTGAAACACGGGTCTTAAATCCTGCGTTTTCCATTGTATACAAGGCATCGCTCAAACCCATACCGACCACATTCGGCACCGTTCCTTCTTTGATCTGTACGTCAATCCAAGGAGATCCTTTAGACGCGCTTGTATCCTTTCCACTTCTAGCGGCCATGTTCCAATTAACCCCAGTAAATCCTAAGGCATCGTACACTTTCGAAGATGCATCTTTAGAACCGATCAAGGTTTGAGGAACTTTATTTCCGGCAACATTCACTTTCCTGTTAGTCAATGTGCTATGCATCGATACGTCATTTGCAAAAACCATGTTTGCCAACTCCCTGAATACAGGTCCTGCAACTGACCCACCATAGTACCCATTCCTTGGATTACGAATCACGACAATCATGGAATACTTTGGATGGTCTGCAGGAAAATAACCTGCGAAAGAAGATTGGTAACGGCGAGCTCCATACCCTCTGGAATCATCAGCCATTTGAGCCGTCCCTGTTTTACCAGCAGCTTTGTACAATGGACTTGTCAACCGTTTTCCAGTCCCATGATCCATCACCCCTTCCATCATTTTCTGCATTTTATCGATCGCTGATTCGGAAGCAATCTGTTTGTTGATCACTCGCGCATGAAAGCGCTCAACTGTATTGCCTAAATGACGAATTTCTTTTACAAACAAGGGCGCAACCATTTTACCATCATTTGCGACCGCATTATACATGGTCAATGTTTGCATCGGCGTCAATTTTAATTCATAGCCGTAAGACATTTGAATTAAGGACAGCTTGCTCCATGATCTATTTTTTGGTGTTTTCACAATGGGAATTCCTTCACCTGGAATCTGCAATCCTAGAGGCTGATCTAATCCCCAGCTATGTAATTTGTTGACGAATTTGTCCGGATTGCTCCCATAATGCGTATTGATCATTTTCGTCACCGCAACGTTTGAAGATTCTTCAAACCCTTCTTTTACAGTAACCAGTGATTTTTTTGGCGCATGCGAATCCCTGATCGTATGAGAAGGAACTTTATACGTTCCATTTCCAATATCAATGACTGTGCTTGTATCCACCACTCCGTCATCCAAAGCGATTAAGTAAGACGCTAATTTGAATGTCGAGCCAGGGTCAGCACCTTGCGCAATAGCATAATTAAATTTCTCCCGGTATTTACCGTCTGTATCTTTCGTGAAATTTGCAATGGCACGAATTTCTCCAGTTTTCACTTCCATCAAAATTACGCAGCCATTGTCTGCATTGCTTTCGATCAACTGTTTTTCCAACGCGCGTTGCGCCATGTCCTGCATATTCACATCGATCGTCGAAATAATATCCGAACCATCAACTGGAGCAACTTCTATTTCCCGATTTACTGGAATCCAAACACCGCCAGCAATACGCTGCATCATCTGAGCGCCACTTGTTCCATCAATGTAATGTCCGTATGCACCTTCCAGCCCAACAAGAACGGTGTCAATTCCTGTGTAGTTTTTGTATCCAATTGTACGGGCAGCCAAATTGGTAAATGGCAAAATCCGTTTGTTTTCACGCACAGCGATCAACCCTCCCGAATACCTGTTCTTATCGACCTTAAATGCTTTTAACAAAGGGAATTCTTTGATTACCTTCAAATCTTGATGATTCACATCGCGTTTAATTAACGTATAGCGCTGTTTTTTCGCACGTGCCTCTTTTAACAAGGCTAAATATTGCCTAGAAGAACGGTCCTTGAAAAAATCGGCTAATTTATAAGCCAACGAATCTACTTTCTCATTAAAAATTTCTGGCTGATCTGCAGGAATTGCCATCGCATCAAAACGAATGTCATATTCTGGAACAGAAGTCGCTAATAAACTTCCGTCATTGGAATAAATATTTCCTCTGGCAGCTTCAATAACACGTTCTTTAATAGTTAAACTATCGGCGATCGCGCGCCACTCGCCTCCATCCACGTACTGCAAATGAAGCAACTTAGCGAAGACCGCAAGCGCCCCAAATACCATCAGCCCGAACGCCAGGTACACCCTAATTAATATGGATTTCCTAATATTCATTGGAGTTTAATCACTTTATTTTTTTACTACTTCAATTTTAATTGGTGGCTCGGTTCGTTCTCTCAAACCAAGCGTATCTGCCCGCTTCGCAATCTCTGACTGTGTTGTTAATTTCATTAACTCCGCATTCAATGATTTATAATCCCACCCCAATTCTTTTACTTCTTTACCCAACTTATCGATCTTGCGCACTGTATTTTCTGCCAAATGCCTATTGGAAATGTATAACAATCCCAAAAAAGCAATAAAAGCTACGAAGGGTAGATTCTTTGTCACCAAATAGGTTGACAACTGCTTTGGATTAATGATCGAGCGCAAAAAATCCTGCGTCTGTTCGACCTTCTCCTCTACTGCATCGTTCATTTCTTCCTGAACTTCTTCGCTTAATTCTTGGTTTTTGATTGTATTTTTTGTCATCTCAAATTACCGATTAAGCTTCCTGTTCAATTTTTTCAGCCACGCGCAATTTTGCACTGCGTGCCCTGTTATTTTGTTCTATTTCTTCCGGCGAAGCCGAAATGGCTTTGCGAGAGATTACATGAAAAGGCTTGATTTCGTGACCGAAAAAATCTTTTTCGACATCGCCACGGAATTTCCCCTTCTGCATAAAATTCTTCACCAAACGGTCTTCCAAAGAATGATAAGACATAATCACCAAGCGTCCTTCAGGTTTTAATACAGCAATGGTCTGCAACAGAAATTCCTGCAAAGCTTCCAACTCTTGATTAACTTCAATGCGCAATGCCTGAAAAAGCTGCGCATGGTACTTATGTTCTTTTCCTCTTGGAACTAATTTCTGTATCGTTTCCTTTAAGCCGGAAATGGTATCAAACTCTTTAGTCAATCTTGCAGTGACAATTGCTTTCGCTAACGATTTTGCATTTTGGATCTCGCCATACATTCCAAAGATGCGATGCAAATCTTCTTCAGAATATGTATTTAAGATCTGCTTGGCATCTAGATCCGAAACTTGATCCATACGCATATCCAAGCTTGCGTCAAACCGTGTCGAGAATCCTCTTTCCGCCGCATCAAATTGATGGGATGAAACACCCAAATCACCTAAAATTCCGTCAACCGATTTAATGCCTAAAAGGCGCAGGTTATTTTTTAAAAACTTGAAATTGTGGTGAACCAATATAAAGCGAGGATCGTCAATCGCGTTTTCCAGTGCATCAGGATCTTGATCAAAAGCAATCAACCTTCCGTTTGGACCCAATTGCTTTAAAATTTCACGAGAATGGCCGCCTCCGCCAAAAGTGACATCGACATACGTGCCATCCGGATGGATATTTAATCCTTCCATGCATTCCTGCAACATTACGGGAACATGGTAAACCAAATTAGTCATTGCTTCCTCCCTCAAAATCAAATCCACCCATTACTTTCTCTGCTAAATCAGCGAAGTCCTCTTCAGAAATATCGCCAACAATTTTTTCATATGCTTCCTTAGACCACACTTCAATTTTATCAAATTGACAAGCCAAGACTAATTCATTTCCAACTCCCGCATATTCGACCAATGTTTTCGGTAGCAAAACACGACCCGCCGCATCCAAACTCAATTCCGTAGCGCCACGCATAAACTGACGGATGAAATTCCTGTTCTCTGCTTTGTACTGATTCAATTTAGCCAACTGCGCCATCTTCTTGTTCCATTCCTCACGTGTATAAATCACTAAATTCTTTTCGAAGCCACGATTCACAACAAGCCCCTCACGCTCCACATCAGGCAATTGCCTTTTGAGCGCTGCAGGAACCACCAATCTACCTTTGGCGTCAAGCTTGCATTCGTATTCTCCGATCAGTTGAATCATTTGTCTACTCGAGTAATCTAAATAATATGTAAAACTAAACACTTTCCCCCACTTTCCCCCACAACACGACACAAAAAAGTTTTCCACATAGCAAATTCGCTACAAAAGTGGATTTAACATATCATTAACACAGATTTTAAACTTTAAAGAAAATTCATTAATACCGTAACAGCACTGATTATCACGGCTCTTTTAAATTAAAAATTCGAAATTACATCCAAAAAACGCAAAAAGTGGGACGTTGTGGTAGACTGAAATTAGGCTTCGATTCTATTCTTTATTGTGGCAAAAAACCAATAATTTTGCAGTTCAATAAATTAGTAGATAATGCATAGAACGCATACGTGTGGTGAACTTACCCTATCCAATTTGGGTGAACAAGTTATTTTAAGTGGTTGGGTCCAAAAATCCCGTGATTTAGGTGGAATGACTTTCGTGGATGTACGAGATCGTTATGGAATTACACAATTAACTTTTAACTCGGATGATGATGAATCGCTAAGAGCACAAGCACGTGAATTAGGAAGAGAGTTTGTGATTAAAGTTGCAGGTACTGTTATTGAACGTTCAAGCAAAAACCCTAAAATTCCGACAGGAGAAATCGAAATCAAAGTTTCTTCATTGGAAATTTTAAATAAATCCAAATTGCCACCTTTCACGATTGAAGACGAAACGGATGGCGGTGAAGATATCCGAATGAAATACCGCTATTTGGATTTGCGCAGAAATTCCGTGCGCGAAAATCTTGTTTTGCGCCATAAAATGGCACAAGAAATCCGCAAATATTTAGACAGCCAAGATTTCTTGGAAGTAGAAACTCCGGTGCTGATTAAATCGACTCCAGAAGGTGCGCGTGACTTTGTTGTTCCGAGCAGGATGAATCCAGGAGAATTTTACGCTTTGCCACAATCTCCGCAAACATTTAAACAATTGCTGATGGTGTCGGGATTTGACCGTTATTTTCAGATTGTAAAATGTTTTCGTGATGAGGATCTACGTGCAGACCGTCAGCCTGAGTTTACGCAAATCGATTGCGAAATGGCTTTTGTTGAGCAAGAAGATATCTTAAATACGTTTGAAGGACTGACGAAACATTTATTCAAACATGTCAAAGAAATCGATTTGGGCGAAGTTCCGCGCATGACTTATGCAGACGCGATGCGTTTGTACGGTTCGGACAAACCGGATACTCGTTTTGGCATGCAGTTCGTAGAATTGAACGACATTGTCAAAGGACACGGTTTTCCTGTCTTCGACAATGCAGAATTGGTGGTTGGTATTAACGCAAAAAATTCTGCATCATACACCCGCAAGCAATTGGATGCTTTGACTGATTATGTTAAACGTCCACAGATTGGCGCGACTGGTTTAATTTATGCGCGTGTAAACGAAGATGGTTCTGTTAAATCTTCGGTAGATAAATTTTACTCAGAAGAACAATTGCAAAAATGGTCGGAAGCATTTGGCGCAGAAAAAGGCGATTTGCTATTGATTATGGCTGGCACGACTGAAAAAGTTCGCAAACAACTAAACGAACTTCGTTTGTATGTTGCTCAAGAATTGGGATTGCGTGATAAACAAAAGTTCTCTCCGCTTTGGGTCATTGATTTTCCTTTATTGGAATGGGATGAAGATTCGGAAAGATACCATGCCATGCATCATCCATTCACTTCACCAAAACCCGAGGACATTGCTTTATTGGATTCTAAACCTGGAGAAGTTCGTGCAAATGCATACGATTTAGTCATCAATGGTGTGGAAATCGGCGGTGGTTCGATTCGTATCCACGACCGTGACTTGCAGTCATTGATGTTCAAACATTTGGGATTTTCGCCCGAAGAGGCGCAGAAGCAATTTGGTTTCTTAATGGAAGCGTTTACTTACGGAGCTCCTCCGCATGGTGGATTGGCTTTTGGATTCGACCGTTTGGTTTCCATTTTTGCGGGACTTGATTCTATCCGTGACGTAATTGCATTTCCTAAAAATAATTCAGGACGTGATGTGATGATTGACTCGCCTTCGAGCATTGCGACAGCACAATTGGAAGAGTTAAGTTTAGCCTTAGATGTTAAAAAGAAAAACAGCAATTAATTACTGCGAAACAATACTACAAAATTAACGTTATCTTTATAGTTGGCTAACATTCGCCAACTATTTTATTTTAATAAGCAGACGAAGGGTATTTAAATGGCGCAAACATTAGCAGACCAATTTTTGAAAGTGAGCTCGGACAAATCATTTGATTTGGCGCATCGAAAGATTATTCAGAATAATTTAGACAAGTATGATGTTGCATTCGCCAAAGGCAAAAGCAAATTTTTCAATCTTGCAAACTCAAAAATTAAAGCTAATCTGACGAAATGGAAAGCTATTGAAAACCTAGATCGTTATTTATTGGATTTTGAATCCAACTTTATCAAGCGTGGAGGAAAAGTAATTTGGGCAAATGATGCAGAAGAAGCGCGCCAAGAAATTGCCAAAATCATTGCACATCATGGCGTAAAAAATGTCGTGAAATCCAAATCGATGGCAACTGAAGAAATTGATTTAAATCATTTTCTGAAAAGCAAAAATATTGATTCGATAGAAACTGATTTGGGTGAGTTCATTATACAATTGCTGGACCAAAAGCCTTATCATTTTGTGACTCCAGCGATGCATCTCAGTCTGGAAGAAATTGCCAAATTATTTCATGAAAAATTCGGAACGCCCCTAGAAGCTTCAGCCGAAGAAATCACCTTAAAAGCACGCGAACTTCTACGTGCAAAATATGCACAAGCAGAACTGGGAATTACGGGCGCCAACTTTCTGATTTCGGATACTGGAAGCATCGCCATCACTGAAAATGAAGGGAATGCGCGCTTAACGACAAGTTTCCCAAAAATCCATGTCGCCGTCGTAGGGATAGAAAAAATCATTCCTTCTTTGGCAGATTTGGATTTATTCTGGCCTTTATTGGCTTCTCATGGAACAGGCCAAAACCTGACCGTTTACAATACGATTTTGAGCGGGCCACGTTCCGCGAATGAAATCGATGGTCCCGAAGAAATGTATGTAGTCTTATTGGATAATGGTCGTACAAATTTATTGGCTCAAAAGGAACAGCGCCAGAGTTTGTACTGTATTCGCTGTGGTGCATGTTTGAATGTATGTCCGGTTTACCAAAATATTGGTGGCCATTCCTATGAAACGACCTATCAAGGACCGATTGGCTCCGTAATTTCTCCGCATTTGGCGGGTATGCAGGAGTTCAAGCATTTAAGCTACGCATCGTCACTTTGTGGGAAATGTACAGAAGTGTGTCCTGTCGGAATAGATATCCACAAATTATTGTTGCTCAATCGTCGGGACGCTGTTCAAGAAAATTTAACGACTCCATCAGAGAAAAAACTTTGGAAAGGATTTACTTATGCCATTCAGCGAAGAAAGTTAATTGACTTTTTCGGCGGGAAAACAAAGAATTTCTTTTTGAAAACTGTTTTCAAAACTAGCTGGGGAACACATCGCGATTTGCCTAAATTAGCGGATAAATCTTTTGCGAAGCAATGGAAAGAGCGGGAGGAGTAGAATTGAGATGTGAGATGTGAGATGTGAGATTTTAGTATATAGTATTTAGTATATAGATTGGGTGTGATTTGAGATTGGAGATCGAAAAAATCAGAGCTCACCAATAACCCCCAGAAAGGTTTTTGAATTTTTACTTTTTAATTTTTAATTTTCCTCTGTGTCTTCTGTGGTCCTTCACACTGAAACTCTTTCCACTTTTTTGAATTTTTAATTTTTACTTTTGAATTTTTTAATTTTTACTTAGAAGAAAAAGTTCCTTCGGGCACGTAAAACAATTCCAGCTCTTTTTTATCCTTAATCTCAAGACAACCGCCGTCTTTTAATAAGGTAATCCTAGTACTCACTTCCAAGACATTTTGATAATCATGGTCCGAGATAATAAAACCTTTATCGGATTTATGAGATAGGATTAATTCTTGAATCGCTTCGACATACAAAGGTTCGATTTCTGAAAATGGTTCATCTAGCAATAAATAGCTAGCCTTTTGATGGATTAGCAATAAGATTTCTAAATATCTTCGTTCACCGCCCGAAAGCTCATACACCTTTTGGTCTTTGAGCATGTTGATCCGTTTATCATTTAAAACAAGCGTTCGCTTTTCTTTATCCGAAAACATCGCTTCGACTATTGTACTGACCCGTTCTGCTGTTGGCAAATAACTTGCCTGTGGCAAATAGACAACTTCTCGTGTTGTAAATGCTTGCTTGGTTGATTTCCCATTAATTTTGATAAACGCATATTTTGGCTTCAATGATCCGAAAATAATTTTCATCAGCGTCGATTTTCCTGTGCCATTTCTCCCCAACAAACCGATTACCTCACCGATTTTACAGGACAGGTAAACGCCAGTCAACAATTGAAAACGATCATTATAGGAAAATTGTATAGAGTCTACATAAAGTTCATTTTCCATAAAGAGGTCAAAAAATAAAAAAATAAACCGACTATTAAATTTGGTAGAAATAATACAGAGAACAATTTCACATCTCGTATCCCTAGATTTAAGTACATGTATTTAGAATTTCTATTGAATAATTTAGCTAGAAAGAAACTGCACAAAAATCCTATTGTCGAAAAGATTGCAGAAAAACTTAAACCCACATTTCCACTGGAAGGAGCGAGCACAACTATGGCAATAGATAGAGCGAAGTTAATCCAGAAAATATTTTTATAAAAAAATAAATAGATGTTCAATTGTTCAAAATTTATGTCTTAAGTTAAGAATTTTATAGAAAAATTCATTCATAAAAAACATAATTTACAAACATAAAACCCCTAGACAGCATTTTTGAAATATGGCTGTAAAGGGATTTTTAGTTTGTCACAATTTATTTCAGTGTCAATTGCTCGCTCTGCGTTATGGATTTAGCATTTTCCGCTAAGCGGATAAACTCCGCACGATAGCCCTCCTCATCTTTGCCTTTAGCCTCTTTAGCCCGTTTGATCAACGAATCGTAATTTGAATTTTGTTTGAAATCAGAATCGCGCAACAGCATTCCCAATTCAGCGACAGCTGTGGCAAATTGAAAATCTTGTGAGATTTGATCAAAAGATTTTACTTTGTTCTCAACCACCAACGACTGCAATTGGCTCTTGTCGTCCTCAGGATTTTTGTAGCGGAATTTAATAGTCGCAATTTCTGTGGCATTATCAGAAGGTTTAACCTTCTTGTTTTCCTGATATTTTAAATCATCCACAAGACCGACTGCCGAACTTTTGACGCCTACAGGAACTATTTCATACAAAGCCGTAACCACATGGCCAACGCCCATATCGCCACCCATTTTTGCATCATTATTAAAATCTTCTGCATCCAGCAATCGATTCTCATACCCAACTAAGCGATACGCTTGAACTGTCCCTGGATTAAATTCAACCTGAATTTTCACATCTTTAGCAACTGTAAACAAGGTAGCGCCAAATTCTGTCACCATCGCTTTTCTTGCTTCCGAAATGTTATCGATATAAGCATAATTCCCATGTCCTTTATTCGCCAAAATCTCCATTTTGCTATCTTTCAGATTGCCCATTCCGAATCCCAAAACAGTCAACGAAATCCCTGATTTGCTTTCTGTGCCAATCAAACTTTCCATTTCTTTGTCGCTCGAAACACCCACATTAAAATCACCATCGCTGGCCATGATAATCCGGTTGTTTCCTGATTGAATAAAATTTTGGCGAGCTAGTGCATAAGCCATTTTCAAACCTGCACCTCCCGCGGTAGACCCTCCAGCTTCCAATTCGTCGATAGCTAATTTGATTTTCATTTTCTGATCGCCAGACGTACTTTCTAATTTAATACCTGCTGAGCCTGCATAGGTTACAATCGAAACTTTATCCGTTGGCCTCAATTGGTCAACCAACATTTTCAAAGATGATTTTACCAAAGGTAATCTATTCTCTCCGAACATCGAACCTGACACATCGATTAAAAAAACCAAGTTAGAAGAAGCTAAATTTTCCTTTGGAATATCTTTGGCTTTCAGCGCGATGCGCAATAATTGATGGTCTTTATTCCAGGGCGAACTGGTAAGTTCTGAGTAAATGCGTACTGGGTCGCCATTGGTAGGAGCATCTAAGGCATAATGGAAATAATTGATCATCTCTTCGACACGAACAGCATCTTTTTCAGGCAGACGGCCGGCATTCAACATTCTCCGAATGTTGCTATACGAGGCTGCATCTACATCTGCCGCAAAAGTGGACAGTGGATCTTTGCTCGGCGATAAAAACTTATTTTCTTTAACGGACGCATAGGATTCCGAATTTCCTGGAGGAGCATAGCCGACTGAAGCCATACCTCTAATCTGAACGGCACTTCCAGTAATATTTCTTTTTGCTGCCGTACCGTATGCTACTACAGATACCTCTTCGATATGACGAACTTCTGGATTCAATTGCACATCGATTTTATTCATTTTTCCGACTTTTACTTCTTTGATTTCATAACCAAGGAAAATAAAACTCAGCTTATCTCCCGAAATAGCTTCTATGGAGTAACCTCCCACACTATCGGTCAATACTTGGTGAGACTTGCCTCCTACTTTGACAAGAACGCCTGATATAGGTTGGTTTGAATCTTTGGCGGTCACCACGCCTGTGATCAAATTTTGCCCTTGCGTATTTCCTACTATAGAAAATAACAAGATGATTAAAGAGAATATTTTCATGTCGTACATTTTTGTCAAGGGATGCAGGATTTTTTAAATTTCCATAAGCAAGAAAAAAAAATTATTTTCACGGCTGAAGATGACTAAATCAAATCCAAAATATGCTTCTTTAACCGATGAAAATCTGTTAGCGAATTATCGTGAAAACGATGATTTGGTTTATTTGGGAGAATTGTATCAGCGTCATTCTGAAATGGTTTACTATGTTTGCTTGCGTTATTTTCAAGACAGTGAGAATAGCAAAGATGCTGTGATGCAAATTTTCGAAGAGCTTATGCGTAAAGTCAATAAGCAAGAAATCAATGATTTTCCGCGTTGGCTATATGTAGTTGCTAAGAATTTTTGTTTGATGCAGTTGCGATCGAAAAAAAATATTTCCACAACTTCTTTGGATGAATTTGTGAAATTTCCATATGATTTGCATCCTTCGGAAAATTCTGAAGAAAAAGAGGAGCAATTGACGGCTATGGAACAGTGTTTGGATAAATTACCAGAGAAACAGAAAGCATCAATAGATTTGTTTTTCCTTCAGGAGAAATGTTATCAAGACATAAGCATACAGACGGGTTACAGCATGAAGGAAGTGAAAAGCTTCATTCAAAATGGAAAGCGAAATTTAAAAATTTGCATGGAAAAACAGGATGAGCAACGGTAAGTACGATATTGATTATCTAAGAAAATATCATCGTGGCGAATTAACGTCAAGGGAGATGTTCCTGCTTGAAAAAGAAGCGGAGAGCGACCCTATGCTTATGGATATGCTGTTGGGAATGGAAAGCGAATCGCCTAAACAGCATAAAGAAGATTTAGCAAAGCTTAAGGACTTAATAAACAAGCGCACCGCACCTCAACGAGAAAAACGAATTATCAATTGGAAACTCATATCCATAGCCGCATCACTTGTGGTTTTAATGAGTATCTCCTATTTTTTATTGAGAGACAACTTAAAGGAAACATCGATCATTGCGCAAGCACCTGTACAAAACAGAATACCGGAACCTTCGATCGTTCCAATTGAAACAGACACAATCGGCGAAGAAATATTTCTGAGCGATTCAAATCGCATCGCACAAGCTCCTAGAAGACCGATTCGGAAACCTGGAAGAGCGGAAGAATTATATACTGAAAAAATAGAACAGCAAAATGCGGAAATCCGAGAAATGCTGTATAAACGCTTAGATTCTTCCAGAAACCGAGCGGCTAGACTGGCGGACAAACCGAAATCTTCCAGTTCTCCTCTACGAGGTGAAGAAATTGCTTCAATTAATTCGACTCAAAAAAGCAACCAAATCAGTATTCGCGGAGTATCGTCTTTACAAAATAAAAACATTATCGGCGGTGTGATTTTAGATGGGGAGAACGGGCTTCCTATTCCTTCGGCAATCATTAAAAATTTGGATGACAACACCATCACGGTATCAGATTCTTTAGGACGATTTATTGTGCAGACAAATAAAAATCAGCCTAAACTAGAAGCCAAAGCGATTGGTTTTGAAACACAAAACCTGATTGCCAGCAATGACTACAATTCGATCAGGTTAAGGCCTTCTAATAATCAAATCGACGAAGTTGTAGTGGTGGCTTATGGTGCCAAGGCGAAAAAAGCAGTGACAGGATCTGTCTCAAAAATTGCTTCACCGCCTTCGCGGAATGTTGTTTCAGAACCCGCAGCAGGATGGCCTTCGTATCGGAATTACATTAATGAAGCAACCAAGCTAGCAAGGGTTTCAAAAACTGAAGTTTATGTATTGTTTGACATTGATGAACATGGACGCCCTAAAAACATTCGCATCAATCAGTCTGGTGGTCCGATTGCTGACCAGAAAGCAGTAGACATCATCCGGAACGGCCCAGATTGGAGACGCGGAAGCAGCGGCAAAGGTGTAGAATTGAAATTGGACTTTGACAGATAGTGCAGTTCAAATTTTAGTTGATTTCGAAAGTCGCTAACAGAGCTTTATGATCCGTAGGCCAAACGGCTTTGGGTACCAAAAATTGATCCTGACTATCTCTATCTTGTTTTTTCGCACGGACAACGGTTTCGACAGGCCCTACAACATGCACATCTTTTACCTGAATCGACGGATTTTGTAAATAATAAATATAATCTATGCGATCGCGTTCGTCTACATCCGGTGCCCAAGTCAGTTTGTTGATATCAACATCTTTGTTGTAAGAAGGAAATGTAAATCCCGGATGCGTGACCGGATTTGGAAAGCGGACACGAAATGCGTCCAAAAACCCTGCATCATAAAGCATAACCGAGCAATGCCAAGGAATAACAGTTCCTCGATGGTCAAACAAATCTTTTGTAGCTTCTGTCCAATCCAAATGAGAAGGTTCGTTAAAATCGCCTGCAAGAATGATTAGTTGATTTTTTGACTCCTTTTCTACATCTGAAATGACTGCGGCGATTGCTTCGTCTCGTTGAGATAATTTATTGGCGGTCAATACTTCTTCATTATTGTTTATTGGTGCGGGCAATTTTTTCCAAGTCACACCATCATAGCCTCTAGGCAAGTAACATGCGTAATTTGTATAATCCAAATGGGCGGAATAAAAAATAAAGTCACGGCCTTTGATCGAAATCTTAGTTTTGGAAACCGCGGGTAATTCATTCTTTTCTTGCTCAACGTCAGGAAATTTTAATGGATATTTGGATATAAGGCCTACGTCTAAATTTTCATTATTTCCTTTGCCATAATAAGTTGCACCATTGGCTTTTAGAACCTGAATAATCTGGCGGATAAAACCCGTATCCGTTCTGTGTTTGATTTCGCTAAAAAGTACAATGTCTGGATCTTTGTCAATAATTTCTTCGGCAATAACTTGCAAACCATTTGGAACTTGTGTTCCTTCATGCCAGATATTGATCTGAAAAACTTTTAAATCAAATTTTTGTTGCTGCGCAATCGCTGCTGAAAAACAGAAAAGCACACAGCTGATCGAAAGCACTATTTTGCGGTGTAGGAATTGCATACGGTTTAAAATTTTTAGTAATCAGAAATCAAGGACATGCTACGAAATTTAAAAAACAACGTTCTTCCAAATCGCTTTATCTTTTTTGCTCAAATCAATCACATAGCCATTCACAATGGCATATTTCAGTTGCCCCGACTCATCTCCCAAGAAGAAATTTGCGGTTCCGCCTAAAGTAATTTCCGTTGTTGGAAAAAATTGATTTTGCGTAAAAAAGAGCAATGGCAACTGATGCAATTTATTTTCTTTGCTCGGGCCAACTTGTTTTACTTTGACAGCCATAAATCCTTTTCTCAATAAGTCCAACGATTGGTCGATGGTTAAATTCTGTGCTGAATCCACGATTTGAGGAGAAACTTTAGCGACAATCAATTTCAAACCCGTGCCGTCCACTTCGTCATAGCCATAATTGTCTTCCATGTCCCCTAAGTCTTCAATTCTTCCGCGGACAAAATAATCGGTATTGATCGTGAATTCCGAACGTCGGATACCCACATCCGTTCTCAATGGAATCGAATCCGAACCTATCTCCACATTGCGAATCACGACATCATGCAATTGCGAAGCATTAAAAGGGATCGCATTGTAATCTTCCGCATCGTATTTTTGGTAACTGCCTTCGGCAATTTCAATCAGCGCATTGAGAATGATTGCAAAATTTAAGCGCCGGATTTCCTGCTTTTCAGGATCGCCTTTCAATCCTCCAGATTCAATCAGCACCGTGCTTGCACCTAGCATTTGAAAATTATCTCCAAAACCTCTCGGCGAAAATGTATCATCGTATTTCGCAACTGCATCCGGCACATATTGTTGCAAGATTCTATTCATTCCTACGATAATTTTCATTGCGCCTCCGCGCACATCATTGACATCGCGCTCTTCATTAAATGCGGGAGCCAACAATGAAATGGTTACCGGATTTTTTGTTTCTGGAACGTTGTAATAAATATTCTGATCGTGAAGGTTAAATCCATATTGTGGTTTGACCGCTTCTGCCCTATCGCGCAGCAACTTGCCTTCAATCGTTTGGCGCTTGCGTCCATCACGGTTCAGATCGATACTTTGGGCATTTCTGCGGTTATAAATTTCTGCTCCATCTGGATTGAGCATCGGAATAAAATGCAGTTCCAGCTTTTCTTTCAACAGATCTCGGACAGCCTGAAATTCGTCATTCTCCCCTTCTAAAAAATTGAACAAATCGAATAATGCCATTGTCGCGGTAGGCTCATCGCCATGCATCTGCGACCAAAGCATTACTTTCTTATCTCCTGTACCAAAAGTCACTTCATTGATTGAACGTCCTTGAACAGAATTCCCGATCTGCGTTACGGTCAATACATTTTTCTGCGCATGCGTTTTTAACAAGGCCTCGATGGTCTGGTGCTTAAAACGGCGATGATAAAGCTCTTTCTCTTTATACTGTTCGAAAGCTTCGTTAAGCTGTGTCGTATCTAAAGAATGAGCAGAAGAAAATTCTTGAGTAGAATCTTTGGAACTATTGCACATGGAAAATGAAATAATGGAAAATAAGAGAACTGTCAATTTCATAGAACTAAGATACTGTTTTTAACTAACTCAATTACATGCAGAAATAGCCAATGCCGTTAACTATCGATTAAAAAGCAAGCGATGCCCCGTGCCTACTTCAATGATTTTCCCATCTGAATATGCCAAGTTCCCAGAAACGAAGGTGTGTTCGATCGTTGACGAAAATTGATGGCCTTCAAAAGGTGACCAGCCACATTTTGACAAAATGCATTCTTTTGTAACATCAAAAGGCTTATTCAAGTCTACCAAGACCAAATCAGCCCAATAGCCTTCGCGAATAAATCCGCGCTGTTCGATTTGAAAACAAATTGCCGTATTGTGTGCCGTTTTTTGAACGACCTGCTCTAAGGTTAATTTTCCTTGTTTGACCATATCCAACAAAGCTTGTAAAGCAAATTGAACCAAAGGGCCTCCTGAGGGTGCTTGTAAGTAAGGCTGTGATTTTTCTTCGAACGTATGTGGCGCATGGTCCGTTGCGATGACATCGATATGCCCATCCAAAACCGCCTCTAAAATCTGTTCGCGATCATTTGCGGTTTTAACAGCTGGATTCCATTTAATGAAATTCCCTTTGGTTTTGTAATCTTCGTCCGAAAACCATAAATGATGGATACAAGCTTCCGATGTGATGCGTTTCTGCTCAAGAGGAATATTATTTTGGAACAACGCCGTTTCTCTTCCCGTAGAAATATGAAGAATATGTAATCTCGTGTTGTTTTTCTTAGCTAATTCAACTGCTTTTGAGGAAGACAAATAACATGCCTCTGCTGAACGAATCAAGGGATGCATTTCAATCGTGACATCATCGCCATATTTCTCTTTGTAGGCAGCAAGGTTGCGCTGAATGGTCGCTTCATCTTCACAATGCGTCGCAATCAAGGTCGGCGCATTCTTAAATATAGCTTCCAATGCTTGCTCATTATCCACCAACATATTGCCAGTCGACGAACCCATAAAGATCTTTATGCCGCAGACATCACGCGGATTCGTTTTTAGGACTTCGTCCAAATTATCATTTCCGGCACCCATAAAAAATGAATAATTCGCCAATGAAGTATCCTGAGCGATGTCATATTTATCTTGTAATAATTTTTGAGTCAATGCATTCGGAACCGTGTTTGGCATTTCCATAAAGGATGTTGTTCCTCCAGCTACCGCTGCGCGTGATTCTGAAAAAATATTGGCTTTATGCGTCAATCCCGGTTCTCTAAAATGTACTTGATCGTCAATCAAGCCTGGAAAAAGGTGCAATCCTGTAGCATCGATTACCTGATCCGCTGTAGCATCTATTGATGGTTCAATTTTCTCTATCCGGCCATTTTTGATAAAAACATCTAGATTTTTGATTTCGTTTTCGTTGACAACTTGGGCATTTTTTATGAGGATTGTAGACATACAGCTTATTTTTTAAACAAATATAGCAATAAGAAAAAATTATCCCCTTTAATTCTATAATTGAATCAAATGTTTATCGTAATTTGTGCTTAGATTATATTGCCATGCAAAATAGACAAATTAGCAACACTGCCATCAATCAAATTATGTTGATTGTTATTATCATCTTGATTTGCTTATTAGTTTTCAAAAATTTAACCTACTATCTGCCCGGTTTTTTAGGAGCCATTACACTCTATGTATTGTTCCGAAATAGTTACTTCAAACTGACGGAGCAGAAGGGCATGAAAAAATCACTGGCGAGCCTGCTGATTATTATTTCATCCTTGGTATTTATTGTGTTGCCCCTATGGGCTTTGATCGATTATTTGATCCCTCAACTAACTTCGTTTTTCGCGAACAAAGATGTCATCATCACGAAATTTAATTCGATTAAAGAATACATGAGTGACAAACCAGTATTGAAGGAAATTGACATGTCTGATTCTGCCTTGTTGCAAATTGTTTCAAGCTTAACGAAATATGTTCCGAGCATCATTAATTCGGTTGCCGAAGTCGCTATCAATATCATCGTTGCTTTATTTGTGCTGTATTTTATGCAGGTTCATGGACGTGCGATGGAAAGCTACATTGCGGGAATGATTCCATTCTCCAAACAAAGCAAACAAGAATTGTGGTCAGAATTTTTTATGATGGTTCGCTCCAATGCGATTGGAATCCCAATTTTAGGGGCTGTACAGGGAGTTGTTGCCATTATCGGCTATTGGATTTTCGGAGTCGAAAATTACGTTTTTTGGGGAATATTGACAGGAGCCGCATCCATTATTCCTATCCTTGGCACGATGGCTGTCTGGGTTCCGATATCTATTATTGTTCTTTCTTCCGGCGAAACCGCCAATGCCATTGGTCTGATGCTGTATTGCTTTATTTTGGTTGGAGGAATTGATAACGTGTTACGTTTTACCTTGTTAAAACAGTTGGGTGATGTACCGCCACTGATTACGGTATTCGGGGTTTTATTTGGATTAAATGTCTTCGGAATGTTGGGCTTAATCTTTGGTCCGCTTATTCTATCATCGATTGGATTATTGATCAAAGTGTACCGCAATGAGTATGGAACCTCGAAAACTCCACCGATAATCACGGCATCCTCGACTGATGTAGATCCATCCGCGGGATCGATTATTGAGAAATAAGATGCTGCGCAATTTCGAACAATTATTGGAAAGCAGGATTTAAATATTTTTTTTATCAAAAATTAACTTCATTTATATTTCAAAAAATGAATAGCTTAGTAATGGAATTGGATTACATATGCTAGAAGAAAAATACAAATCAGGGGCTGCAATTTACGGGGACGATTTTACGATCAGTCAGATTCAAGAGTGGTATGAACAAGAAGAGGAAGCCTATGCGGATTTAGGAAGCAAAGACTCCGAAAAATATGCTTATGGTTATCATCAGCTCAATTTGCAGCACGGCTTCAGGTATCTCCCAGATACAGCCTTGGAGAATGTATTGGGCCTTGGGGCAGCTTGGGGGCATGAATTTTTCCCGATAGCCGATAGGATTACCAATCTGCATATCATTGAGCCTTCAGAAAACTTGCGTTCTGAAAAAATCAAGAACCTGACGCCGATTTATAAAAAGCCTTCGATCGAAGGAGCGATTGATTATCCCTCCGATTACTTTGATTTGGTAACCTGTTTTGGAACCATCCATCATATTCCAAATGTATCTTTTGTTTTAAGCGAATTATGCCGAGTGGCCAAACCGGGAGGCTATATTTTACTTCGAGAACCTGTTGTTTCTATGGGCGACTGGACAAAGCGCAGAGCAGGTCTGACAAAAAACGAACGTGGCATTCCATTGAATAAACTACAGTCCATTTTTAAGGAGCTTGATGTTGAAATTGTGCATGAAGGATTGTGTTTCTGTATGACGCCTTTCTTGCAACGCATATGGAAAAAATTCTCCAGCACGCCTATTTATTCATACAAAAGCTATATACTTTTTGATAAATGGCTATCTAAGTTATTTGCTAACAACTTGCATTATCACGCCACAAAAAAATCCGAACGCATTGCGCCGCAAAGCGTGTATTATGTGTTGAGGAAGAAGTAGGAATTGAGCAAAGTTAATCGTATCGATATTTTAGTTCGTCCAGAGACGCTATGGCTCCTCTAGCATCCTCGCTGTAAAAAATTACCATTTTTCTTCTGAATAATAAACCTGTTCGATCTTCCGAAGCAACGGACCAAACGCAGGAATGTTTTAGCAATAGCCGTCCTATTGAGCTGCTCTTAGACAATTCAGGTCTTCGACAAAGGGAATTGTAAAATTGATAGACTTTGTTTTGTAAAACAGAACTTATTTGGGCTAATAGCAAGTTAAAAAATCTAAGAAGCCAAGTAACGCCACCTCAGTCAATTTTCAAGTTGTCTCTGATTTATACTCATCTCTACCCCAATTTTTAGCCTAAAGAATGATTTTTATGCAAAAATTTTAAAAGAATTTGCAAACAAATCAGTTTTGGTCGCTTAATCAAAAATGGAAGAGTATGTTGTTCATCTAACATAATCGTCTAACAATTAACCGGAATTTTTAAGAGGTTGAAGGTTTACATGTTAAAAAAATAAAGAATTTTAATTGAATAAATAAATAACCTAAATTAGCAGTAAGGGTTAAAGGCCTGCTTACAGGCGTTTTCTTCGTAGCTAAATACCAAATCAATAATTGCCAATGTCAAAAATCGTAAAATTAGAAATACAGAATTTCCGTTGTATCGAAAATTTCTCACTGAATTTTCCTCATGATCAAAATTTAATATGCCTTATTGGCCGTGGAGACAGTGGCAAAACAACAATATTGGAAGCGATTTCAGCAGTTCTATCATCAACATGGAACTTATCTTTCCACGATACTGATTTTTACAATGTGAACTATGATAACCCCATCCAAATTACCGCACATATTGTTGATATTCCAGTCAAACTGCTTTCGGACCACAAGTTTGGATTGAATATACGAGCATTCAACAAACAAAGCTTAGAAATTAGTGATGATATATTAGCTCTCGAAGATTCAGCCCAGTGGGGGCCGTTGTTATCCGTACGACTATCAGTCGATAAGCATTTGGAGCCGAACTTTCACATCATCAATGAACGCGGTCAGGACGATAAACCAATCTCTGCTGCGGAAAGAGCATTACTTAATTGTTATATGGTATCTGATAACATTGATAGGCATTTCTCTTGGAATAAGGGGAATCCATTATACTCTCTTTTAAAAAGCGCTGCACAACAGCCAGAGGATGCCGAAGAAAACAGTATCGTATTAGAATCTCTCCGATCTGCTAAAATTAAAATAGATGAGCATGGATTCGAAAAGCTTGTTGAAGTGACTGACATGGTAAAGGTACAAGCAGCGGGCCTAGGCTTAAACATCGAAAAAACTAGCACTACCCTCGATTTCAAAGAACTATCCATACGAGACAACCGGATCAGTCTGCATGATGATAAGATACCATTCCGATTAAAAGGTAAGGGGTCGAAAAGATTAGCCTCTCTAGCAATACAATCTATCTTAGTCAAAGATGGTGGAATAATGCTCGTTGATGAGATCGAACAAGGTTTGGAACCGGATCGCGCAAAACAGCTGATAAGGGAGCTAAGCGATAATGGTAAAGGACAAATCTTTATTACTACTCATTCTCGAGAAGTGATAACCGAGTTGAGTGTCGATTCGCTTATGTTAATATTAAAAGATAAAAGCAACTCTAGAACAGAGGGAAGAGATCTTTCTCATATAGAATCATTGCAGCGCGTTGTAAGAGCGTGTCCCGAAGCATTTTTTGCTAAGAAGATAATCGTTTGCGAAGGATCTACTGAGGTCGGAATTATGAGATCTTTGGATAAGTATAGAAAGCAGATTGGTAAGCAACAGATGTCTTTCGAGGATTGCGCTTATATCGACGGAGGCGGAAGCAGTTTTGTAGAGAGGGCTGAAATAATAAAAAAAGCAAACTTAAACCCAGTAATATTCTGTGATTCCGATGACCCCACAGTTAATCAAAAAAAAGAAGGCTTAAAAGCGTTTGGGATTGATTTGTTTGATTGTGATGTTGATAAATGTATCGAAGCTCAAGTATTCCAAGATTTACCTTGGGTGGCCATAAAGAAATTGATGCAGTACGCATTAGTTATTCATAAGAATAATGACCAAAACGCACTTGAAGCGTCAATCAAAACTCAATTCCCACAAGGCTTTCAGCTCGCTGAAAATTGGATAGACGAAGATACGCCTCAATTACGAACTGCGTTAGCCAAAGCATCTGTTAAAAAAGAGAAAGATTGGTTCAAAAGAATAGATCATGGAGAGTTATTAGGATCGACCATATTTGAGCATTTTGACCAAATAAATGAACACGCATTACTGAGGAAGAATTTTGAGGGTTTAATAAACTGGATAGATAACTAATGGATTATCAATCATTTGTTTCTGAACGTAAAGTGCTATTGGTTTCTCCGGCTGGGTATGGAAAAACTCATACCATAGTCGAAAGTCTAAAGTATACTCAGGGCACGCAGTTAATTTTGACACATACACACGCAGGTGTGGCTTCAATCAAAGAAAAAATCAAAGCTGAAAACATTTCAGCTAATCGATTTTATGTAGAAACCATAAGTAGCTTTTGTCAAAAATATGTTCAAAGCTTCTATGTTGGAAACGATGTTCCCAACCAAGAGGATAAACGCTTTCACTCATTTATTCTTGATAAAGCTTACACGCTATTTAAGTCGCATCTAATGCAACATATAGTCAAAAGTAGCTACACAGCTCTTTTTGTAGATGAATATCAAGACTGTACCAAAAAACAACATGAAATCATTATGGTATTGTCAAATCTATTTCCCACTAGAATTTTAGGAGATCCGTTACAAAGTATTTTTGATTTTAATGGTGATCTGGTTGATTTCGAAAAGGATTTACCAGATTTCACTGCATACCCAGAGTTGGATGTTCCAAATCGGTGGTATCGGAACGGTTACAATGTACTAGGTGATATTATTAAGGGATATCGCGAAAACCTGATTAATAGAGAGCCGATCCTACTTATAGAAGACATATCGAATGGTCTTCATATCATTCCAGTACGGGATGGAGATTTATTCTCTTTTAAAAGCAGTTACACAAACCCTCTTCGAGAAATCATTACGAATCGACGTAACGATCCAATTTTGGAGAGTCTGCTAATCCTAGTTCCTGAATATAAAGAAGAATTTTCTGGTGGATCAAGAAACCGTGGTATAATCTCAGAACGTGTTAGTTTTAAAAACAGAATAGACTTCGGTAATCAATTGACGCTTCTAGAGGCTATAGATGATCGATCCTTTTATAGCATAGCGCGTACAGCCGATGATGTTATCTCTGGAATACATAAGGCAAGAAAGAAAGTTAAGAAAGTGAAAGCCGATATCTTGCTTACTATTTTTAAGAAAACTGAAATTGACACATGGTTCTCAGAAGACGGTTTTAAGGCGAAGAGACAAGATTCAGATAAGGAGAAATCTTTAAAGGTACAACAGAAGTTTATTGCATTTTTTGAGGTGTCTAACGAATATAATTTATTAGCGCTGATAACGGAAGCGAAATCTCAATTTAAATTAAGACAAAAAAGAGAAGCAGTTTATAAAAACTTTTTGAATTCACTTAAGCAGGCTACATATGAGAATATTTCGGTCTACGAAGCTATGAAAATTAATAGAAATCATATAGGGAGAGTAGGTCGCAAAGTTCATGGGAAATGTATAGGGACAACACTTCTTACAAAAGGATTAGAGTTTGACACTGTTGTAATTCTTGATGCCCATAAATTTGATACTCCTGAGCACCTTTATGTCGCTTTATCACGTTGTTGTAAGAAGCTGATTATCTTCGCTAATGATCGACAGCTCAGTCCATATTAACGGACAGTCTCTATTATTATTTATTCCATCTATGCTAAGAACATATTAGAAAGTACTTTAAAAGAGCAGTCCTTCAATTGAAAACAATCTAATTTTTAAATCGATTGTTTTACCTATTCTGTACCAATATTAAAAAAGGCTCTAGAGTTATCTAAAGCCTTGTAGCGGGGAGCAGGATCGAACTGCCGACCTCAGGGTTATGAATCCTGCGCTCTAACCATCTGAGCTACCCCGCCGTTTTGAGTGATGCAAATATAGCAATTCGAAATAATATTCAAAGGAATTATCTAATAATTACCCATAATAATTCTTATTTAATTGCCTTACATGCCATTAAATGTAAAACAAAATTTAAATACTGTTGATAATTAATAGATTGTTAAAAAAAAGAAATTGCAATTCTTTTGAATCACAGATATATTCTGTATTATTACGCTCACACCTAACCAATTTGTTAATGGAAAAAGGTGCTTAATTAGATTTTTATATAGCTTATTGTTTTTTATGTCAGAAAAAATAAAGTTTAACCTAGAGTATATCATAAATTCTTCACCTAGAATCTTATACCCTTATTTGCAAGAGCCAAATGAACTCGCACAGTGGTTCGCCGATGACGTAAATTACCATGATGGAGTTTATGAATTTGTTTGGGATGACGAGTCATCTAGAGCACGATTGATTGCTTCCAAAGAAAACAAATCTGTTAAATTCAAATGGATTGAAGATGAGCCATACTTCTTTGAAATGGAAATCGTTCAGGATGAGCTGACTAATGACGTAGCTTTATCGATAACCGATTTTTCAAAAGAAGATAATTTGGACGACCGGAAAAAAATATGGGATAATTCCATAAGCTATCTTCAAAGCGTAATTGGAGCCTAAAAATTAGTATCTTTGTATCATTATCAGAGCCAGATTAAACTTTTAAAGTTTTGACAGCTCTAACTGTGGGGTGTCCAAAGAATGAAGAAGATACATTTACTCATTTTACAAGCATTTATAAAGCCATTTTTAGTCACATTCTGTATTGTGATGTTTGTGCTTTTGATGCTTTTTCTATTTAAATACGTCGATGATTTAATTGGAAAGGGTTTCCAATGGTACCTGATTCTGGAACTGATGGGCTACCAATGTGCCGTTCAATTATCGATGGCGCTTCCTCTTTCAATGCTTTTGTCATCTATTATGACTTTCGGAAATTTAGGAGAAAGTTATGAGCTCGTTGCCATTAAAGCAGCTGGAGTTTCTTTGCGCAAAGCCATGACACCGCTATTTGTTCTTGTCGGACTTTTTAGCGCCGGCTCCTTTTTCTTCTCAGACTATATCCTGCCTGTTGTGAATCTTAAGATGGGCTCTTTGCTATGGGATGTTCGGAATAAAAAAGCCGATTTCTTTATTAAACCCGGCGTTTTTAACAATACCATTCCTGGCTATTCTATTCGTGTGAAAAACAAGAATGAAGACGGCACAATCTTGTACGACCTGATGATTTACGACCAACGTGATGGCAATTCAGGAAAGAATGTGTTGGTTGCTGATGAAGGATTTATCCAAAATTCAGCAGACAACAAGTTTATGGTGCTGAAATTAAAAGATGGAATTCGTTATGAGGAGTCGCGCACGAAAAATTCCAAAAACTACGACCCACGTCAGCAGCATATCCGATTCCGATTTAAGGAAACGGAACAAAAATTCAGTATGGATGCATTTGAAATGACCCGCACGGATGAAAATCTTTTCCGAACGCATCAGCAAATGCTCAACTTAAAACAGCTTAAACATTATTCAGATTCAAATCAAATGGCAATGGATAGTGTGGGTAATACGATGGTCAAAGAATCAAGGTATTATTACCATTATTTTTCTCCTTACTATAAGAACTCCGCTCAAAAACAAGATAGAGTTTCGCAGTTCTCGAATATTATGGCGGATGTCGTTCCGAAAAATATGCAACGCAATGTCATTGATAATGCCATAAGCCAATCGAGTCAGATAAAAGACGTGTTGGCCAATAAGAATTTAGAATATAAACTTCTGAAAGATAAAGGGATTCGGTATGAAATCGAATGGCATCGGAAATTTACGTTAGCGGTTTCCTGTTTATTGCTGTTCGGCATTGGAGCACCTTTAGGTGCAATTATCCGGAAAGGCGGTTTGGGATTACCGGTGGTTATGTCCATTATTTTCTTTTTGATTTATCACGTAATCAGCACAATGGCTGAAAAATCAGCGAAAGACGGAAGTTTAGAACCGATGTATGGAATGTGGATGGCTATTATTGTGCTCACACCTTTAGCAATTTTTCTGACTTATAAATCGACGACCGATTCTGCTTTATTTGACCTTGACCAATACAAAGTGAAATTCAATAAAGCATGGGAATGGCTACAAGCGAAATTTAATAAACAAAAAGGTGTCCAACCTTAATCGATACACTTTTTGACAAGTTGGTTATAAAAGCCAGGGTCAATACACTTAACTTTGTAAACATAGTACAACAAGCAATGGAAATCAAATTAAATACGATTCAAGAAGCAATCGAAGATATACGGGCAGGAAAAGTAATCATCGTGGTAGATGATGAAGATAGAGAAAATGAAGGTGATTTTGTTACTGCTGCTCGAAATGCAACCCCTGAAGTAATTAACTTTATGGCTACGCATGGAAGAGGCTTAGTTTGCGCTCCATTGACCCAGCAACGTTGTGATGAGTTAAACTTAGGATTGATGGTTGGTCAAAATACCGCTGTTTACGAAACTAATTTTACGGTATCAGTCGATTTGCAAGGCTACGGATGTACGACAGGTATTTCTGCTTCAGACCGTTCGAAAACAATCAAAGCATTAATCGACCCTAATATTCATCCTGAAGAATTAGGCCGTCCAGGACATATATTCCCATTAATCGCAAAAGACGGTGGCGTTTTACGCCGTACTGGACATACAGAAGCTTCAGTTGACTTAGCCCGCCTAGCTGGTTTCGAACCTGCAGGTGTCTTGGTCGAAATCTTAAAAGATGATGGCGAAATGGCTCGTCTTCCAGATTTAATGGAAGTTGCGAAACGTTTTGACCTTAAAATCATCAGCATTGAAGATTTAATCGAATATCGTTTAAAACACGATTCGTTGATTCAGGAAGAAGTGTCTGTCAATATGCCTACGCAATGGGGAGATTTCCAATTGAAAGCATTTTTGCAAAAGAATACAGGCGAACAACATTTGGCTTTATACAAAGGTGAATGGAAAGAAGACGAACCTGTCTTAGTACGCGTGCATAGCTCATGCATGACTGGTGATATCTTCGGTTCTTGCCGCTGTGATTGCGGACCGCAATTGCACAAATCAATGCAAATGATTCAAGAGGAAGGTAAAGGAATTATCGTTTACATGAATCAAGAAGGCCGCGGTATTGGCTTGGTAAATAAATTACATGCTTACAAATTGCAAGAGCAAGGCGTCGATACAGTGGATGCGAATTTGCAGTTAGGTTTTAAAGCTGATTTGCGCGATTATGGCGTGGGTGCTCAAATCTTAAGACAAATGGGTGTGACCAAAATGCGCTTGATGTCAAATAACCCAACAAAACGTGCCGGATTAATCGGTTATGGCTTAGAGGTTGTGGATAATGTAGCCATAGAAATTGAGCCCAATCAGTACAACGAAACTTATTTAAAAACTAAGCGAGACAGAATGGGACACAGCATTTTGAAAAACTTATAAAAATATTCAGGAGCGCTTTATGCGCTCTTGTTGTTTAGAAACAAATGAGATTACCAGAAACAATAGCAAATACATCAAACTTAAACGAAGGGAAACCCATTCTTTTGTTTGATGGTGTCTGCAATTTGTGCAACAGCACGGTCGATTTCATCATTAGGCGAGATCGAAAAAAAACATTGTTTTTTGCATCGTTGCAATCTCCATTTGGTCAAGAAATAAAAAAACAGCTTCCCAAGGATATTGATTCCATAGTATTTATCGAGAACGGCAAATTATTTATAAAAAGTGAAGCTGCTTTAAAAATTGCAGCTTATTTAGGCTTTCCCTATAATTTGCTTTTAGTTGGGAAAATTCTGCCCAGAAAATGGCGCGATGCCTCCTACGATTATGTCGCCCGCAACCGATACAAGTGGTTCAATCGAAAAGACAGCTGCAGAATTCCTGCTCCCGAGGAAAGAAATCGCTTTATTGAAAACTTTTAAGCAAACCTTCCGTTTACTACATAAATTGAATGCATATGAAAAATCCCTTATTTATAGAGAAAGCCTATATCAATGGAAAATTTATTTCAAGCAAAAAAACATTTGAAGTACTAAATCCTTCTACGCAAAAGGTCGTTGGAACGGTTCCAGACTTGTCCATTAAAGATTGTCAAAAAGCAATCGTCGATGCCGAGAACGCGTGGTTCATCTGGCGAGATGCGAGTGTCGGCGAACGAACAGCTGCGGTGCGTAAAATGTTTGAGCTGGTCAACAGCTACAAAAATCAGTTGGCGGAATTGATCACTGCCGAATGCGGAAAACCATTTGAAGAAGCATTGACAGAAGTTGCTTACGGAAATTCATTTTTAGAATGGTTTGCGGAGGAAGCGAAGCGAGCGTATGGAGAGAACATTCCTTCTCAAAGCAAGGGCCTGCGCCTAAGTACAATCAAACAGCCTGTCGGCGTTGTGGCAGCCATCACGCCATGGAATTTTCCGTTAGCCATGTTAACGCGCAAAGTTGCTCCTGCCCTAGCCGCGGGTTGCACAATCATTGTCAAGCCCGCATCCCAAACACCGTTCACAGCCCTAGCGCTCGCAAAAATAGCCGAAGAAGCTGGGATTCCTAAAGGTGTATTCAATGTATTGACTTCAAAAGACAGTAAGGGAATAGGGAAAGAATTAGCAACTAATCCACGTATACGCAAACTAACATTTACTGGGTCAACATCGGTCGGAAGCACACTAATGGAACAAGCTGCCGGAACCATCAAACGAGTTTCCATGGAATTAGGTGGCAACGCACCATTTCTGGTTTTTGAAGATGCCGATTTGAACAAGGCTGTGCAAGGTGCTGTAGCAGGGAAATTCAGAAACGCGGGCCAAACTTGCGTGGCCGTCAACCGTTTTTATGTGCATGAGAAAATCTATGATGAATTTTCGAAAAAATTAGCAGAAGCAGTAAAGAAACTTCAGGTAGGCGACGGAATGAAAAAGGGAGTTCAAGTCGGACCATTAATCAATCAATCGGGATTGGATAAGGTGGTTGAACATGTTGAAGACGCGCTACAAAAGGGAGCTAAAGTATTAGCAGGAGGAAAAGCTATCAAAGGATTCTTTTATGAACCCACTGTTTTAGTTCATGTTTCAAACGACGCATTGATTGCTCAAGAAGAAACATTCGGTCCCGTATGTGCGCTATTTACATTTTCTTCCGAAGAAGAGGGTATTCGCTTAGCGAATGATACTCCGTTCGGACTGGCTGCTTATTTTTATTCTGAAAATATCCACAGATGCCAGCGGGTTTCAGAACAGTTAGAATCCGGTATGGTCGGCGTGAATACTGGATTGGTTTCCAATGCCGCAGCACCTTTCGGCGGTGTAAAACAATCCGGTGTTGGACGCGAAGGTTCCAAACATGGTTTGGACGAATACCTAGAAATCAAATACATTTGTTACGGCTCATAAAAAAAGGGATATCCGTTTTCTATGGATATCCCTCTCCTGTAATCTTCGCAGATTAAAAGTGATAGCGAACACCTAACATTAAATAGTTTGGTGCTAACTGATCGTAATCTACATCGTAATAAGCTTTATATCCTGTATAAATCGATGTTTTGATTTTTGGAATATAATAGGAAATACCGAGTTGACCGCTTAATAGAATGGTATTGTCTGAAATTTCAGCAGTTACTACTTCATTATTCACGTAGAAACTTGAATTGAAGCTGTAGAAATAATGACCTACACCCGCTCCTGCAAACACATTGAAATTGGATTTCGTTCTGTCTAAAAAGCTGAATAAGTAAGATGCTTCTAAAAAAGTAGCATTGCTTCCAAGGGAAACTTGCGCTTGTGCAGCATGTCTGAGCGCAAAATCGTACTTTCCTTGAACACCAATACTAAAATCATAATGCGGAGACTCCATCTCCATGTGAGAATACAAACCAGCTGACCATTTTTGTTGCTGCGCAAAGCCAGCAATTGAGCTAAAAATTAATAAAACAAAAAGTGAATAAGACTTCATATAACTTAAGGTAAAATAATTTCAACTAAGTTAATATTAATCTACTTTTTCACCTAAATTTTTTCTGTAATTTTTATACGCTTTAACAAGCATCATGAGCAAGATGGCAAAAGCCAATAATCCCAAGACGCCATAAATCCAGTTGAGAGCAGATTTAAGAACAACAATAAATACGATTGCGAACAGCAAAATAGTAGAAACCTCATTCCAAAGCCTCAAATGTGTCGATGTCCACGATAATTTTTCATCTCTCAGACGAAACATCATTTGCTGTGTTTTAAAATGATATGCTATCAATCCAGCAACGAAAAGCAATTTTAGTTGCATCCAGCTTTCGTTGATCAAATAGGGATTGATGTAGAGCATAACCAACGCCGCTGCCACAGTTAGATACATGGCGGGTGTAGTAATCACCCACCATAATCGATTTTCCATAATGGAGAATTGAGCGTGAAGAGCAGCGTAAGCTTCGGGCGATTTACCCTTAGCTTCGGTATGATAAATAAATAGCCTTGGCATATAAAATAACCCTGCCATCCAACAGATAACAAATATAATATGGATTGCTTTGGCGTATAAATAAATCATCCTTTAAACTCTAAATTAGCTCAATAAAGAACTATTAATATCGGAATTCTTTGACAACTTCGAAAGCATATTTTACATTGTCAAATGGAATATCAGGCATAATGCCATGTCCCAAATTAAATATAAAACCTTTCTCACCGCGCATGCTTTCAATAATATTTAGGATTTTAGCTTTAATTACCTTTTTGTCTGCATACAGAACAAAAGGATCTAAATTTCCTTGAATAGCCATTCCTTCTGGCAACGAATTTTTAACGGTTCTGATATCGGCATTCCAATCAATGGAAATTACATTTGGATTGGTTTCGATCAGTAAAGGAGCAAATACGGATGCACCTTTGCAAAACGAAATCACGGGAACAGAGCGGTTTAATTTCGAAATAATCTGTTGGTTATACGCGTGAGAAAATTCCTTGTAATCATTCCAAGATAAAGCTGAAGCCCAGCTATCGAATAATTGAACAGCATCCACGCCAACAGCAATCTGCATGTTTAAATAATCCACAGTCAGATCAGCAATTTTTTGAAGAATATAATGCGCTAATTCGGGATCATTATTTAACAGCAACTTTGTGTTCTTAAAATCTTTCGTAGAACTTCCTTCTACCAAATAACTTAAAATTGTAAATGGCGCACCTGCAAATCCAATCAAAGGAATACGTCCATTCAGGCGTTGTTGGATAACCTGAATCGCATCCGCAACATACTTCAACTTCGGCAAGACATCCACGTCCAAACGTTTTGCGTCTTCCCAAGTACGGACTGGATTGCTAAAGCGCGGACCAACTCCTTGTTCGAAACTTAAGTCACCGCCCATCGCTTCAGGAGTGACCAAGATATCTGAAAATAAAATAGCGGCATCTGTATCCAATAAATCGACAGGCAACATGGTTACATCCGCTGCGATTTCTGGCGTTTTACACATTTCCAAGAATGAATACTTGTTTTTAATTTCCCAATATTCAGGCATGAAACGTCCAGCTTGACGCATCATCCAAATGGGAGGTCTTTCCGTTTGCTCTGCTAAAGCAGCTCTAATAAACAAGTCGTTTTTTAATTCTGTACTCACTATTTATATTTTTTTAATTCGAATTCTATTTTGTGGATGATGTTATTTTGTCTTTCGGTAAGCTTCAATTTTCTGGCTAAATCAAGGTAGGCTTCTACCCGATCGTATTCCTTCTTGCGAAGATTAATATTTGCCAGATTAATCAGCACCATTCCCTTTTCATGGTCTTTGCGCCAAGGTAAACGGGATGCCAGCTGAAAATGGTATTCGGCTTCCTCTACCCGATCTTCTTTCAAGGCGATATTGCCTAGCATAAACTCATAAAAATTTCTGCGGCCTTTCCGCAATTGATCAGGATTTTTGATTTCCTGCAACAGGTATTTTGTCTTTTCGTAATCTTGCTGATGAAATGCTTGGGTTGCTAAAAATACCGTTCCCTCACGGAAATGGCTCCATATCAAATACCCGATTCCGCCAAGGATATACACACTCATGTATAGATGTCCGGCAAAAATTGCATAGGCTAAGAATGCCACTGCAATGCATATCACAATAATTCTGGATCTTGTATTCATTCGCTTAGTTAAGCATTCCCGTTTTCTGTAAATTTATATCCTACGCCACGAATGGAATGGAAATAAACAGGGTGCTTTTGGTCAGGTTCAAAATATTTTCGGAACGTTAAAATGAAATTGTCAATAGTACGAGTGGAAGGATAGACATCGTAATTCCAAACCGTTTCTAAGATTTGTTCTCTTGAAACAGCTTCATTTCTGCGTTCAATCAATAATTTCAATAACATCGTTTCCTTTTTAGTCAACGAAGTAATCGAACCATCGGCTTGATGCAATTCGTAAGAATTAAAATAGATAGTTTTATCACCGATCGTATAGGAATTTAATTCTTTTAAATCATCACCTTTCATGCCACGACGGATTAAATTACCCACGCGCAAAATCAGTTCTTCTAAATTAAAAGGTTTAACCAAATAATCATCGGCTCCTTTTTTTAATCCGGTAATGCGGTCTTCGCTGCTATTTTTAGCGGTAAGAAACATAATCGGAACTTCGCTATTTTGCAAACGAATAGTTTCAGCAACTTGAAATCCATCGATTTCTGGAATCATGACATCCAAAATGATTAGGTTAAAACGCTCTTCTTTAAAAACTTTAAGCGCTTTTTTACCGTCAGTCGCTGTCGTTACGCGATAACCTTCCAATTCAAGGTTTAATTTTATAGCTTCTAACAAGTGCTCCTCGTCTTCGACTAACAATATTCTTTGTTTAGCTTGCATAATTATCAAATGTTACTTCAAAAATACTCCCCGATGGAGCGTTGTTTTTCACGCGGATATTCGCGTGGTGTTTTTGTAAAACTGTTTTTACAATATATAACCCCAAACCAGTGCCTTTGGTTTTACGGGTTGATTCATTTCCGATACGATAGAATTTATTAAAAATAAGCTTTTTTTCTTCATCTGAAATACCTTCTCCATGATCTGCTACGGAAAAATTTAATTTCCCCTCTTCGACATATAATTTGACGACGATGCTGGCACAAGGAGGAGAATATTTTACTGCATTTTCGATCAAATTCGTAACCACATTTGTAATCGCAAACTTATCCGCGTGAATTTGGATATTTTCCTCTAAATCAGGCTTGATGACTTGAGTCTTGCAGGCATTTTTCTGCAAACGATCCACCACGCTCATGATTAACTCTGTAAAATTAAAGTTTTCTTTCGGCAGGTTATATGCTCTGTTCTCCAATTTGGTGGTTAATAATACATTTTCAACCAAATCATCCAAACGCTCGATGTCTTTCAGTGAATTGCTTAGAAACATTTTTTGCTGTTCCCTGTCCAAATCTCTCTTCAGAATTGTCTGAATATACAATTTGATTGATGCCAATGGCGATTTTAATTCATGCGTGATAGAAAGCAAGAAATTCTGTTGCTGCTGATGGATTTTGTGTTCGCGTTTAAATTGATTTTTCAATTTCAGCGCTCCCCAAACAAAAATCAGCAAAAAGATCAATCCCTCTCCGATAATCATGCCTTTGCGGTCGGGTTCAAATTTGATTAAAATATACCCCCACCATAGCAGCTGCGAGATCGAATATAGAATTAAAAAATAAAACAGGATAAGTGCCTTTTTCATATTTGCTATAGAATAATGGCAAAAGTACTTAAATCGCAAATCATTAAAAAATACGCACTGCATTTTGACACTAATAGGAAAATCGAGGTTTTAATCAAAATCAGATAAAGCTATCTTTGTGCATGTTTACACATAAAAAGGATATATTTTTTGATCTTGACCATACGATTTGGGACTTTGATCGGAATGCCGAAGAAACGCTGAACGAGTTATATTTTTCGTATCGTTTTGATGAACTTTTTAATCAAGCTACGCCGGAGTTATTTATTTCGACTTATACCCGAAATAATCACCGTGTTTGGAATTTGTACCATCACGGTAAGATTGACAAAGCAACCTTGCGTAAGCTTCGTTTTGCGGACACGTTTACAGAACTCGGCGTGGATCCCTCCTTATTCCCAAAAAGTTTTGAAGAAGAGTATTTGGAAATTTGTCCCACGAAAACCAACCTATTCCCTCATGCTTTGGAAACGCTGGATTATTTGAAGCAAAAATACACGTTGCATTTAATATCAAATGGATTCAAGGAAGCCTGCGAAAAGAAATTAGCACACAGCAAACTCTTGCCTTATTTCAAAACGATTGTTATTTCAGAGCTGATCGGCGTTAATAAACCGAATCCTCAAATCTTTGACTATGCTGTTCGCAATGGAAAAGCGCAAAAAGAGTATTCGATAATGATTGGCGACAATTTAGATGCAGATGTTCGAGGCGCACAAAATTTTGGGATGGAAGCTATCTTTTTCAATCCGCGTGCGCAAGAAAAACCGACAGATATTATCCACAGCATATCCTCATTAAAAGAATTACAAGATTTATTTTAATGAGGATATCCTAGGCTATTCTGCAGTTGCTTCTTTATTTAATTTTGAATTTTTATATCCGTAAGCGAAGTAAATTACCAAACCTGCAGCTAACCAAAGCAAGAAGATAATCCAGTTACTCGCGCCCAGTTCTGACATCAAATACAGGTTAATCAATATGCCCATTACCGGAAGCAATGAGAAATTGAGCTTGTAACTGTAAATGCTCAAAATTAGCCAAGTCAGCCAAAAAATAATCACCAACGAATGATGTAAAATAATCTGCGAAGAATCCATGTTGGTCCAGTCGGCTACGGTTTCAGAACCATAGAAGTACACTAAAATAATTCCTACAATAAATCCGATTCCAACGATGTATTTTCCATTGATGTAAGGAACTTTGAATTTGGATTTCTTGGATAATCCAGAATAATCCATGTACAACACACCCGCACACACTAAAATAAAGGCGAAAAATGTTCCTACACTTGTTAAATCAACAAAGAAATCCATTTTCATAAACAGTGCCGGAATCGCAACGACAAAACCTGTTACAATAGTTGCGTAAGAAGGTGTTTTGTATTTAGGATGGATTTTAGAAAAACGTTTGCTCAACAATCCGTCTCTACTCATCGTCATCCAAATACGTGGTTGAGCTAATTGGAATACCAACAAAGCCGACGTAATAGCAATCACCGAGGTGACTGAAATAATACCCGCCATTTGGTCGAATCCAACATATTGGAACACGTAAGCTAATGGATCTTTCACATTCAGCTCTGTGTAATTAACCATCCCGGTCAATACTAGCGTAATCGCAACATATAAAACCGCACAAATAACCAAACAATAAATCATTGCCTTTGGCAAATCACGTTGGGGATTTTTACATTCTTCCGCCGTCGTCGATATCGAATCGAAACCAATAAAAGCGAAGAACACTGCTGCAACTCCACTTAAAACGCCCTCCATACCATTCGGAGCAAAAGGTGTCCAATTTTCAGGTTTGATAAAAAACATTCCTCCAAAAATAACTGCAAGTATAACACCAATCTTAATCATCACCATGATGTTACTTGCACGTTGAGATTCTTTAATACCAATATACACGAGCCAAGTCACAAAAACTGTAATCAAACCAGCTGGCAAATCAAATATGATAGGAAAATCAGCGATACGCGGCGCTGTTTCATAGGCTTGCAATCCGATGCGATCGATACCGCTTAAATTGGCTGCGCCCACTTCAAGCATTTTAGCATGAGCTTCTGTTGCATAGGCTGGAGCCATAGTCAACCATTTGGGAATCGAAATTCCAAAACCCTCGAGCATCGAAACAAAATACTGTGACCAAGAGATCGCGACAACCATATTCGATACCGCATATTCAAGAACCAGCGCCCAGCCGATTATCCATGCAAATAATTCTCCAAAAGCGACATATGCGTAGGTGTATGCACTTCCGGAAACCGGAACTGTGCTAGCGAATTGCGCATAAGACAAAGCCGTAAACACACAAGCAAAAGCTACAAAAACAAAAAGCAATGAAACTGCAGGCCCTCCATTGAAACTTGCCAATCCAATCGTACTGAAAATTCCCGCTCCTACAATTGCTGCGATTCCTAAAGAAACCAAATCACGAACGCCTAATATTTTTGCTAAACCAGAACCTCCATGTTCTGAATCGCGCATAATCTGCTCGACGCTCTTCTTTCTGAAAAGTCTATTTGCCATATATTCTTTTTAATAAAGGTTAAGGTACAAAAATTGGCAAAAATTATGACAAATAAGTCATGTTTGCTTGGATGTAATGGAAAACTTCTTTGTAGTTCGACAAATAATCGCTCTTATAATCGATTAAAACACCTGTAAGTTGCTGTTGATGTTTCTCTTCTACCTGAAAATCCCAAACACGTTTACAAATATTGAATAAAGCATGCGATAAATTTTCAATATTCTCGTATTGAAACATGTATTTGGACTGTAGGAATCGGTCATAAAACGAGAAATAGCGACTGGTATCTTCTAAACCTATTTGCTCGAGGTAAATTTTCGTGTGTTTCTTGCTAGCGCTTTCTAAATGCTCGTACAATCGGGCTACATTGACTACTTGATCCTGAATAATCAAATGATCCAATAGAATTTCAATGGCTATATGTGCTAAAAAGGAAGCTCTGATTGGCAAATCGCCAAGAACAGGATCAATTTTTTTCCTTAATTGATGGGAATGTGACAGAAAGAAGTCGCAATTGTGAAACAATTTATCGACTTCAACATGTCTGTACCAGCCTTCAGAAATTGCCCTGGTCTGCGGATTTGCAAAAAGAATTTCTTCGAAACGCTGAGGTTGAAAGGAATAGGATTTGTCTGCGTTTTTTAATAAATCGGGCAACAAACTGCCCAACACACGCTCGGGCTCATGTGCATAACGCTCAAAATAATAGTGTGATACAAAATTCAATGCGGTATGTAATCCAATTTATTCATGTAAGATACAGCATAATCTGTTATCTTTGCAATCTTATAAAAAAATATTACACATTTTTGAAATGAACTTTATAGAAGAATTACGTTGGAGAGGCATGTTACAGGATATCATGCCAGGTACAGAAGAATTACTGAATAAAGAAAAAGTTGCCGGATATATTGGCTTCGATCCTACAGGAGATTCTTTGCACGTAGGTCACTTGACACAGATCATGACGTTGATCCACTTTCAGCATGCAGGACACAAACCTGTTGCCTTGGTTGGCGGTGCGACCGGAATGATTGGTGACCCTTCTTTTAAATCTGCGGAACGCAATTTATTGGACGAAGCAACTTTACAACATAATGTGAATAGTTTAAAGAATCAATTGAGCAAGTTCTTAAATTTTGGCGAAGGTGAAACGGACGCTAAAATGGTAAACAACTACGATTGGTTTAAAGAATTTGGGTTCTTAGAATTTATTCGCGACGTTGGAAAGTTGATTACGGTAAATTACATGATGTCAAAAGACTCTGTAAAATCTCGTTTGGATGGTGATAGTGGCCTTTCATTTACCGAATTTTCGTATCAATTGATACAAGGATATGATTTTTATTATTTATGGAAAAACCATAATTGTAAAGTTCAAATGGGCGGTTCGGATCAATGGGGAAATATTGTCACAGGAAGTGAAATGATTCGCAAAATTGACCAAGGATCTGCTTTTGCCGTGACTACGCAATTGATTAAAAAATCCGACGGACAAAAATTTGGAAAGACAGAATCAGGAGCAATCTGGTTAGATGCCAAAAAAACTTCTCCTTATAAATACTACCAATTCTGGTTGAATGCTTCGGATGACGATGCAAAGAACTGGATTAAAATATTTACTTTAAAGACAAAAGAGGAATTGGAATCTATCATTGCAAAGCACGATGAAGCCCCTCATTTACGCCTTGTTCAGAAAGCTTTAGCAGAAGACATTACCATTCGTACACATTCGAAAGAAGCGTATGAATTAGCGATTAAAACATCGGATTTTCTTTTTGGAAATGGGTCTCTAAGTTTCTTGGCAGAACTCAATGAAGAAGAAGTATTAGAAGTTTTTGATGGTGTTCCGCATTATAAAATCAATAGAGCGGATATCGAAAACGGAATCGCTATTTTGGATTTATTGGCAGTACATACTGCAGTTTTCCCGTCAAAAGGAGAAGCCCGCAAAATGTTACAAGGTGGCGGTGTTTCTTTAAACAGAGAAAAATTAACAGATTTAGAACAAATCGTTTCAAAAGATTTGCTGATTAATGACTCCTATTTGGTGGTTCAGCGAGGAAAGAAAAATTATTATTTGATTCAAGTAATCTAAACAAAAGAGGCTGTATCAAAAGTAAAATTGAAGTTGGCTTTACAAAATAAAATTTGGCCATCAGATTAAGGTCACTGTTTACAAAGAAAAAACGGGCAATTTTCACATCGAAAATTGCCCGTTTTACTAACTTTAATCATTTGCTCAAAACTTAATTTGGCAAAAGATGTTCAAAATTGATTTATGATACAGCCTCTTTTTAATACTTCACGACCGAATAGCTCAGCGCTTTCGAATTGTCTGAGGTATTTAAAAGTCCTTTGACGAAGACCGTATAAACTCCGCGGTCAGCAAAATTATAATCAAAAGCTAGTTCCTTAAAGTTTGTGCTTCTCGAATTGATTCGGCAAGAGGTCATGCCTGATGTCAATTCAACAAACGAAGAAACGGCTTGATATTTCAAATTAGAAAAATCGCTTACAGTATTTTCTCCATATTGAAAATTCAGTTCCGGCGCATCCGGACTTAAATTCACAAAACGAATACTTATTTTCCCGGCGTCGGGCGTTTTAATCTCATCCACAGCAAGCAAGATTTCACTTGAATTTGTTCCTGTAATGAAGACCGTATGGTATTTTGTTTCCGCAAAATTCAATGATTTTGTAGCGTACGCATTGTTTACCGTTGCACCGGGTTGCACAAGATGCAAAGCACGCTGTCCTGGATAGACAGAACGATAATTCATGAATGCACCAAAATCAAAATTCTCTGTGCTTTTATTCAGCCGAATATCGTCCACATACAAATCAAGACCTTTCGAACCTGGTATGGCATTGATAGCGGATAATGTGGTCAAACTTGTGTCTGACTGAGCGATTTCCGCTGCATCATTTTTTGAGCAGGACACAAATAATAACAGTACGAATAGTATGGCGATGGATGATTTTATCTTAAACATAGTTATGCATAGAAAAACTAAAATTAACTTTTATTTTTTAATCTCTAACGATTATCAACCATGATTTGCTACATCAAAAGACAAAACCAACTCAAACAACAATATTCTGCTATTTTTTCATAAGTTTGTAAGTAGAAGAATTGTGTAAATTTCATGTCGAATAAAGGAAATACGTTTAAAAATAATGGCTCAGCAGCTGCGAAAAAGGCGAAAGCTGCTACGACCGTATCCTATAAAAAGCGCGAACCCAGAAAATCTTTTGATAGTATAAATTTCTCGGAGGGTCAGCGAAAAGCACTCAAAATTTTGGGTATATTTTTGCTGTTGCTTTCTTTTGTGTTCACTGTAGCATTTATATCTTACCTATTCACATGGAAGACAGACCAAAGCTACATTTCGCAAACCAATAGTGGCTGGGGAACTCTGTTCCAAACTTCAGATGAAATCGCAGATGAGTCCGTAGACTTACCGATAGTAGAAAATAAGCTTGGAAAATTCGGCGCACTGTTAGCCAACCAATTTATTTATGAATGGTTTGGAGTTGCATCTTTTCTATTTATCGTGGTTTTGTTTATTATTGGTTACAAACTATTGTATAAAAAATCATTGCTTCCAGTCTGGAAAACGATTATTTATTCCCTGATCGCTGTTATTTTTATTTCAGTAACGTTGGGATTTTTGCAAGATTTTATTGCCAATACGCCACATATTTTGGAAGGAAAATTTGGATACTGGACAAATCAACTATTAAAAGCACAGATCGGTTCGATTGGAATCGGCGCGTTATTGGTTTTTAGTTACCTGACCGCTCTTATTCTTCTATTCAATTATGATTTTAAGTTTTCATTTAGCTCCGCTAAAAAAACCGAAGATGAAGATGCTTTACTTGTTGATGAGTCAGAAGAAATGGAAACAAAATCCAACCGCGTCAATTCGATAACGAAAGAAACTATTCATCCACATGCTAACCAGCAAGAAGAAGAATTGATCGACGAGGAGGAGGAAATTGGAGAAATCAATTTTGAAGTTGAAGAGCGCGTTACTCCAGTTTTTAATGTTCCGAAAGCAGAAAATCCGAATAAAGAAATTGAATTGAGCATCGATGCTCCCCTATCCATTCCGGTAGAAGAAGAAATAGCCGTTCCAGCTTTAAGCGTAGCTGAGGTAATTGAAGAAAAACCGATTACTTCGAACGATTTGGTCGCACAATTTGGAGAATATGACCCTAAATTGGACCTTTCGGGTTACAAGCACCCAACCTTGGAATTGCTAAAAGATTATGGTTCTGGAAAAATCACGATCAATCAGCAGGAATTAGAAGCCAATAAAAATAAAATTGTGGAGACGCTACGCAATTATAGCATTGAAATTGAACATATCAAAGCAACGATTGGACCGACCGTTACGCTGTATGAGATTATCCCAAAACCTGGAGTCCGTATCTCTAAAATTAAAAATTTAGAAGATGATATCGCTTTAAGTTTGGCTGCGCTTGGGATTAGGATTATTGCGCCGATGCCAGGTAAAGGTACGATTGGTATTGAGGTTCCGAATAGCAACCCGGAAATGGTTTCGATGCGTTCTGTATTGGCAACTGAAAAGTTTCAGCGTACCGACATGGATCTTCCTATTGCGTTGGGAAAAACAATTTCAAATGAAGTGTACATTGCGGATTTGGCAAAAATGCCTCACCTGTTGGTTGCTGGAGCAACTGGGCAAGGTAAATCTGTCGGAATCAATGCAATCCTTACTTCTCTATTGTACAAAAAACATCCATCTGAACTGAAATTCGTATTAGTCGATCCGAAGAAAGTGGAACTTTCTTTATTCAAAAAAATCGAACGTCATTTCTTGGCGAAATTACCTGGTGAAGACGATGCAATTATTACGGATACGAAAAAAGTAATCAACACATTGAATTCTTTGTGTATTGAAATGGATCAACGATATGATCTCTTGAAAAATGCGCAAGTCAGGAATTTAAAAGAATATAATGTAAAATTTGTTAACCGCAGATTAAACCCTGAGGAGGGTCATCGATTCTTACCATTTATAGTTCTTATAGTAGATGAGTTTGCGGATTTAATGATGACAGCCGGAAAAGAGGTCGAAACACCTATTGCACGTTTAGCACAGTTGGCCAGAGCCGTAGGGATACATTTAGTGATTGCTACGCAAAGACCTTCGGTCAACATTATTACAGGAACAATCAAAGCGAATTTCCCTGCACGATTGGCATTTAGGGTATTGTCGAAAGTGGATTCAAGAACAATTTTGGATTCTGGGGGTGCTGATCAGTTGATTGGTCGTGGAGATATGCTGTTGGCAACTGGTTCTGATCTGATCCGTATTCAGTGTGCGTTTGTAGATACACCAGAGGTAGATGATATTTCGGATTTCATTGGTAATCAAAGAGGCTATTCTTCTGCCTTTTTATTGCCGGAATATGTAGATGAAAACGGAGAAGGAAGTGGCATTGGCGATATAGATTTATCAGATAGAGATCAATTATTTGAAGATGCAGCACGATTAATCGTCATGCATCAACAAGGTTCGACTTCATTGATTCAGCGTAAACTCAAATTGGGCTATAACAGAGCTGGAAGAATCATCGATCAATTGGAAGCTGCAGGAATTGTAGGTCCATTTGAAGGAAGCAAAGCACGCGAGGTGCTTTATCCAGATGAGTATTCTTTAGAACAATTTTTAGAAACGTTACGTAAAGATCATTAGAAATGAGAAGATTAGTTTTATTGTTATTGATTAGCTGTTATTCAGGGCTTACATTTGCTCAGCAAGATGCATTTGCCAAAAAGTTATTGGATCAAGTGTCCAAAAAATATGATGCTTATAAAACCGTTCAAGCTGATTTTTCCTTTCAAGCAAATCAAGTTGATGCTGAAAATTACACAGATGGCGGAGTGATGTACTTGAATAAACCTTTGAAGCAATATAAAATTGTTTTAAAAGACCAGGAATTGATCAGTGATGGAAAATCGGTCTGGTCTATTTTGAAAGAGGAAAAAGAAGTTCAAGTTACAGATGCCAATAACAGCACGGAATCGATAGGTCCAAACAATATATTTACATTCTATAAAACAGGGTTCAAATATGTAAGTATGGATGATGAACGATTGAAGGGTGAAGCGTTGAATGTGATTGAGCTCTCACCGATTGATACAAAGAAAAATTATTTTAAAATTAAATTGCGCATCAATCAAAATAAACACATCCATGATGTGCTGATATTTGATAAATCTGGCGCGAAATATACGTATACGATCAACTCGCTTTTTGTCAACCACAAATTGAATCCAAGCACATTTAAATTTGAAAAGAGCAAGTATCCTTCATTTGAAGTCGTAGATTTGAGATAAATATTTGTCACATTCAAATAGGTCAACTCGTTAACTATCTAATTTCTTAATTATATAGTTGCCATAAGTAATAAACCATGTCTAAAATAACACTTAAGGATTTAGCAAAGATGTTAAAAATGTCTATTTCAACCGTTTCTAAAGGGTTGAATGATAGCTATGAAATAAGTGAAGCGACGAAAAAGAAAATCAGGCAATTGGCTGAAAAGCACAATTACCAGCCCAATCTGTTTGCTAAAAATTTAAAGATTGGCAAAACGAATACCATAGGAATCATTATTCCGTTTATGGCAAATCCTGTGCAATCTCAAATTTTGGAAGGTGCACACAAAGCAGCTTTGGAAAACAATTATCACATTGTTTTTATGCAGAGCCGAGATAATAATATCATCGAAAAATCCTGTATTGAATTTCTGATCAATCAAAATGTCGATGGAATAATGATTTCTCCTGCTTCGCAGGAATCGAATGTTGAATACATCAAACATGTGCACGAAAACATTACGCCGATTATATTATTTGACCGAGTAGAATATCCGCTCGAAACGCATAAAGTTGGAGTAAATAGTTTTGTAGGAACGTACAATGCGACCAAGCATTTACTGGAAATCGGGCGCAAACGCATTGCCGTGTTATGCGGAAAAAATCTCGGCGTAACCTCAGAACGTCTGAATGGATATTTAAAAGCTTTGGAAGATAATTCAATTTCGATTGATCAAGATCTCATTATCTATTGTGATTACAATAAGACAAAAGAACAAATGGATTATGAGCTGAAGAAAGAATTGATGAAATTGATGAAGCAAGAAAATGCTCCTGATGCCATTTTAGGAACGACAGACACCTTAACTACGCGCGTGCTTGGTATTTTATCTGAAACAAAATACAGCGTACCTGAAGATTTAGCCGTCATCGGATTCGCCAATACGGAATTGGCTCAATCTTTAAACCCTTCCTTATCGACTATCAAACAGCCAGCTTTTGATATTGGTTACATTGCCACAAATAAACTGATCCGCTTGTCAAATGAAAAAGATCGTTCTGATTTTCCGTATGAATCCATCTTGCTGGAAACGACTATCCAGTTAAGAAATTCGACAAAAATTTAATACCATTCTAGATTTCTTTAAACAAGAAAAGTGAGGCGAGCGCCCCACTTTCACAACTGAACTTATTAAACCTGAATGAGTCTTTTATATTTTTACCAATTTCATTTTTGGAACTAAGGACTTCATAATCAGCCAAGCTACCAAATAAGAAACAGCACAAATTGTAAACATAATCGTATAACCCGTTTGGATCGATCCCAGCGCGTCGTATTTATCAAATAAATAACCGCCTAATTTTGACATCACCACGCCACCCATTCCGCCAGCCATTCCACCGATTCCAATAACAGAAGCTACCGTATACTTCGGAAACATGTCGGAAACGGTCGTGAAGATATTTGCTGACCAGGCTTGATGGGCAGAAGTTCCAATTCCTATTAAAATCACAGGAACCCAGAACGAGTAATGTCCAAACGGTTGTGATAATAAAACGACCAATGGAATCAATGCAATAATAAACATTGCACGCATCCTTCCATCGTACGGCGAATAACCTTTATTGATAAAGTACATCGGGAATGCTCCTCCTCCAACACTTCCGATCATTGTCATGCTATACAAAACAACTAGCGGGAACATGATATCCGTACCAGTCATGCCATATTGATCTTTTAAAAATGAAGGCAACCAGAATAAAAAGAACCACCAAACTCCGTCTGTCAAAAATTTACCGATAACAAAAGCCCAAGTCTGTTTAAAGCTCAGTAGCTTATACCAAGGTACTTTTGGAGTTTCGGGCAAGACTTCCTGAACGATTTCTTGAGGCTCGTCATCACTTAAGATGTATTCTAATTCGGTCGCTGAAAGTCTTTTTTGGTCTTTAGGTTCATCATAAAATATCCACCAAAAAATCAACCACAGAAAACCAACGCCACCGACAATCATGAATGTGGCTTGCCATCCCCAATGTGATGCAATCCAAGGCACAGATAAAGGTGCTAAAACTGCACCGATATTGGCTCCGGAATTAAAAATACCAGTCGCTAGCGATCGTTCCCGTTTCGGAAAATACTCTGCTGTGGTCTTTATCGCCGCAGGAAAGTTCGCGGATTCCCCAAATCCTAGAACCATCCTGGCGATAATAAAACCAACGACTGAAACCGATAATCCGCTGATTCCAATAACACCTAAAACCGTTGTTGTAAAAGTCCCCATCTCAACAGCGTAGGCATGAATGATTGCGCCGATAGACCAAATAATAATGGCCCAAGTAAACCCTTTTTTTGTACCCAATCGATCAATAAATCGTCCCGCAAACAACATAGACAAAGCATAAGCAAATTGAAAAGTTGCTGTGATGTTTGCATAATCTGTTTTCGTCCATCCGAATTCTTCTTCTAAAGTTGGATGGAGCAAGCTCAATACTTGTCGATCTAGGTAATTAATGGTTGTTGCAAAGAATAGCAACGCGCAAATTGTCCAGCGATAATTACCGATATGTTTTTTCATAATTGTGTTTACTTAATTGATCGTAGAATACCTAATTCCAATCCTCTCAGCTCGGCTAAGCCCCGTAATCGGCCGATTGCTGAATAACCAGGATTGGTTGTTTTATGTAAATCATCCAACATTTGATGCCCGTGATCCGGACGAAATGGGATTGCTGTATTTCTCTTTTGATTTTCCTGAGTCAGGGCATCCATAATCGATGCCATATCCACATCCCCGTCTAAGTGGTCGGCCTCATAAAAACTTCCGATAGGATCTTTTTTAACATTGCGCAAATGCGCAAAATATACACGCTCCTTAACTCGATTGAAAATTTGCAACAAATCATTATTCGGCCCAGCGCCTAAAGAGCCTGTACAAAAACAAATACCGTTAAAAGGCTGATCGACTGAAGAAAGTATGTAATCAAAATCATTGAAGTTGCTAGCAATTCTTGGAAGCCCCAAAATCGGATATGGAGGATCATCTGGATGAATAGTCATATTGATTTTATTCACCTGACAAACAGCAGCAATTTCATTTAAAAAATAAACCAAATTATTCCGCAGTCCATCGAAGCCAATTTCAGAATAGATGGAAATACTGTCATTCAACTGGTCAATGGAGATATCTCCCTCCCCTGGAATCCCCATCAAAACATTGTTCTGCAGGTCTACTAAATCAGATTTATTCATTAGCGAATACTTCTCAGCGGCTTGATCTTGAATAGAAAGGTCATAATCATCAATTGCATTCCTCCGCTGTAAAATGTAGATATCAAATATCGCTAAGTCGATCCAATCAAAATACAATGCTTTGGAACCGTCCGACATAACCAACTCCAACTGGGTTCTTGTCCAATCTAATACAGGCATAAAATTATAGCAGACTGTATAAATACCGCAAGAAGCCAAATTGATCAAGCTCTGTCTATAATTTTGAATGTACTTATCTGCGTCAGCGGATTTAGTTTTGATCGCTTCATGAACCGGTACGCTTTCTACGACTGACCAAACCAATCCTGAATCTTCGATAATTCGTTTGCGTTCTTGTATATCTTCAACAGGCCAAACTTCGCCATGTGGAACATGGTGAAGAGCTGTCACTATCCCTGTCGCTCCAGCCTGTTTAACATCCTGTAAACTAACTGAATCTTGAGGTCCGTACCAGCGCCATGTTTGTTCTAGGAATTTTTTATCCATTTTCTTCTAATCTAAACTCCTGACCAAGAATTAAAACCACCATCCACAAATACCGTTTCTCCGGAAACAAATGCTGAAGCATCGCTTAATAAATAAATTAGAGTACCTTCTAATTCTGAAGGATCGCCTAATCGAGAATACGGAGTTCCATTGATAAATTTTTGTGCTCGTTCTGTATATGATCCATCTTCACGGGTTAGCAATGCACGATTTTGATCTGTTAGAAATACACCAGGCGCAATAGCATTGACACGTACTTTATCTCCGTAACGCAAAGCCAATTCGGTAGCCATCCATTTTGTAAAGCCGTCAATTCCATGCTTAGCGACTGTGTAGCCTAACACTCTGGTCAATGGCCGGCTAGCAGCCAAAGAGGAAATATTAATGATGCTTCCACGACCCTTTTCAGCGATAACACGCCCAAAAACATGCGTTGGAATAATAGTACCATATAAATTAAGTTCGATTGCTTTAATCGTATCTTGTACGTTAGAGTCAAAAAGATTTTGGTCAGGTCCAATCGTTGCACCAGGAATATTTCCGCCTGCGGCATTCACTAAACCATCTATTGTACCCCATTTTTCTAAAATCAGATTTTTTGCTGCAACTACTTCTTCTTCATTCAACACATCTGCAACCACAGCGATAGCCGTCCCTCCTAAAGTTTCAACAAGCTTAACGCGCTCGTCCGCTTTTTCTTGACTGCGGCCGATTATACATATTTTCGCACCTGCTTCGGCAAGCGCTTTGACAAAAGATTTCCCCAGAATTCCAGTCCCTCCTGTCACAACAATAACTTTCCCGTTTAAGGAAAATTTTTCAAGAATACCCATTTGATTTGTTCGTGTTTATAATTTATCGAAATCAATATTATCAAATTAATAACAGAAAATAAAGCATTTACAGACTTTTATTAACGAAACCGTTTGCGTTAAATTTTGAGTTATTGGATTAATAAACTAGCTTTTAATAGTATTTTAGCTAAATATTCTATTCCTTTTTTATGAAAAAAGTATTGTGTTTCGGGGAGGTCTTGATTCGACAGCAAGCGTTGTCGGCAGATTTTTTTTCTTCACCAAACAACAAATTGAAAATCTATCCCGGCGGTTCAGAAACGAATGTTGCCGTGAATCTTTCCAAAATGGGAACCGAATCAGCTCTGTTCACCGCAGTCCCTAAGAATGAGCTAGCCAATCAGGCCATTGCGTATGTTAAAAATTGGGATGTTGATGTTTCTAAAGTAAAATGGCAAGGTGACCGCATTGGATCTTATATTTTGCTTTCAGCAAATGGATTAAGCAAAGGAGAAGTAATCTATGACCGAAAATATAGCAGTTTCAGTCAATTGAAAATTGACGATATAGATTTTGAGGAATTATTTGAAAATGTGGACTGGCTACACTGGACAGCTTTAACTCCAGCATTAAATCCAGAATTGGCGGATTTGATGGGTATCGTATTGAGCGAAGCTTCTAAAAGATCCATTTTTATATCGGTTGATTTAAATTATAGAAACAGGCTTTGGCAATATAGTAAAGAGCCAATTGAGGTAATGCCAAAACTTGTCCAATATTGCGACTTGATCATGGGAAATATTTGGGCGTCGAATAAAATGCTGGGCACATCCATTGATGAGTCTTTTGATCGAAACACATCATCAGAAAACTATATTTCATTTGCGGAAAAATCTGCTAAAGAAATATTTACTGCATTCCCAAGGTGCAGACACATTGCAAACACGTTTCGGTTTATGGATTCTCCAAATCATAATTTATTTTACGGAACCTATCATACCGGCTCAACCCATACACATGCTGCCATTCGCGAGACCAATGAGGTCGTCGATCGCATAGGAAGCGGAGATGCATTTATGGCGGGTTTAATTCATGCCATTCGATTAGCTAAAAACCCTCAGGAAATTATCGATATTGCTGTTTCGGCAGGTTTTGAAAAATTATTTGTCGAAGGTGATTTTGGAAACGGTAACTATTAATTAAGAACATGAAAGAAGTATTAGACAAAATTGAACAATATCCAATCATTCCCGTTTTTTACGATGATGATGTGCAAAAATGCAAAGATGTTCTTAAAGCCTGCTACAATGGTGGCATTCGAGTATTCGAATTTGTGAATCGAGGAAGCGAAGCAAAGGAAAATTTTAAAGCATTGATTCACTATAAAAATGAATTTTTCCCAGATTTAAAGCTGGGTATAGGAACTATCAAAACTGCACAGCAAGCTGGCGAATTTATCGAGTTAGGAGCTGAATTTATTGTTAGCCCAATTCTGAATGAAGAAATAGCTTCTATTACCGTTGAAAAAAATATACTTTGGATTCCTGGTTGCATGACACCAACAGAAATTGCAAAGGCAGAACAGCTGCATGTTCCTTTAGTAAAACTGTTCCCAGGAGACACCTTAGGTCCCAAATTTTTGAAAGCCATAAAACCGCTTTTCCCTAACGTGAAATTTATGCCAACTGGAGGCGTGGATGTAGAAGCAAATAACATTAAGAACTGGTTCGAAGCCGGTGTGTTTTCGGTTGGTCTTGGTTCTAAATTATTTCAAAAGCCAGAATATGCTGAAGATTATGACTGGCTAGAAGCAAATGTCAAGCTATTATTTTCTTGGTTGCCAAAATAAAAATTTCTTTTAACTCTTTGATTTAGAAATCACAATAAAGAAATTCCATTTACGTTTTTTAGATAAATACCTTAAAATTATGCTAATTAACGATTATGGTCAAAAGCAAAAACATACAGGTTAAGGGAATAAATATTGTTCTGTTGGAGTATCATAGAGAAGATTATATCTCCTTAACTGATATTGCACGATATAAAGACTCCAATCATACCGATATTATCATTCAAAACTGGATGAGAAATAGGAATACGATTGAATTGTTGGGATTCTGGGAATCAATTTACAATTTAGAGTTTAAACCCCTCGAATTCGAGGGGTTTAGAAAAGAGGCTGGACTAAACAGCTTCGTAATGACTCCAAAGAGATGGATAGAAAAGACCAATGCTATCGGCATTGTTTCAAAATCTGGTCGATATGGAGGAACATTTGCGCATAAAGATATTGCCTTAGAATTTGCGTCTTGGATTTCGATTGAATTCAAACTCTATGTTATTAAAGAGTTTCAGCGTCTTAAAGAAGATGAAAATAATCGACACTTATTAGATTGGAATTTACAGCGTACTATTTCCAAAATCAACTACCACATCCATACGGACGCAATCAAGGTAAACCTCATTCCGAAAGAAGTTACTAAACAACAGGCGAATTTTGTGTATGCACATGAAGCAGATTTGCTGAATGTCGCACTTTTTGGTATTACAGCCAAACAATGGAGAGATGAAAATCCAAACAGCACTGGAAACATTCGAGATTATGCCACATTAGAACAATTGGTGGTGTTGAGTAACATTGAAAGCATCAATGCCTTATTAATCGAGCAAGGACTTTCACAGAGCGAACGACTCGTTCAACTCAATAAAGTCTCCATTACGCAAATGAAATCTTTATTGGAAAACAAAACAGCCAATCGACTCAAATAAATCGTCAAAAAAAAGACCCGCAAAAAATTGCGGGCCTTTGGTATGTTATTAAAAAGCTTAAGATTAATCTTCTTCTTTCGAAGCTAACAATTGATCGTATTCTTCACGAGAACCAACGATAATATTGCTATAAGCACGTAAACCAGTACCTGAAGGAATCAAGTGACCAACAATTACGTTTTCTTTTAATCCTAATAGATTATCACGTTTACCAGCGATTGCTGCCTCGTTCAATACTTTCGTAGTTTCCTGGAACGACGCTGCTGAGATAAATGATTTCGTACCTAATGAAGCTCTTGTGATACCTTGCAACAATGGACTTGAAGTCGCAGGAATTGCATCACGCACTTCCACTAATTTCATATCCTGACGTTTCAAGCTTGAGTTTTCTTCACGTAGTTTACGCATATTCACGATCTGACCTGGACGCAACGTTTTAGAATCTCCTGATTCAACAACAACTTTTTTGTCGTACAATGAATCATTTTCTTCCATGAAATCCCATTTGTTAACGGCTTCTTTTTCTAAGAAACGTGTATCTCCTGGATCTTCGATGTTTACTTTTTGCATCATTTGGTGAACAATCGTTTCGAAATGCTTATCATTGATTTTCACACCTTGAAGGCGGTAAACCTCTTGAATACCATTTACGATATACTCTTGAACAGCCGCAGGGCCTTTGATTGATAAAATATCTGCTGGCGAAATAGAACCATCTGACAATGGCATACCCGCTTTAACAAAGTCATTATCCTGAACCAAAATGTGTTTCGACAATGGAACTAAGTATTTCTTAATTTGACCATCACGAGATTCGATTGAAATCTCACGATTACCACGTTTCACACCGCCTAATGTTACAACACCATCAATCTCTGTAACAACAGCTGGGTTCGATGGGTTACGCGCTTCGAATAATTCCGTTACACGTGGCAAACCACCTGTAATATCTCGCGTTTTACCAGTAGAACGAGGAATCTTAACCAAAATAGCGCCTTCTTTAACTTTAGCACCATCTTGAACAGAAACGTGAGCTCCTACCGGAATGTTGTACGAACGAATGACTTCACCTTTATTATCCAATACTTTGATCATTGGATTTTTAGTTTTATCACGCGTTTCAATAATTACTTTTTCTTTGTGACCAGTTTGCTCATCTGACTCTTCACGGAAAGTTACACCTTCGATGATTGCATCAAAATCAATCTTACCAGCAAATTCTGAAATAATTACCGCATTGTATGGATCCCAATCAACTAAACGTTGGCCTTTCTCCACTTTATCGCCTTCTCTTACGAATAGATTCGATCCATAAGGGATAATTTGTGTATATAATACTTTACGGTCTTCGTTAACGATACGAATCTCACCTGAACGTCCAAGAACGATTTGGTATTTTCCGTTTTCGCCTTCTTTCTCAACCGTACGTACATTTTCAAATTCAATTTTACCTTCGTACTTCGCGATTACAGCAGATTCTGCCGCAATGTTTGAAGCCGTACCACCCACGTGGAATGTACGAAGTGTTAACTGTGTACCTGGCTCACCGATTGACTGCGCTGCAATAACTCCGACAGCTTCACCTAATTGAACACGTTTACCAGACGCTAAGTTACGTCCATAACAGCATGCACAAACTCCGCGTTTAGATTCACAAGTTAATACCGAACGAATGTCGACACCTTCGATTCCAGCTTCATCAATTAATTGAGCAACTTCCTCTGTGATGTCATCATTTGCAGCAACGATTAATTCATTCGTTTCTGGATGATAAACATCATTTAATGGTGTACGACCTAAAATACGATCGAATAATGGTTCAACAACATCATCATTATCTTTTAATGCTGTTGTATAAATTCCGCGTAAACCTCCACAGTCAAAATCAACGACGATCATATCTTGTGCAACGTCATGCAAACGACGAGTTAAATATCCAGCATCCGCTGTTTTTAACGCCGTATCCGCAAGACCTTTACGCGCACCGTGAGTTGAGATAAAGTATTCTAATACCGATAATCCTTCTTTAAAGTTAGATAAAATCGGGTTTTCGATAATCTCACCACCTGATGAACCAGATTTTTGAGGCTTAGCCATCAAACCACGCATACCACATAACTGACGAATCTGCTCTTTCGAACCACGAGCTCCAGAATCCAACATCATGTATACTGAGTTAAATCCTTGGTTATCGTTGGATAAAATATCCATTACATTCGCAGTCAATCTATTGTTGATACGTGTCCAAATATCGATGATCTGATTGTAACGCTCGTTGTTCGTAATGAAACCCATGTTGTAGTTACCCATTACTTCTTCAACTTCTTTCGTCGCAAGATCAATCAGTTGAGCTTTCGAATCCGGAATATTTAAATCTTGAAGATTAAATGATAGACCACCTTTGAATGCTGTTTGGAAACCTAATTCTTTCATATCATCCAAGAATTTCGCAGCACGAGCCATACCCGTGTTCTTCACGATTTCTCCAATGATGTTACGCAATGATTTCTTAGTCAACAATTCGTTGATGTAACCAACTTCTTCAGGAACAACTTGGTTAAAGATTACACGGCCAACAGTCGTGTCAATCAATTGTTCTTCAAATACTTCTTCTTTTACTTTAACGATAGCTTTCACTTTAATGAACGAGTGAAGATCTACTTGCTGCTCATTCAAAGCGATAATTACTTCTTCAGCAGAGTAGAAAATAGATCCCTCACCTTTCATCTTGCGATCTTTATCCGTTTTACGACCTTTCGTAATGTAATAAAGACCCAAAACCATATCCTGAGATGGTACAGTTACCGGCGAACCGTTAGCTGGATTCAAGATATTGTGAGACGCCAACATTAAAATTTGGGCTTCCAAAATTGCAGCATTTCCTAACGGTAAATGCACGGCCATCTGGTCACCATCAAAATCGGCGTTGAACGCTGTACACACTAATGGGTGTAATTGGATCGCTTTACCTTCAACCAAAGTAGGTTGGAAAGCCTGGATACCTAAACGGTGTAATGTAGGTGCACGGTTTAATAAAACTGGGTGACCTTTCAATACATTCTCCAAAATATCCCAAACAACTGGATCTTTACGATCTACGATTTTCTTAGCAGATTTTACGGTTTTAACAATTCCGCGTTCGATCATTTTGCGAATGATAAACGGTTTGTATAATTCCGCTGCCATATCTTTTGGTAAACCACATTCATGTAATTTAAGGTTAGGACCTACAACAATTACCGAACGAGCAGAATAATCCACACGTTTACCTAATAAGTTTTGACGGAAACGACCTTGTTTACCTTTTAAGATATCCGATAATGATTTCAACGCACGGTTACCTTCAGTTTTCACTGCGTTCACTTTACGTGAGTTATCGAATAATGAATCGACAGCTTCTTGAAGCATACGTTTTTCGTTACGTAAAATTACTTCTGGAGCTTTGATTTCGATCAAACGTTTCAAACGGTTGTTACGAATAATCACACGACGGTATAAATCATTCAAATCGGACGTTGCAAAACGACCACCATCCAAAGGAACTAAAGGACGTAACTCTGGTGGAATGATTGGAACGATTTTCACGATCATCCATTCTGGGCGATTTTCGATACGGTCTCTTGAACCACGGAAAGCTTCTACAACGTGAAGACGCTTTAAAGCCTCATTTTTACGTTGTTGAGAAGTTTCATTCGCAGCTTGATGACGTAAATCGTATGACAACTGATCTAAATCGATGCGTTTCAATAATTCTTCTAATGCCTCAGCACCCATCTTAGCGATGAATTTTTGAGGATCATTATCGTCTAAATATTGATTTTCTTTTGGTAAAGTATCTAAAATATCTAAATATTCTTCTTCAGTCAAGAAGTCCATGTAGTTTATACCATCCTCTTGTTTGATACCTGATTGGATAACCACATAACGCTCGTAATAGATAATCATATCCAAACGTTTCGTTGGTAAGCCCAATAAGTAACCAATTTTATTAGGTAAAGAACGGAAGTACCAAATGTGCGCAACAGGAACCACCAAAGAGATGTGTCCCATACGCTCACGACGTACTTTCTTCTCAGTTACCTCAACACCACAACGGTCACACACGATTCCTTTATAACGGATACGTTTGTATTTACCACAGTGACATTCATAATCTTTTACCGGACCGAAAATACGTTCACAAAATAAACCGTCACGTTCTGGTTTGTACGTACGGTAATTGATTGTTTCCGGTTTTACAACTTCACCACTTGAACGCTCAAGAATAGTTTCAGGCGACGCCAAGCTAATGGTGATGGATGTAAAATTGCTTTTTATTTTGTTATCTTTTTTGTAAGACATACGATCAAATTTAATGCTGTATAGATTAGTTTGGAAGATGTTGCCATCCTCCAAACTTGTATGCTTTATTAATCTAAAGTGATATCAAGACCTAAACCACGTAACTCATGTACTAATACATTGAATGATTCAGGAACAGATGGTGTTGGTAAGTTATTACCTTTAACGATTGCTTCGTAAGTTTTCGCTCTTCCGACAACATCATCCGATTTCACAGTTAAGATTTCTTGTAGGATATTCGATGCACCAAATGCCTCTAATGCCCAAACCTCCATCTCACCAAAACGCTGACCACCGAACTGAGCTTTACCACCCAATGGCTGTTGTGTAATCAATGAGTATGGTCCGATCGAACGCGCGTGCATTTTATCATCTACCATGTGACCTAATTTCAACATGTAAATCACACCTACTGTAGTTGGTTGGTCAAAACGATCTCCTGTCAATCCGTTGTATAAATACGTACGGCCTGATGCAGGCAATCCTGCTTTAGCTACCCATTCTTCAACTTCTTCTTTTTCAGCACCATCAAAAATCGGCGTAGCGAACTTAACACCTAATTTTTGTCCAGCCCATCCTAAAACAGTTTCATAGATCTGACCTAAGTTCATACGAGAAGGTACACCTAAAGGATTCAATACGATATCCACTGGAGTTCCGTCTTCTAAGAAAGGCATGTCTTCATCACGTACAATACGCGCAACAATACCTTTATTACCGTGACGGCCAGCCATCTTATCTCCTACTTTCAGTTTACGTTTTTTCGCTACATAAACTTTCGCCATTTGAACAATTCCTGATGGCAATTCATCACCTACTGAAATCGCAAATTTATCGCGTTTGAAAGCTCCTAACTCTTCGTTCAACTTGATGTTATAGAAGTGAAGAGCAGATTTGATCATGTCGTTTTTATCTTCATCCGTAGTCCATTTTGTTGGATTTACGTGTGAATAATCCAAATCAGTTAAGATTTTTTGAGTGAATTTAGCACCTTTCGCTACCAATAACTCTTTATAAACGGTATAAACACCTTGACTTGTTTTACCATTTACGATAGAAAACAACTTCTCAACCAATCTCTCTTTTAAGTCTTTAACAGCTTTGTTATGAGAAACTTCCAACTTATCTAAAGCTTTTCTTTCGACTTCTTTAGACATTTTTTTCGCACGAGAAAATAATTTCGTATCGATAACAACACCTTTGATTGAAGGTGGAGTTTTCAATGAAGCATCTTTTACGTCACCAGCTTTGTCACCAAAGATCGCACGTAATAATTTCTCTTCTGGAGAAGGATCAGATTCACCTTTTGGTGTAATTTTACCGATCAAGATATCACCTTCGCTTACTTCAGCACCAACACGGATAATTCCATTTTCATCTAAATCACGCGTTGCTTCTTCAGAAACATTTGGAATATCTGCAGTTAACTCTTCTTCACCACGTTTTGTATCACGAACTTCCAATTCAAATTCTTCAATGTGAAGAGAAGTGAAAATATCTTGTGAAACAACACGCTCAGAAATTACGATCGCATCCTCAAAGTTATATCCTTGCCAAGGCATGAACGCTACTTTTAAGTTACGGCCTAATGCCAATTCGCCATCTTCTGTTGCATAACCTTCACACAATACCTGACCTTTAGTAACTTTTTCACCTTTCGTAACGATAGGTTTTAAGTTGATACATGTATTCTGGTTGGTTTTTTTGAACTTCGTCAAGCGGTATGTTTTTACGTCGTCATCAAACGATACTAAACGCTCATCTTCTGAACGCTCGTAACGGATTTTGATTTCTTGCGCATCAACATATTCAACAACTCCATTTCCTTCTGCGTTAATCAACGTACGTGAATCGGAAGCTACGCGAGCCTCTAAACCTGTACCAACGATTGGCGCTTGTGGACGTAATAATGGAACTGCTTGACGTTGCATGTTCGATCCCATCAACGCACGGTTGGCATCATCATGCTCCAAGAAAGGAATCAATGATGCAGCGATTGATGTAATCTGATTTGGCGCAACGTCCATATAATCTAACTTCTCTGGCTCAATTACCGGGAAGTCACCTTCATATCTTGCTTTAACTTTTGCATCTGTAAAGTTTCCTTTATCATCATACAAAGCATTCGCCTGAGCGATTGTTTTATCATCCTCGTCTTCAGCAGATAAATAAACAACTGGCTCATTTACCACAACTTTACCATCTCTAACGATACGGTAAGGTGTTTCAATAAAACCTAAGTTATTGATTTTCGCGTGAACAGATAAAGAAGAAATCAAACCGATGTTTGGTCCCTCTGGAGTCTCAATCGTACACAAACGGCCATAGTGCGTGTAGTGAACGTCACGAACCTCGAAACCAGCGCGCTCACGTGATAAACCACCTGGACCTAAAGCTGACAAACGACGTTTGTGCGTAATCTCCGCCAATGGATTCGTTTGATCCATAAATTGAGACAACTGATTCGTTCCGAAGAATGAATTAATTACCGACGATAATGTACGTGCATTGATCAAATCCGTTGGAGTGAAAACTTCGTTGTCACGAATGTTCATACGCTCACGGATTGTTCTAGCCATACGTGCTAAACCAACACCAAATTGAGCGTACAATTGCTCTCCTACCGTACGTACACGACGATTCGATAAGTGGTCAATATCATCCACTTCAGCTTTTGAATTGATTAAGTTGATCAAATATTTTACAATCGCAATGATGTCTTCACGAGTTAAAACTTTCGTGTCAGCATCAGTTCCTAATTGTAATTTGCGGTTAATGCGGTAACGACCAACATCTCCCAAATCATATCTTTTATCTGAGAAGAATAAACGATCGATGATACCACGAGCAGTTTCCTCATCAGGTGGTTCAGCGTTACGCAATTGACGATAGATGTGTTCTACCGCTTCTTTTTCAGAGTTGGACGTATCTTTCTGTAATGTATTATATATGATGGAATAATCTGCATTGTTTGATGCATCTTCTTTTGCCAAAATGATTGATTTCACTCCAGCATCCAAGATCAAGTCAATGTGATCTTCTTCCAAGACAGTTTCACGTTCAAGGATAATTTCATTTCTATCGATGGAAACTACTTCACCAGTATCTTCATCAACGAAATCTTCTACCCATTTTTTCAATACCCTAGCCGCTAAACGACGACCAACGTATTTCTTTAAACCAGATTTACTTACTTTAACTTCATCAGCTAAATCGAATAATTGTAAGATATCTTTATCAGAATCAAAACCAATTGCACGAAGTAAAGTTGTTACTGGGAATTTCTTTTTACGGTCGATATATGCATACATGACGTTGTTTACGTCAGTTGCAAATTCGATCCAAGATCCTTTAAAAGGAATTACCCTAGCAGAATAAAGTTTTGTACCATTTGTGTGTCTACTCTGACCAAAGAAAACGCCAGGAGAACGGTGAAGCTGTGAAACGATAACGCGTTCAGCGCCATTGATCACAAAAGTACCTTTAGGAGTCATGTACGGGATAGTTCCCAAATACACATCTTGTACGATCGTTTCGAAATCTTCGTGTTCTTCATCATTACAAGATAACTTCAATTTTGCCTTTAAAGGAACGCTATAAGTCAATCCACGCTCAATACATTCTTGAATGTCGTAACGTGGTGGATCAATAAAATAATCCAAAAACTCAAGCACAAAAATGTTTCTCGAATCAGAAATAGGGAAGTTTTCAGCGAAAACCTTGTACAGCCCTTCCTGATGGCGGTTGTCAGAAGTAGTTTCTAATTGAAAAAACTCCTTGAAAGACTCTAATTGTACGTCCAAGAAATCAGGATAATCAATAACCTTTTTACTTGTAGCAAAATTTACTCTTTCTTTTTGCATATTATTGTTTGCCAAGGGAATAAGATTTTAGTTTAAAAAAACTGAGCTAACTATGCTGCTATTGTTTCAGAATTGTAGGCCAGCATACCTACAATTGATTTGTAATATTATAAACAGGAATAGACTCTGATGTTTTATCAGAGTCTAAACCATTAAAGGTACTTTGCTATGTAGAGATTACTTAATCTCAACAACAGCTCCTGCTTCTTCTAATTGTTTTTTCAAAGCTTCTGCTTCGTCTTTAGAAACACCAGTTTTTAACTCTTTAGGAGCACCATCAACTAAATCTTTAGCTTCTTTTAAGCCTAGACCAGCTAAATCTTTTACCAATTTAACTACTGCTAATTTAGAACCACCAGCTTCTTTCAAGATCACATCAAATGAAGTTTTCTCTTCTGCAGCAGCAGCACCACCTTCAGCAGGAGCAGCAGCAACTGCAACAGCAGCAGCAGCAGGCTCGATACCATACTCATCTTTTAAGATATCAGCTAATTCTTTAACTTCTTTTACTGTTAAGTTAACTAACTGTTCAGCAAGTTGTTTTAAATCTGCCATTTTATTTTGTTTTTGAATTTACTTTTTAAATATTGTTAATTAATTGCAACGATTTTTTTCCTTAGAAGGATCGTTAACCTCTTTGTTCTAAAGCTTTTACTAATCCAGATATCGTATTCCCGCCTGATTGTAGAGCAGAGATAACATTTTTCGCTGGAGATTGTAGTAATGCGATAACGTCCGCGATAAGCTCGTCTTTAGATTTAAGACTAACTAAAGCATTCAATTGATCATCACCTACAAAAGCAGTTTCTTGAATATAAGCAGCTTTGATTTTAGGTTTATCACCTTCTCTGCGCAATTGCTTAATTAATTTAGCTGGAGCTGTTGCTGATTCAGCAAACATCATGGTAGATGCGCCTTTCAACACGCCAACTAATTCTTCAGAATCTACACCTGCTTCGATTAATGCTTTTTTGATCAAGGTATTTTTCACCACTTGAACAACAATGCCTGCTTCGAAACATTTGCGACGAATGTTATTTACTTTAACAACAGATAAATCAGCAGTATCTGTAATGTAAAAATTACCGTAAGATTTAATCTGTTCGGCCAAAGCTTGAACAATTTCTTGTTTTTCTTCTTTTCTCATGATTAAATTCCTGCTACTGATTTAGTTTCAATATGAATCCCAGGACTCATAGTTGAAGAGATATGGATACTTTTGAAGTACGTTCCCTTAGCTGCTGAAGGTTTAAGACGCGAGATAGTTTGTAATACCTCTAATGCGTTTTCATAAATCTTCTCAGAAGAGAATGACACTTTACCAACTGAAGTATGGATAATACCTGTTTTGTCAACTTTGAAATCGATCTTACCGCCTTTAACGTCAGTTACAGCTTTACCTACTTCTGTAGTTACTGTACCTGTCTTAGGATTTGGCATTAAGTTTCTTGGACCTAAAATACGACCCAATTTACCTACTTTTGCCATCACACTAGGCATTGTAATAATGATATCAACGTCAGTCCAACCGCCTTCAATCTTGCTGATGTATTCATCAAGACCTACGTAATCGGCGCCTGCCGCTTTAGCTTCTTCTTCCTTATCAGGAGTACATAAAACTAAAACACGAACAGTCTTACCCGTTCCGTGAGGTAATGTCGCGATACCACGAACCATTTGATTTGCTTTACGAGGATCTACGCCCAAACGAACGTCGATATCCACAGAAGCGTCAAATTTGGCTAATGATATATCTTTCACTAAAGCTGCTGCTTCTTGTAAAGAATACGCTTTACCAGCTTCAATTTTGGATAGTGCCGCTTTTTGATTTTTTGTTAATCTAGCCACTTTCTTAAACTGATTTCGTTAATTAATTGTTCCAAGGAGCATTACCCGATACGGTAATCCCCATACTGCGCGCTGTCCCAGCTACCATTCTCATAGCAGCTTCTACAGTAAACGCATTTAAATCCTCCATTTTATCTTGCGCGATCGTTTGAACTTGCTCCCAAGTAACCGAAGCTACTTTTTTGCGGTTAGGCTCACCTGATCCACTCTTTAAACCTGTAGCTTCTTTTAACTGGATAGCTACCGGAGGAGTTTTGATGATAAAATCAAAAGATTTGTCGCTGTAAACTGTAATGACAACAGGCAATACTTTACCTGGTTTGTCTTGCGTACGAGCATTGAATTGCTTACAGAAATCCATGATGTTCACACCTTTAGCACCTAATGCAGGTCCTACTGGAGGAGACGGATTGGCTGCGCCACCCTTTACTTGTAATTTTACTAACGCACTGACGTCTTTTGCCATTTTGTTTTGAATTTAATTGTGTTAAATGTCTGTTAGTAAGTTGGAAGCTAAAAACGTAACATTTATTTCTCGTTTACACTCAAATTGAGCACAAACGAGGTGCAAAGATAAACAATCTTTCTGATATAAAAAACACTTTTTTACAAATGATTTTTATTGCTTGGCTTAAGTCTCCGCCACAATTGTGCCATTGTTGGTTAGATGCTGTAAAATGCAGCAATTATTTAACTCCAATGAGCTTTTCGGTTTTCGTCAAAAACTTTTCTACGGCCGAATTGATATCTAAACCTGTTCTTTCTGCCAGGATAATTAACCACCATATATTCTCACCTAATTTATGCTCCAACTCATCTTGGGCGTTAGATTTAGACCAAGTTTTTTCAAACGACATCACATCTCTCCCAATCAGGCCTGCATCGGTTAAATAGGCTAAAGCATCTTGTTCCAAAGTCCACTCCTTTCCATTGCTCTGCATTTCTAGTTCGTGGTATCGTTTGCGAATCGCTAATGAGCGTTCGACTATTTCATTCAAATTGACTTCCATCTTCTGATTTCTTATGCTAAATGTTTTATTAGCTTAGCTAAGTTAGAATTATTTGGAATGATGAACTCCTATAGATTTCGCATCTGCGAGATAATGACACTGGCAGTATAAATTAACAAAAAGAACGAGTAAAATTCTATTGGCTAAAATAATAGGTGAAAATAGCTGGAGTCATTTCACTCTTTCAAAATTAGAAAGAAACGTTTTCTTTTTTCGATTGCTTAATCAACAAAAAATGCGACATAAAAACTATGGGAACTATGCAGGTCGGCAAGAAAGAATATGGAAATTCCAATAAAGCAACATTGGGTTGGCTGAAAGCAAGTAGCTGAATGGGCAATGGCGAAGATAGGATTGCTAAAGAAACAATTATTAGCAAAAAAACTATTCCTGCAATATTCCAAGCAACAAGAAATTTTGGGCTGATTTTTCGCTTTAAAATTTGCTGATAGCCCATAATAATTAATGCAGAGAGTCCAATCAAAATATCAAAATTGAACCCTTGAAAAGTCATTAAGGTCGGAATCTTGCCTTGAAAGCTTAGTTGAAGAAGAACAAACTCAACTGGTATTCTTAAAACGTGAACGAATAGAAGTGCATTTGTATTCAATTTTTCTCTCTTTAGCCCTTTTAAAAGCAAGAATGTTATCAACGCAGTTGAAATTAGAAAAAACGGAAACATTGTTGGATTTTCTTCAAAAACCGTGAGAAACGAAAGCGTTCCAATAATAAGTTGCCAAAAGCTTAAAACAATCAAAACCCTTTTATTGCTTCCAGTTCCCCAATAGATTAAAAGTAGCGAGAGGAAGGTTAAAACCAAAAATATAATTTGCATCAGGAGCTGGACAAATTGGTATGTTATTAGCCCTAAAAGTTGACTAATGGAACAAACATACTGTATTTCCACTTTTAAAAAGTTGTCATATGGCAATTAAACTTTGAAAAAACATATAGCAGTTAGAATAAACTGCACGTTTTGGAGATTTCTGGCGTATAACCTTCAATATGTAAGAATCGAAACGACAGCAGGAAAAGTAAAAACGCTTTCCGAGTAAAGACTATATAAAAAACTAGTTTTAATAAGTATTATGCTCAGTGAAACTCTGTGCCTTCTCTGTGTTTCTCTGAGTCCAACCTTTAAACGAAGACCGCAGAATACGCGGAGGAGGCACGGAAGACACAGAAAAAAATCAAAATTCAAAAATGTGGTGAGAATTAAAAAAATTACGATATCTAAAAATTATTCCCCCTTTGATTTAAGGGGAATAAGGAATTTAGAATTCTACATCATCAGCTATATTTCCGCCTTGCTCCGAAGCGAATTTGGCAGCATATTCTTGTTGTTTTTGTTGCCTATAATTTTTAGTTGTTAACTGTAAGCGGAATGGGTATTCTTTTAGCCAAAACAACTTCGGTACTGGCATAGAAAAAAAGTCTAAATTCTTTTTAAAAATTAAAAGTTTTTTTGAATAGCCTTATTTATTCTCTTCCACATACTCCAAAATATCGCTCGGCTGACAATCCAATGCATCGCATATTGCTTCCAAGGTGCTGAATCGGATGGCTTTTGCCTTTCCTGTTTTTAATATCGAAAGATTGGAAAGCGTTAAACCCACTTTTTCTGAAAGTTCGTTTAAAGACATTTTTCGCTTAGCCATCATTACGTCTAAATTCACTACTATCGGCATCGGCTATATGGTTAAGTCGTTTTCATTCTGAATTTCAATTCCCTTTTTGACCAGTTGTACGATTAAGAAAAAGATTACCGCCATAAAAAGCCAGACGTCCGCTCCTGCAATATCCAAAGATTCTAAATCAGCAATTCCTGCCCCTTGCTCCTGTAGCCAAATCGCATATTTCATCGCGTAACGCGAGAACAAACCAATTCCTAAAGCCAGATAAAAAAGATTTAAAATGAACTTGGCCAATTCATTGCTAAATGGCTGGGCGATGTTTAATTTCTTGTTGTAAAACATGTTTAAAATTACATAAAACATCAGCGCTTTAAATACCGATACAATTATCATCAGCGATGTCAACACGCAGAAATGACCTTTATCCAGCGCATATAGATTTGACAAATAATCAGATGCTTCCCAGAAATTCTGAACGCCAGATGGATTTATAAAAACCGTAATAACGGTGTTGACAATAAGGGCTCCCGCTTCTACGCACAAGCCGATAAAAATAACCCAAGAAAGTACGCAGAGTACTTTTAAAATTTGATTTGTTGTGATTTTGATTTCCATAATTGATTACTAATTTAAATCCACAAAACAAATATCAGTAAATATTTATTGATAAACAATAAATAAATATTAAATAAAAATAAATTAGATGATAAGATACTGCAAATCAGATAGAAAAATATTCTAAAAGATTTGAAAACTCAATGAGTATGACGCTAGAGTCGAGCAAATTAAATTTCAGATAATTTCTCCATCGCACTCTTTTCCCTTTCAGAAAGTTCTTTTAAAATTAGCGATGCCTCATCTAGATATTTCCTATCCTTTGTTTCGCCTACTTTCATAAATAGACAGGAAACTTCTGTCCATAACTTTGCAAGTTCAGCAAATTCGAGATACGCTTCCTTTAGGGAATCGATTTTGAGAATTCCATCAGATTCTTTCAAAAAATCTCGGTACAAATTCCTGAACAGCGCGCCACCCGTACCACCTTTTTCCATAATACTAGCCAACGCCTTGAATTCAGCTTCTACATTCTTGCTTGTTTCAAACCATTTAATGATTTCAGAACTTGCCTTCAAAATCCCTTTGTATCCTATATTTTTTATTGCTGGACTCAGGTAGTCCTTCGCATTATTCCGGATTGCTGTCTTCAAAGCGGTTTTCAAATCATAATCATCAAGCGACCCTTGTATTGTATAATACAAATTCTTAGAAGACATGGGGCCTTTCTCTGCCCTTGCCAGTGCTAAACTTTCCAGAGAGGTTTTGACTTTGCCTCCTTGCTGTCTGGTGTCAACCAGATAGGCATGAGTCGCGTCGTAATCGTAAATAGCAACATAGTGCCCTGCAAAATGAAATGGATTGGAGAAATAGTCCAAATAATAACAATCCAGTTTTAATCCAACAGCTTTGTCATTGTCAATTAATCGTTTCACATTTTCCCAGGCTTTCTGTTTAGATGATGTTTCGTTGACTGTTAGCTCAAGATTGAGGTTTTTAACTAAGTTTTCGGTCAACAAATCGGTTTTTATTCTACCTCCAAAGAATGGAAAATCCATTGTTTTCATATTCCAAAAGATAAAACCAAGTCCTTGACCCAAACCAAATAATAGGGGTTCAGAAAGTTCAATCCCGATGTTCTTCAATAGCGTTCCAGTTGCTGTTGTTTCACAATGTTGCCCGTCAAAAGGTTTGATAAATCTTGCTTTCATTCTATTTTTTTCAAAAAGTAACAATGGAACTTGACAACAGTATGTCTCGAGGGAATTTATTTGTGAAACTTTTTAATCATGGAATAGATTATAAGGCTTCGTTATGGGCAATAGCTGAAATGGATTGAATCTGCTTGAGCATTTCTTTTAGTTAACTATTTTTTCACGGCAATTCTTCTATAAAATGCCAGCAAACCCCTGCGATATCAATTATATTGACTTCCTTTCCGTAAGGCTGTTCTATAGGTTGTCCGATGGCTGGAATGCCAAATTTTTCAGAAAGATTCTTTTTGCTTATTTCATTCCAAAATTCATTGATATCGGCCACCTTAATTGACAACATCAAATTTTCGGCGAATGATTTATTGTCGTATTTCTGTAGAATAAATTTGCAGTTGCCATTCTGAAAACCAACAAGCTCTCCTCCATCCCATTCTATTACAAAACCAAGTTCCTGAAATAGCTGTTTTGATTTTTCAAAATCTTTTCCTGACGGAATAAACGGTTCAATCGACAAATAATTCATGATTATTTTAATTTGGTTGTTCTAATTTAAGGTTTTATTACTTATCAAAAATCGAATTCGGCTTACTATCACTAATAGGGATTTGATTTTTTCAACTATCCGGCGTTTTCTACTTCTTTAGCTTAGCGACCTGTATTTCAATAAATTTCGGTAAGTAATTTGGCGTACAGTTCTTCGCCACGATTTCGTCTTTGTAAAGTCCCGTTCGCTCACCCAAATTAATGCATCTCGAACGGTAGCTTTCTTGAAAAATTCCGATTTGAGCTGTCGCAAAATTCATCGCCCATTGAACTTCTGAAACTTCTGTTTCAATTCTATCTTCAATCTTGGAGAGCAACTCTTCTGTGTTTGGAGGTGGAGTCTGTCCGACCCATCGCAGTCGAGCTTGATGGTACCAAAATAGTCTTCTTAAAAGTGCTGATGGATTACTTTCCCAACTTTCCATTAATGCAATTGTGTTTTTGTCTTTGGAAAGCTGGTTTGCCATTAACCAGTCGATAAGCTGAAGCCTTTCGTCTTCACTATGCTGGCGAATATCTTTTTCAAGCTCGTCTATGATTTCTTGAGAAAGAAGCTTTTTGTCCATGATTAAAATCGCTAATTGACGAGCTAAATAGTCTCCAGATGACCAAAGCTCCATTGCCAATGCATGGTCTGTCTTGATATCGTTCGCAATTTTTCTTAGGTCACCAAGTTTGGTGCCCTGAACGCTAATCTGTGCGAGTATTTTTTCTGCTTTCGTTGATTCTTTCATCCTTAGCTAAAGTTTAAGAAGCTTTGTGCAATCCTATTCCAGTTCCATATTTAAGGATGTTATACCGTCTGGACTTCCAATAGTTAAGCGTCCAAATTACCATTCTTGTTTTCAAGTCTATTTCAACCAATAAAGTCGTATAAAAATTCAATACTTTGTTGCTATGCGCTTAGTTTTAGACGTTATATATGCTAAAACACCCGTAGTCGGTTCTTGCTCCTAACTGATTTCCCACGAATTTGATTTTACAGGTTTTTACAAGGTGTTCAATCTTAAAACTATGCACGTGTTTTTTATTGCTGAAATCGAATACATGGGCATTTGCTCGCTGAAGAAGAACTAATTTTGTTTGGTCTTTGTTAAAGCAAAAAGCATTTACCTCTTTTGTATATTCCGGGATTTCCAATTCTTTAATCTGGATTTCTTTATTTGTAGAAAGGTCAAAGTAGTGCATTCCCCAAGTTCCGTATTGTTCCCTGGCAACTAGCAGTTTGTTATTATCAGCAAATTCAAGTTGGTTCAGCAGTTGAAAATCAGCGACAATCGTATTCAGAATATCTCCAGTTATTGCGTCTATAATCTGAATTTCTCCAACTTTGTTATGAAATGCCAACAACTTGCCATCTTTGGACAATTTCCCGCAGAAAGGAGAACTGCCTTTTACTATTTCTACTTCATAGGCTTTTGAATGCAACACCTTATTTTGGTTATCCATTACCGTTAATTGATTCAGTGTAGCGAAAGCTGATTTATCATCTGCTACCGAAACAAAACTGTCAATACTGCTTTTTTCTTTCCCCAGATTATTGATTTTCCCATTCTCAATAGTTAATTCATAAATGAAATGGTCAATATCTAAAAGCAATGAATTCGTCTTTTCTCGGTATTCAATATCCCAAGCTAAGGGCTTCGGCAATTCTATTGTTTTCAGAATAGTTCCATCTCCATCAATGAGCTGAAGCAAACCTGTAATTTCGTCATCTTCCACCCTATCTTCATAAACAAACACGCCTTCTGGAGAACCCGCAAACGATAATGCGCCGGTATAAGCCCCGCCAATAAATTTGTGCAAAACAGGCTGTCCCACTTGCGTGCTTTCACTGTTCAGGACAAATCCTTCTTTCAACGCTTCCCACTCTTTCTTATAAAAGTTTTTCAACGCATCTTCTTTGCTTGAAAATTCCTTCTCGCTCGCTCTTAGTTTGCCAATTTTTCCACTTTCAGAAATCAGGGTTTTACTTCTTAGCGTTAGATTGATTATCTTTTCTGAATTAGTGTCAACGAGCTGATGCTTTATTTCTTTCATCTGATTTTGTTCACTTTATAAAATGGTGCGACGTCTATTTTGAAGAACAGTTTAGGTTTTGATTGAATTACTCGTTTAGGATTGCCCCCATTCAAATTTACAATTCTCAAAATTTAAATTCTTCAAATCCTCCTTTGGAATTGTAACGCTAAAAACGCCGTCGTCGTTAAATCCATTTTCTCCAATCTGCAAAAGCAGGATAGTATCCGAAAACGTAATTTCTTCAATCTCTTCCTGACTGTATTGGCAATGGGTATAAATTCCGAATATTTTCGACTTTTCAGTACCCAGAAAATAATCCCACACCTGCCCGTCTTCGTCTACATCCTCGTCATCATATTCAGGCTCTTTGAAACGTTCTTCCAAGGTTTCTGTCTCCGCAATTATTTGGTCAACTAAAACACCTGAATAAAAATTATCTTCATGCTCCCTGGTAATTCTAACTAATTTTTCATTTGGAACATCCGCATAGATTACTTTTCCTTTCTCTTCCATTAAATCAGCAAAGAAAATAAGCTGGCCTGTTTTTGGCAAAAGTCCAGACTTGTCAAATGCTGAAAATTTTGATAAATCGAGTTGCCCTGCAAACTGTAAGTCTTGTGGATATTCGACTCCATTAGGCAAATCCACCACAGGCCCTCCATAACGAGAATGCCCTAAAGGAATTTCAATTTCCGTGTGCTTTACATAATTTTCGGGCATCCAGCTTTCATGTTCCATTGAAGCTGGATAGTACTGTCTTTTATCAGCAGTAAATCGTATAATTTCAAATACTTGTTTCTTTCTGTCCATATTTTTTCTCGCTTCCTTGGCTGTTTAGGATTGTTACTGCCAGATTAAAAATAAGAAATTCAAATGAAGAACAGTTAAGAAGTTCTGATGTTTTAGCTTTACTTATCTTTTCTTTCCTGAAGATTAAATACCGTTCCTGCTGGGTCTTGAATCCAATGCATATTTTGAGGCAATTCTTCCAGTTCATCACATGTTTCTACAGCATTTGACCGTAAATAATCAGTCGCTTCGTCAATATTTGGCACCGTTAATTGCAACCAAGTTTCTGAATGCGTGAAATTATCGACGCAATCCAGCCAAATAATGTTGTTGCCGAATTTCACTTCGTGTGTTCTGGAAACTGTTGGATTGCTGATAGGCTTTTCTGCGACTTCCAACTTCAAAATATCTCTGTAAAAAGCGACTGTTTTGTCGTACTTGCTTTTTGGAATCTTGATGGCAATATTGATTCCTGCTTCAAATTTTGGTGTCATGGTTTAAGTTTAAATTTATATGATTAAATAGTTGTTGATTGATTTCTTTGGCTTAAGATAGATAAATTAAATAATTGATTTGTTTTCAACGGGTTTGAGAAAGCTACAGATTTGGAAATTTAGCTTTATCGAGCGTATATGACCAATGAATTTCCTCGTACGATGTGGAGAGCAATTTCTTCAGGGCTGTTTGAAATGGTTCAATTATTTGTGTACGATTTCCAGTAATTGTAGTTATGATTGCTTGTTCGTAATTTTTATAGTCAAGATTACCTACTTGAATAATCGTTAAAGTATATTTTTCCTCATTTCTTTCAAAATCAAAATAGTATTCTCCTGGTTCGAGCCAGAAAGTAACTCTACTCCGCTCTTCGCTTTGCAGTTTTGTTATCACATTATAGAGTTCTTCTATCGGGTCATTTAATCCATCGGACGCATCAAAATTTAAATTGAAATCAGTGTACTTAAAATTAACAGGCAACCAGCCGTGTTCTAGCGTTCCAAAAGCTACTAAAATTGAGTTTTTCATTTTGATAGATTTTAAAATAGTGATAAATGATTTGTGGTATTAACCTTATATCCTGCTTTGGCTTGAAAATGAGCTTGGCAAAGATTAATCTTTGCTAATCGGCGATAATTGTACAGATTTAACTTACGATGTCTTCATTAATAAAGTCATATTCATTATCCATTTATTTTCATAATACCAGCAATAATACTAAATTCGTCTAGGTCATGCAAAAATCTAGCTATTTGGCCTTTTTTGCTTTCGAAGTCCATTTGCTTCTTTTGTTGACAGCATTTTAAAGAAATCACTTTCGAAACTTCATAACATTGTTTTCGATATTTTGCTGAAATTTTTGGAAATTTCATTATCATGGGAATATCTGACAATTCTGTACATCTGACAGGTATTGCAAATAGATTAAATTTCTAAGGCTCGGAATGAGCACCACATCTCTGCTTTCGCAAATACCTTCTATTAAAGATAGAAAATGTTTACCATACCTTTTTTTATTGCATAAAGAAATTTTGGTGGCGAAGCCACGCAATAGTGTAAATGCAAATGACTTGTTCTTCACCCCGCATTACGCAAAACTGATTGTTATCGGCAGCTCTTTTAGTAGTCATCAAATTCAATTGCATTTTTAGTTTTTGTTGCCCAATCAACAATTCTGTTTTTCAACTTATTTTTTTCGTCAGTAGTTAGTTTTCGCTTCTTTGGTAATGACCAATTTTCTAAAGAGTTGAAATAAAGAATTAGTCCATTTACACCTAATTCAAATTCCACTTCTGCTATTTTTCCTTCTTCTGTAATGTATAAAAATCCACTTCTTCCATGGGATTTTAAATGCACTCCTTCAATTGTCAATAAATCATTTGTCTTATCTTTCTTATGTCTTTCAGTTGCCCATTCTTCCTTCAGTTTTTCTGAAATGTGATGTTGAAAATGGTTTTCATCAAATTTTATTGTTGTCCAACCAAATGGTGTTTTAGCTTTTAAGTCTTCAAGATTTCGTTCAATTTGCTTTCGACAATAATTTGATTTATGTTTCAAGTTCATTTTATCAGCAGAGTTTGCAAGAGCAATCCAAAATTCTTCAGCAAAATAGTGTCCTGTTTCGTCTGCAAGTTCAACTAAACTGTCAAGCGCAAGTTCCCATTCTTTATGCTCTAAGAAGTCGACACTATCAACAAATTGTTGATATGATTGATAAAAATCAGGCATATAATCAATCAAACGTCTTAAAGACTTTTCTGGTGATGGGTCAGTTTTTTGCGTTCGTTTTAAGAAGTTGAATAGTTTCACAGTTTTTGAGTATAGTTGCCGATAACGTTAGGCCGCTAACCGAAGTGGCGGCTTCCGGAGAAAGTAATCTCCGAAACGAATATACAGATTTTTGAAACGAGATTTCCCCGTTAGTTCTCAATCCGCCATTTTGGTTAGTGGCGGTTATGAGCCGCTTTAATCGTTTTTAATATTCATATTTCTAAACATATTTTTAATTAGTTCAGACGGTTCTTTGATATTCAAATGTCCAAATGTTACTAAGAAAGGCCAATCATTTTTTTTGTATTGAATTTCAAGTTCTTCAATTGACTCAATAATTAAGTTTGGCAAATTAAGAGTTTCTTTAAAATTTTGACTTTGTTTAATAAATAGATAACTGGAATAAAACAAAGCGAATTTAAAATAGTGCTTGTAGTCATTTTTGTGTGAGAACGTTGCTTTAATTGTTTCATTCTTTACATCGATTTCTCCCCATCCCATTGACAGAAGAGTAAAAATATCAAAATGTACAGCTTTTGATGTTGAATGATAAATAAAATCATAGAGATATTTTAGATTAACTTTCTCCGCCATTTGATAAACGTTAGGTAAGTTAACTTCTTCTAATTTGTGTCCAGCATCTCTATGTAGTTGAATAATTTCTTCTATGCTGACGCCTTCATTATAAATTGGTGGCACGATTTGACCAGAATTATAATTGTGAAAAAAGTTATTTTGAGCAGTTGTTGACTTATTTAATTCTTGGTAACGCTTTTTTACAATTATGTAGTTTTGTCTTTCTTTTGGCTGTTGAATAATGTATGTAAGAACTATTAAATCTTCGCAAATACCTCTAAGGAAAGGTAGAAGAAAAAAGGAATTTTGATGATCATTAATATTACATAAAAATAATATGAAGTCATATGTTTTGACATACGAGCTGACAATTATTTGATCTAATTTGATATCAGTGTTTTTTGAAGGTTCTGTACTCCGTAGTTCAGAAATATCTTTCTCAAACGATTTATAAATCCTCTCAGTTTCAATTACGAATGCAGGTCTGGGTTCTTTCACGATTTTTGACTAAGATGGCTCATAAAGTTTCGGGGCTTTGCGATGGTAAGCAATCGAAGCACAAATCTTCAATTTTGCACAAAAGTTCAATCGAAGAACTACCCTTGAACCTTGCAGTTTCGCCCCACTATTGCAAAACCCTTGTTGTGTGCTGTTTTTATTTGTAGTGTTCATAAAACTTATTATTGAATAATTCGGTTGGGTCGTATTTCAATTTTAATTGAAAAAATGTATCTGCGTTTGGATAAGATTTTCTCATTTTGTCTTTGTCAATGTGCAACCGATAAGGTAAATAAAATGTTCCTTCGTTTTTTAGTGCGACGTCTACAAGTTGGTTTGTCATTTTTTTCATTTCTGCTTCTTGTTTGTCTGTTTTCTTTTGGTTGAACAAGATTACAAAACCAAATACATTTTCTCTTGCAAAGTTCAAATAACTGTCTTTGTCTTGATTAACACCACGAATGGTTATGTTTAGCAAGTCTATTTTTGAGTTTTTCAAAATTGGTTTTATATCCGAAATGAATTGATTAAAATTCCTTTCAGGAATAAAATATTCTTGAAGTAAGTCGGTTGAAGAAGTATCTTTATTTTCGATTAGTGAAACGTGGCCATTTAAAAGTTCATTTCTTGAAAAAATTTGGTTTTTAGCAACCTTATTCATTCCAGTTTCTAAATCCCAACGAAGACGTTTCCCATATTCGCTGTTCACACTTCCTCGAAACACCAATCTTTGTGTTTCGGTGCTTTTTTCATTTTGTAAAATCGGTATTGTTGCATCAACTTTTTCAAAGAAGTTTAATGTTGCTTGTTCTAAAAAATGTTTGTTTGAAATCCGTAATCTACCAAATACGAGATTTACATTTTTATTTTCTGAAATGTATTTTTTGTAATAGTTTACATAATTGTCAGGACTTAAACGAATGTACTTGTATTGCAAGGCTTCGTTTTCAACAACTTTTAATTTTATGTCTAAGACTACGCCAAATAATCCATAGCCTCCAATTACTAACTTAAAAAGCTCTTTATTTTCTTGTCTGCTACAATTGATAATTTCGCCATTTTCTTTCATCAAAGTGAAAGAAATTACACTTGAAGAAATTGGCGGTAAATCTTTTTGCCAACCGTGTCCGTTTACACTTATTGAACCGCCTATTGAAAATGAACTGAATGCTTGCATTACGGAAATTGATTTTCCATATTTGTCTATATACTTTAAAGCATCTTCCCACAATGCGCCAGAACCAATTGTTAAAATATTGTTGTTGGTGTCAAGCTCCATTTGCTTGTAAGGAAGCATATTTAATACAATTCCATTCGGATAAATAGTGTGTCCACCCATACTATGTCTTGCACCAGCAATAGAAATTTTTAGATTATTCGCTTTTGCATATTTCAAGACATTTTTGAGTTGAATTTCAATTTCTTTTTTGTTATTTGGAACTTGAATGATTGTATCAATTTTTGTTAAGTTCAATTGACTTGCATCATTTGTATAACCTTTTGGGATTTCGATACTTATTTCCCTTTCATTCCATTTTGTTTTTAGGATATGAAAAATGGGAACAGATAGAAAAATAATTACTGTCAAAATTCCGAATATCCAAAGGTGTTTTTTCTTCATTTGTCTGTATTGTTGTTCTGAGTCCTGTTATAAAATAGTACACAACGGTTCGAGTATCGCGGAAGATGGGGATTTTTAGGACAAAAGTTGAGGATTTGACTTTCATCCCCGCTTCTGGCAATTACCTTGTTAGCGGTAGTTAATTTACATTTTTCAAAGCAAATAAAAAATGGCTTTTTTGGAATAGAAGCACAAAAGTTGAGGGTTGAAGGTTCAGCCCCGCTTCTGGCAATACCTTGTTAGCTGTCGTTTTTTCTTTCACTATATGTTGTTTAATGTCCAAGTTATAGCTTTCTCTTTGGTTGCTCTGAAAATTGTATTATGCTTTTCTTTCTTTTCATCAGAATACTCCCACTTAATATTTTCCGAATTCTTTGTTTTTAAAATGTCCGAAAGTTTTCCAACGGTTACCGATATATCTGTTGCTCCTGAACCTGCAAACCAAAATGTTTTTTGCGCGTCAGGAAATTTATCCAAATGTTCATTTGCTGTTTTTACAAGATACTCATCGTTCCACCAAAGCGATGGGTCAAACGCAATGTAGAAGTCAAACATTTCAGGTTTTAAAAGAAAAGTTTCCGTCACAAAAAGTCCTGCCAAAGATTCTCCGATTATACCTTTTTTGTTTGTTGTTCTGTAGCGTTTATTGATTTTAGGGATTAGTTCATCGTCGATAAATGCTCTGAATTGTCCCGAACCACCAACAACTGGGGCTATTTCTTTGTCTTTTCCTACAGTTGTTGGCCCTGTTAAGTCTTTTCTTCTCTGTGTATTTTCAATTCCAACTAAAATAACAGCCGGAATCTTATTTGCTTTTATCAGGTCGTTTAGTGTATTGGCAATATGCGGAAAATCTTCTTTAATGCCTCCGTCAGGCATATACAAAACCATAATCGAATCTGTATTTGATTTATACTCTTCGGGTGTCCAAACATTTATTGTTCTTTCTTCTCCAACTTGTTTGGATTGAATGGTGAAAGTTTCGTGTTCGGGAATTGGGTCGTTTGGCTGTGAAGCATTAGAACAACTTGTTAGGAATAAAATTCCTGCCAATAAAATGTAATAAAGTGCTCTCATAATTTTAATGATTTTTGTCTAGATGCTGTTTTTTGGTAAAATGACAGCTAATGTTTCCGGTATTACCGAAGGCGGGGATTTTTAGCACAAAAGTTCAACCGAAGAACTTCAGCCCCGCTTCTGGCAATTACCTTGTTAGCGGTAGTTAATTTACATTTTTCAAAGCAAATAAAAAATGATTTTTGCGGATTAGAAGCACAAAAGTTGAGGATTTGACTTTTTGCCCCGCTTTTAATAATACCTTGTTAGCGGCGGTGTTTCTTTATTTTTCGATACTTAAAATATATTTTTTTTGAATCATTCAATTAGGTTTTCCAAAATTAGTGTCACCATGGGAAAAATATTATTTGGGTAAAGTTTCTTTATAGCAAAGAAAGTCTTGCGGTACTCAAAACGCACTCAAGCCAACGTGGTCGCAATCGCGAAATTGAGGTATTCTTTTTAAAATATACTCCAATTATATTACTATTCAATGTCTAATTAATCCGTCATCTAAAATCGCTACTTCTCCCCCCTTCTCACCAACAAAACCTCCTCATTTTCCAAATTCAGATAGCCGTATTCATAACAGAAATAATAAAGACTCCCCTTCTGGGTAGAATACGTATGCGTAAAATAGGTAAAGTCAAATCCCTTTTGCATTAAACTTTTGCGCTTAACCTTATTTTTCCCATCAGGATTTAAGGATTTTAGGATAGAACGATTTTTCTTTAGGATCTGATTAATTGAGCGGATAACCAAGCTATCATCGGCTTTTACATGATTATTGTAATGGCTACGGCATTGGTCATCACAGAACTTTTTATCAATCCTGCCTTTTAAGAGAGTGCCACAATCCAAACAAAATCGCTCCATAATCCTACGTATCAGTAAATTATAAAATAAATTTACAAAATATTCTAAAATAAAAAACTGTATTTTTTGAAATCTAGAATTAGATTATCCGTGTTTATCCGTTTAAATACGGATATAAATGGATAACATCCGAATCTATTTTCGAACGCTTCCCAATTTTGTTGTGTCGGTAATCAGGCTGATTATTCGGCGGTAAATTTTAAAAATACAAGAAAATGGAAAATTCAATGAACAAGGTCATGTTATCCGGATTTGCTGGAGCAGACACAGAATTAAAAACCGTAGCTGGAAACAAAAAATTAGCGAAAGTAAATTTCGCCGTAAATGAATCTTTCAGAAATGGAGGTGGACAAGAAGTAAAGAAGACATCGTGGTTCACCTTAACTTTCTGGAATGAAATGGCAGAACTCGCCTCAGAAAAAATTAAGAAGGGAACAAACTTCAGTATAGAAGGGCGTTTAAATAACGGAACTTACGAGGCTAAAGACGGAACAAAACGCTACGTAACCAATATTATTGTCAATGAAATTGAATTTATCAATTAGTGGCAAAAGCTAGAATATCTCGAAGAATGCGCTAACAAAAATCCTTTGCCATTTCTTATTTGGCAAAGGATTTTCGTCTTGTTTAAAGCGGTAAATTATCGAGCGTCTTTGACTTTCATTTTCAATGTGAATATTTTTTCCGATGCCGTAATAAAAAGCTGGTCTCTATCTTTTCCGTAAAATGAAACATTTGCTGTCCATTTCGCCGGCACCTCAATGTGTTCGATTTTTTCGCCTTTAGGATTATAGACAGTGACGCCATTGCCCGTCAGGTAAATATTCCCTTGATGATCGATCGTCATACCATCGGAACCTTGATTAACAAACAGCGTCTTATCCGAAAGCGTGCCATCGGCTAAAATAGTATAGCGATACGTTTTGTGGTCATTGATATCCGCGACATAAAGAAACTTGCCATCAGGTGTTCCTACAAGTCCATTTGGGCGTTTGAATTCCTTGTCCAATAATTGAAGCTTTCCTTTTTTGGTTAAAAGATAAAGGCCTTCATGCTTAATTTCAGGATTGGTTCGAGTCCAATAATCGCGTTGATAATAAGGATCCGTAAAATAAATGAATCCGCTCTTTGAAACCCAGACGTCATTAGGGCCATTCAAAGGATTATTTTCAAATGCATTGACCAAGGTTTTAACTTTAGTCTTACTATCGATTATCCAGAGTTCATTTTTTTCATCTGCGCAGGCATACAAATTTCCTTTAGCATCGAAAAACATGCCATTAGCACGCCCTGCATTATCCATAAACAAGCTTAAATTACCCTGATTGTCATACAGCCAAATTTTATTGTTCGGCTGATCTGTAAAATAAACATTCCCCTCCTGATCGATTGCCGGTCCTTCGGTAAATGAAAATTGACTGGAAATTTCTAGAAGTTCAGCACCATCGGCAATGACAGATGAATTCTTTTGTAGTTGGGCACCTGCCGTAAAACAAATCACGGTAAATAGGCATAACATGAAATTACGGACAATCATGGGCTTTGGGTTTATAAAGCAAAGACAAGTTTGCTTGATTTGAATTATCTTCCACCTTAAAAATAAGGAATTATTTCTAGATAAGAGATTGGAATTTCAAATTGGGGATTTGAATCCTTGATAAGCAAAAAAAATCCCCAATTCTCATTGGGGATTTTCTTATTCTTTTTCTACTTGCATGTAGTTTAACTCCAGCGGTGTTTTTCTTCCGAAAACTTTCACCATCACGGTTAATTTCTTTTTATCTTCATGAACCTCTTCAATTTCACCAGTGAAACCATTGAAAGGACCATCATTTACTTTAACCGTTTCTCCAACATAGTAAGGAACATTGATGGTTTCGCCTTGTTCGGCCATTTCATCTACTTTTCCTAAAATACGGTTAACTTCTGCTTGACGCAAAGGAATTGCATTTCCTTCTTTATCGCCTAAGAAACCGATAACGCTGTTGACGTTTTTGATAATGTGTTCTGTTTCTCCATCTAAAGAAGCCTCAATTAACACGTATCCTGGATAAAAGTTACGCTCTTTTGCAACTTTCTTCCCATCACGCATTTGGTAGTATTTTTCCATTGGGATCAATACCTGAGAAACAATATGTTGAATTCCTAATCGATTAACTTCAGCATCGATATATTGCTTCACCTTCTTTTCCTTACCACTAACTGCACGAACTACGTACCATTTTAAACCTTGATCTGCCATACTATATGTGCTTCGCTTACTAAAATTAAGAACCTATACCGTATAACATTTCTAGCACTTGGCTAGATGCCTTATCCATCACAAAGATGACCAATGCGATAATCACTGAAGCAACAAGAACAACTATTGCATTATTTTGTAATTGAGCCCAAGTAGGCCAAGTTACTTTTTGAGTAATCTCAATATAAGAGTCTTTTATAAAATCAAGTACTTTTGCCATTTTATAGTTTACCTAATTTGTTAGCACGGGCACAAGGATTCGAACCCTGATCGAAGGTTTTGGAGACCTCTATTCTACCATTGAACTATGCCCGTGTAGAGTTAAAAATTTAATGTTGCAAATATAGCGTTTCAAGGCTATCAGAACAAATTTTATTTATCTTTTTTTAATGAAACAACGGCTTCATTAAGAAAAAATAAGCTAATCAATGTGAATTGATTAGCTTATTGCAAGTTTGCTTATTTTAAACTATTTCTAGCTTAGATAATTTCAGTAACCTGACCAGCACCTACAGTTCTACCACCTTCACGGATAGCGAAACGTAGACCTTTTTCCATAGCGATAGGAGAAATCAACTTAACAGTGATTGTAACGTTATCACCTGGCATTACCATCTCAGTACCTTCAGCTAATGAAATCTCACCAGTAACGTCTGTTGTACGGAAATAGAATTGAGGACGGTATTTGTTAAAGAATGGAGTGTGACGTCCACCTTCAGCTTTTGACAATACATAAACCTCAGCTTTGAAGTGATCGTGAGGAGTTACAGAACCTGGTTTACAGATAACCATACCACGACGGATATCAGTTTTCTCAATACCACGTAATAATAAACCTACGTTATCACCTGCTTCACCATAATCTAAGATTTTACGGAACATCTCTACTCCAGTAACTGTAGATTTCAAGTTTTCAGCACCCATACCTAAGATCTCAACTGGATCTCCAGAGTTGATTACACCTCTTTCGATACGACCTGTAGCAACTGTACCACGACCTGTGATCGAGAATACGTCCTCTACTGGCATTAAGAAAGGCAATTCAGTTAAACGAGGAGGAATTGGAATGTAGTTATCTACAGCATCCATTAATTCCATGATTTTTTCTACCCACTCAGGCTCTCCGTTTAAAGCACCTAAAGCAGATCCTTTGATTACAGGGATATCATCACCTGGATATTCGTAGAAAGATAATAATTCACGAACTTCCATTTCAACTAAGTCTAATAATTCTTCATCATCAACTAAGTCAGTTTTGTTCATAAATACTACTAACGCAGGAACACCTACTTGGCGAGCCAATAAGATGTGCTCACGAGTTTGAGGCATAGGACCATCAGTTGCCGCAACAACGATAATCGCGCCATCCATTTGAGCCGCACCAGTAACCATGTTTTTCACATAATCCGCGTGACCTGGACAGTCAACGTGAGCGTAGTGACGGTTAGCTGTTGAATATTCTACGTGTGCTGTGTTAATAGTGATACCACGTTCTTTTTCTTCAGGAGCAGAGTCAATTGAATCAAATGAACGTGCTTCTGATAAACCTTTATCAGCCAATACTTTAGTGATAGCTGCCGTAGTAGTAGTTTTACCGTGGTCAACGTGACCGATTGTACCGATATTTAAGTGTGGTTTACTACGGTCAAATTTCTCTTTTGCCATGTTTATGCGAATTAGTAATTATAAATATTTCCTTTTAAATTATTCTTTACAAAGTTAATAAACTTATTTTATCGAGCCAAAGATGGGATTTGAACCCACGACCTCTTCCTTACCAAGGAAGTGCTCTACCCCTGAGCTACTTCGGCTTTCTTAAAAAGCTTATTTACAGATTTATGCCTCTATTTTTGATTCAATTCTGTATCAAGAACATAGAGACAAACCCAATATTGTTTTTAAAAAATGAGCGGAAGACGAGGTTCGAACTCGCGACCTATAGCTTGGAAGGCTATCGCTCTACCAACTGAGCTACTTCCGCTTTTGTCTGCGATTATTAAGTATTGACTACCTAATATTCACAAACGGTTTTGTGTGGAGGGAGAAGGATTCGAACCTTCGAAGCCGAAGCAACGGATTTACAGTCCGTCCCATTTGACCGCTCTGGAACCCCTCCAGACCTGCGACTTTCGTCACATTTTGAGCCTCCTATCGGAATCGAACCAATGACCTACTGATTACAAGTCAGTTGCTCTACCAGCTGAGCTAAGGAGGCTTTTATAGTATTTTGTTAAAAACTAATCTTTTTAAGAACAGCTATCATTTTCGGATAGCGAGTGCAAAAATGAAACAATAATTTAACAATTGCAAATTTTTTGTTCCTTTTTTTTAGTTTGATTAACTTTTTTATTCTTCTTCAAATAACGAACCTTAAAGCCCTTGCTTTTTGGTGATGCAAAGATAGTTACTCTGAACACATTTCAAAAGTTTTTTATTCCCTTTTTCGCTCATTTCTATCATTCCCTTGATAAGCAAGCATATAATTTTCATTTTTTATGCTAAAGCTTTCCTCCTATATTTGTCCGTTCATAAAAATCAGAAGGCTCTATGAGATCAACGTATATATTTTTTATTTTATTATTCTGTTTCAACATTAATTCATTCGCTCAAGAAAAAGATAATTTCATCAAAAAAGTCTACAAAAAATTCCTTTCTTCGGATAAAGACTCTACCCGCTCGGCAAGTTTTATCGCCATTCCAGCCGTCGGCTATGCGCAAGAAACGGGGGTTGAATATGGATTTGCGTCGACGTATAATTTCTACATCGATAAAAACGACCTGTCCAGCAAGACTTCCAACATCACGCTGATGGGAACATTGACAACGAAGGACCAAAAGAACATCAAATTGGAATCTGATATTTGGACCAAGGGAAATGATTACCACATTATATCCGAATTGCGTTACCGAGACTGGCCTTTTAATTTTTATGGAATAGGCTCCGACACTTGGTCTGCCGACGAAGATTACATCGGACAGCAATTATTCCGCATAAAAGCGGAAGTGGAGAGGAAAATAACTTCAACTTTTTTTGCTGGCGTGAATGTGAATTATGAACACTTACGGTTTGAGGATAAGGAATTAGGCGGAATTTTCGATTCCGGCTCGATGATAGGAAAGGAAGGTGGAAAATATGTGGCTTTGGGAGTTTCGGCACTATTCGACAGCAGAAACAACACAACCTATAGTACACAGGGATTTTACAACCGGATTAAATATGCCTATGCGCCAGATTTTTGGAAAGGCGAAAATTTCACGGGAGGACAATTTGAACTAGATTCGCGCGCCTTCTATACAATCAGCAATTCGCTAACGCTGGCTGGACAAGCGGTTTTTAGAAGCACAATGGGCCAAGATATTCCTTTTTACGTGTTTCGAGATTTAGGAGGCGACAATACTATGCGCGGATATTATTTGGGGCGCTACAAAGACAAAAACTACGCAACGGTACAAGCAGAATTGCGCTACCGTTTTCATCCTCGCTTCGGCATCACGGGATTTGCAGGAACAGGAAGTACTTTTTCCAAAGAGCATGACCTACGCTTGGTCCCTTCTGTTGGGGGAGGAATCCGCTATTTCTTTAGCTTGGAACATAACAGTACCGTTCGTTTAGACTATGCCGTCGGAGAAAAACGAGCTGGAGAGAAAAGACAGTCTGGCTTCTATCTAAGCATCAGCGAAGCCTTTTAAAAGCCATAAATCCAAAACGGATACCTCAGTTTGAAATTCTCTTTGCGCTGTTGAGGGCGATGGAAAAGCAATCCAAAATAATACAAATCGATGGAAACGTCAATTGCTGGATTTGAAATCATAGATTTCCATTTCTTTAGGTTTTCGCGGGTTTGATAGATGTTATTGACTTGAATAAAACAAGAGTTTTCTAAATAAGCTAAATCACTTTCTTTAAAATCACTTATGTCAATTATTAGGACTGTATTTCTATCTATTGAATTAGCATGCAAGTCCGAACTCATTAACTTGCCTCCCAATTTTCTGGAAATGGCACGAGAAAGGTATTCCCCTTTACTGTGATATCCTGAACCTTTACCATCACGAACTGTGTCAGCAAAATCTTTGTTGTAAATAACGCTATCTGCCAATTCATAGACGAATGGCGAATGAGTCCCATGCCGGCTATTACTTGTTAAGAAATGATATAGAAATCGAAGCACTGCTGTAAAAGTAAAAGTTAAAAAGTAAAAAGTAAAAATTCAAAAGTAAAAAATGTGAAAAGGCTGATATAGTAGTTAGTATCTAGTATTTAGATAAGCGCGTTATCTCTGCGAAGCTCAGCGACTCCTCCGCGGAACTCTGTGTCTAACCTTTCCAAAAAAATCTACAAATCCAAAAGACCGCAGAATGCGCAGAGAAGACACAAAAGACACAGAGAAAAATAAAGACTTTCTACAATAGTTCCCCCTTAGGGGGTTAGGGGGATTTAACTCAGCGAAACTCAGCGACTTCTCCGCGAATCGCTGTGTCTAACCTTTCTAAAAAACACCTCGAAAATGATTTAACTATCAGGATTAGGACAAATTATTCACATCCAAAAGACCACAGAATCCGCAGAGAAGGCACAAAAGACACAGAGGTAGGAAAATATTAAAAATCAGCACTCTTTGATTTTAAAAATCAGTGTTTTTCACTAATTACTTGTCTTCATAATGTCCATGGGCGGAGATTACTAACACAATCACTTTGTTGTGTTCAATCCGGTAAATCAGCCTATGCTTCCTGTTTATCCTTCTTGACCAAGTAGGAATTGCATAATGTTTTAATCTCTCAGGTGTTCCAGTTCCAGTAGAAGGATGTTTTCTTAACTCGTCAAATAAAATATTGATTTTGCGAAGGGTTACATAATCTCCAGCTAACTTATGCCTTTCTATGTCAGCTATTGCATCTGTCGTCAACTGAATTTCATAAGTCATAGACCTAAAAACTCCTTTTGTTTGTCTTCTGATAAACTAATTACTTCCCCTTGCTCAGCTTGCAGAATAGAATGGTCAAGTTTTGCATAAAACTCCTTTTCCGAAAGAAGAACACCTTCATCAGCTTTGCTGATTTCATAAGGAACATTCATTTCCTCCAACATTGATTTTATCAATGCTTTCTGATTTTCATTTTCAGGATAAATTGTAATGCTTTCCATGTTGACATTTTTATAAATCGCTACTACAAAAATAATGAAATAAAATAGCTAAAACCAATTGACTATAGCTTTGATTTAAGCAAAATGTTTGTGATTTTTTCTAAAAAACTCTGCGAAACTCAGCGACTTCTCCGCGAATCGCTGTGTCTAACCTTTCTAAAACAACTCGATAATGATTTAACTATCAGGATTAGGACAAATTATTCAAATCCAAAAGACCGCGGAATGCGCAGAGAATGCACGAAAGGCACAGAGTAACCAATCACCCCAATAACACGCTCTACATTTTTTGAATTTTTACTTTTTAATTTTTACTTATTTAACAAAATTCAGCGTAAACGAACTTCCTTTCCCCTCTTCGCTTTGCACAAAAACATTTCCTTTATGAACCAGCATAATCTGTTTGGTCAGCGTCAGTCCAATTCCGCTTCCGGTTTTCTTTGTCGTAAAAAATGGCGTAAAAATCTGTTCTTGCAATTCAGGAGAAATCCCGACTCCGTTGTCCTGAATTTTCAGCTGTATTTTATCCTCCAATTCTACCGCGGACAGAATAATTCGCGGATGTTCAACGCCTTTAACCGCTTCAATCGCATTGAGCAACAAATTTATCAAGACTTGCTCAATTAAGTTGGCATCAATATGCAGAAGCATTTTGGTGTTCTTCACAATGACATCAAATTCAATTTCTTGGCGAAGCATGACAGGTTCCAACAGTTGGTTGACATTTTCCAACAGCTGAAGAATAGGAACTTCTGATAAGTTAGGCTGGTCGATTTTATTCAGCATCCGATAGCTTTTCGAAAACTGCAGAAGCCCTTCGCTCCTTTTCTTAATCGTCCGAACCCCCACTTTAACGTCTTCGAGTTCAGGGCGATTTTCTATCGACAGCAAATGCCCGTGCATCGTGTCGGCCAAAGAAGAAATCGGCGCAATGGAGTTCATAATTTCATGCGTCAGTACACGCAATAATTTATGGTATGCTTTCGCCTCCGTTTCGTCAATGGCTTCATTGATATTTTGATAATGAACAATTCGAAACACGCCTTCTTTAGTTTCAAATTCTGAAGTCTGAATCAATAATTTTATTTTTCCCTTGCTCGAATCAGCAGTTTCAATCTGTTGCTTTCCAATCTTTAAGGCAATTGTTTTTTCGTATAAATCCGGATGACGCTTTTGCAGGCCTTTAAGATTTCCGAGATGTGGAGTCTTAAATAAATTCTTAAACGCATCATTAATCCAAATCACTTTCCCGCTTTCCAGCTGATAGAACACAATTCCTGAATCCAGCATATTGATTACTTTATTCAGGTATTGATTTTGTATTTCCTTGTCAGAATGAATGTTTTTAAACTCTTGGTTGATTTGGTTGAATGCAGTAAATAATTTTCCTTCCAGTGACTTTTTATTTCGAACGGCGTAATTTCGAGTGAAGTCATGGTATTTTGTGGCTTCCGAAAAGTCAAACAACTGCTGGTACATCCAGAGCTGTTGTGAAAACCAATTGTAGAAAAGAAATAATGCCACAATAAACAAGAGAATCGCATAGGGATAATAGCCTTTGAAAAATAAATATCCGCATCCGATTGCGACCAGGAATAGCAATATAAATTTTAAAAAAGCGAGTATTTTGACGCGTTGCATGGACTAAATGTTGTATTTCTCCAAACGTCTATAAAGCGCTGCGCGCGTCAGCCCTAATTCTTTGGCCGCTTTGCTGATGTTTCCATTGCATCGGTCAACCACGGTCTGGATTGCTTTGCGCTCTATTTCTTCTAAGTTCAATGAAGAATTAGATTCAGATTTTGCATTTTCCGAAGGCATTTCGATTGGCGAAAACAAAATATCATCCGCCTGCAAAAACTCGTTGTCCGACATAATCACCGCACGTTCAATGCTGTATTGCAATTCGCGCACATTGCCAGGAAAATGATAGCTATTTAATTTCCTTATGGCGTCCGCATCAAATCCAGATTTATTTTTATTGTATTTTTTCGCGTAAAAATCCAAGAAATAAGTACTCAGCAATCCAATATCTTCTCCCCTTTCTCGTAGTGGCGGAACAAAAATCTCGACGGTATTGATGCGATAGATTAAATCTTTTCTGAATTTATTTTCATTCGCCAGCATCTGAACGGGTAGATTCGTCGCGCATAGCAAACGGATATCAATTGGAATCTGCTCGTTGGAGCCCAAAGGAATGATTTTTCTATTCTGCAGAACCGACAGCAATTTGGCTTGCTGTTGCAATGAAATATTTCCGATTTCATCCAAAAACAATGTTCCTTTTTCAGCACTTACAAACCGCCCATTGCGGTCCTCGCGCGCATCTGTAAATGCTCCTTTTTTATGCCCAAATAATTCGCTTTCAAATAACGTTTCGGTCAATGAGCCCACATCCACTTTTACAAAAGCTTGTTGCTTGCGCAATGATTTTTCGTGGATTGCATGGGCAATTAAATCTTTCCCCGTTCCATTCTCCCCTAAAATCAAAATATTGGCATCCGTCGGAGCAATCTTTTCGATTTTATGAAATAAATCCTGCATAATCGCCGATTTCCCAATGATTCCGGCCTGTTCAGCTTCGCTGAATAACTGCTTGGGCTGGGATTTGGTAGCCGATTTTGTTTCTTGCAGAACGGTCTCAATCGTTTCGACCATGTGCTCATTTTGGAATGGCTTCACAATAAAATCTGACGCTCCTTGTTTCAAGGATTTCACCGCCAAATCAACAGAACCATAAGCCGTTATCATTACCACCTGTATATCAGGAAATTTTTCCTTGATTTTTGAAAGCCAAAAAATCCCTTCATTCCCTGTATGCAAACTGCTTTTGAAGTTCATATCCAACAGCAAAACGTCAACATGTTGACGTTCTAAAATGGATACAATTCGTTCGGGATTCGGTTCCGTCAAGACGAGCTTGAATTTTGGTTTTAACAAAATTCGGAGCGCAGTCAAAACATCTTGGTCATCATCTACAACTAAAACAGTGGCTTTTTTCATTCTTCCAGCTAATTTACTCATAAATTCAATTTCCCAGCATAATAATCATTCAAGTATTTTTGAAATAACCATTCATATTGCTTGATGACCAGCTGATTTTTGCTGTTATCCCATTTATTTTTAGCGGATAAATAATCGACGGAATTATTTGCGCCAGCATCAAACTGCACTTGAGAAATCCTGAAAAACTCCGCATAGCTTTTCTCTTGTTCGTTGAGGTTTTTCACTTGTTCTTCCGCAATTTTTAAATCAAAAATCGCCTGCGAAGTATTCTTCCTTAAATTATTAAGCTGTGCATCCTTCTCCAGTTCCATTTCTTTCAACGTAATTTTGGACAGATTGACTTGATTTTTAGTAATAAAACGGCTGAAAATTGGAATGGACAGATTAAACGATAAGGACCTTCCCAAGTTATCTTGAATCTGGTTGAAATAATTTCCTTGTCCAGAATTCGAGTAATTGCTATACAACCCAGCGCCCACTGAAAGTTGTGGATAATACGAGGCTTTGGAGACGCGAATACCCTGCTCCGCTTCTTTAATCCGCCATTCCAACGCTTTGAATTCAGGCAGAATACTTCCCGCTTGGCTGTACAAATTCTTCCAGTCCGAATATTCATTTTGCGATTGCGCAACGAAAGGCAGATTTTCTAGATTCCCCAAATCTTCTTCCGAACAGTTCAGCAGATTTGCCAGATTCAATTTGTTGGTGTATAATTGTTGCTTGACCAATTGCTGATTATTCAGTTCCAAACTATATTGGCCTTTGACATCATAATAATCTGCTGGCGCAATGGCTCCTTCCAGATTCAGTACTTCAGAACGACGCAATTGTTCTTTGGTCAACTCCAATTGTTGTTTGTTTAAATCTAGCATATCTTGTGCAGTCAGCACTTGGATATAGGCTTCAATCACATCCAGTTTCAGCGCATTGATTTGTCCTTCATATTCCAATCTTCCCGCAGTTTTGGCACTCGCTTTCATTCTAACATCATTCAAAATCCGCATTCCGTCGAACAATATCAATCCAGCATTGACATTTTGATTTCCCGAAGTAATGTTTTGTTGCACAAATTGATTGGTAGTTGGGTCAATTGTTTTTCCTTGACTATACCCATGACCAAAAGTAGCGTCCAAAAGTGGTAGCTGATTTTGCCAAGCTTGCCTATAATTCACATCATTGCGTTTATTGTTCAGGTTATTTTGTTGCAGAAGCGGATTGTTTGCTACCGCAATGGCTATGCATTCAGCTAAAGTACGTGTAGAATCATTTCTGTCTTGCGCTTTTGCTTCATGCAAATAGCAAAATAAACAACTGACGAGGATATATAAATAGGATTTCATTAACTTTTTCCAAGTCAATTCCATAGGCTGTGCCAAAAACCCAGCGAATTTATAATCAATAGTTTACAAAACGAACGAATTCAAATTTGTTCAATAACGAACAGAAAACGTACGAAAATGGACAGTTTTTCAAATTCAAAAGTAAAAATTCAAAAACCCTTTCGTTTTTGCTAGATTCTATATTGAATCTTCAAAAATATATTTGGTTAAGATTAACAGAATTTTGTATAAAGAATTTTTTTATATGAGTACAATAATCATTCATAATATAAAACCTTAAGATTGCTAAAATGACTCTTAAAGAAAAACTGATTTATATTTCAGAAAGCCTTTACAGAAATGAAGAGGATGAAAATTATCAAATTGAGCTTTTGGAAGGAATGTCTCATGAGGAGATACAGAATTTTAGAAATAAGCTACCAAATCAATATTTGCAAGAAGATGTTGAAGAGTTAATCAGATTTTCCAGTGGCTTTGAATTTGAGCCGTTGGAAGAAGTTCGATTTGACAATTTCGCAATTTTTGGAAGGGAAGAATTATTTCCAAATTCAATCCAACTTGCAGGAGATGGATTTGGTAATTTTTGGATTCTTGATATAGATTCGAAAGGAAATTGGAATTCTGTTTATTATGTATGTCATGATCCTGCGGTTGTTGTAAAACAGGCTGAAAACCTTTCAGAATTTTTGGATCAAATAAACGATTTAGGAAATAATTTTGAAAATGCTTTGATCAATGTAATCCATGAAGAAAAGGCATTTGAGATTTGGAAAAAAAAGTCCGAAATTCTAAAAAATAATGGGAGCAATTATAGCTTCCCTCTTAATACCGAAACTCCTGATTCATATATAATTGCTGATCTTAAAAATCAACCAAACGGTTCTGGATTTATTTGGGGATTATCGGGTGCAAATACAAAAATAATCAGACCTACAGACGAGCCCATTTGGATTGTTGAGAATAAAGAAAAACGAGGTTTTTTCAGTAAGTTATTTTCATAAGATTGATATGTGGCTAAAGCCGAATGTTTTCACAATATTTAAGAATTGACTAAAGGCCATTTCTACTTAAACATTTCTAAATTAAAATCTTCCCTTCTCCCATATTTTCCCCTACTGTCCAACAGCGAACACAAACTGTTCGATAATGAACATACCTGAATGGGTTTAATAATCAATTCAACTCATTTTCAAGTCGTTAAAACTTTGGCACATCCTTATCTATAAACCTAGAAAAAGGAATCAAAATTTCATGGACAGACCGATAGAAAAAAAGTTTTTTACGAGCAAACGCATATTTACAGCGGTTGGGATTATAGCGTTAGTGGCCTTGTTAGTTGCTAGTTTTTATTTTACGCGAGGAAATAGCAAACTCAATGTGGATGCGGAGCGCATTAGCATTGCTGAAGTAAAAGAAGATTCCTTTCAAGAATTTATTCCAATTAACGGAACAGTGTTGCCTATCAGTAGCATCTTTTTGGATGCTTCGGTTGGTGGACGTGTGGAGGAAAAATATGTAGAAGACGGTGCTCATTTGAAAAAAGGCGATGCCATTATGCGCTTGTCAAATACCGATTTAGAATTAAGTTTGGTCAATCAAGAAACGCAAGTACTAAACTTATTGACGCAATCTCAAATCGCTCAAACCAATGCTCAGCAGGTTTCTATCAACAACAGAAATCAAATGGCTGATGTGGAACAAGCTTATAAAGAAGCCGAGCGCATTTATAACCTGAACACAAAATTATTGAAAGAGAAGGCAATTGGTTCTCAAGAATATCAGAAATCTAAAAATGAATACGCCTACCAAAAAGAGCGTATTCAGCTAACCAAACAGATTTTAAGACAAGATTCGACTTCGTCGAATCAAAAAGTTTTTCAAGATCGTGAAACGTACAAAAGAACACAAAACGCATTGGAACTGATGCGTCGCAAAGTAGGTGATTTGATTTTGCGCGCTCCAGTTGATGGCCAATTGACTTCCTTTGATGCCGAAATAGGACAGAATAAAAATGCAGGTGAGCGTTTGGGACAAATTGATGTATTGACCGGATTTAAAGTTCGCGCTGATATTGACGAACATTACATTAACCGAATCTTCCCTGATTTGGAAGGTCAATTTACCATTTCTGGCAAAGCCTATAAATTAAGAATCAAAAAAGTTTATACACAAGTGAAAGACGGCAAATTTCAGGTGGACATGGAATTTGTAAACGAAATCCCTGAAGGAATCCGTCGCGGACAAACTCTGCAGATTCGATTGGCATTAAGTGATGAAACAAAAGCTGTGCTTCTTGCAAAAGGTGGATTCTATCAACAGACTGGCGGAAACTGGATTTTTAAAGTGGACAAAGACGGAACTTCTGCTTATCGGGTTGATATTCAGCTTGGCCGTCAGAACCCAGAGTATTACGAAGTCTTAAATGGATTAAAACCAGGTGATAAAGTCGTCATCTCAAGTTATGAGACCTACGATAAAGTACAGGAATTAACGATAAAAAAGTAAATAAAGAAATTAAGTTGAAACACGTAATTCAACCTGAAATATAATTAAACGAACATGATCAAAATAACTAATCTTCAGAAATTTTATCGCACGGATGAGGTCGAAACCGTTGCATTAAATGATTTAAATATGCACGTGAAACAGGGCGAATTTGTTGCTGTCATGGGACCATCCGGTTGTGGAAAATCCACGCTCCTAAATATCATAGGTTTATTGGATGATTTGGACGAAGGAAGCTATGAGTTTAATGCCATTGAAGTTGCAAAATTCAAAGAGCGGAAACGTGCGGATCTGCGCAAGAATAACATTGGGTTTGTCTTTCAAAGCTTTAACCTGATCGACGAATTGACGGTGTATGAAAATGTCGAATTGCCTTTGATCTATACAAATGTTCCTGCGAAAGAGCGCAAGGCTCGTGTAGAAGCTGTTTTGGAAAAAGTTCAGATTATGCATAGAAGAAACCATTTTCCGCAACAGCTTTCCGGTGGTCAGCAACAGCGTGTGGCCGTTGCTCGTGCAGTCGTTAATAATCCAAAATTAATCTTAGCCGATGAGCCTACGGGTAATTTGGATTCCAACAACGGTAATGAAGTGATGCAGTTATTGACTGAATTAAACGAAACCGGAACTACGATCGTCATGGTGACGCACAGCGAGCACGATGCTAAATTTTCCGATCGCATTATCCGTATGCTGGATGGGCAGGTGATTATGGAGGAATAATCCCCCTGACCCCGAAGGGGGGAATGGAGGGAAAAGAATTGAGACGATAGATTGAGATGTGAGATATGAGGCTATAGATTTGAGACTATAAATTTGAGACAATTAATACGAGGTATGTCTAAATAGATTTGAGGTTTGAAAATCTTTCCACAATAGTTCCCCCTTTGGGGGATAGGGGGAATTTAGTATTTAGAAAGAACATGTTTACATCATGCATTATTGCTCCGTAGGAGCAGAATGTTTTTAGATAAATAACAGGTAGAAATTTGTGCTCCGTAGGTGCACAACAGTATTGAAATCAAGGAATAAGGATAAAAAAATAAGAAACTTAGGCTCACATTAAGATGATAAAAAACTATTTCAAAACTGCTTGGCGGAATTTGCTCAAAAACAAAGCATTTTCCATTATCAATATCATTGGTTTAGCAATCGGAATGACTGGTGCTTTGTTAATTGCTTTGTGGTTGCAGAATATGTTGACGATGGATCGTTATCATGAGAAGGGTGATCGCTTGTATATTATTAGCAATCGGGATACAGATCAAGGTAAGCTTTGGGCTTGGGTCAGTACTCCTAAAATCTTAGGACCTTCCATTTCTACAGATTTCCCGGAAATCGAAAATTATTCTCGCTATGATGACTATAATTTTTTCTTAACCACGTTTAAAGAACAAAAGATAATTAGCAGAACGGCTTTTGTCGATTCTGGATTTTTCCAATTGTTTACTATGCCGGTCTTAAAGGGTGATATTAATCAAGTATTTGACGACCCCTATTCGATTGTCCTTACAGAAAGTTATGCAAAATCACTTTTTGGTGATGAAGATCCTATTGGAAAAATTATCCGGATTGATTCGGTCGATCAAGTAGCCGTTAAAGCAGTTCTAAAAGATTTGCCCGCCAATACGCAATTTAAATTCCAAAGTCTTTTGCCTTGGTCTTATGCTAGAAAAATCGGATATGTTGACGATAACTGGAGCAACAATTCAATATTCACTTTTATTCTTTTGAAAAAGGATGCTATGCTGGAAGCATTCAATCAAAAGATAAAAAAATATATAAGCGATCATGTCAACACAGGTGATAACTACATCAAAAACACAGGTGAGATTTTTGCATTTCCATTTAGAGACATGTATCTGTATAACAAAGGGGAAGGTGGCAATTATACCTCTGGCAGGATAGATTTAGTTAGGCTATTCTCCTATATAGGATTTTTTATTTTGGCTGTGGCTTGCATTAATTTTATGAATTTGAGCACTGCCAAATCCGAAAAAAGAGCTAAAGAGGTCGGGGTAAGAAAAGTCGTCGGAGCAAATAAAAAAAGCCTGATCTTCCAGTTCTTGACAGAAAGTATTTTAATCAGCTTAGTATCGGTAATTATAGCTTTATTTATCGTACAGCTCAGCTTATCTTCTTTTAATGAGCTGGTTGAAAAAAACTTGTCTCTTTCGGTATTCGAACCGCAAACATGGGCATTCGTCCTACTTTTTGCGTTACTGATCGGAATTCTATCTGGAATCTATCCAGCATTTTTCTTATCGTCTTTTAATCCGATCAAAACATTAAAAGGAAAAATAAATGCTACTAGAAAAGGATTTAGTGTTCGATCAATCTTGGTTGTCATTCAATTCAGTATAGCGATTATCCTAATCATTTCAACGCTCATTGTTTATCAACAAATTCAACATACGAAAAACAGATCGCGTGGATATGATGATAATGGATTGGTTTACACACAAATGAAGGGAAGCATTGAGAAAAATTATAACTTAATCCGTTCCGAATTATTGGCAAGCAATGCAATAACTTCCATTTCAAAAAACATGTCACCGATTACTGATCTATATAGCAGTGGATGGGGATTTACTTCTGCTTATTCTTCAGAAGAAGATAAGAAAACCCAATACAATAGATTTAGTACAGATGCGGACGGAATAAAAAATCTTGGCCTAATTTTAGTCGAAGGACGCGATATCGATGTATACACGTATCCTACCGATAGTTTAGCCGTTTTACTTACTGAATCTGCTGTAAAAAAATTACACTTAGAAAATCCAATTGGTGAAACGATCGATGGCGACGGTGAAAAACGAAAAGTTGTGGGAGTGGTAAAAGATTTTATCATAAACTCTCCTTATAGTAATATAGATCCCATGGTTATCATGGGACCAAAATCTTGGGCTACGACAATACATTACCGGCTGAACCCTGATCGACCTATTGATCAGAATCTGAAAACCATCGAGAATGTATTTAAAAAATTCAATCCAGACTATCCCTTCGAATACGAATTCATTGATAAAACCTACCAAAGCAAATTCAGTGAAACACAAGCTATAGGAACATTATCTATGCTATTTGCTGGTTTGACCATCTTCATATCCTGTTTAGGGCTTTTAGCCTTAATCGCTTACATTGCAGAAACTCGCACAAAAGAAATTGCTGTCCGCAAGGTGCTTGGCGCGAGCATGCAACAGATTACTTCCCTACTATCCACAGATTTTATCAAACTGGTCATTTTATCAATACTGATTGCCTCTCCTATCGCTTGGTGGGCAATGGACAATTGGCTCAAAGATTTCAGCTACCGCATCGATATCAAATGGTATTATTTTGTGATTGCTGGCGTAATGGCAATTCTGATTTCGCTTGCAACAATTAGCTTTCAATCCATTAAAGCTGCGTTGGCAAATCCGGTGAAGAGCTTGAGGAATGAGTAGAGGTGAGATTTGAGACGATAGATGTGAGATATGAGTATTTAGTATTTAGTATTTAGAAATAACAAATCTATTGTAAGCATTATTGCTCCGTAGGAGCAGAATGTTTGTAGATAAATAATAAGATAGAAATTTGTGCTCCGTAGGTGCACAACAATTTTAGGAATAAAGAGCAAAGGATAAGGAACAAAGAAGATACTAACATGATAAAAAACTATATAAAAATCGCGTGGCGGAGTATAAAATCTAATCGATTGTTTAGTCTTTTAAATATTTTCGGTTTGGCGATTAGCCTTGCGGTAGCAATTCTTTTGATAGCTTATGCAAATCAGAAATTAAGCTTTAATAAATCTTTCGAAAACGGTTCGAATATTTTCCGTGTAAACATGGAGACCACCGAAGAATACAATTTCGAAAAATGGTCAACTATTCCAAATTCAGTTGGTCCAGCTATGCTGAACGATGTCTCAGGAATTGAAGCTGTAAGTCGACTCGTGCGATTAGGTTTTGGTAGCAAGGCTTCCATCTTTGTAAATAACAAAAGCTTTGCAGAAAGAAACATTTATCTGACGGACTCTTCATTTTTTCAGATGTTCGATATGGAGTTTATCGAAGGTGATCGAAAGTCAGCCTTTAGTAAGCCAAAAAGTGTGGTTATTTCTGAATCTCAAAAAGTAAAGATCTTCGGCAATCAACCAGCCTTCGATCAGACCATGATTATAAATCAACAAGATACGTTAACAATATCTGGGGTTTTCGCCGACCTGCCCAAAAACACTTCATTTGACGGAGATATCTATACGAATATAATGGATTCTTGGATGGGTAAAAACGTCTATTGGTCAAACGCGAGCTATCAAACATTCTGTCTTCTTAATCCAAATGCAAATGTGGATGTAGTTCAGAAAGAAACGACTGCTTTGATTGACAAATATGTTCCTAAAGAAGATCAGTATTTTACCAAATTTATTCTCCAACCGTTGGCAGACATTCATTTATATTCCAATGATGTAAAATATGGCGATTTTTCAAAGTCTGGAAATATTAATGCCGTTAAAATTGTCGTTGCTTTATCAATTCTCATTCTCTTAATTGCATGCATTAATTATATGAACCTAGCGACAGCCCGTTCTCAAAAAAATGCGAAAGAAGTGGGTGTAAATAAAGTATTAGGAGCGAAGAAAAATCAAATAGCCATTCGCTTTTATACCGAAACGGCCATTATATCGCTAATTTCAATCCTGATCGGATTTATTTTGGGAACTCTTTTAATACCTGTTTTTAATGCATTAATCGGTTCTGATTTATCTATCAAAGAGTTAATCAATTCAAAAAACTTAATCTTGTGTTTTGTTATTTGGTGTTCAATAACCTTGATTGGGGGTAGTTATCCAGCATTGTTTATGTCCAAAATTCCAACTTTGGTTTTGATGAACAAGAACAATCTGAAAAACAATGCCTCGCAGATTGTTCGGAAAGGCTTGGTCGTGTTTCAATTTACATGTACAATCGTGTTGATTATTTGTGTTCTAATAATTTCATTACAGATGAGGCATGTTAGAGAAAAAGATTTAGGATTCCAGCCCGACAATGCAATCTCAATCTCGTTAAACGCCATCAACAGTTCCGCAGATTACAGGGCAATTAGAAATTCCATACAAGAACTTCCAGAGACCGAATCATTTGTGGCATTACAATCTATTCCTGGTAATGGAGAGAGCGGAAAAAACATCAGAAGATTAGGAGACGAAAGTGTAGGCCTACCAATACGCACAAACAGTAGCGGTGGAGCAGTGATCGGCCCTCTACAGTTACACTTATTGGCTGGCAAAGATTTGCCAAATGACATTTCAAAAACAGATTCAACCTGTTATATACTCATCAATGAAATTGTTTGTTCCTATTTGGGTTTTAAAACACCTGAAGAGGCAATCGGTCAAAACGCACAAACCCAAATGGGCACGACATCCATGATTGTCGGTGTAGTCAGGAACTTTAATTTCAAAAGTTTAAAAGAGCCAATCGGACCATACTTATTTTATAAAATGAACAATCCTTCCGAAGGAATTAATGATTTAGTAGTCCGCTATTCATCAAGTAATGTGTCGAACTACGTGAATAAACTTCAATCCATATTTACAAAACAGATTCCAAACACAATATTTGATTATCAGTTTATGGATGATTATCTAAAAGAACAATATGTAGCCGAAGATAGAACGAATAATATTATTACCACGTTTTCATTGCTTACGATTATCGTTGCTTGTTTGGGTTTGTTGGGCTTAGTTATTTTCGTCGCTGAACAGCGAAGCAAAGAAATAAGCATCCGCAAAGTCTTGGGGGCAAGTTTTTCTAAAATCATTTACTTATTAGCAGGAAATTTTTTAGGCTTGGTGCTAATCGCTCTATGCCTAGCAATTCCATTAGGCTATTGGATTTCCACGCTTTGGTTAAATGGCTTTTCGGATAGAATAACAATTCCCTGGTGGTCTTTCGTCATTGCGGGAGCATTCTCTATTGGCATCACGGCTTTGACTATCGGTTATCAAGCCATTCGATCTGCTTTAGCTAATCCCGTAGATAGCTTGAGGAATGAGTAGGGGTTAGATAGGAGTATTTAGTATTTAGTATTTAGTATTTAGTATTTAGTATTTAGTATTTAGTATTTAGAAATAACAAATTTATAGTACGCATTATTGCTCCGTAGGAGCAAAATGTTTGTAGATAAATAACAGTTAGAAATTTGTGCTCCGTAGGTGCACAACCTTTTTGAGAGTAAGAAAAAATATATAAAGTGTAAGAATAAATAGTTGCTGGATAAGGTGTAAACAGATTTAACGTCTGAAAATCTTTTCACAATAGTTCCCCCTTCGGGGGTTAGGGGGATTAAGGGATAAAAAAAATTAATATGATAACGAATTATTTAAAAACGGCCATTCGATACATTCGAAAAAACAAGTTGATTACAAGCATCAACATCTTGAGTCTTTCGATCGGGATTTGCTCCACGTTGGTTATCTTTTTGATGATCCAATACGATTACAGCTTTGACAAACACCTGCAAAACGGAGACAGAGTGTATCGAGTAATAAGCATAGGTGACTTTAAAAGTGCCGCAATCCTCGTTCCGCTGGTCAGAACGATTGACGAAGAAGCTGTTGGTGTAGAGAAAGTCGCGCCTATTTTTTCTATCTATGAATCAAAAATAAAAATACCGAAAGAGAAAGATGATTTCACAATTTTTCCAAAAGAGAAAAATTTGATTTTCAGCACGGATAATTATTTTGATATCTATCCGCATACATGGTTATCTGGAAGTGCAAAGAACCTGACGTACCCCAATCAGATTGTATTGACGGAAAGCTATTACAAGCGCTATTTCCCACAAGCCGCAGTTTCAGAATCTGTTGGAAAATCGATTGTATTTGCCGATAGTGTTACGCTACAAATAGCCGGCGTTGTAGCGGATAGGAAGGAGAATTCAGATTTTAAATTTGACGGTTTTATTTCCGTTGCCACAATCGCTTCGAGCGAAAGCATGAAAGAGTTCCACCAATGGGATCGTTGGAATAGCTATAATGACAGTTATCAATGCTTGGTACTCCTTAGTCCAGGTAGCACCGTCGCATCAGTAGAAAAAAACATAGCGCAGCTTGTAAAAAAGTATAAAAAAGATTCTGAAGAAGATAAATTTGGTTTGCAACCCTTAAGCGATGTTCATTTTAATTCAGATCTTAATTACAATGCAGTAAAGCCCGCTACTTTAAGAAATTTAATTCTTCTAGCTGTTTTTCTTTTAACGCTTGGAGCCATAAACTTTATTAATCTTTCTACAGCGCAATCCATTGAGCGTGCGAAAGAGATTGGCATCCGCAAAACGTTGGGCAGTAAAAAAAGCAGCCTGATCAAACAGTTTTTAATGGAAACCTTCGTTGTTGCCTTTTTAGCAACTTTAGTATCCATTTTGTTTCTGCCTTTATTAGTCCATGCATTTGATGGCTTTTTGCCAGAAGGATTTACTTTAAAGCAAATCCCTGTTGCCCCGACCATTCTCTTTTTAGCTATTCAACTTATCGTAGTGACAACTTTAGCAGGATTTTATCCAGCTTGGATCATGACAGGCTACGCTCCTGCCCTCGCCTTAAAAAATCAGATTTCGAAAAATTCAAACCTTTCAAGAAGTACATTTATCCGAAAAGGATTGACCGTTTTTCAATTTGTGCTGGCGCAAGTTTTTTTGATTGCTGTGCTTTTCGTTAGCAAACAAACTCGATTTGCATCCACGATGGATATGGGTTTTAGAAAAGATGCACTGATCAATTTTTACATACCCGATTTTAACCGCGCCAATAAGGGCGATATTTTAAAAAATAAATTAACTGAAATTCCCGAAATCAAAGCAGTCAGCTTTGGAAATCAATCGCCTGCTTTTGACGGATCAATGAGCAGCAGCATGAAATACGATGCTTCATTAGAAGAAAATAAAGAGATTTCTTTTGACGTAAGAAACGGAGATGAAAATTATCTCAAGGTATATGATATTCCACTGATTGCAGGAAGAAATGTCCGCGTGTTGGATTCAACCTATGAAATGTTGATCAACGAGAAAATGCTTGAGTCATTAAAATTGGAATCACCTGAGCAAGCCATCGGCAAAACATTGGACGATGGAAAATATACCATCGTGGGCGTAATGAAGGATTTCAACGTCGCATCAGCGCGTGAAAACGTTCGTCCAACGGCATACTGGAGCGCAAAAAGAGGTTATGTGATGCATGTTGCTTTGGACCAAGAACATCCGGAATCATGGAAATCCGGAATCGCCAAAATGGAAAAAGCATTTACCGACACTTATCCTGAAGAATCCTTCGAGTACAAATTCTTAGATGAGACGATTAAAGGATTTTACCAAACCGAACTGAAATTATCTAAACTATTGAATTGGGCCGTCGGGCTTTCCATTGCCATAGCATGCCTTGGTTTGTTTGGTTTGGCAATTTTCACAGCAAACCAGCGTACAAAAGAAATCGGCGTACGAAAAGTATTGGGCGCTTCTGTCACCCAGATTATTTTCTTGCTCCTAAAAAATCTACTGCTATTAGTCAGCATTGCTTGCTTGATCGCATTTCCGATTGCATATTATTTTATGAATCAATGGATACAGGATTTTGCCTATAGAACGGAATTGAGCTGGTGGATTTTTGCTTTAGCTGGTATTGGCCTATTGAGCATCGCAACTTTAGTCTTAACAACAAAAACTTATTTCGCAGCAAAAGCAAACCCTGTGGATAGTCTTAGAGATGAATAGTCCCCCTTCCCCCCGAAGGGGGAACAACTTTTAACTTCCTAATTTGGAGTAAAAGTGAGATAGGAGACACGAGACTATAGATTTGAGATGTGAGATTTTAGCTGGCAATCTTGAAATTCGAGTTCTTGCTCCGTAGGAGCAAAACGTTTTTAGGAAAAAAGGCATTTGAAATTTGTGCTCCGTAGGTGCACAACCCTTTTGAGAATAAAGGTTAAGGAATCAGGAACAAAGATATGAGATTTAATAAAAATACTTAACCTCCGAAAATCTTTCCGCAATAGTTTCCCCCTTCGGGGGTTAGGGGGATTTGGAAGATAAATTAACACCGATATGAAAACGTTAAAAATAACTTTTAGACAACTTTGGAAAAGAAGGCTTTTCACCTTGTTAAATATTGTTGGATTGTCTATTGGGATCAGTTCCTGCTGGATTATCTATCAAATTGTAAGCTATGAATTTAGCTACGACAAGAATTTACCTAACAAAGAGCATATTTATAAAGTTATCAGTGCGATGTCGAAAGATGGCGAGCTTAATCGAATGGGAGGCGTATCTGCTCCGTTGTACCAAGGAATTCAGGACGAAGTGGATGGCGTAAAAAATGTCGTTCCAGTATTTGCTGAAGGCTATAACCGTTTAGAAATTAAAAGCGCTAAAGGTGAAAATTACGTAAAGGAAGATCCTCAAAACATCATCAAAACAAATTCCTCTTATTTTAAGATGCTTCCTTATCAATGGATTGCAGGAGACAAAAGTTCGGCTTTAAAAAACAAAGAAAATGTGGTCTTATCAGCAAGCAGAGCAAAAGAGTATTTCCCAAATATACCATACGACCAAATAATCAATCAGACGATTACGTATTATGGAAACGATACAATTCAGCGCACAGTTTCTGGCATTGTTCAAGATTACCCCGTTCCATCGGAATTTACTGCAAAGGAATTTATAACGCTGATTGATAAAACCTACGAGGGATACACCTGGTCAAATACCAACGGGAGTGACAAACTGTATCTTGAGTTTGAGAATAATGCACCACTATCTTCTATCCTAAATCAAATAAATGCGCTATCAGATAAACACATCCCTGATGAAATAAAAGAAAAAATAAAAAAGTTTAATGCCAGTAAAACTTACGAATTCCGTCAAGTTAACGAATTGCATTTTGCAACTGACATCGATGATTATGGCATTAGCAAAACAAGTAAAAAAATCATGTATATCTTAATTGGCATTGGTGGATTTTTGTTATTGCTTGCTTGTATCAATTACATCAACATGAGCATGGCCCAGATTCCTCAGCGCAATAAAGAAATCAGCGTCCGCAAAACATTAGGCAGCAGCCAAAAGAATTTGATTTTCCAATTTCTGACCGAAACATTGATAACTACCAGCATTGCAGCGATATTGGCAATCTTCTTGATCCAATTCGGATTTTGGCTGTTGAAAGATATTATTCCAGAAGGTGTTTCAGCCAATTATTTTTCATTGAAATACTTAGCTTTTCTGATTACTGTAACTTCTATTATTACGCTCGTCTCTGGATTGTATCCGAGCTTTTTGATTACGAAAGTGAAAACCATTGATGTCTTAAAAAATAAATTTTCCGGAGCATCTTCTGCTAAAAAATTCACCCTGCAAAAAGCATTAATCGTTTTCCAATTTGTGATCGCTTTCGTCTTTATTGTCTGTACAATCATTGTCGGTTCGCAATTACGCTACACCATTCAGGGAGACTTAGGATTTAAAAAAGATGCGATTATCCTATTGAATATTCCTTGGAGATATATGCGAGATTCTCAGTACGATGGACGGAAAAACACGCTCGTAAATCAACTAACCAAGAATGCAGGAATTGAAAAAGTTTCTTTAGGTTCAAATCCGTTGAGCGATGGTTACTCATCAAGTCCATTTGAAATAGCGAATGAATCCGATGCATCAAAACAAGTTACACTTTATAAAAAGGAAATTGACACGGCTTACCTAGATTTATACAAAATGACTCTTGTCGCTGGCAACAACATTAGCTATTCGGACACGGTAAATCAGTTTATAATCAATGAGTCTGCAGCTAAAGAGTTCGGTTTTCAGAATCCCGAGGATGCCCTAGGAAAACAGCTCAATCAGATGGGAAATCCTAAATTCCAGATTGTCGGTATCGTAAAAGATTTTCACACGCAAGATTTCTACAGCGAAATTCAACCTATGGTCATGATGGCTAGTGGCAAATACACAAACCAGATCAATATCAAATTAAACAGCCACGACCCTTCGTCTTGGCAGAAAACAATTGCAGCAATCGAAACGGAATACAAGCAATTCTACCCAGCAAGCACATTTTCTTATAAGTTTTATGACGAAATGTTGGCCGACTTGTACAAACAGGAAAGACAGATCAATAAATTGATCAACCTGGCAACAGTGATTACTATTTTGATCAGTTGCCTGGGATTATTTGGATTGACGACCTTGACTGTTTATCAGCGGACAAAAGAAATCGGTATCCGAAAAGTATTAGGCAGCAATGTTGCCGGAATCGTGACGCTGCTATCAAAAGATTATGTCAAATTAATCGGTATTGCAGGAGTTATCGCCTCGCCTATCGCCTATTGGGCAATGAGCAAATGGCTGGAAGATTTCGCTTACCGCATTGATATCAGCTGGTGGATATTTCTTGTCGCTGGATTGATTGCGATCGGCATCGCATTATTGACAATAAGTTACCAAGCATTAAAAGCTGCTTTTGCCAATCCCGTGGATAGCTTGAGGGACGAGTAGTCCCCCTATCCCCCGAAGGGGGAACAATTTCTAACTCTCCATTTTGGAGTAAAATAGAAGTCTGATTCCGAGACAATAGATATGAGCGATGAGAAAATAGATATGAGATTTAGTTTAAATACCTGCTCAGAAGTCAACAACTTCTCCTAAAAAGGTAAAGACTTCTCCTAAAAAGGTAAAGCCTTTTCATAAAAAGGTAAAGCCTTTTCGTAAAAAGGTAACGCCTTTTCGTAAAAAGGTAACGCCTTTTCATAAAAAGGTAACGCCTTTTCGTAAAAAGGTAACGCCTTTTCATAAAAAGGTAACGCCTTTTCGTAAAAAGGTAACGCCTTTTTGTAAAAAGGTAACGCCTTTTCGTAAAAAGGTAACGCCTTTTTGTAAAAAGGTAAAGCCTTTTCATAAAAAGGTAAAGCCTTTTTGTAAAAAGGAAGAGGCAATTTATTATAAGTTAACAATATTTTATTAAAGGTTAATAATCTGGTGTTTAGACAGGAAATTGAAGACATTAGATTTGAGAATTTTGCACTTGAAAAATCTTTCCGCTATAGCGCCCCCCTCGGGTTTAATGGGAATGAGATTTAGTCTTTGAACATATTGCCCCATAGGCCCAATATATTTGTAGAATAATAGCCCTTTCGAATTCGTGCTCCATAGCTTCACAAACCCTTTTGGAAATAAAGGCTACGGAATCAGGAACAAAGATTTGATATTTGATAAACATAACTAAACTCTGAAAATCCTTTCGCAATAGTTCCCCCTTCGGGGGTTAGGCGGATTGTCCGCTCTTGAACATCAGTTGTACGATTATGAACACTTCGCGACACAAATAATCATTTAATTAATTCATTTTAAATCACTTAATACTTTGGCGCAAGCATTGTATTCTTTTTGCTTTCAACTACTATCGAGTTTGTAAAACTAGTATTCGACAGTTAAATCTTTAGTGAACATGATTAAAAATTACATAAAAATTGCTTGGCGCAATTTGTTCAGATCAAAAACAATTAATGCGATTCATATTATCGGATTGTCGATTGCGATCGCAACTTCAATTTTGCTGTTTTTGACAGCTTCTTTTGAATTGTCATTTGACAATTTCCACGAAAACAGAAAAAGCATAGCAAAGATTTATCTACAAAATCGACCTGACGGAAATTTAGAATACAACAATGCATTTCCCACTCCATTTGCCTCTGCATTAAAAAATGAAATTCCGTCCATCGATGCCGTTACTCGATTCTATAATGGATCAATACTATTAAGAAATGGGGATAAACAATTTCAGGTCGGAGCGAAATATGTCGACCCTGATTTTCTATCCATCTTTAGCTTCCCGAAAGTTTCAGGAACAGATCAAGCTTTAGAAAATCTGGATGCCATCGTCCTAGATGAACCGACGGCAATTAATCTGTTTGGGACAAGCGATGTTCTGGGGAAAAGTATTGAAATTGAAAACAATGGATCTTGGGAATCCAAAATAATCACTGCTTTGCTTGAGAAAGTGCCTAAGAATTCCAGCTTAACGTTTACAGCTTTGGTCCGTTTTGAAACAAAGCCAAACTATAAAGATAATGTTGACAATTGGAGCAATGTAGATCATTCTGTTTTTGCCAAATTTAAATCCCCTATTTCTGATGATGAAACGTTCACAAAAAGCACTAAAGCTTTTATGGACAATTATTACAAAAATGAAATGGAAATGCTGAAGCGCGATGGAGCACAACCGGATGCTGATGGCAATTATAGTTCGATGCATGCCATGCCCTTGAACGAACTGCATCTGAGTGATGGAAAGGGAGGTTCTGCTTTGTTTCCCTATATCCTGATTGTTATTTCTGTTCTGATCCTTTTTATCGCATGTTCTAATTTTATTAACTTAACCTTTGCCAATTCCATTTCACGAAATAAAGAGATAGGCACAAGGAAAACATTAGGCGCTACTGCATGGCAACTTGTTGGGCAATTATGGACAGAATCGGTATTGATCTGTTTAATCGGACTGTTTTTTGGAATTGTTGTAAGCGTAATCCTGATCCCTCAGTACAACTCAATTATGAATTACGCGCTAAGTTTTAGGGATCTTCTTCTTCCTGAAAATCTGATCACCGTTATTTTGGTTTTCGCGGTTATTTCTTTGATCGCTGGAGGATTGCCAGCTTATCAGATTGCCAAGCCAGCTATTATTGAAACCTTAAAAGGCAAGACAGGCCGAAAAAACAACGTCCTGAGAAATGGGCTGACCGTTGTTCAATTTTCCATCGCTATCGGGCTGATTATTGCGACCATCATTATTAGTGCACAGCTCTATTACATTGCCAACCGGCCTTTGGGTTTCGATAAATCAGAAGTCATCAGCATTCCTATTGGGAAAGGCATTGATCCAGAGCAAGGCTTGCTTAGAATGCGCGAAAGTTTGTCGAGTATTCCATGGGTCAAGTCAGTGAGTGCTTCAGATATCAATTTGGGCATGGGAAGTGATGGAAGTATGTCGAACAGTGTCTTTGGTTTTGACTATGAAGGAAAACAGATTTCAACTTCGTATATGCGGATTGATTACGATTATTTAGAGACGCTTGGGATCAAATTAATTGCTGGACGAGATATTTCAAGGGAATTCCCGACCGACAAAGTAGCTGTATTGATTAACAAAAAAATGGCTCAACAGATCGGTGGCGAAGCCAATGCTGTCGGGAAAACGCTTTCCATAAGTGAAAAAGAATCTACGGTTGTTGGAATTATCGATGACTTTAATTTTAAAGATTTGCGTCAGCAAGTTACGCCACTAACAATTTCTGCAAATCCAGATGTATTTGATGTAGCGTATATTTTTGTTCGCGTTTCTACACAAGATTTAAAAGAAAGTCTAAGTACCATCGAAGGCATTTGGAAAAAAATCAACCCTTCAGCTACTGCAAGTCCAACTTACCTAGATGAGAACACGCAAAAGATGTATGCAAATGATTTACGCTTTGCCCGCATCATCATCACGGGTTCGGTGATTGCTATCAGCATTGCTTGTTTGGGACTATTTGCTTTGGCTTTATTGACCATTAATTTTAGAACAAAAGAAATCGGAATCCGAAAAGTGCTGGGTTCATCTGTGGCAGGAATAGTGGTTCTCTTATCAACAGGCATCCTCAAGCATCTGCTCATTTCTATTTTAATTGCAATTCCTGTGACCTATTATTTTATGAAAAATTGGTTGCAAGGTTTTGAATTCCGCATCGATATGCAATGGTGGATGTATGCTTTAGGAATAATTTTTACATTTTTGATTGCATTCGCAACGGTAAGCTATCATTCCACAAAAATCGCTCGGAAAAATCCTGTGGATAGTTTGAGGGATGAGTAGTCCCCCTGTCCCCCGAAGGGGGAAGAATTTCTAACTCTCCAATTTGCAGTAAAATAGAAGTGAGATCCGAGACAATAGATTTTAGTATTTTGAAACAACAAATTTATGATAGGATTTATTGCTCAACAAGAATAGAATATTGTTAAAAAAAACAGCACACCATAGGTTCCCCCTTCGGGGGTTAGGGGGATTATAATTAATCATCAAACAACATGATAAAAAATTATATAAAAATAGCTTGGCGAAATCTTTCAAAACACAAAGGATTTTCCATCATTAATATCTTAGGATTGGCACTTGGAATTGCGACCTGCCTGATTATTATGCTATATGTCAATCATGAGCTGAGCTTCGATAAATACCATGCTCACGCTGATCGTATCGGCCGAGTGTATTTCCAGGGGAACATTCAAGGTGAAGCCATGAGCGAATCGACTGTGATGCCTCCTTTAGCGCAAGCGCTGAAAACAGACTTTAGCGAAGTGGAAGATGCAACACGGATTCGGGATTTCGGTTATCCAAAAATCCAATCGAACAATACCGTATTCAAAGGTGATCGTTTTGCATACGTTGATGATAATTTTTTCTCGGTTTTCTCTTTCCATTTTTTGGAAGGTAATGCGAATACAGCTTTGCTACAGCCCAATTCGATTGTCATTACCGAAGAACTGGCACACAAATATTTTGGCAATCAAGAAGCAATCGGTAAAACGATCCAGTTTGAATCCGATCCAAATGCCATTTATACCGTTACCGGAATTATTGAAAATATGCCGGAAAATTCACATTTCCGTTTTAGCCTTTTGGCATCAATGAATGGTGTTGCGGAAGCAAAAGAAGCGAATTGGATGGTATCTAATTTTTACACCTATTTTCTGCTAAAAGATGGATACAATTTCAAGGCTTTCGAAAAGAAATTAGACCAATTGGTCGCGACTTACATCGGCCCTCAAATGTTGCCGAATATGGGCGTGACGTATGAAGATTTCAAAAACAGTGGAAATAGCTTAAGTTTTCATGTACAGCCATTGACCGAAATCCATTTTCAGAAAGATGTCTCTTCGGATTTAAGTGCGCCAGGAGAAATTCGCTACGTGTACATCTTTTCTGCAATTGCTGTTTTTATGCTGTTGATTGCCTGCATCAATTTTATGAATCTTTCTACAGCAAGTTCATTTCGCAGAGCGAAAGAAGTTGGCGTTAGAAAAGTGGTAGGTTCTACCAAAAACAAGTTGATTGCACAATTTTTAGTTGAATCCACATTGATTTCCAGCCTAGCATTTTTGCTGAGTTTGGGATTAATCTATTTGGCTTTGCCAATATTTAATAGCCTAACAAATATCCAGCTTTCACTTTCTTACAAACAGCTCCCCTATGCCATTCCTTTGGTATTTTCATTTGTTGTTTTTGTCGGATTATTAGCCGGAAGCTTTCCCGCATTTTTCATCTCTTCCCTAAAACCCATTCAGGTTTTAAAAGGAAAGTTGATTCAATCCAAAAGCATTGCAGCTATAAAAAATGGATTGGTGGTTTTTCAGTTTTCGATCAGCATCATCTTAATGATCAGCACATTTGTCGTTTACAAACAGCTGTCCTATATTCAGAATAAAGATATCGGTTACGAGAAAGACCAAGTGCTTTTGATTTCGGACACTTGGCAATTAGGCGACAACCGAAATGCTTTCAGACAAGAATTACAGAACGACCCTCGGATTGAGATCATGAGTTCATCGGAATTTTTACCTGCAGGTCCTTCCTCCAACAATAATTTCTTTGTATCCTCAGAAAACGATCCTGAAAAATTAATCAAGACATTAAGGTACGAAGTTGATGAAAATTATATTCCGCTGTTAGCAATTGAATTGGCCTCTGGAAGAAATTTTTCTCGCGATTACGCAACGGATTCAAGTGCAGTCATTTTAAACGAAGTTGCCGTGAAGGCTTTGGGATTTAATGAAAATGCATTGGATAAAACTATTTACCATGCGGACAAGAAAGGTGTCAAAAAGCCGTATCATGTGCTTGCTGTGGTCAAAGATTTTCATTTTAAATCGCTTCATGAAAAAATTTCACCCTTGGTCATGGTCTATGCGCCCAACAATTGGGGAACTTTCCTAGTCAAAACAATGTCCGAAAATCAAGCATCTCTTATAGCTTCCCTACAAAAATCTTGGGCAAGCTACAATACGGAAGAACCTTTGAACTATAGTTTTTTAGATGATCGTTACAATCAAACGTATCAATCCGAAATGAACACTGGAAAGTTACTAGGCATATTCTCGTCACTCAATATTTTCGTTGCTTGTCTAGGATTATTCGGCCTAGCAACATTTACTGTGAGACAGCGCCTAAAAGAAGTCGGCATTCGTAAAGTTTTTGGCGCAAGTTCAGCTTCCTTGGTTTCGCTGTTAGCCAAAGATTTTATTAAGCTCGTTCTAATTGCATTGCTTATCGCTTCGCCAATTGCCTATGTTATGATGAATAAATGGCTTGCCGATTTTGCTTATCGGATTGACATTCAATGGTACGTTTTCGTATTGATTGGAATTTTAGCGATTTTCATTGCAGCGATAACCATTTCCTTGCAGACAATCAAAGTCGTAGCAGCAAATCCGGTGGATAGCCTTAGGGATGAGTAGATGTGAGAGGATAGATTTGAAATGTGAGATTTTAGTATTTAGTATTTAGTATTTAGTATTTAGAAATAACAAATTTATATTACGATTTATTGCTCCGTAGGAGCAAAGTATTTGTAGAAAAATAGATGTGAGACAGTAGATTTGAGATATGAGAATATCATTTAAGCATTGCATTATTGCTCCCTAGGAGCAAAATGTTTGTAGAAAAATAGGCATCTGAAAATATGTGCTCCGTAGGTGCACAACCTCTTAGGAAATAAGTAAGATGAAATATTGAAAATATTTAACTCAAGCGATGACTTGAAAGATGTAATATTCCAATTTTTTATGAGAACCCGATTTTTGAATTTTTTTTGAATTATTCCCTGTCCGCCAGCGGACAATAGCTGTACGATTATGAACAGTTAACAATCAGAAAAACCCTTTAATCTAATCATTTTAAAAGAGTTAAGAGTTTGGCTTACGCATTGTGAACAATTATTCCAAGTATAGAATTCAATTCCCATGTTTACACTATTTTTCAAAACGGACAAGGGGATCCAAATCATAACGGCATGAATTTTAAAATCGCTTGGCGAAATTTATTTAAAAACAAGTATTACACATTGATCAATGTTTTCGGATTGACGATCAGTTTGGTTTTTGTGTTGCTGATTGCGTCGTATGTCTATCAAGCACATCAAGTAAATTCGTCGGTAAAAAATCTGGACAATCAGTACATTCTGCAAAGCAAATACCAAGACCCGAGCATGGGTTTGCCCTTGACGACGATTGGGGCATTGCCCAAAACATTGAAAGAAGATTATCCGGACTTAGTGGCGAATTATTACCGCATGGACGGAATTACCTGTGTCGTTTCCAATGATGAACTGGTGTATGAAGAATCTGCCGCGATAGGCGACTCGACTTTTCTAGATATGTTTGGTTTCGAATTGTTAGATGGCGATGCAAAATCTGCTTTGACCGCTCCTTTTTCCGTGGTGATTACGGAAGATATTGCAGTCAAATATTTTTCGAATACAGATGCCGTTGGCAAAAATCTATCCATTCGAAATTTTGATGGACAGACACATGATTTTACCGTTACAGCTGTGCTGAAATCTTTAGAAGACAATTCCGTCACGCAATTAACGGCCAGCATGAACAATAAGATTTTTCTTCCCTTGGCGAATCAAGAATATTTTGGAAGAAACATTGATTCATGGGAAAATCAATACATCGTAGGTTTTATTGAGCTTCAAAAAAATGTAAATCCTGACCAGCTTACTCTTCCGATTAAGAACACGCTTAAAAAACATGCGGAAGAATCCATTTCATCAAATTTAAATCCTGATTTAAAACCATTGAATTCCTATTATTTAGCGGATAACAATGGAGCAGTTTCTAAAATTATCAATGCATTAACGCTGACCGCATTTTTCCTTTTGTTAATGGCGGTCATCAATTTCATAAACATCAGCATGAGCCAGTCTTTGAATAGATTGAAAGAGGTTGGTGTTCGGAAAATTATGGGAATCAATAAAATTCAGCTCGGAGCTGAATTGATTTCAGAATATATATTGATCGTTTTTATTGCATCGCTTTTTGCTTTGCTTTCGTATCCGATCGTAGCGCCTTTGTTTAGTTCAGTTATGGGGAAAGAAGTATTTTCACTTCGTGAATTACCTTTCTCCATTTTTGTTTATTATTTTATCGGCGTATTTCTTGTTGGCGTTTTGTCAGGATTGTATCCTGCATTCAAGCTTTCCAATACAAACGTGATTTACGATATTAAAGGAAAATTTTCTGGAAACACAAGCAACGCTGTTCTAAAAAAATCCCTGCTATTTTTTCAGTTCGTCGTCGCCATTGTTGTGTTGACGATGTCAATTGTCATTTCTAAACAAGTGAATTTATTTTTAAATGGAGATTTAGGTTTTGATAAGAATTTTCTATTTACAGTTCAGGTTCCGAGAGATTGGAGCGAGCAAGGACTACAACATATAGAAACAGTTCAGAATGAATTGAAAACATTGCCTCAGGTTGAAGGTATAAGTCTTTCCTACGATATCCCTGGAATGATAGGAAACGGCGTTCAGAAAATCAAAAAGATTGACCAGGAACAGACGATTGATGTACAGCTAATCTCTTCCGATAAATATTTTGCTGATACGTATAAAATTCCTTTGCTTGCCGGAAAATTTTTCAGCGATACAAATGAGAGCAGTACGGATTTAAGTAAGGTTGTGATTTCAAAAAAGACTGCGGAAGACCTTGGCTACAAAAATCCACAAGAAGCGATTGGAAAACAGATAGCACTTGTCGATGGAACTTTTCTTACTACAATTTCTGGTGTTACGGATGATTTTCAGCCGACTTCCATGCACAGCAATTCACCTGCAATTCTTTGGTTTGACCTAAAAAATTCAAATCAATATCGGTTTTTTTCTATCCGTATTCCTTCAGCTAATGTTAGCCAATCTATAAAAGCAATACAAGAAAAATGGAAAGCGCTTTTGCCAAATAGTCCTTTTGAAATCAAATTTTTGGATGAACGTATCAATGAGATGTATGTCACAGAATTACAGTTTAAAAATGCGTCAAAAATTGCAACACTTATTTCAGTGATTATTGTTGCGCTAAGCATAATTGGTTTGACTTCGCTAACGGTCAATCAGCGCATCAAAGAAATAGGAATCAGACGTGTTTTGGGTGCTTCCATTCAGCAGATTATCCGAATCTTCGCGAAAGATTTTATCGGAATTTTCACCTTAGCTTTGTTAGTTGCTTCGCCGGTCGCTTATTACTTAATGCAAAACTGGCTTGACAATTATGCAGTGAAAACATCCTTAAATGCACCGATATTTGTATATCCCGTGTTGGCATTGCTGTTTGTGATTATTACTTTTATGAGTGTCATAATCATCCGAGCAACATTGATAAATCCAGTAAGAAATTTAAGGGATGAATAGATGTGAGATATGAAATATGAGATTTTAGTATTTAGAAATAACAGGTTTAAATTAAATGTTGTTGCTCCGTAGGAGCAAAATGTTTGTAGAAAAAAATAACACACATAGGTTCCCCCGTTGGGGGTTAGGGGGAATTAAAAATAATTACAATTATGATAGAATTAAAAAATATTTATAAATGGTATAACTTGGGTAGCAATCGTTCATTTGTATTGAAAGATGTGAGCTTGAAAATTGATCAAGGTGATTTTATTTCCATAATGGGCCCATCTGGATCTGGGAAATCAACTTTGTTAAATGTTATCGGCTTATTGGATGAACCTAATGAAGGCGAATATTTTTTTCAAGATGAAAATATTTATCAATTAAAGCCTAATAAACGCAAACAGGTATTTCAAGGAAACATGGGCTTTGTTTTTCAGTCTTATCATTTGATCGATGAACTGACCGTTGCTGAGAATATTGAAACTTCATTGATTTATAAAGATTATTCTGGCAAGGAACGAAGAGCGATCGTAGGTGATCTGTTGGATCGTTTTAATATGGTCGGCAAAAAGGATTTGTTCCCAAATCAGCTTTCTGGCGGACAACAACAGATTGTCGGAATTGCGCGGGCGATTTCGGCTTCGCCGAAATTACTATTGGCAGATGAACCAACCGGAAACTTGAACTCTCAACAAGGTGAAGAAATCATGGAATTGTTCACGACCTTGAACAAAGAAGGTGTAACAATTGTACAAGTCACGCATTCCCAAAAGAATGCTGCCTACGGCAATAAAATCGTCAATATGTTAGATGGTCAATTAAAGTAAAGATTTTTCTTTAAAATAAAATTACAAACGCCGTTTGTAGACTGCTAACAATTTTCTTAAATTCGTTAGTATGAAAGAATCAGAATTAAAAGCGATGATTTCCCTGTTAGATGATCCTGATCAAGAAATTTTTCAGGAAATCGAGCATAATTTAATTACATGCGGTCCAGAAGTGATTCCACTTTTGGAAAAGCATTGGGAAGAATCCTTTGATGTTTTGCTTCAGACCAGAATTGAAGATATCATTGATAAAATTCAATTTGATCAAATCAAAAACGAATTGCAGCTTTGGCGATTGCATAACAGCGAAGATCTTCTAGAGGGTTTGCTGATCATCAATCGCTACCAATATCCCTCAATGGATGAAGAACAAGTGTATTTTATTTTAGCGGAGCTAAAGAGAAATGCATGGTTTCACATGATGTACGACATGAGTCCATTGGAAAAGGTCAAACTTTTAAACAACGTTATTTTTCGTGAGTTTGGGCTTTCGGGCAATACAACAGATTATCATTCTCCCTCAAATTCCTATATTCAAAAAGTATTAGAAACCAAAAAAGGCAATCCAATCAGTTTAGCTTGCGTGTATGCGTTGGTTGCTGAAAAGCTGGATATTCCTATTTATGGAATCAATCTTCCAAAACATTTCGTCTTGGCGTATATGGATCAGGATGTCGATGCAGAGCAAAAAGTGCTTTTTTACATCAATGTTTTTAACCGTGGTCAGATAATGAAAGAAGATGATATTTTGTCGTTTTTAAGGCAATTGAATCTTCCGTTGACTGAAGAATATACGCTTCCTTGTTCCAATGTCGATATTATTAAACGCGTGCTGCGCAATTTGATTTCAGCCTATGAAAATCAAGGCAGTTTAAATAAAAAACAGGATATTGAAGTACTTTTGAAATTGATTGAGGAATAAGAAAATTCAAAAGTAAAAATTCAAAAGTAAAAAATGTGGAAAGACTTTCAGAGGTTCGTTAGTCGCCTAGCTCAGCGAAACTCTTTGTCTTCTCTATGAAACTCCGCGTCTAACCCTTCCAAAATAAAAAAGACCACAGAATGCGCTGAGAAAACGCAAAAGACACAGAGAGAAATTCAAAAATGTGAGAAAACTTTCAGAAAGTCATTAGTCGCCTAGCTC
>NZ_MU158698.1:877008-1319352 GCF_015210005.1 Sphingobacterium hungaricum
CCAAACTAAAAATTACCGCAAGAATATGCTAAGACAAATTATCGTGTATCTAAAGCAAGCGAAACCGGTGTGTAAGTACTATTAAAAGCAGCGCCAGGCTCTACATTTCCATTATCGCTAATATTGAATCGAAGGATTTTCTTTGCTCGCTGATCCGCTACCCAAATAAACTTTCCAGTCGAACGATTATCGATAGCGACATCCATTGGCTGCAACAAGCCAGTTGCTGCTCCAGTTATCGTTCTTGTAGGAATGAGTGTTGATTGATCTTTCGAATCCTTGAAATTTTCGAAAATATAAATTTTACCAATCGATTCATTTCCAGAAAGCTCATAATCCGTTAGCACCAACACATCCTTGACTGTGTCATAGGAAATCCCACGGATATTGCTTGAACCATCAATCGTAATGGTGTGATCTGGAGTAAAGGCAGTATATGTCGCATTGGTTTTGGATGTAATGTTCTCAAAAATCGCAATGCCACCATTTGCACCCGTTTTGGTCATAAACATGTCTGGACCGACAAGCGAAAGCGCCCATCCAGATATGTTTTGGAGCATAAAACTCGTTACGATCGCTGCATAATTAATTTTGGATCTAGGAGCTGTAGTAACATAAATTGCCTTAGAAATATTATCATAAGCATATAGCCTATCTTCACCAAGATCATAGGCCATGCCTTTTATGCTTTGGAATAGGCGATTTCCAATTTTAGATTTACTTGACAACACGCCCGTTGTGCCGACGGAAAGACCATAGATTGTCGTATCTAAATCACCTAAATTATTCTGGCTTGAGTGAAATACCATTTGCAGATTTCGGTCGAAATAAATCACGCTTCCACCTCTCGCTCCCGAATTAAAACTCAAACTAATGTTTTCAAAACTTGGCGAATCTGGAGGTGAAATCAGATAAGCATTGTTGTAAGCTGCAACCGCAGTATTCGTTTGATATTCTAAAGTCGAAAAATACAATCGCGCATTATTTACATCTTGGCTGGCAGGTTCTGCATCATCGCGTATGCAACTCGTGACAAATCCCAATCCAATAACAACAAGTAGTACTAGCGCTGACGTAAATCTCATTTCTACAAAACTTTAAGTAACAAATGTACGTATTTAAACGTTTTTGTCTTGCTAAATTATACAGTTCTGCTTTAGAACAGAAATAATCTGCAGGATTTTATCATAAATTAACAATATATACCGGGATCGAAAAACAAATGGATTATTGCGATTTAATTGCTTGAAGGGCCTCGTGCATCGAGAGAAATGGATACTGGTGTAAGCCCATTTGAACTTTGATAAGTTGCTTGAGGCGCTACATCTCCTTGATCGGCCAAATTAAATCGAAACACTTTCTTCGCCTTCTGGTCAGCCACATAAATATAATGACCTGTTGTGCGGAAATCTATCGCAACATCCACGGGTTCTTGGAGGCCAGTTTGCAAGCCAGTAATAACTCGAGTCGGCGCAATCGTTGTTTGTGATTTCAGATTCCCAACATTCTCAAATACATAGATTTTTCCTGTCGAAGTACTTCCAGAAACTTCGTAATCAGTTAATGCCAGCACATTTTTCACCGTATCATATGAGATTCCTCGAATATTGGAGGATCCTGAAACAGTCACCGAGTGTGACGCAGCATAGTTGGTGTTCAAGGTATCTCTTCTTCCTGTGATTCCTTCATAAATCGAAATTCCCCCATTCGTCCCTCTGCGAGTCATGTAGAGATCATTTCCGTTCATCGTCAATGCCCAACCTAAAGTTGTTTCAGGTAAAAAGAACTTCCGCTCAATTTTTGCATAAGTTGACACATTGGCCGGATTCTGTACCATAAAAATTGCGTTGGCAGTTGTGTCGTATACGTATAAATGATTGTTCGCTGGATTAAAAACCATCCCTTTCACACTTTGGAATAGCCCATTTCCTAAACGTCCCTTATTCCTCAATTCAATCGTCGAATCCGTTATGCTGTAGTTCAAGCTGTAAATAATTGTATCCGACAGACCTAAATTATTTTGGCTTGCTTGAAAAAGTACTTGCGCATATGGATTGAAATAAATCACCGAACCGCCTTTGACCGATGAGTTGTAGGACATGTTGGTAATATTAAAATCAGCGGAGTCAGCAGGCGAGACAATAAAGATATTGTTGAACGGGGTCAACGCTTCGTTGGTTTGAAAATCTGATGTAGAAATATACAATCTTGAAATATCATTTTCCGGAATAGCCGGGGCATCATCACTGGGATTACAACTTGAAACAAATCCTAAACCGATAACAACAAATACTACTAGCGCTGAAATAAATCTCATTTTTCTACAAACCTTAAATACAAATGTAAGTATTTAAACGTTTTTGTCTTACAAAATTGTACAGGGACTAAAGAGATTGTTTGATTAAATTAATGGATTTGCGTAAAATTGCAAATCAAAAGGTTCAATAAAGGATATGGAAAAGAAAGAAATTGTGCGCGAAAAGCTAACATTACCCAGTGAGGGCAAAAAATTGCTCTTGCATTCCTGTTGCGCACCTTGCGCTGGGGAAGTAATGGAGGCGTTAATTCATTCAGAAATTGAATTCACCATCTATTTTTACAACCCAAATATTCATCCCCGAAAAGAATATGATCTTCGCAAAGAAGAAAACATTCGCTTCGCGGAAAAACATAACATCCCCTTTATCGATGCCGATTACGATGTAGACCATTGGTTTGAATTGGCTAAAGGAATGGAAAATGAACCCGAGAAAGGCATTCGTTGCACCATGTGCTTTGATATGCGTTTCGAAAAAACAGCTGAATATGCTGCCGCAAATGGCTTTGATGTCATCAGCAGTTCTTTGGGAATTTCTCGATGGAAAAACATGGACCAGATCAATGACTGTGGTGTCCGTGCAGCTTCACGCCACGAAAACATGGATTATTGGACATTTAATTGGCGCAAAAAAGGTGGTGCTTTACGCATGCTGGAAATCAGCAAAAAAGAACGTTTCTACATGCAAGAGTATTGTGGCTGTGCATATTCGCTTCGCGATACCAATCGCTGGAGAGTCAATAATGGGCGTAAAAAAATCGAGCTGGGAAAAAATTACTACGAAGAGTAACGAATAGATTGAAAAAAAATTTTATTTCTACTTTAAATTGACTATTTTTGCAGGCTCAATTGCAGGATTGTGAAGTATCTTAAAAAATATAAAATCCCTTTTTCAGGTCTAACGACTGGGAAACACAATTTTGAATTTGAAATTGAGAATTCGTTCTTTGATTGTTTTGAGCAATCCTTAGTCAAAAAAGGCAAGTTAAATGCTTTAGTAGAATTGCAGAAGCAGGAAAACATGCTAATCGTCAATTTTACGATTAAAGGAACTATCACATTAACGTGTGATGTATGTTTGCAAGAATTTGATTCTCCATTAGAAATTCAAGAACGTGTCTTAGTGAAGTTTGTGAATGAATCATGGGATGAGAATTCGGAAGAAATCATGGTGTTGTCGAAAAACGACTACGAACTGGACATTTCTAACTTATTGTACGAATACATCAATGTGAGCGTTCCTATGTATACTCGCTGCAGCGAACAGGGAGTTGATTTAGTATGCGATCCAGCGATGCTGGAAAAGCTTACTGAGCCAACAGCTGAAGAAGATCAGGAAGAAGAAGAAAAAACAGACCCTCGTTGGGCTGCATTAAAAAATATTAAAAATAACTAAAACAAAAATACGAGATGGCACATCCAAAGCGTAAGATTTCAAAATCGAGAAGAGACAAAAGAAGAACACACTATAAAGCTGTAAAGCCTAGCTTAACAGTATGTAGTGAAACTGGAGCAGTACATTTGCCACATCGTGCATATACTGTAGACGGCAACTTGTACTACAATGGTAAATTATTAGTAGAAAACACAGCGGTTGTCTAAGACTATTCATTCTTAATAAACATCCCAAATAAGTTTAAAATTTAAATTTATACTTTAATTTGGGATGTTTTTTGCGTATTATTGATTATGAAAAATAATAACGAATGAAGATTGGCTTAGATACGTTAGGGGGAGATTTTGCCCCTAATTCTACTATACTTGGAGCAATAGAAGCTCAAAAAATGCTAGCAGAAGATCACCGAATCGTTTTGATTGGGGATGAAGCTGATGCTAAAAAACGTATTCAAGAAGCAGGAATTGATCCTGCCCTATTTGACTATGTACATGCTCCCGAAAACATTGGGATGCACGAACATCCAACGAAAGCGATAACGCAAAAACCAAATTCCAGCATTGCAAAAGGATTTGACTTATTGAAAGATGGTCACTTGGATTCCTTTGCTTCGGCGGGAAATACGGGAGCGATGCTTGTTGGCTCTATGTTCAGCGTTAAAACCGTTCCTGGCGTTCTTCGTCCGGCAATTGCAACGAATGTTCCTAAATTAAAAAGCGGTTTTGGCATTTTATTGGACGTTGGCGCAAATGCGGATTGCAAACCCGAGATGTTGAATCAATTTGCTCTCTTAGGGAGTTTATATTCTCAATACGTCTACGGTGTTGAAAACCCAAAAGTCGGTCTTCTGAATATCGGAGAAGAAGAAGAAAAAGGAAATATTCTAACCATTGCAACCTACCCCCTACTAAAAGCAAATACGAAAATAAATTTTATTGGAAACGCAGAAGGACGTGATCTATTTACGGACCATGCGGATGTATATGTTTGTGATGGATACACGGGCAATGTTGTTCTGAAACTAGCAGAATCCTTTTACGTTGTTACAAAGAAGAAAGGATTTGAAGATGATTTCTTTGGACGTTTTGACTATGAGCGCTATGGGGGGAGCCCAATTTTGGGGATCAATGCTCCTGTATTGATCGGTCATGGAATCTCAACTCCTGAAGCAATCAAAAATATGGTTTTATTTTCAAGAGACATGATTCAATCGAAGTTTATTGATCGAATCAAATCTGCATTCAATTAAAAATTTATGTCAAAAATTCATGCTGCAATCACTGCAGTAAACGGTTATGTACCTGATTATATTCTAACAAATAAAGAGTTAGAGTCCATGGTGGATACAAATGACGAGTGGATAGTAAGCCGTACAGGAATAAAAGAAAGAAGAATTCTTAAGGGCGAAGGAAAAGCGACATCTGATTTAGCGGTTCCTGCTGTTCAAGGATTATTGAAAAAGCGCGGTATTTCTGCTGAAGAAATTGAGCTTATTGTTTTTTGCACAAGTACGCCTGACATGTTATTCCCAGCGACGGCGAATATTTTAGCAGATAAAATTGGAGCTGTGAACGCTTGGGGTTTTGACTTGCAAGCGGCTTGTTCCGGTTTTCTTTTTGGTTTAAATACAGCGGCTCAATTTATTGAATCTGGCAAACACCAAAAAGTGTTGGTTGTCGGTGCAGATAAAATGTCTGCAGTAGTTAATTATAAAGACCGAAACACCTGCATTCTATTTGGAGACGGATGTGGTTGCGTTTTGTTGGAGCCAAACGAAGAAGGACTTGGATTACAAGATGCCTTGCTGAAAACAGACGGATCTGGTGGTCAGTTCTTGAACATCAAAGGTGGTGGTTCTTTGAACCCTGCTTCGTACGCAACTGTTGATGCAGGCCTACATTACGCATACCAAGAAGGCCGTACGGTTTTCAAATTCGCGGTTACGAATATGGCAAACGTTGCGGCAGAAGTGATGGAACGAAACAATTTGACCTCTGAAGATGTTGATTGGTTAGTACCTCATCAAGCGAACAAACGCATTATCGATGCAACAGCTGAACGCGCTGGGTTACCCGAAGAGAAAGTGATGGTCAACATCCAGAAATACGGAAACACAACAAGTGCGACTATTCCGATGTGTTTATGGGAATGGGAAAGCAAGCTGAAAAAAGGTGACAATTTGATTTTGGCAGCTTTCGGAGGCGGATTCACTTGGGGATCGATCTATTTAAAATGGGCTTATTAGTTCCATTTTTTATATATATTTATTAGTTCAATTAGTAAAAAATTCATTATTTAACATAAAACCTACTACTATGAGTATGGACATCAAACAAATTCAGGACTTGATTAAATTTGTATCTAAATCAGGTGTGAATGAAGTATCAATTGAGGAAAAGGATTTTAAGATAACAATAAAAACAAATCAGGAACCTACGTATATCACGGCGCCAGTTCCAGCTCCTGCTCCTATCCCAGTAGCGGCAGCAGCTCAAGCGGCTCCACAAACTGTCGCAGGAAATCCACTTCCAGTTGCAGAAAAAGTTGATGATACATCCAAATACATTACTGTAAAATCTCCAATGATCGGTACTTTTTACCGTGCTGCTGGACCAGAAAAACCATTATTTGCAAATGTAGGTGATGAAATTACTCCTGGAAAAGTATTATGTATCGTTGAAGCGATGAAATTATTCAATGAAATTGAATCAGAAGTTTCTGGTAAAATTGTAAAGATTTTAGTTGACGATGCTCAACCGGTTGAATATGATCAACCATTATTCCTTGTAGACCCAAGTTAATAATTTACACACTATTCAATAAAGAAACGGGCATGTTGCTCATATAAGTTCATCTTTTAAAATAAGTATGTTTAAAAAAATATTAATAGCCAACCGCGGAGAAATAGCTTTACGTATCATTCGTACATGCCGAGAAATGGGCATCAAAAGTGTTGCGGTCTATTCTACTGCCGATCGGGACAGCTTACACGTAAGATTTGCTGATGAAGCAGTTTGTATTGGCCCTCCAGCGAGTAAAGATTCTTATTTAAATATTCCGAATATTATCTCTGCTGCTGAATTGACTAATGCGGATGCAATTCACCCAGGTTATGGATTTTTGTCTGAAAATGCGAAATTCTCAGGAATCTGTGCTGACTACGGAATTAAATTCATTGGTGCAACTGCCGATCAGATCGAAAAAATGGGCGACAAAGCTTCGGCTAAGGAAACCATGAAAAAAGCAGGAGTTCCGACAATCCCAGGTTCGGAAGGTTTAGTTCAGAATGTCAAAGAAGGTATTGTAACGGCGAACGAAATTGGTTATCCAGTTATCCTGAAAGCGACTGCCGGTGGCGGTGGCCGTGGAATGCGCGTCGTTTGGAAAGACGAAGAGTTTGAACCAGCGTGGGATTCCGCACGTCAGGAATCAGGAGCTGCTTTTGGAAATGATGGCCTTTATTTGGAGAAATATGTTGAAGATCCTCGCCACATTGAAATCCAGGTTATCGGTGATCAATATGGAAAAGTATGTCACCTTTCTGAGCGTGACTGTTCGATCCAACGTCGTCACCAAAAATTGGTAGAAGAAGCGCCTTCTCCATTTATCACTCCAGAATTACGTCAAAAAATGGGCGACGCGGCAATCAGCGGAGCTAAAGCTGTAAAATATGAAGGTGCAGGGACAATCGAATTTTTAGTCGACAAACACCGCAATTTCTATTTTATGGAAATGAATACCCGTATTCAAGTTGAACACCCGGTAACGGAAGAAGTAATCAATTTTGATTTGATCAAAGAACAAATCAAAGTTGCGGCAGGAATTCCGATTTCTGGAAAAAGTTACGAACCAACCATGCACGCGATCGAATGTCGTATCAATGCAGAGGATCCGTTTAACAATTTCAGACCTTCACCAGGTAAGATCACGAATTTCCATTCACCAGGCGGTCATGGAGTACGTGTTGATACACATGTGTATTCTGGTTACACGATTCCGCCAAATTATGATTCGATGATTGCGAAATTAATTTGTGTGGCTCAAACTAGAGAAGAAGCGATCAATACAATGGACCGTGCGTTGAGCGAATTCGTTATTGAAGGTGTTAAAACAACAATCCCTTTACACTTGCGCTTAATGAGAGATCCAAACTTTAGAGCTGGAAATTTCACAACTAAATTCATGGAAACCTTCGATTTGACGGAATATCCAGAAGAAGTTGAATAAAATTTTGCTTACATAGACAGATTATACCATTCTTATAAACTAAGAATGGTATTTTTGTTTTCTTTCGAACTACATAAACTAATGGCAGACAGCAGAAAATTAATACAAGCAATAAAAGACAAGGGGAAAAATATCGAAGCAGAAATGTCTTTCTTCGATCATTTAGAAATATTACGCTGGCACATTATCCGTTCGGTAGTTGCTATTGGCGTGTTTGCCATACTCTCTTTCTCATTTTATGATTTCGTTTTTAACGACATCATCATGGGCCCTAAAAATTTAGATTTTTGGACTTACCGCATGATGTGCAAAGTGGGTTATGCGATGAACCTAGACGGTTTTTGTGTAGAAAAGATTCCATTTAACATCATCAATACCGAATTGGCTGGACAATTTATGTTGCAGATCAATTCCTGTCTATTAATGGCTTTGGCGATGGGATTTCCCTATTTGTTATTTGAAATTTGGTTATTTATCAAACCAGCTTTAACCGATATTGAAAGAAAATCAGCTAGAGGATTTGTTTTCTATGCGACCTTATTATTCGTCGTAGGAGCATTATTTGGATATTATATTGTCGTTCCTTTATCCGTAAATTTCCTTTCCAATGTTTCATTAAGTGAAGAAATTACGAATCAAATTACGATTGACTCGTATTTGTCAACTGTCGCGACCCTAACATTAGGTTGTGGAATCATCTTCTTGTTGCCTATCTTAATTTTCATCCTATCGAAACTAGGCATTATGACTCCAGAGTTTATGCGTGCGAGCAGAAGATATGCGATTGTGATCATTTTGATTATTGCGGCAATCATTACGCCTACGGCGGATGTGATTACATTGCTAACCGTTAGTGCGCCGATGTTTATTTTGTATGAACTCAGCATCATGGTTTCGGCAAACGTTAAAAAAGGAAAACTCAAAGCAGAAAAAGAATTTTATAATAAAAAATAACCTTCATCATGTCAAAGAAAATTGCAATAGGTAGTGATCATGCAGGATTTGAATATAAATCCGCTCTTATCGAATTGTTAAACGAATTAAACTATACCGTTCAGGATTTTGGACCAAATACAGCAGACTCGGTAGATTATCCGGATTTTGCGCACCCTGTTGCGAGCAGTATAGAAAATAAAGAAAATGAGTTAGGCATTTTAATTTGCGGAAGCGCAAATGGTGTAGCTATCACAGCGAATAAACATCAAGGAATTCGTGCGGCTATTTGCTGGTTAGATGAAATTGCAGCGCTGGCAAGACAGCACAACGACGCTAATATTGTCTGTATTCCTGCTCGTTTTGTTGACATAGATTTAGCGAAGCAAATCACCAAAACATTTCTAACAACAGATTTCGAAGGTGGCAGACATGCCAATAGAGTTAATAAAATTTCTTGCTCATAACCTATTTCTAGCTATGCAAAAAATCATTTTATTTTTATTCTTGTTTCAATCTTTCGTTGCGTGTTCCATTGCGCAACAGTCAGAACAAACAAAATATGCTGATTTAATAACAGAAGAATCATCTCGTAAACATTTGGCTATTCTTGCTTCAGATGAATTTGAAGGAAGAGGAACAGGCCAAAAAGGTGGCGAGAAAACTGTCAATTATATTGCGGAGCAATTTAAATCTTATGGATTGGTTGCGCCTGTGAATGGAAGTTACTTTCAGCCAGTTGATTTAATCAAATCTTTATATGTAGCCGAAAAGTTTAGCATCGACAAGCAAAACTTCGTTTATGGTCAAGATTTTTACGTTCAAGGAGATAATAACTTATCTGATTTTTCAGCTGATGAAATCGTTTTTGTCGGTTACGGAATTCAAGATGCGAAATACAATGATTTGGCAAATATTGATGTCAAAGGAAAAATCGTTCTTTTGATCAATCAAGGTGAACCAATGGACGCTCAAGGAAATTACCTGATTTCAGGAACAAAACAAGCATCGGAATGGACTACGAATCGCTTCAAAAGAATCCAAGAATTGAGCAAACTGGAACCAAAATTAATTTTGGCTACAGGCTCACAAGTTGCAGAATTGATCAACAGAGCGAAAGGCAGATTAATTTCTCCAAGAATTTCATTGGGCAAAGTTGAAGCAGATCGTGTTGCTAAAAGCCCTATCCCTGTTGTAAATATTACAGAAACTGTTGCCAATGCACTTTTGAAAAATGCGAAAACGACTATCGAAGCTTCTCAAAAACAATTGAGCGCTGAACAAAAGCCAGTTTCTAAAGTCGTGAAGGCAAAATTCGAAGCTCGTTTGGGTGTTAAGCAAGAGCAATTGCATGATCCAAATGTGTTAGGCCTTTTAGAAGGTTCGGATTTGAAAGATGAGATCGTTATCGTTTCTGGTCATTATGATCATGATGGCATCACGCAAGACGGAACAATTTATCCAGGCGCCGATGACAATGGCTCAGGAACTGTCGGTGTGATGGAATTGGCTAAAGCTTTCGCTCAAGCGAAAAAAGATGGAAACGGTCCAAGAAGAAGTATTTTATTCCTTGCCTTTGCGGCAGAAGAAAAAGGTTTATTAGGTTCTCAATTTTATTCCGAAAACCCAATATTCCCCTTGGCAAATACGGTTACTTGTCTGAATCTAGACATGATCGGACGGATTGATGATAAACATTTATCTGGAAATCATAATTATATCCACGTAATTGGTGCAGACAAATTGAGTTCTGAATTAGATCAAGCCGTTAATCAAGCGAATGATACATACACAAAGATGGAATTGGATACGATGTATAATGATCCTAAAGATCCAATGCGCATCTATTACCGTTCGGATCAATATAATTTCGCAAAAAATGGAATTCCAGTTATTTTCTTCTTTTCAGGTCTTCACCCCCACTACCATACACCTGAAGACACGGTTGATAAAATTGATTTTCCAATGATGGTCAAACGCGAAAAACTGGTGTTTTATACCGCTTGGGAAGTTGCGAATCGTGATAAACGATTGGCTGTGGACAGCAATAAGAAATAGAATAAAGATTTAAGAGTAAAAAATAAAGAGTCAAAAAGGGCCTTTCCATTAGCTGGAAAGGCCCTTTTTTATTGTTGCGTATCGGTCTGAAAATTTATTTTCAAAAAAGTAGATTTTTTCTTGCAGAATAAAAACTATAGGCTATATTTGTAGTGTATTAATATACTAGTACACTAAAACTATAAGTATGATTGTTATTAAAGATTTATCATTCTATTACCGAAAAGATGTGAATATCTTAGAGAAGATAAGCACCACCCTTAAGCCTGGACATGTTTACGGCTTGTTAGGATTAAACGGAACCGGAAAAACTACTTTCTTGAAGCTGATAGCTGGCCTGCAATTTCCAAAAATCGGGGACGTAACTGTGAATAAAGAAATTTCGAAAGAACGAAATGTTTCGTTTCTATTGGATATTTATTTTATTACAGACGAAGTTGAATTGCCTAAGTGGAAAATCAAAACGTTTGAAGAAGTTTATGGAGCTCTTTATCCAAAATTTGATAGCAAAAAATTCTATGAATTGCTTACGGAACTCCAGGTCAATCCGCAGGAAAATTTAGGAAATCTTTCGTATGGACAGCAGAAAAAAGTGAATATTGCTTTTGGGCTTTCGACCAATGTATCCACGATACTGATGGATGAACCAACGAATGGATTGGATATCCCTTCCAAAAGCCAATTCAGAAAATTACTAGCTAAATACACAACCGATGATAAAATTATTGTTATTTCTACTCACCAAACTCGTGATCTGGATCAGCTCATTGATCAGCTTTTGGTAATCCATAACCGTCAATTAGTTGTCGACGAATCCATCTATGATTTGACTAAAAAAATCAAATTTGAAAATAATGTTGAAAATCTAACGGATGCGCTTTACTTCGAAAAAACTATTTCGGGCTTACAAAGCATTACTGAAAACAAGTATCAAGAAGACAGCAAATTAGATATTGAATTATTTTTCAACGCCTTGACACAAGACGAAACATTCTTGACAAAATTTAAAACTTTACAGCTACAAAACCATGAATAACACAATAAACGGAACACGGCTGTTGATAAGCCTTAAAGAATTTTGGGAATTTAATCGTTTGAAATTGATTGCAGTGCCAATTGCAGTTTTAATTTGTTGGTTAATTTATTTCTTGTGGCCCGGAAGAATATTAAACCTAAGTTTAATACATCCCGAACTATTGGACGATCAAAATTTACCCAACATATTTTTGTATTCGAATGATATTTCAAGCCGAATTATAATTTTGATGCTAATCCCCCTATTTATTTTTATCTGTTCAAATCCATATTTAAAACAATTAAATAAATCGGTCAGAAGTACGCTAATTCCAATCAGCAAAATCGAGCGGATAATTACGTTGTATGTCTACTCTACCCTAATCATACTATTGATCCTACTTGTCTTTTACCTACTGGATACGGCGCTGATTTCTTATGTAAAAAGTAATTATTTAGAAAAAGTAAATCAGCTTTATGTAGCGAGCGGTGATTTATATCCAGACCATAGCTATGGGACATATTTTGTCACCGTACCGGGAGAGATGTATTTTATTTTTACATTAGTTACTTTGTTGATATTGCCATACTATCATCTGAGCACGCAATTCTTCAAGAAAAACAGCATAATCTGGTCATTACTTTTATATACAGGAATTATTAGTTTAAGCATCTATTTACTTGTGAAATTCTATGTAAATAGCCGGGTAGTTGTGTATTTCAACCACAATGCGACTACGACTACACTATTAATTATTGCGGGTTTAATAGTCTATTATTTTCTGTTAAGTTCGTTTTATTACAAGCTAAAAGAAAAGGAGTTATAATATGCAATTTCATTCTGATAAAGCCATATACATTCAAATTGCAGACTATGCATTAGAAAAAATAGGCAAAGGCGAATGGAAGCCTGATGATAAAATTCCATCAGTACGCGATTTAGCGTCTGAATTAGAAGTTAATCCAAATACAGTTATGCGCACGTACGATTTTTTACAACAGCAAGAGATCATTTACAACAAAAGAGGCTTAGGATTTTTTGTTCAAGAAAATGCAAAAAACATCATCCACACTCAGAAAAAGAAACAATTTATGGAAGTGGAACTTCCTGCCTTTTTTGAATCAATGGATTTATTGGGAATTTCAATCGACGATGTGGTACAACATTATAAAAACAAAAAATAACATGAAAAAGTCTAACATATATTTTAGCATTGCCATTCTAATCATGCTTGCATTTGCTTTTTTTCCACCATTATTGGGCAATATTAGAATAAAAGAACGGGATGTTCCTGCAGATTTTCTCTCAGCCTATTGGATAAAAACGTTTGATTACAAAACATCGAGCAAACTACCTGACAACATTCAATTTATCCGTGTAGAAGGAAATGAAAACTATGTTCAGCTTAACGTGAACAGATCGGACTCCACAGTTTTGAATTCCCCAAGGCCGGATCAATACGAATTTGAGGTTAAAAACGATACACTTATCTTGAAAACTTTTAAGAAGGATATGACCTTCTACATTCAGTCGAAACAAGAAATAAAGTCGGTTGATATAAGAAACACGTATGCTTATCTTAATGTTCCAAATCAAGATTCACTGATAATTTTGGGTGAAGATAAATCCAAGATCGACATGTCGCATAATGACAACGACACTTCTAAATTCTCCAAAATATTTGTCAAACTAAAAAGCGAATCAAGATTATATTTTAGAAATGTAAAATCAGAAAAAATTGATATAGTATTGGAAAATAGCGTTTTTAATTATGACTCAAAACTAAATGTAGATTCTGTTTCTGTGAATCTAGTTGGAAAAAGCACAGTAAAATCTCAAAATAGCGATGAGGTTCAACACGTGAAAAACCTCAGGATATCAGGAGACAAAACATACTTTAAAAACGAATTTGCAGGTAATGGTGTGAACGTAAACTAATCAGAAAAATAGTTCTAGTTCAAAATCTCTTAAAGAAAATAAATCTTTAAGAGATTTTTTTGCGTTTATGAGTTTTTCAAATCAAAAATTGATTGTAATTTCTTCATTTTAACCAAATGTTAATGGGTTGTTAAATATCGGAAAGATAATTAACCGAATCGAATTTTATCAGTATTATTGAATTCAAATCAATAATACCTAGACAATTATGAGAGCATGGTTTACCTTCATACTGATCCTGACTAGTTTTCATTTATCATTTGCGCAAGATGGTCCCGGATCAATCAAAGGTAGGATTATTAATCATGAAGACCTTCCTCTAGAAAAGGCGACAATAAGCATTTTAAACAAACAAGATTCTTCGGTTATTTCTTATGGGATGACAGATTCAAAAGGAGAATTTAATTTCATAAAAATCCCTTCCAAAAAACCGTTGATTATTTTTATTACCCACATTGAAGGTTCGTCAATCCACCAAGATTTTGAATTGAATGCTCAGGAAAAGAAGGATTTCGGCAATATCAAATTATCGATCAACGAGTTGGAGGAAGTATTGGTCAGCAATCCACCACCTGTCCGAATGAACAAAGACACCTTGGAATACAACACGGATTATTTCAAGACATTGCCGAACGCAAACGTAGAGGAACTGATTAAGCAACTGCCCGGATTGCAAGTCAATATGGATGGAACAATTTACTACCAAGGGAAAGAAGTTTCATCAGTGAAAGTGAACGGAAAAGATTTTTTTGCCTCGGACCTCAAAATAGCGACTCGAAATCTGGATGCTTCGTTGGTTAAAACGGTGCAGGTTTATCGAGATCGAGGCGAATCGAAGGAGATTGTAGAAAATGAAGAAGATTTACCGGTCACCATTAATTTGAAATTTAAGAAAGATTTTTTGCGTGCTGATTTTGGGAAAATGTATGCTAGCGGGGGAACTCATGGGCGCTACGAAGCAGGCGCTTTGGTCAATACCTTCCGCGACACTTTGCAGGTAAGTTTAATTGCATTTGGGAATAATATCAATCGCCAAAGTTTTGAATATAGCGAACTTCAAGAACATGGTGGGCTATCCCGTGCCGAAAGCAATGAATTTCAGAATTTTGGCGGACGTAATTGGGATGGTTTAGGAAATGATGTGGCAGGAGGAATTAACATAACTAACGATTGGGGAAAAAATACAAAGCTCAATGTGATGTATATGACGAGTTACAAAAAAATTAGGAATGAAAGCCAAAGTAATCAAGTTTCATTATTTGATGACGTGAGGCAATTCGCTGAATATGAATCAACAAATAACAGCACCAACTGGTCACATGATATTACCAGTTTATTCAGACATCGTTTTGACACGACTGCCTTTTTTGAATTTAAACCAAGCGTTTCTCTAAAAAGAAATAACGGTAAAAATTTCACCGATATTTCGATAGCAAACGATAGTTCCTTAGTTAATTCGACAATTTACGATGGATTCAACTCGGGAAATACAAGTAACTATAATCATGATTTTTTTATCGAAAAACAATTCTCTAAAAATCATATTGTTTCCTTCAGGAATAACATCGGCATCAATTCGACAAAAGATCAAAATGAAAATTTGGATAGTACGAGGTTTTATCTTACAACGCCAAATGAAGTTTTGATTTGGCAAAATCTATCTAACTCAAACTCGAATAATAATCTTTCATTTTCAATAAACTACGGAAATAAATCAATCGAAAAATTAAATTTTGAGCTTTACCAATCCTATGTTATTAATTCCAGCAAACCTGAAGAAACCATTTTAGTAAATCGGAATAATACGGGTGTCTATCGAGCTGTTGATTCAGAAAATAGTTACAAATTTTCATATCAAGACCATATTTCTGGTATTAAGTTTTTCTGGAAACCTATTGATAAATTGTCTGTAAATTTTGGGACAGCTTATCAAATTAAAAACAACCACTTTGCGTTCAATGCAATTGAGCCAGACAACAAGACGCAGAAAACTTACTGGTTGCCAAATATTTCGATAAGGTACGATCGTTTAAATATTTCCTGGTCGAAGGATGTTCGGCCACCGAATACTTACGCTTTCCGATTACAAGATAACACCCTGAGTCCGACTTCCATCAGGTTAAGATCCGAAATATTTGGCAATGTGTCTGTACAGCAATTCGGAATCAATTACAATAAATACAGCAATAAATACCAAGCTGGATTTTATGCTAACGGAAATTACAGCGACAAAAGCGTTGGTTACAGAATTTGGAGAGATTTGACAACAGCAAATAGTACGAGTCAAGCATTTCAATCTGGCGAAGTCTATTCTACAAATCTTGCCGTTTATTTCCGATATACGGTACTTAACAATAAAACTTGGCAATTGGATGTTTCACAAAATTCGTATGCATACACCCATCAAAATTATTCTACAATCAATGATGTAGCCAACCGAACAACTCAGTTTCAAATGAATTTTGATCAGGAATTTTCAATGATGTATAAGAATAAGATTGGCATTTCTCCGAAATATACCTTATCATCAAACAGGAACTTTAATGCGGTGAAGGATAACTCAGATTTTGTGGAAACAAACTATTTATCGCACAATTTAGGTATTGGTTTAAATCTAATCGACATAAAATCCTTTACTTTAGAGTCAAGCTATTCTCTTCAAAATAAAGCTAGTGGATTGAATGAGCGGGAGAATTTCCATATTTTGAATGCGTCGTTATACTATAATTTCAAGAACAAATCGCAAATCAAACTGACAGGTTTTGATATCTTAAATCAAAATGTATCCAATCATTGGGGCGTCAGCGGAAACACCAATTATTTTTATAACTCCATGACTTTGCAACAATATTTTTTACTTGGTTACGTCTATAAATTCAATATTTTGAAAACAAAATAAACGATAAATTTATTTATTGTTTATTTTTAAGGACTAAGAAAATTGAAATGGCATTTGTAGATTATTATAAAGTTTTAGGTATTGATAAATCCGCATCGCAAGATGACATCAAAAAAGCATATCGGAAATTGGCGCGGAAATTCCATCCGGATTTAAATCCTAACGACGAGAGTGCGAAACAGCGTTTCCAGGAAATAAATGAAGCCAATGAAGTATTGACCGACCCTGATAAACGCAAAAAATACGACCAATATGGCGAAAATTGGAAACATGGGGAAGAATATGATCGCCAGCAACAGCAATATCAACAGTCTCGTGGCCGTTCTTCTAGCTCTGGAAATCCATTTGAAGGTTTCGATTTTGGCGGTGGCGGTGGTTACACAGGCAATTACGACGACGGAAATTTTTCAGATTTCTTTGAGCAAATGTTCGGAAGCCGTAGAGGTGGCGGAAGGCAAAGCCAATTTCGCGGACAGGATTACAACACAAGCGTAAGCCTAACGCTTCAGCAAGCTTATACAACGCATCAGCAAACTTTTAATGTCAACGGGAAAAATATCCGCATTACCATTCCGGCAGGTGTTGAAGACGGGCAAAAAATCAAATTGAAAGGCATGGGCGCCGAAGGTTCAAATGGCGGACCGAAAGGCGACTTGTATATCCAGTTTGAAATCAAAGCCGACCCAACCTACAAACGTAATGGCAATAATTTATCCAGATCGGTTGAAGTCGATTTGTATACCGCATTACTCGGAGGTGAAGTTATTGTGGAAACATTATCCGGAAAAATCAAAGTAAAAGTAAAACCTGAAACACAAAATGGCACCAAAGTACGTTTAAAAGGTAAAGGTTTTCCTGTGTACAAAAAGGATGGTGAGTTTGGTGATTTGATCGTTACGTTGACAATCACAATGCCGACTAATCTCACTGATCAAGAAAAGGAATTATTCAAACAATTAGCGGACTTAAGGAAATAAGCTATGGCAACGAATTACATTAAAATCCTCGATTATATTCAAACTACACATATTGAAATCACGTTTATTCAGACCCTCGCTGACAATGGATTGTTGACGCTAATCGTTTTAGAAGATCAGCAATACATTGATGAAGAACAATTACCGGATTTAGAGAAGTTTTCTAATTGGCATTATGAGCTGGAAGTGAATCACCAAGGTATTGAGGTCGCTTACCATTTGTTAAAAAAAATTGAGCAACTTCAGCAAGAAATTGCTCAATTGAAAATGAAAACTAAATTTATTGAAGAATTATAAATCTAAGGTAACTGCAACGTCTTCTTTCCAAAGAATATCTTCTTTTATGTTGGTGTATTGCACTTCGTAATCACCGGCACAAATTCTATATGCCACATAAGGTCTTTCATTCGGAGATCGTAAATTGAAAACAGCTAACTGCTTCTGTCCATTGGAAAGTTTTCGATAAATCTTTATCAGGGTATAATCAACAGAACTGACCAGATCCTCGGGAATTTCAACCATAATGCTTCCTTTTTCTTCTTCGCATCCATCATCGGTTCTATCTGGAAAAAACTTTTTCCCAATGGCTATGTTTTTATCTATTAATTCATTGAAATCTTTCGTTGGAGATTTCTTTGAATCATAATACACAAATCCTATATCTCCTTTTTTCGTCGGAAAAACTACATATTGAATAGCATATTTTTTAGTCTCAAAATTCCGATAAAAATAGTTCGTGTTGTATTTGAGTTGAGGAATTAGCCTTTTGCGATTTAATAGGCTATCCTTTGGTTTGAATAAGACAACGTGATAGTCTGGATCCATCGATGGCATTCCCGAAAAGTAAAAGTCCACCGTTTTAGGTTCGATGCCAATTTCTTTTAAAACCTTACGGTCTGAAGCATATAATTTATCCATCCGAACTCCCTTTTTTGATTTTGAATCGTATGGCGAAAAATCGCCATACAGTTCAAAACTAATTTTATCATCTACATTGTGATAAAATTCATCACCCTCAATCATAAAACCTTTAGCAACATAGTCATAGCTTGTACAGGAATAACTTAGTAGAGCGGATAAAAATACTATTAATTTACAAATCCTCATGCTTTTCTACTGGTTTGTCAGATCCAAACGAACCGGCAATTTATACTCCACCCTGACTGGTCTGCCATTTTGAATACCTGGACTCCATTTTCGCGATTCTTTTAATAAATCAACAAGAGCTTTCCCTGTTTCGTGCCCTAGATCCCTTATAATTTTAAAATCTGTTAGGCTTCCATCTTTCTCGACCACAAAATTAACCTCAATGGTCCCCTTTACCCCCGCATCAACCGCAGCCTGAGGATATTTATAATTTTCTCCTATCCACAATCTAAATGCATCGATACCTCCAGCTGGTACGGGCATAATTTCCACTTCTTCAAAAGTTATCTCCTTTTGAGCCGAATCTACAACATTATTTTCTGAGAGATTTGCTGATGACTGCTGGTAAGAATCAATGGGATTATTTGCTGACTCTAAGCTTTCTGGCGTTTTGTCATTGCAACTTAATGAAATAACTGATATCACAAAAATGATTGGTATAGCAAATGCATACCTAAATTGACTTGTTTTATTTGATTGTTTCTTAAATAAATTCATAATTCTTTTCTTTAAATAGGAATTAGTAGAAAAATGATGAGACAGCGTACTTGGTGTCACCTGCATCGCATTCGCCACTAATAATTCCGCGTAATAAACTTTGTTCTCTTTCGCACAAATGGCATCAGCGATGCATTCATGCTGAAATTTGATTTCTTTCAGATAAAAATAAAAGACAGGATTGAACCAATTAAAAATCCGCAACAGTTCGACTAAGATTACATCCACGCTATGCCCTTGCTTATAATGAACTTCCTCATGCTTATAGATCAAAGCTGAATCAGCCACTTCTGAACCGATCACAATGCGATGGAAAAAAGAGAAACTGGAATTTGATTTTTCCGCTTCAGTAAAGGTCCTTTTTAGCGAAATCAATTTCCCAATGAATCTAATTCCCAAAATCAGGCAACCAATCGTATAGATCCAAAAAATCCAATCAATAGAATTTAGAAATGATTGTGCGTTCGATTCTGTCTGTTGGTCGTATACCAAGTCTGTCACAGGCAATTCAACCATTGCCACAAACATCGTACGGTCAATACCTAAATCAATAAATTGGAGAATTGGCAACAAAAATGAGACAATTAATGCCGAAACCAAGTAAGTCCTATTTAATTGATAGAATGTTAAATTTTTAAAAAATAGAACATACATCAGATAGAAAAACAGCAGAGAGCTATTGGCTAAAATGAAGTAAATCATACATTAAAATTTTTACTTTAATCTTTATTCTTATTAATTATCTGAAGAATTTGGTTCAATTCATCTACATCCAACTTTTTCTCCTCTAGAAAAAAGGAAAGCATACTCGTCGCAGAGTTGTCGAAATAATTAGTCAGCAGTTTGCCAGTAATTATTTTTTTATACTCTTCTTTACTTATGATTGGAAAATACCGATGGCTTTTACCAAACGATTCATGATCGACAAAACCCTTGGTTTCTAGAATCCGAATAATTGTTGATACTGTATTGTAAGCTGGTTTCGGTTCGGGCAAACGATCGATGATGTCTTTGACAAAGCCACCTTCCGTTTCCCAAAGCTCTTGCATGATTTGCTCCTCAGCTTTTGTTAGTTCTTTAAATTCGTTCATACCTTTATTTTTATACTTAGACCGCGCAGTCTATAATCGATTACAAAATAAAGATATAACTAAATATTTAGTTTGTCAACTATAAACTTAGTTTGAAAATAAAAATAAGTATAATCTATTGAAAATAAGTTATTTAATTTTATTTAAAGATTTATAAGTAAGTTACTCGTGTAAAAAATACAAGATTTTATTTAAAAAATATAAATTCTCAAATCTCAAATCTATTGTCTCATATCTAGACTCTAATCCAAATAATTTCTTACATTTCTTCCAGATTTTTTCTGGGAATTTTTCTTCTTTCTATCCAGTCTTTCCAAAATAACGGATTTAGGAATTTTTGTGGGTTTTCTTTTTTTAGCAGGCACTAATGCTTCATTCAATAAGGATAGAAATTTTTCGGTCACAATTTCTTTGTTCTGAAGCTGGCTCCTGGTTTCAGAACTATCGAGTTGCAACAAACCCTCCTGTGAAATCCGTGTGTTGAGCTTGTGCGCCAAGCGCGATTTCTGCTCTTGGTCAAAAGCTTCCGAATCCCAAATTGACCAGATAAGCGTGACTTTGGATTCAACTTTATTCACGTTCTGTCCTCCTGCCCCACTCGAACGTGAAGTTTTAAACTTAATCTCACTTAGCACTTTATGCTGATCCATTGCGTAACTCATTCAAAAACAAAATTATGAAACTAATTTGAGCAAAAATTCTGTATTAAAAAAATTGCAAAGCAATTAGAAAAGCCTTTTTATCTTTAAACCAAAATTTTACGCAAACAATATGAAAATCGGTATAGTATGTTACCCGACATTTGGTGGATCCGGCGTTGTTGCTACAGAGTTAGGAAAAGCTTTGGCTTCAAATGGGCATCAAATTCATTTTATTACCTATAGCCAACCCGCACGATTGGATTTTTTCTCTGAGAATTTATATTATCACGAAGTAGCCATTTCCCAATACCCATTATTTGACTACGCGCCTTACGAAACTGCTTTGGCAAGCAAATTAGTTGATGTTGTGCGCTTTGAAAAACTGGATTTGTTGCATGTGCACTATGCAATTCCACATGCTTCCGTTGCATTTTTAGCCAAGCAAATACTAAAAACATATGGCATACATATTCCAGTAATCACAACATTGCACGGTACAGACATTACTTTAGTGGGCAAGGACAAAAGTTTTAGTCCAGTAGTGACTTTTTCCATCAATCAATCGGATGGTGTGACGACCGTTTCTCAAAACTTAAAAGAACAAACGCTTGAATATTTTGACATCGACAAGAACATTCAAGTAATTCCAAATTTTATCGATTTAGAACGTTTTCACAATAAGAAAAGAGAGCATTTTAAGAAAGCTATTGCCCCGCAAAATGAACGAATATTGGTGCACACCTCAAACTTCCGAAAGGTTAAGCATACCAATGATGTTATTCGGATATTCAAGCAGGTAAATGATAAAATTCCGAGCAAATTATTGATGGTCGGCGATGGCCCAGAAAGACGGAATGCAGAAGAATTATCCCGTCAGCTGGAGATTGATTCGGACGTTCGCTTTTTAGGAAAGCAAGATGCCATTGAAGAAATCCTATCGGTTTCCGATTTGTTTCTGATGCCATCAGGCTCTGAAAGTTTTGGATTGGCCGCTTTGGAAGCGATGGCTTGCGAAGTTCCTGTTATTTCCTCCAATACAGGCGGATTGCCTGAATTGAATGTGGAAGGATTTAGCGGATTCTTAAGCGATGTTGGCGATGTTGATGATATGGCCAAAAATGCAATTTACATTTTGGAAGATGAGGCAAGATTGGAAGAATTTAAGAAAAATGCGTTCACGCGCGCTCAAGATTTCGAGATCAGCAAAATTCTGCCCATGTACGAAAATTACTATCAGCAAATAATTGACGAGCTTAAAAACGCATAAGCTAATCGACTAAAATGGAACGAATTAATCCTGTATGTGTAGCATATTTGACTATCAAAACTGATAATCTGGCTTTATTCGAACCTATTAAAAACGCACATTTTCAGAAAAAAATTCTATCTTTGATTTTTGGAAATACTCCAGAAGAAAAATTATGAAGTACAAACGTATCTTATTAAAACTCAGTGGTGAATCGCTAATGGGCGAGCAAAGTTATGGAATTGATATCGAACGCGTTCGACAGTATGCGAGAGACATCAAAGAAATTCACAGCCTTGGCTTAGAAATTGCAATCGTTATTGGAGGTGGAAACATTCATCGAGGTCTAAGTGCTGAAAAAGCAGGAATGGATCGTGTACAAGCAGATTATATGGGCATGTTGGCCACAGTAATCAATAGCATGGCATTGCAAGATGCTTTAGAAAAGATTGAACTAAAAACTCGTCTTTTGACAGCTATCAAAATGGAGCAGATCTGCGAACCATTTATTCGCCGTCGCGCAGTAAGGCATTTAGAAAAAGGACGTATTGTCATTTTCGGCGCGGGAACAGGGAATCCTTATTTCACTACAGATACCGCAGCATCGTTAAGAGCGATAGAAATTAATGCAGACGCAGTTTTGAAGGGTACTCGCGTAGATGGAATCTACACAGCAGATCCTGAAAAAGATCCAAATGCAAAACGTTTCGACACCATTTCGTTTACGGAAGTGTATGAAAAAGGACTGAATGTAATGGATATGACCGCATTTACGTTATGTCAAGAAAACAAATTACCAATCATTGTTTTTGACATGAATAAACCAGGAAATTTGAGAAAATTAGCAGATGGGGAACATATCGGAACCATTGTTAGTTAAATAATAAAAATAAATTAAGCTATGAATGAATTAATCTCACTCGAACTAGATGACTGCAAAGAGAGCATGTCAAAAGCGGTAGTGCATACGGAATCAGAATTAACTAAAATCCGCGCTGGTAAAGCATCTCCAGGTATGTTGGATGGTATTTTTGTAGATTATTACGGCAGTCAAACTCCGTTAGCACAGGTAAGTAACATCAATACTCCTGACGCACGGACGATTGTAGTCCAACCTTGGGAGAAAACAATTTTTGGCGCAATCGAAAAAGCCATTATTGATTCAAACATCGGGTTAAATCCTCAAAACGATGGTTCTGTTATCCGTTTGGTCATTCCTCCTTTAACGGAAGAGCGCAGAAGAGATTTAGTTAAAAAAGCGAAGGAAGAAACTGAAAAAGGACGTATTGCGATTCGAAACATCCGTAAAGACACAAACGAATCCATCAAGAAATTAAAAAATGATGGCGCTTCCGAAGATGAAATTAAAGTAGGCGAAGCTGAAGTTCAAAAATTAACAGATACATACATCGCGAAAGTAGATCATTTATCTGAATTGAAAGAAAAAGACATCATGACTGTCTAATCTTTTAATTATCATAACTGGATAGAGCATTTTTTTTTTTTAAAAATGCTCTATTTTTTTCTAACATAACTTTCAATGCAAGTTAAACGAATCGAAATAAGCCAATCTCAATCCTTTCGAAGGAATATAATTCTGAAGGTTTATTTTAAAAAAATAGCTAACTTGTCATTGATTACCTAACTAAGATATGGATACTTCAAGAAGAAATTTCATTAAAAATACGGGCTTAGGGCTGTCGGCGGCAGTTTTATTTCCCCATTTGTTCTCTTGCGAATCAAGCAAAAAAGCTGATGGACCATTCGCGAATGTAGGATTACAACTTTTCACGCTTAGAGATCAACTCGCGCAAGATGCACAGCTTGTGCTTAAAAACGTAAGTACAATTGGTTATTCTCACGTAGAAACTTTCGGAGTCGATTTGGCTAAGAATTCATTTTGGAATCTGACGGTTCCAGAATTAAAGAAAATTCTAGACGACAATAATTTAAAAACCCATAGTGGCCATTATGATATGTCGACTTATTTAAGCCGAAATCATACGGATAAAGAGAACATTGAGCATTACATCGAGATTGCACATGAGCTTGGTCAAAAATATGTTGTTGCTCCAGTAACTCCCATGTTCGACTTGAATAATTTCAAAGTTGAAGATTATCAATATGCGGCAGAGCAGTTGAATAAGGCTGGAGAAATGTCTAAAAAAGCGGGTATCAAAATCGCCTACCACAATCACTTCTGGGAATTCCGAACTTTCCCGAATGGCACACGAGGCTTGGATATTTTGCTAGCATTTACAGAACCAGATTTAGTGGATTTCGAGTTGGATTTATTTTGGATTGAGCGTTCTGGATTGAGTCCTCAATCGTATTTCGAGAAATTCCCGAATCGTTTTCCGATGTGGCATCTAAAAGACATTGACAAGAAATTTGTCGAACCAATACTAGGTCCAGAAGTTGACAAAGAAGATGTTTTAGAAATCATTACCAATCGAATCAAATACACAGAAGTCGGCACAGGAACAGTAGACTTTATCAATATCGCTCAAGAAGCGAATAAATCTGGCCTTCAATATGCTTTCGTTGAACAAGACATGATTTATTCGGATGACAAATATGCTTCGATTAAAAAGAGTTATGACTATGTTCAAAAATATTTAGTTAAATAAGCAAAGCTCTAAAAACTATTTCAGAATATAAGAATGCCCAAAAAGTTAGACGCTTTTTGGGGCATTCTTATGATAACAAAAAACTTCCTAGTTTTATATTTCAAGCAATTTTCCAAGCTTTATTTGCTTCTCTAATTTTGGTTTCCATTTCTCTCTATTTGACATCGTATCACATATCTTTTCTTGAAAATAGACTTGGTACCAATTTTCTTCTTGAAAATCACACACATTAGCAAATGCCTTTTCAGAATGTATCATAAGCTTCATGATGAACTCATCTTTCGGTTCACGATGATTGTTGATTAATTGGCTTAGAAATACAGGAGTTATATTCATATCAACCGCAAATTCACTATGCTTCGAGTAGATAGAATCAATGTATATTCGCAAGAAATCGGTAAAATAATTGTGGCTATCATATACCGGATTCTTAAGATAATTTTCCATTTTCAGTTTCAGCTGTACTAATTTAGCGCTTCTAACCTGCCCTTTAGAAAGATTTTTCATTCTATCCAACCGAGCCTGCATAAGCTTTACGGATTCAGATTCTTGTTCTTCTTTAGAATGATATCTTGAGTCCACTCCATGTTCAATAGACTCATCCATATTATTATTTTTAATTGTCATATTGATTTATTAAATCCAAAATTTCTGGAACTTCTAAGCTTAAAGTTATTCCCGTTGTATTCATATTATACTTCTCAATATAATGCTGTGCAATTTGAGTTTTTGGCTTAAGTGAAACACAAGCCAATTCTCCAAACTCTTCAACTGCAAGTTTTGAAACGTATGCGATTAAATTTCCTATAATTTTATCATACCGCTTTTTCTTTCCCCTATTTTCACCTGAAACCGTAATTAATCTAATGTGAATTCTCCATTCATTCGGAATTCTTTCCAAAGAAACGACACCCAAAATCTCATTACTTCCTTGAATAAGCAGTTTGTAAACTTCTTGCTCTTTCTCTAATTTCCAGTTAAAAAAATATCTCCCTTTTGTTAAAAATTTATAGTCATTACCATCGACAGGCAGAATCTCAATATCATATAAGTTACCCGTTGAGATTTCTACAATATTCATTTAATAAAGATACAGAAAGTTTCCGTTTTTTAGAAACAAACATTCAACTAGTTTACCGTCTGGATAAACATTTTCGCACGACTCTAACAAGCGTTTCTAGTAGGGCTGAAATTTATTTGGCTTTGGATTGTAATTACCCAACAACCGCAAAGTCATATTCCCAGATGCTATGATAAGCATCCAGTTCATCAATATAGGATAAAAATTCACGATAAAAATCATGTTGTCCTACTGTCGCACTATCGCCTATCACGAGTAACTTTTTCTTCGCTCGAGTCATTGCTACATTCATGCGTCGAACATCGGACAGAAAGCCTATGTTTTGATTTTCATTGCTTCGTGTCAAACTAATATAAATGATATCCTTTTCCTGACCTTGAAAACTATCAATGGTGTTGATCTGAATTAATTTTCCGTATTTCTTTAACTGCTCATCCTGCTCTAGATTTGTTTTTAAATAAGCGATTTGCTTACGGTAGGGTGCTATAATTCCTATTGTTGGAAATTCCTCTAGTGTATAGAGTTGATCTAGCTTGCCAACAAAATCTTGAAGATGCCGGTGTAAGAAGTTCGCTTCATCCTCATTGCTGATTGCTCCGTCAAGCTCTATTTCTTCAAATCCTGCTCCGGCAGTATCAATAAATGAAATGGGCTGATGGTCTTCGATCAATCTCCGATCAGCCACCGATGCATCTGCCTGTAATAGATTTATATAAAGCAATTTAGAGGAATGATGCATGATTTGGCTATTCATCCGGTATTGCACCTGCAACATGGATACGGCTTCTGGATACAGCGCAATTAATTTTTCGAACAAGGTGTTGTACAACCCTTCTCGCCCTCCTTTTATAGATTTCACCGTTGGTGGCAACTGGCAATGATCTCCAGCTAAGATTATTTTATCCCCTTTAAGAATGGGGATCCAACATGCAGGCTCTAGGGCCTGAGCAGCTTCATCGATAATTACAGCTCCATAGCTTCGATCGCGGATAACGGCATGATTTGCTCCAACCAATGTTGCTGTGATGACCTGAGCTTTACCTAACACATCATTCATCAAGAAATTCTGAATCTGGTCAATCTCTTTTCGAATTTTATGAGCTTCGTTAAACAATGCCTTTCGCTGCTCGCGCTCTGCTTTTCCAAAATTCCTTTTGTACTTATGCGCCATATCTGTGTAAGCACGCATCTGCTTTTCAAGTGCTTTAACTTCCTTGTTTGAGCGATGCTGATCCACCTGACCATCTAGTGTGAGTGCTTGCAGATGATCCGAAACTTTTACTGGATTTCCAATCCGTACGACCGAAACACCTACTTGATCCAGTTGCTCCGTCAATAAATCTACCGCAGTATTGCTTGGTGCGACAACTAACAATTGCTGTTTTTTATTTTTCAATAAAGCCTGAATACCTTTCACCAATGTCGTCGTTTTACCTGTACCTGGAGGACCGTGCAAGATAGTTAGCGAATTTTCGCTTAGCATATTTTCTACCGCCAAACACTGGCTTGGATTGAGAGATTCATTTTGATAAGAAAATGTCGTTGCTGGACGGTAATTGATGGACTCTAATCCAATAAACTGCCGAACCAATTTCCCTTCTTGAGGATTTTTTGCTAAAAGCATGGCGGTATTCAAGGCAAGTTCCATTTCTCGATAACTATTCTCATCAAACAACAAATCCACACCTAGCTTTCCACGACGAGTCCAGTCGGGCAATTCGTCAACACGAAAAGCAATTCGCATGGATTCACGATTCACGAATGCAATGGTTCCATTTCGTCGATCTTCCCCAGGATTATGATTCGAAAACAAAGAAACAGGCATTCCGAAACGGAAACGATGCTGTTCTTCTTGATTATTTGTTCGCAATAGGCTGACCGATAAATAATCTCCTCGCCCAATTTCTATTTTCGTAATTTGTATTGGAAACCAACTTACGCCTTGAGCGCGGCGTTCATTGAGGTTACTATGCATCAATAATTGACTATGCTGCTCTCTATCGTAATCTTGCTCTTGCTTTAATAAGACAAGTAGGTTTTCAAAATAATTTAACGCCATTAACACAAATATACGTCAAATAAGAGCAGCCTAGTTCTATCCTATAGCAGGATCGTGCAATAAATTCAAACTCGGAAAAGAATATCATGTATCAAGTCAAGCTGAAAAATACTGCAGAAATAGATACTATTAAAAGATAAGATTATCTTTGCAGCTTATTAATATTCGACTTTACAGTGATCAACGTTAACAACATCTCCGTTTCCTTCGGCGGAACAACACTTTTTTCCGATGTGTCATTCTCAATCAATGAAAATGATAAAATCGCTCTGATGGGCAAAAATGGAGCAGGAAAATCTACCCTGCTTAAAATAATTGCTGGCGCTGGAAAACCCACAACTGGAAATGTAAGCGGGCCAAAAGACGCAGTAATTGCATACTTGCCACAGCATCTTTTGACGCAAGATAATGTAACTGTCTTTGAAGAAACTTCGAAAGCATTTGATGAGGTCTATCAGATGCAAGCGGAACTGGACGTTCTTAACGAACAGTTAAATATTCGCACAGACTACGAAACCGACGATTACATGAAATTGATTGAGCGCGTTTCTGAACTAAGCGAGAAGTTTTATTCGATTGAGGAAGTTAACTACGATGCTGAAGTCGAAAAAGTATTGAAAGGTTTAGGATTTGAACGTTTTGATTTTACGAGACAGACTTCCGAATTTTCTGGAGGCTGGCGCATGCGCATTGAGCTTGCTAAAATCCTGCTAAAAAAGCCAGATCTAATTCTATTGGATGAGCCTACAAACCACATGGATATCGAAAGTATCCAATGGTTAGAAGATTTCTTGATCAATTCTGCCAAAGCTGTTATTGTGATTTCTCACGATAGAGCGTTTGTCGATAACATTACGAACCGAACCATCGAAGTCACGATGGGTCGTATATATGATTACAAAGCAAAATATTCGCATTACTTAGAACTGCGCAAGGATCGCCGCTTACATCAGTTGAAAGCTTATGAAGAGCAACAGCGTTTTATAGCAGATAATCAAGAATTCATTGACCGTTTTCGCGGAACTTACTCAAAGACTTTGCAAGTGCAATCACGTGTTAAGATGTTGGAGAAATTAGAAGTGATTGAGATCGATGAAGTAGATACTTCGGCTTTACGACTGAAATTCCCTCCTTCGCCTCGATCTGGAAATTATCCAGTGATTGTGGAAGATTTAACTAAAGCCTATGGGGAACATGTGGTTTTTGAAAAAGCCTCGATGGTCATCGAACGCGGACAAAAAGTAGCGTTCGTCGGTAAAAATGGGGAAGGTAAGTCAACCATGATCAAAGCGATTATGGGCGAGATCAATTTTGATGGCGAATTAAAGATTGGTCACAATTCTAAAATCGGCTATTTTGCGCAGAATCAAGCTGCTTTGCTCGATGGTGAATTGACGGTGTTTGATACGATCGATCAAATCGCAATAGGTGATGTTCGTGTCAAAATGAAAGACCTGTTAGGAGCATTTATGTTCAGTGGAGATGATACGACTAAGAAGGTGAAAGTATTATCAGGTGGCGAGAAAACACGTTTGGCAATGATTAAATTATTGTTAGAACCCGTTAATCTATTGATTCTCGATGAGCCTACCAACCATTTGGACATGAAGACGAAAGATATTATCAAGGAAGCTTTGCAAGATTTTGACGGGACATTGATCTTAGTTTCTCACGATCGTGATTTCTTGGATGGATTAGCGACTAAAGTTTTTGAATTTGGAAACAAGCGAGTAAGAGAGCATTTTGAAGATATCAAAGGGTTTTTAGAGTACAAGAAAATGATAAATCTTAAAGATATCGAGCGTTAATAGGCAAGTATCTAATTTTAGATGTAAAAAAGAAGCGTGCTCAACACTATTGAGCACGCTTCTTTATTTATTAGTCACGTGAACTTAAAACCTCATGTTCTCCACCACCTGAGCAGACTCTTCAACTTTTTCTTTTAATTCAAGTTTAAATGCTTTTACGTTTTCCGCGATTTTTGGATCAAAGGTCGCAATAATCTGTGCGGCAAGAATTCCAGCATTTTTTGCGGCATTCAACGCAACAGTAGCGACAGGAATACCATTTGGCATTTGAAGAATTGACAAAATCGAATCCCATCCATCAATAGAATTGGATGATTTTACAGGTACCCCAATGACCGGAAGATGCGTAATTGACGCCACCATCCCTGGCAAATGAGCAGCACCGCCTGCCCCAGCAATGATTACTTTCAATCCTCTGTCAGCAGCTTGGCTTGCATAATCGAACATGCGCTGTGGAGTGCGATGCGCAGAAACAATCGTTACCTCTGCTTCTACTCCTAAATATTTTAAAACTTCAATTGCATCAGTCATAACAGGCAAATCAGATTGACTTCCCATAATTACGCCGACTTGTATCGTTTTTGAATCCATTTTATGCTTTTACTTTTATAATTTCCTGAACTTTTCTTGCATTGGTAATCGCCAATTCGCGGTTTTCGTTGATGATGCAAATATGCCCCATTTTTCGGAAAGGCTTTGTGTATTTCTTCCCATATAAATGTACATATACACCGTCAATACTCAAAATTTCTTCAACACCTTCGTATTTGGCTAAGCCTTCGAAACCATCCTCTCCCAACAAATTGATCATCACAGCATGCTGTCTAGTTGATGTATCGCCTAAAGGAAGATTAAATATCGCTCGCAAATGCTGTGCAAATTGAGAAACGGCATTTCCTTCAATCGTCTGGTGTCCGCTGTTGTGAGGTCTTGGCGCCAACTCGTTCACCAAGATATCACCTGACTTCGTCAAAAACATTTCTACGGCCAATAAACCTACAATTTGCAGATCGCAGGCAATTTTCTTCGCTATTTCTTCAGCTTTCTGCTGAATCTCTTCCGAATACGTTGATGGAGAAATTAAAAACTCAACCAGATTCACAACTGGATTAAATTCCATTTCGACCATCGGAAATGTTTTAACATCGCCCTTATCATTTCTTGCAACGATAACTGCAATTTCCTTTTCAAAATCCACCAACTCTTCGACAATGCTTGGTTCAGCAAATGCTTCAGGAATATCCAAAGGAGAGTTTAATCGCTTAACGCCTTTACCATCGTAACCATCTTTCCTTAATTTTTGAATAAATGGATAAGCAATGGATGTATTCTGCAAATTATCCTTGGATGAAATTAACTGAAAAGCCGAAGTCGGAATATCATTTTGCTTAAAAAACTGCTTTTGCATTCCTTTATCTTGAATCAAACGAATGACCCTGGATTGAGGAAACACTTGAACACCTTCTTGTTCTAACTTTTCTAAAGCGTCTACGTTTACTTTTTCGATTTCAATCGTAATCAGGTCCAGATCCTTACCGAAATTATAGACCGTATCAAAATCGCTCAGTGAACCGCATTCAAATTTATTGCAAAGCAATCTGCATGGCGCATTCTTATCAGGGTCGAGGACATGAATGTTCACATTAAAATTAATCGCTTCCTGAATCATCATTCTCCCCAACTGACCGCCACCAAGAATACCTAACTTTAAATCACCATAAAAATCTTTTGCCATATATTTCTGTATCTTAAACTTTTTCTAAGAATATTTTATCCTGTAAAATATGCTCTTTATCTATCTTTTTTTGCAATTCTAAAAATGCACCTATCAACGCTTCTGGCCGAGGAGGGCATCCCTGAACATACACATCTACGGGGATTATTTTATCCACACCTTTCACCACATGATATCCATGTTGCCAATAAGGTCCTCCGCAATTGGAACACGATCCCATAGAAATCACATATTTTGGTTCGGGCATTTGTTCATAAAGCTTCCGTATGCGATCCGCCATTTTGAACGTTACCGTTCCGGCAATAATCATCACATCAGACTGTCGTGGCGAAGGACGTGGGAAAACGCCTAATCGGTCTAGATCGTAGGTTGCCGCCATCGCGCCCATCATCTCAATTGCGCAGCAGGCAATACCAAAACTAACCGGCCACATGGAAGACAAACGCGCCCAATTCAGCAAATCATCCATTTTTGCAATGATGACTCCATTTTGTTGCGTAGCATTTGGATTACTCATGAGGTTTTGGGTTTAAACTTTGGTTTAAAGGTCGCTTTCGTAGGTGCAGGGCTTGTTGTTTCAGGCTTTTCTTCTGGGACAGTTGCTTCTCTGTAGTCTTTAACAACATAGATTTTTTCGTTCAAATTCGCATAAGCGCTTGAAGGAATCGCGACATCGACGGTAGGTTTTACATGAGTTGGCTTAATCCAATTCAGATCACCATTTTTCCATACGTAAACCAAACCTAGAATTAAAATCCCGATGAACAGCCCCATCTCAATCAATGTAAACCAGCCCCAACGGGCATCTGCAGCAATAAAATCGGCGTTGCCGAATACTGTTGCCCATGGAAAAACAAAAATAAGTTCCACATCGAAAAGCAAAAACACCAAGGCGATCACATAAAACCGTGGATTGAATTGAATCCATGAGGTACCAATAGCATCTTCACCACACTCGTAGGTGCTTAACTTAATCGGATTCGGATTTTTCGGAGATAAGATTGTTCCCAAAAACAGTGTTGCACAAACCAATAGTAAGCCTACTATTGCGAATAGAAGTACGTTACCATAAGCCGATAGCTGTGCGGGATCATCCATGCTTCAAATTTAAGAAATATTAATTAATCTGACCGCATTTATAGACAATTGCTACTTTCTCATCTATTTCTTGTTGTATTTATAAAGAATGGTCTGCAATTCCTTTTCATTAGAAAAACCCAATTTATCAGCTATGTCACGCACGCTAAGCGAAGTAAACTTCAATCGCCAGTTAAATTCTTTGACTATGAATTCATAAATCAAATCCATAGGTTTTTTATCCAAAACAGTCTGTGTAGCCATTGTCAGCCGCTCCTCTTTCAAGTTAAGTTTCTTCAAGTAGAAGCCGAGCTCCTTATGTTTGGTGACATAGCGTTCCAGACAGTTTTTAAAATAATTAACCAGCATAAAATCTTCACCTTCTAGCTGATTGCATTCATATGGGCTCAACAATTCTAGATTTCCAATAAGGACAAACTGCTTGACAAGATTGTGCGCCAAATCTCTATAGATATCACAACTAAATTTGACAGTCGCTCGTTCCAGAAGACTGATATTAAATTCCGAGTAACCAATATGGTCCATCAAATTGGGGACAATGGTAAAACCCTTTTTGGCATTAAATAAAAGATCGTTATGTAAAAACAAATGATCATTCATTGACTTGCTGTAAAAGCTGCTACTAAAACTCAGCAAGTACCCTTCCGAGCGTTCAAAAGTTGTGGTGGAGACTTCCGCCGCTGGCGAAATATAGACTAAAGAATAATTTGGAATATGAAGAAATTCGCCGTCAATAAAGCATTGAAACTGTGTTTCTTTGGTTAATAAAATTCTATAGATACTTTTTTTGTTAATCGATTTACTATTAATTGCTAAATCGTTTTGCCTAGAAATCTTTTTAATATCAAAATGCATCGTACGTGTTGTTACAATAGTCCTTTAGGTAATAAAATTTTATGATTAATAAAGGCATAAAAGTATTTATTTACATGTTAAAACACAAGCTAGAAACAAATTAATTACTGTAATTATTATAATTAATTAAGAATTAAGCACTAATTTTTTTTAGGAGCAAAAAAAATCCAATTTTCACATGAAAATTGGATTCTTAAACTCTTAAATTTTAGTCCTTTATTATCTTCCCGGCATCTTAGGCATTCCGCGCATCATCTTGGCTGCCATTGCTGGATTTGACATTTGCTTCATGACTTTACGCATATCGGCAAATTGTTTCATCAGTTTATTGACTTCATCTAAATTAGTTCCTGAACCTTTGGCAATCCGATTTCTTCTCTTCTGATCGATAGCATCTGGATTTTCACGTTCAAACGGAGTCATCGAATCAATGATTGCCTCAATAGGCTTAAATGCATTATCGTCGATATCTACGTCTTTGATAGCTTTTCCAACACCTGGAATCATTCCCATCAAATCTTTCATGTTACCCATTTTCTTGATTTGTTGAATTTGGGATTTAAAGTCGTTGAAATCAAACTTATTCTTGCGAATCTTGCGCTGCAATTCGGCAGCTTCTTTTTCATCAAATTGTTGTTGTGCACGCTCCACTAAGGAAACCACATCACCCATACCTAAAATACGGGAAGCCATACGATCCGGATAGAAGACATCTAGCGCCTCCATTTTCTCACCCGTACCAATAAATTTGATTGGCTTATTCACCACAGATTTAATGGATAACGCCGCACCACCACGTGTGTCACCATCCAATTTGGTCAAAACAACACCCGTGAAATCTAAGCGATCATTAAAGGCTTTCGCCGTGTTGACCGCATCTTGACCCGTCATCGAATCGACAACGAATAAGATTTCTTGAGGTTTGGTAGCCTCTTTTACTGCTGTAATTTCATTCATCAAAGCCTCATCAATCGCCAAGCGACCTGCGGTATCAATGATGACAATATTATTTCCGTTGCGTTTTGCTTCTTCCACACCCGCAACAGCGATTGCAATTGGATCCGTCGATTCACGGTCTACATAAACCGGAACGCCAACTTGTTGCCCTAAAACCTGCAATTGGTCGATTGCTGCCGGACGATATACGTCGCCTGCAACCAACAAGGGTTTTTTGCCTTTTTTCTCTCTTAAATAATTTGCTAGTTTTCCAGAAAAAGTTGTTTTACCGGCACCGTTCAATCCAGCAATTAAAATAACGGTTGGGTTTTTAGAAATTTCCAGATCAGTTACCGTTCCGCCCATCAATTCCGTCAACTCATCATTCATGATTTTAGTTAACAATTGACCTGGCGAAATACTAGTCAATACATTTTGACCTAAAGCTTTTTGGCGAACATCATCCGTAAAAGTCTTTGCAGTCTTATAATTCACATCCGCATCCAATAAGGCTTTACGGATTTCTTTCATCGTCTCTGCAACGTTGATTTCGGTAATATTCCCCTGTCCTTTTAAAACTTTAAAGGCTCTATCTAATTTATCTTGTAAATTCTGAAACATGTTACTTTATAAATCTTTTTCTTTCTAAAATCCAAAGTTACAAAATCCTAACGAAAGGAGTTGAACTTTAAAATACATAAAAAAATGCGGCCTAGACAGGTCGCATTTGAATTCTATTTATTGTTATACTTAATCTCTTCTGCCGAACAAAATACTGGCGTAGTAAAGCAAAGTAACCAAAGCCGATAAAGCAGCAACAACGTAAGTCATTGCAGCAGCATTTAACGCATCTTTAGCACCATCATGCTCTTCTCTGCTATTCGTCACATTCGAAGTTTCCAACCAAACCAATGCTCTTTTAGAAGCATCAAACTCTACTGGCAATGTGATAAAACTAAATAATGTCGTTAAGAATAACGCACCCACTCCCACTGCTAACACAATGTAGTTCTGCGAGAAAGCCAACAAAATAACACCCAGCATCAACACCCAAGAAGTCATTCTCGAAGCGATGCTTACCACTGGCACCATTGCTGAACGGAATTGTAACCAAGAATAAGCTGTTGCATGCTGTACCGCGTGACCACACTCGTGAGCCGCAACTGCAGCTGCCGCGATGCTTCTTCCATGATATACATCTGGACTTAAATTAACCGTTCTGTTAGCAGGATTGTAATGGTCTGTCAATTTCCCTTCTACAGAAATAACATTTACATCATGAATACCGCTTTCGTTTAACATTTTCTGTGCAATTTCAGCCCCGGATAAACCAGATGAAAGAGGCATTTCAGAATATTTCTTAAACTTGTTTTTAAACCTAGTCTGGACAATCAGACTAATCAACATAATACCACCAAAAATTACCCAAATAATCATATATCTTAAATTTTAATTTATTTCAACTTATTTAACATAGAGAATCAAAAAGCAGTCCAATCCCCTTTCAGGCATTAAGATACAATAAATTCGAGTTTTAATTGACAAAATGTACTATTAAATCCAAAACAGGCTGTCATTTTTTCACTCATGTGACAAAAAAAGGAAGATTTTAAATCTTCCTTCAGTTATTTATCCCATTTGTAAAATCATGTTATGATCTTCAATCATCTTCCTTAAGTTGCTCAGCGCGTAGCGCATCCTCCCTAAAGCTGTATTGATGCTGACATCGGTGATATCAGCGATTTCTTTAAAACTCATGTCACAAAAGTGGCGCATAATCAACACTTCCTTTTGGTCATCTGGAAGCAATTGGATGATTTTCTTTAAATCAATATCTCGTTGCTTCTTTACCAGCTTAGTTTCCACATCGTCCTCCGAGAACTGCAGCAATTCAAAAATATCATATCCGTCGCTGCTAACGACCGTAGGCGTTCTTTTTTCTTTCCTGAAATGATCGATGACCATGTTATGTGCAATACGCATGACCCAAGGAAGGAATTTTCCCTCGTCATTGTATTTCCCAGCCTTTAAGGTGTGGATGACTTTGATAAACGTCTCCTGAAAAATATCTTCAGCTAGGAAATCATCTTTCACCTGTAAATAAATAGACGTGTAAATTTTGGACTTATATCTTTCTAGTAGAATTTGTAGCGCTATTTCATCACCCGCTACATAGAATTGTATCAATTCTTGATCACTCTTTTTTTTCAATAGTTTCATAACATTTTCCCCAATTTCAAATAGGTCACTTTGACTTACTTTAATTTAATTTTTTAGAGTATCTGTTTTTTCTATAAGCGATTCTTTAAATTATATACATCAAATTGAATGAAAAAAATTGAGTTATCAAATTTTGAATATAAGTTTTAACATTTATTCACATCTAACTAAAAATGGCTTCACAATAATGAAGCCATTTAAAGGTTATTCTTTACAAATAAGAACTTTTTATTTATACAATGGGAATTTAGCCATCATTTCTTTCACTTTACCATGAATTGAAGCTAAAGCAGCCTTATCCGCTCTTTTTTGAATTGATTCGTCAATTAATTCACCGATCTGAATAATTTCATTTTCTTTGATTCCACGGCTTGTAATTGCAGCTGTTCCAAAACGAACTCCTGAAGTTACGAACGGAGAGCGCGTATCGAAAGGAACCATGTTTTTGTTGGTTGTGATTCCAGCTTCGCCTAAAATCGCTTCTGCCTCTTTACCTGAAATATCTTTATTTCTTAAGTCAACCAACATTAAGTGGTTATCCGTTCCTCCAGAAATAATATTGTAATCTCTTCCAATTAAGAAATCAGCTAATACTGAAGCGTTTTTCTTAACCTGAACGATGTAATCCATGTATTCGTCCGATAATGCCTCGCCATAAGCAATCGCTTTTGCCGAAATAATATGCTCCAAAGGACCGCCTTGTGTACCTGGGAAAACAGCTAAATCTAATAATTGAGTAATTGTACGCAACTCGCCTTTTGGATTTGTCAATCCCCAAGGATTTTCAAAATCTTCTTGAACCATGATCATTCCGCCACGAGGACCGCGCAACGTTTTGTGGGTTGTTGTTGTCACAATGTGACAATGAGGGAAAGGATCAGATAATAAACCGCGAGCGATTAAACCTGCTGGGTGAGAAATATCTGCAACAACGATCGCACCGATTTGATCAGCTGCAGCACGAATGCGCGCGTAATCCCAATCGCGTGAATAAGCCGAAGCACCGCAGATAATCACTTTTGGTTTTTCGCGAAGTGCAGTTTCTTCTAATTGTTTGTAATCAATTAATCCTGTTTCTTTTTCAACTCCATAGAATAAAGGCTCATATAATTTACCTGAAAAATTCGCAGGTGAGCCGTGAGTCAAATGCCCTCCATGAGATAAATCAAATCCTAAAATTTTATCGCCCGGTTTTAAAATTGCTAAAAACACAGCCGCGTTAGCTTGAGCGCCAGAGTGTGGCTGAACATTCACCCAAGATGCGCCAAACAATTGTTTTGCACGATCGATAGCAATTGTTTCAACTTCATCCACAACTTCACATCCACCATAATAACGCTTTCCTGGTAATCCTTCAGCATATTTATTAGTTAATACCGAACCTGCAGCTTCCATCACTTGTTTACTAACAAAATTTTCCGAAGCAATTAATTCAATTCCTTCTTCTTGACGTTTTAGTTCGTCAGCGATCAGATTGAAAATGACTTGATCTCTTTCCATGTTTAAATATTATGGGGGGTGTTAAAATTAAAATTTTTGCAAATATAGTGCATATCTTGTTAAGCAGGTAGCAAATTGTCAAAAGAATTACCTAAAGCCTATCAAAATTTAAATAGACAATTCTCGTTTAAGGATTTTTTGAGCGTCTTCGTATGGATTAGGCTCCAATTCCTTCATGTGTTTCAGGACAACTGAAATGTAATTATCCAAAGTAGCTTCTTTGGGCAAGCCATCCGAAGAGTTTTTCAACAAACTAATCGTATTCTTTTTTAGCTCGTTTATCGTGTGCCAAGCAACTGAAGACACGTACAGCTGCTGTGTGAAATTATGTTGGTATTCATTTTCGATCTCTTGAATCAATGCTTGTCTAAATTCAGAAACAGACTGATTTGGATTATGCATGCGCAACATTAACTGATAAGGCTCTATGCGCAATGTGAATAGCAAAAGACGTTCGTATGCCGTATAGGTTAATTGAAGATTTTCTCTCAGAAAAGCCTTGCTTCGGTTCAGCGAGCTCGTTCTAAGCATATAGGATTCAATTTTTGGCCAGAGCAATTTAAATGTAAGCAATATGCCGGCAAAAATCGAAAAAGTGTATATAAATAGATTAGCAAAGAAAGTAGTCAATTCCATTTGGAGAACAATGTTTAATAAATGTCAAAAATAAGGCGATCAAATTTTTGTGCTTAAAATTATGTAAATTTGTTCAATTAGTAAGTATAAATTAAGTTTTATGAGTGTAGAAAGTATATTAGCTCCAGCTCCTGTAACATTGACTGAGGGCGCATTAAAAGAGCTTAAGAAATTAATAGATCAGCAAGAGATTACAAATGATTTCGGATTACGCGTAGGTGTTGAAGGTGGAGGATGTTCCGGAATGAGCTATATTTTGGGTTTTGACCAAAAAAAAGATGGTGATACCGAATATGAAGTGCATGGCCTTCGTTTATTCATGAACAAAGCACATGGAATGTACCTTGCTGGAATGGAAATTGATTTTAAAAATGGATTAGATGCGCGAGGATTTATTTTCAACAATCCAAACGCGACTAGCTCATGCGGATGCGGAAGTTCTTTCTCCGCATAATCTCAATTTAAGAAATATAATAATGAAAGTCTGTAATTAAGTTTACGGACTTTTTTATTGAGTACCACTGAAAGCTCCAAATTCATGCGGCGGAAAAACAAAAGCCAGCTTTCATCTTTTCTTAAGAATTGCTTATTTTTAATGAAATAATTGAATCAAAGCCATGCTAACAGAAATTCATCCAAAATTACCTATGCGAGACAAAGAAATCACCAAAGATTTTTATTTAAATCAATTGGGTTTTCAACTTTTAGGTGATGCTGATTATGATGGCTACCTGATGGTCTATAAGGATAGTATTCAAATACACTTTTTTGAATTTAAAGATTTAGATCCTGCCGAGAACTACGGACAGGTTTATATTCGGACAGAAAATATTGATTTGATTTATAAGGGTTTTCTAGAAAATCAAGTGAAAATCCATCCAAATGCGCCTTTAGCAATCAAACCTTGGGACCAAAAGGAATTCTCTATACTTGATCCAGATAGTAATTTATTGACGTTTGGAGAGCATGTGTAATTAACTGAATTCAAATTCCTTTAGCGTAACGCCCTCCTCTTCGAAATTAGCTAACGCAACCTGCAGGTCATATTCCATTTGCATTCTAAGCCAAATCGCAGCTGTACCTCCAAAAACTTTGCTAATTCTAATCGCTAAATCTGGTGTCAAAGCTGTCTTTTCATTAACGATATGTAGAAGTTTTATCCGTGGCACACCCAATAATTTAGCAGCAGAAGCTACAGTCAACTTATTCGATTTTAACACATCTTCTTTCAAAATCAATCCAGGATGTAAAACTAATCGTTTTGTCATTCTTAATCTGTTTTAATACTATAAACTTATTCTCTGTATTATCCGTTGTTGAACTAATACTTTTGTTATCTACTAATCACCACTCAGTCTAATGTGTATCTACGAAATTAACATCATACACATTGCCATCGACCAGCCTAAAAATAACCCGATAATTCGCATTCACATCTAATGACCAAAATCCTTTAAACGGAGGGCCTTTAAGCTGATGAAGTCTGAAACTTTTCGAAACAGCACCTAAGTCATTGATAGTTTTCGTAGAATTAAGCAGTGTTAATATTCTCTTCAATCTATCGACGCAACTCTGAGGTAGCTTTTTGTCAACATTTTCTTCCCAAAGCAACTCTAATGCCTTGCTTGAAAAGGATTTAATCATAGTCTCAAATTTTATTAAAAACTTAAAATCACCAAGACAAACTCCTTGTTATAAATTTACGCTATTATCTCATTTCTTCAAAATTTTTGTACGATGCAACAGATTTACAATCATCCGGCAAGTCATGCTTAATATTTTGGTACGGGGAAAATTGCCAGTGTATTCATTTAATAGTATATCCCTTAAAAAGAAATTACCTTCAATACATAAACCTTTTGGCTATTATTCTTAAATTAGCAACCTTTTAGAAAATTGGAGAAATACGTATGTATAAGGAGTATAAGCACTTAAATTTAACAGAAGTTGGTAAGAACATATTAGCGAGGTGGGAACAAGAGAATATCTTTGAAAAAAGTATTCAAAACCGCCCTGCTAGCAAGCCTTATACATTTTACGAAGGACCGCCATCGGCTAACGGCATGCCCGGTATCCATCACGTAATGGCGCGTTCCATAAAGGACATTTTTTGTCGGTATAAAACATTAAAGGGTTTTCAGGTTAAGCGTAAAGGCGGTTGGGACACACATGGTCTGCCAATCGAACTAGCTGTAGAAAGAACTTTAGGAATCACAAAAGAAGATATAGGAAAGAAAATCACTGTAGAAGAATACAACGATGCTTGTCGCAAGGAAGTCATGAAATACACCGATGTGTGGAATGATTTAACCTTAAAAATGGGCTATTGGGTAGATTTGGAAAATCCATATATCACTTACGAAAACGAATACATCGAGACCCTTTGGTTTTTGCTAAAAGATTTTTACAACAAAGGATTGTTGTATAAGGGATATACGATTCAGCCTTATTCGCCGGCTGCAGGAACGGGTTTGAGCTCTCATGAATTAAATCAGCCTGGCACGTATAAGGACGTAAAAGACACGACCATCGTCGCAGAATTTAGATTGGTCAAAGACCAAGTGCATCCATTAATCCAAACCTTGGTCGAAACGGAGGAAGAAGATGTGGCATTTATCGCTTGGACAACAACACCATGGACTTTGCCTAGTAACACTGCCTTAGTGGTTGGAAAGAGAATTGATTATGTAAAAATCAAAACTTTCAACCAATACACAGGCGAAGCGGTTTCTGTGATTTTGGCAAAGAATTTAATCAACAAACACTTCAAGGCTGAGGCACAGCAGGTTTCTTTCCAAGATTATACTTTTGGCGACAAATTAATCCCTTGGGAAATTGCTTCTGAATTTACTGGCGAAGAATTGGTCGGCTTACGTTATGAGCAATTATTGCCCTACATCACAAACGAAGATTTGCAAGCGAATGCATTCCGTGTGATTTCGGGAGATTTTGTCACGACTGAAGATGGTACCGGAATTGTTCACGCAGCACCGACTTATGGAGCAGACGATTTTCGCGTAGCGAAAGAACAAGGCGTTCCTGCTATCTTGGTGAAAGATGAAAATGGCAAAGAAGTTCCTACCGTTGACCGCAGAGGACGTTTCGTAAAAGAAATAACAGATTTCGCTGGCCGTTTTGTCAAAGAAGAATATTATTCGGATGAAGAAAGGAAAAACCCTGACTTCAAGCCAACGGATGTGCTGATTGCAATCAAATTAAAAGAAGACAACAAAGCATTCGACGTTAAAAAATACGAGCACACTTACCCTCATTGCTGGCGTACAGATAAACCTGTTTTATATTATCCATTGGATAGCTGGTTTATCAAAACGACAGATGTGAAAGAGGAAATGGTCGCTCTAAATAAAACCATCAACTGGAAGCCTGAAGCTACAGGGACAGGCCGGTTTGGGAATTGGTTAGAAAACCTAGTAGACTGGAATCTGTCACGTTCCCGCTACTGGGGCACACCGCTTCCGATCTGGCGTTCAGAAGACCAAAATGAAGAAATCTGCATAGGTTCCATGCCTGAGCTGAAATCCTACCTGGAAGCTTCTATCCAATCTGATGTTTTAAATGAAGATGAAAAATCAGTAAACGCCGCATATTTAGCAAAATTCGGCTCGAAAGATTTAGACCTGCACCGTCCGTACGTGGATGATTTGATTTTGGTTTCTGATGGAGGCCAAAAACTTTTCCGCGAACCGGATTTGATCGATGTATGGTTTGATTCTGGAGCAATGCCTTATGCGCAATGGGGTTTAGATTATGATAAATTAGCTAAAGGCGATGCAGCTCCATTCAAAGATGGATTTGAAGATGCATATCCTGCTGATTTCATTGCTGAGGGGGTTGACCAGACGCGTGGTTGGTTTTTTACCTTGCATGCAATTTCGACCATGTTCCGTAAAAACGTGGCGTTTAAAAACGTCGTTTCTAACGGATTGGTATTGGATAAAAATGGAAATAAAATGTCGAAACGTCTTGGAAATGGAGTTGATCCATTTGCGACAATCGACAAATATAGCGCAGATGCAACGCGTTGGTACATGATCAGCAATGCTTCCCCTTGGGACAATTTAAAGTTCAATGAAGAAGGCTTGGATGAAGTTCGCAGAAAATTTTTCGGAACGCTGTATAACACCTATGCATTCTTTGCTTTATACGCAAACATTGATAATTTCACGTATTCTGAAGAGGAAATAGACCTTTCAAAACGTCCTGAAATTGACCGCTGGATTATTTCATTGCTAAATAGCTTGACGCAGGAAGTTGACGCTTATTACGCCGATTTTGAACCGACAAAAGCAGCTCGTGCTATTCAAAATTTTGTCGATGAGAATTTGAGCAACTGGTACGTTCGTTTGTGCCGCCGCCGTTTTTGGAAGGGCGATTATTCGGAAGATAAAATTTCAGCATACCAAACTTTATACACTTGTTTAGATACAGTTGCCAAGTTAATGTCGCCTATAGCGCCATTTTTCTCGGATCAATTGTATTTGGATCTGCATCAAGAAACGAAAAAAGAAACATTTGAATCAGTGCATCTAGCGGATTTTCCAGTCTATCAAGCTGATTTAGTTGACAAAGATTTGGAAGAGCGCATGGCTTTGGCACAGGATATATCCTCATTGACTTTGTCATTGCGTAAGAAGACGAGCATCAATGTTCGTCAGCCTCTGCAAAAAATATTGGTACCGGTATTGGATAATGAATTCCAGAATAAAGTAGAATTGGTTAAAGATTTAATCTTATCCGAAACGAACATCAAAGAAATTGAATTTATCACAGACACGACTGGAATCATTAAGAAGAAAATCAAACCTAATTTTAAATCGTTAGGTGCTAAGGTCGGCAAGGACATGAAAACCGTAGCTGCCGCAATCCAAACCTTAGATGCTGCACAAATCGGCGAACTTGAATCAGCAGGACAGCTGGCTCTAGCCGGTACGGCCTACACAATCAGCAGCGAAGATGTGGAAATTATCGCGGAAGATGTGGAAGGATGGCAAGTTGCGAATTTAGGAAAGCTGACCGTTGCCTTAGATATCCACATTTCTGAAGCTTTAAAAGAAGAAGGAATTGCAAGAGAATTAATCAATAGAGTTCAAAATTTGCGCAAAGAGAAGGGTTTTGAAGTAACCGACCGAATTGATGTAAAAATAATCTTGAACCCTATAATTCAAGATGCTGTGAATAATAATTTATCGTATATTTGCGCAGAAATTCTAGCGACTTCATTGATCTTTGTAAACGATCTTCAAGAAGGAGATACGATTGAAATTAATGAAAAAGAATTGAAGCTATTAATCGAAAAAAATTAGAGTATGAGTAATAACACTGAGAAAACGCGTTATAGTGATGTAGAATTGCAAGAGTTTAAATCTATAATTCTTGAAAAATTAAGAGTTGCTAAAGAAGAATTGTCATCATTGACCACTTCCCTGAGCAACAGCAACGCCAACGGAACTGATGATACGGCTGGTACTTACAAAACATTGGAAGATGGTTCGGCTACATTGGAGAAAGAACAAACAAATCAGTTAGCTGCTCGCCAAAAGAAATTTATTGACAATTTAGAAGCTGCATTAGTACGTATTGAAAACAAAACGTACGGCATCTGTCGTGAAACAGGCAAACTTATTCAGAAAGAACGTCTGAAAGCAGTCCCTCACACGACATTGAGCATCGAAGCAAAGAACAAGCAATATTAAATTTTTAACAAGTGAAAAATGGTCTTTGCTTATACAAAGACCATTTTTATTTCCATTATGAAAGGCTACAAAAATCCCGTCCTATTAATTCTATTGGTTTTAGCGGTAGATCAGATTTCAAAATTCTGGGTGAAGCTCAACATGACTATAGGTCAAGACTTTAATGTCATAGGCAATAAAGTGCTTATTCATTTTATTGAGAACAATGGAATGGCTTATGGAATGGAATTTGGTGGCGAAAGCGGCAAGCTTTTTCTTTCACTTTTTCGGATCATTGCCGTGATTGGGATTGGCTATGGCCTTCATTACATGATCAAGAACAAATACAATCGAGGATTTATCTTGACAGTAGCCTTGATTTTTGCTGGTGCATTAGGGAATATTATTGACTCGACATTTTATGGCGTAATATTTAGCGAAAGCAATATGTACACGAAAGCGGTCTTGTTTCCAGATGCCGGTGGCTATTCGAGCTTATTTCATGGAAAAGTAGTTGATATGCTTTATTTTCCATTGATTGATGGAAGATTCCCTTCTTGGTTCCCATTTTGGGGCGGCGAAGACTTCTTATTTTTCCGACCTGTTTTTAATGTTGCGGATTCCGCAATTTCTGTAGGGGTATTTTTGATTTTAATTTTCCAAAAACGTTATTTCAAAGAAACCAAGGAAGAAAAAAGCAGTTTGAATAGCGAAATCATCGAAGATTAATTTTCGGATTGATTTCATTAGAAGGTTTTTCAAATCCTTATATTTGTTTCATGAAAAATCTTGCTAAGCAAATTTCCATTTACTTTTCAATTCTAGTTTTACTTGTTGCAAATTCTCCATTAGCGACAGCGCAAATCGTAGAGAAAAATCTAAAAAAACACATTTCGTATTTATCCTCGGATAAGATGAAAGGCCGTGGCACAGGTTCTAAAGAAGTTTCTAAAGCTGCAGATTACATCGAAAAACATTTTAAAAAGTACAATTTAGCACCCAAAGGCGAACAAGGATTTAGGCAAACGTTCACGGCGAAGGTTCGTCGCGTAATTGTTCAAGATAGTATCCGTCAAGCGGACAATGTCATTGGATTTTTAGATAATCAGGCTCCATACACGATTGTAATAGGAGCGCATTATGACCATTTAGGCACTGGGCATCAAGGAAGTTCGAAAGATTCTCTTGGAGTCGGAAAGATACACAATGGTGCCGATGACAATAGCTCAGGCGTTGCCGGATTATTAGAACTGGCTCGGATTTATGCAACAAATGATGTTGTTGAACCTTTTAACTTTCTTTTTATCGGTTTTGGAGCTGAAGAGTTAGGATTAGTAGGTTCTCGTTATTTCACCGAACATCCAACAATCCCTTTGGAATCTATCCAATGGATGTTAAACATGGATATGATCGGTCGCTACAATCCGGATAACGGTTTGGCGATTATTGGCTACGGAACGAGTTCCAAATTTCCTGCAATTTTTGAAGGAATTACGTCGGATATTCGATTTAATTTGAGCAAAGATGGAAATGGTGGTTCGGACCAAACTTCATTCTATAAAAAAAATATCCCCGTATTGTTTTTCCATACCGGAGGTCATGATGACTACCACAAACCGACGGATGATGAAGACAAAATAAACTATCCAGCGATGATTTCAATTCTGGAACTGGAGAAAAAAGTATTGGACAATTCGATGAAACAAGATAAAATGGATTTCCAATGGACAAATTAACTGATCCGAAAGAATTACGGATTTTATTGACAGGGTCAAATGGATTTTTAGGTCAAAAACTATGTGACTTCATCGTAGAGAAAACGCCTCATAAGCTTTTCTGTACCTCTAAATCAGCCAACAGAAACCCCAAAAAATCAGGCTATCAATTTCAAGAAATTGAATTAACTGATTTGGATCGTTTGGAAAAACTGATTCTTGACTTCGCTCCTACCCACGTCATTCATACCGCAGCCTTGTCGTCTGTTGAAGTCTGCGAAAACAACCCAGCGCTTTGCCAGTCGGTCAATGTTGATTCGGTTGATTTTCTTGCCAGCATATGCCTTTCTAAAGATATCCATCTGACATTTCTTTCAACAGATTTTGTGTTTGATGGCAAGAATGGTCCATATGCGGAAGAAGACGAACGTCAACCGACGAATGCTTACGGAGCAAGCAAACTCCAAGCGGAATTATTTTTGCAGAACAGCTCTTGCCGATCGGCCATTTTAAGAACTATTTTGGTCTATGGAGTTATCGATGACAAAAACAGGTCAAACCTAGTTTTATGGGCAAAGCAAAAATTGACTGCTCAAGAATCGATTAATGTTGTATCCGATCAATACCGCATGCCTACGTTTGTGGATGATTTGGCTATAGCTTGTATTTCAGCTGCCGAAAAAAATGCTAGGGGCATTTTCCATATTTCTTCGGAAAACCTTTATTCCGTAAAAGAAGTTGTGGACCAAGTCGCTGATTTTTGGAACCTGGACAAGAGCTTGATTCATCCAATTTCAGCAAAAGAAATCGGTCAGGAAACAAACCGCCCAAAAATAACAGGCTTTGTACTTGACAAAGCAAAACGTGAGTTAGGTTATCGACCGACTTCACTAGTAGAAAGTTTTAAACTAATGGACGAACAATTAAAGTCCTTAACAAATTAATATGGAAGAAAAATTCGCAAAAGAATCGTTGACAATTATGAACGAATTGGTTTTGCCAAATGATACCAACACGTTTGGAAATCTGATGGGTGGAAGGTTATTGTATTGGATGGATATCTGTTCGGCCATGGCTGCTCAAAAACATTCTAACAGCACGGTTGTAACTGTTTCCGTAGACAGCGTATCGTTCAAAAGACCGATTACTTTAGGAGAAGTTGTGACAATCGAGGCTCAGGTTACGCGTGTTTTTCAAACTTCGCTTGAAGTCCACATGGAAATTTTTGCTCAAAATCTTCCGAAAGGCACAAAGGAGAAATCCAATGATGCTTACTATACATTCGTAGCGGTGGATAAGGAAATGAATAGAAAATTGATTCCGCAATTAGTTCCTGAAACGGAAAAAGAAATTCGTCTTTACAATGAAGCGATGCAACGCCGAGAATTGCGGTTGATTTTGGCAGGAAAGCTAAATCCTAAAAGCGCAACGGAATTAAAAAGCTTGGTTAAGATTTTTCAGAATATAGAAAAATAAAATGCGCAGATACTGCGCATTTTATTTTATAGAGTAGACAATTCTAAAATCCGGTCAAATTCTTCCTTCTTCAACGGCATGACCGAAAGCCTTCCTTGACGAACCAACGCAATGTTTTGCAGAAATTCATCAGCCTTTATGGTCTCCAATGTTACTGGCTTCGCCAATGTTTCTACAGGTTTCAAATCAACGACAACCCATTTTGTGTCATCCGTTGTCGGGTCTTGATAAAATTCTTTAACGACTTTGGCTACGCCAACAATTTCTTTGCCTTCATTACTATGGTAAAACAAGACCAAATCACCTTTCTTCATTTCTTTCAGGTTATTGCGCGCTTGATAATTGCGCACGCCATCCCAAAAAGTTTGCCCATCTTTATTAAATTGTTCCCAACTGTATTTAAAGGGTTCTGATTTGACTAAAAAGTAATTCATTTTTTTAAGTAAAAATTCAAAAGTAAAAATTCAAAAAATTGCCAGGCTTTTTAAAGCGGCAAGTTAATGCAAGTTTCAGTGCTATTTATTTTCTAGAACTTCCATTTTATCTGCAAAATGCGCGCAATAATCGCGTAAGTCGGCAATTACTTTCTCAGCCATTGGGTCACCGCCCGAAGAACGTAAAAACGAATCGGCCATAGTCTGAATCGTTTCATAAAAGAAACGCTTCATCTCGTCATATGGCATATCTTTGGTCCATAAGTCAATACGCATGGAATTTTTGTACTGCGCATCCCATAAGGCTAGGAACATCGCTTTTGCCGGTAATGCTTCTGCGGATTCGCCATCTGTAGATGACCAATGTATAGTTTCTGGAACATTGTTATCATCAAGTCCCACATTTAATTTTATTTCTGCTTTTTTCATATCAATTCAAACTCAATTTTATTAAAACCATCAACATACCTACGATGATGACGAATGCTAGCTGTAAGAACCAGATTCTTTTGCTGTCTTTAAAGATTAACCTAAACAAGAGGTCAATGACTAGCAACACAAAAGTCCAAAGAATCAGCCACCACCATGAAAATGTCATTCTGTCTTCGCCCCATTCGGAAATGTAATAGGCTAAGACGCATGCAATGACGATATTTATTGGTGTAAGCTGAATCTTCATTATTTCTTAGGCGATTTCTTTACTGATTTCAATCTCGGTTTACCCGCGACTTTCTTCTTACGCTCTGCATTAATTTTCGCAAATTTCTTTGCATTTTTCTTCTCATGAAAAGCTCCTTGAAAATCTGGATTATCTTTTCTGATTTGTAAATCTATCTCTCTCGCGATTGCTTGCTTCTCGTCAAAACCTGTCTTTTCAACAAAAACATCGGCTGGCAATTCCTTCACAGGAATTTGCTGACGAATCAGCTTTTCAATTTTCTTAATGTAATATTCTTCGGCAGGATTGCTAAACGTGATGGCATCACCTTCGTTGAATGCTCTTCCCGTTCGTCCTATCCTGTGCACATAATCTTCAATAATGATGGGTACATCAAAATTGATTACGTGGCTCACATTTGAAACATCCAATCCTCTCGCAGCTACATCTGTCGCCACAAGAATGCGGATATTTCCTTCTTTAAATGCATTGATGGAGTTGATACGCGTATTCTGTCCTTTGTTTGCATGAATTACTCGAACTTCATCTTCAGCATATTTCCTTTCCAGAAAATGAAACACATTATCAGCGACTTGTTTCGTTTTGCAAAAAATAATCAATCGATGGAAAGCTTCATCATCTTTCAATAGGTATTGCAACAAATTAAGCTTCGTCTTCAAATTTGGAACATGATACAGCGTTTGCGTAACTGTTTTCGCTGGTGTTGCCTGCTCGCTAACCTCAATTACCGTTGGAAAAGCTAAAAAATCACCCGCTATTTTCCGAACCAATTCACTCATTGTCGCTGAGTACAACAGATTTTGGCGTTTGCGAGGAACAACTTCTAGGATTCTATGGATTTTTCCAATGAATCCCATATCCATCATTTTATCGGCTTCATCCATGACCAGAAATTTCAACGACTTGGTATTGATGTCGCCATCTAAATACAACTCCAGAAAACGTCCAGGAGTCGCCACAATGATATCCACACCAAGTTTTAATTTCTCCTTCTGCGTTTTTGGGCCTAAGCCTCCAAACAGCAAAACAGTGCGCAAATCCAAATAGGTGGAGAACTGTTGTATATTTTCTTCGATTTGCATCGCCAATTCGCGTGTCGGCGTTAAAATTAACGCACGGGCATCTTGTCCTTGTGCATATTTTAATTTCATTAAAAGAGGCAATACGAAAGCTGCGGTTTTTCCAGTTCCGGTTTGGGCGATGCCCATGATATCTTGCCCGGCCAAAGTCGGCATAATCGCTTTCTCTTGGATTTCAGTCGGAACTGTATAACCCGCTTCTGCGATTGCATCCCAAATTTGCTTGTTGAATTTAAAATCGCTAAATGATTTTTGCATTCGACAAAGATAAGAAAAGCTAGGCTATAGCGAGGATAAGTAGCCAAAGAATGGTTAAATGAATAACATTTTATCTGGAATTTTGATTTATTCAGGAATTAAACCAACTTTGCTTATCGTTTAATAAGATTATATGAAAAAATTATGGAGTTTAGTACTGCTTTGTGCAGTAAGTATTAGCGCATTCGCAGACGAAGGAATGTGGTTTTTAATGCATCTGAAGAAATTAAATGAAGCAGATATGCAGAAAAAAGGACTTAAATTAACTGCTGAAGAAATCTACAGCATCAATAATTCAAGTCTGAAAGATGCCATTGTCCAGTTCAACGGCGGATGTACAGCAGAAATTGTTTCAGGTAATGGATTGGTTTTCACGAATCACCATTGTGGATACGGCGCGATTGCCGAACTATCAACACCAGAAAATGACCATTTAACAGATGGTTTTTGGGCCAAATCATTGTCTGAAGAATTAAAACCAAAATCATTGTTCGTGCGCTTTTTTGTACGCATGGACGATGTCTCTAAACGTATTTTAGGATTGGTCAATGATTCGATGTCTGAAAAAGAAAGAGAAAAAATCATTAATCAGGAAATTGCTAAAATCGAAAAAGAAAACAATGAGGGTGGCAAATATGTCGTTTCGGTAAAATCATTTTACAACGGAAATGAATATTACTACTTCGTTTATCAGGATTACACAGACGTTCGTTTGGTAGGTACTCCTCCAAGCAGCATTGGCAAGTTCGGTGGAGATACCGATAACTGGGAATGGCCTCGCCACACTGGAGATTTTTCTATCTTCAGAGTGTATGCAGACCAAAACGGGAATCCTGCTCCCTACTCAACTGCAAACGTTCCGTTGAAACCTAAGTACCATTTGCCTATCAGCATCAAAGGAATCAAAGAAGGTGACTTCTCGATGATTCTTGGTTACCCAGGACGCACAAACCGCTGGATGAATGCAGCAGGAATTGACCAAAATGTGAAATTCGCTTACCCTGCTTGGGTTGAAGCTTCAAAAGTGGGAATGGATGCCATGAAAAAATACATGGACAAAGACCAAGCTGTAAACCTTAATTATGCGTCCAAATATTCTGGCGTAGCCAATTATTGGAAAAACAGACAAGGTATGATTGATGCATTGACCTTACACAAAACAGCGGCTAGCAAAGCCAATGCTGAAAAGAAATTCAACAAATGGGCAAACAAGCCGGCTAATAAAGCCGAGTACGGAAATGTCATTGCGACAATCAACGATTATTACGCAAAAACAAACGAGAAAGCAAGACATGATAATTACTTGATGGGCATGTTGCGCTCCTCAACATTTGCTGCGCTTCCTTCGAGCTTAGGAAATGCATTTATCCAATATGCAAATGAAAATGAAGCAAAACGCGCTGAGATGTTGCCAAGGTTGCAAGCAGCTGTAAATAGCAGCTACGAGAAGATTTATCTTCCATTAGAAATTGACGTATTGTCTGATGAATTGAATCTTTATGCGTCAAAAGGTGGCACTATTGCACCATACATCACAGAATTAAAAGGCAAAAACAGCGGAGATTTCAAAACTGATGTTACAAATGCCTTCTCTAGCTCGATTTTTGGCTCTAAAGAAAAAGTAGAAGCATTCTTACAAAATCCAAGTGCTTCAGCAGTTCAAAATGACCCATTATTCAAAATTTCTGATTCCTTGATGAAGAAATACCGTGAGACAAGTCCTGAATCAGAAACATTGAGCGACAACTTCCAGACAGCCTACCGCAAATACATTGCTGGTGTCTTAGCAAGCGACCCTGACGGGAAATATTACCCAGATGCGAATTCTACGTTGCGATTAACTTATGGTAAAATCCGTGCATTACCCGCAGACAAACGCAATGACGCAAAAGTGAACAATTACACTACTTTGCAAGGCACAATTGCTAAATATCAGCCTGGAGACGATGAATTCGACTTGCCACAGCGTTTAATCGATTTGTACGAAGCCAAAGATTATGGACGTTATGCTTCCAAAGAAGGTTACATGCCAGTTAATTTTTTGAGTGATGAAGATATTACAGGCGGAAATTCAGGTTCTCCAGTATTAAATGGCAATGGCGAATTAATTGGTCTGGCTTTTGATGGTAATATCGAAGCTATGGCAGGAGATGTTATTTTTGACCCAAAATTACAACGCACAATATCGGTTGATATTCGTTATGTTTTGTTCATCATCGACAAGTTTGCCGGCGCACAAAATATCATAGATGAATTGACGATTGTGGAGTAACATCCACTTGAGAAAATATTTTTTTTGAAAAAATATATAAATTTTATGCGTTATTTCGTTGAATTTGTATATTTATGATATCTTAGGGTGTTAATTAATGAAAACTAAAATTATATAATTAAAAATGGAAAACTACACTAAATTAAAAGAGCTAGTTGCTTCTTTAGAAGCAGATGCAGACAAATTCTTCAACAACGGTAACTCAGCAGCAGGTACTCGTCTTCGTAAAGGTTTGCAAGACACGAAAACTTTAGCTCAAGAACTACGTAACGAAGTTACTGAGAAGAAAAACTCTGGTAAGTAATCGGATTTACTAGAACCATAAAAAGGCTTGATTTTATTAATAAAATCAAGCCTTTTTTTATTTTTAGTTCTTCTGCCCTACTTTAGTAATAAAGCTGTTCTAAAAATTTTCGCCGAGAGACATCCTGACCTCCTCTTCCACGCATTTGACGTAAAATCAAATCTGCAAAATCATTTGTTTTCAAAGCCTTTGCTTTTTTGTCCTCCCAATTTCTGCTGACATCTTCATTCGAAAATTCCACTTTGGTTGCCCAATAATTGATATGCATTTCTGGAATCGCTAAGCCCAAAATCATCCCTGGCAAACCATGCGCTAGAATTGGTCCACTGCCTAAAGGAATTTGGTCTGTATAGAATGCAACCAGGTATAACGAATCTTTAGTGGCCCCGTTGACTCTGCGGCAATCATAGCCTGCTATCTGGCGGTATTCATCCGTAAAGCGCCAAGTAATTTCTTGCAAAGAATCTTCTAAAACATAAATTTCATCCAACTCAATCTGCACCTTAGATTGGCTTGTTTTGATATTCTGATAATACATTTTTTGTTCGTTCGAAGAAAATGCTCCTCCGCCTCCCACGCTGACCCGCATCTGCCCTCCAAACCGGCTATTACCCCTCGAACGGTTCGAATTGTTTGATGTGCTTTCTGTTTTGTCAACCACATTTTGCATTAATGACTGCGTTTGGTCAAACTTCATGACATATTGCGAAACACGCGTTTCAGGCATTTGGTCAATATTCCCCCAAAATCCTCCACCTCTGTTGTTCGATTGGCTATTCATCATCTGCCGTATCCTCGCCTTTGGATGATCTGTTTTTTCGAAATAGATAGTTCCTTTAGCCGGAAAATAAACATACTGCGCATGCAGGTTTTGTGTAGAGATACAGCCTGCCAGTATCAAAAAGTAAATAACCCTAATCATTTTTCTTGCCTAAATTTTTATTAAAATCCCATTTCAAACCAACCATAAAATATTGAGTAAGAATTTCAACTTGAGTTTCCGAATAATCTGTTCCGCCAAGGGAACGATTGATGTTATTAAATGTATTGAAGATATCAAATGCTTTCACACTTAAAATCAGATCTTGGCTTTTCAACAATTTCTTGTTCAGCTCCAAATTCATGTAGAATTGATGAATTGCTGTTGGATATACTTTTGTTTTACCTGTTAAATTGTAATGGATGACTTGCATCACATTAAATTTATAAGGAAGATAATAATTAACCGTTGCATTGGTACCCGTTGTCAGGTTCGTACTATTTAAATGTGGCTGCAGCGAAGTTCTTTGTGTTGTCGCTCCGATAAAAGCACGCCATTCAACATCTACGGTTTTTAGCGTCTGTTTTTCCAGACCCAGATTCAACCTGTTTGTGTTGGAATTTGTCTCATTTAATTCTCCATTCAGAAAATTAAAACTCTTCGATAAATTAGATGAAATAGATGGAGAAAAAACCATAAAATTAGACAAAACAGGTTGTGAATACCCAGCATAGCCATTTAGATTCCAATTTACTTTATCCGAAATATTGTAGAATGTGCTGACACGTTTACCATTGTCTTCAATGATTGTCATGTTTACAATTGGATTGTGGGTCGTATTGAAACTTGTATTGACGTTAAAATTGGAAGATTTTAAGAGCTTGAATGAATTATAGTTTAAGTTATACGTATTGTTAATTGCTCGCTTTAAATTAGGGTTTCCTAGTTGTTGGAACAATTCATTCGTTCGAGGCTGAAAGGGTTGCAATTGTTCAAAGCTCGGCACAGTAGTACGGTTCTGATAGCTAAATTGCATGCTCTTAGAATTCGAAATCTTATAGTTCGCATTCGAATTTAGGCTATTTTGCCAAAAGCTACGCTCCAAATCAATTTCTCTGTAGGTATCTCCCAAATTTTGTATTCGATTGCTTAGATTGTTGGAGACATTAATATTCCATTTTTCAGTATTGAAATTCAGGCTCAGATTCGCTCCATTTTGCAAAACATTATTGGACTCATTTTTGGAATAAGCCGAATCTAATTCATTGAATTCAGTTGAAGATGATGCGTTGAATGCATCCGTCCGGTCCTTCCGATTGCTGTTCTCTATGGAATATCCAAGAGTAACATTCAATTTTCTATTGAAGAACTGTTCAGATAAGTTGACCTGCGCTTCAATATTTCCATTGCTGTTATCGCTCATGCGCAATTGGTTAATCACGCGCGTGCTATCCAACACTGCACCGGAATAAAAATCGGTTGTAGAATTTACTCTCGTTTCGGAATCGTTGTTGGAGAAATTTGTGTTGAAGTGCACATTAATATTCCGTCCATTCGCGTTTAAACGCTTTCGATAATCCAGACGCAAACCAGCATTGCTCCGATTTGAAAAGCTTTGATTAGTCTCTTCGAAATCATTTAATTTGAAATCGGTATCCTTCCAAGTTGTTCGTTCCGAACGATTGCTATTTGTTCCGTTACCAAAATTCGCATTAAGATTGATGTTTAAGTTTCGGACAGAATCTATTCTAAAATTTGATTGCGCTCTGAAACTGTGATTTCGATTTGACGTTTGATTACTTGACGTTCCTCTCGATTCTTGAATACGATCAGGAAGTAATTCTTTATTGTAGCTTTCTCGTTCGGTTTCGTTGGTGTTGTGGTTGTAATTATAATTAGACGTAAACCGCATGCGTTTCTGAAAAAGCCTGTTCTCATAATTACCGCCAATGGATTTATATTCCGGATTTCCCGTAATCTGGTTGTTGGAACGAATTCGTCCGCCACCACCGGTATTTCCCATGTTGTTCCAGTTTCCGGTTATGCCGAATCGTTCTGCTTGATTGAATTTGGCGACAAAAAGACCTGCATCAAATAATTCTTGGGTTCCAAAATTACCTTCCACGTTTCCGAAAATCCCCTTCTTCGCTTCTTCTTTGAGAACGACGTTCACCGTTTGTATACGTTCGCCATCATCGATTCCTGTCAATTCTGCCCTTTCCGATTTACGCTCATAAACCTGAACTTTATCTACGGCATCAGCTCGAACATTGCGTATTGCGATTTTTGGGTCATAGCCAAAAAACTCTTCACCATCAATCAATACTTTAGAAACCGTTTTCCCATTCGCAGTAACTGTTCCATCAGAAGAAACTGTCATTCCAGGCAATCGCCTAAAAAGGTCTTCAAGCTTGGCATTTTTTTCTGTTTCAAAACTTCCCGCATCGTATTCAATCGTATCCCCTTTTATGCGAATCGGAATTTTTTGGGAAATAACAACTTCTTCAATCAATAAACTTTGAGAACTTAATGCAATTTCATTTACCTGAACCGGCTCATCTCTGACCTCGATTACTTTTGACAACACTTCATATTTCGGGTAGGTCAAAATTAAAATGTATGAGCCATTCTTGACATCTTTTAATTCAAAGGCGCCAGTTTCAGAAGTTCTAGTAAATTTGGAAAGGATGGAATCAGCTGTCAGCAAGACAACGGAGACATTTTCAATAGGTTTGGATTCTCCCTTATCAATAATTTTTCCCTTGATAGATTCTTGAGCAGAAACATATTGAAAGGAAAAAAACAGGAGCATAAGGAAAAAAATTCCTTTCATTAGAAAATAGATTAAGGTTGATTAATACTTCAAAAATAACCTATTATTCGATATGCTCCTGTAAAAATACACTTACAAATACATCGCAGCCATGATTAGATTAAATTGGGCTGTGCTCAACCAATCGCCCAATGTGCTTTTTAGTTGAGTATATAACTCTTTTCTTGTCAATGGTTTATCTTTCTTTTTACCTAGCTCAGATTTAATAACAGGAGCTGTAAAATCAACTTTCGTTGCGTAGATATTATAATGCTGTTCTGGCACAACAAGCCCTAAAATCATCCCAGGAAGTCCATTTAAAGAACCTGGCCCCGAAGTGCTTGGGATTTGGTCCGTATAAAATGCAACAACATACACTGAGTCTAATGTAAGTCCATTGGCTCTTCTGCAATCATACCCAGCAATGTTTCTATACTCGTTCGTGATTTTCCATTTCACTTTCAGCAAAGAATCTTGAATAAGAATTGGACTACCGCCGACATCGAAAGCAGCTTTGTATTGCTTTGTCTTAAAATTTTCATAAGAATTGACTTGATAATCCAAAATCCCTTGTTGCATGAGCTGGCTAATCAATGGAAGATAATCTTCTTTAACATGCTCAAAACTGGCTTCGTCTGGCGTGAAAGATAATTTCTTTTTCAGCACAACTGTTTCAGGAGCTTTATCCAATATTTGGGTAAAGTAGCTTTTCGAAAAGTTGTCGTCTTTTAGAGAGGCTATGTGTCTTTTCAAAAGATTTTTAACATGGACTGTTTTATCGAATGTTATCTGCCCTTCAGTAGGAAAATAAGCGTATTGTGCTTTTGTCGTTTGAGCAATTAAGCCAATAACAAATACTAATAATATATTTTTAAAAATCATTTTCATTTTTAGTTAGCTCCTTTCATTGATGTAAAATCCCAACTTAATTTTAACATAAAATAGCGAGAAATGGTGTTGTAACTGTCCTGTCTAATTGTACTTCCAGATTGATATCTTCTAAACCCAACATTTTGGTTAAGCAAATCATTCACATAAAAATCAACCACTAAACTTTCATTCTTCAGGAATTTTCTTGAAACTCCGGGTTTGATAATCATACGATCAAATTTTTCGTTAAACGCTTCTGTTGGCGCTTCGTAAGAATAAGTAATCTCCGAGTATATTTTGAATTTCATCGGCAAGTAGTATGTCAATGAGTTGTAACTTTCGAATGTAAAACCTTCACTATTTGAAGCTGGTTGCAACGTGGTTTTGATTGTTCTAAAGCCCGGCGAGAAACTCATATAAAAATCTAAGTTTTTCGTTGTGTTCTTGCTCAATCCCAAACGCAAGCCGTAGTTAAAGCTTTCATTCTCATTTAACGAACCGTTAATGTAGTTGGCGCTAGTTGAGTAGTTTCCATTTAAACCAACATTTCCTTCGATTTTATATTTTTTAATCAAATTAAAGTGCGTTCCTCCCCAGAAATTTGCTGAGTTAGCGACTTTCTCCGTCATGTTTTCAAAGAACCTAGTTGTTACACCAGCTGTGTCTATATTTAAGTTTTGTTGAATAGAGTTATGTCTCTGAACAAAACTTCCGCCAAAATAGACGTAAGAATTCTTAAGCAAATTGTATGAGTTATAGTTCAAATTATAACTATCCGTCTGAGAAGGTTTCAAGTTTTCATTACCTTCTAAGATATTCAACGGATCCGTATTTTGCCTTAACGGCTGTATTTGGGATAATCCAGGCATGATGTTATTCCGTGTGTAATTGAATCTCAAAGCTTTGTTTTTTGAAATTTTATACGAAAGCATCGCTGAAGGATTGTACGTTGTAAACGATCGGTCTAATTCCGTATCCGTGTTATTATTTCGTTGCAACATATCATCATTGCGAACGACATTATTAATGTTAAAATCAAACTTTTCACTCTTATAATTCAATGATAGGTTCGCTGCATTTCGAACAGTTGTGTAATCGAAATCATTACTAAACTCTTCATCTAATTCAGTATAAGCACCTCCAACGTTATTAAAAGAATTATTGACCGAATTGTTTGTTCCGTTATTGTATTCATACCCAATGGCAGCATTCAGCTTTTTCGTTATCGGTTCGGTATAGGTTGCAGATGCTCGCAAATTATTGATTTTACTAGTAATATCTTTGAATTGGTCGATATTACTTGTGCTATCAATCGCACCATCAACATAGAAATCGGTAGCTGATTTAAGGAAAGTTTCTCCATCGCGGTCGGAAATATTTCCAGCTAATCTTAACGTAATTGATCTTCCTGCTTTAAGAAATTTGCGAGTGAACAATCCATCATAGGTAAATTCAGAATTATGTGATTTCGTATTTTGAACTCTGCTATTAGTATTTAACGTGTCCAACAATGCATTTGTTGAAAAAGCATCATAGGTCTCATCAGATCTAATTAAACCTTTACTACCTGAAACTCGTACGGTCAATGTGGATAATGAATCCAATTTCCAGTCATATTTAGCATTCACACGGTGACGCTGATTGTCCGTATAGTTTGTTGAAGATGTATTGCTATTTAAAACACCCCCTTCCAAATTATTTTGAGAAATTGAACCACTAATTCCGTCATTTTCAATCCTACCGAATTTATAACTTAAGTTAAGTTTATGCTTATTTTCGTTCCAGTTATCTAAATACGTCAAACCTGTAGAAATCGCTCTAGGCATCCCTCTGCCATCCCAATAACTAAATTCATCGCCTGTGTACGAGAAATTTGTGGATCCGTCATCATTAACCTGAACATCCATATCCGATGTTCCAAATTTCTCGCTTTCTTCCCAATCTAAATTGACGGTTCCATCATTTGCTCCCAAGACATATCCACCGATTTTTTGAGAACCATTAAATTTATTGAAGGCTAATTTCCCTAAATAGTATCCGTCTGTACCGCCAGCAGCTTCTGCTTTTCCGAAAACTCCTTTTTTGGCATCTTCTTTCAGCTTCACATTGATTGTTTGTATGCGTTCACCGTCATCTACGCCAGTACGTTCTGTCTGCTCAGATTTCTTTTCATACACCTGCACTTTATCAACCATGTCCGAACGGATATTTCGCGTCACTAGTGTCGGGTCATCACCAAAAAACTCCTCTCCGTCAACTAAAACTTTTTCTACTGTTTTCCCTTGCGCCGTAATTTTACCGGAAGCATCAACCGTAATTCCGGGAAGCACTTTTAGTAAATCTTCTACCTTCGCATTCTTTTCTACCGTGAAACTCGAAGCATCGTACTCTGTTGTATCGCCTTTAATGACAATTGGAATCTTTCCCGTTACCAAAACTTCTTCAATTAAGTTGGCGATGCTCGATAACTCGATGTTACCTAGATCTTCGCTCTGCGAACTTTTTTGAAATTCTTTGTAGGATTCTCCATACTTAGGATAGCTTACAATCAGCAAATGATCGATGCTGTCAATTTTGGTCAAAGAAAATTTTCCATTTTCATCTGCTCGTGTAAAATCAACGAGAATAGAGTCTTTGGCTTGCAAAAGCATGATCGTTGCGTTTCTTAATGCAGCCTTATCGGCTTCATCGACAATCTTGCCTGTTAGTTTAGATTGCGCGTATCCTTGAAAAGTTACTGCTGAAAAAAGCAGCATCAAAAATACGGAGGTTAGTTTGTTCATATTATTAAAAAAATTGGCAATTACTAGTTTTCTACGAAAATATCGTATTTATTTATTCTATCAAAATCGATGGTTTGAATTAACAAAGATTTAACACCTAAGTTACTGTGATGAAATTTTCGGTCGATTTCCATACATCATTAGTATGAAATTAGTAAATTTTGTTACAATTTATTTTAAAAAATTTAAATGCTTAATTTTGGAACAAATTTTACAAGATGCAAAAGATTAAAAATTACGTAGAAGCGAACAAACAACGCTTCCTAGATGAATTGTTTGAATTATTGCGCTTCCCGTCCGTAAGTGCTGACCCTAAATACAAAGATGATGTGGTGAAAACAGCAAATTATGTTGCTGAAAAGTTAAAAGAAGCTGGAGCTGACAAAGTTGAAGTGTGCCCGACAGCAGGCTATCCAATTGTTTATGGCGAAAAAATATTTGATGCAAACTTGCCAACAGTTTTAGTTTACGGTCATTACGATGTACAACCAGCTGATCCGATTGAACTTTGGGAAACGCCACCATTTGAACCAACGATTCGTGACGGAAAAATCTATGCTCGCGGTTCTGCTGATGATAAAGGACAATTTTACATGCATGTAAAAGCTTTCGAATACATGATGCAGAATGATGAACTAGCCTGCAACATCAAATTTATGATTGAAGGTGAAGAAGAAGTAGGTTCTGCTAACTTAGGGATTTTTGTTGCTGCGAATAAAGAACGTTTAAAAGCAGATGTTATCGTCATTTCTGACACGTCGATGATTAGCTTAGAACAACCGTCGTTGGAAACAGGTTTAAGAGGTTTGTCTTATGTTGAGGTTGAAGTCACTGGCCCAAATAGAGATTTGCATTCAGGCGTTTATGGAGGTGCTGTTGGGAATCCAGCGACAATCCTTGCGAAATTAATCGCTTCGTTACATGATGAAAATAATCACATTGCCATTCCAGGATTCTATGATGATGTACTTGAATTATCCGCTGAAGAGAGAAAAGAATTAAATGAAGCTCCATTTGATATTGAAGAATACAAGACGGATCTAGGTGTTTCAGAATTGTGGGGAGAAAAAGGATACACAACAATTGAGCGCACAGGTATTCGTCCGACTTTAGAAGTTAACGGAATCTGGGGCGGCTATATCGGCGAAGGAGCAAAAACTGTTTTGCCTTCTAAAGCTTTCGCTAAAATTTCGATGCGTTTGGTTCCGAATCAAAATTCAGAACGAATCACTACATTATTCAAAAACCACTTTGAAAAAATTGCACCTAAAAACGTGAAAGTTGAAGTGAAACCTCATCATGGTGGAGAACCAGTTGTTACGCCTACAGATAGTGTAGCCTATAAAGCTGCTGAAAAAGCACTGGAAGAAACGTTTAACAAAAAACCTATCCCAACAAGAGGCGGTGGTTCTATTCCGATTGTTGCTCTTTTTGAAAAAGAATTAGGTATCAAAACTGTGTTGCTAGGATTTGGATTGGATAGTGATAATTTACATTCTCCAAACGAGAAATACGGAATTGAGAACTACTTGAAAGGAATTGAAACGATTCCCCTATTTCATAAATATTATGCTGAATTAAGCAAATAATAGTAATTTTAGGTTCACTTACAATAAGTGAACCTATTTTTTTTACCGATTATTAAGCGCACTCAATTTATAGTATCAGGGATTAATGAAAACCTATTTAAAAAAACTACATCGGATTCTCTACCTAATTTCGGTTTTATTTTTTTTCATAGTTGCATTTCCTGTACTCTGGTTATTTGCTCGAAATCCAAAAAAATATTACAATCAAATCGTCTTTATTAGAAAGTGGATTAGTCTTTTTGGTGCTTACTCCGTGGGTTTTCGATTTCAGGTCGAATACGAATCAGAAATCGACTGGACAAAACCATACGTAATTTGTCCCAATCACACATCTATTTTGGACATTACGGCCCTAACTTACTTATGTCCTCTGCCTTTTTCATTTATGGGGAAAATTGAGTTGCTAAAAAATCCGGTCACGCGCATATTTTTTAAATCCATTGATATAGCTGTCGACCGAAACAGTAAAATCTCTTCCTACAAAGCATTTAAAAAAGGAAATGAGTTACTGAAGGAAGGAAAGAGCTTGGTGGTGTTTCCCGAAGGAAAAATAGATGACGAATTCCCTCCAAGATTGCATCCATTTAAAGCCGGCCCCTTTAAAATGGCGACAGAAAATAACGTCGCAATTATTCCAGTTATCATTCATAATGCTTGGCAAATCTTTTGGGACGACGGAAGTAGATTTGGGTCGAAACCAGGTAAAATTTTGATTTCGATTTTAAAGCCAATAGACTCTCAAAAAGCCTATCCAAACCAGTTTAATTCAATTGAAGAAGAACTCTACACAAAGATGAATTCTTGCTGGTTAAGCTTCAAAAGCAAGAAATAAACAATAGTTTTACAAAATTTTATATTATTAATAGTCTGATAGTTATGATTTGACATTCAATTATCAACAGCTAAGACTTGTTATAGTAAAATTAAATGTTATTTTTGCGAAAATTAAAATAAACTGTAAGACTATGTATTGGACACTTGAATTAGCCTCACATTTAGAAGACGCTCCATGGCCAGCTACAAAAGATGAATTGATTGATTATGCTATTCGCTCTGGTGCTCCTGTGGAAGTGATTGAGAACTTACAATCTTTAGAAGATGATGGTGAGCCTTACGAGAATATTGAAGAGATTTGGCCTGATTATCCGACCAAAGATGATTTCTTTTTTAACGAAGATGAGTATTAAAAATTTATAAAAAACGCTTGATATCATCAGGCGTTTTTTAATCCATTTTCATTTTGCGCAGTCGAAGATTGGAAATACATAAAATGAAAATTAGTTTTTTGCTGTTCATCAGTTTCTTCTCATCCCAGTTTTTAGTCGCTCAAGAAATTGATTCGGCTAAGTCAAATCTTCTTGTTGTCAAGAATTTCATCCAAGAGATAGCCAATGAGCAAATAGCACTTGATATTATTCTTAGCAATCAAGTGATTGTAAACCATCCAAATCCAGAACTTTATGATTATCTGGAAGCTTCTTTACAAGAGATTAGGCTAAATTTGACTTCCAAAAACTTAGCTGAGATTCAATACATACCGTTTACTCAAATGCAAAAAAAGGATGTGAATGATATTGATTTGGAAGGTAAATCAGCACAAAATATTTATTTTTTGAAATACAAAGACCGAACATTTGTTTCTTTGCTTGTTGAAAATCAAAAAATTGCCTCATTTACTTTAGTTTCCAAGGGGAATCAAAAGGCGCATTTTGTGACCTATTAAAATTCTCAAAATTTCCTGAATTTATTTTTGCTTTTTTAATCAATATATAAGATATTTGTTATCAATATCAAAAAATGAACGTAGAACAATTACATAACAGCTGGTGGTGGCACAACGAATAACGTTGTGGCGAAAACCTATTGTTTGAGTGATTTAATCAAAATATAGCGGGCTTGCCTTTTTAGGTGAGCCTTTTTTATTATACAAAAATGAAAGAAATATTAACCCATTTATTTGAGTACAAATCTTTTACAAGAGCCGAGGCGTACACGATTCTGACCAATATTGCGACCGGAAAATACGAGAGCCATCAAATCGCCGCTTTTATGACCACATTCGGTATGCGCAGTATTCGTGTGGAAGAATTAGGTGGGTTTCGAGATGCTATGTACGATTTGTGTCTAAAACTTGATTTTGACGGATATGATTTAATCGACATGTGTGGAACTGGGGGCGATGGAAAGAACACGTTTAACATTTCTACACTATCTTCATTTGTTGTTGCAGGAGCTGGATATCATGTTGCGAAGCATGGAAACGTTGGTGTTTCGTCAGGTTGCGGTTCTTCAAATGTGATGGAATATTTAGGCTATACATTCACAAATGACAAAGGGGTTTTAAATAAGCAATTGGATGAGGCCAATATCTGTTTTCTGCATGCCCCACTATTTCATCCGGCGATGAAAACCGTAGCTCCAATCCGTAAAGCGCTGGGAGTTAAAACATTTTTTAACATGCTAGGTCCATTAACGAACCCAACAAATCCAAAATTTCAGTCTGTTGGTGTTTTTAGTTTGGAACTCGCGCGCCTGTATGGGTATTTGTATCAAAAATCAGCGAAACAGTACACAATTATACACGGACTGGATGGTTACGATGAAATTTCCTTAACTGGGGATTTCAAAATCATCAATAATACTGGCGAACATTATTATCAAGTCTCCGAACTTGGCTTCGATAAAGTTTCTGCTCAAGAGTTGGAGGGCGGAGAAACGGTTGAAGATGCTGCGAAAATTTTCACATCCATTATCAATACAGAAGGAACGGATGTCCAAAATAATGTGGTATTGACAAATGCAGCGTTCGGCATTCAGACATTCCATCCTGAAAAATCATTTGCAGATTGCTATTATGAAGCCGAAGAATCTTTAATGGGCAAAAAAGCATTGAACAGTTTTCAAAAACTAGTAAATGGGTAAATTGAAAATTAAAGTCTGTGGCATGCGTAATTTGGACAATATCGAATTGTTATCCAAATTACCCATTGATTACATGGGTTTGATATTTTATGAACAATCGAAAAGGTTTGTCGACCAAACCGTTTTGTTGGATAACATCGATTTAGGTTCGATTCAGAGAGTTGGCGTTTTTGTCGATGCTTCGCTTGATGATATTAAAAGCAAAATCCGACTGTATCAACTAAATGCAGTTCAACTGCATGGTGTTGAAAGCCCAGCATTTTGCCAAGACCTTAAAAGTCAAAACATTCAGATTATAAAAGCATTTGGCATTGATAAAAACTTTAATTGGGAACAGCTAAAAGATTATCAAGATGATGTTGACTTTTTTCTTTTTGACACAAAAACTGAAAACCATGGCGGTTCTGGAATAACCTTTGACTGGAATATCTTGAAAAATTACACGTTACAAACACCTTATTTTCTAAGCGGAGGATTGACAATTGATAATATTGCCTCAGCGGCAAAATTAGATGACCTTCGCCTATTCGGTTTGGACATAAATTCAAAATTCGAAACAGAACCAGGAATAAAAAACATAAAATTGATTGAACAAGCTTTGAACATTATACAATGAGTAAATATCAAGTAAACGAAAAAGGCTACTATGGCACATTTGGCGGAGCCTATATTCCAGAAATGCTGTATCCAAATGTTGAAGAATTAAAAGAGCAATATTTGACCATCATCAACGAACCAAAATTCAAGGAAGAGTTTAATCAATTATTGAAAGATTATGTTGGAAGACCTTCCCCATTGTATCATGCCAAACGATTATCTGAAAAATATGGAGCGAATATCTTTTTAAAACGAGAAGATTTAAACCATACCGGAGCTCACAAAATCAACAATACCATTGGACAGATTTTATTAGCCGAACGCTTAGGTAAAAAAAGGATTATTGCGGAAACTGGAGCAGGACAGCATGGTGTTGCCACAGCAACTGTCTGCGCATTAAAAGGTCTTGAATGTGTGGTTTACATGGGGGCTATTGACATCGAGCGTCAAGCACCAAACGTAGCTCGAATGAAAATGATGGGCGCTACGGTAGTTCCAGCGACTTCTGGAAGCAAGACGTTGAAAGATGCGACAAACGAGGCATTACGCGATTGGATAAACAACCCGGTCGATACACATTACATTATCGGCTCTGTGGTTGGACCTCACCCATATCCAGACATGGTTGCGCGGTTTCAATCCATTATTTCGGAAGAAACCAAAAAGCAGTTAGTAGGGAAGATTGGTAAAGAAAATCCTGACTACGTGCTAGCTTGCGTCGGTGGTGGTTCAAATGCTGCCGGTATGTTTTATCATTATTTGGATGAAGAAAATGTAAAACTAATTGCTGTGGAAGCTGCTGGTCATGGTGTAGATTCAGGCGAAAGCGCAGCGACAACCATTCTTGGTAAAGAGGGTGTCTTGCATGGAAGCCGTTCCATTTTGATGCAAACGGAAGACGGGCAGGTCATCGAACCCTATTCTATTTCTGCGGGATTAGATTATCCAGGAATTGGCCCTCAACATGCTTGGCTATTCAAAAGTGGCAGAGCACTTTATGGAAATGCTACGGATGCTGAAGCAATGGAAGCCGGACTTTTATTGACAAAATTAGAAGGAATTATCCCTGCCATAGAAAGCGCGCACGCGCTAGCTTATTTAGAGAAAATGGACTTGAAAAATTCAGACTCAGTGGTTGTTTGCCTGTCCGGACGAGGCGATAAAGATTTAGCTAATTACATGACTTATTTTGGATTTTAAAAAATGAAATCAAACACCTTACCGAAAGGAAAAAAATTACTTTCCATATATTTTACTGCTGGCTATCCAAGTTTGGATAGCACAATTTCCATTGCAAAAACACTTGAAGAAAGCGGTGCTGATTTTTTAGAAATTGGTTTCCCCTATTCAGATCCTGTTGCTGATGGACCCGTTATTCAAGAAAGTTCACAAGTCGCTTTACAAAATGGAATGAACTTGCATTTATTGTTTGAGCAATTAAAAGACTTGCGTCAATCTGTTTCGATTCCTGTATATCTAATGGGTTATTTTAATCCAGTAATGCAATATGGCGTTGAAAATTTCTGTAAATCTTGCCAGGAATGCGGAATTACCGGAACAATAATTCCCGATTTACCGATGTATGAATATGAAGAAATTTATAAGCCGATTTTCGAGAAATACGAAATCAGCAATATTTTCCTAGTTACACCTCAGACTTCAGCCGACCGGATAAAAAAGATTGACAATCTATCCACCTCATTTATTTATTTACTTTCATCGAATGCAACTACAGGCAAAAACCTTCAGGTTGGCAATGAATCGGAAAGCTATTTCAGACGAATCCAGGAGATGGAATTGGACAATCCGACCATTATAGGTTTCGGAATATCAAGCAAAAGCACTTTCGACAAAGCAACTGCTTATTCAGACGGAGCAATTATCGGAAGCGCTTTTGTAAAATTATTAGCAGAGGAAAATTATTTGCAAAAAATTCCTCAATTTATCTCTTCCATAAAAGAGAAATAATCATCTAAAATTTTTTAAGTAAGGTCCAATAGGCTTTATAAATCAGCAACGCAGAAACGGCTAATAGCACAATCGATCCGTAAATGAAGTTAGGGTTTTGAACTAAATAATCCATCGTAAATCATAATTAGGTTAGGGTAAATTTTATTAACACTAATGTAATAATATTTCTAGCATAAACAAAAAATTTACATTTAAAATGTTATTAAAATTTCTTTAGCAAAAAATACTTCCTAACTTTGATTCTGTGAGAAGAATGATTTCCATATTCATGATGCTTTTGTATTCGTTGTCGTCGACGGGGGCAACGGTGTATTATCATAAATGTGCGGAAAACATTAGCGTATCTGTTCTGGAGAACAAGAAAGTTTCTCATGAGACCTGCAACATGTGCAAAGCACATAAGCATGAAAATAAAGAATCTGAATCCACAAAACACACGGCTTGCGACAAAGACGACAATTCATGTAAGGATCTGCAAGTAAAAATTGAAAAAGTGACGGATAAGGTTATTCAGGCAAACCACTTGGATATCGTTCCCTATTTATTCCCTCATATTTCGACTCTGTACTGGATTAACACGTATAATTTTCAGAATTTGAATAGTGTTTTAACACAAAATTCAACTGTTATACAGAGTTCACCCATAAACATCCCGCCGGATTTATGTGTTCTAAATAATATTTTCAGAATTTGATTTTAAAGTAAAATGATTATTAACTGCATGTCAAAGCGTATGCAGCAACTATTTACTTTAAAATAATTTGGAATGAATATTATAAAATTATTTCTATTTCTTACAGTAAGCATCATATTAAGCAATCAACAAGTATTTGCGCAACAAACTAAAACAAGTTTTGATGTTGTAGGAAATTGTGGAATGTGTAAGAAAAGAATTGAAAAAGCAGCGACCGAGGCTGGGGCAAAAACCGCAGACTGGAGCATTGAAACGAGAAAACTGACGATAGAATTTGATTCATCAAAAGTTTCTCTAGATAAAATAAAACAACAAATCGCATCAGTCGGACACGATACGGAAGAGTTCCGTGCATCTGACGAGGTATATGAAAAACTACACGAATGCTGTATGTATGAGCGTTGGGACTCGACAGCTACAGACCATGAAGGGCACGACCATGATGATCACGAAGGGCACGACCATGATGATCACGAAGGGCACGACCATGCTGAAGCGACAGCGTCGGGCGACGGCGGTCATGACCACGACCATGACCATGAGGTTACGGGTGTTATCGTTAACGAAAGCGAACGCGGTGATTTAACGCCAATTACAGGAGTTAATGTGTATTGGGTTGGCAAAGAAAAGAAAAAAACGACATCCAACGAGAATGGCGTATTTAAAATCATGCACGAAAAAGGCCTTCGTTATTTAGTATTTTCGCATGCAAGTATGTCGCCTGATACTGTGGAAGTTAAAAACCTGCACGAAGTGCTCATGATATCAGCGAAGAACAATGTGCTTGGCGAGGTTGTCGTATCAAGACGCAAGAAATCAAATTACATATCGTCTTTATCTCCTAACCGAGTAGAGATTTTGACCGCTAAAGAATTATTCAAGGCAGCATGCTGTGATTTAAGCGAAAGCTTTGAGACAAATGCTTCTGTCGATGTTGTCAGCAGTGATGCAGTGACAGGAAGTAAACAAATCCAAATGCTTGGTTTAAGTGGAATTTACACACAATTAACTGTTGAAAATTTACCCGGACCGAGAGGTTTTGCTTCTCCTTTAGGGTTAAATAGCATTGCAGGAACGTGGATTGAATCCATCAACATTAGCAAAGGGATAGGTTCAGTTGCAAATGGCTTTGAAAACATGGCCGGCCAAATCAATGTAGAATTAAAAAAACCGCATAATTCCGAAAAAGTATTCTTTAACGCATACGCAAATAATATGGGGCGCACAGATATAAATTTAAATCTGGCGCAAAAAATTAGTCATAACTGGTCTGTAGGATTGCTTTTGCATGATAATTTCATGTACAATAAAGAAATGAACTTTAGCGATAATGGATTCCGAGACATTCCAGTAGGAAATACGTTTTCGGGTGTCAATCGCTGGCATTATGAAAATGGCAAGGGTGTGATTGCTCAATTCGGTGTTAAATATTTATTGGATGACCGCATCGGTGGACAAATCGGATTTGATGAAAATACCGATAAGTACACGACAAACTCCTATGGCTTAGGATTTCGCAACGAACGCGTTGAAGGTTTTGCCAAAATTGGCTATGTTTTCCCAACCAACAAACACAGAAGCTTAGGACTTCAATTATCGGCTAGCAACTTCACTCAAGAAAGCTTTTTCGGATTGAATTCATATGATAATGAGCAGACAAGTGCATACGCCAACTTGCTTTTTCAAGACATTATCGGTTCGGTTGCACATAAATACAAAGTTGGAACCTCTTTCCAATTTGATAAATATGATGAAAATCTGGCTAGAGTTTCCGATTACAACTATGACGTTGCTCGCAATGAAGCGGTTTCTGGAGTATTTGCAGAATACACCTATAGCCCGGCTGAAAATTTTGATGCCGTTCTAGGGTTGAGACAAGATTACAATAATTTGTATGGTTGGTTTACCACTCCTAGAGCTGTCATTCGTTATCAGCCATTTTCAAGCACAACATTACGCGTGAGTTCTGGAAGAGGACAGCGAACAGCGAATATTTTCGCTGAAAATCTTGGGATTTTTGCTTCAAGCAGAAGCATTTCTAATCTGAGCGCACTAGCTTCTGGCGAAAATGCATACGGACTTGCACCTGAAGTTTCTTGGAATACCGGCTTTACGGTTGACCAGCAGTTTCAATTATTTGGACGTGAATCAGGAGTTTCGGTGGAATTGTTCCATAATAATTTTCAGAATCAAGTCGTAATCGATTTTGAAAACCCAAGAGAAGTGTCATTCTATAATTTAGATGGCAAATCTTATTCTAACAGTCTTCAGGCAGAGTTTAGATTTATGCCTGCTCAACATTTTGAAGCAAGAATGGCTTACCGATTATTGGACGTAAAAACTGATTTTGAAAGCGGACAATTATCAAAACCAATGATTGCGAAGCACCGAGGATTTACAAATTTAGCCTACAATTTGCATAGCGGATGGAGTTTTGATTATACGCTTAACATTGTTGGCGAAAAACGGTTACCGTCGACCGCCAGCAATCCACAGGCTTATCAACTTTCAGAATATTCTAAACCATACGTCACAATGAATGCGCAGGTTAGCAAAACATTTGGCAAAAACAAAAACTTTGACGTGTATTTGGGTGGAGAGAATTTAACAAACTATTTCCAAAAAGACCCTATTCTAGCCTTTGATGACCCATTTGGAAGCTTTTTTGATACAAACATGCTTTGGGGGCCGTTAACTGGAAGAATGTTCTACACAGGAATTCGATACCACATTAAATAAAAATAAAAGGGCAATCTAAAAAATTGCCCTTTCCTTTTAAAAGAATTTGATTAACTCTTTATACAAGCGTGCCGTTGGCAGGCCCATAACATTTTCGTAGGAACCGTCCATGCCTCTCACAGCGACTCTACCAAACCATTCTTGGATTCCATAAGAACCCGCTTTGTCATATGGATTGTAATTATCCAAATAAAAATCAATCAGCTCATCAGAGAGCTTTTCAAACGTGACGGTTGTTAATTCTGAAAACCAATTTATTTTTCCTTGAAATGAATACGCAACCGCTGTATACACATGATGTGATTTGGCTGACAACATATTCAGCGTTGACTTTGCTTCTTCCCTATCCTTTGGCTTGCCCAAAATCAAGTTGTCATCAGTGACCACAATGGTATCGGCTGTAATCAGCAAATGATTTCTATAATTTTCTTCATTAATCGCATGTAGTTTTTTTAACGCAATCTGCTCTACAATCTCCTTCGCCGTTAATGAGGCATCATAGGATTCGTCAGTGTCTTTAATCAGCACCTCAAAATCGATTAATAAAGAGGCTAACAATTCCTTTCTTCTCGGAGACTGAGAACCCAAAATAACCGGAATGTCTTTTAATTTTTGATGAAGCAACATTATATACTTTTAATTTTATCGTCCAAAAACCATTTTCCTTGAAGCTTCAATACCTTTTCAATCACATCTCTCACCGCACCATTTCCACCCGATTTGGAGGATACATATTTGGAAATGGCCTTGATTTCTTCCACCGCATCAGACGGGCAAACCGGCAATCCGACTTCTTGCATCGCATAATAATCAGGAATATCATCACCCATGTACAAAATTGTAGCTTTATCTAGATTATATTTATCGACAAGAGAATCCAACACAGAAACTTTATCGCTGATTCCTAAGTGAATTTCTTCGACTCCTAGACCTTCCAATCTCATCTTTACTCCATTGGATTTTGCACCCGAAATCGCAAATACGAATACGCCAGATTTTACAGCTAACTGAATGGCATACCCATCTTTTACCTGAAATGCTCTTAACTGATGCCCTTCTTCATTGACTTGAATCACTCCATCGGTCAACACGCCGTCCACATCTAAAATGATTGCTGTTACTTTAGCAAATTCTTCATAAACCATGGCTACAATTTATAAGGAATTATTGTATTCACAAAAAATGAATTGCTTAATTTGGTTTTAAAGGCGATTGGCATTTTTATAAATCAATGAATTGTAAAGAAATAGATGTTATAACAGATTTTAACAATTTATATTTTGCTAAAACGATTTCTTGCAGTACATTTGTACTCTCGTTAAGATTTAAAAGGGTTTTAACGAATAAAAGAGTCTTTTCATAATTTAGGTTTATAATTGGTTAGTAACAAACCCTGGCGCCCATCGTCAGGGTTTTGTATTTTACAATTATTCTGGCAAGGATTTAAAATCAATAACCGGAGCGACGCCTCTTTTGTTGCGCACAAAGTCGGTATTTGCCTTGGTAAACTGATTGAAAAACCCACAATTCTTTAAATAAAAATTGTCTCCATCAACGCCTCCAGCATAATCCATTCGGAACGATTTACTTCCTGTTTCATCCACCGTAAATTTAGCCTTAGTTAATTCATGCCAATTCCCAGAAGTATCATAGGCCCATTGATTGGCAATCAAAAGCTTTCTGGAAACATCGCCCTGTTCAGGTAAAAAATTCTCTAAAAAGGAATGCAATCTAGTTAAATACGTTTTTGTTTTTGGTCGTTGAAACTTTGCTATCAAACGCCATTCATTCCATTCCGGAGAAAAAAACCAAGCTGTAAATTCGGTATAATTATTTTCTACAGGCTTTCCTCTCAACAAAAATTTATACTTCTCCCCTGCTTTCCAGTTATGGACTAAATACGACTGTCCGCCAGAACCTTCATTTCCAAATTCGCCTGTATTCACATTCGCTCCTTTACTGATTAGTTTAATTACTTGGTCTTCTGGTATTTCTTTTGGATTATCTGTATGAAATGGACTCCAAACGCTGAACAATACGCGACGCTCAGTCGGCGAATTTACCTGCATCCCAAAATAACCTTCTCCAAAACCATTCGCCATAAAGTAAGAACCCAAAACGTCATTTCCCTCAGGAACTATCAATTCATTGTAGAAATAAGTAATTTCCTTTTCGTTGGGCAATTCATAGGAAAGATGAACAGAAGCGCCACGACGCCCCCAGTAGAAAAAATTCCCTTCATTGTTTTTTACATAATCTATGCCTGAAAGGAATTCCGGCAAACCTTGAATTTCAAAGCGATTAAAAACAGGCGAATGCGTCGCATTCTTCTTTGTTAGCTGGATTGGATAGTATCCGGATTTAGCAACTTCAAAATTACCTACATAAACTTTCTCATCATTTTTAGCGAAAGAAATAGTTGTACTTTTTCCAAAAGCTTCTAATTTAAAATCTCCATATTCATTCAATTTCCCAGCAACCAAACTTAAGGTAAATTTACCCGGCTTTGAAAAATACACATAGGTTTTCAATGCCTGATTGATTGAATTCCAGCTTTCTAATTTTCGTTTTAGGTCTGAGCGATTACTCGCAGATTTTGGTGAAAACCAAGAATTTCCTTCGATAGGAATTTCAATCAAGATACTATCCGTTTGTTGTGATAGCACAGAAGTGTAGCCGAAAAATAAAATGAATAATGTGCTTAAAAAATGTTTCATGATTTATTTTTAATCCAAAAAAAACCGATTAAAAATTTTAATCGGTTTAAATAAGTTACTTAGTTTACTTTTTATCTGAACTTCCAGGTTTGGAAATGGAACCTCTCATTTCCGTGTCCGCTTGAATATTCTGCATTTTATAATAGTCCATAATGCCTAAATTTCCGTTTCGGAAAGCTTCAGCCATAGCCAAAGGAACTTGGGCTTCTGCTTCGATAACTTTCGCTTTAGCCTCTTGCGCTTTTGCTCTCATCTCTTGTTCTGATGCCACAGCCATTGCTCTTCGCTCTTCAGCTCTTGCGTTAGCCACTTTCAAATCAGCCTCAGCTTGGTCAATTTGCAATTTAGCACCGATATTTTCACCGATATCGATATCTGCAATGTCAATGGATAAGATTTCAAAAGCTGTACCCGAATCCAATCCTTTAGAAAGCACTGTTTTAGAAATTTTATCTGGATTCTCCAATACTTCTTTATGGTTCGTCGAAGAACCAATCGTCGTTACGATACCCTCACCGACACGTGCCAAAATTGTTTCTTCACCAGCACCACCTACTAATTGGTTGATGTTTGCGCGAACCGTTACCCTTGCTTTAGCAATTAATTGAATACCGTCCTTTGCTACTGCAGCAACTGGAGGCGTGTTAATAACTTGAGGATTAACCGATAATTGTACCGCATCAAAAACATCACGGCCGGCTAAATCAATTGCCGTAGCTAATTTAAAATCTAATGGAATATTTGCTTTATCTGCCGATATTAACGCTTTAATTACTTTGTTGACATTTCCACCCGCCAAATAGTGTGTTTCAATTTCATTTGAAGTAATCTTCAAACCTGCTTTGGAGGAAATAATCATCGCATTGGTTACTAAAGATGGAGGTACTTTCCGTAAACGCATCAGCACTAGATTTAGCAAGCTAATTTTTACATTTGACAGCTGTGCTGTAAACCATAAATTAACAGGCAAAAGATACAACAAAAGAAAGAAAGCTACGACCGAACCAACGATTATTAGAATGATTGAAATACTTGGATCCATAAGGTTTTTAAAATTAATTTCATTAAAGATATTGTTAAATTTGGGTTTAATCAATTAATCAACCAAAAAACATAATTATTCATGCTAAATAATTAATTTGGCAATAGTTTTAATTAATTTATTAATTTCGAATATTATTTTAATAGTGTAAATTATACGAATTGATACTAAAAATTTTAAAATGATTGATTAACTCAAAACCGTATCTTAGAATTTATCTTAAATTCATAAAATAATATTACTTAAACTTAATTTTTATTCGTAAATCATAATAAATCATTCTGTTATATAAACTAATGATTAATCATTGATTAATTAAATTAACAAGAAAAACTTTTTATGGAATTAATTTAACCAAAGTAATTTTATAGGTATTTTTGAGTACCGTTTTGTAGAATTTACTTAGAAAAACGCAACATGACTAAAAATAATAAATACAGAATTCAAATTACATTAAGCATAGTTGGTGCTTATTTGATAATAGTTTTATCTTTTTTTTATTTTTTCAATCAATTAACAAACAGCACTGATTACTCGGAAAGAATAATTCAAATTACTGGAGAAAAATTAGCATTAACCTCACAACTTCATGGGGAAGTTTCTAAAGTTATTCAGCAAAAAGCTTTATTTATTCAAAATAATAATCGCTTAAATTTAAATAGCTATTCCAAATCGCAAGATTCCATCCAAACAATTTTTGCTCGCCTCAACAAGTCTGATGAAGTATCTAATGAAAACTCATCCATCTTTAAATCATTAAAAACCAACATAGACTCTATAACGGATCTTGAAAATTTTAAACAAATCAGCTCTTCAAAATCAAGCCAAGAATTAACTATACAATTAGTTTCTGAACAGCAAACGGCTCGTAATTTAATAGACTCGATGGATAACGATCTACTTAAAGCTAGGGATAGAATTGTTTTCGAGAAGCACAAAGACATACAAAAAGCTAAAATAATTACCATTTCAGCCATAATAGTCGCTCTGTTTATCATATTTTATGTTTTATACAAAGTAATTAAAGCTCTAAATTTTTTAAGGGAGTCTGCTAAAAATGAATTTAAATTAAACAAAGAGCTAAAAGATGTTTCAAAAAAAGTAGAATCTGCGAATTGGGTTTTAGAACATTCGACCATCTTGTATGAAAAACTAAATGGAATTGATGACGAACGAAAAATTTGTGATATTACGATACAGACTGCTTCAGAATCCTTAAGCTCGTATGCCTCTGCAATCTATATCCGAAAGATTGACTCCTATGAATTTCACCTCAGAGCTGAACAAGGATTGGCGAATAAAAATGAAAATCAAAATTCATTTTTAGAAGGTGAGGGTTTTTTAGGATCAATCGTAAAAAACAAAGAACATCGGATCATCTCTCTGCAAGAATCGGAAAACTATTCCATCAACACCACATTCATTGGTAACTTCCCTGCGCAGGTCATACTTTTTCCATTGGTCCATGAAAATCAGTGCATAGGCTTATTAGAGGTCGTAGGTAAATTTAACAAAATTAATCAACCGTCACTTTTAGAATATTTAAAACGGATTGCCAGAAATATTGCAACTGCAATTAAATTTGGCCAAAGCCATAAATTGGTGGAGAATTTGTTGGAAGAGACACAGCGACAAACCGAAGAACTTGAAGCACAGCAAGAAGAACTTCGCATCACCAACGAGGAATTGATCTACAAAACAAACCTTCTGGAATCATCTGAAGAAGAGTTAAGAGTTCAACAAGAAGAGCTTTCCCATACGAATTTCGAGTTGACAAACAAAGCATCCGAATTGGAAAGAAGGAATTTGGAACTCAACAATGCACAGAAAATTGTGGAACAGAAAATTGCGGAAGTTGAGCAAGCAAGCAGCTATAAATCCGAGTTTATGGCGAATATGAGCCATGAATTAAGAACACCTTTGAACAGTGTGCTTATTTTAGCGAAGCTGCTTCAAGATAACAAAAAGCAGAACTTGACTGCAGAACAGGTAAAATACGCAAGCGTAATACATAGCGCGGGTTCTGATCTACTAGAACTTATCAATGAGTTGCTCGATCTAGCAAAAATTGAGTCTGGTAAGGTAGAATTAAATATGGAATCAATTAATGCCGCCGACTTCACAAATGAATTGCATAGCCTATTTAAGGAAATTGCGCTGCAAAAAAACATTGAATTTACGACAACGATAAATGCTGAAATTCCAAAAGATTTCGTGACTGATGAATATCGTTTGCAGCAAATTCTTAAAAACTTTTTGTCGAATGCTTTTAAATTCACAGAAAAAAGCGGAAAAGTCGATTTTTCAATTGATTTGAAAAATGACAATTTACACTTTACAGTTAGGGACAATGGCAAAGGCATTTCGGGAGAAAAGAAGGACTTAATCTTCGAAGCTTTTCGACAAGAGGATGGATCCACAAGCAGGAAATACGGAGGAACCGGCTTAGGGTTATCCATAAGTAAGGAAATCGCGTCTTTATTGGGCGGACGTATTATTTTAGAAAGCGAACTCGAAGTCGGAAGTTCATTCACGCTCGTCATACCTTATCAGACGGAAATAAAAGCCGAAACCAAAATTGAAATTGACGAAAAGCCTCCCACGAAGGAAACACCGTTAATAAGTAAAGTAGATCCTATGCCTATAGCTGTCGCTAACGAAGGAAACGATCTGCTTAAAAGAATTTTGATTATCGAAGACGACACCAATTTTGCCGACATTTTAAAAACGTTTGCAGAAAACTATGGCTTTGAGGTCAAAATTGCGAATGATGGTGTTATGGGAATCAAATTAGCAAAACAAGATATTCCCGATGCCATTATTTTAGATGTCATGCTTCCTTTGACGGATGGTTGGGAAGTTTTACGCACGTTGAAAAATGATGCCGACACCAAAAATATTCCAATCCACATGATGTCTGCAGCATCTTTAGAACGAAAGGAATTCATAGAGAAAGGTGCTATTGGTTTTATGGCTAAGCCTGTGTCTGAAAACAGCATAAAGGAAACTTTTAAAACAATCAGTTTAAACATATCAACAACAATCAAAAATGTCCTTCTGATTGAAGATCAGGAATTACAAAGTGATTTCATTAAAAACTCGTTTACAGATCAAAACATCAACGTAATTCAAGCGTTTACGGCTGAATCGGCTTTAACCAAATTAAATGATTCCAAAAATATCGACTGCATCATTATGGATCTTAACCTTCCAGATGTTACGGGCTTAGAATTATTGGATGAAATAAAGTCAATTGAACGATATGCAGAAATCCCAATTATCATCAATACAGCGTATGAATTGACCCCAAAACAAACAAACCATATCCTTAGTAAATCGAGAGCGATGGTGATTAAGACAGGAAAATCAAATAGCCGCTTGATTGATGAAGTAAACTTGTTTTTGAACAAAATCAACACCGAAAATTATCAGCCGATCAAAAACACGTCAAATATCGTTGCTAAAGATGGTTTTAGACCAAATAATTTAAAAGGCAAAAAAATATTGGTGGTGGATGATGATATGCGTAACGTATTCGCGTTAACAACTTCGTTAGAAAATCAGGAGATGACTGTTGAAGTTGCCAACAATGGGAAAGAAGCAGTCGACTTTTTGGAAGATTTGCAGAATAAGGTGGACATTGTGCTAATGGACATTATGATGCCTGAAATGGATGGCTATGAAGCCATCGAAATCATTCGTAAAAACAAAGCTTTAAAAAACTTACCAATCATCGCAGTGACAGCGAAAGCGATGAAAGGCGATAGAGAAAAATCAATTCAATTGGGAGCAAATGATTATGTGAGCAAACCGATCGATATGGATAAATTAATTTCATTAATGCAAGTATGGATCAGTTAAATTCAAATGTCAACATCTCGTTTGAAGAATTAGAAGACCTAATTTATTTAATGAAAAACGTATCGGACTACGATTTGTCTGGTTACACCAAAACTTCATTGAAAAGGCGTGTTCAACGAATCATGGCATTGGAAAAAATGGATTACATGGATTTGAAAAATGCAGTTGTGAATGTTGAAGGGTTTTACAATTACTTTATACAGGAAATAACGGTGAATGTTACCGAAATGTTTCGCGATCCGGAATTCTATTCATTGCTAACTACCGAAGTATTTTCCTACCTGAAAACATTTCCAAAAATAAAAATCTGGAGTGCAGGTTGCGCAACAGGTGAAGAAGTGTATTCCTTATCCATTGTTTTAAAAGAGAACAATTTGACGGATAAATCTTTTATTTATGGAACCGATATTAATTCTCAAGTATTGGAAACTGCAAAAAAAGGAATTTATCCAATCAAAAAAGTAAAAAATTACACGGAAAATTTTAATATTTACAATTCAAACGAAGAGTTTTCAACGTATTACACGGCCATGTATGACGCTGCGATCATCAATCATGATTTACGCAAAAACATGTTGTTTTCCATACATAATTTAGCGACGGATAATGTGTTCAACGAATTTCAGCTAATTGTCTGCCGAAATGTATTGATCTATTTTGATTTAGAACTTCAAAAAAGAGTATTTACTTTGTTTTACGAATCTTTGTGTTTATTTGGTTTTCTATGTTTAGGCCCTAAAGAAACTTTGTACAATCATGAAGTGAGCAAGAAATTTAGAGTAGTAAACAAAACATACAACATTTATCAAAAAATAAAATAAGATGTTAGGCGCGGCGGAGAATGTCATATTAATTGGAGGGTCGGCGGGATCGTATGATTTGATCATACAAATCTTAAAAGCGCTTCCAGCCTATTTCACTTGCGCAATCATTGTTGTCATTCATAGAAATTCAAAGTATGAAACGCAGATTGAAAGTAGCCTATCCAGCCAGTTAGAAAAAAACATAGAATCCGCACAAGACAAGGGTCGGATCAAGCAAAATTGGATTTACTTTGCGCCTCCAGGATATCATTTACTGATTGAGCCCAATAAGACGTTTTCATTGGACCAATCTGAGCCGATCCAATTTTCCAGACCTAGCATCGACGTCACTTTTGAAAGTGTAGCCGATGTTTATGGGGATAAAGCCAGCGCATTTCTACTTTCAGGAGCCAATCAGGATGGTTCCAATGGAATAGCACATGTACTACGTAACGGAGGCCAGGCATTTGTTCAGAATCCTGCGGAAAGCAAGATGGATGTGATGACAAAATATGCTATTTCGCAGAATGAAAATGCGCTGATATGCGATAACAAAAAAATAATTCAATATTTCAGTACGATTAATTAATATGATGGATTACGTTAACCTCCTGCTTCTGGATGATAAAGAAGAAAATTTAATTAGTCTCAGGGCGTTGTTGGAAGATATTGAACATATAAATATCATCTCGTGCAGCGATCCGAATGAGGCTTTAAAAATTTGCTGGAAAGATCAGATTTCAATCGCATTAGTAGACGTGCAAATGCCTGAAATCAATGGTTTTGAATTTGTTTCCTTGTTGAAATCAAACCCAAAGACAAACCATATTATTGCAATCATGGTGACAGCAATTTCCAAAGAAGACCGATACCTAATCAAAGGATTGGAAAGCGGTGCTGTGGATTATTTGTACAAACCATTAAATCCTGAAATTACAATAGCAAAAGTCAAATCCTTTGTCAAGCAAATTCATATTCAGGAGGAAATAAAGCAGAAAAACATCGAGCTCGAGAAATCAAAATTAGATCTAATCCGCGCAAAAGAAGAAGCAGTAGAGGCTCGAAAATCCAAAGAAATTTTTCTTGCGAATATGAGCCATGAAATTCGAACGCCCATAAACGGTATAATGGGCATCTTACACATGCTTCAAAACTCCCACTTAGATGATGATCAAAGAGATTGGTTAGATCGTTTAGACGGCGCTTCACAATCTTTACTGCTGATTATCAATGATATACTAGATCTGTCAAGGGTTGACTCGGGGATGTTGAAAATCGTCAACCGTGATTTGTCCATCAAAGAAATGGTAGATGATATCAAGAAAATCTACAACATCAAGGCAAGCAATAAGGGTCTAAATTTTGAAATAAAATTAGATCCCCGGTTACCGATGTACATCAAATCGGATGCTTTGCGCTTACAGCAAATCATCGGAAATTTTATTTCCAATAGTCTGAAATTCACCGAACAAGGTGAAATTAAACTATGTATCGACGTAATTGAAAATTTAGACTCTAACTATTTAATAAGATTCACTGTAATCGACACAGGAATAGGCATAAAATCTGAATCTGTAGAAAAAATATTCCTTGCATTTGAGCAAGCGGATGATGGAATTACACGTAAATTTGGCGGGACGGGTCTAGGTTTGGCGATTGTCAAAAGGTTGGCAGATTTAATGAAAGGCAAAGTAAGCGCGAAAAGCGTTTACGGTAAAGGTTCAGAATTTTATTTTGAAACACTTTTTCAAGTGTCGCTTTATTACACTTCAAAAGAAGAAAAGGAAAATCAGCAATACACAAAGTTACCAAGGCTGAATGATTTGCGCGTACTCGTTGCAGAAGACAATGAACTGAACAGCTTCATGTTAGCACACATGCTGAGAACATGGGGATGTGATGTCGATATTGTTAAAAACGGAAAATTTGCAGTAGAAAATACGATTAAAAACATGTACGATATCATTCTGATGGATACGCACATGCCAATCATGAGTGGATTTGAAGCTATTAATGAAATAAAATCTAACCCAAGCGACCGCGTTAAATCCATTCCAATTATTACAATTTCCGCATCGGTGCTGGAGTATGAACAACAAGCAGCCTACAAAGCTGGAGCCGATGCCGTTATCGGAAAACCATTTGATCCTTTTGATTTGTATTATAAAATCGTCGAAATCACAGGAAATAAATAATCAATTTAAGACCAAAGCAAATTAGCTTACAAATTGAATAATAGCATTATTAATAGTATCTTCGTATAATTAAAATTTAATTTTTTACGAATGAAAAAAGTATTTTTAGCACCTATTTTAGCTTTAGCATTAGGGATTTCAGCTTGTGGAAACAATGAGAAAAAAGCTGCTGAAACAACAGCTACGGAGACAGAAACTCCTGCTGTAGAAACAACCGTTCCGGGAATTGAAAATGTAACTCTTTCAAATACATGGACTGTAGAAGGAAATGATCAAATGAAATTTAATACGGAACTAATTCGTGTAAAAGCGGGAGAGCCAGTAGAGATTACATTCAAAAATGTCGGTGAAATGCCTAAAGAATCTATGGGACATAACCTGATTGTTTTACAACCAGGAATTGATTTACCTACATTCGGAGCTGAAGCTGCTGCTGCAAGAGACAGTGATTATATTCCAAAAACATCATTATCATCAATCATTGCACACACAAAATTATTGGGTCCTGGAGAAGAAGATAAAATCACTTTTACATTAGAGAAAGGTGTTTATACCTACCTATGTAGCTTCCCTGGTCACTACGGAATTATGCAAGGTAAAATTGTTGCTGAGTAACGATTTAACACTGAACAAAAAAAGCTCCGCTGAACAAATTCAGCGGAGCTTTTTTATAATCCAAAGATCAAATTAAACAACAGCTAATGCCGCATCATAATTTGGTTCATTTGTAATTTCCGAAACTTGCTCCGTATACACAACTTCGCCTTTTTCATTTAAAACAACGACACTTCTGCTCAATAAACCTTCTAAAGGTCCATCTTCAACACGTAAACCATACGCCTTTGAGAATGCATCATCTTTAAATTCAGAAAGCGTAATCACATTTTCTAAACCTTCCGCTGCGCAGAAACGTCCTTGCGCAAATGGTAAATCTTTTGAAATACACAGAACGACCGTGTTTTCCAATCCAGCCGCTGATTGATTGAAATGACGAACTGACGCTGCGCAAGTCCCTGTATCTACACTTGGAAAAATATTTAAGATAACGCGTTTGCCTTCAAAATCACTTAATGACTTTTGTGACAAATCTCCAGCTGTCAATGAAAAATTTGGAGCTTGTGTACCAACTTTAGGAAGATCGCCTGAAGTATGAACGGGGCTACCTTTAAATGTTATTTGTGCCATAATATTTGCTTAATTAAAGAATTTCTTGTCAAGATACGATATATCATCAAAAACCTAAAGCCTAAAACTGATTTATGACTGGAAAACAATAAAATAAAAGATTAAAAAAAATATTTTTTATCAAAAAAAAATACTATGTTAGCATAATTAAATTATAAGCTAAGACCCCCGTAAACGCTAATTTTATGAAAAAATTATTACTAACATTAATAATATCAAGTCCTTTATTATTATTTGCCCAAGGCTCCCAAGTGAATACACAAAGTCAAAAAGCTCTTGGAATGGCTGGTGCAGGTTCCGCATTGTTTATTGACGAAACTTCAATTTTCTACAATCCTGGTGCACTTGTGAAAATGGACCACAATTCTATTCAGATTGGAGCAAACGCGATCATGTATCGTTCTACTTTTCAAGAAGTAGGAAGCGACCAAACACACAACACGAAATTCCAAATAAGTCCTCCATTTTCTTTATTCGCAACATTCGGCCCGAAAAATTCGTGGTGGAAAGCAGGTATCGGAGTCTATACGCCTTTTGGAGGTGGCGTTGATTGGGGAAGCGATTGGCCGGGAAAATTTAGTTTAAATAGTCTTTCATTAAGAGCGATTTACATACAGCCTACCTTAAGTTTCAAACTAACAGACAACTTCAGTTTTGGTGGTGGATTTGTGTACAACATTGGACAAGTTGATTTATCGAGATCGATTCCTGTTTATTATGCAGATGGAAGTACAGGACAAGCTGAACTTTCAGGAACGGGTTCTGGAATGGGGTATAATCTTGGTGTACATTACAACTTAGAGGACGAGTTTTCGATTTCCTTAAGTTACCGATCGAAAGTCGTTACAAAATTAGAGGATGGGGATGCTCAATTTACAGTTCCAGCAGGCCTGAGCACTTCATTTCCAAACACAACTTTCAATGCTGAGTTGCCATTGCCTTCTTCATTAAATTTAGGTATCGCATTTCCAGTGAGCAAAAAATTAGATGTTGCAATGGATGCAACGATCATCAACTACAGCATCTATAAGGAGCTAAATTTTGATTACGCTGAAAACACGGCTGTATTGCAGGACACGCACTCTGAAAAAAATTATCAAAATGCATTTTCAGGAAAAGTTGGTTTACAGCATCAAACAACGGATAAGCTAGCCCTTCGAGTGGGTGCGGGTTACGTATACAGTCCGGTTCAATCTGGATATGTGTATCCAGAAACTCCGGACAACAACAGGATTATGGCTTCTGCAGGTTTCACCTATGAATTTTCTCCGAAATGGGAAATGTCGGGTGCATATGTTTTCCAACATATCCAGCCAAGAACGACGACCAACATAGAAACTCGCCTAAGTGGACGATATGAAACTTATATTCACGCTCCAGGTTTGTCATTAACTTATAAATGGTAATCCAAAGAATCACAATTATGAAAAAGATAACAACACATATAAAATTATTTTTCGGTTTAGCGGCTTTAGCTTTTGCTACATCATGTGCTCCTCAATTAGATGAATTAACACCGAGCGCTGGTTCAAATGCGGATTTCACCAAATACGTCGCTATTGGAAACTCGTTAACTGCAGGTTTTGCTGACAATGGGTTATATTTGGCAGGGCAACAAGTAGCCTATCCGAATTTAATTGCAGAGCAAATGCAAAAATTTGGTGGAGCAGTTGGATTTAACAGTCCTTTTTTCAGTGCTGAGCAAAGCGATGGAACTGGATACATGCGATTAACCGCCTTAGTGAATGGCTCTCCTGTTATTGAAATGGTTCCTGCGCAAGCCGTTCGAAGTGAAAGCCCATTATTATTTACAAAATATTTAGATCCAATCACCAATCTTGGTGTACCGGGAATGCGGTTGGATATGATGGGAATTCAAGGGTATGGCTCTGCCGCTGGCAATCCATACTTTGAAAGACTATTGCCCGATGCTTCTACTTTAACGACGACCTATTTAAGTTATGCATCTTCTCAAAACCACACATTTTTCTCATTTTGGTTGGGAAATAATGATGTTTTGGGTTATGCTACTAATGGAGCAGTCACTACTAACTCCACAAATAGATTGACGACTACAACTGAATTTACAGCTTTATATACCGCTTTTATCGGTTCGCTGGTAACAAATGGCCGTAAAGGTGTTGTAGCTACAATTCCGGATGTGACAAGTATTCCTTATTTCAACACAGTTACAAGAGTCGCCTTGCTGGCAGCAGTTAATGCCGTGGCTCCTGCTCCTGTCGCGGATCTTTACATTGCTACGAAAACTACGCCTCGTGCTGCGACAGATAAAGACAAATTTATTTTAACGTTTTCTTCAATCGCAGGAAATTTACTAGGTTCAACCGCGAATAGTCCTTATCCATACGGTTTACACCCTTTGAACCCTATTGAGGATCAATATGTTTTAGATGAAAGTGAGCAAGCTACTGTCGCTACTCGTGTTGTTGAGTTTAATGATGTGATTAAAAAGGTTGCAAGTGATAACGATTTAGCTGTTGCAGACGCCTATGCATTTTTAAATCGAGTGAAATCAGGCATTGTTGTCAATGGTGTGAATGTTAGCTCTAGCTACATTACTGGAAATGCATTTTCTTTAGATGGGGTACATCTTACTCCGCTTGGAAATGCGTTAACAGCGAATTTATTTATTGATGCAATCAATGCGAAATACAAATCGACTATCCCTAAAGTGGATGTTAGTTTATACCGAGGCGTGATTATGCCGAACTAATATTGTTGTAGAATTAAGTTTGGACCCGTTGGCAACTGTCAGCGGGTTTTTTAGTTTCCTCAGCTAATCCCTTTGCCGTATATTTGTATAAAATTTTGACTATGAAAGTTTCTTTAAATCGTGTAAATAAAGCTTCTCATTATGAAGCATCTGCTCCATCCTCTCCTGTTAAAGTAAATATTGACGGTTCGGAGGCGATCGGTGGAGAAGAAAAAGGTGTTCGTCCGATGGAATTGGTTTTAATGGCATTGGGCTCTTGCAGCGTGTTCGATCTATCCGCTATTCTGAAAAAACAAAGACAAGACATTGAAGATATCCAAGTGGAACTGGAAGGCGACCGTCGGGAAGAAATTCCAAATATTTTCACAAAAATCCACATCAGCTTCTTTTTAAAAGGAACCATTGATCATGAAAAAGCTCAGAAAGCAGCTGAATTAGCGGTAAAGAAATACTGTTCGGTTCACGATATGTTAGCCGCAGGGGGTGTTGAAATCACGTACAGCTTAAAAATCAATTAAGTTGATGCTGGTTTAAACTTATTCTTTATGCTCCGTTGGAGCATTTTTTTTGAGTACACATTTTTATCGATTAGCTTAATTCTTTGGATTTACCATCCTTCTTTTTCCAAATCTTCTCAGCCCATCGACCTACGAACCAAAAAGAAATTGCCAAAATCAAAAAGAAAATTGTGCGGTTGATGTTGTCCCAAAGATATTCGACAAATCGCGTGTAGAGGTTCAAGATAAAGAACACGAAACCAATATCTCGCGAAACAAAATCTTTAGTTTTCATCCCGTAAAGGCATAACCCCAAAGACAATGCGATTCCCAGCAAGCCCCAATAGAAAATTTCGTATTGGCGAACGCCTGTCCAAGCTTCGAAATCGCTATAATTTCCAAAAATCGACAAGCACCACAACGAAAGCATAGTATACAATAAACCCACGACATAACTTGTCGAGGTATAGGGCTCAAGAACTTTTATTTTTGGTTGCCCCCAAATGGAGAAGGCTGTAATAATCAATCCGAAAATCGTAAAACGCAACGGATAATTCATTCCCCAAAACCTAAATCCCCAACCACTATGGTAAGCCGTTTCGGTCGCAAACCAAATCCCTAAAGCAACCAAAGTAAACACCCACAATAACTTAGATTGTAGCTTGACGGTCAGTACTGCATAAATGATAATCGATAGCAAGAATGAAATCGTGTAATGGCTCGTACTTCTATCTAGGATTGTTCCTAAAAAACCAACGGATGCTGCCGTTGAAAATGCTCCTGCCAGCATGAGCGTTTCGCTTGAAAAGTTATTCTCTGGATTTTTCTCTTTGTTTCTAAATCCTAAGAAATAAAACATTGCCGCCAGAGCGGCAAAGAAGACACAAAAAACAATATTTGGTGTTTCGTAAAAACCTTTTACAAAGGTCACTAAAGCATCATCTGCAAACAGAGATATGACTGAAAGAATTAGCGAACCCAATGCAATCCAAAACGCATATTTCGCCAGCATTCCCCATTCGAAGCTTTTCTCCTCAATCGAATCTTTTAATTCTTTGGCTTTTTCCGAATCCAAATACCCTTCTTCCTGCCAATGTTGGATGGCGGATTCAACGGTTTCGATTTCTTGTTTGTTTAAGTCTAACTTTTTCAATAGAACTAAATTAGGTTAAATATCCCGATAAAAAAATAAAATCGCGCCTCATCTCATTTCAATCTAAAAATCCAAAAATGCATGTACCCAAACTAGAGAAAATCCTCTTAAAAATCAGTAACTTTGCACCTGCAAAAATAATTTTAGCATGTCGAAGAAAAAAGCAATTGATTTAGGTGAACAAAGTGATGTTGAAGTATTTGGAGCACGCGTACATAACCTGAAAAATATAGACGTAAGTTTTCCACGGAATGAGCTGGTCGTAATAACTGGTTTGAGCGGTAGCGGAAAATCTTCGTTGGCTTTTGACACGATTTATGCTGAAGGCCAGCGACGTTACATGGAGACATTTTCGGCGTATAGCCGTCAGTTCCTTGGCGGAATGGAGCGCCCCGATGTCGATAAGATTTCAGGATTGAGTCCCGTGATTTCAATAGAGCAGAAAACAACAAGCAAAAATCCTCGCTCTACGGTAGGTACAATTACTGAAATCTACGATTTCTTGCGTTTATTGTATGCTAGAGCCGGCGAAGCTTTTTCTTATGTCTCTGGAAGGAGAATGGAACGCATGTCGGATGAGCAGATTGTGAATCGTATTTTGGAAGAATTCAAAGATGAAGCAGTCAATATTTTAGCGCCGGTTGTTAAAGGCCGAAAAGGCCATTACCGCGAATTATTTGAACAGATTCGCAAACAAGGCTATACCAAAGTGCGTGTCGATGGGGAAATATTGGATGTCGTTGCTAAAATGCAAGTGGACAGGTATAAAATCCACGACATCGAAATTGTTGTAGACAGATTAAAAATCAACGAAGACGACCGAAAAAGAATCTATGATTCAGTCATGCAGGCGTTGAAAACCGCGAAAGGGATTATTAAAATTGCCAATAAGGAAAACAAAGAGCAGTTTTATAGCCGTTATTTGATGGATGCCGAATCAGGCATTTCTTACGATGAGCCACAGCCGAATACGTTTTCATTCAATTCGCCTTACGGCGCATGTCCTAAATGCGATGGTTTGGGTTATATTTTTGAGATTGACAAAAATGTAGTTATCCCAGATAAAAAACTGAGCATTACCAAAGGGGCAATTGTTCCTTTAGGCCCATTGCGTGATTCTTGGAATTCATCAGTTATTAAAGCCGTAGCTAAACGTTACGACATCTCATTAACCAATCCGATTGAAAAAATATCCAAAGAATCCATCGACATTCTTTTATTCGGTGCAGAAGATGATGTCCCACTATCTGTTTCTTATGGCAGTTATGGAACTCGCGAATACAAAGTGACCTTTTCGGGAATTTTTAAAATGCTGGAGGAGCAAAGCGGAAAGAGTGATGACGGACTTTCGTTGGAAGAATTCCGTACACAGGTCGTCTGCCCTAGCTGTGGAGGTGCGCGTCTAAAAACTGAATCTTTGCATTTCAAAATTGCGGATAAAAACATTGCCGAATTATCAGCAATGGATATCAGCGCGCTCAACAATTGGTTTCAAACGGTCGATGAACGACTTGATGAACGCCAGAAAATCATCGCAACAGAAATCGTCAAAGAAATTAAAACCAGACTAGGCTTTTTGGTGGATGTTGGTTTGACTTACTTAACGTTAAACAGGTCATCGAAAACATTATCCGGAGGAGAAGCACAACGCATCCGTTTGGCAACACAAATCGGTTCGCAACTCGTTAACGTATTGTATATCTTGGATGAACCTAGCATTGGGTTGCATCAGCGCGATAATGAACGCCTGATTGCGTCGCTTAAAAACTTGCGCGACATAGGCAATTCGGTCTTGGTTGTGGAGCATGACAAGGACATGATTGTCAATGCTGATTATGTGATTGATATGGGTCCCGCAGCGGGAGTTCATGGCGGACAAGTCGTTGCTCAGGGAAAACCCGAAGCGATTTATAAATCGAAATCGTTAACTGCCGAATACCTGAATGGAAAACGGGAAGTCGCTATTCCGGACAAATACCGCGAGGGTTCCGGACAGCAATTGGTCCTGAAAGGTGCTACCGGGAACAACCTGAAAAATGTCAGCGTTTCCATTCCGTTGGGAAAATTAGTTTTGGTGACTGGAGTTTCCGGTTCGGGAAAATCTAGTTTGATTACAGGTACCTTATACCCTATTTTAAACCATCATTTTTTCAGAGCGAAGGCAAAGCCAATGCCTTATAAATCCATTGAAGGATTAGAACACATTGACAAAGTCATTGAAATCAATCAAAGCCCGATTGGCCGAACGCCACGTTCCAACCCATCTACGTATACAGGCGTATTTTCAGATATCCGCGCGCTGTATGTTCAGTTGCCAGAAGCCAAAATCCGAGGATATAAACCTGGACGTTTTTCGTTCAACGTGAAAGGCGGACGTTGTGAAACTTGCCAAGGTGGCGGAATGAAAATCATTGAGATGAACTTCCTACCTGATGTGCAAGTTCCTTGCGAAACTTGCCATGGAAAACGCTATAACCGCGAAACGCTGGAGGTTCGCTACCGAGGAAAATCCATTTCGGACGTATTGGACATGAGCATTGATGAAGCGGTGGATTTCTTCGAAAATATTCCTTCTATCTATCGAAAAATCAAAACACTTCAAGATGTAGGTTTGGGATACATTACGCTTGGACAGGCTTCTACTACCCTATCCGGTGGTGAAGCGCAACGCGTCAAACTAGCCACGGAGCTTTCGAAAAAAGATACTGGAAAAACATTTTATATCTTGGATGAGCCTACAACAGGTCTTCATTTTGAAGATGTCAATGTTTTATTAGGTGTTATTAACCGTTTGGTCGACCGAGGAAATACCATTTTAATCATCGAGCATAACTTGGATGTCATCAAAACAGCCGATTGGGTAATCGATATGGGTCCAGAAGGTGGCCGTGAAGGCGGAAACCTCTTATTCTCTGGAACTCCCAAAGAACTGATTAAACAAAAAAACTCAGAGACGGCTCGTTTTTTAAAGCTGGAGATGGAGTAGATTTTTTATAATTAATAAAAATTAAATTAAAAACACCTGTTAGTAAGCAGGTGTTTTAAATATTTATTACCAAAAATGGCTTTAATGTCTAGGAAGTATTCGAGTGCTTACAGCTAAAAACGTATAGTTATTCTCTACAAAATAAATTTTCAATCTAGATATCTTTTCGATACATTGAAGTCATTTCTACCTCTCCATTCTTACTCCATTATTATTTCTTTGGAATTAAATTTTCCGCTAGATTTTATTTCATCGACAATTTCTTCAGCTGATTTCGACGAACCAAATGCACCGAAAGAAGAATAAAAATCGACAGTTTCTTTATCTTTCTCCTGATTCAAGTAATTTGATAAAATTTCAATCAGCTTTTTTTTGCTTACAAAACTCAAACTTTCAAAAAGCTTAGAATAAGCATTTACGATATGTTTTTCAGCATCTTTCACACTCAAATTTACATAAAAATTTTCATCACAAAATACTGAAAATAAGAAATTTACGAGTCGATTACTGCAAAGCTAACCCTTCGACCACTTTAAAATCTCCTTGCTCGTCTGTAATAAATGTCATTGGATGTTCTGGGTCTTTAATAATCTCGAACAAGAGATATCCCCATGGTTTCCAGAAATTCTCCAGCACTTGTCCATACGTTTTTACTGCCCAATTATCAAAAATCGGCTTTAACGTAAAATCATTTAATGGCATGGGTTCTACATAGATTTTTTGTGGGGTTTCCATATAGGTGTATTCCGGCAGGCGATTGAACAGATAGGCAGAGTAAAAATAACGTGCGCATATTTCTTCAAACTGAATCGGATGCAACACATGGCCTTTCACTTTTGCCAAAACATCTTCGTGATAAATAGCATGGGTTCCATTATCCTGAAGCGTAGCGATAATCGCAAAATCATTCATTCGCAACGAAAAAACTAAGGTGTTGATTTCATCGCGGTACATAAACGTATTTTCTGGATTATTCACAGGAAAAACCTGAATGGAAAATGGCAATTGATGTTCAAATTCCATTGGAACAATCAGCGATTGCAACATGGCATGCAGGTTGCGAAATTTATGCACCAACGCTTGAGAGAAATTCATTTCCTCACCAGTCAAAACAGCCTGACGAATACCTGCTTGAATCTCATTAAACACAACTCCGTATACGATTTTGGCTACCCATTGAAAAAGTGTGGTATGCGACAAATCTTTTACAGCTTCATATCCTGAATTCATTGCTTGTTCAACTTCCAATTCAATTTTCTCTAATGCATGGCTTGTAGTGCAAGAACATGGCAACTGCAACTTTTTGTAAGTAACCATGCTTTCGTCAAGCATCTTAAAAGGCTGGTCCTCCAAATTGAACGCTTGCATCATCCAAACAGGAAACACCTGAATTGTTTCATCTGCGGATTGCAATTCAGCTCCACTCAGAAAACAGGTTTTATTGTCAAATTTGAATTCAGAAAAAGGGTTGTATACGATATTTGCCATAGCTCGACAAAGGTAAAAGAAATTACAAAGGGAATGGATTTTCTATCGTCTTATTGCTTAAAACTGACGATTGATTAGTCGAGGTAGCCTCGAATAAACTGGGAGATTTCTTCTCCTCGATTCAGGACCATAAAATGGCCACCGCCCATGACAGGAACAACTTGTTTGACATTGGCAAATGGAATCACGCGGTCTTCAGTTCCATGTACATGTAGAAACTCGGAAGGCTCTACTGTATTTTCCCAATTTCGAATAGCCTTCATCGCCCACTTCAAAAATTTAGGGTCGGTATCGCGGATAATTTCAGCTAGCAAATCTTTGTCTTTTTGTTCCGTCACGCCAAAAGCTTTGTAAATCATGGAATTGGGCTTTGTCAATAGTTTTCCTGGAATCAGATTTGTTAACGGCGCTAAAAAAGACCAAAATCCGTCTTGGGGAAGCTCATTTTTTGATTTTGCCGAAGAAAGAAAAATGATTTTTTCAAAACTATAGGTTTTCGCTAATTCGCTGATGCACATCCCACCAAATGAAACTCCGATGACCGTTGCGCCAGATTTTGGCAATTGATGAGCTTCTGCCAGACGAATAACATAGTCTTCCATCGCTTCTTTTGGTTCCGGCGAAATCCAATCCATATGAATCACTTCGTATCCTGAAAAATCAATCGCAGAAAAAGCTCTTTTATCTGCACCCAAACCACTAAAGACGTAAAGTTTCATAATTCTAAAGATAGTCTAATAAGGCGTAAGGAACAAGAATAAAACACGCGGAGGAAAAGTAAAACATTTTTCTGAATTACTAAAAATATTAGTAATTTTAAGTTATGTTGGAGGAAAAAGAAAACCCGTATTTTAAAGGAAGAGGAGCACAAATCAACATTCATAATAAATTTCTGAATGATGTGTATGCCAAAGAGCATGTGGAGGGAATTGATGATTGGGAGGAACCTGACAGCAAAACAAGTTTTATTTATGAATCCGGAAAAACGATTGTCAACAAGGTAACAAGCCCTGACGTGGGCATGGCCTATTCTTTAAATCCCTATCAAGGGTGTGAGCATGGCTGTATTTATTGCTATGCCCGAAATTCGCATCAGTTTTGGGGCTTTAGTGCAGGGCTTGATTTCGAACGAAAAATCATTGTGAAAAAGGATGCTCCCATTCGTTTTAAGAATTTTCTAGAAAAGAAAAATTGGGATGCTTCAACGATTTCTTTATCTGGCAATACGGATTGTTATCAGCCCGCTGAGCGTAAATATAAATTGACTCGACAGCTCTTGGAAATAGCCTTGCAATACAAACAGCCTATTGGCATTATTACTAAAAATGCATTGATTTTAAGAGATGCGGATATTTTGGAAGAAATGGCTAAGTTAAATCTCTGTATGGTTTACGTGTCAATCAACAGCCTGAACGAAGACTTGAGACAAGTGATGGAGCCCAGAACTACTACAGCAAAACAGCGGTTAAAAATCGTCCATGAACTGAGCAAACGAGGCATTCCTATGGGCGTGATGGTTGCACCTTTAATCCCTGGATTGAGCGACCATGAAATCCCTCAAGTGTTGAAAGCGATTGCAGATGCCGGAGCAATCCGTGCAGGATATACAGTTGTTCGATTGAACGGAGCAATTGGGCAAATTTTTGAAGATTGGTTAAGAAAGAATTTTCCAGATCGATTTGATAAGGTATGGCATATGATTCAAAACTGTCATGCAGGGAATGTCAACGATAGCCGTTTCGGAGAACGCATGAAAGGCGATGGCAAAATCGCCAAATTGATTGAAGATAATTTCCGTTTGCATTGCAGACTCAATGGCTTGAATGTAAAAGAAATATCGTTAAATCATGATTTATTTGAAGGTCCGAATAATCAGTTGAAGTTGTTTTGAAAGATTGTATCTCTTCAGAACATCCTGAATAGCATACACATAAAAGTCTTTCAAGATTAAAAAGTAATACCTAAATTTAATTATGGAAAATGATATTTATAATTTATCATTAAAGAGAGACAAAAAGCTTGTCAATTGTGATCTTGAGATTTACAGTTGGTTTGAGGCTGATGTGTTTTATTATTACGGTCCCGCTTTAGAGATGGTGGGTTACGGGAATACTATGAACGAAGCAGAAAAATCGTTCGATTACATGCTGAATGATCTTACCAAAAATAGCTCTGGAAACGAAAATTTGTTAAAAGAATTAGTACGATTAGGATGGACTAAACATGTCAATCAGTCACTTGTCGTACAACCGACAACAGATTATTTGCTAAAGAATAACGAAGATTTTAAGTATTTACTTTCAAGAACCAATATAGAACTCAGCAAGTTTAATAGGACAGTTAATTTCTTTCTATAATGAATGACCATCAAATCCCTATGAAATATTAACCTACGTCAATTTGAAGATTTTCTCCAATTGTGTGGCTGTACCTTAGTGGAAAAACATTCAGGCGGGGGACATATTAAATACATTCGTTCAGATCTTTTCCGACCGATAATTTTTCAATCTCCTATCAATCCAGTTCCTGAGTTTATTATAAAAAACGCGTTAAGACCATTAGGAATTTCGAAGGAAGAATTTCATTTAATTCTGGAAAAGAAAATCACTGTTACTAAGGAAGCCGGTAAATACATTTTGAAAGACAACTAAATTTTTCAATAAATTCAATTCTCGCTTTGCTGTTCGATATCTTTCAAAGGAAGATGTTGGAGTATAAATAAAAGAAACTTGCAATACTAATAATCTGTTTAAGGCGGATTGCAAATCCGCTATTATCAGTGATTCATGATGTCCCTTCGGAACATCACGATAGCATAAAGATATCAAATGACAAATTACTTGTCTTATTGAGGAACTAAATTTTGTGTACAAAACTTTTGGAAGATGTTGACAGTAAAGTGTTATATGATTTTTTTGTCCGTAGGCTCCTAAACCAGTAAAGTATCTAGAATAAAGAATAGAGTTCGGATTATACTTTCTTTTAAAGCCTCGTTAGAGGCTGAATGTTTGTAGAAATAGTTATGAGGGTGAAATGCGTGCCGTAGGTACGCAATCCAATACAAAGGATTTTTATGGTTTTAAAATAAATTGTTGCATACCTACGGCACGCTGATTTTATTGCGCATTCTTTTCCTACAAACATTTCGCTCCTACGGAGCAAATTCAAAAGCAATACAGTTCCAGTCAATGTGCCGTAGGCACAACCACTTTATAGAAAAAAATCCAAGAAAATTTTGTGCCATAGGCAAAACAATCCCTAGGGCGCGTATCTACGGCACGAAATTATTAAGGAAATAATAGAACTACAAAGCGGTAACTCCTACGGAGCAATATGTATATTGCTGAGCCAGGATTAAATCTGTCATTGGTAGCGAAGCGAAATTTCTCAAATAGAAATCAGATTCTTCATTTCATTCAGAATGACAAACTCTGCAATTTTTTGAATTTTTAATTTTGAATTTTGAATTATACAACGCTAACTTTAAAATCTTTAAATACTAATACGCCTTCAACTATTTTTCCTTCTTGGTTTTTGACAGCTTTCAATGTTGAGGTCTTCCCCTTTTCTAGCAGATTTCTCAATTCCTTTTCATCTAGCGTCACGCCATTTAAGGTACGCCAGATTTTAAAATCACATCCTCGCGCGTATAAATCACATTGCGCAACTTTGTCGTACAACTGCACTTTTCCGGAAGCACATTTTGGGCATTTAATGTTGTTTTTTTGCAAAGGAACAGGAGCCTCGTGCGCAATGCTGACACGCAATTGAACAAGTTCTTTCGTGATGCGCTCCGTGTAATCCTTAATGTGTTTCATAAAAAGATCGTAAGAAACCTTATTTGCGCGCATTTCTTCTAGCTTTTGTTCCCACTTGCCCGTCAACGTGACTTTTGCGATCGAACGATCTTTCACTAAATTATACAATGTCAATCCTTTTGGCGTGGGAATCAACTTTTTCTTATCGCGTTTGATATATTCACGCTGAAAAAGCGTTTCTATCGTTGCGGCCCTTGTTGCAGGCGTTCCCAAACCGCAATCTTTCATCGCTTGGCGCATCTCCTCATCTTCGATTTCCTTTCCGGAAGTTTCCATCGCTTTTAATAAAGACGCTTCCGTATGGATTGGCTTTGCTTTAGTAAACCGTTCGGAAAGATCTACGGCTAAAACTTCCAAGATTTCTTCAGCTGACAACTTTGGCAATTGTACATTTTCATTGTCTTGATCGTCTGAGTTTTTATCTTCATCGGGCGCTTCCATCTGTTCGGGGGACAAACGCCAGCCGTATTGACGGATAACAGTACCTTTGGCAATCAGCTCAACGCCATTCGCATCCAACGTCACCGTTGTGATATCTTTCAAACAAACTTCCGAAAAACTTTCAACCATGCGCTTTGCAATCATGTTGTAAATGTTTTGCTGATCCATTGGCATGGCACTCGGTTTTTCATCAGTCACCAAAAGCGCATGGTGATCGGTTACTTTCTTATCATCAACCGAGCGTTTATTCAGCTTTGCGTCTAGTAGATTTCCCGCTATTCCAGCAATGCTTTCATGTGCAGTTGCTGAAAGATGCTGAAACAATTCCGGAACTTTCTCAAAAACATCTTCACCGATATAGCGCGAACCAGTCCTTGGGTAGGTAATCACTTTCCGTTCATATAAACTCTGCGCAATGTTCAATGTTTGATCGGCAGAATATCCATATTTTTTATTCGCATCTTGCTGAAGAGAGGTTAAGTCAAACAACAGCGGTGGCTGTTCTTTAGTTTCTTTCGCTTCAACTTTCAGTACTTTGGCTTCCGATCCTACAGTTATTTTGGCAACCGTTTCTTCAGCCAATTCTTTTACATCAATTTTCGAGGATGTCGCTTTAAAGGCAATTGCATCCTTTTCAAAACTTGCCTGGATTTTGTAAAATGCTTGAGGTTTAAATGCTGTATTCTCCAGATAACGCGAACAGATCATGGCCAAAGTCGGCGTCTGAACCCTTCCCAAAGAAAGCAAACCTTGATTGCCTGCAGCGAGCGTAATTGCCTGAGTCGCATTAATGCCGATCAACCAATCTGATTCAGAACGGCTGCGCGCGGAGAAATACAGACTATCATATTCTGTTCCTTCCTTTAGCGTAGCAAAACCTTCTTTTATCGCTTTGTCCGTTTGTGAAGAAATCCACAATCGTTTGAACGGAACCTTAGCTCCCAAATAGTAATAAATATTCCGAAAAATCAATTCACCTTCTCGCCCAGCATCGGTTGCCACAATGATTTCTTCAGCTTGCTCAATTAAGGATTTGATAATGTTCAATTGCTTTAAAGCTCCTGCATCATCAATCTGTTTTCCATCTTTTCGGATTTTCTTCGCTTCAAGTTTAAACTCTTGCGGAATAATCGGAAGATTCGCTATCGACCAAGTCGAATATCCATACGACTGCGGTGTACACAGCTGTACCAAATGCCCAAATGCATAGGTAAATGCATATCCATTCCCACCGATATATCCTTCTTTCGCCTCCTTCGCCCCCATCACGCGAGCTAAATCACGCGCGACAGAAGGTTTTTCTGCAATTACCAATTTCATTACTTACTGATTTTTTGAGTTTTAATGCTAGGATTAATCCAACGATGCAATGGAAATTCCTTTAATCTTTCTATACAAATCAACAGCGTACACATCGGTCATGCTGGACACATAATCTAACACCGCACGTATTTTGGAATAGGTGTCTGTCTGATCTGTATAAAACTGTGGCGGAATCATTGCAATCATTTTTTTATCAAAAATAGTTTTATCCTCGTCAGCTTTTAAATAGGCGGGAATAAATTCCTCTAGCAAAGCATTCATGACTTTATAACCCGCAATTTCAATCTGCACAACCGTTGGCGCATTATAAATCTGCTTCATAGAAATCGACGCTATTCTTTTCATCTGAGCGACTACATCATCTTCCAACGCATCCATTAATGCTTTTGGAAATGTACCTGAAAGAAACTGTTGCTGATTTTTATAAAACACTTCGGCGCAGCCGTGAATCAAGGTATTGATCGCTTTTGCCCGCAGCAAAGAAACTTTGCTCGACGCATCCAACAATCCGTTCAAGCGCTCTTTCAATTTGTCATCCTTACACAAAGGCAACAGCAACTCTTCCACTTCCTGGTACGACAAGATTTTTAAATGATGCGCATCTTCCAAATCGATAATGTTGTAGCAAATATCATCGGCAGCTTCTACTAAATAAACCAAAGGATGACGTAAGTATCCATTCGGATTAGTTGGATCTTTCTCCAAACCCAAATCTTCTGCTATTTTATAGAACGTTTCTTTTTCTGAATCAAAGAAACCATATTTTTTACGATGATGATTTCCTTTTACGTGACCATCGATTGCTGCGCATGGGTATTTAACAATGGAAGCTAATGTCGTGTAAGTCAACGCAAATCCTTTATCATCTTTTCCATGAAAGGCATGCGTTAAAATTCGCAAGGCATTTGCATTTCCTTCGAAATGGGTGATATCCGCCCATTCCTCTGGACTTAATTCATTTTTAAAACGCTGTCCTGCACCCTGTGTAAAATAGGTAGAAATTGCCGCTTCGCCGGAATGCCCAAATGCCGGATTTCCTAAATCATGCGAAAGACAAGCTGCAGAAACAATGTTTCCCACTTCTTGCAAGTACGGATAGTCTACATCCATATTTGGATTTTCAGCACGCATCAAGGTATAGAAAAGCCTTCCCAACGATCTACCTACACTCGCTACCTCTAAACTATGCGTCAATCGATTATGGACAAATACAGCTCCAGGCAATGGAAAAACCTGCGTTTTATTTTGCAATCTTCGAAACGGAGATGAAAAAATCAATCGGTCATAATCCCGTTGAAATTCAGAGCGTGCATCAACTTGATCGCCTAATGGACGGCTCTCGTAACCCCAACGTTTTGCTGAAAGCAATTGTTTCCAATTCATACTGTGATTTTGATGAAATTAAGCTCAAAGATAAGCTTTCTTGGGATTAATCAGCTGAACTTAGTCTGTTGCAATCAGGGCATGCTTCTTAGCCAATTTGTAGTAAAAGGATAGTACCAAAGCATTTATAATCCATAAAACAGCGAAAAAAATAATCCAAATTATATCATAATGATGTATTACTTTTTGAGGATTCGAATATAAGATTGCATTATACAGTAAAAAAGACAAAGCAATTAAGAGACAGGAAATAATCAGAAATCTGATGGTATTAAATGCGTCGTCTACGCTCATCTTTTTTGGAAAAATCAAAGCATAGAATAAGTATAGCACTGCAAAAGAACCAAAAATAACGAAATACGGAACATCAACCGTTTCTTCAGTGCCGATAGTAAAGAATAATTTGCTAAAGGAACAAGTAAAAGCAAGAATGCTGAAAAAACACCCAATGATCAGCAATAATATTTTAGGCTTAATGCGTAACATATTCATTGAATTTGTAGTACTAAGCTAATCAATTTTAATTAAATTCGTAAATTTAGATTCAAATCTAACATGTATGTCAAACTACTCCATTCCTGATCCCAAAAACTTTGAAAGCACACATCAAGGTAAGAATACACATTTGTTTATCTTGAAAAATAGCCGAGGTATGCATGTTGCTTTCACGGATTACGGAGCTAGGATCGTAAGCATACTTGTACCAGATAAGAATGGAGATTTACGTGATGTGGTTTTAGGTTTTAATTCCATCCAGGAATATTATGATGCCAAAGAAGCTTACCACGGCGCAACGATAGGTCGATTTGCAAACCGCATCGCCAACGGAAAATTTAAATTGGGTGACCAAGAATTCACCTTGGCTACGAATAATGGCCCAAATGCGTTGCATGGCGGACCAACCGGCTTCCACAACCAAGTCTGGAATCGGCGTGTGAATTTCGAGAATAAAGTGGATTTCATTTACACTTCAGAAGATGCCGAAGAAGGATATCCTGGAAAATTAACGGTCCACTGTTCATACGAATTAACCGAAGAAAATGAGCTGATTATTCGCTATCAAGCGACCACCGATAAGCCAACAATCGTAAATTTAACCAATCATGCATATTTTAATTTGGATGGCGAAGATACGGGCTCAATTTTGGAACATCTTGTCAGCATTCCATCGGAAGAATATTTAACAATTAATGAATTTCAGATCCCAACTCAAAAAACACCCGTAGAGAATACCCCCTTCGATTTCAGAAAACCAAAACGGATTGGAGAATCCATTAATTCTCCCGATGATCAACTCACATTTGCCAATGGGTACGACCACTCATTTATTCATGCGCAAGATCCAACCCAACCCTGTGCTACAGCGATCGGTTCGGCTTCTGGAATTAAGCTAGAAGTATTTACAACTTATCCAGGCGTTCATTTATATTCTGGAAATTTTCTGAACAGTATTGACAAAGGAAAACAAGGTACAGCTTACCAGCCAAACGATGCATTCTGTTTGGAATGTCAATTTTTTCCAGACAGCGCTAACCGAAAAGATTTTCCATCCTGCGAATTATTGCCAAATGAAACATTTAAGGCAATCATCAGCTACAAATTTGGCATCAGTCTAGCCATTTAACAGGCGTTAAATAATCTATAAAACTTTTATCTATTTTGCGATTATCTTTCGTAAAAGTGTATATTATGTCTTAAATTTGTGGACAAAAATAAAATATTTTCATATGGAATATGATGTTATCGTAATTGGAAGTGGTCCTGGTGGATATGTTGCCGCAATCAGATGCGCTCAATTAGGATTAAAAACAGCAGTAATAGAAAAATATAGCACGTTTGGAGGAACTTGTTTGAATGTAGGTTGTATCCCGTCAAAAGCTTTGTTGGATTCTTCAGAACATTACCACAATGCAGCACACAATTTTGAAGCTCACGGTATTGGCTTGAGCAATTTAAAATTGGACATGAAGAAAATGATTGCTCGCAAAGATGATGTAATCGCACAAAACACAGCTGGTATTACTTATTTATTCAAGAAAAATAAAATTGATTCTTACGAAGGTTTAGGATCGTTTAAAGATAAAAACACCATCATCGTTACGAAAGCTGATGGAAAAACAGAAGAATTAAAAGCTAAAAATGTAATCATTGCGACAGGTTCTAAACCGACTGCTTTGCCATTTTTGCCTATTGATAAAAAACGGATTATTACTTCAACAGAAGCGTTGAACTTGACCGAAGTTCCAAAACACCTAATCGTTATCGGCGGTGGAGTTATTGGTTTGGAGTTAGGATCAGTTTATGCTCGTTTGGGCTCGAAAGTTTCCGTTGTTGAATTTGCAAAATCCATTATCGGCACGATGGATGCTGGTCTTGGAAAAGAATTGCAACGTGTTTTGAAAAAATCATTGGGCATGGAATTCTTCTTGGGACATAAAGTTACTGGAGCTTCAGCCAAAGGCAAAAAAGTTACGGTAACAGCAGAAGACGCGAAAGGCGAAACTGTTTCATTAGAAGGAGATTACTGCATCGTGGCTGTTGGACGTACGGCTTACAACGAAGGATTAGGATTAGAAAATATCGGTCTAAAGGTCGAAGAGAGAGGCAATAAAATCACGGTTAACGAACATTTAGAGACTTCGGTCGCTGGCGTTTACGCAATCGGCGATGTGGTTAAAGGTGCCATGTTAGCGCATAAAGCAGAAGATGAAGGTATTTTTGTTGCTGAATTAATCGCAGGTCAAAAACCTCATATTGATTACAACTTGATTCCGGGCGTGGTTTACACTTGGCCAGAAGTTGCTTCCGTTGGACAGACCGAAGAACAATTAAAAGAGTCAGGAAAACAATATAAAGCAGGATCATTTTCATTCAAAGCATCGGGACGTGCGAAAGCGTCTGGTGATACAGATGGTTTTGTAAAAGTATTGGCTGATAAGGAAACTGATGAAATTTTAGGAGTCCACATGATCGGACCACGTGCGGCAGATATGATCGCAGAAGCGGTAACCGCCATGGAATTCAGAGCATCGGCAGAAGACATCGGCCGCATATGCCACGCGCATCCGACGTATACCGAAGCGTTTAAGGAAGCTGCTTTAGCTGCAACAGCAAATCGAGCAATTCACGCTTAACCATATTGAAAGAGGCATTTTTAAAAATGCCTCTTTTTTTTGATAGAATTTTGACGCCTCACGAGATTCCATTAAATTTAGAACAAGAATAACAGACACCAAATTTTAACATCAACTTACTGAAAAATGAATTTTTATACAAGAAAGTGGGTCAAACCAGAAGATTTAAATCCAAACGGATCTTTGTTTGGGGGAACTTTATTGCGCTGGATTGATGAAGAGGCGGTAATCTACGCCATTGTTCAATTAGGAAACCCACATGTAGTCACCAAATACATTTCTGAAATCAATTTCGTAAGCTCTGCGCAGCAAGGCGATATTATCGAATTGGGAATTGAAGCTACTCATTTTGGAACTACGTCGCTGACTATGCGTTGCGAAGTCCGAAATAAGATCACGCGCAAAACAATTTTATCGATTGATAAATTAGTGTTTGTTAATCTGGATAAAGACGGCAACCCAACTCCGCATTTGAAGAAAGAAATTACCTATGCCTATATGGGCATCGATAATACGCGATTGGATTAAATCGTATTGGTCGATTTGATATCTTTCTTCACATCTCTTTCCACATAAAAAGAAACGATTGGAATTAAGGATAACACGAAATATTTAACCACTCGGCCAAAAGTCCAGTTGTAGGTTTGCCAACATGCTATTAATAAAATAACAAATACAACGACTAAAAACCCATGAATAGACCCTGCAATTTTTACTGCATCGGGTATATCAGCCAAGTATTTTAGCGGCATGGCTACAAAAAAAAGGATAACAGTTGAAATGGCTTCCCAAAGCGCGACTTGTTGAAATATTCGTAACATACTGATTGTTTGGAGGCAAAATAAAGCATAAATAATCCTTTTATCAAAGAAAACGGATGAAGTGACCAGTTTTTGACATTCGTTATCAAATCCATATCAAATTCGTTCAAATAATGCAATAAGCGCAAATGGATTAGGCTGTAAAGAAAAAAAAAGTGTACTTTTGGGAGTATGAAAATGCATTTCTTAACGACAAAATAATTTTATGAATTACGACGTAATAGTTATTGGAAGTGGACCCGGCGGCTACGTAGCTGCTATCCGATCAGCACAATTAGGATTTAAAACAGCGATTATAGAGCGTGAAGCTTTAGGCGGAATTTGTCTTAATTGGGGTTGTATTCCAACCAAAGCCTTATTAAAAAGTGCACAAGTTTTTGAATATTTAAATCATGCCGAAGAGTACGGAATTAAAGTACAAGGTGGCGAAGCAGATTTTGGCGCGATAGTTAAACGCAGCCGTGGCGTTGCTGATGGCATGAGCAAAGGGATTCAATTCCTAATGAAAAAAAATAAAATTGACGTCATCATGGGTACCGCAAAAATTAAAAAAGGCGGCAAGATCGACGTCAAAGCAGCAGATGGTTCTTCCAAAGAATATTCGGCTAAGCATACGATTTTAGCGACTGGTGCTCGTTCAAGAGAATTACCTAATTTACCTCAAGACGGTAAAAAAATAATCGGCTACCGCCAAGCGATGAATCTGCCTGAACAACCTAAATCATTAGTTGTTGTAGGTTCGGGAGCGATCGGTGTTGAATTTGCGTATTTCTACAATTCCATTGGAACGAAAGTTACGATTGTTGAATTTATGGACCGCATTGTACCGGTTGAAGATGAAGAGGTTTCCAAACAATTGGAAAAATCATTGAAAAAAGCAGGAATCACTGTTTTGACTCAATCCGAAGTTCAGTCTGTTGACACAAAAGGTGCTTTAAGCAAAGTCAACATCAAAACTGCAAAAGGAACTGAAGTTATCGAAGCTGAAGTTGTTTTATCTGCAGTAGGCATCGCAGCTAACATCGAAAACTTAGGTTTAGAAGAAGTTGGCGTAAAAACTGAAAAAGGAAAAGTTTTAGTAGATGATTTCTACAAAACAAATATCGATGGCGTTTATGCAATCGGTGATATCGTGAAAGGCCAAGCTTTAGCACACGTTGCTTCTGCTGAAGCAATCACATGTATCGAAAAAATCAAAGGATTACATGTTGACCCGATCAACTACAACAACATTCCTGGATGTACATACTGTTCACCAGAAATTGCTTCTGTAGGTTACACAGAGAAAGCAGCTAAAGACGCTGGCTACGAAGTGAAAGTTGGTAAGTTCCCGTTCTCGGCTTCAGGAAAAGCTTCTGCTGCTGGAGCAAAAGATGGTTTTGTAAAAGTTATTTTCGACGCTAAATATGGTGAGCTTCTTGGAGCGCACATGATTGGTGCGAACGTGACTGAAATGATTGCTGAAATTGTTGTTGCTAGGAAATTAGAAACCACTGGTCATGAGATGATCAAAGCAATCCATCCGCATCCAACAATGAGCGAAGCGATAATGGAAGCAGCTGCTGACGCATACGGAGAAGTTATACACTTATAGAACTGATTTCTTTATAAAATAAAACGGGCTTCAGCAAATGTTGAAGCCCGTTTTTTATGATTTGAACTATTTTTATTTTAACACTAATTTCGATTCAAAAACTTCCACCTTCGGTTCCATATCTTCCTTTGTTTCGATGGCTTCAAATAAAATTTCAGCAGCTCTTTGGCCTTGCTCGCCAGGATATTGTTCAATGCTCCCCATCGGAGGATTTTCAATGTATTTCCACAACGGATAATTTGCGTAACTGATAAAATGCATGTCCTGGTTTAGAACTATTCCGCGCTGGCGGGCATATTTCATCACATCTAACGTCACGAAATCATTAAATGACACGATAGCCGAAGGACGTTCACTCAATGCACAAAGAGCCTCCATCGCATTTTCGTTTCCTTTCTCTGTCAAATCCGTGTTCACGACATATTTATCATCAAATGGAATCTTATGTTTCTTCAACGCCTTTTTGTAAGCATCCAAACGCTGTTCGGAAGCCAACAGACTTTTGGGACCATTGATCAATGCAATTTTTAAATGTCCTCTCGAACAAAAAGCTTCAATCGCTTCATCCATCCCTGTTGTCAAATCACTGAACACTTTATGGACATGATCTGAATCAGGAACACAATCGAAAAATACAATCGGAATTTTAGATTCATTGAGCAAATCAATAAAGCTAAAGTCTGTGGTGTTCTTCCCCACGGACATCAAAATCCCATCAACTCGATGTTTTTTAAATGTTTGGATGATTTTTAACTCCCTGACTTCATCGTCCAAGGATTGGCCTAATAAAACGGTATAATCTTTAGTATTCGCTAAGTTTTCAATTTCATTGATTGCCAACGTAAAAAAGGGCTCAGAAAGGCTCGGAAGAATAACTCCGATAGTAAACGTTTTCCGCTGTTTAAAAAAAATCGCAGTTTGATTTGGCTCGTAATTCAATTCCACGGCCATTTTTTTTACCCGCATGGTCGTTACCAATCCAATGCTAGGATGATCGTTGAGCGCACGAGAAACTGTCGAAGGAGAGATTTTAAGTCGCTTCGCAATTTCTTTGATGGTAGCTGGCTTATCGGTTTTCATTCTCAGAATCTTGTTTTCCTAAAGCTATAAAATTTTGTCGCAATTAGGAAACTTATTTGAGTTTTATCTGATCTTTATTAAATTTAAACATACCCTTTGCACCTTGGTTTTTGCCGATTGATTTGACAGCAACCACCTTGGCAGCATTCAGTTTGTCGATAGAAGCTATAGCCGACTTTGCGGTAGCGGCATTGTAAAATTTATTGTTTTGAATATGGTATAATGCTTCCGCGATTAACCCTTCCTCGGGATCACCGAAATCTTTTAGAAAATCTTCATAGGTGTGAATATCGGGCACCAATCCTCCAAAGTAATCTCCATATCCTTCGGAATTAAACATTTGGAAGGATGTTGGATACAGCTCTATATCATCTGAAACTATGGGGATAGCAAAGAATCCTATCGGCTTGCCATAGGTATTTTCTTTTGCACTATTGGAGCCATACGCGCCAACCAAAAGAACATCCATATAAGGTTCAAGTACATTGATCAACAGCTCACTCGCTGAAGCCGTTTCGTTAGTGACCAAAAAATACACTTGGCTCAAGTTTAGCGACCCTGATTTTCTAAAACTTACAGGCCCAAAGTATTCGGGATCGGTTAAAAAGCCCTCGCTTTCGAGAAGATCGTTGATGTCATAAGTAAACATTAACTGCCCATTTGCGCTTGAAGGGCAAATTTCATCTGCCAAATACTCCGCCGTCTCAACCAATCCGCCTCCATTATAACGGAGGTCAATAATCAAGTCGCTGATCCCGCTACTAGCGAAAGTTGAAAAAATATCTTCAAAGTCCCTGTACATTTGCGTGTAGCTTCCGTTTGTATTGGTTATGCTAACAAACGAACTAAACGCCAAATACCCAGCCTTTTTTGTTCCTAAGTCGAAAACTTCTACTGCTAAAATAGGATCGTACGTATAGATTGAGCTTCTGATGCTGGCTGTAACCTCTTGATTATTTTCATCAAGAAAAACAATATTCATGCTGGAAGCACTTAGCGCATTGTTCAAAAACTCGAAATCGCTAGCTTCCTGAGTCACATAGTCGATCTCTGAATTCCCATTGATGCTAATTATTCTCGATCCTCGTTGAATTCCCACTCCGTCCGCCGGTGAACCTGCATCCACCATGCGCACATATAATTCAGCATTATTTACGGCAGGATTTGTTTGCAGATAGATCAAATACATGCCATAGCTTGTGGCCACCGCTTCTTGAATTTCTGAACTTACTGCTCCTTGTCGATCCAAAAAACTAAACCGATCAATCGGATTCCCCGTCGTTGGATCGATGGGTGTGAGCGACATTAGCCAGCTCAACACATCTTGACCCGTTTCATAGTATTTTGTATAGCCTCGTAAGGTATCTTGGATTAGGATATCATTCAGATCCTCTGGAGGCATAGAAGATTCCCATAAGGAAAAGACTTTGGTGTAATACAGTATCGAATCCTTCACCAAATTCTTAAAAGGATCATCTTCGAAGGTTTCTCTGTTATCGACTGGTGCTTCGGTTGTCGGATCTTCGATTGATTTTTCACAACCAGCGATCGCAAAAGACAATGCAAAATAGAGCATCAAAAAATTAAAGTTTTTCATGGCTTATAGCGTATAAATAATCTATCCGAATATAAATTTGCCTCAAATCCTCCCCATGAATTTGATTATTAGATACAAGATAATTTAATCGAGAAAAAATTGCAAGCTCCCTTTTGTTGCAAAAATCAGATTGGATCGCAAATCCTAAGCATGTAGATACATCCCCCATTCGCATGCAATGGTTTAGAAATCGTTGGTGTTTAATGATAGATTAAATTGTAGAAGCGAACAAATTGTTGATTTTAAAAAAAATAACTCTTGAAAAAAAGACAGATCATTATACTTACTTATGTTATACTTTATCGAAATTTATTTTTTTGACTAGTTTTCGATAAAATCACAATTTACAGGACGGAAACACTGGAAATGTCCAAAGTCTGTATCTCGAAACGACTTAATTTTGGTTCGAAAATTTTTAAATAACTCAGGTATTTGTAACAAAAAAAACTATGCAACTAATAGATGTTCATTAGTTACAGAGTTTTTGATTTGATAGATCTCTATTGTATTGTTAGCCTCGACCAATAATTGGCTTTCACCCATTGAATTGACTAAACCACTATGAAATTTATCTTATTCTAACTTTTTTATTATCAAACTTAAACATTCCTTTTGAACTTGCGTTTTCGCCAATGGCTTTTAAGCCAATCACTTTATTGCTGTTCAGGCGATCTTTTGAAGCTATTTTAGATGTTGCACTATTCGTATTGTAGTACCTATTATTTTGGATATGATACAGCGCTTCTGCAATCAATCCTTCTTCTGGATCACCAAAATCTTTCAAGAAATCCTCATAGGTGTTTTGGTCAGGCACTAAACCGCCAAAATAATCGCCAAATCCTTTCGAATTGAACATCTGAAACGAAGTAGCGTATAGTTCAACTTCTGAATTGCCTAGCACAGGTTCAAATCCGAAAAACCCCACTGGCTTACCATAGGTATTTTCTTTGACTCCTCCACTCCCGAATGTTCCAATCAATTGAACATTCATGTAAGGCTCTAATACATTCATTAACAACTCACTTGCTGAGGCTGTTGAACTTGTTACCAGAAAATAAACTTTTGGTAAGTTGATTGATCCGATTTTATTGAATTTCACTGGACCAAAAGCTTCTCCTTCTGCTGTAAGGCCTTCATCCTGCAATAATTTATTTACTTTATAGGTGTACATTGGCTGACCATTTGTAGCTGTTGGCGCAATGCGATCTGCCAAATATTCTGCCGTGTTGGTTGATCCGCCACCATTGTAACGCAAATCAATAATCAATTCATTGATTCCTTCGCTCTGAAAACTCGCAAAGATATTTTCAAATCTGGTATACATCTGATTTGGAATCCCAGAACTGTAGACATCGACAAATGAACTGAATGCTAAATAACCCACCTTCTTAGTTCCTTGAGTAATCACTTTAGCGCTTAAAATTGGATTGAAACTATACAATGTACTTTGTATAGAAACCGTCTTGTCGGACTCTCCTTGATTCGAGATCACCAAGGTCATGCTCGAAGAATTTAAAGCATCATTGACGAATTTAAAATTTTGTCCAGCTTGTGTATTGTAATCAATAGCGGAATTGCCATTAATGCTTTTTATGCGTGTGCCTCTTTTGATTCCAGCATTTGCTGCAGGAGAACCAGCATCAACCATGCGAACGTACAGGTCGGCATTGTTATCAGTCGAACGATTTAAATAAAACAAGTACATACCGTAGCTCGTCGCTACCGCATCTTGAATTTCGCCGCTGACGACTCCTTCCCGGTCAATAAAACTAAACCGGTCAATCGGATTTCCAGTAGATGGATCGTTAGGTGTCAAAGCTTTTAAAGACTCTAAAACATCTTCGGCAGTTTCAAAATACTTTGTATAATCCCTTAAAGTAGATTGAATCAATAAATCATCAATATCCTTTGGTGGCAAAGAAGTCTCCCACAGTGAGTATACTTTTGTCCAATAAAAAACAGAATCTTTGAGTAAATTTTCTTTCGGATCGTCCTCGTAAGTTTGACGTTCGACAGAATCCTTTTTACAACCGCTTACGAAAAGCATGATTGCAGCGAAAACAATTGGAAAATACGTTAATTTCATGTAATTAAATACGTTAATTTAAATCATTTTGGTTTTTATCCATTCCACCTCAATTGGCAAAACCTGATAATCTTGTGCAATATAATTAAATGCATCTATGTTTCTAAACGCAAGCTCGTCCACAAAATAAACTTTAACATTTCGATCTAAACCCTCCCAATCCAAGTGTTTCAGTTTATTCAATTGCGTAACCGGATTTCCTTTAGTCAAAATGCATATTTTTTTGTTTAAAGAAATTAATTCTTTTAACAGTTTTTTTGTGGAATCAATCAAAATTAATTTCAAAGGCAATTGAGCATTGCTGTATAGGCGTTCAAAATTTTCTTTGTAAGATGATGCCAGATTGAACTTTGCTATCGTTTTGTCAATCACAGCTTCCTCACCGGAAGATTCATATGTTGATTTCATAAATTCCAGCAGGCCTTGGGCCAAAGGTCGGCTTTCTGTAAACTCGACGAAATTCGCAAATAAATAATAAATCTGTAAGATATAATCTTTCTTTTCGTAAAGAACATCATCAATTTCAAAAGCATACACTTCCTTTTGTTGAGGAAGATTTTGGAAAGTTAATTCACTCATTGGACTACGCACAAAACAACATCGTCCTCATCATCAGAAACAAGGCCTAATCCCGAAAAATCGGCAAAGTCAATTGTTCGGCTCTGAATAATAGAACGACCATCAATAAATACATCCAAATTCATCTCTTTGTTCGGATTCTCCAAAATAAATAGGTCTTCTAGTCTTTCTTTGGATGGAACTAAAAGTTCAATATCATACTCTTCAAATAAAATTTTTGCTTCCGCAAATGGCAACAATTCTTGTTTTCCAAGCGGAAGAATATAATTTATCCCCAAATCCAATGCAAGTTTTAACACCTCGTGCGCAAAAGTCGGATTTGCCCCTGTCGGAATGCCTGAGTAACTTTTAGTTAAAATTGATGGAATTTCTTCGCAGGTTGCAAAATACACGTCGAATTGATTTTGCAAAATTTGCTTTACACGTTGAGCCAGCGGCCTCGTGCCATAGGTTACCAATATTTTTTTCATCTTAGTTAAACTGAAATAAATCCATCACGCATATGGATCGTGCGATCGGAAATCCTGGCCAATTCTTCATTGTGCGTTACAATAATAAATGTCTGCTGCATCGAGTCCCTCAAATCGAAGAATAATTGATGGAGCGAAGCTGCATTCTCAGAATCAAGATTTCCAGAAGGTTCATCAGCCAAAAGCACAGAAGGATTGTTGATTAATGCTCTTGCGACTGAAACGCGTTGCTGTTCACCACCCGACATTGCCGAAGGTTTATGATTCGCGCGAGCAGAAACACCAAGAATATCCAACAGCTCCATTCCCCTTTTTTCTGCCACTTCTTTGCTTTCTCCTTTAATAAAAGCGGGAATGCACACATTTTCTAGCGCAGTAAATTCGGGCAATAAATGATGGAACTGAAAAACAAAACCAATGTGTTCGTTTCGAAAAGCACTCAGCTTTTTTTGATTCAACGAATTCACGGCCGTATTATTTATCCACACTTCTCCATTATCTGCCTTATCCAAAGTCCCGATAATATGAAGCAAAGTACTTTTCCCGGCTCCAGAAGCTCCAACAATGGAAACAATTTCACCTTTATTCACTTCTAGATTTACACCTTTTAAGATGGGTAAATCGCCATAAGATTTATAGATATTGTTTGCTTTCACAATCATATTGCGAAGTTAAATAAAATCATTCACAATAAAATTTGCATAGAATGACAAATAGTGTAGTTAAACAAAATGTTATTTTACCTTTTATGACTTGACCCTTACAATATAAAATCCTATTTTTACAATCAAATTTTGAGTCAATGAATATTCACGAATATCAAGGTAAAGAAATACTAAAAAGTTTCGGTGTAAGAGTACAAGAAGGTATTGTTGCAGAAACTCCTGAGCAAGCTGTAGAAGCTGCAAAAAAATTAAAGCAAGATTATAACTCGGACTGGGTTGTGATCAAAGCTCAAATTCATGCTGGTGGTCGCGGAAAAGGCGGCGGTGTTAAATTAGCAAAAAACCAAGACGAAGTTACACAACGTGCAACAGACATCATCGGAATGCAATTAGTAACTCCTCAAACTGGACCAGAAGGCAAGAAAGTTAGCAAAGTTTTAGTTGCTCAAGATGTATACTATCCGGGAGAAAGCGAAACAAAAGAATTTTATGTTTCAGTTTTATTAGATCGCGCGAAAGGCCGTAATATCATTATGTATTCTACAGAAGGTGGAATGGATATTGAAGAAGTGGCTGAAAAAACTCCTCACTTAATCTTCAAAGAAGAAATCGATCCTAAAGTTGGTCTTCAAGGATTTCAAGCACGTAAAATTGCTTTTAACTTAGGCTTAACTGGCGGAGCTCATAAAGAAATGGTTAAATTTATTGCCGCTCTTTATAAAGCATACGATCAAACAGATTCATCGATGTTCGAAATTAACCCTGTGTTAAAAACTTCGGACGATAAAATTTTGGCAGTTGATGCCAAAGTTGATATCGATGAAAATGCGCTATACCGTCACCCTGATTATGCCGCTTTGCGCGACGTAACTGAGGAAGACCCTACAGAAGTTGAAGCTGGTCAATCTAACTTAAACTATGTAAAATTAGATGGTAATGTGGGTTGTATGGTAAATGGTGCTGGATTAGCTATGGCTACGATGGACATTATTAAAATTGCTGGTGGTGAGCCTGCAAACTTTTTAGATGTTGGCGGTACGGCAAATGCAGAAACTGTAAAAGCTGGTTTCAACATTATCTTAAAAGATCCAAATGTAAAAGCAATTTTGATTAATATTTTTGGCGGTATCGTTCGTTGTGACCGTGTTGCTCAAGGTGTAATCGACGCTTATCAAGAAATCGGAAATATCCCAGTTCCTATTATTGTTCGTCTTCAAGGTACAAATGCGGAAGAAGCGAAAAAATTAATCGACGAATCTGGACTAGAAGTATTTTCAGCTATTCAATTAAAGGAAGCTGCTGATTTAGTAACTAAAGTCTTGAAAGGATAATTTCCTTTTATACTTATTGATAAAATGCCTTAATGAGAAATCATTAGGGCATTTTTATTTAGCGTATAATTTTAGTTGAACAAATTCTGCTTTTCTTAAATTATACCTTATTTTTGCATGCAAAATAATACCTTAAAAGGTATCAATCAAAAAAAATGGAACATACACGTATTAAAGAAATCCTGCGCAACGAAGAATTCGTTGGTAAAGAAGTTATTGTCAAAGGTTGGGTAAGAACATTTCGTAACAATCAGTTTGTTGCGATCAATGATGGCTCGACTTTAAATAATATCCAAGCAGTAGTCGATTTCGAAAATACAGATGAAAAATTGTTAAAAAGAATTACAACAGGCGCTTCCATCCGCGTTAAAGGTCAAGTAATTGAATCTTTAGGAAAAGGCCAATCTGTTGAAATTAAAGTGAGCGATGTTTCCATCTTAGGAGATTCTGATCCTGAGAAATTTCCATTGCAACCAAAAAAACACAGTCTAGAATTTTTGCGTGAAATCGCCCATTTACGTTTTCGTACAGGGACGTTCAATGCGATTTTCAAAGTTCGCCATGCTTTGGCATTTGCGGTTCATCAGTTTTTTAATGAGCGTGACTTTGTTTACTTGCACACGCCGATCATCACGGGTTCAGATGCCGAAGGTGCTGGAGAAATGTTCCGAGTAACAACATTGGACTTCGACAATACCCCGCGCACAGAATCTGGTGCAGTAGATTTTAAAGAAGATTTCTTCGGTAAATCGACAAACTTAACCGTTTCAGGTCAATTGGAAGGTGAGCTCGGCGCGATGGCTTTAGGAAATATTTATACTTTCGGACCGACTTTCCGTGCTGAAAATTCCAACACGACTAGACATTTGGCTGAATTTTGGATGATTGAACCCGAAATGGCTTTTTATGAGCTGGAAGATAACATGGATTTGGCAGAAGACTTGCTGAAATATGTGATCAAGTATGTGTTAGAGACATGTCCGGATGAAATTGAATTCCTTAAAAATCGTTTGTTAGAAGAGGAAAAGAACAAACCTGCTAACGAGCGTTCGGAAATGAACTTATTAGAGAAATTGACCTTTGTCATCAATAACGAATTTGAACGCGTGACGTATACTGACGCAATCGAAATTCTGAAACGTAGCAAGCCAAACCAGAAAAAACAATTCAAATATAGCATTGACGAATGGGGAGCAGATCTTCAATCAGAACATGAGCGTTATTTAGTTGAGAAACATTTCAAAAAACCGGTAATCTTGACGGATTACCCAGCGGAAATCAAATCTTTTTACATGAAGCAGAATGATATCGATGCGAATGGGCACAAGACTGTTCGTGCGATGGACATTTTGTTCCCTGGCATCGGAGAAATGGTCGGTGGCTCACAACGTGAAGAAAATCTAGATAAGTTATTAGCTAGAATGGCTGAAGTAGGTATCGAAGCGGAAGAAATAGATTGGTTTTTAGATACGAGAAGATTCGGAACTGCCCCGCATTCTGGTTTCGGTGTAGGGTTCGAACGCTTGATTTTATTCGTCACCGGAATGACCAACATCAGGGACGTAATTCCATTCCCGAGATATCCAAAGAACGCTGAGTTTTAAAAATAATCAAAAACCGTTAAGAACAATTTTAACGGTTTTTTTGTTGATAGAGAACCCTGTGGTATTTCTTTTCAGTTGAAAAGTTTAAATAAAAGAATTGATATGTTATTAAAAATATACGAAAACAACCCAAATCCTAAAGCGATTGATCAAGCTGTAGAAATCTTGAAAAAAGGCGGTGTGATCATTTATCCAACGGATACAGTTTACGGGATTGGCTGTGATATTACAAATCAAAAAGCGATCGAACGTGTTTGTTCTATTCGCGGATTGAAACCCGACAAAGCGAATTTGTCCTTTATCTGTTATGATTTGACGGACATTTCATTATATACGAAACCATTCGACACCACTGTTTTTCGGGTGCTGAAGAAAGCATTGCCAGGTCCATTTACATTTATTTTCAATGCGAGCGGTCAGGTACCAAAACTTTTAAGTTCAAAAAAGAAAACTGTCGGTATTCGTGTTCCTGATAACGAAATTGTACGTTTAATCGTCAAGGAATTAGGAAATCCTATTGTGACTACGTCAATCCATGATGAAGACGAGATTATCGAATATTCTACAGATCCAGAATTGATTTACGAAAAATATCAAGACAAGGTGGATTTGGTTATCGATGGCGGATACGGAGACAATGTCGCATCGACCGTTGTTGATGTAACCAATGGAGAATTTGAAGTCATTCGTGAAGGAAAAGGTGATCTGGAACAGTACCTATAATTAAGCTTCCTCTACCCTCTTTTTCAGAGCTTGATTAAATAGGATAAATCCATTAGTTGTAGCACCATCAATCATCTTTTTAAACAACGGAACTAAGAGTCCAGAAAAATTTTCTCCTTGGATAAATTTTGTTGTTTTTTCGTCAATGGCTTCAAATTTGAAATAATGTTCACCGTCAAACAATCCTGGAAAAATCAATTCTCCTTTCCATCGCAATTCCTGAAATTCGTCGAGTTTCAAGATTTTTGGTTTCATGGTCATTCCCGGTCCATCGGGTTGTTCTAATTTTATTTTAACAGATTTTCCGACTTGAGGGTATCCAGAGAAGTGTTTTAGAGTAGGGCTCCATTCGGGATAAGAATGAAAATCAGAAAAAATTGCCCAAACTTTCTCAATTGGCGCCTCGATACTAATTTCGTTTTCTATACTTTTTTTCATACTTCAAAAGTAAAGCACTTTGAAAGAAATGCGCTTGACAAAAATCAAGAATTTTCGCTCGATGTGAATGGTTGGGACTCTTTGCTCTACTAACAATGACAGATTTAATACTGGCTAATCCATATAGATATTGTTCCGTAGGAGCTACCGCTTTGTAGCACAAAATATTTCTCCGGTTTTTTTTCCTACAAAGCAGTTGTGCCTACGGTACATTGAGCGGAAAATGTATTGCCTTTGAAATTGCTCCGTAGGAGCAAAATGTTTGTAGGAAAAAAATACGTAATAATAATAGCGTGCCGTAGGTACGCAACAATTTATTTTTAAGCCATATAAATCTTGTCGATTGGATTGCGTACCTACGGCACGCATTTAATTCTCCTAACTATTTCTACAAACATTCAGCCTCTAACGAGGCTTTAAAATAAAGTATAATCCGACCTCTATTCATTATTCAATATATTTTACTGTTTTAGGAGCGTATTGACAAAAAATCAATTAGCACTTTACTATCAACATCTTCCAAAAGTTTTGTGAGCAAAATTTAGTTCCTCAGAGTAAAAAACGAATGTTCTCATTCTGAATGCGGTAGCAAATTTTAATTCTTAAAAATCAAGAATTCACTTTCGCTCGAATTCTGCTTAAGGTTTCGGCAGACATTCCGAGTACAGAAGCGATGTATTGCAAGGGAACTTGCTGAAAAACATCTTTATTATTTTCGAAATATTCCTGATAACGTTCTTCTGCTGAAGTGGAAATAAACTTGAAAATCCTGCTCTCCATTTGCATAAAACATTTGGCCATAAAACGTTTTTCCATAATGCTCCAGCTAGGGATTTCTTGTTCAAATAACTGATAATCGGATTGCTGAACGGTATAAATAGTCGCGTCGGTAAGCGCCTGAATCGACCAGCGGTTTGGCTGGTTGAAGATAAACGATGCCAAATCTGTAATAAAATATCCTTTTCCTGCAATCCATTGTGTCACTTCCCTAGATTCAGTATGGCAAAAAACCCGAAAATAACCTGATTCTATATAGGAAAATGTTTGGCAAGGTTTGCCTACTTGAGTGTAGAATTGATTTTTTACGAGTGTTTGTTTTTGGAATTTTGACAGAATGCGATTCAAATCATCCTGTTCGGCACTAAATAACCCCAGAAGTTGAAGCTTTAAATCCATTGCCTACAAGATAACCAGCTCTTCGACCACCACTTTTCCGACATATTCATTGACATTGACCATAATTTGCTTGCGCATCAGCATCAGCTCATTCTTGATTACAGCAGATTCCACTTTAACAAAAAGCTTCTTGTCTTTGATATAAATCTGTTGCGTACGGTTGGCGATGGCTTTGCCAATGATATTCGGCCAAGCCGAAAGAATGGATGTTTCATCGAATTTACGGCGCAGATGATACACATCCAGCATTTTTTCTACTGCCTGTTTGATAGAAATATCGTCATTTCTTCTAAATGCATCGTCTTTATAGTTCGCCATGAATCATCCCTCCTTGAATATCAAATATACGAATTGGATGAGCGATTTCGTCAAAAATCTTTCGAAGTCTCAATGCGTCCGTGTCGGTAATGAACAATTGTCCAAATTCGTCATCAGCCACAAGTTTCATCAACTTTTTTGTTCGATTGGCATCCAGTTTATCAAAGATATCATCCAATAATAGGATTGGATTCAAATGCTTATTCTTTTTCAAAAATGCATACTGCGCTAACTTCAAAGCAATCAGAAATGACTTTTGCTGTCCTTGCGAACCAAATTTCTTCAACGACATCCCATCATGAATTGTAAAATTCAAATCGTCTTTATGAATTCCTTGCGTTGTTCTTTCCAGTATTCTATCCTTTTCCAGATTCAGCTGTAACAAATTCAGGAAAGATTCGGAATGCAATGGCGATTCGTACAACAAAGCAACTTCTTCCGACTCATCAGAAAGGTAGGCGTAGTACTTTATAAACTCTGGATGAAATTCTTCCATGAAGCGCTTGCGCCGTTCAAAAATCTTTTCTCCAATAGAAACGAGCTGTAAATTCATGACTTCCAGCAGTCCCAAATCTAAGCTAAATTCTGCTTTAGCTTTTTTCAGCAAAGCATTGCGTTGCAACAAAACACGATTGTATGCGATTAAGGTATCCAAATATTGATTGTCCGTTTGTGAGATGACATTGTCAACGAACTTACGGCGCTCTTCACTACCTTCGGTAATGATTATATGGTCATTTGGTGAAATCATCACCAATGGAAATTGACCAATATGATCAGCCAATCGGGGATAATCCTTTTTATTCCGCTTGAATTGTTTCTTCTGATTTTTCTTTAAACTGCACGAAATCGTACTGGGAAGGTCGTCTTTTTCAAAATCGCCTTGAATCATGAAAAATTCTTCACCTTTTTTGATGTGCTGGGAATCTACAGGATTAAAATAGGATTTACAAAGGGACAAATAATGAATGGCATCTAGCAGATTGGTCTTGCCAGCGCCATTGTTCCCTGCAAAAGCATTTGTTTCTGGAATAAACGTTAACGTAGATTCCTGATAATTCTTGAAATTTAATAATGAAAGATGCTTGAGCCACATAGAAAAACAAAGATAAGCTTTAGAAAAACTAAACGCTTACTTTATTTCTTCGAAATCAATAAACTCACCAGCCGTAGCCGTTCCTTTTCGCTCGTCCTCTTTTGGCGGAACATAGTCCACATGGATTTTCCCATCCGGCTTCTGTTGCTGAGTCTTGAACTGATCAAAAGGGTTTGAATTTGTATATTGATATGATTGTTGTCCTGACTGTGATTGTTGTGCTTTTTGCATTAACTTTTCAGCCATTTTTCGCATAGCGAATGGCATGATAAGTCGCATCGCAAACTTAAATATATAATAAAATGCAACTGCACAGATTATAAAATATAAAAAGCTATTCATAATAATTTTACTGTTATCCTCAAATTTAATAAATATAGTTATTCAAAATGTTAACTGAATGTCAGAGATAGATTGATTAACATTATTTAAGATTTCACCTGAGCTTGTTTAACGGCTTTGACCAATTCGTCTGCTCGTTGCGTTCCGATGATGTAAATCAATCCATCCCTATCTGTTAACCAAACGGCATCTCTCCCATCTGAATAAAAACGAATCTTCCCATTCTTATGCAAATTGTACACTGGATTATTAAAAAAATAGGTACTGTATGGCTTTTTTTCTACTTTAACAATGGAGTTTAAATCAATTTTCACCAAACTTGTGCTCCACAATCCGCTCAATGTTAAAAAATTCGGAGTCACTTCCGTCTTGTAATTGATCATGTACATCATGATAATCGAAACCACGATAATCGAAGCACCGACAATAAAGAAAAGCTGGCTTGAAGCAAGATGATCTAAATTTAAATAATAGGCCGAAAAACAGAACAATGCCAATATCAATCGCACACTGATCCATGTTTTATCCCGTCCTAAATATTGTTTTTCTTGAAATAAGTATTCTTCTGCCATATGCTAATTTTCACAAACTAAAGTTACTACTTTTTGTGTTTTTCTGGTTAGTTTATACCGATTATCTATTCGATTATTTACTACCCACATAATATCATTATTTCCATTTAATAAAACACAGACCTCATCTTTCTCAAACAAGTTTAACTTGATGCCGATTAAATAGTCACTTACTTTTTTAAACCCCCTCATTCCTAAAGGAACAAACTTATCGCCATTTTTCCATCGCCTTAATGTCAAAGGAAAAGTTAATTTATCAAAATCGAATTGTGCAACACCCTCATCATTGTTAATCTCCGTGTTTTTATTGACCTCCATCAAGTATTTTTTATTCATAAATTGGAAATCAACATCTCGATGCTCGATAAGCAATTCTTCTTCATTTCGAACGGATTGCAACTTTCTTAACCAAATATACTCTCTATCCAATAACAATTCGTGTGAAGAAGATTCAAAAATCCGACCAGAACCATTTTCCCAAGAATCTTTCAGATCCTGCAGAATGGCTTTGGAAAAATTAAACTCATTAAATAGCGCAAAAACCATCGGTCCGCTGTTTAGATACACCTGTAGCTTGATTTTTTCGATTTTAAATAAGGTTTCTGAAACCGATTGAAACAATGCCTTTTTGACAGGAGCTAGAAATTCATTCAGCAGGCTGTAGGAATCATTGAAATTTTGAATGCTTTGAATAAATGTTTTATCAAATTCTGGATTGATTTCCCTCAACAATGGAACAACCTTCAGCCGGATTTTATTCCTGCTATATTTAGTCTCGAAATTTGACGCATCATCTCTGAAAGGCACATTCCATTGCTTCGCAATATCTTGAACATCCTGAGACGTGAAATGAAGGATCGGACGCAAAATTTTATCACGGATAGGCTGAATGCCGCACAAACCTTTCAACCCTGTTCCTCGAGTCAGATTTAACAGAACCGTTTCTACTTGGTCATTCGAGTGCTGCGCAACGGCAATGTATTGCGCTTCTTGCTCAATTCTCAATTCTTCAAACCAAGCATAGCGCAATTCCCTAGCAGATACTTGAATGGAAATTTTGTGCTGATCAGCAAACTTTTCTGTATCGAAAGATTTAACGAAGAAAGGCAACTTATGATTCAGCGCATACTTCCTTACTAATTTTTCGTCTAAATCAGATTCCTCTCCACGCAAGTTAAAATTACAATGAGCGAGAATTATCGAATAACCAGAACGGTAAAAAAGCTCCGTCATCACCATGGAATCCTTTCCTCCGCTGACGGCAAGAACCACAGTATCATCTTTTCCTAAAAGCTGATTATCAAGAATGTATCGTTGAAATTGACCTAAGAAATCCATAGGGCTAATTTAATGAAATAAATCAATCGATTTATTTGTCCTAAAAAAATGTTAAACACTCTTAAATCGTCTAGATTAAATGGAAAATGTATCTAATTTTTGCATATTTTTGAACCTGTGAGAATTTGGCTACTAGTATTACTTTTTTTTAGCGCTGCAGGTGTAACATTTGGACAAACTCCAATCCCTCAAAACCCTGCGCAACAGCAAAATAATCAGCCAATCAAGCTTATTAGCTCTGTTTATACCAAAATCTTAAATCAAAATACATTCAGCAGTCTTTCGCCTCTTTATGAGCATAATGGAAACACATTAAAAGCAGATAGCGGGGTCTTGTATGAAGATGATATCAAACGGCAGTTTTTTGAGGCCTTCGGCAACGTCGTAATCACGCAACCTTCAGGAACCGTAATCTATGCCGAACGTTTGCATTATGACGTGACCACGCAACATGCGATTCTCACGCGAAATGTCCGCATGGTTGATGGACCATCCGTTTTAACGACGAATTACTTAACGTATAATATGCGAAGCAAAACCGGAACGTACACCGGTGGCGGAAGAATTATCAGTAAAGGCGACACCATCACCTCTAAAAACGCTTATTATTTCGAATTAACGAAAGATGCGTATTTCAGAAATCAAGTAGTCGTCCGCACACCAGACGTCAAAATTTTCACGGATACCATGCGCTATAATTCGCTTGAGCGCGTGACCTACTTTTTTGGCCCAACCAATATCAAAGGGAATAATGGCGAAAATTTATACACGGAACTTGGAAATTACAACACAGGAACCGATGTTGCAAAATTTTCGAAAAATAACCTTTATACCGAAGGCTCTAAATTCTTGAAAGGCGATAGCTTGTATTATGAGCGAAATGGCGGTTTCGGAGAAGCTTTTCGCAACGTCGTTTTTATTGACACGCTAGATAAATTTTATGCAAATGGTGGATATGGGCTTTATAAACAAGGGGAAGAGTCAATTTTAATGACCGACAAACCCTTGATAACTTATGTCATCGTTCAAGACGATACCACGCAAAATAATGTGGCTCAAGATTCTGTCGCATTGGACGAAGAAAAAACATTAAGCCGACGAGAAAAAAGAAGGCTCGAAAAAGAAGCTGAAGTGGAAAACCAAGCTGACCTGTCTGATTCAACAGCTACCGAAATAAAGGCCATTGGCATTGCTCCACAGCCCGAACCGAAGATAGATTCGGTATACATGACGGCAGACACGCTTTTTTCGAAAGTGATTTTAGTAAAGGATTATAAACCGTTGGATTTAAAATTAAATCGAGATGGTGGAGAAATATTGGATGAAACCGATATCGATTATGGTGATGACGAAGATGAATTTGGAGTAGATTCACTGGGACGAGGTTCTTTAGAACTTGATTCTTTGGGCTTAGGAGATATTCAAAGAGGTACAGATTCATTAGAAACGAAGGTTGGACAAGAGCTTGTCAAAAAAGCAGAGGAGAAAATCGACTCAACGAAAATAAAAACGGCAAAACCGATTGTCGCGGCAGCAAAGAAAGAACTAACGGTAGAGCAAACCGTCAAAGCAGACAGCTTGCTTCGAAATAATGCAGAATTTCCGAGCGGCCTGGAGGCGGATAGTTTGCTATCCAAAGCGATTACATCCGTGCAGTTGCCTGATACCACAATTAAGGATTCTACCATTGCCTACTCCGATACCGCGCGTACGCGGATTGTGAATGCTTATTACAATGTGCGCTTATTTAAATCGGATTTACAGGCGGTCGCAGATTCAGTGTATTATGGCATGGTGGACTCGATGTTCCGTTTTATGGGTAAACCTATGATTTGGGCAGAAGGTTCGCAAATTTCGGCTGACACACTTTTCTTGCAGATTAAAAATCAAAAACTCGATAATGCGCTGTTAAAAGACAATGCTTTTATGGTCAATGTCGTTTTGGATACGGTGAAATTTAACCAACTCAAAGGACGAAAAATCACGGCATTTTTTACGAACAATAACGTCGATCGAATTTATGTGGACGGCAACGCCGAAAACTTGATTTTTACATCAAACGATAGTTTGAACATTATCAATGAAATGTTCCATGACCGCAGCAGCAGGATTAAAATCAAGATGGAGAACAAAGAAATCATCGATTATGTTTCTGCGAAAAAAGTAGATCAAAAAGTCTATCCATTTAAGCTGGTCAGTGCCGAAAATGAAATTCTTCCAGGTTTTATCTGGCGACCGCAAGACCGTCCAAAATCGAAAGAAGATTTATTAAATCGAAAACGAGAGGTTTCTACGCCTGTGGACCCGAATGAGAAGCCGGAAAATCCAGGTAAACGAACCGTTCAGGACGAGGTGATTGATAAGATTTTAGAAAATAAGGACAAGATCCTCGCCCCTCCTTTAAAGAAAGCAGAATAATTCTTCAGCCTAACAACTGCCGCAAATTTCTCTTAAGATTTTTTGGTTTCGGATAAAAACTCCGCTAGTTTTTTGACCGCTATCGCACGATGGCTAATGCTGTTTTTTTCGTCAGCACTCATTTCTGCAAAAGTCTTGTCGTATCCATTAGGAATAAATATTGGATCGTAGCCAAATCCTTTAGTACCCACTTTAGAATTGATAATCGTACCTTCAATAGCGCCTTCGAAAAAATAGTTTTGTGCATCGAGCTGCAACGAAATTACTGTACGGAAGCGAGCGCTTCTGTCAGTTATTCCTTCCATCTTTTGCAGCACCAATTCAATATTTTTTTCCATATCCCGAGAACCGGAATAGCGAGCAGAATAAACTCCTGGTTCACCATGCAAGGCATCAATCTCCAACCCAGAATCATCTGCAAAGCAATCCATATTTAGCTTATCCACTAAATAATCAGATTTCTGTTTTGCATTGGCTTCGAACGTGTCGCCCGTTTCGGGAATATCTTCATACAGGCCAACTTCTTCCAAAGTTTGAATATCGAATTGATTTCCGATTATAGCCTGAACTTCTTCTAGTTTATGCAGGTTATTGGTTGCAAATAGGATTTTCATTAGGATTGGATAAATGTTTTAAATTCTTGCCAGAATGCTTTCTTTTTATCTTGATTTGCAAACATCTCTTCAAAACTAAAGGTATTGAAAACGGTCGCTATCTTTCCTTTCATGTAGGAATTATGAGCAATCAGCGGAAGTTTTAAAGAGATAGGTTCAACGCCCAGCAAAATGATTTTCGTAGGTGTAAAATACTGCATGATTTGTTTAAAATCATTTGGATTATGCGCATTCGCCAAATTAACCACTGCGACATTCTCCGGCCCCAATTTGACCGCATCCATCATTTTGTTAAACGCATCTTCCGCCTCTGGCGAAAAATAAGGATAGTCGGGATAACGCAAAATAAACAGCACGCCTTTAGCTTTTGAACCTTGATAGATAAACGCTTCCTGCGCCGTTGGCTCTTGTGCTACAGCAATCGGTTCAGCTTCGCTTTGCTCATTTTGAATTTCATTCACATACAAATCATCCCCAAAAGAATAAATATCTTCTGACATAAAAGCCTGCAATGCAATTGGATTAGTAGTTTTCAAGATAATTCAAAAGTAAAAATTCAAAAGTAAAAAGTAAAAAGTAAAAAGTAAAAATTCAAAAATGTATGGCGGATTATAAGCTTTCATACTTGCTTTTACGTCATTCCGAAATTTTTCGGAATCCGCGACATCGAATCAATTGCCCTCCTTAGAAGAAAAGATTCGTGAACTAAAAATTGCGCACCGACAGGTGCGCAATCTAAATAATATGCTTAATTCCCTAAAACCCAAGCGAAGATCAAAGGCGCAACAATTGTCGCATCCGATTCCACAACGAATTTCGGTGTATCAATATCTAATTTTCCCCAAGTAATTTTCTCATTAGGAACAGCTCCTGAATATGAACCATACGATGTAGTTGAATCAGAAATCTGGCAGAAATACGACCAGAAAGGAACATCTTCCCATTCTAAATCTTGGTACATCATCGGCACAACACAGATCGGGAAATCACCTGAAATACCTCCTCCAATTTGGAAGAAACCTACACCTTTTCCGTCAGAATTTGCGCGGTACCATTCTGTCAAGTAAATCATGTATTCGATACCAGACTTAACAGTACTTGCCTGTAATTTTCCTTTAATCACATTGGAAGCAAAAATATTTCCCGTTGTCGAATCTTCCCATCCCGGACAGATAATTGGCAAGTTCTTTTCAGCTGCCGCAACAATCCATGAATTTTTTGGGTCGATTTCATAGTATTGTTCCAAAACACCAGAATTAACCACTTGATATAAGAATTCATGTGGCAGATAGCGCTCGCCTTTCGATTCAGCAGCATGCCAAACATCTTCTAAATGCTTTTGCAAACGGCGGAAAGCTTCTTCTTCTGGAATACACGTATCCGTAACACGGTTGAAATGGTTATCCAATAATTCACGTTCTTGCTCTGGAGTCAAGTCGCGGTAGTTCGGAACACGTTTATAGTGAGAATGCGCAACTAAATTCATGACATCTTCTTCCAAGTTTGCACCTGTACAAGAAATAATAGCCACTTTATCCTGACGAATCATTTCAGCCAAAGAGATTCCTAACTCGGCTGTACTCATCGCACCACCTAAAGAAATCAACATTTTACCGCCAGCATCCAAATGTGCTTCGTACCCTTTAGCTGCGTCAACCAATGCTGCCGCATTGAAATGCAAATAATTTGTTTCTAAAAACTGAGAAATAGGTCCTCTTTGTTTACTCATGATTTAAATCTTTATGCCTAAAAAATATTGGCACAAAGGTAAGGATTTGTTATGAGCTAGCGAATTTTTAGGACTTTATAAGCATCTCTTTAAGCGGATAATTGATTTCGCTTTCTCCGTTCACAATCTGCTGATGGTTATTGATCACAACAGACAAAGGATGCGCCGAATTATTTTGGATCCTAAACGTATTTTTTGAAATCCTGACTTCCAACAAAGATTCGCGAAACGTAATTTTAAACGAAAATGCATTCCAGCTTTCTGGCAAGAAAGGTGTAAAATTCAACTTCCCATTCTTCACGCGCATACCGGCAAATCCTTCAATAATGCTCATCCAGCTCCCTGCCATGGAGGTAATGTGCAAGCCATCTTCCGTATCGTTGTTGTAATTATCCAAATCCAATCTTGCCGTACGCAGATAAAATTCGTAGGCTTTATCTTCGCGTTTTAGCTTTGCAGCTAGAATGCTGTGGATGCATGGCGAAAGCGAACTTTCATGCACCGTTTTTGGTTCGTAATAATCATAGTTTCGTTGCAGAGTCTCTTGGTCATAGTCCTCTTCGAAGAAATACAAACCTTGTAACACATCCGCTTGCTTGATAAACGGCGAACGCAAAATTCGATCCCAAGACCAATTTTGGTTAATCGGACGTTCAGATTTCTGCAGATCCGAAACCGTTAAATCTTCTTTATCCAAATAGCCATCTTGCTGTAAGAAAATTCCTAAGGATTTATCTTCTGGAAAGTATAGATTATCAATAATATTTTGCCAATCGCTTAATTCTGTTTCTTCAAACGAATTTTTGCTGCATATAATTTCATAGCTCGACAAATCAGCAACTTTCAACGATTCCAAAAGCTTCTTCGTATAATCTAAACACCAAAGGGCTATCCGATTTGTGTACCAATTGTTGTTGACATTATTTTCATATTCATTTGGCCCAGTCACACCGAGCATCACAAACTTGTTTTTGTCTTTGCTCCAATTCACGCGCTGCTTCCAAAAACGAGCAATCGCCAGCAGCACATCCAGCCCAAATTCTGTCAAGTATTTTTCGTCGCCTGTATAGCGCACATAGTTGTAGATCGCAAATGCAATCGCACCGTTTCTATGGATTTCTTCAAATGTGATTTCCCATTCATTATGGCTCTCAGTTCCGTCCATCGTAACCATTGGAAATAAAGCAGCTCCATTTGTGAAACCCAAAGTCTGTGCATTTTCAATGGCTTTTTGCAAATGGTTGTGGCGATAAACCAACAGGTTCCGACTGACTTCCACTGGAGAAGTTGCCAAATAAAACGGCAGGCAATAGGCTTCTGTATCCCAATAGGTCGCACCAGCATATTTTTCTCCCGTAAATCCTTTCGGCCCTATATTCAAGCGCGCATCTTTCCCTGTGTAGGTTTGATACAATTGAAAAATACTAAAGCGAATGCCCTGCTGTGCCAATAGATCACCTTCAATGATCAAATCGCCTTCCGCCCATTTATGCGTCCAAGCTTCAGCTTGATTCTGTTTAAGTTTTTCAAAACCCAATGCCGTTGCAGCAGTTAGGATTTGAGCAGATTTTGCATATAAATCCTCTTGATTGTAATTCAAAGAAGAAACAACAGCTGCGATTTTTTCCAGGCTGATCTGTTCTCCTTGTTTTATCGAAAGTTCGTAGTGCTTCGCAATGAATTTTTCTTTTCGAACGACCTCTCCAGCAACTTCAAGTTGCGTGTTGTTGCTAAATAATTTATTTGAGGCTTGAATGGCTAAATCAAACTGTGTTTTTAAGGTTCTTGTTTGAAGAAAGATTGTATCTTGATCGTCATGATCCCTTACAAAATCCCAAAACTTCGTTTCATAATTGCTGTCTTCATTTCGTACATCGCCGTCCAAATAAGAAATGATTTTTACTTTTCCTGAAAAATTCACGGCTTCAATCTGGTAGCGCAAGCCTGCGATTTCATCTTGATCAATGCTGCAAAATCGGATGGAATTAACTTTAACAATTTTTCCGCTCGTTAATTTCGCTTCGAAAGAGCGCGACAAATACCCATCTTGCATATTCAATGTGCGGTTGAAATTCAACACCTCACATTGATGCAGATCCAAAACTTCGCCATCAATTTCTATTTCCAAACCAATCCAGTTGATGGAGTTGATTACCTTATCAAAAGTTTCAGGATAGCCATTTTTCCACCAGCCAACACGAGTTTTGTCGGGATAAAATATACCCGCAACATAGGATCCTTGCAACGTTTCTCCTGAATACGTTTCTTCAAAATTAGCGCGCTGCCCCATTCGGCCATTGCCAATGCTAAATAAACTCTCTGCTATTTTATTTTTCTGAGGATCAAATCCTTCTTCTATAATATTCCAAGCATCCGCTTTACTGTAACGCTCCATCTAATTTCTTAATTTTTAGTTTGTAATAATGCTAAATTTACCGCTGCCAATGAACCGACCGTAAAATCAGCTTGACGCAAATCCTCTGCTTTTCCGATTCCAATGACTTTCATGCCCGCTCTTTTCCCTGCCTCTACTCCTGCCTGCGCATCTTCGAAAACAATGCACTCTTGGGGATCGGCTTCTACTAATTTGGCCGCCAATAAAAATACTTCTGGATCAGGCTTTGATTTGCTGACTGAATTTCCATCAACAATTGCATCGAAATACGGACTGATGCCTGTCTTTTCTAAAATTAACGGTGCATTTTTGCTTGCAGAGCCCAATGCGATTTTAATTCCATTTTCCTTTAATTCGGACAAGAGTTCTTTCGATCCAGGCAGTAATTCTTCGGGTGTCATTTCGGCAATCATGTCTATGTACCAATCGTTTTTTAGGGTTGCCAACTCCAGCTTTTCTGTATCGCTTTTTTCTATGTTTCCCCAGCCTAACAATTTATTCAAACTATCCACCCGGCTAATTCCTTTTAGCTCCTCATTTTGGATTTCGGTGAAAGAAAACCCTAAAGAATTGGCCAGTTTTTTCCAGGCAATAAAATGGTATTTGGCTGTATCAACCAATACACCATCTAAATCAAAAATACATGCTTTCACGTGTGCTTACTTCTTTAATTCTATAACTAATGTTTTTTGCTGTGGAATCACAATCGAAGTCAGATTGTCCACTTTTTCTTGAGAAAGAATATTTATTCCGGAGGTAAAACCATCCAATCGCTGACTGAATCGAGCAAGATCTAAGGTTTTATCCTCCTTTTGATTGTTCATGATAATCATGACCGTTTTATCCTCATTATACCTGAAATAAACATAAATATCGTTCTCGGGAATATACTGCATCAGTTTTCCTGTTTGCAATACCGGATTATTTTTTCGGTAATTTGCTAAGGTTTTAACAAAATTAAAAGCTTCATTCTCTTGCTCTGTTCGGCCTGAAGCGACAAATTTATTGACTTTGTCCTCTTGCCATCCTCCCGGAAAATCTTCTCTGACTTTTCCGTCAGGATCTGCAAAATTCTTCATCAGAATTTCAGTGCCATAATAAAACTGAGGAATACCGCGCGTGGTCAATAACCAAGCAATTCCCGATTTATAGCGTTCAAAATCTTCCCCAATTACAGAATAATACCGACTTAAATCGTGGTTGTCCAAAAACACAACATTGCGCGTAGCATCTTCATATAAATAGTCGCTTGCTAAAGTATTGTACATACGGGTTAAACCTTCCATCCACCCGGACTTTCCATTCAAAGCATCGTTTATAGACCAATAGGTCTGAAAATCTGTAACCCCTTGCAATTCTGTATCTATTCCTTGATTGATTTTATTTCCTTTGGTGAAAAATGCTTGATTTGGCACTCCATGTACCCATGTTTCCCCGAAATAAGTCATTTTAGGATATTCCGCTGTAATCGCTTTTGCCCATTCGGCCATGTATTCCAGATCATTGTAAGCGTAGGTGTCTAAACGAAAACCATCGATTCCTGCTTCTTCAATCCACCAGATATGGCTTTGCGTAATGTAATTTCTGACGAACGGATTTTCCTGATTCATATCAGGCATGTGGCGGTCAAACCAGCCATCAACCATAATTGTCTTATCCACAGCAGCTGCATATGGATCCATCTGCACTTGTTCGCGGTAATTTGTTTTCGTGTAGGTCGGCCACTGATGTACCCAATCTTTCATGGGCATATCTTTGATTGTGAAATGTTCCGTTCCCACATGATTGTGAACCAAATCTTGGATAATTTTAATTCCTTTTTTATGACTTTCGTCAATGAGTTTCTTATACGCTTCATTGCCTCCAAAACGTGGATCGACATGGTAGTTTTCGGTATTGGCGTAGCCATGATACGATGTTCTTGGCTGATCGTTTGTCAATACAGGATTTAACCAAATGGCGGTCACACCCAACTCCTGCAGATAATCCAAATGTTGCGTAACTCCTTCTAAATCGCCTCCATGCCGAGAGTACATGCTATCCCGATGCACAGCCATCTCATTCATCCCTTTAACTTGGTCATTTTTTGGATTTCCATTCGCAAAACGATCAGGCATAATCAAATAAATAAAATCTGATGTATTGACACCTTGAAGCTGTAGATGGTCAGTTCTTCTTGCTTTTAAATCAAATGCTTGCGTAAATTTCTTACCCTTGCCGTCATTAAATTCAAACTTTACTTGTCCGGCTTTTGTCTGCTCCGCAATGTTTAAATCCAGGAACAGGTAATTTGGATTTTCAACTTTGTTTACTTTCTCAATAGTTACTCCCGAATAGGCAGTTTGAACAGTATAGCCAGCAATGTTTTCTCCATAAACTAACAATTGCACTTTCGGGTTTTTCATACCTACCCACCAATGCATTGGTTCTATGCGTTGAACTTGTGCAAAGGAAAGCGTAGCGAAGAAAAGGAATAAAAAGAAAAAATAAACTCTCATGTTTTTTGGATTATAAAGCGTGCAATTCATAAAAGAATCACACGCTATTCAATGTTTAGTTTTTAGTTAAGGTATAGACTAACGTCGTTGGATTAATCGAGATGGAATAGTTTCCTGCTGTTGCAATGGATAAATTTCCTCCCGAAGCACTTAATGTTCCTGATCCTCCACTTCCTAAGCTTGTTCCCCAATCATGGTTTTTACGGAATTTAAATTCTCCAGCCACTAGATCCATTTTTCCTACATAGTTGCCTGCACCATCATTGACAAATTTCAAATCAACATCTTTGTCCCAATTGCTTCCCGGAACTGCCGCTCCGATAACAGACCATACATCTGCATCGTCTATCGTATATGTCAATGTATTCAAATCAACAGTTACCAATTTAGCACCTGCTGTGACTGCTGTTAAGTCGCCACCGCTAGTACTCAATGTGCCATTGCCACCATCTCCATAGCCAACATTCCAATTTTTTTGAGGTGTGATTTTAAATGTATAATTACCTGTTGTAAAGACTATAACTCCTGAATAGATACCGTTGCCAGTAATAGAAACTAGTGAATCTGCTGTTTCAGGAACCCAATTTTGATATGCTCCTGGAACGTATACCCAAGAGGTTAAAGGAATCGGTCTTGAAGTAATTTCTACTATACTGCTGTAGATGGCCACCGTACTTGATAAGGCCGACTTCAAACGTACTTCCACTTGCGAATCTGCATCAAGCGGTAGGTTCAGCGATGACATTAGGTTATTAAATTCCAAACCCGTAAACGAGTGTGTGAAGACGTCTTTCGCTAAAACAACTTCCTTGAAGGGTGTAAAACTTGTTCCCTTCAAGCCAAATTCTAGTGAATAGGTGATTCCTGACTTGAATCCAAAATCTGAAGGCGTAAGCGTAAAAGTTACTTTGGTATCATTGAGCGTCGCTTTATCAATTGTTACTGCATTTACTGAAGCTGTTAGCGTGCCCGAAGTTCCTGAATTCGCCACCGTCAATTCTCCTTCCTTTTCACAAGACACAAAGAATGTGCTGATGAATAGGATTAGGATTGCGCTTATGTTTAATTTATTTTTCATTTTCTTAAATGCTAAAATTAATAACCTGTATTTTGAGTAAGATTTTGATTAGCAATCACATCCGAATTTGGCAGGGGCAATAGATTTCTATATTCATCAATTGAACGTCCTGCTAAAGTACCACCTTTCCATGGCCAGATGTAACTGCTACCAGTCAATCTTCCAAAACGGATCAAATCCGTACGGCGATACGCTTCGAAATACAATTCTCTAGAACGTTCTGCCAAAATAAAATCTAAAGTCAACGCCGTAATGTTTCCAGTTGCATTGCCATAAGCACGCTGACGAATAAGATTAACATATGAAATTGCCTGAGCCAATGAACCTCCAGTTCCGCCGCGAAGTACCGCTTCAGCATACATCAAATACACATCCGCCAATCGGAATAAAGGAAAATCCAATGAACTAAAAGTTCCTCCTTGCGAAGCACCTGCTTGCCCTGTAGATTTCATGTTTTTAAATTTTGTAATGCGCAATCCGTCTGTAAAAACTCCCAAATCATCATTCGTGATTTTATCGCCGAAAAATTGTGCGCGTTTATCGGTAGCTCCCGAATAATCACCAAAGGCCAAAGGCAAAGTGCTCGTTGTGCGATTGCCTCCCCAACCTCCGGTCGGCACACCAAAATTCGCTGGAATCATCTCTCCATTGATTGTCGAATTGATAATAAAGGTTGTTCCTCCATTATTTTGTGTCTGCACACCATCGTAATTCAAGCTGAAAATAATTTCATCTTTGCTGGTTGCATAATTGTCCTCCAAAAATAAATTGGCATAACTGCTTGCCAATGCATATCCCCCACCGATGACTTTTGTCGTATACGTAATGGCTTCTGTATATTTCGGCTGGTCGATGTAGACTTCAGCGTTCAGGTATAATTTTGATAACAAAGTCCAGACAGCAGCTTTATCCGCACGCCCGTATTCGTTTTTCTTAGGATCTGCCAATTTAGTTTCTAAATCCAGCAATTCCGTTTCGATGTAATCAAATAATTGCGGACGCATAATCTGATTTGGAGCGGTCGTTCCGATTAAATTTTCTTCGGTAACAAATGGCGGATTACCAAACAAATCCATCAGCACCCAATATTGATAGGCACGGATAAAACGTGCTTCGTTACGAAACGATTCGATGTCTGCAGTCTGAGAAATATTGCGTGCAGCTAATTTTTCTGGCGTACTTTCTCTCAAGAATTCATTGACTAAAGTAACCGTGTAAATGCATCTTGTGTAGATACCCTGGATCATGATGTTCGAAGCGTCTGGAGTTCCATAATTCATATCCGGAATACCAGGGTCATTCCAGCTGCATAGAGTTTCATCCGACGTCAGCTGCTGAATATTCCAATACAGGCGTAAAAAATCAGATTGCCCCGCATCAATTCCTGCAAGATCCGTAGCACCGGGGCCACCACCACCGGTCATTACCAAACTGCCATATACTTTTAAGAAAGCTTGTTGGTAACCTGTAAAATCTTTGTACACCTGCTCTGCAGTAATATCATTCGTCGGTGTAAGATCTAAAACATCTTTATTACAAGCGGTTAAAGAAGCAATAATCATTGCGCCCATAACAATATTTTTTTTCAAGTAATTCATCTCTTTACTTTTATAAAATTAAAAACCAAAATTCAAACCGAACGAGTACGTTCTAGGTCTTGGATACAACGTGTTGTCAATACCTTCAAAAATCTCCGGATCAATGCCTTTGTATTTTGTGATCACAAATACGTTCTGACAATTTGCACTAAGCATCAATGTAACCGAACCATCTTTATTCAAACTGCCCACATTGTATTGCAATCCGATGTTATCCATTTTTAAGAACGATGCATTTTTCACATAGTAATCGCTAGAATATTGATTGTTCACAAAATTCGTATTGTAGATATCTGTGGTTGCGTTATTGATAAATCCGGATGGATTCAAAATATTTCGTCCAACGCCATTTCCAGAAGACACGTTATCATACACGTAGTTTCCAAGATTAGCTCTTAAAACGGTACTCAATGTGATTTTCTTGTAGTTCAATGAAGTCGTAAAACCCATCATGTATTTTGGTGCAGGTTGCTGATAATAATACATATCGGATGGAGTAATCAAGCCGTCGCCATTTAAATCTTCATAAACGCCTTCCAAAGGTTTACCCGATTGATCATACACTTGCTTGTACACATAGAATTGGTAGGGCGCTAAACCGACAGAATGGTATTGAATCTGATTTCCTGTTCCTCCAGAAATACCTCTGGCTGCTAATTGGAAACCTGGATTGTCATTCAATGTCAAATTAGTCACTTTCGCTTCGTTGTATGTCAGGTTAAATCCTAAATCCCAATTGAAATTTTCTGATTTTACTGCTTGAATATTAATGCTTCCTTCAATTCCTCGGTTTTCCATATTACCTACATTCGTCAATAATTGGTTGCTGAAATTTGTTCCTACCGGAATGGTAACGGTCGCTAAAAGATCCCTGGTTTTCTTTTGGTAAGCATCGATGCTACCAAAAATTCTTCCACCCCAAAATCCATAATCCAAACCTATATTTGTTGTTGCTGTAGACTCCCATTTTAGGTTTTCATCATAAGCAATTGGCGTATATACATTGTAGAACGTATTGCCCATTTGGTAAAGACTTTGAGCTGTGCTCAAATAGTAATTAGGCAAATAGCTGTAGTTTGCAATACCGTCCTTATTACCAGTTTCACCATAACTCACCCTTAATTTTAAATCAGAGACCGCATCGTTATCTTTTAAGAAGTTTTCCCCTTTGATGCGCCAAGTCAAACCTGCAGACGGGAAAATACCCCAACGTCCTTCTGGGTTAAATTTGGAAGAACCATCCGTACGAATCGTTCCCGAAAGAATGTATTTGTCCGAAAACGAATAGATCAAACGGCCATAATAAGACAATAATTTATTTTGCTCCACAACGAAAGGAAAGTTTGGCGTCACCAACACATTGCCTAAAGCATTGTATTCGATTTCGTTATAAGGTGTCCTTTTGTTATCGTAATATCCATAACCTGCTGTTACGTTAATGTTGCTATTAATCGATGAAATATCTTTCGTATAGTTCAAATAAGCTTCAAAAAAGTTATTGTTCTGTGTTTCTCTGTAGCGTTGGAACTTTCCTTTATTAGCAAAATTTGAAGCTGCATTTTCAGGAATATACGTCGCTCCCCAGCCTTTTACCACATCATAACCAATGTTGGCGTTGATATGCAATTCTGGCAAGAAATGAAATGAATAATCCATCTGAAGATTACCTAAACTGCGGTTTGTTTCCGCACGGTTGCTATACAATTCTAGTTGTGCTAAAGGATTTCTTGGGGACAAAGGGTCAGGAACAGCGCCCTCTTGCCATTCAAAATATCCACCGTAAGGACTGGTTTCATCGTAAATAGGTTTTGTTGGATCAAAAGCAATCGCCGACCCAATAGCTGCCGTATTCGCGAATGTATTGTTCGTAATAGTTCCTTTAACGTTCAGATCAAACTTCAGGTGGTTGTCGAAAAATTTCGGAGAAATATTTAAACCTGATGTTGCGCGCTTCAAATAATCCGTTTTCAACGTTCCGGCTTGCTCAATATAGCCTAATGATATGCGGTAAGGCATGTTTGCCACTCCGCCCGAAAACGTAAAGTTATTGTCCGATGCAAAGGCATTTTGATAAATCGCATCTTGCCAATCAGTGTTGTAATCGGTCAATAAATCTTTTTGCGTATCGTTTCCATAGGTATTGACATATTCCCTGATCTGATCAGCTGTAAGCACATCAATCTTATTGGCAATTGTAGCTAAGCTGTTAACCGAAGAAACGCCAACTTTTAAACGGCCTATTTTTCCGCTTTTTGTGGTAATCAAAATCACTCCATTTGACGCTCTTGAACCGTAAATCGCTGTTGCATTCGCGTCCTTCAAGACAGTCATCGTTTCGATATCATTTGGATTGATCAACGCCAATGGGTTCGAAGCCCCGCTGATGTTGTCGCCGTTTAATGGGTTGCCATCGATTACGATCAAAGGATTATTGGAAGCTGTCAATGATGCTCCCCCGCGTACGCGAATCGTGCTTCCTGCGCCTGGTGCTCCTCCATTCGATGTGACCGAAACTCCAGCAACTTTCCCTTGAATCAATTGGTCAGGAGAAGTAATCGCACCTTTCTGAAAATCTTTTGATTGTACGGTAGACACCGAACCTGTTACCATTTTGCGGTCTACAGCTCCGTAACCGATCACGACAACTTCGCCAATCTCTTGATCATTCGAAGAAAGAATAAAATCTAAATTAGTTGAGGTTGGAATCTTGACATTCAGTTGGCTATTGGAATAACCGATGAACGAAGCGGAAACCAAATGGTCACCGGCTGTCAAACCTGTTAATGTATAGTTACCCTCCGCATCCGATGATGTCGAAATGCTTGTGCCCAATACACTGATGGTCGCCCCTGAAATCCCAACTTTGCTTTCGTCCGTCACACGCCCCTTTAAGACATTTTGCTGGCCAAAACTGAAGAATGAAATTAGCAGAAAACTTGTTAAAAAGCCAAGTTTGGCTAATGAGTAAATTCTGATCATACACTAGAATTTTTTGTTTATAAAATTGGTAATGCTGCCATCGTATTAGACAACATGACTAAGGTAAAATAGAGTTTTCACAAAAAAAAGAAAAATTATAAAATATTTTTCAAGATTAAAAATCGCTATTTTTATTTTTTAAAATTCTGAAAATCAATTTAATAAAAAATTGATTTTCAGAATTTCTTGGTGAAAAATAATTTATTTTTTCGGGAACGTTCTCGGAGTTTATCGAAAATTCTTCTTATTATTGATGTATAAACAAAATTATTGATGAAATTCGCTTCGTAAAGCGAGGTCATTTATTACACTTTTTCTATTGAGGATAAATGCAATTGATTGATATTTATAGTACATTTAAATCACCAATTTTAAATCATGCTTCAAAAGACATATTCCAAAAAACCTAGGCTTACTAGGCTTCAAATTTTCAACATGAGTTTTGGGTTCTTAGGAATTCAATTTGGTTTTGCTTTACAGACCGGAAATGCCTCCCGCATCTTACAGACGTTTGGAGCAGATGTCGAACATTTATCTTTATTCTGGTTAGCAGCGCCGCTGAGCGGGATGATCATACAGCCGATTGTGGGTTATTACAGCGACCGTACCTGGACTAAGCTGGGCAGGCGACGACCTTTCTTTTTGGCTGGAGCACTGATCGCTGCCATCTCGCTCGCCCTTATGCCAAACGCCGCTTTGTTTACGGCTATCTTACCCCCATTGATGATCGGGGCGGGCATGCTGATGATTATGGACGCTGCTTTTAATGTTTCGATGGAACCTTTCCGTGCTTTGGTTGCGGATAATCTACCCAAAGAACAGCATGGACAGGGATTTTCAATGCAGACTTTTCTTATTGGTGCGGGCGCAATTATTGGATCATTTCTTCCTTTTATCTTTTCAGAATATTTAGGCATTTCAAAAACAGCCGATGAAGGTTTTGTGCCTCAAAACGTGATCTGGTCTTTTTATGTAGGCGCTGCCATCCTTTTATTAGCGATCATCTGGACAGTTATATCGACCAAAGAATATAGCCCTGAAGAATTGAGGAGTTTCGATGAGGTGGTTTCAGAAGAAATAAAAGAAGAACAAAAAGGTTTTATGCTGGTTCTGAAAGACTTCAAAAACATGCCCAAAACCATGAAACAGCTGGGGCTTGTGCAATTTTTCTCTTGGTTCGCGTTGTTCTCCATGTGGGTATTTACGACGCCCGCCATTGCGCAGCATATCTACAAATTACCGACATCCGACACCTCGTCTGCCGCATATGCCGATGCCGGAAACCTGACTGGGGTTTTATTTGGAGTGTATAATGTTGTTGCTACCGCAATGGCGTTATGCCTGCCTTTTTTCTATCGGAAATTTGGAAAGAAGAAAACACATTTTCTATCCCTTGCGATCTGCGGATTGGGTTTTATCTCGATGCTTTTTATTGAAGATAAAAACCTGTTGTTTATACCGATGATTGCTGTTGGTATTGCTTGGGCAAGTATTTTGGCTACGCCCTATGCTTTATTGGCGAATGCGTTGCCAGCACGAAAAATGGGTCTGTATATGGGGATATTTAATTTCTTTATTACGTTGCCACAAATTGTAAATGGTTTTTTCGGTGGTTGGATTGTCAAGCATATCTTTCAGGGACAAGCAATTTACTCCCTGACTATGGCTGGCGTATTTATGCTTCTCGCCGCTGTTACCACGCTATGGATTTCCGAAGAAAAAATTAAAAAGTAAAGAGTAAAAAATCTAGAAAGCAGGAAGGCTTTTAACGTTTAAAGACCGCAGAGGACTCGGAACAGGCACAAAAGACACAGAGAAAGAATTTTTACGATAGTTGCTCTTCATGAGGTGCAAAGATTCGGATCCTCAAAAACTCTGTGACATCTTCGTAAATCCCTGTTTTTCAAAGTAAAAAATACTGAGTTAGGAATAGTTTATGATTAAACGCATAAAAACCCCTATTCTTTACTCCTTGTTCCTTACTCCTTATTCCTTGCTCTTAATAGCTTCCTTTCAAAGAAGAATCTCTAATCATTAGCTCCGACTCCAGCACAAATTCCTGATGAGTTTGCTTAGGGTTTTCATCAGCGAGCTTTTCCAATAATAAAGACGCAGCCTTCTCTCCTATTTTAATGGCTGGCTGTTTTATTGTGGTTAATGGTGGATTTAATAAAGATGCAATTTCGAGACTTGAAAACGCTGCGATTTTAATGTCTTGAGGGATTTGAAGCTTCATTGATTGACAGACTTGATACGTGGAAAATGCAAGGCGCTCCACCGAAGCCAAGATTCCGTCAGGATGATTGACTTCAATCATGTGCTCAATGATGACCGCATTTTCTTCATACGAATTTGTGCAATCCACAATCAAACGCTTCCGGATCGGAATTCTATTTTTCTTTAGCGCATCGACATAACCTTGCATACGGGTTTTACCAATCGACTGCTCTTTATTCACCACTAGGTACGCAATGCGTTCGCAGCCATTATCAATCAAATGCTGAGTGGCGTGGTAGCTGCTGTTGTAATCATCGGTAATAATTTTCGGGACACCCACTTCCTCATAAATCCGATCGAACAGGATCAATGGAAATCCAAAACTCTCGATATTATTTAGGTAGCTATGGTCGGTCGCTTCTCCCGAAGCCGACATCACCACGCCATCAACACGGCCATTCGACAGGCTTCGCATAAATTCCCGTTCCTTTTGAATATCATCGTCGGTTACAAAAATCAGAATGTGATAGCCCGCCGTTTTCGCAACCTTCTCTACGCCCTGAATAATCTGCGAGAAATAATTATTGGCCAATTCGGGAATAATCACCGCAATGGTCTTGCTTTTTTGCTCCCGCAAATTGCTGGCATAATGGTTAGGCTGATAATTTAGTTCAGCTGCCTTTTCCAGAATGCGCTTCCTTGTTTCGGGATTAATGTCATTTGTATTTCTAAATGCCCTCGAAACCGTGGATGTAGAAATATTCAAGACCTCAGCTAGCGTATGTATATCAATCTTTGCCATATCAAATAGAGACCGCCAAATTAACCTTAATTAGTAAGAAAAAAAACTACTATTTACAGTTCCCATTTTTCGCATTGCTGCAGAAAGCTCTCCTTTATAGACGCGCCAATGCCGATCGCTTCCGGAAGCACAATTTTATAGCCATCAAATTGCACACCTCCCTGAACTGGATCTTCCAAATGTCCAATCATGCAGGTATCCATATCGAAAAATTTGACGTTTGGGGCCGCGTAAGCAAAATGCACTTTGGCCGTCAGCGCCAATCGGGATTCCAGCATTCCTCCAATCATGCAATGCACACCATACTGAGAAGCGACGTTTTGGATTTTCAGCGCTTTGCGAATGCCTCCCGATTTTGAAAACTTGATGTTGATGTAGTCGCACGCATCTGTCCTGCAGATTCTGTCTGCATCATGATGTGAATAGACCGACTCATCGGCCATAATCGGAATAATCGTTTCTGTCCGTAATTGCGGCAGCAAATGGTCGTTGTACGTGCGCATAGGTTGTTCGCAGAATTGGATTTTATAGGCTTCCATGCCTTGCAAAGCTTCAATTGCCTGTTCAAAAGACCAGCCTTGATTCGCATCGATGCGAATCGGAATATCAAAACCGACTGCCTTTCGTATTGCTTTGATGCGCTCGATATCGTCGGCAGGCTGTTTGCCTAACTTCACTTTCAATATCTCTGCACCATTCTCTTTGAAAGCCAAGGCTTTCGTTGCCATTTCTTCAGCAGAGCTGATGCCGACCGTAATATCGGTCGTAATTTCACGGACTGCACCTTCCAAGAATTTGTACAAGGGTAAATTCGCATGCTTCGCCGCCAGATCAAACAATGCCATCTCGAACGCAGATTTGATGGTTGTATTTCCGGCGATAAACAAATCCAATTCGCCCATCCGATCATCAATTTTTAAAGGATCTTTTCCCTTCCATAGTTTTGCAAATTCCTTCGCCAGCACGATGCAGGTGTCTTGGGTTTCACCGACAATCATCGGAAAGGCAGAACATTCGCCAGTACCCTCTAAGCCAGAGTCGGTATAAATTTTCACACAGGTATTTTGTGCATAATCCATAGTCCCTGTCGCAATGACAAATGGCTCCATAGGAATGCTTAATCTATAAATCTCTATTCTGTTAATCAGCATACAAAAAGGTTAAATACAAAGGTAAGCATTGCATTATGAAATTTTCAACAGAATATCTTTTAAATACAAAATCATCGATTTTTGGAGTTTATCATTACAAATAAATTAAAAGGAATGATTATAAATTACAAAAAACATAATATAAAATTATTTTTATTGCTATATTAGCATTTCCAAAAAGATTTTTTAGTAATGATAAATGAAGGAATGAGCGCTGCAGGACTTTATGATCCTAATTTTGAACACGATGCGTGCGGTGTAGGTTTTGTAGCCCATATCAAAGGCAACAAATCTCATCAGCAAGTTAGGGATGCTTTAACCATGTTGGAAAACATGGAGCATCGCGGAGCTTGCGGTTGTGATCCAGAATCAGGAGATGGAGCCGGAATAATGATTCAATTGCCCCACGAGTTTTTGTGGGAAGAATGTATTTCTTTAGGAATACAATTAGAAGAGCCCGGATATTACGGAACTGGAATGCTGTTTCTGCCCAAGGAAGAAGCATTGAATAAGATTTGTAGAGATACAATTATCGAAGCGACTTCGGAAAGAAATATGAAGTTCTTAGGATTCCGAACGGTTCCAGTCAATAGAGAAGGCATCGGGCCAACAGCCTTAAGCGCTGAGCCTGAAATCGTCCAGTTTTTTGTCTCCCGCCCAGAAGGCATCAAAAACACGGAAGAATTCGAACGCAAATTATTTGTGTTGAGACGATTGATTATTCAAAAGATAAAACTACACCAGGAATATCCTTTGCCATTGTACATGGCATCGCTTTCTTGTAAAACAATTATTTATAAAGGTCAATTAACCACTTACCAAGTTGGAACATATTTCGAGGACTTAAAAGATCCTCGCGTTGTTTCGGCTTTCGGTCTAGTGCATTCGCGTTTCTCGACCAATACATTTCCCTCGTGGTCATTGGCGCAGCCATTCCGCATCATCGCGCATAATGGGGAAATCAATACGCTGACAGGAAATTTAAACTGGTTCTACGCAGGCATGCGTGCCCTTTCATCGCCTTATTTTACGGAAGATGAAATGGAAATATTATTGCCAGTAGTCGATCGCGGACAATCGGATTCAGCTTGCCTGGATAACGTGGTCGAATTGCTTTTGCATTGTGGCAGAAGCCTTCCGCACGTGATGCTGATGTTAGTTCCCGAAGCTTGGGACGGAAATACCCAAATGGATCCGTTGAAAAAAGCGTTTTATGAATACCATGCGACGCTTATGGAACCTTGGGACGGACCGGCAGCTTTGTGTTTTACAGACGGAAAAACAATTGGCGCGACCTTAGACCGCAATGGCTTGAGACCTTTGCGCTATGCAATCACATCGGATGACCGCGTAGTCGTAGCTTCTGAAGCTGGCGCATTGCCAATTCCAGAAAGTCTGATTATTAAAAAAGGACGTCAGCAACCCGGAAAAATATTCGTTGTTGACATGGAAGCTGGAATTATCCGTTCTGACGAAGAGGTCAAGGGACATTTAGTTACACAGCAGCCTTACGGCGAATGGTTGGACAATTACAAAATCCGCATGGAGGAATTGGAAAAACCGAGGGTCACTTACACCTATCTATCTAAAGAATCGGTTTTCAAATACCAGCAGGCTTTTGGCTATTCCAGAGAAGATTTGGAAACCATCTTAACGCCGATGGCATTGACTGGCTACGAGCCCATCGGCTCTATGGGAACGGATGTTCCTTTAGCGGTCTTGTCCGAACAACCTCAACATTTATCAAGTTATTTTAAGCAGTTTTTCGCACAAGTTACCAATCCGCCAATCGATCCAATTCGCGAACGTTTGGTCATGAGTTTGGCGACTTTTATAGGAAATGCAGGAAACATCCTAATTGAGGATAAAAAATTCTGTCATTGTGTAACCTTAGAACATCCGATTTTGACTTCCAGCGAGCTGGAGAAATTGCGTTCTATCGATACAGGCGTTTTCCAAGCAAAAACATTGCAGTTATATTTTAAAGCTGATGGCAAAGCAGGCAGTTTAGATGCTGGTATCGAACGTTTATGCCGTTATGCAGATGACGCCGTACGCGATGGTTTCGAAGTGATTATTTTATCAGATCGAGCGATCGATTCACAACATGCACCGATTCCTTCCATATTAGCTGTATCTGCAGTTCATCACCACCTGATCAAAACGGGAAATCGTGGCGCTGTAGGTTTGGTTGTCGAAGCTGGAGATGTTTGGGAGGTCCATCATTTTGCATGTTTACTGGCATTTGGTGCTACCGCAATCAATCCGTACATGGCATTGGCGAGTATCCGCACAATGAAAGAACAGGGTCATTTAGAAACTGATCTAAATTGGGAAGAGCTTAAGAAAAATTATGTAAAAGCAATCTGTGCTGGGCTTCTGAAGATTTTCTCGAAAATGGGAATCTCTACTTTGCAGTCTTATCACGGTGCGCAGATTTTCGAAGTATTGGGCATCGACCAATCCGTAGTAGATAAATATTTCTGTGGAGCGGTTTCCAGAATCGGCGGTTTAGAATTGGACGATATTGCGAAAGAGGTTTTAGCGAAGCATTATGGTGCTTTCAGCAATGCCCGAGTAGAAAAAAGCTTGCTTCCTGAAGGTGGAATTTATCAGTGGAAACGCCGTGGCGAAGGTCACTTATGGAATCCGCAAACGGTTCATTTATTGCAACAGGCTTGCCGGAACAATGATTTTGAGTCCTACAAAAAATACGCTTCATTGATCAATAATCAAAAAGAGCACATGTTCACCTTGCGGGGATTATTGGATTTCGCGAAACACAGAACACCAGTTCCATTAAACGAAGTGGAATCTGCAAAAAGCATTATGAAACGTTTTGCGACAGGCGCGATGTCTTTAGGGTCGATCTCGACAGAAGCGCATAGCACGTTAGCCATCGCAATGAACCGTATCGGAGCAAAAAGCAATACAGGAGAAGGCGGTGAAGATGCGATCCGTTTTGAACGTTTGCCAAATGGCGATTCCATGCGCTCGGCAATTAAGCAAGTAGCTTCGGCACGTTTCGGAGTGACTTCACATTACTTGACTGAAGCGGATGAAATTCAGATTAAAATGGCCCAAGGTGCAAAACCCGGAGAAGGCGGACAGTTGCCAGGTCACAAAGTGAATGAGTTTATCGCTCGATTGAGACACTCAACGCCAGGTGTTGGTTTGATTTCGCCACCTCCGCATCACGATATTTATTCCATCGAGGATTTAGCACAATTGATTTTCGATTTGAAAAATGCAAATCGTGCAGCAAGAATCAATGTAAAATTAGTTTCGAAAGCTGGTGTTGGAACCATCGCTGCTGGAGTTGCAAAAGCACATGCCGATGTGATTTTAATCGCAGGTTACGATGGCGGAACAGGCGCCTCACCGATCAGTTCTGTTAAGCATGCAGGGCTGCCTTGGGAATTAGGTTTAGCCGAAGCACATCAGACATTAGTACAGAATAAATTAAGAAGCCGCGTAGTTCTTCAGGCCGATGGCCAAATGAAAACTGGACGGGATATTGTTATCGCCACCTTATTGGGAGCGGAAGAATGGGGAGTTGCAACAGCAGCATTGATTGCAGGCGGATGTATCATGATGCGCAAATGTCATTTGAACACCTGTCCTGTAGGCGTAGCTACACAAGACCCTGAGCTTCAGAAACTGTTTACCGGAAAACCGGAAGACATTGTACATCTGTTCGGATTTTTAGCTGAAGAGATTCGTGAGACCATGGCTGAATTGGGTTTCCGCACCATCAATGAAATGGTGGGACGCGCACAATTCTTAAAGAAACGCGAAAACATCGACCATTGGAAAGCATCCAAAATCGATTTCTCTAAAATCTTGTATGTTTCACGTCAGGAACTTTCAGAAACATTGCACAACACACAAGAGCAAGACCATGGCTTAGGAATGATTTTAGATTGGGGATTGTTGAAACAAGCTAAAAATGCTTTGGACACAAAAACCCCAGTATTCGGAACGTTCCATGTCAAAAATACAGACCGTACGATCGGAACCTTGCTATCCAATGAAATATCCAAAGTTTATGGAGCTGAAGGTCTGCCAGACAACACCATCAACTTTAAGTTTGAAGGTTCTGCTGGACAATCTTTTGGCGCATTTGCGACAAAAGGAATTTCCTTTGAATTGGAAGGTGAAGCGAACGATTATGTTGGAAAAGGACTTTCTGGTGCTCAACTGGCAATTTATCCTACAGAAGACAGTCCGTTAACAGCACAGGACAACATCATTATTGGAAATGTGGCACTTTACGGTGCAACGTCCGGACATTTATTCATCAACGGAATGGCGGGCGAACGCTTTGCTGTTCGTAATTCAGGCGCGACAGCAGTTGTTGAGGGCATTGGAGACCATGGCTGTGAATACATGACGGGTGGAAGAGCCTTGATTTTAGGTGCGACCGGACGGAATTTTGCTGCCGGAATGAGCGGTGGATTGGCTTGGATTTATGATGTGAATGGCACATTCTCTGAAAACTGCAATCAAGAAATGGTCGACTTAGATCCATTGCAAGCAGAAGATGAAACAGCAATCATCACATTGCTGAAAAGACACATTCATCTGACCAACAGTGAAATTGCAAATTTCATTCTGAATAATTGGTCTGCAGAGAAAAATAGATTTATCAAAGTATTCCCTCGTGAATACAAAAATGTATTGAACAAAAAATTAGTAGTCGCTTAATCGGAAGGAGAATATAAAAATGGGAAAACCAACAGGATTTTTAGAATTTGATAGAGCCCTTCCTCAAAAAGAAAAGGCTGATGCTCGGGTACAGAATTACCAAGAGTTTGTAAAAGAATATAGCGCCGAGCAATTGCATGATCAATCGGCGCGATGCATGAATTGCGGTATTCCTTTTTGTCATTCAGGATGCCCTTTGGGCAATGTCATTCCTGAATTCAATGATGCCGTCTACGATGGCAAATGGGAAGAAGCTTACCAAATATTGATTTCAACAAATAACTTTCCAGAATTTACAGGAAGAATTTGTCCAGCACCTTGTGAAGCGGCCTGTGTTTTAGGCATCAACAAATCACCAGTTGCCATCGAGGAAATCGAAAAACACATTATCGAAATCGCTTTTCGAAATGAGTATGTGAAAGCCAGCAGCACTTACCTGAAAACAGGTAAAAAAGTAGCTGTTGTAGGATCTGGCCCTGCTGGATTGGCCGCCGCGGCGCAATTAAATAAAGCGGGCCATGATGTGGTTGTTTACGAAAGAGATGATAAAGTCGGTGGATTATTGCGTTATGGAATCCCTGATTTCAAATTAGAGAAAACAGTGATCGACCGCAGGGTCGATGTGATGAAAGCGTCGGGCATTGAATTTCGGACCAATGCCGAAGTTGGCAAAAATGTTCCTGCTGCTGAATTAAAGGATTTCGATGCAATTGTTTTAGCAGGAGGATCAACAATTCCACGTGATTTGCCAATCAAAGGAAGAGAATTGAAAGGCGTTCATTATGCGATGGAATTTTTGAAGCAACAGAACAAACGTGTTGGATTATCGACTTTTGAAGAGCAAGATATTTTGGCGACAGGCAAGAATGTGTTAGTTATTGGTGGTGGCGATACGGGTTCCGATTGTGTAGGAACATCGAACCGTCATGGTGCCAAATCGGTAACGCAATTTGAGCTTATGCCACAGCCTCCTCAAAAAAGGACAGACGGCATGCCTTGGCCAACCTATCCTATGTTGTTAAAGACAACCACTTCTCATGAAGAAGGCTGTCAACGCCATTGGAGCATCAGCACAAAAGAATTTTTAGGAGACGATGAAGGAAATCTGCGCGCAGCTTTAATCGTTGACTTGGAATGGGAAACTGACCATTTAGGCAGACCAACAAAATTCAAAGAAGTAGAAGGCTCTTTACGGGAAATTCCTTGCGAATTGGTAACGCTTGCAATGGGATTTTTGCATCCGCAACAACAAGGTTTATTAGAACAGTTGGGAGTCGAGTTTGATGTGCGAGGCAATGTATTGGCAACAGAAGGCGACTACCAAACTTCGGTAAACAAGGTATTTGCTGCAGGCGATATGCGCCGCGGTCAATCCCTAGTTGTTTGGGCAATTTCTGAAGGACGCGAATGCGCACGCAAAGTTGATGAGTTTTTAATGGGCTTTTCAGAATTGGAATCCAAAGATAAAGCTGTTAGCTACGCTGTATAATAATACGTATTTACTAAAACCGATTGGCTGGAGAGTTATCTCCAGCTTTTTTTTGTCACAATTTTACCATTCAATTAAATCTTCTGAAACTAAATTATCTCCGTATTGTTTTACTAACAAACAGATTATCATGGGTAAAATAATAGCAGAACAATTAGTAGATTATCTAGTCGAAGCTGGAGTTAAACGAATATATGCCGTCACAGGTGATAGCCTAAATTATTTAAACGATGCTGTCCGCAAAGACGGAAGACTGAAATGGATACATGTACGGCATGAAGAAGTTGGAGCTTATGCCGCAGCTGCTGAAGCCGAATTAGATGGCATTGCCTGCTGTGCTGGATCCTGCGGACCCGGACATGTGCATTTGATCAATGGAGTATATGATGCCCATCGTTCCCATGTCCCCTTGATTGTGATTGCTTCGACCATCAACACCATCGAGATGGGTATGGATTATTTTCAAGAAACAAATACTTATAAATTATTTGACGACTGCAGCTGTTATAACCAATTGATCACGACTGCTGAGCAAGCTCCGAGAGTAATTCAGACGGCCATTCAGCATGCGATTTCACAGAAAGATGTTGCTGTGATTGGCTTGCCAGGCGATGTGTCGGAAATGGATGCAAAAACAGGAAACAACGCAGAAAAGTTTTTCTTTACAAACCCAATCGTCAGACCGAACAACAAAGAATTAGCAGAAATTGCCCAGCTATTAAATGATTCCGATTCAACCACCATTTTTTGTGGGATCGGCGCAAAAGATGCTAGACAAGAAGTTATTGCTCTTGCTGAAACTCTTCAAGCTCCAGTTGGCTATTCTTTTCGGGCTAAAATGGGCATTCAGTATAACAACCCCTACGAAATTGGCATGACTGGATTACTTGGTCAGCCCGCTGCTTATCATAGCATGCATGACTCAGATGTAATCTTGCTATTGGGAACAGATTTCCCATATGACAAATTTATTCCAGCGGATTGTACGATAATTCAAATTGACATTAACGCGCATCGCTTAGGCCGTCGAGGAAAAATAGACTTCGCTGCTTGCGGTGATATCAAAGACACGTTAACCGCCTTAATCCCTTTGCTCAATAAAAAGGAAAGCGATAAATTTCTTCAAAAACATCTGGAAATGCATGAGAAAACCAAAAGTCACATGCAATCCTTTATCGAAGATCAAGGCGAAGAAAATGCAATCCAACCTGAATTTGTTGCGCACACATTGGATAAGCTTGTTGCACGAAATGCGATTTTCACTGTTGACACTGGGATGAGCTGCGTTTGGGGCGCGCGCTTTATTACAGACACGGGTCAACGCGAGCTTTTAGGCTCGTTCAACCATGGTTCTATGGCCAACGCGATGCCAATGGCTATTGGCGCCGCATTAGCTCATCCAGAACGTCAAATTATTGCAATGTGTGGTGACGGCGGTCTTTCGATGTTGTTGGGCGATTTAGCAACCATAAAACAATACAATCTTCCAATCAAGATTATTGTTTTTAACAATCGTTCTTTAGGCATGGTGAAACTAGAAATGGAGGTTGCGGGATTGCCAGATAATGAAACTGACATGATTAACCCCGATTTTGCAATGGTTGCTGCCGCAATGGGCTTCCGAGGTGTCAATGTACAAAAACCGAACGAAGTCGAACCCGCCATCTTGGACGCGCTAAATCATCCCGACCCCGTATTGGTAAATATTTTCACGAATCCGAATGCATTGGCTATGCCACCAAAGGTTGAATGGGAACAAGTCAAAGGAATGACGCAATCCATGACAAAACTAATGCTCGGCGGAAAAATGGATGAAGTTTGGGAAACGATTAAATCTAACTACAAACATATCAAAGAATTATAGAAATTAAAAAATCCCTTAACTTGCATATTTTAAGGGATTTCTATTCATTTATTCTATATTTCAAATCCATAATAGCTCCCAAAATCCGTATTATCTGAATTTCTCGATCTGAAATTATGGAATAAAAAATGATGTGTTTATTTATTAAGTAACCCAAAACATCTGGATGAATATTTTTATACCTTCTCCCAATTGGTGGATTATTCGCTATTTTCTGACAGCATAAGATTATTTCATGGTAATATTTATCGGCTTGAGCTTCCGACCATTTCTTAAAAGTATACGTATATATATTTGATAGGTCTTTGACAGCTTTATTAGTAAAGAGATAATTATTCACCTTTCTTCAAATCAGTTTTCAAAGTATTTAGGTGCGCTATTGGATCAAAGTCCTCTGCAAAACCGCTATCAAATCCCTCCTGAATTGAACTCTTTAAATCCAAAATTCTATTTTCCTCCTCTTCTAACAATCTTAATCCTGCTCGGATAACTTCACTCATGTTCGAATAACGTCCTTCGGAAATTTGGCTATCGACAAATTCTTCAAAGTGCTCGCCTAATAAAATATCTTTTGAGTGTTCCATAATCATTGAGAATTGAACTAATCACATAAAGTTACATAATTTATCATTTTTTTCAAAAGCTAAACTACTACTATAGATTTCACAATTATCAGAATTGATACTTTTTCACTAAAGCTCCGTCAAGAAAAATCAGCTAAAATCTGACATTTGGTATTCCGACTCCCCATCTGTTATGTTAAAACCTAGACCTTGGTTCTCTTTCCCTACGTTCGTCTACAACATCACTTTGAACTAGCCGGTCGTTAACATAGGTCAGCCTTGATGTCACTTCATACCACATACTCATTCTTAACACCCTATCAATATAAAACTGCTCGTCCACTAGCTGATTTTTATCGTTATAATAAAAACTTACTCGACTCGGCTTGCCTACGACCTTAATCACTTCTTCCTTGGACATTCCAGGCTTCACATTGGAACTATTTAATACCGATTCCATTCTAGCCGCGGCACAGCCACCGAACGTCAAAAAGATAACAGCAATAAACGACATGGAAAATATTCTTTTCATTGTCTTTGAATTTTTAGGGTTAATCATAAACTTAGTTTTATTATTTCGACTAACTTAAAAGAATTAAGTTTAATGAATTAAAAGAATATTGGATTGAGAATAGGCCCTACTTTCTAGTTAAATATTTATACAGAATAATCAAATTCACCATTGCCAAAAATAGTGTTGGAATCAGCCTGAAGGTTTGATGATTGGAAATCAACAAGTTCAAAGTTTCGACACGGTATTCATTTTGTAGTTGGACATGGATAGGAACTTGAACCAAAACCGAAAAAATAAGTATGAAAAGAAGCAAAAAAAAGGATATCAGAAAAAGAGTCTTAAAGCTTCGTGCCAATTTCATAAACAGCAAAAAAACATTCAATAAAAGGGTAAATCCCAAAGGAAGGAAAAGATATAATTTTAATAGTTTTTCTAACTCGATATGGTATTTTTTAAATTCAGTATTGCCGATAAAATACCAGCTTTTGTAGTTTACGTCATTTTCGATTGCCAATGCACCTATCGAATAAAATAAAAACCCGAAATAAAAAACAAGGATAAGTCTTGAGAATTTTGAATGTTCCATATATCAAAAAAATTAGCTTATGATCATCATTCAGCAAGGATATTGTATTATGCGCATTCATGTTGGAACAAAAATATCAATTAAATATACCGAAAAATTTAGGCAATAAAAAAAGCCTCTCGAAAGAGGCTTGATTTAGTAGCGGGAACCAGACTCGAACTGATGACCTTCGGGTTATGAGCCCGACGAGCTACCAACTGCTCCATCCCGCAATGTATTTTAAATATTGTTGAGTCAACCGAAGTTGACTTGTTTAGTAGCGGGAACCAGACTCGAACTGATGACCTTCGGGTTATGAGCCCGACGAGCTACCAACTGCTCCATCCCGCAATATATTTTAAAATGCGTTATTTTTTGGTGTTTAACGCGAATTGCTTATCCTTTTATTGGAGCACAAAGATATAATTTGTTTCTTTGTAAAACAAATAAAAATCAGAAAATGTCGCATAAAGCAGGATTCGTCAGTATCATCGGAAAGCCTAACGCAGGTAAGTCTACGCTAATGAACGCGTTAGTCGGTGAGAAGATGTCAATCATTACTCCCAAAGCCCAAACCACCCGTCACCGAATTATTGGAATTTATAACGAAGAAGACATTCAAATCGTTTTTTCGGACACTCCAGGTGTTATAAAACCAAATTATTCTTTACAGGAATCGATGATGAGTTTTGTCCAAGGCTCATTAATTGATGCGGACATTATTTTATTCGTTACAGATATCAACGAACGCTACGATGAGAATGATGTGTTGGAGAAACTAAGAAAAACGAGTTCTCCGGTAATCGTGATCATCAATAAGATGGATAAATCGACAGAGGAAGATGTCAAAGCAAAATATGATTATTGGAAAGAGACGGTTAATCCAGAGCAAATTTTTGCAATCTCCGCTTTGCTAGGCTACGGAACAGATGGAATCTTGGATTACATTAAATCGAATCTGCCAGAGCATGCTCCGTATTATGAGAAAGACGAGCTGACGGATAAATCCGTTCGGTTTTTTGTTTCGGAAATGATCAGAGAAAAGATTTTTAAACTATACGATAAAGAAATCCCATACAGCACGGAGGTTATTGTCACCTCTTACAAAGAAGAAGCTAAAATCACCCGCATCGCTGCTGAAATTATTGTGGAACGAGATTCACAGAAAAACATCATTATCGGGAAAGCCGGAGAAATGATTAAAAAAGTGGGTACTTATGCCCGCAAGGACATTGAAGAATTTATTGACGGAAAAGTATTTTTAGAACTTTTTGTCAAAGTAATTCCCGATTGGAGAAGCAAGAAAAATTATTTGAAAAGTTTTGGATATGAGGATTAAGCTAAACTAAAGTTTAGCTTAATCATTTTTTGCCTGAAGCTCTAGATCACTTAAGGTTTTCTTTTTCTTAACAGGCGCTTTCTCTTCGCCAAATAAGCCATTCCAAATGCGTCTAGACTCTTTGGTCAACAAAGGTGAAACAATCGAAAGGATCAGCACATACACGACTACAAAAGATTGAATGACGGGAAGCAGCTTTCCCGCTTTTCCGATATTAGCCATGATAATGGAAAACTCACCTCTTGCTGATAATGTAAAACCAATATCAAAGGCGGCTCTAGGTTTCATGCCTGCAAATTTTGCAGCAAAATAGCCAGAAGCCAAGTTACAGATAATCGTTATTACAGCTGCTAAAGTAGCCCATCCAATCGCGCCACCAAGCGAATACATATCGATCGATAATCCAAAGCTAAAAAAGAACATGGCACCAAAAAAATCTTTAAATGGCAACACCATGCCTTCGATTTTCTTGATGTATTTTGAATCCGCAAGCACCAATCCTGCCAACAAAGCACCAATCGCTTCGGCAACATGGATCGTTTCGGAAAAACCAGCAATTACAAATAACAGACTGATCGTAATCAAAATAAAAATTTCGGAAGTCGTATCTTGCAACAGCTTATCTATACTCGGAACTAATTTGCGCCCGACAATGATGAATGTTAGGATAAAGCCCAAGGCGAGCAAGGAAGTCCCAAGAACTGTCCAGACAGAAGAACTGCCTGTCAGAATCAACCCTGAAAGGAAGGAAATATGCATCGCAATAAACAAATCATCGAACATGATCATTCCCATAATGACCTCTGTTTCCGGATTTGCAGTTCGTTTTAAATCGGTCAATACCTTGGCGACAATTGCCGTAGAGGAGGATGTCATAATCCCGCATAACACCATCATTTCCTTAAACGGCAAATCCATCAACCAGCCGATTAACAAACCGGAAACAAAGTTGAGACATACGTAGACAAGTCCACCCGAAACAATGGATTTCCCAGATTTAATCAATCGTCCGACGGAAAACTCCAGCCCTAAATAAAACAGCAAAAATAGAACGCCTAGGCGCCCCATAAACTCAATAAAGGGCTTGCTTTCTTCGAAGGATAAGTCGATGTGTCCAATTTTTGGCGCATTTTCTGCGCCCAAAACCATCCCAATAATTATAAAAAAAGGAATTACAGAAAATTTCAACTTGTTTGCAAGCAGGCCAACTACAGTGACCAAAAAAACGGCGATTCCTACTTCTAAAATTAGGGTTTGTGATAGCATCAAATTACAATAGAATTTCTTTTAACATTTTAATATTTTTTGCCTTCCCAGCGATAACCAATGTGGTGTCCGTTTGAATAACGTAATCAGGCCCCGGATTGATTTTTGTTTCGTCATCATGAATGGCGGCAATAATTGATGCTCCAGTACGCTGACGAACTTCTAATTCTCCAATGCTTTTGTTTACTCCATCATTGGAAGCGCCAACTTTGTACCATTCGATGCGCAAATCATCCAAAGCAAGCTCCATGGTTTCCAAAGCCTTCGGCTTATAGGAAAGTCCCCCCAAAATACCGGCAACTTGACGAGATTCCTCGTCAGATAATGTCATTACACAGTGCGTCTCATGATCCTCATCTTCGAAACGATACAATTCTCTACGACCATCATCATGAATGACGACGACCATATTATCACCAGCTTCCGTTTCGATTTGGTATTTCTTACCAATCCCAATAAGATCGCTTTCTCTTACTACAGACATGCTATATTTAATTAAATGAAAAATTTATTAACAATATCCTAATGCTATACGAAGATATAAAATTATTTCTTGACAGCGACATCCACTATTTTATACGAACCATCGTCCTTCTTCGCTCCTTGCCCAATACTGATGCTCTTGGAGTGATAAAAAAGGTAAATCCATTCCGTTGCTTTGCCTTCCTCCCAATACTGCGCACGTAAATCCCGAGCTAAACGTCCATCATAATCGTATTTGGCGATGAAGCTTCTGAAAATCTCTTCCGGCTCCGGCAACACATCTCCTCCAAAGAAATAATGCTCGCCATTTGTCTCAATATGAAAGGCCTGATGATTTGGGGTGTGCGCACCATTCAATTCATAACGGATTTCCGGATTCACAGAACCCGAACCTTCTACTAAATGCAAATTTCCGCTTCTTTGCAGCACATCGAAAATCGCTGTATCGTACGAAGAAGATTTGCCGTCGTAGGCGCTCTCCCACTCCCCTTGCTGTACAATGTGTTCAGCATTCGGAAAGGCCAATCGAGCAGTTCCATTTTTAACGTCAACTAATCCTCCTGTATGGTCTCTGTGCAGATGCGACAACAAAACATGCTTTACATCTTCGACTTCAAATCCTAGTTTTTTAATGTTTTCGTGAATCAGCAATTCATCATTTTCCGTTCTAAATCCCAATCCTGCATCACAAAGAATCAATCCGTCATTGGATTCAATCAAAAATGGATGAACATGAATAAATAGCGAACCCGGACGATCTTTAGGATCATCTTTTTTATCATCAAACGGAACAAAGGCTTTGGAACTATCTACGGAAAAAGAACCCTCAAAAAGTGAATATGCTTTTATCATTTTTATTTTATTGTAACTATGACAGTTAAGAAATCTGTTGCCCTTCCAGTCACAGGCATTAGGTAAGTCTTGCTATTAAAACGTATATTTACACGTAATCAGTCTGCAAAGATATGCAAAAAAGATGGGTAGTAAAACCCAAAAATGACATCTATAAAATCAACAGCTTAGGGGAGGAATTAGGGATAAGCGCAACACTCTCAAACATTTTAATTCATCGGAATATTGAAACATTCGATGAAGCTCGTCAATTTTTTCGCCCAACTTTAGATGATTTGCATGATCCATTTCTTATGAAAGATATGGACAAGGCGATTTATCGAATCGAAACTGCGATCGGGAACAAGGAAAAGATTTTAATTTATGGAGATTATGATGTAGATGGCACTACTGCGGTGGCGACAGTCTATAGTTTTTTCAGAAACTTCCATTCAGGAATGGATTTTTATATCCCCGACCGCTACGAAGAAGGCTACGGAATTTCCAAACAGGGAATTGATTTTGCGCATGCAAATGGATTTACGTTAATCATTGCATTGGATTGTGGCATCAAAGAAATTGAGAATATCCAGTACGCTAAAGAGAAAAACATTGACTTTATCATTGGCGATCACCATCTTCCCGGAAGCAGCATTCCAGATGCATATGCCGTTCTAGATCCAAAACGCTCAGATTGCAATTATCCTTATAATGAACTGTCCGGTTGCGGCATCGGATTCAAGCTGGTTCAGGCATTTATTCTAAAAAACGATTTAGAAATGACGGACGCTTATCAATATTTGGATTTGGTAGCCGTCAGCATCGCTTCGGACATTGTTCCGATCACCGGAGAAAATAGGATTCTTGCTCATTTTGGGTTAAAAAAATTAAATAGCAATCCGAATTGTGGCCTGCAGACATTGGTGGATTTATCCACGAATAAAAATTCGCATTTTGGAATCAATGATATTCTATTTCAGATTGGGCCAAGAATAAACGCTGCAGGACGTATTGATCACGCGAAAAACTCTGTCCAGCTTTTGATTTCTAAATCCCTACAAGAATCTGAAAGCATTGCCAAAAAAATCGACCAGCAAAATAGCACTCGAAAAGAAGTGGATTTAAAAATCACGGAAGAGGCACTGGCTTTATTGGACTCGAATAGCTTAGAACAGCATAAAAAAAGCACGGTATTGTTCAAAGAAGATTGGCACAAAGGCGTCATCGGAATTGTAGCATCTCGCTTGACGGACAAATATTACCGTCCGACCATTATTCTCACAGAAACCAATGGACACATCGCCGGTTCGGCACGTTCAGTTTTAGGGTATGATATTTACGAAGCACTAACTGAATGCAGTGATTTGCTAGACCAGTTTGGAGGACATAAATACGCTGCTGGTTTAACGATGAAGCGGGAAAATGTCGAACTTTTTCAGCTTAAATTTGAAGAAATCGTGAGCAACAGCATTCCTCCGGAATTATTGCAACAAGAATTATTGATTGACCAAGAGCTCAATTTGGCAGAGATCGACGCCAAATTTTTCAGGATTCTGAATCAATTGGAGCCGTTCGGACCATCGAATGAGAAACCTTTGTTTCAAGCAAAAAACCTTTCTTTGTACGGGCCAGCACGCATTGTTGGGAAAAACCACTTAAAATTGAGCGTCGTTCAAGAAGGAAGCAAGCGTTTCGACTGCATCGCTTTTGGCTTGGCTGATGAATTGGAAAACCTATCCAATCATGCTAATTTTGAAATTTGTTTTTCGATTGAAGAAAATATCTGGAAAGAAAATCATAATTTACAATTAAATATTAAAGCGATTCGATATTAAATATATTTGTAATCACAGGATTAGAAGAGTACATGATATTAAAAGCCGAGCACCTCGTAAAAAAATATAAACAGCGTACCGTTGTTAATGATGTTTCATTCCATGTTGAACAAGGAGAAATTGTCGGATTATTAGGCCCCAATGGAGCAGGAAAAACCACCTCATTTTATATGATTGTGGGTTTGATCAAACCCAATGACGGAGAAGTGTATCTAGATGACCAAGAAATCACAAAGGATGCGATGTACCAACGCGCACAGCGCGGAATCGGTTATTTAGCCCAGGAAGCTTCTGTCTTCAGAAAATTATCCGTCGAAGATAATATCCTCGCTGTTTTGGAAATTCATTATAAAAACAAAGCGGAACGCAAAGAAAAATTAGAAGAGCTGCTTGCCGAATTTAGCCTTAACCGCGTACGAAAAAACCGAGGTGATTTATTATCCGGAGGAGAACGCAGACGTACTGAAATTGCACGCGCATTGGCTGCAAATCCTTCTTTTATTCTATTGGATGAACCTTTTGCTGGGGTCGATCCGATCGCTGTAGAAGAAATCCAAACCATTGTCCATAAATTAAAATCAAAAAACATAGGCATCTTAATCACGGACCACAACGTACAAGAAACCTTATCGATTACTGATAGAGCTTATTTACTGACCGAAGGAAAAATTATGCTCACTGGAACTCCCGAAGAAATTGCCAGCAACGAACTTGCACGTAAATTTTATTTGGGTAGACACTTTGAACTTAGAAGAAAAAAGCTTTAATTTAATCGTAAATACATTGGTATGGCCATTATAAACTCTCTATTTACGTGGTTTTTGAAAAAGCGCATGCATCAGATTGAGCTTTTTATTAAATATCCTCATGATGTGCAAGAGGAATGGTTCCATAGTTTATTGTCCACAGCAGAAGCTACCGAATGGGGCAAAAAATACGATTATAAAAGTATCCTGACTCCAGACGAATTCAAAAGACGTGTCCCTATCCAAGATTATGATTCACTCAAAGGATATGTAGACCGCATGATCAAAGGCGAACAGAATGTTTTGTGGCCGTCGGAAATCAAATGGTTTGCGAAATCATCGGGAACAACAGCCGACAGAAGCAAATTTATTCCAGTTAGCCTCGAAGCTTTGGAACAATGTCATTTTCAAGGCGGAAAAGACATGCTGACAATTTATTGCCACAATCGGCCCAATAATAAAATCTTCAATGGAAAATCAGTCGTTTTAGGCGGTTCTTCACAAATCAACAATTTTTCTTCCGATTCTTACTATGGCGATTTATCGTCCATTTTGCTTAGAAATTTACCATTCTGGGCAGAATCGAAACGGACTCCGACTTTGGCGATTACGTTGAACCCGAATTTCGAGGAAAAAATCGAAACGATTGCGCAGATTACCAGCAAAGAGGATGTGACAAGTTTAGCCGGTGTTCCGACCTGGAATGTCGTGATGGCTAAACGCATTTTAGAAATTACGGGAAAAGACAATTTGCTAGAAGTCTGGCCTAACCTAGAATTTTATGGGCATGGCGGTGTTAGCTTCAAGCCCTATGTCGAGCAATTTAAAAAATTGATTCCCTCAGATAACATGTATTATTTAGAAAATTACAATGCATCTGAAGGATATTTTGGCATTCAAGACATGAGCAATTCTGATGATCTATTGCTGATGCTGGATTATGGAATTTACTATGAATTTTTGCCAACTGAATTTATTGGACAAGAAAACCCAAAAACATTAGGCTTAGACGAAGTAGAAATCGGAAAAAATTACGCACTGATTATTTCGACGAATGGCGGACTTTGGCGATACATGATTGGCGACACAATTAAATTTACCACAAAATCGCCTTACCGTTTCCAGATTACGGGAAGGACAAAACAATACATCAATACATTTGGAGAAGAGCTAATCGTAGACAATGCAGATGTAGCTATCAAAAGAGCTTGCTTGGAAACTTCGGCGATTGTCAAAGATTATACAGCCGGCCCGGTTTATTTTAAAGAAAAAGAAGCTGGCGCTCACGAATGGATTATCGAATTTGAACAAGATCCAACTGATTTTAATCAATTTTGCCAGACCCTTGACAATACGCTGAGAGAAATCAATTCGGATTATGATGCCAAACGATTTAAAAACATGGCCTTAAATTTTCCAATCATCCACAATGCCAGCAAAGGCACCTTTTACAATTGGATGAAATCCAGAGGAAAATTAGGCGGACAGAATAAAGTGCCCAGATTATCCAATGACCGATATTACATCGATCAAATACTGAATTTATCTAAAAATTAATATTTTGGATTAAGGTTTTATGGCTGTTTTGTACATATAACTTAAAAATCCTCGAAGAAAAGTCCACAAACTTTCGTAATGGCGGTTAGCCAAATCCGCTTCGCTCTGTTTCTGCTGGTTTGATTTCATACTATTTAGTTGGTTTGTAAATCATTAAACGCTAAATTTCAGAACATCGCTACAGTGGATTGAATTCAAACCAAATTGATTCTGCAACATTAAATATAGCCGTTTTCGCTTTATCTATTAATTCTTTTTCATAAATTGCATACAAATTATAAGAGAATGAGCTTAATAACTAATCCTACAATTCAAGTAGAGCCAACAAAAAATTCTAGGCTTTCGGATGTAGATTTCGACAATTTAAAATTTGGTCAGATCATGTCGGACCACATGCTGGTAGCGACGTATGAAAATGGAGATTGGCAAGAAGTGAAAATCGTCCCTTATGGCGATTTAACGATTAGTCCTTCCCTATCCGCACTTCATTATGGACAATCCATTTTTGAAGGCGTAAAAGCCTATAAATTTAACGATGGTACGGTAAGTATTTTTCGTCCAGAGAAAAACTGGGAACGTTTTAATAAATCGGCAAGCCGCTTGCAAATGCCAGAAGTTCCTGAAGAAATATTTTTAGGAGGTTTGAATAAGCTATTGGATTTGGATAAAAATTGGGTACCATCCAAAGAAGGGTCATCTTTATATATTCGTCCATTTATGTTTGCTACAGAAGCTGCTTTGGGCGTTCATCCATCCATTTCCTATAAATTTATCATCATCACAGGGCCAGTTGGGGCGTATTATAGCAAACCGATTAGCTTAAAAGTAGAAACCAAATATACACGTGCTGCCGAAGGCGGTGTAGGATTTTCTAAGAATGCAGGAAATTATGCATTATCGTTATATCCAACACAATTAGCAAATGACGAAGGCTTCGATCAACTGATGTGGACGGATGCCAAAGAGCATAAATACATTGAAGAAGCAGGAACTGCAAATCTGATTTTCCGCATCGGCGATACGATCATTACACCGCATGGAGAAACAATCCTACATGGTGTGACGCGTAGAACCATTATGGAATTGGCTGAAAAATGGGGATTCAAAGCTGAACAGCGCAGAGTTTCTGTTCAGGAATTAATCGACGGCATCAAAAATGGAACTGTTTCTGAAGCTTTTGCGGCAGGAACGGCAGCTACAGTAACACCGATTTCAAAAATTGGCTATGAAGGCGAAATCTATGAATTGCCTCCTGTAGAAGGCAGAGAATTCAGCAACAAAGTATTGGCTTACTTAAATGATTTGCGCTACGGTAAAATTGCTGATGAGTTCGGCTGGAACTTTATTGTGAAATAAGAAAATAATCTGATTTGAATTGGCTAGAATGGTTAATTTCCATTTCTAGCCAATTTATTTTGAATCCATTCTGGATTATTCATTCATCACATACTCTTGATGAAATGATTTAATTGCTTATAATTTCTGATCGATATAATCTAAAATCCCTTCCGTATCATTTGGTTCGAACCATTCGGTTTCACCATATTTTTTAAACCAAGTGATCTGCCGTTTAGCGTATTTCCGTGAATTCTGCTTGATTTTATCGGTTGCTTCAAGCAATGAAATTTTAGTATCCAAATAATCAAATAATTCGGCGTAACCAACCGTTTGCAAAGCGGGATAACTTTTATAGTTTTCTAAACCCTTTACCTCTTCAAGCAAACCGTTTGCCATCATTCCGTCTACACGCTTATTGATTCGGTCATAAAGAAGCTGACGATCGGTATTGAGTCCAATGGTAATGATATTAAAAGGTCTTTTATCAGTGTTTTTCTGTTGGTAATAAGAAATTGGATTTCCGGTAGCCTCGTAAATTTCCATCGCACGGATCACGCGCTGGGTGTTGTGAATAGATTGTGATTCGTAAAATGCGGGGTCGATCGTTTTTAATAGTTCCTGAAACGAAGCTATGCCTTCTTGTTCGGCTTTTAGATTTAGTCGACTTCGGATTTCTTCGGAAACATTCGGAAGACTATCCAATCCTTCGCATAATGCGCGAATAAATAATCCAGAACCCCCAACCACGATTGCTACATCTTTAGTCAAGAAAAGATTGGATAAGAGGACTAGGGCATCGCGCTCGAAATCTCCAGCAGAATAGGGTTCTGTGATTGAATGCGAATCAATAAAATGATGCTTTGCTTGTGCTAATTCTTCAAGAGAAGGTTTTGCTGTGCCGATCGACATTTCTCTATAGAATTGACGGGAATCAGCAGATAGGATTTCGGTAGAAAACTTTTTTGCAAGTTCAATAGCCATCGCAGTTTTTCCAACGGCTGTTGGCCCAACAACGACAACTATTGTCTTATTTTTAGTGCTTGTCAATGAAATTAATATTCATCAAATCCACCGGATTTTTTGCTTTCACCACCCTCTTCCGATTCTTCTTCATCATCGTCGAACAAATCGAAATCTTCCTCTTCATCCACACCATATTCGGTATCGTCGACAGGTCGGTCGTCTTCATCATCTACGTCATCCGCTACAGGGAAATTCGCAGCGGCTAAATTCCTAGGCGCAGGGCCTACAGACTTAGAAATTAATGGATATTGCTTTCCAGCTTCTTCTTTTAAAATTTTAATCAGCTCCACATGAAACTCATATGGGCGGTCAAAGTTATATACGTAATAAAATTTCTGATGAGGATCATCAATAAATTTACTCAAGCGAATATTTTCCATAATCAATACCCCAGCATCCACTTTACGCGGCGATGGAAGCAATGCGATTTCAGTTCCTTTTTTCCATTGGTCATTGCTAACATAAAAAGAGGATGAACGCTCCACTTCATAACCAGTGGATTGTTGAATAGCTTGGTGTAAATCTAAGAATGTACTGTTTGAAGGCATATCAATTTCACGATATACATCTTCATAATCTTCAAAAGTGACTCTAAATCTGTAAATAGCCATTTGTATTCTATTGTCTTTGATTGAATGTTAAAATTACAATTTAATTTATTAATCCTAAATACTCGAGGTATTTTTTAAAGTAAGCCCAAGGGTTTTTCCCTTTTCAATGACAAATGCCATAGCTTCTTCCCTAGCATTTGGAATCTCTCCTTCTAATATGGCTTCGCGCATGGCATTTTTGATTTTGCCAACAATTTTGCCAGGGCCGACTCCAAAAATTTCCATAATATCAGCTCCAGTGACCGGAGGTTGCCAATTGCGGATCTGATCGCGCTCCTCAACATCTTTTAATTTCTGTTTGACAAGCTCAAAGTTATTGCGGTATTTCTGTTTTTTGTATTCGTTTTTGGTTGTCACATCTGCATGGCAAAGGAACATCAACGCGTCAATGTCATCTCCTGCTTCAAATAACAATCGCCGAACGGCAGAATCTGTCACAATATCTTTTGCTAAAACAATCGGCCTTAGATGAAGCTGAACGAGTTTCTGAACAAACTTCATCTTTTCATTCAATGGAAGTTTAAGTTCAGCGAACAATTTCGGAACCATGCGCGCCCCTTTGTCCTCATGGCCGTGAAATGTCCAGCCAACTTTTTTATCAAATCGTTTTGTTGCGGGCTTCGCAATGTCGTGCATAATCGCAGCCCATCGCAACCATAAGTCGTCCGAAAGTCCGGCAACATTATCCAAGACTTCTAAGGTATGATAAAAATTATCTTTGTGGCTTTTGCCGTCTATTGTTTCCACGCCGCGCAAATTATACATGGCTGGAAAAATAAGTTCGAGCAAACCGGTATCGAACAAATAAATAAATCCGATGGAAGGTTTATTCGACAGGATAATTTTATTCAGTTCGTCGGTAATTCGTTCTTTTGAAATTATCTTGATGCGTTCCGCATTTGCCGCTATGGCCTGAATTGCTTTGATATCAATCCTGAAATTTAATTGCGCAGCAAAACGAATCGCGCGCATCATGCGCAAAGGATCGTCCGAAAATGTAATTTCAGGATCCAGCGGTGTGCGGATTATTTTATTTTCAATGGCTTCTAAACCATTGAACGGATCTAGCAGTTTGCCAAATGTCGCTTCATTTAGACTGTAGGCCATCGCATTAATCGAAAAATCACGTCGATTTTGGTCGTCTTGCAAAGTTCCGTTTTCGACAATTGGATTTCTGGAATCCGAACGGTAAGACTCTTTGCGAGCACCGACAAATTCAACATTGATCCCATCATAAACAAACATGGCTGTACCAAAACTTTTGTAAACCGCGACTTTACTTCGTACCTGTTCGCCAACTTTCGTTGCAAAATTGATTCCGCTCCCAATTACCAAAATATCCACATCGTCTTTAAAGGGACGATTCATAATCCGGTCGCGCACGTAGCCGCCAATCACATAACATTCGACTTGCTCACGCTCTGCTACTTCTTTGATAATCTGAAAGATAGGATGTTGTAACTCTACACTCATAGTTATGCACTCGAAACCAAAAAGTTCAATAGTTTGCAAAAGTACGTTTTTTAAACGTAATGCGGATGAATGTAGCTAATCTCCATTCAATTCATAAAGCGAAAATAATTAATCGCGGTCCCTAGTTAAGCGGCGAAAGGTCAATGGATTTTTCGTCAATTCCTTCTGTTCTCTCCTGCGCTCAACGATATGAACAGCCGTAAATAAAGCCTCCATAAATGAATCATGGCTTGCAACATTTTGTCCGGCAATGTCATATCCGGTTCCATGATCCGGAGAAGTGCGCACAATCGGAAGACCAGCGGTGAAATTCACACCCGTGCGGGAAGCAATGTGCTTAAATGGAATCAGACCTTGATCATGGTACATGGCCAAAACCGCATCGAATTGTTTATAAGTATTGGAAGCGAAGAAGCCATCTGCAGGATAGGGTCCAAAACAAAATATGCCTTCTTTGTTTGCTTGCGCGATGGCGGGCTGAATGATTTTTTCGTCTTCTTCTCCAATCAATCCATTGTCGCCTGCATGAGGATTCAGTCCTAACACGGCGATTTTTGGTTTTTGAATCCAAAAATCAGTTTTCAGGCTCGTATTCATTAATTTCAGCTTATGAATAATAGCATCCGGAGTAATAGCTGCCGAAACATCTTTTACAGGAATATGCCCAGTCACTACCCCTACGCGCAATTCTTCGGAAATCATAAACATCAACACATCATTCTGATTTGTTTTTGCCTGAAGATATTCGGTATGTCCGGGGAAGTTAAAGCCTTCTTGCTGTATGTTATGCTTGTTGATGGGTGCTGTAACCAATGCATCGATTTTTCCAGCATTCAAATCTTCGACTGCTCGCTCTAAAGATAGAAAAGCATATTTTCCGCCGATTTCATTTTGCTCGCCTAAGGTGATTTTCACATCTTCCTGCCAGCAGTTAATCATGTTCGGGCGCTTCGGATTCGCCTGATCAGCCGAATTGATGACGTTAAAACTAAAATCATTAATTCCGATTGCTTTGCGATGAAAAGAAGCAACTTTGGTATTTCCATAAACAATTGGTGTGAAAAAATCAGTCACCCGATTATCGAAAAGTGATTTGATAATTACTTCCAGACCTATTCCATTCACGTCACCAACTGTAATACCAATTTTTAGTTTTTCTTTCATAACAAACCCATAAACTTTTTAACTAATTCAAAAGTATGGAAAATTAAAAAGAAAACAGCTAGTGAGGGAAGATTTTCAGATTCAAAATTTGCTTATCAATTAATCCCTATATTTGTAGTCTATCCATAAAATATGAATAAAGTTCGCGCGAAAAAACACTTAGGACAACATTTTTTAAACGACAAAAATGCGGCAGAGCGAATCGTAGAATCATTAACTCCAGCTTTAGGTTTCAAACAGGTGTTGGAAGTCGGACCAGGAATGGGCGTGTTGACGGATTTTCTAATCCGAAAAACTGATTACGAGACTTGGGCAATTGATATTGACAAGGAATCCATCATTTACTTACAAGAGAATTATCCTGATTTACAAGAAAGAATTATTGATGGAGATTTTTTAGCATTGGATTTCAATGAGCATTTCGACCAAAAAATGGCCATTATCGGGAATTTCCCCTACAACATTTCTTCCCAGATCTTATTTAAAGTTTTAGAAGAGCGAAACCGTGTGGTTCAGGTCGTAGGCATGTTTCAAAAGGAGGTTGCCGAACGCTGTTCGGCCAAGGCTGGAAGCAAAGAATACGGTATTTTAAGTGTGTTTTTGCAAGCTTATTATAAAGTTGATTATTTATTTACGGTAAAAGCCGGCGCATTTACGCCCCCGCCAAAAGTTCTTTCGGGCGTTATTCGCTTGACACGAAATGAAGTCAGCGAGTTGAATTGTGATGAAAAATTATTCTGGCGCGTTGTGAAAGCTGGGTTCAATCAACGCCGTAAAACATTAAGAAATTCATTATCTGCTGTTGTTCCGAAGGACAAAATGAGCGATAATCCGCTGTATGAATTGCGGGCTGAACGCTTAACGGTTGCTGATTTCGAAACTTTAACAAACGAAATTTCGAAGGCATTGTAATGGACAAGGTTGATTTTTTGATTATTGGAGGCGGTGTGGCAGGATTAACTGCTGCGATCAGTTTACATAAGATCGGAATCGATGCAACAGTTTACGAACGCGCAACAAAACTGACCGGCATTGGAGCAGGATTTGGTTTCGCGGCAAATGCGATGAAAGCTTTTGAGATTTTGGGAATGAAAGACGGAATTGTTCCGTTGGGCCATTATCTAGATAGCTATGAAATCTTGGATAAACATGGAACTGTTTTGGCTTCGCCGAATACACAAGCAATCAGTTCAAAATACAATGAAGATAATTTTGCGATTCATCGCGGTGAATTGCATCAGCATTTATTAGCACAGATTGCTCCCTCCAAAATCCATTTAGGAAAATCAGCGGTTCGTCTGGAACAAGAAAAGTCCCTAATCCGGGTCTATTTCTCCGACGATACTGTTGTTGAATGTACTGCTTTGTTGATTGCCGATGGTGTCAAATCAACATTGCGGCAGCAGCTTGTTCCGAGTTCCAAACCACGCTATTCGGGTTACACCTGCTGGCGAGGGGTGATTGACAATTCAAAAATCAATTTGAAAATAGGTTCGGAAACTTGGGGAAAAGATGGCCGTTTTGGAATGACGCCTTTGGTTGGAAATAAAATCTACTGGTATGCCTGTATCAATTCGTTGCCAAATAATTCGACATTTGCTAATTTTACTGTAGCGGATTTAAGCAAACATTTTGCTTCCTATCATCATCCCATTCCTCAAATTATTTCTGAAACAAAGGATGAAGAATTGATCTGGAATGATATAATTGACATCAAGCCGCTTAAGCATTTGGCCTACGGCCGAATTTTATTAATTGGTGATGCAGGTCATGCGACGACTCCAAATCTCGGTCAGGGAGCTTGTCAAGCGATTGAAGATGTTGCTGTATTGATTGATGAATTAAAAAAAGAACAGTCGGTAGAGAATGCTTTCAGCCAATTTGAAAACAGGAGACTGGCAAGAACTACCTACATTACGAAGACTTCCTGGCAGATCGGAAAGATTTCGCAATGGGAAAATTCGTTTCTAGTTTATGCGAGAAATGGCTTTATGAAACTTTTACCAGAATCTGTAAAGCAAAAAACTTTACAAAAGCTATTAGAAGTTAATTTTATGGAAATAAACACGAACCATGGAAAATAGAATTTTAATTGTTGATGATGTTCATCACATTCTGACGGAAAAATTTGAAGGGGCAGGAATTTCATTTGATTATTTACCAGAAATCACGAAATCGGAGGCCGAAAAAATCATCCATTTATACAGCGGAATGGTCATCCGTTCAAAATTTGAGGTCGACAAAAATTTTATTGACATCGCTGAATCGCTGAAGGTTATCGCTCGATGCGGTGCAGGAATGGATAATATTGATGAAGATTATGCTTCGCAAAAAAACATTAAACTCATCAATGCGCCTGAAGGCAATCGGGATGCTGTCGGCGAACACATGATCGGCATGTTGTTGAGCCTGATGAATAACCTCAACAAAGCCGACCAAGAAATCAAAAATGGCCGATGGGACCGGGAAGGAAACCGTGGGCATGAATTAAAAGGCAGAACCGTTGCTTTGATTGGTTATGGAAATAATGGCCAGGCAATGGCAAAGAAACTGAGCGGCTTTGATGTCCATGTAATCGCCTACGACAAATACAAGACTGGATTTTCTGACGACTATGCGAAAGAAGTTTCGATGGAAGAAGTGGTCAAACAAGCGGATGTTCTAAGTTTTCATATTCCGCTGACTAAAGAAACTAAAGGTTTGGTGAATGATGAATATTTGTTTCATTTCAAGAAACCATTTTTCTTTCTGATGGGCGCCCGTGGGCCTATCGCCGATGTTTCTGCGATCTTAAAGTATTTGGAACAGGGAAAAATTCTAGGTGCGGCGTTTGATGTTTTGCCTGTTGAAAAATTCCCTTCTCTTGCTGAACAAAGCTGGTATACAGATTTAATCAGTCATCCCAACGTGCTTCTGTCACCACATGTAGCGGGATGGACTTTCGACAGCTACTATAAATTATCTGCATTTGCTGCAGAGAAAGTGGTGGAATTTTTCGGGAAGAGCTATTGATCTAATTGGCGATCCTATGAAATTTCGCTAATAAATCATCATGCTTGCATAAACCAACAAAAATTGTACAACCAAAAAAGCATCTAATAAATAAACTTTGTTATACTCGTTTACGCCTTTGAAAACATATTGTTTCAAAAAGATGCAAATCAGCGCATTGGTAAAAAGCAATCCAATTTTCACGTCCAATTCAAATGGAGAAAGTACAATTAGCCCTGAATGAACGATCAATAAAACATAATTGATCATTTTAGCTTTCTCAATTCCGAAATATGTTGGAATGGTTATTAGGTTATATGATGAGTCCTGCTTAAAATCACGAATATCAAAAGGCAAAGTACAGATAATCAAGAATAAGAATTTCATGACGGATAAATAAATCACCTGATCCAAATCTACATGGATTCCCTCTGCCGTTAATTCAATCACTGGTAGAATCACGCTGCTACAGGTCCAAATAAATGCGATATGGAATAATTTAACAAAAGGAATATTCCGCAATCCTATCTTAACTCCTTTGTAGCGAACAACCGGAATAGCATACAATAAACTAAAAGCGCCTATCGCTCCAAGAAAGAGAAAACTTTCAAAACTGATTTGGAAAGTAAAATAAAACATTAGCAACATCGACAATAGGCTGCTTGCCCAGATCACATACGTATACTTAAAAATCCAGCGTGTTCGAGCGTAAATCGAATTTTGAGGATTTTTAGGTTTGGAAAGTAGAATGCTAAAGTTGTACAAAAGCAAAGTCGCTGTTGTTTCGATTCCCAAGATATCGTAATTAATTTCTTGATTAAAAATCAAGTAGGTCAAAGCACATTGAGCCAATGCGGCTGATGCAATCAGCAGATTTGAAAAGATAAAAAAATCGGAAATCTTATGGATAACTTTCATCTATATAAATAAAGAAAATTCTTGTGACTATGTTTTGGACCGTGCATATTTTATTCGTAATTCTTCATTATTACTCTCGAAAAAACTATATTAGTGTTGTTTAAATGCTATTTCACAAGTAAGATAAATAAAAGTCTTATCTGAATAAATTTAACAAAAACAAATAAACCAAAGATATGAAGTTGCAAATTAACTCTTTTGAAGAATATCAAGAAGCGTATAAAAAAAGCGTAGAACAGCCAGAAGAATTTTGGGCTGGAGTAGCCGACAATTTTTTCTGGAAAAAGAAATGGACCAATGTTTTGAATTGGAATTTTACAGAACCATCGATCAAGTGGTTTGAAGGCGGAAAGGTAAATATCACCGAAAACTGTTTGGATAGGCATATATATCAATTGGGTGATCAGCCAGCATTAATCTGGGAACCGAATGACCCCAATGAAGCTCACCGCATCTTAACGTACAAACAGCTTTTACAGAAAGTAGAAACTTTTGCAACGGTCTTAAAAAACAACAACATAAAAAAAGGCGATCGAGTTTGTATATACCTGCCGATGGTTCCTGAATTAGCGATCGCTGTTTTGGCTTGTGCGCGTATCGGAGCTATACACTCAGTTGTGTTCGGGGGTTTTTCCGCGCAATCCATCGCCGATCGAATTACAGACGCCGAATGCAAATTGGTCATTACATCAGATGGTAGTTATCGCGCGAAAAAAGTTTTAGAATTAAAAAGCATTGTGGATGACGCTTTGATGCAGTGCAAATCGGTGGAGCGTGTCATTGTCTTAACGCGCACCAGAACTCCAGTTTCAATGATCAAAGGCCGCGATGTATGGTGGGAAGATGAGATCAAAAAAGTAGAAACACAAGGAAATCCGCCATGTCCTGCTGAGGAAATGGACGCAGAGGACAATCTATTTATTTTATATACTTCCGGTTCGACAGGAAAGCCAAAAGGCGTTGTACATACTACTGGTGGCTATATGGTTTATACGGGATATACTTTTTCTAATGTTTTCCAGTATCAGCCAGGTGAGGTTTATTTCTGTACGGCAGATATCGGATGGATAACGGGACATTCATACATTATTTACGGCCCATTATCTCAAGGCGCAACAACGTTGATGTTCGAAGGCACGCCGACTTATCCGGACGCAGGCCGACTTTGGGATATTGTAGAAAAATACAAAGTCAATATTCTTTATACCGCTCCTACCGCTATCCGTTCGTTGATGGCTTTTGGCGATGAATTTTTAGAAAACAAAGACTTAAGCAGCATCCGCAAACTTGGCTCTGTCGGCGAACCCATTAATGAAGAAGCCTGGAATTGGTTCAATGAGAAAATCGGCAAAGGCAAAGCTCCGATTGTCGACACCTGGTGGCAGACCGAAAACGGTGGGATATTAATTTCGCCATTGGCGGGAATAACACCAACGATCCCAGGATATGCCATGTCCCCTCTGCCGGGCGTTCAACCATGTTTAATGGATGAGAACGGCAAAGAGATTGAAGGAAATGATGTAAGTGGAAATTTATGCATCAAATTTCCTTGGCCGGGCATGTTGCGTACAACATGGGGCGATCATGAACGTTGCCGCCAAACTTACTTTGCGACGTACGAAAACAAATATTTTACTGGTGATGGATGTTATCGTGATAAAGATGGCTATTACCGCATCACAGGCCGTGTGGATGACGTATTGAATGTTTCAGGGCACCGCATCGGAACTGCTGAAGTCGAAAATGCAATTAATATGCACGCAGATGTTGTCGAGTCAGCGATTGTAGGTTATCCGCATCCTGTAAAAGGTCAGGGCATTTACGCATATGTGATTGCGAATCCGCATCGTGAAGATGCAGATAAAACCAGAGCAGATATTTTGCAGACTGTAAGCCGATTAATCGGTGCAATTGCAAAACCCGACGTTATTCAGTTCGTGACGGATTTGCCAAAGACACGTTCCGGAAAAATCATGCGCCGTATTTTACGCAAGATTGCCGAGGGTGACACTGGAAGTTTGGGTGATACATCAACTTTGCAAGACCCTACGGTAGTTGATTCAATTATCGAAGCAGCTAAGGAGTTTAGGGGGTAAGGGGAAATGACTCCACAATATCGGTTAGCCTCGAAGTAAGAACTCATAAATATCTTAAAACAGAAGGAGCCGTCTCATATTGATTTGAGACGGCTCCTTTTCATGTAAAAAACTAAAGTCTTTTATTGCTTATTAACATTGCCATAATAGAATGACGTTGGAGTCCCTTTCTTAATCAATCCTCCAATCATTGCTGATTTTGAAGTTGAACTTTCTACCCAAGCCAATTCAAATTCTGCATCGATGAAATAGTTCTTGATAGCTGTAGTAACCCATCCATTACCCCAATTCGCATTTGATACACTTGGAATGTAATTTGAAAGTTTTATTGTATTTCCCGTTATGACATAGTCATATGACGCATCAGCCAAATACTGAGTTGTACCGCTTAAAAACCAAACTTCAAGCTTCGCTTTTCTAGGGTCAACCAATTTAAATGTCATGGAAATCATTGAAACACTATTTAATTGGTAGTTCGCTAGCTGAGCAGCCCAAAGTTGATTAAAATCGGAAACCACACCTTCAGGCATAACGCTGCCAGTGGTATAGATTGAGTTATACACTCCGTTATGCTTGAAATATAATTCAAACGGAAAAATTGGTTTAGCTTCGACTGTGATCGGATATTCCGTATTTGCCTCGTCGTAAGCTATCAAATTTCCTGCAGAATTAATTTTAAATCTTTTAATAACTATATCGTCAATAATTAACCCATTTATTACTTCTATGGCATCTATTGAAAAATAAAAACTTGCGGAAGTCGCTACTGAACCGGCGTCAGAAAAATTTGTCGATGATACTTTTTTATTCGTAATATCAAAGCTAATTTGGTAGTCCTTACTTCTATGAGCCAACTTTGTAAATGCATTACTTGAGAAGAAAGTTCTGTATTTGTTAATGTTAGTCGGGTATCCAGCATTCAGATAAGCACTTTGTTGCTCCTGAGTTGCTTTAACTAGAATTAATGGGTTTAGATATTTTTTTCCGACAAAAATAACGCTATCGCCAGATATTCTATCAAAATTATATTCTATATCACTTTGATATCCTCTGGCCGCTGTCCCACCTGCGACCCCCGGAACTGGATCTTGCATCAATGTCAGATAATTGTAGGTGTCAAATATAAGAGATGCATTCGATCCCCATTTCACCCTGTATGTGGATTCAACTAACGCAGTAGCCGATGCGGTAGAATAATCGCTTAACATTTTTAATTTATCATCTTCTGAAAACGAAATATAAAATCCGTAGCCACCTTTTCCACTAGTACCCATTCCCACTATCCATCCATTAGGAGCTTCTACTAAAGTCGATTTAACTTCTGCTAAAATTTCACTAACTCTTTCTTCCGGCGTTGCTCCGAATGTTAAATCAGTATCCTCTTTCTTACAACCAATTAATAAAATTGGTAGAATAAGCATATATAATATATTTTTCATCTTATTATTTTAAAACTATAGGTCCATAAAAATAATTACCCGCAGCGCCGTTGACTGAAAAACCTCCAAAAGTTCTGTACAGAGGATCTGTAGATGTAATACCTGTTGGTAAATATGATGCTACAAATTGTCTATTTGTTAGGTATGGAAGGAAAAATCTTTCAAAATTAACAAGTATGCTGGCGATTGCACCATTGCTGTACGTAGTTCCGGCTCCCTCAGGAATACTCTTAGTCCACGTTGTAAGCCCATTAGTGTTATTTATAGCCATATTAAAATCATAATCACCATAATAAACCGTGGTGCCTGTGCCCTGCGTAAACTCCACCCTGAAAGTCATTTTTGTCGATGATGCAAACAAAAATTGAACATTTCTTACGACCCAACTTGACGCAGCCATCGCTACTCTAAAATTTTCGTATACAGCTCTAAAATCAGCTGATTGTCCATAAGTCGCATAATGTGCAGCTGATGGGTTATAAGTAATCGATGCAATTTTATTATTTGCTAGCATCATTGGAAACGTTGTCGTAACGTCAACCGGGTCTGTAGCGTTATATTTTGTTTTTAAAACCGACTGAACTTCATTTTGCAACAGCTTAAAGTCAATGTTGTAAAAATCTTTAAAATAGGAATAAACAAGTCTTTCTTTGGCTCTTAGATCAGCTGCTGCTGCAGCATTTGTAGTTGCACAATAGTTATCAAAGTACACTTGCCCTTCCACCAAAAGATGAGCAACCATTTCAGCAAAGTCTTCACCAAATGAACTTCTTGCATATTGAGATATAAATCCTAATGATTTCGCTACCGCTGCAGTATTTGCTGCACCAGTCCAATCTGCGGTATAATCAGATTTAGAAACCTGTTCAAATGACGGAGGAATAACGATATTCTGATTCAATATATGGGTGAATTCGTGATGAATAGTTCTTATTGGTCGCTTTATTGCCGCTGGACTCGAGAAATTTAAACTATTTATTTCGTATAAGACTACCCTGCGTCCATTGTCCGCCGTACCCAAGGTAATACTTCCGTTATCATTGTACGATGGTGATCCTAATAGAACAAATTGTTTAGGGGTATATTGCTTAATAAAAGTTTTACCTGCAATCTTTTCGTATGGTTCCAAAAATGTCGATAAAACTGCTGTCATCATTGGCTCCACTCTGTCCAAATAAACTGGAGAAACATCCTTGTTAATGTCAATCAAATTTCTGTCGAACCGATAAAGAGTTTCGATATTGTAAACATCAACAAATGTCTTTGACAACCATAGATCGACATCATTTTGAGCCGTAATATCTGAGTTATATTTACTCAAATCTACAGCAAGATTTTCATTATCTCTGGTACAAGACCCAAAGTTAAATCCAATTAAGATGGTTGCTAGTATATAAATATATTTTTTCATAATCATTATGTTATCTAGGATTAAGTTCCACACCAGCTAATTTCGCAGTTTGAGGTATTTGAAACATTCTTCTATTGTCATCAGCTGTTAGGGTTTTATACGTTTCGTCACCTGCAGCATCTATAAATTTATGTTCAACAGGTAACCTATGTCTCAAAATATCAAACCATCTCATGCCCTCACACATCCAACCAATTTGTTTGAATTGCAAAACAGTTTTTAACAAGGCCTCTTTGTCATCAGCAACATTGAAAAATGTCCTTGATTTGTCTAACGTCACAGCATGCGTCGTAGCATTATAGTTTACTATTCTAACACTTGCAAACGTATTCAAATCTCTCATCGCCGACGCATAGTCTCCTTTTTGCGCGTATGCTTCCGCACGATTCATCAAACCCTCATCAGCAATAAATAATGGTTGCATTATGTACGGAAAGCCGATTCCTGCAGACAAGTTCGTGTAGTAAAAATATTCTCTAAAAACATAGGTTGTGTAATTTCCTTCAGACCACCTAAGACCTTTATTATAAAATGCTGCTCCGGTTGCAGTAACTCCGTTATAGATATTAAATACAGAAGTTCCAAAACCGTAACGTGTTGTACCACCAATATTACTTCTTTGATAAGTTGAATAGGTGTTAGCTAACAAAATATTATACGGTTTATCCGCTTTGGTCAACTCAGTTCTAAATTCCTCTGTGGTGTAAGTTCTTAAAGTAGTATTCCAAGGTCTTAAGCTTGACAAATATTCTCCATTCGGTACGGCCAAGTTAGAATGTTCAATCACCTTATCCCAATCCCCTTTAAATAAAAAGAACCTACTTGCGAATAAATGAGCTGCTGCAGGAGTAAAGTGATATTTTGGAACGTCCCAAGATCCGCCTTCCAAAAGCTTAATACCTTCCACAAGATCTTTCTCGATTTGTTCGTAGACAGAAGCCACTGTTCCTCTAGAGTATTGAGGAAGCGTCTCTGTTTCAGGGGCAATCACGTAAGGAACTCCAGGACTATCATTTGACTTTCCAATCTCATAAGCTTTGGCAAAAAATGTTACGAGCATAAAATGTGAATATGCACGAGCAACAAGAGCTTCACCCTTAAATTTTAGAACACTGGAATCAAAATCCTTTTCTTCAATCGCAGCAAGGGCTTGGTTGGCATTGTTTATTGCTGAGTAACACGCATTCCAATAAGCTGATGGCGTATTTGTAGCATCATCTTCGATGTCTTCCCAATTGTATAGACTGACAAACGGTTGATTAATGTGTCCTACTGCTGGCCCTTTATCAACAGCATTATCTGAATATGTTTCGGCCATTGCTAAATAATCGTAACCTGGATATGCTGAGGCTACCAACTGACCTACTTGTTCAACAGTGACAATTTCTGTCCGCATATCTGGAGCGACCTCCAAATACTTTTCACATGAGGAGAGAACCAATGTTGAGGTGAATAGTAATAATCCTAATTTTTTATTTAATATTTTCATGATTTAATTTATTAAAATCCAACTTTTAGCGAAAGGGTATACTGACGTGGAATTGGCATCGCTACCCCACCATTATTAAAGAACTCTGGATCTGCTCCATTCAATTTCTTGTCAGAATACAACAATGAAAGATTATTTCCAACCAATGCTAATTGCGCAGAGCTAATTGACAATCTGTCTGTTATGGACTTAGGCAATCTATAAGCGATACTCACATTTTTTAATCTTATAAAATCACCTTTTGCAACTCGCTGATCAGAATAGTTGTATGCGTTATACGGATAAACAGCATTTACGACTGCTCCAGTCGATGAAGTCACGCGGTTGTCGATTGTATATCGGTCTAAAATTGCTGGTATATTCGTATACGCTTCATCACCCGGACGCATCCAACGGTTAACGATGTCTTTAGACATCGAAGTCATATCATTGTATATTGCGTCAACTGTAGGCTGTAACCTCACATAATTACCTGTTGCAAAAGTAAATAAAGCGGATACCGTAAATTGCTTGTAAATAAATTGATTAAAAAATCCACCCGTTAATGTAGGGTCAACCGGTCCGTGGTATTTAAGGTAATCAACATCCGTACTTTGTAGGTAAATATTTGTTTCATTTCGTTGACCTTCAGTTCCGACATAAGTTGGATAACCGTATTCTGAGTTCAACCCATCAAATTCAATAGAATATAAACCTCTTTGGGATCTACCTAGCTGAGCAGCTCCTTCTGCTCGAACGAAATTCCAGATGTTGTCATTTATATCAATTTTGGTAATCTCATTTTTATTGACCCCAAAATTGAATTGAGTTCTCCATGAAAAATTATCTCTCTTTATTGGATTTCCTGCAATTGTCAATTCAAATCCTTTAGATTTCATATCTGCATAATTGGCGTCTTTTTCATATTCACCACCTATACCAGACGTCTTAATCCTTCCAATTAAATCGAAAATATCCCTTTTATAAATATCAACTGTTACATCAATTTTATCATAGAATGCTAAATCAGCACCGATATTGAATTCGTATAATTTTTCCCAAGTTAATTCGCTATTCTGAACATTGTTTGTATAAATTATTGCTTCCTTTTCATCGTCATAAGGTCTTCTCGCGATTTGGCTGTAAAACACCGCTCCCGAGTTATTAGCACTTCCCAAACTACCTACAAGACCATAAGTTGCTCTAATTTTAGCACCAGTAAGAACAGGATTTAAAGCTTCGAAGAAAGCTTCTTGATCCATAAACCAAGCTCCAGAAATGTTCCATGTCGGCAACCATCTAGCAGTTCTAGATCTACCCATTAAATTTGAACCATCATATCTAAACGTTCCATTTAAAAGGTATTTTTCTTTGAATGAGTATGCAGAACGTACCGCAAAAGCCGTAAAACGATCTTTTCCATAGTTCATCCCAAAATATGGGTCTCCAGCTTCGATTGCATTTTTGAAATATTTATAATATGGATTTACAAGACCTCCATTATTATATTGATATCCGACACCGTCATATGCTGAATTTTGACGGTCAGTATACCTAACTTCCATAGATCCAAAAAGATTTAATCTATGATCTACATTGAAAGTTTCATCAAATTCAAGATTGTGTCTGAAATAATAATTTTTAATTCCGTTTGTCGAGGTATTGAAAAATCCACCTTCAGGCAAAATTACTTCTGCTTGTTCATTTGGAAAATCGGGATCATCATAAAGTAAGATATTTCCATCATTGACAGTTGGGTTAGCATTTGCTCTAAAAGCCATCGCCATATTCGAACCGTCTTTTATATAATGCTGTCTTTCCGTTTTAGCATATCTGTATGCAGCATCTGCGGAATAAGTTAAATTTTTAAGGAATTTGTATTTGATTCCTCCTTGAACTTTTATGTCCAATCCCTCTAAGTTTAAATAATTATTGTTGATCTCATTAATTATATTAAACGGCGCATAGTTCATTGTAAAATATTCAAGATCGCCATTCTCATCATAAGGCGTAATCAGTCTACTGGTATTCAATGAATATGAATAAGGATTGATATCGAAATTCCTAGAGTATTTTCCATAAACAGGATCCGATTCTCTGGTCAGAGTCCCTGGAGATCGCTGGTCCCTAATGGATGCATTAGCAAGTAATTCTGCAGAGAATTTATCAGAAAATTTAAAATTATTCCTCATGTTGACAGTATATCTCTTAACATTATCGCCAATAGTTTGACCACTATCATTCATGTAACTTGTAGAGAAATATGTTTGCGCTTTGTCTGATCCTGTAGAAACGCTTAAAGAATGTTCTTGTAATAATGAATTTTTAAACAAAACGTCAAACCAATCTGTGTTTGCATTTGCATAACGTGTCAAAAAGTTAAGACGATCGTTCATTGTATTCTTTAACATGAAAGAATCCGTTGTAGGATTGTACTCATACATTTGATTGTACATTTTAGCAAATACACCACCACTGTTGTTATTTGCCATGCTACTATGATTAAAGTAGCCTTTGTTTTCTTGCTCAAGCAATACAGACATTTGCTCGCCCGAATTCATAATATCGAATTGGTCGTAGCTAGGCTTTAAGTATGTGGTAAAATTACCTGAATAGTTTATTAGCGGCTTACCATCAGTATTTCTACCTTTTTTAGTCGTAACGACAATTACACCATTCATGGCTCTCGCTCCATACATAGCTGTTGCTGCGGCATCCTTTAAAATCGTAAAAGACTCAATATCATCTGGGTTTAAACCGGCAACCGAAGATCCGATCAGTGTATTAGCATCACCCGTTGAAAGCGCCTCGTTTGAAATATTTACCACATCTTCAAGAATAATTCCATCGACAACCCATAATGGCTTGTTTTCTCCAGAAAGAGAAGTAGCTCCACGAACACGAATTTTTGGTGCAGCACCAAACGTTCCCGATACGTTTTGAACTGATACACCGGCCACTTGGCCTTCTAACATCCTAGAAATATCTGGAACTCCATTTCTCTCAGCATCTTTTGCATCCACCCGACTCGTAGCTCCCGTAAACAATTTGCGATCGATATTTTGATATCCAGTTGCTACAACATCTACCGCTTCGATTTCTTGGTCATTAACTTTAAGAACGACGTTGATATTACTTCTCCCATTAACACTAACTTCTTGAGAAAGAAACCCAACATAACGGATAACTAGTGTCGCATCATTGTTTGCCGCTAGTGAAAATTGTCCTCGGTCGTTTGTCGTGGTTGTAGTGTTTAATCCTTTAACGTTTACTGTGGCTCCAACCAAAGGAGAACCGTCGTCACCTCTAACAACTCCGGAAACATTATTTTGGATTTCGACGCTTTTTATTGAGTTAGTCGGAGATTTCTCTGTTAAAGAAATTGTATTAGAAACAATTCTATACTCGATATTTCTCTCCGTAAATACTTTTTTCAATACATCGTCGAGTTGCCCATTTTTAATTTCGATATTAACTGGCTTTGCTTTTTCGACCAATTCGTCATTGTAAAAAAACTTTAAATGTGTTTGTGCTGTAACTTCATTTATGAATCGCGAGAACTCAGCATTTTTCATCGAAAGAGATATGCGCTGTGCACGACTTTCGGCATACACTAGATTCAGTGTAAGAAAAAAAATAAAACAGGTTAGTTTCATAGTCTTAATGCATTGTCGAAACGGCATATCGCTGGTATACATACGCCATCTTTCAAATAATTTTTTATTCATATATTTGATAATTAGGGTTAATTTTTAATAATTTAACTTTAGGTTTTTTTTATACAGGGGTGCGCCAACACTCCTGTTTTCGTTTAAGTCTAAATTTTATCTCATACGCATATAATTTATTTGCTTTTTATTGTTAACTCTTTTCCATTTGTCAGAAATTTAAAGTCGCCCACAAATTCCAACATGCTCAGCACTTCGGATAAGTTCACATTTCTGTTAATAGATCCCGAATATGTTTTTGATTTTGAAACGGATGATGCCAATTTGATATCCAAATCATACCACATCATTAATTGGTTTGCGATTTGTACGATGTTATCATTTTTAAAATAAAACTCGTTATTCTTCCAAGCAACCTCCTTCTGAAGATCGGCTTTGTCAATCACGAAGTTATTATTTCTCCATGCAGCGTAATTACCTGGCGCCAATTTCTCTGTCAGCCCGTGAAATGACACCTGAACACTTCCTTCTACGAGCGTAGTTTTAAAACTGTTGTGATATGATTTTATGTTGAAATGTGTACCGAGCACTTTCACTTCCTTTCCATTTACTTCGACTATAAATGGTTTTGTAGCATCTTTGGCAACTTCAAAATATGCTTCCCCATCTAAGAAAACTCGACGTTCACTCTTACTAAACTTCGTCGGAAATTTCACAGAAGACATCGCATTAATCCAAACGTGAGTTCCATCTGGTAGCTGCATTTTGAAGAAATTTGCTTTAGGGACTTCTAAAATATTGTAGATAATCGCTTCTTCTGATTCTAGCGCTGCATTTTCTACTATATTTTCCCCGTTCTTAGATGTGATTTCACCATTAGAACCCAAAATAATTTCGTCCTCAATCACAAATTCTTTACCATCAGCAAGTGTCAGTCGTGCGCCAATATTTGCCGGAGAAACATCAGCTTTCTTTTTAGTGTTAGCTCCTAAACTATTATTCGAATAAGTATTTTGTTGTTGATTCTGATAGTAGAAAAACGAAAGACCAAATAAGATGAGTATAGATGCTGCTATATTAATCCAAATTATCTTAAACCTATTTTTGCTATCGTTCTTTGATTTAAATTCTTCTAAAGATCGATCGACATCCAGCTTATCAAAAAATTCGATCTCTTCGGTATTTTGTGGATTTGATACCAGCTTTTGAAATAATTCTTTATTTCTAGGATCTTTATTAATCCAATTATGCAAGATGTCTAATTCGACATCTGTACATTCGCCACTTAAATATTTGAAAAGAATGTCAGATAATTGAAAAGGTTCCTTATGCATACCATTAAGAAACCTAAAACCTGATTTGGGGTGACAAAAAAATATTTTTTTTGTCAAAAAAATAAAAAAACGCAGAAAAACACTAATAATTCTGGTTTTATAAGCCTTCTTATCGCTTCAATCCCTCTACGTTTTTGAGTTTTAACGGTATTTACACTAAGTTGCAAGATTTTAGAAATTTCTTCATTGGAATAGCCATCTAAATATCCCATCCGGCAAATTTCTTGGCATGCTGTCGGCAATTTAACCATCGCTTGCGAAACTTTAGAATAGAACTCGGCTTGGATTATACTGTTTTCTATGTCGACATCATCCATTTCGCTGTATTTGGTTTTATGCCAATACGTATCGATGACTTTGTTTTTACGAGATATATTGTATGCAGCAAATTTAACGTTAGTATACAAAAATGATTTTATTGAAATTTCATCCGAGGAAATAGAATCTTTTTTTAAAAGATAAGCCGTGAACGCGTCTTGTGCTAAATCCTCTGCAATTTGAGCATCACCGATCAACTTCCATCCAAAATAACAAAGTCCTTTAAAATATTTTTTAAATAAATTTGAAGCTAACTCATCCATTACTGTCAAATTAATAATTGTATCAAGAAAATGTTGCAAAGAAGCCCTAGCATCATTAACTCAAAGGCAATGTAGAAAATTAAAACGAAAGAATAAGAATATTTATTTACAAAATTTTAATTTATTTAAATCAGAAGTAATAAAAAGATAATCTAAATTATTTTTTTATTTGATTCTAGCATACTATGCTCACATTTCTGTTCTATTACAATCAATATTCTAATTTTTTGAAATAAAAATATTTTTTTCATTAACAAAACAAATAACGCGTTAGTTTGAAGTAATTTATTTATAAAAATCAATCTAAAAAATTAAAAATATTTCTTCTAAAACAACTTTTGTTAAATCTCTAGGGCCGACTTAGCCAGAAAATCACATTTTTTTAGTAGTTTTATGATTTCCAAAAATCTCATTAAGATTACATGCTATTAACTGTTTTATTAGGTTTAATACTATCCATATTTCTTGTTCCGTTTGGAAAGTTTGTAAAATCAAAATGGAGTGTTCTGTTGACGCTTGTTCCTGGGTTGATTTTTGTGTATTATCTTTTTCATATTTCTAGCGTATCTGAGGGATCTGTCTTTTTTCAGCACACGGATTGGATACCGTCTTTGGGAATCAATTTTGACTTTAAGCTTGACGGCCTTTCATTATTATTTGTTTTATTGATATCGGGAGTTGGTACGGCTATATTCTTCTATGCTTTAAGCTACTTAAAAGGACATCCCTTTATTGACAGGTTCTTTGGATACCTCTGTCTATTTATGGCGGCAATGATGGGTGTTGTTCTTTCAGATAATATTCTTCTTTTATTCGTTTTCTGGGAATTGACGAGCATAAGCTCCTTCTTTCTTATCGGTTTCAATAATGACAATCAAGATTCCCGTAAAAGTGCATTGACAGCATTAAGCATTACAGGCATAGGCGGTTTTTTCTTACTCGCTGGGCTAATTTTAATTGGAAATGTAGCAGGAACATTTTCGTTTACTGAACTTATCGATAAGAGAGACGTACTGATTAACCATAACTTATACCCAGCAATTCTAGGGTTCGTCTTTCTCGGAGCATTTACTAAATCTGCACAATTCCCTTTTCATTTTTGGTTGCCTGGGGCAATGAAAGCACCTACGCCAGTTTCGGCTTATTTACATTCCGCTACGATGGTAAAAGCCGGCATTTATTTGCTGGCAAGATTTTTCCCTATTTTGGGAGGAACGGATTTGTGGATGTATACCTTGGTTGGAGTCGGTGGATTCACGATGCTGTATGCGTCTATCCATTCTCTGTTCCGGGTAGATTTAAAAGGGATTTTAGCCTATTCAACAATTTCAGCATTAGGAATTTTGACTTTCCTAATCGGAATGGGAACCAAAGAATCGATTATTGCCGCGAGTGTATTTGTACTGGTGCACGCATTGTATAAGGCTACATTATTTCTTGTGACAGGAATAATCGACCACGAAACTGGAACTCGAGACATTACGGTATTGTCAGGACTCAGAAAAGTTTTGCCCCCCGTTTTTTTAGCATCCGGTTTAGCGGCCCTATCGAGTGCGGGATTACCTTTAACTTTCGGTTTTATTGGTAAAGATTTAATCTATGAAGCGACTTTGCATTTCGAAGAAAATTGGGCGTTAATCTTAACGATACTTGCTGTCGTAACCAATACAGGACTTGTGGTGGCTGGCTTTTTGGCTGGATTAAAACCTTTTACGGGAAAGCTGCCTCAATCTTTTGAGAAAGTCCATTTACCGTATAAATCCATGTGGATCCCTCCATTAATTTTGGCAGTTCTTGGCCTTGTCTTTGGTGTCTTGCCAGGAGTAACAGGTAATTTACTGAACCATCAAGCAGCCAATGCTATTCTTGGACAGGAAACATCCATGCATTTGGCTATTTGGCACGGCAGCGTAAACACTGTTTTAATATTAAGTTTAGCAACTTTGGCTTGTGGAATTTTTATTTATTTATCATTTAAGCCAAGTTATTCCAAACTTCAATTCATCGAAAAATTTGAAAATTTATCCCCGAAACATATTTTTAAGGGGTATGCCGTGGATATTTTCAGATTTTCAACATGGTATACGAATAAACTTCATAACGGCTATTTAAGGTCTTACCATCTAAAAATCATTCTTTTCGCAGAAATTCTATTGGGTTATAAATTGTGGATCAGCGGTCCAGTCTCCATTGATTTTAGTAATTTAAGTACGCTATCGATCTATGAAGTCGGAGTCGTATTGGTATTGATCGGTGCATTATTTATTGTTGTAACAACACCTTCAAGACTGACCTCCGTCGTTTCGATGAGCGTAATCGGTTATTGCATCTGTTTAATTTATGTATTTTACAGTGCACCAGATTTAGCCATGACCCAATTTTCGATTGACACATTAAGTACTGTTTTATTTGTCTTGGTGCTCTACAAACTTCCCGGATTTATTAATTTCACTGGAAAGGCGGTGCTATACAGGGATGGTATAGTTGCTCTAGGATTCGGAGCCATTTTATCCCTAATTGCTTTGAAAGTCAACAACGAACCGGTTGTAAAAGAGATTACTGAATTCTATGGAGAAAACTCTTACTTGCTGGCGAAGGGAAAAAATGTTGTGAATGTAATTTTAGTTGATTTTAGAGGAATAGACACGATGTTTGAGACTGTGGTCTTGAGCATAGCGGCTATTGGAGTTTACAGTTTATTACGATTACGCTTAAAACCTACAGAAAAAGAATAAATGAGAAGTATTATTTTACAAACAGCAACAAAATATCTGTTGCCAATATTATTGCTCTTCTCGGTGTTCCTATTATTGAGAGGACATTACGAACCGGGAGGAGGTTTTGTCGGAGGCTTGGTTGCGTCGATTGCGTTCGTATTGCACAGTTTTGCCTTCGGGACAGAAAACACGATGAAAATCCTTAGAAGAAAACCGATGTCCTTAATTCCAATAGGATTAGGAATTGCAGCTTTATCAGTAATCGCACCAACATTTTTCGGTCTTCCGCCAATGACGGGCTTATGGTTTGAAGAACCCATTCCCGTAATCGGAATGATAGGCTCTTCTCTGTTTTTCGATTTAGGAGTTTACTTAGTTGTGATTGGTGTTGTATTGACCATTTTGTTTACCATCTCATTGACTGAAGATTAATATGGAGTTACTGTTAATATTAGTTTTGGGACTTTTATACGCTGGGGGTATTTATATGATCTTGCGCAGGAGCTTGGTCAAACTTCTCTTAGGAATTATTTTGCTAGGTAACGCGACAAATATTTTAATTTTTGTTTTAGGATCATTAACCAAAGGGAAACCTCCTGTTATTGATGCTGACTTTAAGATTTTTCAGGATGTTTATGCAGATCCCATTCCTCAGGCATTGATTCTGACAGCGATTGTCATCAGTTTTGCCTTGACAGCTTTTGCCATTGTTTTGCTTAAACGTGTTTATGCTTTGGTAAATTCAGACGATTTAGATGATTTAAATACACCGGAGGAAGAAGATATATGATCGATAATCACATTTTAGCTCCAGTATTTATTCATTTATTAACAGCAATTGTACAATTAATTGCTTGGAGAAAGACTGTCACGCAGCGTTTCTTGAGTATAGGCGGAACTTTCCTAGGATTGCTGATTGCGATCCGTCTTTTCACAAAAGTATATAATGAGGGTATTTTAACGATGAATGCATCCAATTGGGATGCGCCATTTGGAATTGTCTTTGTTGCAGATACGTTAAGTACAACCTTGGTCCTACTCACTTCAATTGCAGGTTTTGCAGTTTCCATTTTCTCTGCCACCGGATTGAGCAGACAGCGCATGCGCTATGGATATTTCCCCATTTTCCATTTCTTATTAATGGGTCTGAATGGCGCATTTCTGACAGGAGATATTTTCAATCTTTACGTTTGGTTTGAGGTCATTATTATTTCTTCTTTTGTCTTAATGACTTTGGGAGGTCGCAAAGCCCAGTTAGAGGGTGGTGTAAAATACATGGCCATGAACATTTTGGCATCGACTTTTTTCCTGACAGGAATTGGAATTTTGTATGGGATTACCGGTACTTTGAATATGGCAGACTTGGCTTTAAAAATCCAGCTTGTACAAAATCAGACTTTGGTCGGCATTACGTCTTGTTTTTTCATTATAGGATTTGGTATAAAATCAGCTGTATTTCCATTGTATTTCTGGCTTCCATCTTCCTACCACACGCCTCCATCGGCTGTCGCAGCAACTTTCGGAGGTTTGCTGACAAAAGTTGGTATTTATGCGATGTATCGCGTTTTCAGTTTGATTTTTGTGCCTGACGAATTCACAAAAGACTTACTTATGGGAATGGCCATACTGACAATTCTTACCGGAGCATTTGGAGCGTTGATCAAAACAAATATTCGACGACTATTTTCCTATTTAATAGTCTGCCATATAGGATTTATGATAGGCGGATTGGCAATGTTCAACAAAGCGGCATTGATGGGAGCTGTGTTCTATTTAATTCATGACATTATGGTCAAAACAAACTTGTTCTTGATCGCAGGAGTAATCAGACAACTTGGAGGTACAATGGATATGACTAAATTAGGCGGCATTTATAAAGAATATCCAAAAATATCCCTGCTGATGGCCTTGGTGTTATTTTCATTAGTTGGGATTCCACCGCTATCGGGTTTTTGGCCGAAAATATATTTATTTCAAGCTGCCTTTGAATACAATCAGTATTTTTATGTCGCTGCACTAATTATCGGGAGCTTTTTCACCTTATACGTGATTGCGAAAATGTGGTCGGAGGTTTTTTGGAAAGACCCATCTTCAGATGAAGTGATTGAGGATAAATTTAAACCCTTGCCTCTTTTTAGAAAAATACTTTTAATATTACCAATTTGTATCTTATGCTCGGTCACGTTATTTATTGGCTTAAATGCGGAAGCAGTGATACAAGTTACGGAGCGAATAGTTAATCAAATGTTAGATACTCGACCTTATATCGAGGCAGTATTGGGAAAATAAAAATGTAAGTCAATGATCAGACAGTTTTTAATGAACCTCTTACTATCCTTTATTTGGGTAGCCTTAACGGGTTCCATGTACTACAGTAATTTTGTATTCGGATTTATGCTCGGATTCTTTATCCTATGGATCATGAACCGAAATGAAACCGATCAGCGTTACTTTTATCGAGTTCCCAAAATCATCAGCTTTATCTTTTATTTTCTGCTTGAAATGATCAAAGCGAATTTACAGGTGGCTTATGATGTAATTACGCCAAAATATTTCTTTAAACCCGGTGTGGTGCGCTATCCGCTTAATGCAAAAACAGAATTTGAAATTAACTTACTTTCTACATTTATCTCATTGACTCCAGGGACGTTGATTCTGGATATCAGTGAAGATAATAAGACCATTTATATCCACGTCATGTATTTGAATGATCCGGATGAATTTGTGAGAAACTTAAAAACGGGTGTAGAAAGAAGATTACTAGAAATATTACGATGACATTAGAATCCTATTTTGATTTTTTTATCCTTCCTGTATTGACCATATCGGTGATATTGGTTTTTATACGTTTGTATAAAGGACCAACAGTTGTGGATCGTGTCGTAGCATTAGATTTGATTATTACAATTGGGATTGGAATCATTACCGTTTACAGCATTCGTTCCAATCAAAAGGTGTTTTTAGATGTGGCCATTATCTTAGCGCTCATTGCATTTTTGGGAACAATTGCTTTTGCTTATTACATAGAACAAAGAAAAGATGATTAATATTCTATTAGCCATAATCAGCACCATCGGTGCGCTATCCATATTATTTGCATCAATCGGTATTTTGAGAATGCCAGATTTCTACCTGCGCCTTTCGGTTACGGTAAAAGCTTCTACGCTGGGTGTTGGTTTATTATTAATTTGTGCGTCAATTATGTTCCCCGATGTTTCCGTGACCACGAAAGCCATTGCCATCGTTTTCTTTTTGATTATTACTGCTCCTATCGGCGCTCATATGATTGGACGCGCAGCATACTTTACTGGAACTCCGCTATGGAAAGGCACCATCGTCGATCAATTGGCTGGCATGTACAACAAAGAAACACATGAGTTGGAAAGCGATCCTTCACAAGTCCCCCCTTCGGAGGAACTTAATGAAGAAGAAAATATCGCTCGGACAGAGGATGAGACGGATTAAAACCGTTGATAAACTAAAGATTACTAGTTCAATTTTTTTTTAAATTGGCGTTGTTAAATTTAGTTAAATCAAATGCCTCAAATTTAAATTTCGGTAACTTCGAACTTTTAGCATCAAATTGATTAGCCAAGGTGTTAATTAATTAAAAAATTGTAAAAAGTAACTATATTATAATAATTTTGTACTATTGGTATTTTACTGAAAGCATATAGTTGATTAATCATTTAAATGAAAAAATATATATTCTCAATTCTCCTTCCTTTGTTATTTGTATTTTCAAAAGGATATTCACAAGACAAGCTAATTGACAGAGTTGTAGCGACCGTGGGTTCTAATATAATCTTGCAATCTGATGTTGACATGCAATACGCTCAGGCATTGGCGCAAGGCGCAACAGGCGATGCTGAAAAACACAAATGTTATTTACTGCAACAACTGCTTACTCAAAAGTTGTTAGCGCAACAAGCAGCGATTGACTCCATCGAAGTTTCGGAAGCTGAAGTTGATGACGATTTGAATAGAAGAATGCGCTATATGACGCAACAATTTGGAAGCAAAGAAAGATTAGAGAAATTCTTAAACAGATCTGTTCTACAATATAAAGAAGAGATGCGCCCGAACATTGCGGAGCAATTAAAAGCTCAACGAATGCAACAGACAATTGTCCAAAAGATAAACGTTACACCTCAAGAAGTAAAACGGTATTTTGAAAGCTTAGATAAAGACAGTTTGCCTTATTTCAATACGGAAGTTGAAATTGGCGAAATTGTCATCAACCCTGTTCTGACGAAAGAAGAAAAAGAGCAGTTCCGCACAAAAGCAGAAGGTTATCGCCAACAAGTTTTAGCTGGCTCTGATTTTGGAACTGTTGCCAGACTTTATTCGGAAGATGGATCAGCGCCTTATGGTGGTGATTTAGGTTTTGCAACGCGCGAAAGCTATGTGAAAGAATTTTCTGCGATGGCATTTAAATTAAAGAAAGGTGAAGTCTCTCCCGTATTTGAAACGCAATATGGTTTCCACTTTTTGCAAGTATTAGAACGCCGTGGCGAGGAAGTAAACGTACGCCACGTACTGATTAAAACGAAGCCGACCCCTACAGCCTTAGCAAGAACAAAAGAAAAAATTGACAGCGTATACAATCTAGTGAAAACTGGAAAAATGACATTCAGCACTGCTGCAGCTTTATATTCAGACAACAATGAAACGAAATTTTCTGGAGGTATGGTGATGAACCAACAGTCTGAAAGCCGTTCAACGCTGATCCCTGTTGACGCATTGGATAAAGCATTATTTACGTCGATTGACCCACTGAAACCTGGAGAATATTCGACTCCTCAACAATTTACTGATCCTCGTACTGGCGATGTTGGTTTTCGATTTAATTTCTTAAAAACACGGATCCCTCCTCATGCGGCAAATCTAGACCAAGATTTTGCTAAAGTGCAAGAGGCGGCGCAGATGGACAAAGTGAACAGAAAATTAAGTGAGTGGTTTGAAATGCGTAGGTTGAACACGTACATCCACATTAACGACGATTTTGGAACATGCGATGACTTAAAGATCTGGACTAAAAATTCGGAACTCGCAACAAAATAAGTTCCATTTTAATACCTACAAAAAGAGCCAAGTTTTAAAACTTGGCTCTTTTTGTAGGTATAGCGACTATTATATTCAAAATTTTATTATGAAATATCAATAAGTATCTTCTTTTCAATAAGTGATTAGATTTAAAAAATAGCTCCGTTTTTAAGCTTAGTAATTGCAGCTTAATGAGCCGTCTACAAATGATAAAATAGTTTTCTTATCATTAGCAACGCTACTCTTCAGCGGAGTAACTATGCTGCAAAAGAAATATGGAAATCCAGCCGCTTAAATAGATTGATTAAGATGCTATTATCTTTCGAACATCATCTCCAAAATAACTTTCCATTGATAATCATCTTTTAATTGCCAAATACGGATGTAATTAAACTTTACGGTTTTATCTTTAAAGCCAACAGTTGCTGTTCCATTGGTGTACCCAAACTCGCCACTGTAAGCGCGCCCTACTCCCGTTGGTTCTGTTTCTATAACGATACGCTCCTTTTTCAGAAAATCCAACACCGCCTTCTTTCCTTCCATCTCTTGTTTCCATGGAAAGTAAAAGCGCACGTCGTCAGCCAAAAACTCATTATAACCTGTTTCAGTATTTGCTTTCAGAACGGTAGAGAAAAGTTCATCCGTTTGAGTTATTATCTCTTCGCGCTGTTGTAGTCTGACTTTAGAGCGATGTTTTAAATACCAAGAATCGTCTGGTTCAGAATATACCAAATCAGATTTGACACCAGTGCCATAATTTTCGACCTCTGTTCTTACATGCACTTTCCAATTCCCTTTCCGATCTCTTTTCCAAACTGTCAGGTATTGCCCGTGACGTTTGACGGCACCGACTTTTTGAAATTGAAGAGGACCCGATGTGACGCCCCAGTCTAAGCTTTTTGACACGATCGCAAAATTCGGATCCCAAGTCAATATATCAGGAATGTTGGGTCTATTATCCAAATAATTAACTGCATTTACGGCAGAAGGCACGTAAAATGTGGATTCCTTATCAACAATGGACTTAAAAGCCGCATGAGGATTTTCAGTTTTGGAAATATATGCTGCATTGCGATCTGCTGTAATCAGTCCACCAACTTTATCTGGCAATTGAGCATTCGCGATATGTATAGAAATTGTTAAAAAAAGTATTAATAAAGTTTTATGACAGTTCATTTAGCTATTTTATATGCTCACAATCAAATCTTATTCCAAAGTGTTCCGTCCTTACTATCTTTTAGCTGAATACCAATTCGAGTAAGTTCTTCACGGATACGATCTGAAGTTGTAAAGTCTTTATTTTCCTTCGCTCCGTTGCGCAATTTGATAATTACGTTCATCAAATCTTCAATATCATTAGAGGAAGAAACTTGGTCGTTCTTTAAGCCTAAAACGTCAAAAACGAAATCATTAATCAACGATTTGATTGCATCCAAATCTGCTTTTGAAACAGTCATTTTACCATCGTAAATAGAATTGATGATGCGGACTACTTCAAATAATTCTGCAATCAATATTGGGCTGTTGAAATCATCGTCCATTGCATCTTCAAACTTTTGACGAATGGCCTTGATATTGCCTACGGATGAGCTTTTAGAAACCGTAATTTTATCCAATAACCCTATTGCAGACATTAATCTTTTGTATCCCTTATCCGCAGCATCCAATGCTTCATTCGAAAAATCTAAGGTGCTTCGGTAATGTGCTTGCAACATAAAGAAACGAACAGACATAGGCGAATATCCGCGATTTAGCAATGGATGGTTTCCTGTAAAAAGTTCTTCTGGAAGAAAACCATTTCCTGCTGATTTAGACATGCGTGCTCCATTAACGGTCAGCATATTTGTATGCATCCAATATTTGGCCGGAGTAGTGTGGTTACATGCTTCGGATTGTGCAATTTCGTTTGTATGGTGCGTAGCAGCCAAATCCATCCCGCCTCCATGTATATCGAATTGGTCGCCCAAATATTTTTTGCTCATTGCTGAACACTCGATATGCCATCCTGGAAATCCGACGCTCCACGGCGAAGGCCAGCGCATAATATGTTCTGGTTTTGCTTTTATCCAAAGTGCAAAATCTAAGCGTCCACGTTTTTCGTCCTGTCCGCCTAATTCTCGCGTGTTGTTCAACAAATCTTCTAAATTCCGATTTGTTAAAATCGTATAATTAAATTCCTTGACGTATTTGTCAACATCAAAATATACCGTTCCATTGACTTCATAACCAAATCCATTATCAATGATCTGCTTGATCATTTCAATTTGCTCTGAAATGTGGCCTGTAGCCGTCGGTTCAATACTTGGCGGAATCGTGTTAAACAATCTTAATACATCATGAAAACCAATCGTATATTTCTGAACGATTTCCATTGGCTCCAATTGTTCCAATTTTGCCTTTTTAGCAAATTTATCGTCTCCTTCGTCATTATCTCCCTCCAAATGCCCCGCATCGGTAATGTTGCGGACATAACGAACCTTGTAACCTAAATGCATGAGGTAACGGAAAATCAAATCAAACGAAACGAAAGTCCGGCAATTCCCCAAATGCACATCACTATAAACAGTAGGCCCACAAACATACATTCCGACTAAACTCGGATGAATGGGCACAAACTTTTCTTTTTTACGGGATAACGTATTGTAAACGGTTAAATTATGTTGCATAAAATTAGATGTGCGACTTATTTTTGTCTAAAATATATTTGAATTGGAACTCCTTTAAAATCAAAATTTTCACGCAATTTGTTTTCGATGAAACGTTTGTATGAATCTTTGACATATTGAGGAAGATTACAGAAAAATGCAAACATTGGAGATCTTCCTGGAATCTGAGTGACATATTTAATTTTGATGTATTTACCTTTTGTTGCTGGTGGCGGATTGTTTTCAATAATCGCTAGCATCACATCGTTTAATTTTGAAGTAGGGATTTTTTTGGTTTTATTCTGAAACACTTCCATTGCAACTTCAACGGTTTTGAAAATACGCTGTTTCTCCGTAACAGATGTAAAAAGAATTGGAACATCTACAAAAGGAGCAATTTTCTCCTTAATTTTTGCTTCAAATTCTTTAATGGTTTTATGATCTTTTTCAATCATATCCCATTTATTCACAAGAATAACAATTCCCTTTTTATTTTTTTCTGCTAAATGAAAGATATTGATGTCTTGAGATTCAATTCCATCATTCGCATCAATCATTAGAAGCACAACATCAGAATCTTCAAGCGCCTTAATTGTACGCATTACTGAATAAAATTCGATGTTCTCGCTTACTTTGGCTTTTTTACGCATTCCCGCTGTATCAATCAACAAGAATTCATGGCCAAATTGGTTGTAATGAATGCGGATAGAGTCACGCGTTGTACCTGCAATATCAGTTACAATATTACGCTCATGGCCCAATAATGCATTTGTTAAAGAAGATTTTCCAACATTTGGTCTTCCTACGATTGTGAATTTTGGCAATTCAGTTTCATCCTCTTCTTCTACTTCAAAATGGGAAACAACATCATCCAACAATTCACCAGTACCCGAACCTGTTGCAGACGAAATATTGTAGATTTCTCCTAATCCAAATCCGTAGAATTCTGCCGAATCATTATGCAGTTTGGCATGGTCAACTTTGTTGGCTACTACATAAACAGGCTTTTTGCTTCGGCGCAATAAGTTTGCAATCTCATCATCTAAATCGGTGATGCCCGTGGTCACGTCGACCATAAAAATAATAACTGATGCTTCATCGATAGCGATATGCACCTGTTCACGGATAGCCGCCTCGAATACGTCATCCGATCCGTGTACAAAACCACCCGTATCGATTACTGTGAACCGTTTACCGATCCATTCAGCTTCTCCATAATGGCGATCGCGTGTTACGCCACTAAAATCATCTACAATTGCTTTGCGACTTTCAGTTAAACGATTATATAATGTAGATTTTCCGACGTTTGGTCTCCCAACAATTGCAACTATATTTGCCATAATGTATACCTTTTGCGTTACCTCACGGCAACTTAAATTTAAATTCTTATATAAGGTGACAAAGTTACACAAATGCGGTGGGATTTGTGTATAAATAACAAAAGGAAACTTTTGGTTTCCTTTTGTCGTATTAAGTATTAGTAATTTGCATTTTGGGTAATCGCGCCTTTACTGTTATCGATGACGCTTTGCGGTATCGGCCAAAAGTAATTTTTCGCTGGATCGAACGTTCTGTTCTCAACAGTATTTCTTTCTGTCGAAGTATAGGTCACAGCTCCGGTTGTCTGGTTAACAGTCCCTGATTTAAATGTTCCCTGTACAGGCAATTTCATAACTACCTCCGCGGTTTTCCAACGGACTAAATCAAAAAATCGTCTTCCTTCGCCAGCAAGCTCAACTCTCAGTTCATTTCTAACTAATTTCTGAAGAGGGGCTTTTGAGTTATAAACAGCTTGATCGACATCTGGCAATCCAGCTCTATTTCTTACAAGATTCAAGTTGCTGTAAACTGAATTGTCTATTTTATCTGCTTCAATCTTCGCTTCAGCATTTAACAACAAGATTTCTGCATAACGCTGCACAATGATGTTGCTTCCTACATTCCAAACATTTGCGAAACTTTTCGGGCTTTGAATGTATTTTTTAAAGTTGTAGCCTGTTTTCGATGCATTGTCTTTCCCTTGAGAATAATCATCTGAACTTGGGCTCAATGGATCATGGTATTTATCTGCATACAATTGTCCAGGATAAACAACCGTTTTTGTTAAGCGAGAATCTCTATTCACATATGGATTAGTAGCCAAATATCCAGAAGATGCTTCATCAATAAATTTACCAGCCGCTGTTTGGTATGCATCTACCAAATTTTGCGTGGGAACGATGGATCCCCAACCTCCCAAACTATTTGGTAAAATAACTCCCAGATTTGTGTATCCTTGAATGTTTTCAATGTATTGAACATCGCTTAAAATCTCGGCGTTATTTTCATTTGAGATTTCAAATAATCCAGCATAGTCTGCAAACAGGCTATATTGGCCAAGTCCAATGATTTCGTCAGTGACCCGAATAACATCATCATGCTTATTTTGGTAAGCCAAAGCCCTTGCTTTAAATCCTAATGCCGCACCTTTTGTGAAGCGCCCTTTGTCTGCTGCGCCATAAGTTAATGGCAAATCCGCAGCGGCTTCCGTCAATTCAACAACAACAAAATCTAATATCTCCTGCTGTGTGTTGGATTCCTGAAGAGTTTCATCCAAAGGCAAAACCTTAGTCACCAAAGGAACATTTTTAAATAAAATGGCTAAATCCAAGTAGCGATACGCACGGATAACCCTTGCTTCTGCAATGTATCGTTTCTTAGTGCTTTCATTCATCTCGGCTTTCGTAATGTTTTCTAGAAACCAATTTGCTTTTCTGATGGTCACGTAAGAAAAACGGCCTCCCGCAGCACCTGATGCTGTAGGCGTTGCTGTACCATTTCCTAAAGCTTGATAGCCTTCATGCGCATGGTAATTGAATGCATTATCAGAAACACAATCTAAATAAAAAACGTAATCGCCAGCTTCCCAACCATTGTATACACCTGTCAAAGCTTGTGTAGCTTCTTTTTCGGATGTAAGGAATGAGCCGTTATCGTTGAACTGGTCTTTGTATTGCTGATCTAAAAAATCTTTATCGCAAGATGTAAATAGAGCAGTACTGGATAATAATATAATAGGAATAATGTTTCTCATTTGACTAAAAATTAATGTTTAACCCCAATGTATTTGTCTTTACTTGTGGGTAGAAGTTACCTCTAGAATCTGCTGGGGCTTCCGGGTCAAACCCTTTGGCAAAACCTGTAAATGTCAGTAAGTTCTGTCCAGAGTAATAAACTTTTAAGCCTTTCAATCCTATTCTGTCTAAAACCTGCTGACTGAAACTGTAACCCAAGGTCACATTTTTCATCCTGACATAACTTGCATCCTGTACCCAAAAATCAGAAACATAAGATTCAGCTTTGTTTTGGTTCCAAGCTGTCAAAGCTCTTGGGAATTGTCCATTTGGATTTTCTGTTGCATGCCAGCGGTCCAAATACATGGTAGACGGTTTATCCGAACCTGAGATATTACCTACAGATTCACCCCATAAATAACCTTGCACATCTGCTGCTCCTTGAAAGAATACATTCAAATCAAAATTCTTATATGAAGCACCCAAGTTTAACCCAAACATATATTTTGGGTCCGGAGAACCTAAAAACACGCGGTCATTTCCATCAATTTTATTGTCGCCATTCTGGTCTTTGTAGATTAAGTCACCAGCACCAACATTGTTGTTGACACCTGTAACGCCACTATTCATATATTCTTCATCTGATTGATAAATTCCTGTTGTTTCATAACCGAAATACGAACGGATTGGCAAACCTTGTTGATACACGTAAAATGTATTGTAGGCCTCAGGAGCAGAACTTTTCCATTGCATAATTTTATTGTTCACATAAGAAGCATTTGCCGAGATGGAATAAGAAAAATCATTAATTGAATTTCTATAATTTACCTGAAGCTCTACCCCATTGTTACTGATTGAGCCTGCATTTTGATAAGGCGTTGGTAAACCAAAAATAATCGGAACAGGCAATTGCAATAAAATATCATTGGTAGTCCGCTCAAAATAATCCAATGAGATATCTATTTTTTGTTGTTTCAATGATAAATCTAAACCAATGTTCCAGCTATCTGTCGTTTCCCATTTTATGTTTTCATTGGAAGAATTGGTCACCGCAATACCTGTTTGCAATGCATTTCCGAATGGGTAATTGTTATTTGAAGAAATAGAATAAATTGCTGGATAGAAATTTTCTTCTCCGCCAACACTTAAATCTTGATTTCCTAAACGTCCCCAGCCTCCTCTAAATTTAACTTCTTGAAAAACGGATGAAAGTCCAGATTCTTGGAAGAAGGATTCTTGAGAAACTCTCCAGCCTAAAGAGAAGGAAGGAAACATTCCCCATCTATTTTGTGGCAAGAATCGAGAAGAACCATCGTAACGGATATTTCCCTCTACTAAATATTTGTTATCAAATGCATAATTTAAACGCCCAAAATAAGACCTCAAATTTACTTGCGCAGCACCGCCCGTAGCAGTTTGTCCTTCCGCACTTCCCAAATCCAGTTCTGGATAATCATGATTCAAGAAATTATTTCTGAAACCTGTTGATGAATCTCTTCTGAATGCTTCTTGCATGTAACCTGCTAAAACACCAAAATTATGCATGCCTATTTCTTTCTTGTATTCCAAAATAGATTGAAGCGTTAAGCGTTCGGACTTGAAGTTATACTCTGTTAAATTTGTAGTCCCTTGAAGAACGGTCGGGTTTCCGGTTAGGTAATCGTAGTACTGGATATTCTTAACAAATTTTGTCGAAATATTATCAATTGGCTGAAAACCTACAACTTGTTTGAAAGTCAATCCATCCAAAATTTTATATTCTGCAGTTGCATTGATGATGGTATGTTTTTTTATCAAATTATCATCTGCGCCTAAATCCATCCATGCAATCGGATTCCCATCTCCATAGTAACCATATACTCCATTGGAATATTTGTAGGGAATGAAGGAAGGGATACGGTAAGTCTGTCTAAAAATCTGTGCCATATCGCCTGTGTAGGGATTAATCGGCTCTCTTTGATTTTCATAGTTATAGGCAATACCAAAATTCAAGCTCAGTCGGTCAGTAATCTGAGCGTCGATATTGGTTCTGAAGTTATATCGTTTTGCGCGCGCAATATCAATCACACCCTGCTGGTCTAAGTACCCGAATGATGACATAAATTTAACATGCTCCGTTCCGCCCAAAACCTGAAGATTATGGTTTTGTTGCAGGCCGTTTTGATTGTATAGCAATCCCAACCAATCCGTATCAGGATATTTATCCAAATCCGAACCTGTACGGAATGCTTCTAGTGCCGTTTCATCATAGATGGCCGCTTTACCCTCGTTAACTAATGCTTCGTTAAGCAAACGCGCATGGTCGTACGAACGCAAATATTCAGGCAGACGAGTTGGGTCTTGAATACCTACATAACCGCTGTAGTTCAAAATTGGTCTTCCCGTTCCGCCTCTTTTTGTGGTCACCAAAATAACACCGTTCGCAGCTTTTGACCCATAAATCGCTGCACTCGAAGCATCTTTCAGTACGGATACATTCTCGATGTCATTTGGATTAATGTTATCCATGGAACTTTCGATACCATCAACGATAACCAAAGGACTAGAATTGTTGATTGTTCCTACTCCCCTCACACGGATGGTTCCGCCATCTTTACCCGGCTGACCCGAGTTCTGCATGATGGTTACGCCTGAAAACTTTCCTTGCAAAGCTGTGGAAACATTCGTAATCGGTCTATTCTCTAAATCTTTGGCAGAAATACTTTGTACCGCGCCCGTTAAGTTCACTTTCTTTTGCGTTCCGAATCCGACAACAACAACTTCATCGATGGATTGGTCGCTCGTAACCAATTCAAAATTAACCGTAGAACCGGCAATTAATTTCTCTTGGTATTCATAACCTAAAATCTCAACAGTCAGTGTTTGTCCAACTTTAGCATTTAGATTAAAATCTCCCGACTCATTGGTTGAGGTTGCAACCGTCGGCTCTTCTTTAATTCTTACCGTAGCACCAACGACAGGTTTCCCTTCGCTAAGCACTTTTCCAGAAATCGTTTCTTGGTTTTTGACTGAAAATTTTATCTCTACTTTCGCATCAGCATGACTGATTAGCGGAACGGACAACAGGAAGGAAGAAATTAAAAATAATGATTTACGCAAAACTAGTACGTTTGTAAATCTTTTGTTCATAAGCAGTATTTATTACGGATTTAAGTAAATTTTGACCAAGTAAGAAAAAATTAACTAAAATTCAAAACACCGCTTTAACGAAATCGATTGCGCGATTATTTTAACAATTGGTTAACAACAACTTAACCAAATCAGATTATAACAATTAAATTGTATTATTTTTTTTGAGGAGCGCGTTTGAAAATTTCCCTTTCAAATACGGATATAAAAATACTGCGCCTAACACCACAATCGCTCCAACATAAAAGCCTGTACTCATTGTTTCTCGATGTCCGAAAATAAGCAAGGCAAGAATAATTCCATAGACAGGTTCCATATTTGTAGTCAAGGCAACTGTAAAAGCACTGAGCTCTTTCATGACCGCGACCCCTAAAACATAGGCCAAAGCCGTGCAGACAATCCCCAAAATCAGCAAATAAAACCAATCTTTCGAACTCAGAATCAACTGTTCATTAAAACCTCCAGTCACCGACATGATTAAGCTGACAACGATAAAAGCGCCAATCATTTCATAAAAAGTGATTTTTGAAGGACTGTCTTTTTTTACCATTCGGGCATTAAAGATAGAAAATAGGCTCGCGCATAATGAACACAAAAGCCCGTAAATAATCCCCCATTTGTATTGAATTTCAAATTTGAAGATTAGATAAATCCCAAAAATTATGACGACGCCAATTCCTAAATCAGTAACCGATATTCGCTTTTTATTGATAATGGGCTCTAAAATTGCGGTGAATAAGGTGACGGATGATAAGGTCACTAAGGTTACCGAAACAGTGGATATTTTGATTGAATGAAAAAACAAAACCCAATGCAATCCCACAAGAACGCCAACGAGCAAATACTGCACAAGTTGAGTTTTTGTGACGTGAAGGGATTTGTTGCGAAATTTAAAATACAATAGCAAAGCAAGTCCGGCAATCAATACGCGGTACCACACCAAATGCAATGCGGAGACAGATATGAGTTCCCCAAGAACTCCAGTGAAGCCCCAGATTAGAACCGTAAGATGAAGAATTAAAATATTACGGTTAAAGGTGATTTTTTGCATTTGCTATTTAGGTGCTTTTAAAATAAGTATGATTCCTAAAATAAGAAATAACACATTCGGTATCAACACCGAAATTAAGGGGTCTAGGCCACCCTTCAGCGAAAACATGCTGGAGAATCGTTCCAAAACGATGTAGGCACAGCTCAATGCAATCCCGATTCCGAGACTCACACCGATACCTCCGCGCACTTTTTTGGACGATAATGCAACTCCAATCAAGGTGAGGATAAACGCAGAAAATGGATTGATGTACCGTTTGTATTTCTCTAACAACAGTTCGTTCATCATTCCGGTTCCCCGGATTTCTTCTTTTTCAATCCGCTGATTAAGCTCACGCGTATCCATCGCTGTAAAAATATTTTCATAAGCTTCGAAATCCTTTGGAAGCATGTCTAAGGTCGTATCCCTCGAAGCGCCCTTTTCCATCTCTTCATTCAAGCCATTGATTTTCCGATTGGTATAATTTTCAATCTTCCATTTCGTACTTACAGAATCCCAGGTAATGCGGTCAGCCATCAGCTTTTCAGTCAGGTTGTCGCCATCGAATTTCTCTAACACAAAATTATAACCGATGCCTCTTTTGGTATCAAAATTATCAATGTAAACGTAACTATTGGAATCAATCTGCATGTGCGTAGATTGAGCAGTTGTGCTTACTTTATTCGGTTTTACGTATACGTTTTCGAACTGAACCTTTACCTTATTGGTATAGGGAATAATGTATAAATTGGAAACAAAACTAAACACAAATATTAACCCTGCCGAGAATAAATAGGGCCTTAACATGCGATAGAAACTCATTCCGCCACTTAAAATCGGAACAATTTCGGTCTGGTCAGCCATTTTAGAGGTAAAGAAAATGACGGCAATAAAATTGAACAGAGGCGTTAGCATGTTGATGAAAAAAGGCAAACTTCCTAAGGCGTAATACTCCAAAAACACTTTGGAAAATGGTGCTTTATACTTTAGAAAGTCATCAATCTTTTCGGACATATCGAAAATCACAATAACAATACAGAAGATAGCCACGGTAAAAATAAACGTGGTTAAGTATTTTTTTATGATGTACCAATCGATGATTCCCATAAAATTCTTTTATAATCGTTGTGCTAGCGTTACAACCATTTTATTTTTCCATTCATAAAATGTACCATCAATGATTTTTTCTCTAGCTTGTTTCACCAGCCATAAGTAAAAATGCAGATTATGTAAAGATGCAATTTGTGCGCCTAATATTTCTTGTGAACGGATTAAATGTCTTAAATATGCTTTCGAATAAAACTTATCGGAGAACAAATCACTTTCAGCTTCGATAGGCGAGAAATCATCTTTCCACTTTTCATTCTTGATATTGATAATGCCGTTTCGCGTAAACAACATACCATTTCTGGCATTTCTTGTCGGCATCACACAATCAAACATATCAATCCCTAAAGCAATATTCTCCAAAATATTCACTGGCGTTCCGACGCCCATCAAATAACGGGGTTTTTCTTCAGGTAAGATTGCCGTCACGACCTCAGTCATCGCATACATTTCTTCCGCTGGTTCGCCAACTGACAAACCGCCAATTGCATTTCCCTCGCGTTCGAAAGAAGCAATCACTTCCGCAGAACGCTGGCGCAAATCTTTGTAAACCGAACCTTGAACGATTGGGAACAAGGTCTGCTCATATCCATAGATTGGCTCTGTGCTATCAAAACGGTCGCAACAGCGTTTCAACCAACGATGTGTCATTTCGATTGACTTTCTCGCGTAGCTGTATTCACAAGGATATGGCGTACACTCATCGAAAGCCATGATAATATCCGCACCGATAATCCGCTGGGTATCCATCACATTTTCTGGCGTGAACAAATGTTTCGACCCATCCACATGCGAGCGGAAGGTAACGCCTTCTTCACGGATTTTGCGAACTTCGGTCAACGAATACACCTGATAGCCTCCTGAATCGGTAAGAATCGGCATATCCCAGCCATTGAACTTGTGCAGACCACCAGCTTTTTGAATCACATCCAATCCCGGACGCAAATACAAATGATAGGTATTTCCAAGAATAATCTGAGCTTGAATATCATTCACCAGCTCGTGCTGATGAATAGCTTTTACTGTACCGGCAGTACCGACCGGCATAAAAATCGGAGTTTCAATAGTTCCATGAGCAGTTTCCATAACCCCTGCTCTTGCTTTTGAATTTGTATCTTTTGCTTGAAGCGTAAATTTCATAAATAATAATACCTTTCTCTATACGTTATTTCGTCAGAAAAAAATCAATGCAAAAATACTATAAATATTAAGATACAACGAGCCTCAAAAGATTTCTTAATAAAAGTTAACATTTGTCAATTCTACGCAGTCAAATAGCGGATATCTATTCTATTGCGATTGCATTTGAATTTTTAATTTTCAATTATTTCTTTCAAGAAGCTTATCTTTGGTGCAGGTATGCCAAGTTTAGTTGATTTTGAAGTTTATCTTCCCTATAGTCCATTTATCGTATTAGGAATTTTATTGCTACTGCAATTGTATTATATATTTTTTGTTTATGGAAAATTAGCTTTTTTCAAAGTGGTTTCGAATACTCAAGAATCGCTTCAAATGCCGATTTCGATTATTATTTCGGCGCATAACGAACAGAAAAACCTAAAGGCATTTTTGCCTTCTATCCTCAATCAAAATTATCCTGAATTCGAGCTGATTGTTGTCAATGACTGTTCGGATGACGATACCAAATGGATTCTCCAAGATTTTTGCCGAGAATATTCCTTTATGCGGGTGATTGAAATCAAAGAACATATCCAGTTAAAGCATACCAAAAAATTTGCGCTGACCATGGGAATCAAAGGCGCCAAATACGAGCATTTGGTATTTACTGATGCCGATTGTGAGCCGGCTTCTCCAAATTGGCTGAGCGAAATGGCGGGTTGTTTTTCCGAAGGAAAAGAAATCATACTAGGTTATTCTCCTTACTTTAAACAAAGCGGTTTTCTGAACAAACTGATACGATTCGAGACTTCGCATACCGCAATGAGTTATTTATCTTATGCGCTCAAGAAAGATGCATACATGGGCGTTGGCCGAAATTTAGCTTACACGAAATCTTTGTTTTTTAAAGGAAAAGGATTTAATGCGCACATGCATATCAAATCTGGTGATGATGATTTATTTGTAAACCATAATGCGACGAAAGAAAATGTGGCGATTTCAATCTACCCAGATGCGCATGTTTATTCTTTGCCGAAAGAATCGTGGAAAGGGTACAACAAACAGAAAGGGAGGCATTCGACCGCGTCGGTCCTATACAAAGGAAAGCACAAGCGCATGCTTGGGACACAGTTAGTCACGGCGCTTCTTTTTTATGTTGTGCTTATTGCATGTATAGCTGTATTTCCATCGCTATGGTACATTCCTGTCGGAATGTATGTCCTTCGTCTAATAAGTCAATTTATTATATTCAGCAGTATTTATAAAAAATTGCAAGTTGCCGATTTGCTTTGGTGGTTGCCAATTCTGGATATTTACTACTACTTTTACATTTGCCTAAATGGCTTGTTCAACCGAAAAAAGAAACAAGTTTCTTGGAAATAATTAATTTATACGCACGTGAATCCTACAGTCGACATTATCTATTCCTATTTTCCAAAATTAACGGATAAACAAAAGGAACAATTTAGCCAATTGGCAGAAGTCTATCCTTTTTGGAACAACCAAATCAATGTGATTTCACGAAAAGATGTGGAAAGCTTGTACCTTCATCATGTCTTGCACTCGTTAGGAATTGCCAAATTTATTCAAGAATTAACTCCCGGAACACATGTTCTGGATGTTGGAACAGGCGGTGGATTTCCCGGAATCCCATTGGCGATTTTATTTCCAGAGGTTCATTTTCATCTGGTGGATTCAATCGGCAAAAAAATAAAAGTTGTCCGTGAAGTTGCTGAAGCAATTGGATTGACAAATGTAGAAGCGGACCATATCCGCGCAGAGCAACTCGACACAAAATATGATTTCGTTGTTTCTCGAGCTGTTACCCGCTTTGCGGATTTTGCGCCTTGGGTTCAGAATAAGTTTTTGAAAAAAGACAAAAACAGCATTCCGAATGGCATTTTGTACCTGAAAGGCGGGGATTTAAAAGCGGAAATCAAGGAAGCGAATTTAAAAGCGGAATTGCACCCACTTTCCTCTTATTTCAAAGAAGATTTCTTCGACACCAAATACGTGGTCTATGTGCCGATGTAGTTAAGTAAAAATTCAAAAGTAAAAAGTAAAAAACCTGCTTGGCGGAATAGGATGTCCCCCTAATCCCCGAAGCGGAAACTATTTTCTAAAGACTATTTTTTGCTTAATAGCATCCAAGACCTAAGAAAGTCTTTCCACATTTTTTGAATTTTTACTTTTGAATTTCGAATTTCCTCTGTGTCTTTTGCGCCTTCTCCGAGCCCTCCGCGGTCTTTGAACTTTAGAAAGTCTTTCCACGGTTTACTGTTGAACTTAAAAGGTTAGACGCAAAGTTACGCAGAGAAGACGCTGATTTACACAGAGCTAAATCCCCTAACCCCCGAAGCGGAAAAATTTTCTAAAGACTATTTTTTTGCTTAATAGCGACCAAGACCTTAGCAAGTCTTTCCACATTTTTGAATTTTTACTTTTGAATTTTCTTTGTGCCTTCTCTGTGCCCTCTGCGGTCTTTTGAACTTTAGAAAGCCGTAGAACATTAATTCCCAAAAAGCTAGCGCAAAGTCTAAATACTATATACTAACTACTATATACTAAATGCCGGTCTTTCCACATTTTTTGAATTTTTACTTTTGAATTTTGAATTTCCCCTGTGCCCTCAGCGGTCTTTAAACTTTAAAAAGTTTTAGAACATTAATTCCCAGAAAAGCTAGTCCAACGTCTAAATACTATATACTAACTACTATATACTAATTGTTACTCCTTTTCAAGTTTTAATTTCTCTCGGATAGTTCCCACAGAATCCAGGTAGTTTTTCAAATTAATTTTTATGTAATAAAGTTTATCATAATGTGAAGCATTAGAAAGCCAATCTAATTTTGGTTTGTAGTACACCCGAAAATCACTTAATGAATCTCCAGACAGACCAGAAAATTCTTCCGTATAAGGTTCCCAGATATCATTGATTAAATCATCTTCATATTCATTCTCGAAAAAACCTTGTAATTTTCTGGATTGCTTTCCTGATTTACTAAAATGATTGTAGATTCTGTTGAGATTTGCACCAATGCCTATAGGTGTGATAATAAACGGATTTTTGTTATCTCCGAGCAGATAAATTATCCGATGGTCTTCTTTCTTCTGTTCAAATTTTTCTAAAGAAGTTTTTAATTTTCGTTCGACAAGAATTTCGTCGATGGCTACGGTGTCTTTTGTAATCGTGTCCAGTTTATTTTGATTTGGGCAACACGTTTCTTCTCCGGAATATGGAGGATAACCGGTAGATTGAAATGTAGGAATGATGCCCAACAGTCCCAAAAAAATAAAAAAATATGAAGACATAAGCTTATAATTTCGTTTAAAAATAAGAAGCTTATGCCTGCCGTAAAAATTCTTTAACTTTCTTTAACCCAGCTCTTGTATGATTTTCTGTCCGATTAAATTCACTTCCTCATCCATTCCAAATAAAGGCAATCCAGTTTCAGGGCTTAACTTTAACCAGCTTGTATCGGTGTCCTTAATAATCTGCACATACTCCTCTCCTTCTTTGAAAATCGTGTACGTATCTTCTCCATCATGAAAAACCGAATAAACAACATCTCCAATCTCGACATCAAAAGGCTCTCTTATTTCCATTCTACTTTCTTATTAACTTTTAAAAAATATAAAATTAAGATTTTTAAAATGAATATAATAATTAAGAGGATATCGTTATATTTAGCTATCTGAATATGAACAAACTAGAACAAATAGCGTTGACAAAAATCAAGGGCGTTGGACCAAAAACTTCGCGAACTTTATTAGCCTATTGCGGTTCTGTTGAGCAGATATTCAAAACATCCAAAAAACAATTGTGCGCCATTCCAGGAATCGGAGAAATTACAGCCAATCAGATTAAATCAAAAGCTTATTTAGCGGAAGCTGAAAGAGAATTGAATTTTATTGAAAAACATAACATTAAACTGCTTTGGATTGAAGACGCTGATTTCCCTAAACGCTTAAAAAATTGTGAGGATTCACCGCTCGTTTTGTATTACAAGGGGAAGGCTTCGCTAAATCCTGAACGCGTTATCAGTATTGTCGGCACACGCAATGCGACCGCTTATGGAAAGAAAATCTGTAATCAGTTAATTGAGGATTTAAAAACATTGAATGTTCAGGTTGTTTCTGGCTTAGCCTACGGAATTGATATTCAAGCACACAAAGCTTCGCTAAAAAACGACCTTTCGACTGTTGCTGTGCTCGCCCACGGACTGGATAGGATTTATCCGACTTCGCATCGCGAAATTGCAGAAAAAATGCTTGAGAACGGCGGACTGCTAACCGAATATCCATCCGAAACTAATCCAGACAAAACAAACTTTCCTGCTCGAAACCGAATTATTGCCGGCCTATCGGATGTCGTGGTCGTTGTCGAAGCCGCATCACGCGGTGGCGCTTTAATTACAGCGGAAATTGCCAATAGTTACAATCGCGACGTGTGCAGTTTTCCTGGCGGAATAGACCAAGAATATTCTGCGGGTTGCAATTATTTGATTAAAACAAATCGTGCACATTTGATACGCAATGCGAATGACTTATGTTACTTGATGAATTGGAGTACGGAGCAAAAAAAACCAGCTTCAAAACAATTGAGCCTGCTTCCGCCCGAACTATCCAAAGATGAAACGGTCGTTTATACGTACTTAGCAGAAAATGAGCATGCAACTATCGATGAAATTGCTTTATTTTGTGATTGGCCACAAAGTAAACTAGCGATTATTCTTCTGGAATTAGAAATGAATAATATAATTCTTTCTTCGCCTGGCAAAGTATATAAACTAATATAACCACAAACCTAATGCAAGAAACCGTAAACAAAAAAGGAATCTGGAAAGTCATTGGCGCATCCTCGTTGGGGACGCTGATTGAATGGTACGATTTTTTTATTTTTGGTAGTCTATCCATTGTCATCGCTACCAAATTTTTCCCAGCAGATAATCCAACTGCTGCTTTTCTATCCACATTAGCCACTTTCGCAGCCGGATTTGTTGTGAGGCCTTTTGGCGCCTTATTTTTCGGACGATTGGGCGATTTAATCGGCCGAAAATACACCTTCATGGTGACATTGATGCTAATGGGAGGTGCAACATTCTTAATCGGATGTGTTCCGAGCTATGAAACAATTGGCTTCTGGGCTCCTTTGCTAGTCTTAATTTTAAGGCTGTTGCAAGGTCTGGCTTTAGGAGGCGAATACGGAGGCGCCGCGACCTACGTCGCTGAGCACAGTCCTCCGGGAGAACGTGGATATTGGACCTCTTGGATTCAGACAACCGCAACTTTCGGCTTATTCATTTCACTTGTTGTGATATTAATTACGCGAACAGTTTTAGACGAAAACCAATTCGACTCTTGGGGTTGGCGCGTTCCTTTTCTCCTATCCATCTTCATGGTGTATGTGTCGTATCTGATACGTAAAAACATGGACGAATCTCCAGAATTTAAAAAAGCAAAGAGCGAAGGAAAGACATCCACAAACCCTCTTAAAGAAAGTTTCGGAAATAAATACAACCTTAAATTTGTTTTGCTAGCACTTTTCGGTGCAGCGATGGGACAAGGGGTAGTTTGGTATACAGGTCAATTTTATTCGATGAGCTACATGAAAACGGTTATGTTTTTAGACAGCAACCAAGCTGATATGATTCTAGGAATAGCTCTTTTAATCGGAACACCATTTTTCATTGTCTTCGGAAAATTAAGTGACAAAGTTGGTCGAAAATGGGTCATGATGACCGGTCTTGCATTGGCTATTTTTACCTATCGTCCAATTTACGAAGCCATGTATCAATTAACGAATTTGGAAAATAAACAGGAAAACGTTGATTTGAGAACCACAGAAAATAAATTGGTCGTGCATGACTCGAAAAGAGATTCCGTTCAAACGGTCAATAAGTTTTATACCGATGGAACAAATGAAAAAATAACAACGACTAAGCATCTTGTTGAAAACACAGAACAAACTGCTCAGGTAAAATCCACCGTATTTCTTTCGGGAAGTAAGTATTACATGCTGATTGCCTTAATATTTATCCAAATCATTTACATCACCTTAGTCTATGGCCCGATTGCCGCTTTCTTGGTTGAAATATTCCCAGTTAAGATTCGCTATACATCAATGTCTTTACCGTACCATATTGGAAATGGAATTTTTGGAGGTTTACTGCCAGCAGTATCGACTTATCTGGCGATGAATGCCAAGACCACCGGACATTCCGATTTTTATTTGGCCGGGCTTTGGTACCCAATCATTATTTCTGCGGTCTGTTTTCTGATAGGCTCACTTTACATCACAAAATCAATGACTCATAAAGACTTAAATCAATAGCAATGGATTTATTAAAAAGAATACTAGGAATTTTATGGATAGCCTTAGCATTGTTAACGGCCTATTTCTGCATATTTCAATTTGGATTACCAAAATTGAGCACCGGACATCAGGAAGATGTCGTGTTCGGAATTATTATCCTGTTTATCCTTACGCCAATTATTTCAATTGGATTGGGCGTTTTTGGATATTTCGCTTTGAAAGGAGAATTTTCCGCTGATAAAATGTAGTTTTTTAGTTTGATAATCAACTGCCTAAACGTGATAAGAACAAATAACTTTTATCACGTTTATTTTTTTGTTACTTTTGCCGTGGGTAAGTCTTTTACGACCAGCTCCCATTGACTCCCCCAGGTTGGGAACAAAGCAAGGGTATTTGGTTGAGCGGTGCGATAAGAGTAGCTTACCCATTTTTTGTGCCTTTTACTTTCCTTAATTTTTTCCTTTTTAATCATTCGGCTTCGCCAAATCAGTGTTGTATGCGACTATCTCTCAAAAGTTTCGTCGTTAAATCATAAGCTTATTTTTTTGTATTTTTAATAATGAAAACTTAACATGCTTTTTAATGGATAATTGGATTGAAGAAGCGATTTAACATTTCAAAAAACAATGTATCATTTGCTTCGAAAATAATTTCAGAAACAATAGAAAGAGGGTTTATAAAACCAAGTGACCCTGAAAATGCTTCAAAGAAGTTCGCGTCTTACATTCCTTTTTGGGCATAGCTTTATTTCATTAGAAAATCCCTAACAACCAAAAAAAAATACACAACAATCTGAAAAACAAAGCATTATTATTTCATTAGAAAATCCCCAATGACTACATACAACATCGGTTTAGCAAAACGGCGGTTTCTGTGCAAAGTTAAACGACAATTCTTCGATTGAGCTTTTGTGCAAAACTGAAGATTTTTGCTTCGATTTCTGCCACTTCGCCAAGTTACAAACCGTCAAAGATTATCATTCGAATTCAAGCATGTAAGATATTTTTTGTTTATTTGTAAACGTATTAGTGTAAACATATGAGTTGGTTTAAAAGAGATAAGGTCGGAATTAATACCGCCACAGAAAATAAGAAGGAAGCACCGGATGGGATGTGGAACAAATGTCCAAACTGTAAAAAGCCTTTGCTAAACATCGAACAGGTTGAAAACAAGTATGTCTGTCAATATTGCGACTACCATTTGCGCATAGGTTCGGAAGCTTATTTTTCTATATTATTTGATGACAATCAATTTACTGAATTATTTCCAAACTTGACGTCCGGAGACCCGCTTCACTTTGTCGATACCAAACCATATCCAGAACGTCTGGTGGAATCGCAAGCGAAAACTGGCTTAAAAGATGCAATTCGTTCAGGTCACGGAAAACTGCATGGTCAGGACCTTGTGATTGCTTGTATGGATTTCAATTTTATTGGCGGTTCAATGGGTTCTGTTGTCGGTGAAAAGATTGCGCGCTCGATTGATTATTGTTTGGAACATAAATTACCGTTTATGTTGATTTCAAAATCTGGCGGTGCCCGAATGATGGAAGCTGCATTTTCATTGATGCAAATGGCTAAAACTTCTGCGAAATTAGCGTTGTTAGGCCAAGCCAAATTACCTTATGTATGTTTGTTGACCGACCCGACAACGGGCGGTGTGACAGCATCCTACGCGATGTTAGGCGATATCAACATTGCAGAGCCGGGTGCTTTAATCGGATTTGCTGGACCTCGTGTGATAAAAGAGACAATCAAAAAAGATTTACCAAAAGGATTCCAAACTTCTGAATTTGTATTGGAACATGGATTCTTGGATTTTATCGTTGATAGAAGAAAATTGAAAGATAAAGTAGGAACATTTTTAAGAATGGTTAAATAACATTCTTTATAGCTATTTCAAAAAGCACGGATTTTCATTCGTGCTTTTTTTGTGAAATTTATATGAGATTCAAATATATTTCCAAAAACGCCATAACTTCCTGCTTTTCAAATAGGATAAATTCTCTTCGTTAGCAAACGCCTCCTTTTCAAAAGAAATGGAATAATAGGCTTTATTAAAATCGAATGACAGAAGAAATCGTATCAAAAATTCCGACAGGTAGAGCATATAAAAAGGGATAACCAATAATTCAAGTGCTTGCGCTAAATGGATGCGCTCATGGTTAATCAACACTTTGTCCTGCTTATCTTCCTTTTTGTATAAAAAGATAAAAGGAAAAATGGTGATGGCGCGAGCTTTTCGTGCTGAAAATAAATTTGTCCAGAAGCGGCTTGCAATAATAATTCCTTTCATTCCAATAGAAATCGCTGACCCTTTGAGCTACAAATATCTTACTTTTTATTGTTAATGCTTAATTGTATATTTGTTATGCACATTACTTTTACAAGTATGCCTTATAAAGAGCGAGAAATCAGTAAACTATATTATACGATGGGTGAAGTGACCGAAATGTTCGGAGTCAACGCTTCCCAAATTCGATTTTATGAGCGCGAATTTGATGTGCTTCAGCCAAAGAAAAACAAAAAGGGCAATCGCTTATTCACGCAAGACGACATTGCAAATCTGAAAATCATTTTCCATTTAGTAAAAGACAAAGGATATACGCTTCAAGGCGCGCGCGATTATTTGCGCTCCAATAAAAATGAAGCGCGGGAAAATCAACGCGTAGTAGATTCCTTAGAAAAACTTAAAGCCTTTTTGCTGGAAGTCAGAGATAGTCTTTAATTTGTTGCCGCAATAAATTCTTCCAACTTCTCAACCATTGCTTTCGAACCCAAAAATGCTGGGGTTCGCTGATGCAACGTTTCGGGTTTAATATCCAATATCCTACCTTCACCGCTTATCGCCTTGCCTCCTGCTTGTTCGATAATCCAGGCAATCGGGTTGCATTCGTACATTAAACGTAACTTTCCTTTAGAATACGAAGAGGTGGAAGGATACAGAAAAATACCTCCGAGAAGCATGTTTCGATGAATATCCGCAACCATCGAACCGATGTAACGGGAAGTATAAGGGCGATTGCTAGCCGAATCTTCTTCCTGACAATACTTAATGTAATTCTTTACAGCCTGTGGAAACTTGATGTAGTTTCCTTCGTTAATTGAATAGATTTGTCCGCTTTCGGGGATTTTCATATTCGGATGGGATAAACAAAATTCGCCGATAGACGGGTCTAGTGTAAACCCATTGACACCCTTGCCTGTTGTGTAAACCAACATGGTCGAAGAACCATAAATCACATAGCCCGCTGCGACTTGCCGGTCGCCTTGTTGCAACACATCATCTAATGTAGCCTTTCCATCGACAGAAATTCTTCGATAAATAGAAAAAATAGTCCCTACGGAAACATTCACATCAATATTCGAGGAACCATCTAAAGGGTCGATGCAGACGACGTATTTTGCTGTCGAAGAAATGTGCGAATCGATGCAGACTATATCTTCGTGTTCTTCCGAAGCCACGATACAACACTCACCGCCCGAGCGCAATGCCTGAATAAATTGTTCATCGGCATACACGTCCAGCTTTTTCTGTTCTTCGCCTTGTACATTGGTTGCATCTGCAGAACCCAAGATATCCACAAGCCCTGCTTTGTTGACTTCGCGGTTGACTAGCTTTGCGGCAATGCCGATATCGCGCAATAGACGCGAAAGTTCTCCCTTTGCGTATGGAAAATCTTTTTGATTTTCAATAATAAATTGTCCTAGTGTTAAAAAAGACCTCATAATCAGTTTACATGAACTATTAAAATATTTCCCTGCAAAACTAAAAAATTAACTGATTAAAACTGCAAATTTCAAGCAATCTTAATCGAATTAATTTACTGATTACGATATACTTACAACTTATCGAACGCCTAATTCGATGACTTCTAAATTCTCAATGCGGTCTCCATTAATGCTAAATCGCATTAGCGTTCTGACGGTTTGCCAGCCATGTTTTCCGGCTGCGCCGGGATTTAAATGAAGCAATTTTAATTTTGGGTCAGGAGCGACTTTCAAAATGTGAGAATGGCCACAAATAAATAGCTTCGGAGGATGAATTAGAATTTCAGATTTCACCTGAGGTGCATATTTTCCGGGATATCCTCCGATATGTGTCATCCAAACATCTACATCTTCACAATGAAAACGGAGATTTTCCGGACAAACCAAACGAATGTCCTTCCCGTCAATATTTCCATAGACACCTTTGAAAGGTTTGAAGTCTTGCAGTTTGGTCACGACATCGATAGACCCAAAATCTCCAGCATGCCAGATTTCATCCACTTTATCAAAATGTTTAAATACCGCATCATCTAAAAAACTATGCGTATCTGAAAGTAATCCAATCTTGGTCATATCAAAAAGCTAAAAAATAGGGTTTTAAAAGTTCTTTATAACGCCCGCTGTATTCATTTTTCTGTTCGTAAATATAAAACGAAGCTGTTGTTTTTTCTCCTTTGCTTTTACCTATCCGTAAAATTGTACGGATGGGATTTTCATTTTCAAATGAAGAAATATTCCATTCGTTAACCAAATGCAAGTGGTATCTATCAATCATCGAAGAGCTAATCTCTTGAGCCAGCTCGGTCGGAACAATCAGCTGCAGCAGTCCTTCTTCTGATAAATATTGAGTCGCAAAAGACAGCATGTTTTCAAAGAATTGAGAATCAGTGTGTTTTGCCAATTTCTTTCTTCCATCTGGGTTATGCAATGAGTTCGTATAAAACGGAGGATTTGAAATAATCAAATCAAATGAGTCCGTAGGTTGCAGTTGCATAAAGTCCATATGGACTGCATTTAATCGTTCAGAAAATGGGGAATGAGCAAAATTTGACTGCGCGCGCTTTGCCGCCTGCTCATCGATTTCAACAGCCACAATTGAGGCTTGCGGATTGGCTTGTGCCAACATCAGCGCAATCACGCCCGTTCCGGTGCCGATATCCAAAATCCTTGAGACATCTAAATCGCGTGCTGAAGCTGCTAGCAAAACACCATCGGTATTTATTTTCATCGCGCAATCGGCTTGGTCTACTTCAAATTCTTTAAACTTAAAAATTGTTCCCATTGCTAGCAAAAATAAACCTATTATCTTTCATTACAGAAAAATGATTTTCAAAATGCAGAAATGATTAATATTTAGTTATTTTGAAGAAAATTAATAACATGAAGAATTTTACGATTGCTATTTTATCTTTTCTTTTACTACTAACGGCATTCACTGCACAAGCACAGCAAGAAAATTGCGAAAGCATCTCCGAAATTTCTTTAGACCGATTGACACCTTTGTTGGATAAAAACGATTTTTCGCAAGTAGACGTATTGCTAACAACGATAGAAAGTGTTTGTGGCGTGTCGGAAGTAACGCAACGGATTCGTATTCTTCGCTTAATCATTGACAAACAACCTGCTGATGTAGCCATCGATGATTACATCAATAATCAATTCGATGTGAAATTTACCGTTCGCTTGGACAATGCCGACGATAAAAATTTTAAAACAATCTACGAATCTGACAAAGCCGCATTTAATTATATTCCCTTAGGTCATCCGATTGATTTGCTGACAAAACAAAAAGCCACGGCCCTGTTAAATTCCAACAGCTACAATTTGAATCCAAAAGAAGAATTGATCTGTTTGCTTTTTGCGGATATGGTAGAGGATTTCTATAATGAGCTGGATAAACGTCAAGCGCAAGTTCAACCGCAAACAATGCCTGATGAAATGGTAACCATAACTAGACCCGCCAGAGTAAAAAAAACGCAAAGTAATCCGATTCAACATGCAAAAGATAGAGGTGGTATCGTACTTTCAGCGGGCGCTTACATGCCTTTGGGGGCTACAAATCCGGTTTTCAAAAACAATGCAGTTCTTGGAGTTTCTTTGATGTCTCCTTTGTCAAATTCATTTATTTTTGAAGGAATGATAAAAGTACGCATCAACAGCAATGATCGGGATTTTGATTACATGCTTCGTGACGAAATCTATACGATCAATTCGAAGGCTACTTATCTGATGGGTGGAAGCATAGGATACAAAGTTTATGACGATGAAAAATACATTATCTATCCGAAGATTGGAATTGCATTTGAATCTACAAATACTGGATTAGCAGAAACGATTTACGATGATAATTCGTACGACGAATATGGCGACCCAACTTCGTATACGCGTTACAACAATCTAAATACAGTCAATTTTGCACCAGGAGTAACATTTATGCGTTATATAGCAGGAAAAACGTTTATGGGGCTGAATGTCAATTACCATTACTCGCCGTACCATTTGAACAATAATCTGCAGACAGAAATCTTCAACAGCTACTCTAGCGTTGAACTTTTCGTTCGATTCTCCTTGTAAGATTTAGTTCTTCAGAACTCGCTGGATTTCATCCAACTTCATCAAAGCTTCTACAGGAGTTAACGTATTCACATCCAAATTATTCAACACATCTCTGATCTTGACCAAAACAGGATCATCAATCGAAAACATCTGCAACTGATAGGCTTGCTTTTGAATTTTCCGCATGCTGTCTTTAATGTCTTCGCCACCTGTCCGCTCTTGTTCTAAACGTTTTAGAATTTCAGAAGCTCTAGCAACTAATTTAGAAGGCATACCAGCCAATTTCGCAACGTGTATACCAAAACTATGTTCGGAACCTCCAGGAACCAACTTCCGAAGGAAAATCACTTTATTGTTGACCTCTTTGACACTGACATTAAAATTCTTAATGCGCGGCATGGAATTGCTCAATTCGTTTAATTCATGATAATGCGTCGCAAATAACGTTTTTGCGCCAGCCGATGGATGATTATGCAAAAATTCAGCGATTGCCCAGGCAATCGAAATTCCATCATAGGTACTCGTTCCACGGCCAATCTCATCTAACAAGATCAAGCTTCTATCCGACAGGTTATTCATAATGCTTGCCGTTTCATTCATTTCGACCATGAATGTGGATTCGCCTGACGAAAGATTATCCGAAGCGCCGACACGTGTAAATATTTTATCGACTAAGCCAATCTTGGCTTCTTTCGCAGGAACGAAAGAACCGATTTGCGCCATCAAGACAATTAGACCAGTCTGGCGAAGCAAAGCAGACTTACCAGCCATGTTCGGTCCAGTAATGATAATAATCTGTTGCGTTTCGGGATCTAAATAGGTATCATTCGTAATGTAATCTTGTCCCAAAGGAAGATTTCGTTCGATGACAGGATGGCGTCCTCCTTTAATATCCAGAATTTTAGATTCTGAAATTTCTGGTTTGATGTAATAGTTTTTTGTAGCGATTGTCGCAAAGTTCAATAGGACGTCGAGCTTCGCTACCAATTGCGCATTGAGCTGTATCGGCTTAATGTATTCCGCTATTGACACCAGCAATTCCGCGTACAATCGATTTTCGATCACTTGAATTTTCTCTTCAGCACCCAGGATCTGGTCTTCGTATTCTTTTAATTCTTCAGTAATATAGCGTTCGGCATTAACCAAAGTTTGCTTGCGAATCCATCCTTCAGGAACTTTGTCCTTGTGCGTATTGGTCACTTCGAGATAATATCCGAAAACATTATTGAAAGCAATCTTCAACGAAGGAATTCCAGTCGCTTCGGATTCTCTCTTTTGGATTTCTAATAAATAATCTTTCCCTCCAAAAGCAACTTTACGCAGTTTATCTAAGTCTGGATCGATGCCGCTGGCAATGACATTTCCTTTGTTTAGCGCGACAGGAGGATCTTCCTGCAATTCATGCTCAATCTTATCACGAATAATCAAGCAGGTATTCAATTGTTCAGAAATCATTCGCAAGGATTCAGATTCTGCAACATTCGTCAGGCTCTTCAATCGCTCGATAGCGAACAGCGAACGTTTTAATTGACTAATTTCTCTTGGATTTGCTTTCAGCAATCCGATTTTGCTGATCAACCTTTCCAAATCACCGACTTGGCGGATTTCTTTAATGAGTTCTTCGCGGATCTCTGCATGCTGGTAGAAATAATCAACCACATTCAAGCGTTCCTGAATGGATTTTTTCTCCTTAAGTGGCATGACGATCCAGCGTTTCAACAGGCGTGCGCCCATAGGCGAAGCCGTTTGATCCAACACATCCGATAAGGTCGTTGCATTTTCATTCGCGGAGCCAATTAATTCCAAATTACGAATGGTAAACCGATCAAGCCACATAAAACGTTCTTCCTCGATGCGGGAAATATTCGATATATGTTGCAGATTCCTGTGTTCGGTTTCATTCAAATAATGCAAAGCAACGCCCGCAGCCAGAATTCCAATTGGCATCCGCTCAATTCCAAAACCTTTCATCGAGTTGACTTCGAAATGCTTTAACAACAGATCCGATGCATAATCGCCGCTGTAAGGCCATTCATCCAGCGTATAGGTATAATGGTTCGAACCGAAATTTTCGACGAACTCTTTGTATTGCTTTTTTGGCAAAATAATCTCATTGGGCTTAAAGCCCTGAATCAATTTGTCCATGTATTCGGCATTGCCTTGGGCAACCAAAAACTCGCCGGTAGAAATATCTAAAAAGGCTATCCCAAACTGGTTCTTTTCCTGAAAAATAGATGCCAAATAATTATTGGATTTCTGCTGTACAATCGCATCGGAATAAGAAACTCCGGGCGTGACCAGCTCCGTAACACCGCGCTTCACGATGGTCTTGGTCATTTTTGGATCTTCCAGCTGGTCGCAAATAGCAACACGCTGTCCGGCACGGACTAATTTTGGCAGATAGGTTTCCAGAGAATGATGCGGAAATCCTGCCAAAGCTGTTTCAGATTCCGTTCCATTTCCACGTTTGGTTTGCACGATGCCTAAAATGGCAGCCGCTTTGATTGCATCTTCGCCAAAGGTTTCATAAAAATCACCTACTCGAAATAATAATAATGCACCTGGATACTTTGCTTTGATCGCATTGTATTGTTGCATTAATGGTGTTGTTTTTTTCTCCTTAGCCAATGCTGTTTTGCTTTTTAGTAAGTTGTAAAAATAAGGGAAACGGCTGGATTTGACAAACTGAATAGTAAATCTTCGTATGAAAAGATTTATTTTTTCCTATTCAAAAAATAACCGAGGTCGCTTGCAGGCAAAACAAATCTTCACCATCTAATTACGCTGCTCCTAAATACCAAAAGATTAAGTCGGATCTAATTTTTTGGGTATCGAATAACGGCTTTTGAAAAATTAATTACCTAATTTTGCACCTTTAAGGAATTGAATGGCAATTAAACGCGGAAATAAAATAAAAAGTAAAAAATCAAGCAAATCATCTTGGAAAAGCAAGGTGAAATTTTGGTCGATACGCATTATTGGTGGATTTTTTATTTTCACATTTCTGTGGGTGATTGCGTTGCGTTTTACGAATCCCCCGATAACCTATTTGATGTTAAAAAGGGGATTTGAATGGAAAGCTGCCGGTAAAGGATTTAAGCTTGAACGCGAATGGTTAGATTACGAGGATATGTCTGACAACCTTAAACGAGCAGCGATTGCAGGAGAAGATGCGCACTTTATGACGCATAATGGATTCGATACAGAAGCTATTAAAGATGCCATCAGTAGAAATAAAGACGGCGGTGCGTTGCGCGGAGGAAGTACAATCAGCCAGCAAGTCGCTAAAAATGTTTTCTTATGGCCAACGCGTTCTTGGCTACGGAAAGGATTGGAAACTTATTTTACGGTATTGATTGAGATTTTCTGGAGCAAGAAACGCATACTCGAAGTCTATCTGAATGTTATCGAGATGGGACAAGGGATTTATGGCGCTGAAGCCGCTTCCCAATATTATTTCCATAAATCGGGCAAAAGCTTAACAAAGAAGGAAGCCGGCCTGATCATCGCTATTCTCCCAAATCCTAGACAATGGGATGCGCGAAGACCCTCCAATTATGTCAATCGCAGAGCGAATAGCATTGTGCGTTACATGAATTATTATTCGATACCGGAATAGTTTTTTATGTGAATTGTAAAGGCTGCTGCTTTTCTTTCCATTCTTTCATTCCTCCAAAATAAGTTCGGATATTCTCAAAACCATTTTTTAGCAAAATCGAACTTGCTAGCGCAGCGCGATCGCCGCTTTGGCAATACAGCACGATGGATTTCGTTTGATCGATTTCATCCAAATGGTTGATCATTGTGCCAACAAAAATATTTTTCGCTCCTTCAACATGTCCGTTTTCAAATTCTGATTGGTTGCGCACATCATAAACTTGCGTATCTTGGTCATGTACGGTTTCTGCAAATTCTTCGAAACTAAGCACTTCATAGGTATTCATCGGCACATCTAGGGTATCGATGGATGGTATATACCCTACGACATTGTCCAAACCGATGCGCATAAGCTTGCGCATTAAATCTTCCAGTTGATTCTTTTGTGCAATCAATACAATTGGACGATCATAGTCTAACATCCAGCCACACCAAGTTGCGAAAGCATTATTTGCCTGAATGTTATAAGCTCCCGCAATAAATTCTTTGGAAAATTCGAACTTTGAGCGTGTGTCCACAAGCTGTACATCCATAAGCAATAAATCAATAAAACTTGAATCTGACAACAATGGAATTTGTGGAACTTCTAAAAGCAAAGATCGTTCGATTTTATTGAGCTTCTTCATTTGGGCGAAATACCTTGGAGGCTCAGGCTGACCCGCCAACAGCGTTTGAATAAAATCTTGTCTTGAAGCATCTTCCAGTGCCCAATTTCTTATTTTCTCGTAGCCAATTGTGCTGCTTGAAACAGCACCTAAGGATTTACCGCAAGCCGAGCCCGCGCCATGTCCAGGCCAGAGCTGCACAAAATCCGGCAAAGCCGAAAACTTTTGCAACGATTGAAACATTTGCTCCGCTCCTTCTGATTGAGAGCCAACAATTCCTGCTGCCTTTTCCAATAAATCAGGACGTCCAACATCACCCACAAACACGAAATCCCCTGTTAAAATAATCACCGGATGATCCGATGCTGGATGATCGGTAATCAGAAAACTGATGCTTTCTGGTGTATGTCCCGGATTATGTAAAATCCGAAAACTGATATTTCCCAAATGGATCTGATCGCCATCTTTCAATCCGGTATGCGGAAATTCGTATTGCCAATCTTGGCCACCTTCGTCCGATAAATAAATTTCAGCTCCTGTTAATTTCGCCAATTCACGGGTGCCACTTAAAAAATCTGCATGAATATGTGTTTCTGTAACTTTAGTAATGGTCAGGCCATGTTGTTTTGCTAATTCAAGATAGGTGTCGACATCTCGCTTCGCATCGACGACCATCGCTTCGCCAGTCACCTGACATCCGATTACATAACTCGCCTGTGCCAAACTTTTATCATATACTTGTTGAAAAAACATATACTCTTATCCTTTTTTTTAAATGTGAAAAACTTCTTTTAAAACTATGTAGAATCCCATAATCAAAACAAAATAGCCAAAACTCTTCTTTAATTTGTCTCCGGGGATTTTTTTAGCAATTTTTGACCCAATAAATATTCCGATGATTGATGTCAGTGAAAATATACATAATAATTTCCAATCTATAACATGATCATCAATTTCGAGGAAACCCAAAAATCCGATCAGCGAATTAAAAGCAACTATAAATAGGGAGGTTCCAATTGCTTTTTTCATTGGCATTTTTGCAGAAATCACCAAGGTGGGAATAATCAAAAACCCACCGCCTGCGCCAACCATTCCCGTGACCAATCCTAAAAATATTCCTTTTAAAAATACACTTTTATAATTAAATGTCTGATCGTTTTTCAGCTCTTCCTCCGTTCGGTTCCGAATCATTGAGATGGATGCGAATAACATAATCACCGCAAAAAGAATCATCACAAAGGTTGCTTTGCTCAATACAAAACCTTCGTCGTGATACATAATCGCAGGAATATGGGGAACGATGAAGGACCGGGTAAACAAAACCATAAAAATTGAAGGAATGCCAAAGACGGCAACCATCCGGAAATCGACCAACCCGTTTTTAGCTTTTCCGAAACCGCCAACCAAAGCAGTAATACCGACAATAAATAAGGAATAAGCGGTTGCTAAAAGCGGGTCGATGTCCAATAAATACACTAAAATCGGCACGGTCAAAATCGAACCGCCACTACCAATAAGACCTAATGATATACCAATTAAAACTGCAAGTGTATAGGCTAAAACCTCCATCGAAGAATAAAGGTAGGAGTTTTAAGAATATATCAACTAATTTATAATCAAGTATTTAAAATTATATAATAGACGGATTTAGTAGATTTTTATCCTAATTAGCTAAGCCTCATCATCTTCATATAAATCCGATTTCAAATCGTCGATTTCCCTACGGTCGCGTTTTGTTGGACGGCCAGCGCCTCGGTCGCGCTTCAAGATTGGTGCATGGAATGTGGATTTGTAAGCATGCGTTTCTTCGACCGGAGTACGGTCTTCATAAAATTGAGCTGCCGTCGGAGCATCCGCACGCCTGTAAAGCAAGCCCGTTACGAAAATAACTTTTCGCTCGATGCCTTTTTGTATTTGATACAAATCGCCGATTTTTACAACATAAGAAGGTTTTATATTCTGGCCATTCAGCTTCACACGTCCCGCTTTGCAGGCTTCAGTCGCCAAACTTCGGGTTTTAAAGATGCGTATAGCCCACAAATATTTATCAATTCTCAGTTTTTCCGATTCCGTCGCCATTCGATGCTTTTTCTATGATTTACAATAATACCCACTGAAGTCAAGAATATCAACAAAAATTTTCATCTTTGTGAAATTTTTAATTACATACAAACAACATATTTTTCATGGAAATGGAGACGCTTAAAAAATTAATAGAAGATGCTTGGGAAGATAGGCAGCTATTGGAATACAAAGAATATTACGAGGCTATCGCTATCGTTATTCAACGCCTTGACAGTGGCGAAATTCGTGTAGCAGAACCTATTGGCAACCGTTGGCATGTGAATGATTGGATTAAGAAGGCCGTCATCTTGTATTTTCCAACACGTCAGATGGAAGTAATTGAGAACACTCCTTTTGTGTACCATGATAAAATGAAGCTGAAAACGAATTACAAGCATTTGGGCGTTCGTGTTGTTCCTGGTGCTTCTGCTCGTTTCGGAGCCTATTTAGCCAAAGGGGTTATCATGATGCCGTCTTATGTTAATATTGGCGCTTATGTGGACGAAGGTACAATGGTAGATACATGGGCAACCGTTGGTTCTTGTGCTCAGATTGGCAAAAACGTACATTTATCCGGCGGTGTTGGTATCGGTGGTGTTTTGGAACCAGTTCAAGCAGCTCCTGTGATTATTGAAGACAATGTTTTTGTTGGTTCAAGAGCGATTGTAGTGGAAGGTATCCGCGTAGAAACCGAAGCTGTTCTAGGTGCAAATGTCGTGTTGACTGCGTCAACAAAAATCATTGATGTATCGGGTTCAGAGCCGATTGAATACAAAGGTTATGTTCCTGCGCGTTCGGTCGTTATTCCAGGTTCATACACTAAAAAGTTCGAAGCTGGCGAATACCAAGTTCCATGTGCATTGATTATTGGCAAACGAAAAGAATCAACAGATAAAAAAACATCCTTAAACGATGCTTTGCGCGAGCATAACGTAGCTGTATAATGTCAAAATCAAACACATTTGTCGATAGAGAAGACCTGAACCAAGCTTTAGAAGTTCTGAAAGCTGGCGGTCTGCTATTATATCCTACGGATACCATTTGGGGAATCGGTTGCGATGCGACAAATGCGGAAGCTGTTGAGAAAATCTATGCCTTAAAAGAACGTGCAAGTGAAAAAAGCATGATTGTTCTGCTTTGGAATGATAATCAATTGGCTTCTTATGTGAATGAAGTGCCTGAAGTAGCTTATGAATTGATTGAAGCAAGCGATAGGTCGATGACGATTGTGTATTCCAACGCGAAGAATTTAGCCAAAAATGCACTTGCATCGGATGGCTCTATCGGTATACGCGTTGCGAAACATCCATTTTGCGAACAATTGTTACAGCGCTTTCGCAAACCAATTATTTCGACTTCGGCGAATGTCAGCGGCGCATCATCTCCACGTAATTTTTCGGAGATTTCAGAAGAAATAAAGGCCGGAGTAGATTATATCGTTAAATTTGGACAAGAAGATGTAGCTGAACGTGAACCTTCTATCGTTTTAAAATTAGACCCTAGCGGGAAATTCGAATTTTTAAGAAAATAAACAAATATGAAAAAATTAGTCACTTTATTATTTGCAATCATCGCTGTCGTACAACTAAGCATTGCGCAGCAAAGTGAAATACCTTCTGCACAAGCAGGAGTTCAATATGGAAAAAAGATTGACCAAACCAATGCGATTTCAGTCGGAAAACTAGAAAATTCTTTTGGAAAAGATTCAACGTTTTCAGGGAAAATCGAAGGCGAAGTGGTACAGGTTTGCAAGAAAAAAGGCTGTTTCATTACATTGAAAAGAGCTGGTGATGCTGAACCTATCATGGTGCGTTTTACAGATTATGCATATTTTATGCCTCAGGATATTGTTGGAAAAACAATTGTTGTCGAGGGAAGAGCTAAAATCAAGGAAACTTCCGTTGAATGGCAAAAACATTACGCAGAGGATTTAGGAAAAAGCAAAGAGGAAATTGCTAAAATAACAAAACCTAAAAAAGATATTTCTATCGTTGCCGATGGCGTTGTGGTTGTTAAATAGCCCATTCGCATACAGCATAAAAAAAGTCACAAGTTTTTGTGACTTTTTTTATGCTGTATAGTTTTTTAATTTTACCAGATAATCAGTAAACATGTCAACACTTCATACCCATTCTTGTCAATCCATCGTTGCAGGAGGAAAACTCATCAGCTTTGAACTGCCTAAAATCATGGCCATCCTGAATTTAACTCCAGATTCGTTTTACGATGGTGGCAAATACAATTCCATAGAACATGCCGTAGCGAAAGCTGAAGAACTTCTAAACCAAGGAGCGGACATTATCGATATCGGTGCTTTTTCGTCACGTCCCGGAGCTAAATTGATTTCCGCGCAAGAAGAAATGGACCGCGCCTTGCCGATTATCGAAGAAATTGTGTTGCGTTTTCCACAAGCACTATTATCCATCGATACCTTTCGTTCGGAAGTTGCCGAAACTGCTATCAAGGCTGGTGTGCAAATTATTAACGATGTATCGGGAGGAACAATTGATGAAAACATGTTTGATACGGTTGCGAAATTACAAGTCCCTTACGTGCTGATGCACATGCGTGGCTTACCGGAAACCATGCAGAACGAAACAAGCTACGACGATATTGTCACCGATGTTGCGACTTATTTTGGTGAGAAAATTTCAAAATTACGTTCGTTAGGTGTTAAAGATATTGTTTTAGACCCAGGTTTTGGATTTGCAAAAACGCAGGAACAGAACTATGAGCTTTTGCATCGGGTGGATGAACTGCATTATTTCGGCTTGCCGATTCTAGGAGGCATTTCGCGAAAAAGCATGATACATAAAAAACTAAACATCCAGCCAGATGAATCTTTAATAGGTACGACTGTATTAAATACACTTTTATTATTAAAAGGCGTTCAAATCTTGCGTGTCCACGATATGAAAGAAGCGAAACAAATTGTGGATTTATTATTTTAACTAAAAATCAAGCTAAAACGTATTATAAAAAGAGAATTGATACCGTTTTTTTATATTTTTTTGTAGTTTAGTGCAGTATTAACATATTAATCTATTATGCTTTATAAAAAATCTATTGGAAAACTTGTTAGAGAGGCGGAAGAGAGCGGCGCAGGGACACTAAAACGGACGCTATCATCCTCAGGATTGATTGCGCTTGGAGTAGGAGCCATTATAGGTGCTGGTCTATTTTCACTTACAGGTATAGCTGCAGCAGATAATGCAGGTCCAGCTGTTACAATTTCTTTTATGGTCGCTGCTTTGGGTTGTGCTTTTGCAGGACTTTGCTATGCAGAATTTGCGTCCATGATTCCTGTAGCAGGTAGTGCATACACCTATTCGTATGCAACCATGGGTGAATTTATGGCTTGGATTATTGGTTGGGATTTAGTTTTAGAATATGCATTGGCGGCGGCTACTGTTGCTTCCAGCTGGTCGCAATATTTTAACCAGCTTTTGCTCATTTTTAATATTCATATTCCGGAAACGCTCTTGCACGGACCTTGGGAAGGCGGTGTGGTGAATTTGCCGGCCATTATCATTGTCTGTCTGTTATCGCTTTTGTTGATGAGAGGTACACAAGAATCTTCGTTTGTGAATAATGTATTGGTTATTTTAAAAGTTGGTGTTGTACTTATTTTCATCGCTTTAGGATGGAGTTTTATGGACCCAGCGAACCATACGCCATTTATTCCTACAAATGAAGGCGAGGAGCTTCTAAAAGCAGGTAAAATAACTTGGGGGGAGTTCTTTGATGGAGGCTATTTTGGAGAATATGGAATTAGCGGAATTTTAAGAGCTGCTGGAGTTGTGTTCTTTGCGTTTATCGGTTTTGATGCAGTAAGTACTGCGGCTCAAGAAGCTAAGAATCCTAAAAAAGGAATGCCTATCGGAATCATCGGTTCCCTAGTGATTTGTACAATTCTTTATGTTTTGTTCTCTTACGTGATGACAGGTTTAGCGAACTACACTGAATTTACTGGCGATGCCAAACCCGTTGCGACAGCATTTGAGAAAACAGGCTATCACTTTCTGAATACAGCATTAATTATTACGATTATCTGTGGATATACTTCGGTTATTCTCGTGATGCTTTTAGGACAGAGCCGTGTATTCTATACGATGAGTAAAGATGGTCTGTTGCCAAAAATCTTCTCGGATTTATCGAAAAGACAAACACCTTGGAAAACGAATTTAATCTTTATGGTTTTCGTGAGTTTATTCACAGGTTTTGTTCCGGTTTCGGATTTAGGCCACATGGTGAGTATCGGAACTCTATTCGCTTTCACATTGGTATGTGTCGGCGTAATTATATTGAGAAAAACACAACCGAATATTGAGCGTCCATTTAAGACACCATTTGTACCATTGATTCCGATTCTTGGAATCATCGTCTGTGTGTTAATGATGGCTTCGTTGCCAATCGAAAGCTGGGAACGTTTAGCTATCTGGATGTTGTTAGGCGTGATTATCTATTTTGTATATGGTGTTAAACATAGCAAGATTAGAAAAGCCGTGAAAGAAGGAACTTATACGGAGGATTAATAAAATTCTTCGATAACAGAAAAGCCGGTTATTTAGTAGCCGGCTTTTTTGCGCCCGATAAACTGACATGAATCTTCATTAAACAAAAAAATCCCGATGCCTGAAGCATCGGGATTTTATGTAATGAACTTTTCTGTTTTATTAGCGAACAGATGAGCCATTGGCCACTGCCGAATTCGGATTTACAAAATCCAAACGTCCATCAGCATCTTCGGCCATCAAAATCATTCCTTGCGAAGCAATACCTTTAATTTCTCTAGGTTCAAGATTCACCAGAATAGAAACTTGCCTACCGACAATATCTTCAGGTTTAAAGAATTCAGCGATTCCTGAAACAACAGTACGCTGGTCAATTCCTGTATCGATTTTCAATTTTAATAACTTCTTCGTCTTAGCCACTTTTTCTGCTTCCACAATCGTTCCAACACGGATATCTAATTTAGAGAAATCATCAAATGTAATATTCTGTTTCGCAGGAGCAACTTCTGTCGACACATTCGACTGCGCATTTAATGCTTTTGCTTCTGCCAATTTATTCAATTGGAAATCCACTTGCTCATCCGTTATTTTTTCGAATAACAATTGCGCTTCGCCCAACTGATGATTGCTAGCGATTAAATCAACTGTTCCAGCTTTTGCCCAATCTTGTTGCTCAAGATTCAACATTTCGAATAGTTTGGTGGATGTTTTTGGCAAGAATGGCTGACCAATCACGGCTAAATTAGCGACGATTTGCGAAGCAACATATAAAACCGTTTTCACGCGCTCAGGGTCTTCCTTAAACGCTTTCCAAGGCTCTTCATCCGCCAAATATTTATTTCCCAAACGAGCGACCTGCATAAAGCTTGACAAGGCTTCGCGGAAACGATATTGTTCCAAAGATTGCGTAATCTGCGCAGGATATTTTTTTAATTCTGCCAAAACTTCCTCATCGCGTTCGGATAAAGCCGAACCTAACAAAACCTTACCTTCGAAATATTTATGGGATAAAACTAGTACCCGATTCACGAAATTCCCTAGGATAGCGACAAGCTCATTGTTGATACGGGCTTGAAAATCTTTCCAAGTGAACTCACTATCGGATGTTTCTGGAAGAATGGATGTAATCACGTAACGCAATTCATCTTGTTTCTCTGGAAAATCTTTCAGGTAATCACTCAACCATACGGCATGATTTCTAGATGTCGATAATTTATCGCCTTCCAAATTTAAAAACTCATTTGCAGGTACATTTTCCGGCAGGATATACTCGCCATGCGCATGCAAAATCGAAGGAAAAATAATACAGTGGAAAACAATATTATCCTTTCCGATAAAATGGATTAAAGTCGAATTATCTTCTTCTTTGGGCTGTAATTTCCAATAGGATTCCCAATCTTTTCCGTTATCGATGGCCCATTGTTTCGTTGCCGAAATGTATCCTATCGGCGCATCCAACCATACGTACAACTTTTTACCTTCTGCTTCAGCCAAAGGCACATCAATTCCCCAATCCAAATCGCGGGTCATCGAGCGAGGTTGCAAACCTGATTTTAGCCAAGATTGGCATTGTCCGAAGACATTGGATTTTAAGATGGATTTTTTGCCTTCAATCAGCCATTTTTCTAACCAAGGCTGGTATTTATCCAGTGGCAAATACCAATGTTTTGTTTCTTTCAGAATCGGTGTTTCACCGCTTAATGTAGATTTTGGATTGATTAAATCCGTAGGATTTAATGTCGACCCGCATTTTTCGCATTGGTCGCCATAAGCACCTTCGGAATGGCAATTCGGACAGGTACCGACAATATACCGGTCGGCTAAAAACTGATGAAATTTCTCATCGTAATATTGTTCCGAAACTTGCTCAATAAATTCTCCTTTCTCATATAAATTCAAGAAAAATTCCTGCGATAAATCGTGGTGAATCTGTTCCGAAGTACGGTGATAAATATCAAAGGAAATCCCGAATTCTAGAAAACTTTCTTTAATCAGAGCATTGTATTTATCGATAATTTCTTTTGGCGTAACACCTTCTTTTTTAGCCTTAATCGTAATCGCCGCGCCATGTTCATCTGAACCGCATACATAAACGACATCTTTATTGTTCAAGCGAAGAAAACGGACAAAAATGTCAGCAGGCACATACGCGCCGGCCAAATGCCCAATATGTAATCCTCCGTTCGCATAAGGTAAAGCAGAGGTAATGGTAAATTTATTTTTTGAAAGAATACTCAAAATAGAATGCTAATTTAAATGTGTAACGAATCAAAAATATTTCTTTTTGAAGCAACAAAGATAATGCAATTTGCGCTTAATAAATACGTTAAGATTAAATTATTGCAGGGAGAAATTTGACATTCATTCGTCAGTTTCATCCAAAATAAGTTAAATTGATGCCCATAACATAAAACGAGCAAAGAAATATGAAAAGACCCTCCGGATTACAAAAAGGAGATAAAGTAGCAATTGTCTGTCCGGCCAGCTTTGTGCGCGGAACAGTCGATATCGCTGTCAAAACTTTAGAAAGTTGGGGTTTGGAAGTTCAAATCGGCAAGACGGTGACGAGCGCCTACCATCAATTTGCTGGCGATGATGCGTTGCGCGCTAAAGATTTGCAAGACGCATTGGATGATGATTCCGTCAAAGCTGTTTTCGCTGGGCGCGGAGGCTATGGTACGGTTCGCATTATTGATGCCATCGATTTCAGCAACTTCAAGAAAAATCCAAAATGGCTGATTGGCTTCAGCGACATCACCGTATTGCATAGCCATGTCGAACGAAATCTTGCAATCCCAACCATTCATGGGCAAATGCCAAAATCATTTGAAGAGAGCACAAAATCAGGTTTAAACACATTGAAAACTGCTCTTTTTGGCAAGCCACTCGCCTATTCATTCAAACAGAATAAACAGGAAAACCGAGAAGGAAAAGTTGAAGGGATTTTAATCGGTGGAAATTTAGCTATTCTTCATAGCATTCTGGCATCTGATTCGGATATGGTTTATGACAATAAGATTTTGTTTATTGAAGATGTTGGAGAATCATTTTACAACATCGACCGGATGTTATGGACGCTGAAACGCGCCGGTAAATTAGCTAAGCTAAAAGGTTTGCTGGTCGGAAGTTTTTCTTCGATGAAGGATGCTACGCCAGGATTTGGGCAAACGGTTGAAGAAATCATTCTTGACAAAGTGAAAGGATATGATTATCCGGTTGCTTTTCATTTTCCGGCAGGACATATCGACAACAACCATGCTTTGATTTTGGGAGCTGAAGTGCGTATGGAAGTTGGCAAAAGCCACGTGAATTTGGAATTTAACTCGTAAAAGCGCTATGAAAAATTTATCAAAATACAGAGATTTAGGCATCTTGATTATCCGTCTTGGAATCGGGGCCATGATGCTGACGCATGGCGTTCCGAAATTATTGGGAGGCGTGGATACTTGGGAAAAAGTGGGCAGTTCAATGGGGATTTTCGGTATTCATTTCTTGCCTGTTGTTTGGGGATTTCTAGCGGCGGCCACAGAAACAGTTGGTTCGATTCTGCTTATTCTTGGATTGTGGACAAGACCTGCATGTTTGCTTTTAGCATTTACAATGCTTGTGGCTTTATCAAAACATCTGGCGCAAGGCGATGGCCTATCCGGGGCATCACATGCCATTGAGTTCTTCTGTGTCTATTTGGGTCTACTGTTTATCGGACCTGGAAAATACAGTGTCGACAAACGATAAATTGGCAACAATGAAAAAGAGCTAATCAAAATCTGATTAGCTCTTTTTCGCTGTGAATACTTTCGAATGCCAGCTCCGTTCGAATGGAACTTCCCATGAATCCTCAAATTCGTCATATGTGGTGACCATGTTATTGAACACGATTGTCTTTTCGGTCACTTCACCTTCATCAATCAAATCCTGAAAAACAGTATTCGAAACCAATTGAAGTTCGTTAAAACCATCCTTGTAGGCAATCAATAATCGATTGAATAAATTAATGTTCAATTCATTTTCGATTTTCTTTAACAAATGCACCGATTTATCAATCGAACAACCCGTCACATTCGCTACAGCTTCATCGACTTGAAGAATCACAAACAAGCCATATTCAATCGAAACCTGCCCTGCTAATTTATTGCCATGCGCAGTCCAATCCTGCACAAAAGCTTGCAGAATTTCTAAGGCTTGCGCCTCTTCCGGTTCTGTAAAAAAACGGTCTGCCTGATAAATCCAAACTCTTTTCATCTTTCTCTAATTAATGGACATAATACGGAGAAATCATTAAATAAACAATTACTCCTGTCACCGCAACGTAAAGCCACATCGGATAGGTTATTCTTGCTATTTTTTTATGTCTCGCATAAGAACCTGAAATTCCGCGAACGAATGTAATCAAGACGAAAGGAATGATAATAATCGATAGACAGATATGCGTAATCAGGATAAAGAAGTAAACGTAGCGGATAAATCCTTCACCTCCGTAAGGCGTTGATTGGGAAGTCATGTGATAAGCGACATACATCCCCAAGAATGCAATCGAACAAGCGATACAAACTTTAATTAATCGCTCGTGAAGCTTTTGATCTCCTCTTTTTATAGCAGATACCGCCCACACTAACAAAACTGCTGTAAGGCCGTTAATTGTTGCGTAGATTGGTGGCAAAAAACTCAAAGGCTGTACATCATAGCCTAAATCACGCAAATTAACTCCAAATAATATCGCAACAACCAATGGAATGGCAACCGACAAAATGATTATCCAGACATTGTATTTTTTTTCTGCTTCTCTATTTTCCATGCTATTTTTGTTCCACCTTCAGTGGCTTATTTCTAATTTCTTCTACTAATTGTAATTTGATTTCATCTTCCAATCGTTTGATTTCCGATTGCAGATTGATATCATAAAATCCGCGAATGCGGTGTTTTGAATCGATTAACAAAAACTTACTCGCGATAATAAATCGATTCGAGTCGTTTGAGTCTTTCATGGCATCGATTAGCATCTGCTTTTGTGCATATTCGAAAATATCCACATTTGGCCTTGTCGTAACAAACCAGTTTTTCGCATCCAATCGAGGATAATTGGCAAAGGCTTTAATGTCTTCAGGCGTGTCATTTGGATCCACCGAAATGGAATACAATTCGACAACCGGATTAGCAATAAAACGCTTCGCAATTCCTGCCAAATTATCCATCATCGGTTTCGAAGAGGATTTATCTTTGGAATAAAATAAATGAACGACGGTAACGGCTGTATCGTTGCCCAAAAAAGTGACTTGCTTGTTATTTGAATCAGTTAATTGAATAGGACTCAAGGTATGGTAAAGCGTATCTGGAATATCACGTCCCATGGAACGGTTGGTCTTGCCAGATAAGGACTTCTCACCGTAGACAGGCAGCTTAACATATTCGTTAGAGCCCATTTTATTAACCATTATATATAAAAATCCTGGCAAAAGTAGTACCATTGCCAGGATTATTAATTTTGATCCATTTCTCTTTTGAGAAACTTTTGTCATGCTAAATATCTATTTATGAGGGAAAATCGGCTGATGTGTGAAATGATCATGAAGATATCCACCTTCAATCAACATTAATACGATAAAGTAAATGATAAACACAAATACAATACAGACACTCAGAATAAAGCCCGATTTCTCAAATTTCAAGTGCATAAAATACGCAACAATGTAGTATGCTTTAACTAAAGTTAAGGCAATGTAAATGATATTTAAGAACGTTCCTTTGTGTAAAATTCCCCAGTGGTGAACAAATCCTAATGCGATTAAAAATTCTAATCCTGTTAATGCTAATAGAATAAAAAATACTTTCCAGATGCCCTTTTTATCCATACCCTCATGTTCATGAGTGTCGTGAGCTATATGATCGTGGTGATTTGACATAATAATTTTTTAAAAAATAGTGATACAGAAATTAAATTAAATAGAAGAAGGTAAATACGAATACCCAAACTAAATCGACAAAGTGCCAGTATAAACCAACTTTTTCAACCATTAGATACGATCCGCGATTTTGGAACGTATTGTTCAATGTTTGACAAAGTATAATAATATTTAATAAAATACCGATCGAAACGTGGAAACCGTGAAAACCAGTTATCGTAAAGAACAAGTTCGAAAACTGCAATGCGGCAGTATACGAAATTTCTTTAGAGAAATAAGGAGATAGTGCTTCAACGATTGCATTTTGATCCGTTAAACCAGTTGCCGGGTTTCTGCCAAACCAAAATCCTTGGTGATGTAAGTGAGTCCATTCGATTGCTTGACAGCCAACGAACAAAATACCACCTAAAATTGTCCATAACATGTATTTGACAACTTCATCTTTCTTATTGCGATGTCCTGCATCAACCGCAAGCACCATCGTAACCGATGACATAATCAAAATAAAGGTCATAATACCTACGAAAACCAAAGGTTGACCAGATTCTGCGATTCCAGGGATGGATTGAAAAATCTTATCTGCATCAACCCAAGTAGGCTGTGCATATTTTTGCGCTCCATAATAAATTAAAAATGCAGAGAAAGTAAAAGCATCCGATACTAAGAAAAACCACATCATGATTTTTCCATACTCTAGATTCCAAGGTGACTTTCCGCCGCTCCAAGGTCCGTCTTTAACCTTATCCAATTGCGATACCGTTGTATTCATGTCTTAGTGTTATTGATTCAAAAGTAAGAAAACATATATATAAATCCATAAAAGATCTAGAAAATGCCAAAAAATAGCAGCTAAATCCATTCTGAAAGTATTCTGATCTAAAGGAATTGGTTTGGCTGCGCCAATAAAGCAACGGATCAATACAATTAATCCTGCAATAATGTGCGCCAGGTGCATCCCTGTAAAAATGTAAATGAACGATTGCGAAGCATTCGTATTGATGAAATAGATTCCTCTGCTGGTTAGTGTAGACCAAGCTTCCACCTGAACAAAGAAAAACACGACACCTAATGCAATCGTCAGTAATAAATAAATCTTTTGTTTAGCTAATTGATTTTGTTTGACTGCTTTCGATGCCAAATGCATGGTCAGACTACTTAAAACAATTGCTACGGTACTCCAGATAAATGCATGAGGCAAAATCGTCTTGATGCCCTTATCAACGCCACTTGCTGTGTAGACAATAAATCCACTTGACAATGCCGCAAACATCATGAACATACCTATCATCCCCAGCCAAAGGCTAAATTTCTTTGCCTTTCTGGACTGAAGAATTTCTTCTTGTTGTAAATTTTCTATACTCATTATCATAAAGGAAGATAATCAAATAATAATACCAATTGGGTTAACGGCAAGTAAAGGAACGATGTAAACATGACTTTCTTAGCCGTTGCATCCTCCATTTTTAGCATATGCTGATAACCGTAATAGGTAAATAACAAACCTCCTAACAAAGATACTGCTGTAAAATAATATCCGCCAAAACCATAATACCAAGGCAAAAATCCCGCGGGTATCATAAGCAGCGCTGAAATAAAAATCAATACAGCTGATGTCTTATCTTTCTTTTTTGTCGGCAACAATCTAAATCCAGCACGTTTGTAATCTTCATCAGCAACCCAAGCAATAGCCCAAAAATGAGGAAACTGCCAAAAGAATTGCACCGCAAATAAAACCAAAGGCACGATCACAACTGCTGACTCGCTCACTTCGCTATAAGCCAATCCAAATCCTGCAGATTCAAACGCCGCGTAATATCCAATCAACGGAGGCAATGCTCCTGGAAATGCACCAACCAATACGGCTATCGGCGATTTCTGTTTTAATGGCGTATAGACGAAAGCGTATAAAAATATCGAGAACACAGAAAGCAATCCTGCGATAAAATTAAGTTGCACCAAGACCAAGGTTCCGATGATTCCCATAAACAAACTTAAAACCAAAGCTTGTCCGGTATTCATTCTTCCCGAAGGAAGCGGGCGATCCATTGTACGAACCATCAATTTATCCAAATCTCTTTCGATGATTTCATTAAATCCATTTGCCGCACCCGTCACTAAGAATCCTCCGATCGTCAACATCAACCAATTAAACCACATCACTTCACCCTGTTGCTTCGCTCCAATCAAAAATGCGATGGAAGCAGAAAAAACAACCGTCAGTGTAAGACGTAATTTTACTAGTTTATTAAAATCAGAAATAAATTCCTTCATGCGATTTAAAAATCTTTCACTTGTATTGGCAACTTATGCCGTTCTTTTTAATTTCGACAGCAACAACATTAAATAATATTGAGCTCCGAACAACAAACTTGCTAAAATCAAATGGCTCGTTTGTGCGAATGCAGGAACATTAAACTCAGTCAATATAATTCCTATCGCCATTTGAAGTACTACGAGCACCATCACAATCCAAGCATATTTACTTTGGATAGTGGCTGGGCTAAATCTATTTTTCACTAAGAAAAATAAGAGAACCGAAAGTAAAACGGTAATGTATGCTAATATTCTATGCCATTTTAAGCTTTCCCCAATCGATGCGATCCAGCTTGATCGAGCAAGTCCTTCATCATTCAGATGGTCTATTGCTTCTCGAACTTCCGTTCCAAAAACAACTTGAATCAGCAACACGATTAAGGCCAAAATGGCTAATGCTTTCACTCCTTTGTAGGAGTAATTCACCAGAATGCTGCTGTCTCGTAAAGTCGTGGCCAAAAAGAACGTATAAATACTTACGCCGACGATTATCAATGCCAAGAGCATATGTACGGTGATAATCCAAGGCATCAGGTTGGTTGAGACGACGATCGATCCAAGCCAGGCTTGAATGATAACAAAAATAAGATTAAGAACACTCCAAACAACAATGCTTGGTTTTGATTTTGAATAAGCGAAAGAGAAGATTGCTGTGAATAATAAAAAGAAACCTGCAATAACGCCTACTACCCTATTTATATATTCGGTCCAAGTTTTTGCTGCGTTAAATTCTTCATGAACCAATATCGATTCATCATGTCGAATTTGGTCTGCTTTTTCGGGATATCCGAAAAACTCAACTAACTTAGCAAAACGATTGTTTTTTTTCTGGCGACCATCAATATACTGTTGTTCATACCCTTCAGGAAGCTGCGAAACATGTGTTGGTGGAATAACTTGATTGAAACATTTCGGCCAATCCGGACAGCCCATTCCTGAACCTGTACTTCTTACTATTCCTCCAGCAGCTATTACCATAAATAAAACTATAATAGTTAATCTGTTTATTTTGATAAAACGCTTTTCAGCAGCTGGATACATTTTTCTCCTGTACTTTATAAAGTATGAAAAGAGAGGTAGGACGAACCTACCCTTCTACAGTTCTGTTGTTATCTTTATTCCATTGTTCCTGAATGCGAATCGCTTCTTCATTTCCTTCAAAGTCGTGCGCTTGATTAGAGCTCATTGTTTGAGAGAAAGGAACATCTTGAGGAATAAAGTCTGCTTCCGCTCCTGGCTTACTGTAATCGTACGGCCAACGGTGAACAGTAGGAATTTCTCCTGGCCAGTTTCCGTGAATATGCTCAACTGGTGTAGTCCATTCCAAAGTATTTGAATTCCATGGATTTTGTGTTGCTTTTTTACCGAAGAAAATCGAGGTAAAGAAGTTCCACAAGAATGCTACCTGACCTAATGCTGCAATGATTGCTGCCCAAGTAACCAAAATATTTACAGACACCCATTTCTCCATGAAAGGGAAGTTGGTGAATGAATAGTAACGGCGAGGTACTCCATCAATACCCATAAAGTGCATTGGGAAGAACACTAAATACGCTCCTAAGAAAGTTAACCAGAAGTGTAAATAGCCTAATTTCGCATCCATCATACGTCCGAACATTTTCGGATACCAATGATAAACACCACACAACATACCGAAGATCGATGCAGATCCCATTACTAAGTGAAAGTGAGCTACCACAAAATATGTATCGTGTAAGTTAATATCTAAAGCCGCATTTCCTAAGAACAAACCAGTTACACCACCGGAAATAAAGAAGGAAACCATACCAATCGCGAACATCATCGCTGGAGTAAAACGGATGTTACCTCTCCATAATGTCGCTAAGTAGTTAAATGATTTTACTGCCGAAGGAACCGCGATAATCAATGTCGTAATCATGAACACACCTCCTAAGAACGGATTCATACCTGTTACAAACATGTGGTGACCCCATACAATAAATGATAATACAGTAATACCAACTAACGAATAAACCATCGCGTGGTAACCAAAGATTGGTTTACGTGAATTTGTAGAAATAACTTCGGAAGTAATACCCAAAGCTGGCATAACTACGATATAAACCTCTGGATGACCTAAGAACCAGAATAAGTGTTGGAACAAAATAGGTGAACCACCTTCGTTAGGCAAAATCTGTCCTTGAACTACTAAATCTGATAAATAGAATGAAGTTCCAAATGAACGGTCAAATACCAATAAAACTACTGCAGAAACTAGAACTGGGAAGGATAATAAACCTACAATCGCAGTCAAGAAGAACGACCAAATTGTTAAAGGCATTTTCCACATGTCCATTCCTTTCGTACGCATGTTCAATACAGTACTGATGTAGTTTACACCACCCATTACCTGAGAAGCGATGAACAACGTCATACTGATTAACCAAAGCGTCATTCCCAATCCAGATCCTGAAATGGCTGACGGAACGGCTGATAATGGAGGATAAATTGTCCAACCCGCAGATGCTGGTCCGCTTTCAACGAAGAAAGATCCGATCATGATAACACATGCAGTAAAGAAAAACCAGTACGAAAGCATGTTCATGAATGGCGAAGCCATATCGCGAGCCCCTAATTGATAAGGGATCAATAAATTACTAAATGTTCCTGATAAACCTGCTGTTAATACAAAGAATACCATCATGGTTCCGTGAATGGTCACCAAGGATAGGAAAAAATCAGGTTTTATACGTCCGCCTTCAGCCCATTTACCTAAAAACACTTCCAAAATAGGGAAATCTTTGTCAGGCCAAGCTAATTGAATACGGAATAAAATGGATAATATCATGGCAAAAACTGCCATTATGATACCGGTAATCAAGAATTGCTTTGCAATCATTTTGTGATCTTGACTAAATATATATTTAGTCCAGAACGTTTCATGATGGTGATCATGTGAATCGTGATGCGCTGCGTCGTGTGATATAACTGTACTTGACATATTCTATTTTAAAAATCTTATTTCAATTAATTTAATGAAGCTGTGTTTAATTCAATCTCTTTTGTTGAAGAACTAAATTCTTTTTGCAGGTCTTCATTGAAGTATTTATTTTGCTGAGATAACCAAACTTTATATTCCTCTTCTGTCACTACAACAACTTTCTTCTGCATGTTGTAATGTGCTTCTCCACAAATCTTAGCACACAATAAAACGAAATCATATTTAGGATCATCCATTTTATCACGCATTTCTTGCGTAGTCATTGTTGGAGTGAATTGGAAATAATTCGTCATTCCCGGTACCGCATTAATCTGTACTCTAAAATCAGGAATGTAGAATGAGTGTAAGATATCTTTTGAAATAATATGGAATCTAACCGACTTATTTACTGGAAGTACAATATCTTGAGCTTGGATATCATCCCAAGCACTCTTATCGTTAAAATCAATACCGTAAGGGTTTGACGATGTTGTCATCTTGTAGTTACGGTTTCCGATTTTGCCATCAGCACCTGGGTAACGTACAGACCACATAAATTGCTCGCCCATTACTTCCACTTGCAATGCTGAATTTCTTAATTCCTCAGGAATATTTGTAATGTTTCTCCAAGCAAAGAATCCGAACAATACCAATACCGTTAATACAATCGAAGGAACGATTGTCCAAATCTTTTCAATGGTGTTGTTATGAGGGTAGTAATACGCACGTTTGTTAGCGCGCATTCTATACAAGTAAGGGAATGTCAATAACAAAATGTGTGTTGCTACCAATACGAATGTGGTGATTACTGTCGTAACGATAAACATCGTATCGATTTGCTTACCGTGTTCTGTTACGGCATCTCTCCACGCCCAGCTACCCCAAACTTTAAACGAGTAATAGACAAATGCTAAGAAAACGACTAAAAAAACAAACAACAAGATTGCTTGCAATGTATTATTCGATAATGGATTGTACTTGCCATTCATCTTTTTAGTTAATTCATACACTGAAATAACTTTCAAAATGATTGCAATGATCGTACAAACGATTAAGAATAATAAGATATAATATACTAAGTTTTTATAAACTTGAGGATCTACTGTTTTTTCTTCTTCTACTTTCTTAGCGGCAACAGTCGTTGCTCCAGCAGCAACACTTGTTGAGTCTGTTGCTGAAATAGCTGCTCCAGCTAAAGTATCTACAGGCGCAGTAGTAGAATCAACTACAGGAGCTGCCACACTATCCGTTGCTGTTGCAACAGAATCTTGTACTGCAAAGGAAGGTGTAGCGAAGAATAGACCTATTGCTAGTAAACAACCCGAAATGGATTTGAATCTGTTATTTATTTTAAACTTCATTTCTTATAATAACGTTTGAACGTAATTTTCTTAATTGATTTGCTCTTTATATTTGATGATGAAGACTTTCCTCCAAAAATGGATGATTCTTAGCAGCCAAAGGATGCTTGCTTAATTTACTCATCACTAAGAAAGTAAATAACCCAACAAAACCAATCGCAGTACCAATTTCAGGAATTCCAAATCCTCTGTGGTTCTCTACTGTACCAGGCATGATCATGATGTAATAATCCAACCAGTGACCTAATAACAATAAGATACATACAAATAGCATAATATTTTGCTTACGCTTCACATCACGATCGACTAAAATCAGCAATGGCGCGACAAAGTTAATGATTATACTTAACCAAAACCATGGTTTATATTCTGGTTCCCATCTTTTGTAGAAATAAACTGTTTCTTCAGGAATGTTTGAATACCAAATCAACATGAACTGAGCAAACCAAACGTATGTCCAGAAGATAGAAAAACCGAACATCAATTTTCCTAAATCGTGTAAATGATTTTCATTTACCCATGCCATATAGCCCGCTTTTTTCAATAAGATTAAGATCAAAGTGATCAATGACAAACCACTAACCCACATTGCAGCAAAGTTATACCAACCAAACATAGTTGAAAACCAGTGTGCTTCAAGTGACATGATGGTATCGAAAGACCAAATTGGCGTAGTGAAACCAAAGATTACTAAGAATATAGCAGAAAGCTTAAAACTCTTTTTGTAAGAATTTAAACCACCGTCTAGATCTTCCTTATACGAAAGTCTAGCAAGGATTACTGCAAAAATACTGTATGATCCCATGAAGATGATCTGGCGCAATAAAAATCCAGGCATATTTAAGAATGCAGATTTTCCCGCAACCAATGAATCATAATTAGGGCTATTCACATCCGTAATTCCTTCAGCGTACCAATGATGATACAGGTTGTGAGAATAAAGGCCTAGACCAACAATTACTAATAAAATTACTGAAGCAATCGGCAATACGCTTGCCATAGCTTGAGGAATACGAATTAATCCTGCGGACCAACCCGATTGAGTTACCAATTGTAAAGCGACGAAAAAAGCTCCGGCCGCACATACACATGTAAAATAATAACCCATCAACAATAAATTAGCATAGGTACGTTCTACCGTAATATGATCACCGGAAAGCAAACCGAAAGCTACAGCAGCTATTCCTACAACGATGGCGATTATACTCCCTATCTTGGCTTTTCCTGCGAATGTATATCTTTCGCCGAAATTATAATCGTGATGATGACTGTGAGTTCCCATTTATTATATTGATGTTAATTATTTTTTTTGTAATTCGTGTACATACATTACCACTTTCCAACGCTCTTCTGGCGACACTTGTGACGCGTAAGAACCCATTGAGTTCAATCCGTAAAAGATTGTGTGGTAAATTTTTCCATCTGTTAAATCGCTCATTAAACCACCTCTAGATGACATAGATCCTGTAGATTTATGAAATGATGGCGGCGGAGGGAAGTTTTCCAATTGACGTTTTCCTCTTGAATCTTCAACCGAACGATCTTGAGTAATAGGCCCATCTCCTTTTCCATCTACACCATGACATACTGTACAATAGGTGTGGAAAAGCGCTTCTCCTTGTTTTAAGTTTTCAGCAGTTACAATTAAAGGATTTACTAATTCACGACCTGCGCGTTCGTAATCTTCAACAGTATTTGCAAATTCAAAGCGTTCGAAACCTATCGGCGTAGTTCCATCCGGAGGAGTCTGCGCAGTGATTCCGTCTGCAAAATTTTTATTTGGCTGATCCGGGTTAAAAGCGATCGGATCATACATATTACGAGCAAATTCCCAGCCTGTACTGCGTGTTTTACCATCTCCACAAGCAGATAAAATTGCTGTCAATGCAACAGCCGCACATACAGTTCCAAGAAAACTCTTCTTATTCATAGCTAACATATTTTCTTTCATTGTATTTAACCTCTACAGCTCCTGATTCTTTCAATAAAGAGTCAATAAAAGCATGATCTGTATTTTCACGCGCATCGATAGCGATAACAAAACGGTCATCTGATGCTCTCAAATCCATTACCCTTGGTGTACGTCCTGGGAATAAGTGATTGCGAAAGAAAAACGTCGCAACCATACCCAAAGCACAAATTAAGATTGTTACCTCAAAAGTAACAGGGACAAAATTTGGTAATGGTAATGAAGGCTTACCTCCGATATTCATTGGCCAATCGTAAGCCATTGTATAATAAAGCAGGCTGAAGCCTAATAAAAATCCTAATGTTCCAAAGCAAAATGCTGCGATAGGCAAACGTGAAGGCTTAACACCTAATTTAGCCTCTATACCGTGAATCGGCATAGGTGTAAAACAATCGTAGATGCTAATGTTATTTGCTTGCAATTTATCTATCCCATACATCATTTCATCGGGATCCGCAAAACTTCCTAATATATAATTTGTGTTGCTCATTGCGATTATTTAACTTTTAATGCGTTAATATCTTCTTCAGAAACTGAATCGTATTTTCCTAATGAATTTCTGAAATATTCCACTTGTTCCTCTGGGAATGCTCCCTCTTGTACCAATTTAGTTTTATGTTGTAAACTAGAACTTTTCAACAACAACTTCACTTCGGCGATTGCAATACCCGGCAAGAAACGTAAGAACAATAGGAATAAGGTAAAGAATAAACCAATCGATCCTACAAAAATACCAACGTCAGTCCATGTTGGGTAGAACATTGCCCATGATGATGGTAAGTAATCACGGTGCAATGAAGTCACGATAATTACAAAACGCTCAAACCACATCCCGATATTTACTACAATCGATAATACCCAGGAGATAGGAATACTTGTTCTGATTTTCTTGAACCAGAATAGCTGAGGTGAAATTACGTTACAAGTCATCATACACCAGTATGCCCAAGCGTAAGGACCAGCGATCCTGTTTTCGAAAGCGTACATTTCGTATTCAGAACCTGAATACCATGCGATGAATAATTCTGTTAAGTAAGCGATACCTACAATCGAACCCGTAACTAAAATAATTTTGTTCATTGACTCGATGTGGAACATCGTAATGTAATTTTCGAAATTCATTACTTTACGAAGAATCAACAATAAAGTCTGTACCATTGCAAATCCAGAGAAAATCGCTCCCGCAACGAAGTACGGAGGGAAAATCGTTGTATGCCATCCTGGAATAACTGATGTTGCAAAGTCCATGGATACAATCGTGTGTACCGAAAGTACCAATGGTGTAGATATACCCGCTAAGATTAGAGACACAATCTCAAACCGTTGCCAAGTTTTTACGGAACCATTCCATCCGAAAGATAAAACGGAATATATTTTTTGTTTCAAACCACTTGCACGGTCACGTACAGAGGCGATATCAGGTAACAATCCACAATACCAGAACACTAAGGAAACGGTAAAGTATGTCGAGATGGCGAATGCATCCCATACAAGTGGTGAGTTAAAGTTTACCCATAGCGATCCAAACTGATTTGGAAGCGGGAAAATCCAGTATGCTAACCAAGGACGCCCCATGTGAGCAACAACATACGTCGCCGCACAAATAACGGCAAAGATAGTCATGGCTTCAGCCGAACGGTTAATGGAGTTACGCCAGTTTTGGCGGAAAAGCAGCAATACTGCGGAGATTAACGTTCCGGCGTGACCAATACCAACCCACCAAACGAAATCGGTGATATCCCAAGCCCAGCCTACAGTTTTATTTAATCCCCATGCACCGATACCTGTCCAAAAGGTATACGAAACACTTACAACCCACAACATAGCTCCAAGGGCAGCGAAGATAAAACCTATCCACCATGCTTTGTTGGGCTTATTTTCAACCGGAAGCAAGATATCATCGGTCACTTGTGCATAAGTGATATTCTTGCCGGTTATTAATGGTTCTCTTAATATTGATTCGTTATGCGATGACATAGTTTTTTTATTTCAGATATAGAGTAATATTTACGCTTCAAACGTGTTTCTAACTTTTGTCATGTAGCCGATATTCGGTTGTACATTGATTTCTTCTAACACATAATACACGCGCTCGTTACGTAATGCTTTAGCTACTTCAGATTCTGGATCGTTAGCATCTCCGAAGATGATTGCATTTGCAGAACAAGCTGCTTGACATGCCATAGTTACATCTCCGTCTTTCAACTTACGGTTTTCAATCTTCGCTTGTAACTTACCAGCTTGGATACGCTGAATACACATCGAACATTTTTCCATAACCCCTCTAGAACGTGTAGTAACATCTGGGTTAAGAACTAATTGCGTGAATTCATTGTTCAAATAATTGTCAAAGCGTGAATCATTCCAGTAGTTAAACCAGTTGAAACGACGTACTTTATATGGACAGTTATTCGCACAGTAACGTGTACCGAAACAACGGTTATAAGCCATATGGTTCAATCCTTCTGATGAGTGAACAGTCGCTAGAACTGGACAAACAGTTTCACAAGGAGCGTGATCACAGTGTTGACAAAGCATTGGTTGGTGAACAACAGTAACGCTTTCAAAATCTTGCAAATGCTTGATTTTTTTCTCTTCTGTGTAACCTACCACTTCGTTTTGTTCGTTTACATCTTGAATCGTGTAGTAACGGTCTATACGCAACCAGTGCATCTCACGACGGCGGCGAACCTCGTCACGTCCAACAACTGGAATGTTATTTTCTACATTACAAGCTACGATACATGATCCACAACCCGTACAAGCATTTAAATCGATAGCCATAACCCATTTGTGACCTGGGCTCTCAAATTTATTCCATAAATCGTATGTTTTATGCGTATCTGAGAAACGGCCTGACTCGGAGTTAGGATCTTGTAAATATTTAGCGAAAGAAGTCTCACGAATGATGTTACGTCCTTCGATTGTATGGTGTGTTTGTGTTTGAGCTAATTCGTAAGTTCCTGCTACTTTCTCAATAGTAGCTTTTGAAGAAAACTGAACCGTACCGTTTACTAATTTTGCAAAAGGAAATGCATTTTCACCAACATTGTTCCCTGCTTTTCCAACTAGGTAACGTCCGTATCCAACAGCGATGGAAACAGTTCCCATGGCTTGGCCTGGTTGCAATAAAGCTGGCAATTCGACTGAATATCCATTTGCTTCAACTTTAACAACACCATTCTCACCTACACCGATTTGCTCAGCGAATTTAGGGTTGATAGCAGCATAGTTGCCCCAAGTTACTTTAGATATTGGATCAGGAAGCTCTTGTAGATACGCGTTATTCGCATAACGTCCATCACGCATTCCTGTCGATTCGTATAATCTTAATTCAACTTCACCAGCGATTGATTTGTCCAAAGCAGTTACTGCGCTAGCAGCAGATTGGACATCGCCATTGAACGTATAGAAAGAACCAGAGTTAGTTCCTTTATAGATAAATCCTGTCTGTAAAACTTGTTTCCAATCTTTTCCAGTTCCAGCTAAAATTGTTGCTTCCCAGTTTTGCTTAACGAAATCATAGATTGAAGATGTGTTACCAGCCCAAATCAATAAACTTTGTTCAGCTTGTCTAGTATTGAAGACTGGATTGATTGTTGGTTGAACAACTGTGAAATATCCTTCTTTTGAAGAAGCATCACCCCAAGATTCTAAGAAATTGCTTGTTGGTGCAATTGCTTTTAAAGTAGTTGCTGTTTCGTCTGCGCGGTCTGAGAACGATAAAGTGAACTCAACTTTTGCTAACGCATTTTTCACATCTTCCGATTTGTAATAATCATAAACAGGGTTGCTGTTTAAGAAGAACGCTACTCCTACTTGTCCTGCATTTGCATTCGCAATAAATTGCTGAAATGCTGCATCTGATCCTTGGTATTGTTTTGAATAATTATCCAAATCAATAATCGATCCGTATGCACCTAACGCGCTGTTGATCGCATTCACTAATGTCTGTACGTTGACATCATTAGATCCTGAAACAACAACTGCATTGCGTTGGTTGCTTTGCAATTCTTTTGCGGTTAACTGAATCGCTGTAGCTGCTTTTTTGTTTGCTGTAACACCTCCTGAAAGATTTGCACCTGTAATTGCATTGTATAATGAAATTAACACAGCACCTTCTTCAGATGGTTTGATAGCTATACGCACATCTGCATTTGAACCTGTCATCGAAAGACCTGATTCAAACTGGATATGACGTGACATTTTTCCGCTTTTCAGCGTCTTGTGGTCACGGTTTCTAATAAAGTCTTGCGTGTGTTCTTCGCCAGCTAACCAAGATCCTAAGAAATCAGCTGCGACCGAAACAACTACTTGCGCATTTCCAAAATGGTATGAAGGAACAACTGCTTTTCCGAAAGAAGTTCTGTTGGCTTCAATTATTCCGCTGTAAGAAACAGCATCCACTTGTACATGATTCGTAGTTGGATATTTTGCCGCTAATTGAGCAATTGATGCTAACGTAGTCGGACTGTTTACCGTATTTGAAACGATTGTAATTTGTTTTGCAGAAGCTGTTGCCTTGTTTAATGCAGCGATAACTGTTGCATCCAATGCAGACCATTCCACATCCTTGTGGCCGATCTGTGGATTGTGCAACTTAGACATATCGTATAAATCCAAGACTGAAGCTGTTGTTGTTGCATCAGTACCTTGATTTAATCCGATCGAATTGCGATTTGCTTCTAATGAAATTGGACGACCTTCACGGGTGCGCACAATTACACTTTGTCCATTGAATGAAGAAGCGTAATAATTTGGTATACCTGGAGTTATTTCTTCAGGCTTAATTACATAAGGAACGGCTTTGTGTATAGGTGTACGATTACAGGCTGCTAAAGTAACAGCACCCAATCCAAATCCTAAAGCTTTAAGAAAATCACGACGAGGTGTTTTCGTACTCAGACCTGCTTCATTCAATACATCTTCTACAGGAATAGATTCGGCAAACTCACTCTTGCTTCCTTTTACGAATGCAGGAGTTTGATTTAACTCTTCCAAACCTTTCCAATATTTTTTATTGCTATCCATTTAAGCTGTATATAAGATTGCGTTTTGTTAATTAATGATTAATAATGACATTTTCCACATTCCAAACCACCCATCATTGCGGCAGTAACTTTCTCACCTTTTTTCAATTTTTCGTGAGCTGCGATCAAATCATCGTAATATTTATTGTCGACATTTACCTCTGTCTCTTTGTGACAGTCCACACACCATTTCATTGTCAATGGAGAGTATTGATAAACTTCTTCCATATTTTCAATCGGTCCGTGACAAGTCTGACATTCTACTCCTGCAACCACAACGTGTTGTGAGTGGTTAAAGTAAGCGAAATCAGGTAAGTTGTGAATTCTAACCCACTCGATAGGTTTAGGATTATTTCCGTACTCTTTCGTGTCAGGATTGTAATCCAATGCACGGTAAATTTTTGCAATTTCCGGCGAAAGCTCTCCATCATAATGATCTGCAGCAGTCACTGTGTTGTGACAGTTCATACAAACATTTGCTGAAGGAATTGATGCGTTTTTAGATTTGAATGCACCACCGTGACAGTATTGACATTCAATTTGATTCACACCTGCATGTATCTGGTGAGAAAATTTAATTGGCTGAACGGGTTGATAACCTTCATGAACACCAATGTTCCACATGGTTTTCCAACCTCCGACAGCTAACAAAGCAACAAGCATCAAAACAGCGAACCCGACAAGCTTTTTGTTCTTAACAAATGCTTTTGCAAATTTCGCAAATTTGTTTTCAGTGTATTCTTCGTTTTTAGCTTCAGCCTCAAGAATAGCTGCTTGATTATTTAAAATAACGTTTTCTAATGAACGAATAACGCGGTTCAAAATAACAATCACCAATACCGTAACGACTACCAATCCAATTAGACCAACAATCATCCATGTATTTGCATCACTGCTTCCAGTTGCCCCTGCTTCACCCCCACCTGGAGTATTCGCTTTTTCAGCTAACTTTACTTCTTCAGCTTTAACGTAAGCGATGATGTTTTTAATTTGATCATCCGAAAACTGAGTAAAAGCAGTCATGGCAAGCTTATTGTACTCTTCGTAAATAGCAACAGCAGCAGGATCACCAGCCTTAATCATGGCTTGTGAATTTCTGATCCAGCTAACTAACCACTCTTCCGAATGTCTTTCACTCATTCCGGCTAAAGCTGGTCCTGTTACTTTTCGATCTACTTTGTGACAAGTAGTACAATTAGCCTTAAAAAGGGTCTCACCCTCTTTCACATCTTGCGCCTGAGATGTCGAATGAATAGCAAATAACATTAAGAAACTTAATGTTATTCCTTTTGTAAATCTTCCCAAAACGGATGAGATATTTCTCATATTTAGCACTTTAACCTATCTATTAATGAATAATAATATTAAAATTCTGTTTCTTTAAGAGCAATTCTCCCACAAAACATGCACAAAAGTATAACTTATTAAGTAATCCCTGACAATATCATGACCTAATTTATCAATTTATAATCATTCTAAATTATTTGGTTTTAGTGTCATTTTTTGGGTATTTTATTTAAGTTAATTTGTTTATTAAACATATCTACAGTAAAATTGTTTAACTTAAACAGCTCTAAAAAGTTAGGGCATTCTCAGTTAAAAAAAATTCAACTATGAACAGTCATTTTATCACAAAAATACATTTATTCACATTTCTTCTTGCGACTTTTGTCTTGCTCAATACAGCTTGTTCACAAACGCAAAAACAGGAAAATAAAAAAACGACCATGAAAGAGGATTCAACATACAACAAATTAACGGACGAAGAGGCTTATGTCATCTTGCATAAAGGAACCGAACGTCCATACACAGGTGAATTATTGGACAACAAAGCGAAAGGAACTTATACTTGCAAACGTTGCGATGCGCCCTTATATCGCTCAGAAGACAAATTTGACTCGCATTGCGGATGGCCAAGTTTTGATGATGAGATTAAAGGTGCCATCATACATGAAACCGATGCTGATGGACACCGTACAGAAATATTATGTGCAAAATGTGGCGCTCACCTTGGACATGTATTCGAAGGCGAACGCTTCACCGATAAAAACACAAGACACTGCGTAAATTCCATTTCGATGAAATTTGTAGCAGACAAATAATTTTTAGTCTCTAATTTTTAAAGTACAAGGAACGACGATTTTATTCGTCGTTTTTTTCTTTTCTGTAATTTCTCTGACTAGGCTGCTTACAATTTCTTTCGCTAACGTATGGATATCTTGAGAAACTGCGCTAATACGCGGTTCATGCAGGCCAAACAACGTATGTTCGTCAAAAGAAAATATTTTGGGCTGTTTTATTCCATACTTTTTAATTGCCTTAAGCCCCAAAATCGCTAAGTAATTCGTCGCGAAAAAAACAGAATCTACTCGATTCTCGACCAGAAATTCGTGAATGAGGGAGATTGCCTCTTCCTCTTTTTCATCCATATTTATTTTCTTGATGTACGCTTGGCTTTTATGATCGTCAATCGCTTTCATATAGCCTTCCAATCGATCGCGCATTTGTGTCTGATTCGAATACAGCGAGAAAAAGCCTACTTTTTGTGATTTGCCTTCGGCCAATAAATATTTCGTCGCTTCATAAGCGCCATTGAAGTTATCAGAAACCACATAATTTGTTTCGACTTCGGGCAGATAGCGGTCAAATAAAACCAAAGGAATGTTGTTGTTGATCAAATTTTGAATGGTCTCTTGCAAACCTTCGGACGGAGTCAGAATAAATCCGTCTACTTGCCGATCATAAAAAAGCTGGATCAATTCCTTTGTTTTTGTCTCATCATTATCCGTACTGCAATAAATAATGTGATAGCCATGTTCGTAAGCATTTTTCTCAATTTGCTTAGCCATGTTGGAGAAGAATGTATTTCCGATATCTTCTACCAACAGACCTAAAATTTTTGTCTGGCCCGTGCGTAAGCTTTTTGCCAATTGGTTCGGCTTGTACCCAACTTTTTTGATGTGGTTCAGCACTTTTTTGGTCAATGCCTCGCTGATTCTCTTTTCCTTAGATTTATCATTTAAGATAAACGATACTGTGGTAACTGAAATACCCAGATCTCTGGCAATATCACTTATTAATATTCTTTTCTTCATGCAAATGAACTAGGTTTTTAATTTAATCAATGGTTATTTTTTAAATTTAGCAAATTTTAGCAAATATTTTAGCAAATCGAAAATTTAATTGCTTAAAGGATTTACTGAGCCGTTAAAGATATTTTTTGTATCATTATATCCGAAAATGAAATTATAGTATATGTTTAATCTTAAAATTAACAAAGCTGTTGCTACTGCCTTATTATTTAGCAGTTTAGCTTCAGTTTCCCACGCACAGCAATTAACACAATATGTCGATCCATTTATAGGATCTGACGAACACGGCCACGTTTTTGTCGGCGCGAACGTTCCTTTAGGAGCTGTACAGCTTGGTCCGTCTCAGATTGCTCAAACTTGGGACGAATTCAATGGTTGGGATTGGTGCAGTGGATACAATTACAAAAGCAATGACATTTTAGGTTTTACGCACACACATTTAAGCGGAACGGGAATCGGTGACCTGAATGATATCATGATTGTTCCTGCAAATGGAAAAGTGCAATTATTTCCTGCGGAATTCAACAAAATGAATACAGGTTATGGCTCTTTATTCAAAAAAGAGAATGAGATCTGCGTACCGGGATTTTACAGTGTCAAATTAGATGACTACCAAGTTCGAGCGAATTTAACCGCTACCGATCGCGTTGGTTATCATCAATACATCTACGAAAACACCGATAATGCACATATTTTCATTGATTTGGGATTCAAAATGAATTGGGATAAAACAACGGATTCCTATTTCAAACAAATCAATGACAGCACATTTGTCGGGTACCGCTTTTCGACAGGCTGGGCAAATGACCAAAAAGTTTATTTCGCGATCAGAACTTCTGCTCCGATCACGAACGTGCAATTTTATGATGATAAAGATCAAAAATTCGGATCATCGACTGTCAAAGGTTTAGCCATAAAAGCGGCCTTATTTTTTGACGCAGTCAAAGACAAAAAAATTGAATTGAAAGTCGGAATCTCTCCGGTCAGTACGGTCAATGCATTAGCTAATATTGATGCTGAAATTCCAAATTGGAATTTTGAGCAAGTCAAAAAGCAAGCAGACGAAAAATGGAACCAAACATTGAACAAAATACAGTTTGAAGGCGACAACGATACGAAGAAAATTTTCTACACGGCGATGTACCATACGTACTTCGCTCCTACGGTGTTCAATGATGTGAATGGAGATTATTTAGGAACTGATAAACAAGTTTACGAAAAACAAGACTTTACGAATCATACCCTATTCTCGCTTTGGGATACCTACCGTGCATTGCATCCCTTGATGAACCTGTTAGAAGACAGAAAAATCAACCAAGATTTCGTTAAATCGATGCTTGCTATTTATCAGCAACAAGGAAAATTGCCTGTTTGGCATCTTCAAGGCAATGAAACCAATACAATGGTCGGTTTGCCAGCGATTCCTGTTGTGGCAGATGCCGTAGTCAAAGGAATTCTAGACGAAAAGGATTTTGAATTAGCTTGGGAAGCGGTGAAAACAACAGCGATGGGTTACGAGCATGGGTTAAAATTTGTTCGCGAATTAACCTACATTCCAATCGACAGCATGGATCACGAATCGGTGGCTTGGGCTTTGGAATATGCGATTGCAGATTACAGCGCGTATGTGTTGGCGAATAAATTAGGAAAGACAGAAGATGCGGCCTATTTCGAAAAGAGATACAAATTGTACGAACAATATTTCGATAAAGAAGTCGGACATTTTGTAGGCAGAAAAGCTTCTGGAGAATTTAGAAGACCTTTCAACCCATTGATGGCCAAACACCGTGAAAATGATTACTGCGAAGGAAATGCATGGCAATACACATGGTTAGTTCCTCAGGATGTTGAAGGATTAATCAAGCTTTTTGGCGGTGAAGATAAGTTCTTGAAGAAGCTGGATGAATTCACAACAATGTCTTCAGATTTGGGTGAAGAAGCTTCCAATGACATCACAGGTTTGATCGGTCAATATGCGCAAGGAAATGAACCAAATCATCATGTTCCTTACTTATATGCCTATGCGGGCGAACAATGGAAGGGTGCGGCATTGGCTCGAAAAGCGATGATCGACTTTTACACAAGCAAACCCAATGGTTTGTGCGGTAATGATGATGCAGGACAGATGAGTGCTTGGTATGTGTTTTCAGCAATTGGAATCTACCCTTTGAACCCGATTAGCGGCGTTTATGTTTTTGGTTCCCCAATGATGGATAAAGCGACAATCAATCTTCCAAATCAAAAACAGTTAGTGATTGATGTAAAAAATCAGGCGAAAGAAAACAGTTATATCAAAAGCATCAAAGTGAATGGCGTTGCCTATGCAAAATCATACATTACCTACGATGATTTGTTGAAAGGTGGAAACATTGAAATTGAAATGAGCAACAAGCCGAACAAGAAATTTGGCAGAGACAAGTCAACTTGGCCTACTTCTAAAGGGATTTAATGCCAAATCAAAAAAGGAACAATTATTGGTATTAATTAATCAAGGAGAAATATTATGTCAGAATTTAACAACATTAATTTACAAGATGTTCCTGATGATGGAAAAGGAAATGATTTTTACGCAAACTTCAGAACGAAGTTGAATGAAGTAGAACAATTCCCAACACTATATACATTTAAATTTATCATTGAGGCATCGGAAGAAAAGATCAATCAAGTCAAAGAAATTTTCAAAGACACGAGTGCTAAATTTTCAGAAAAAGAATCTTCGAAAGGAAAGTATAAATCGCTGACCGTTGAAGTCTATGTACAATCTGCGGATCAGATTATCGATTTCTACAAACAAGTTTCGACGATTGAATCTGTGATTATGTTATAATAAAATTGTAGAATAAATTAAAAAATGGCTGTCAGTTTGACAGCCATTTTTTGTTATAGGATTTTGGAGTAAAGATTAAGTAGCAAGGAATAAAGACTGATCCTATCTTGAAGCTTAAAGCATAAATCCCTTATAGCTTCTTCAGCTTTACTAATTTCGCATTCTTGCCAGAAATAGAAATATCAATTTGATCTGATAATTGCAAAACCGATCCATTCATTAAATCTACTAACTGATAGCTTGCATTCTTATCCAAACCCAGCCAAGCATTTGACAAACTGATGTTCTTTTCGTTTTCATCATAATTAAACAGGGCAACATAAATTTCACCCTTCTGTTTTTTGATAAAAACCGGAGAAGCATATTCGTCTGTGTGAAGGGGCACAAATGCTTTTCCATCTTGAATAACCGACCAGATATCCGTCTGATTGAACAACTTTTTGGTTTGTTCGTTCCATTTTCCACTTATCGAAAAATCATCACCAAAAACGACTGTACCGGTCACCAAAGCCGAATAAAAACGAGCGATATTTTCTTCGGTTGAAGCATCTTTGAACACCACATGATCCGCATCTACATAATCGTACAGATGCGTTTGCCACCATCCATAAGTCGTCGAATTCAATGTGTAGCGCGTATCTTTAATGGAGCTAAACGCATCGCAAGCTATTCGGCGCACATGAACATAAGGCGCCGTTGCTAGGCTGGGAGAAATGGCGGCATACACCAACATTTTTCCATCCAATTGCTGGATCAGATAATCCATTCCTACACCGTAAGCCTGCATTCCGGTGCTGACATTAGGGTCCGCAAACTGCGTAGATTCTATTGCGGCATGGCCCAAAAAATCAATTTTTATCATTTCAAATCCGCATTCTTTCATTTTTGAAATGACTAGAGCAATCCGCTTTTGCGTAGCAGGATGTGTAGGATCCATTGCCCTAGCACCATCAATATCATGGTATCCAGACTTCACTTTTGTCCATGCCTCTCCGTAAGTTGCATCGGAACCTTCAACCCTTCGCTCGCCGCCACCTGCGAAACCCCAATCTGTAAATGGCGCCCAATAAATCCCAGGCTTCAGCCCTTTGCTTTTTACGTAATCCGCAAATTCTTTAAGTTTCGAATAATCACCTTCCAATCCGCCTTTCAACAAATTATCCCAATAGGAATCCAAATCGATGTAGACCGATTGACCAGTTGGCAAATTCTTTACGCTATCCGCAAAAAAATCAGTTACCTTCAGAATTTTATCGTAATTCAATGCGGTCTGCATAACGCCCCAGCTATTCCAAGCGACTGGAGTTTCTTCTTTCCATGCATGTACTACGCGTGTCTGCAACGCTTTTGTTTGCAGCGCAAATGCGTTCATGCCTTCTCGCCAATCCGAAAATTGTCCAACGAAAATTTTAGCAGAACTTATTTTCGAACCCGAGATAGATCCGTGAGGCATGTCATCCCGATTTAAATCCTTCTGCGTAAAACCGACGATCGCTTCTAGGTTCACCTGATTATCGCTTAGTTTCGAACTAACTATTCCCGATTTCCAAACCTGCTGTTCGACGGATCCGATCACAAATCCATTTTTCGAATTCTCATGATACAAAGCACCGACTTCAGCACTTTCAACCGATTCTATGGATTTTATCTTCTTTGAATCGAAACTAATAAATGTATCGTTGTCGAAAGGAGCTAACAAAGATTGATATTCACTTTGGTTTTTTAATTGAAGAACTCCCCGAATAGGGATTAAATGGTTTGAAGTCAATATCTTTTTCGTGTCCGAAAATTCAAGAGCGACCAAGACATAATCCTTGTTATCGAAAACAAAAAAATGCTGTTCTAAATCAGGCAAGTCTGGATCTGAATGTTTGAAAATATGTTTGATTCCTTTTCCAGACGCATCTTTAAAAGGAACTTTTGAGTAGGTTCTATTTTTGTACCCTTTGGAATCTAAAATAATCCCGTTCACGGTCGCACTTGAAAAAGCATCTTTTAGCCAAACGAATCCATCATTTGAAAAAGAAAATGTGCCTGATTCCGTATCGTAATTTATCTTACCATTCTTTCCAAAAGAAATTTCTGTTGCAAGCGCTGATTGAACACCGCAATACATCAGAAGAAAACAAAGAACATATCTCATAATTAATTTTTGCTTGTTTTTACGGTTTTAAATTCGCCGTTAAGCTTAATTTTCACCTCTTTCACTTCAGGTGAGGCTAAAGAATAGGAAATCACTTTTCCGTTTTTCCATTTCATGTCGACCGTCACATTTCCTCTAGCCCGCAAGCCTTTGACCTCTCCACTTTCTTTCCATGCATCGGGAATTGCAGGCAACAAATCAATAAAACCTTCTTGCGACTGCACAAGCATTTCGGTCACGCCAGCGACATATCCAAAATTTCCATCAATCTGAAAAGGCGGATGTGCACAGTACAGATTTTCATAAATCCCGCCTCCTTCATTGTAATCAATTCCCTCTCCCCCAACTAAACTAATGAAGTTCCTTAAAATTTTATAGGCGTGATTTCCATCTTGTAAACGAGCCCAGAAATTCATCTTCCAAGCCATCGACCAACCTGTTGATTCATCACCACGAGCGGTTAAACTTACCAAAGCCGCCTTTGCCAATTCTGGAGTTTTGTTCACACTGATTTGCCGACCGGGATGAACTGCAAACAGATGAGAAACGTGGCGATGTTTGTTTTCAGGATCATCTCGATCCGTTTCCCATTCTTGCAGCTGTCCCCATTTACCGATTTTTGGTTTCAACAGATTATCCCGAAGATTTAAAATATGGTTCCTGTACGCTTCGTCAATTTTTAATGTATCAGCGGCTTCGACATAATTGGTAAACAGGTCATATATAATTTGCTGGTCATAACTCACTCCATCTTCCGTTGGGCCATGTTCAGGTGACCAGCCATTCGGTGCGACAATTGTTCCGTCAGGCCTGCGTTTTAGATGATCGTCCCAAAACTCAGCGATTTCTTTCAGAATCGGGTACGCAAAATCTCCTAAGTACGTTTTATCTTGATTGAATGCATAATGTTCCCACAATGCTTGGGCGTACCAAGCACTTCCGGGAGTATTCCACAGAAAACTTTCGCCACCAAAAATATTATTCTCCGTCTTTACCGTCCATCCGCGAACTCCTGGGAATTCCTCTTGCGTATTTCGCTTTTTCACTTCTCGCATCGAATTGATGTAATCCAAGTAAGGCCAATGCAACTCCGCCAGATTGCTCGGTTCAGCTAACCAATAATTCATCTGAATATTGATGTTCGAATGGTAATCCGAACGCCAAGGTGGGTTATTGCTATTATTCCATAGCCCTTGAAGATTCGCTGGCAAACCACCTTTTCGTGAAGAGCTGATCAGCAAATAACGTCCGTAGTTAAGCAACAAGGTCTCTAATGCGGGATCTGCTTTTGATTTATAGCTGATAATGCGCTCTTTGGTTGTCAGAAAATCAGTTGGGCTACCTGCCCCTATCTGAAGCGCAAAGCGGTTGTATAATTTTTGATAATCGGCAATGTGATTCTTTTGGATTTCAGAAAATGATTTCTTCCCAATCGAAGCAAGCACTTTTTTATTCTTATCCACAGGATTTCCTTCACGCCATTGTTTGCTGCGCAAAGGACTGTAATCTGTTGAAGCGGCAAGGTAGATCGTAAATGCATTGACTTTGTCAAATTGAAGTTGCTTATTGCCATTCTCCCCATCGATCAATTTCACCGTTCCGCCTTCATGAATAATTTTTAAGGTTGCGTTATATTTTAATCCATTGTCCAGCGCACCTCCAAAGACCAATTCATTTTGGCTTCCAATAATCTTCGATTCATGCGCATCCTTCAAACTGATTTTTCCTGAAAGCGAACCTTTTTTATTCGCCTGATAATGAAAAGCAAGAACTTGATCCGGATGGCTGGCTAAATAGGTTCGCTCGAATTTAACCTGATTGGCTGAATAACTAATGGAATGGATTGCCTGATTGACATCCAATTTCCGTGAATAATTTTCCGGCGAAGCCGAATGATCGAAATCGATAAACAAATCTCCAAATGCTTGGTAAGATCCTGTTTCCTTCTCATCGCCCGTCCAAAGCGAGTTCTCATTGAACTGGATCTGTTCTCTATTTACGCCTCCAAAAATCATTGCACCCAAACGTCCATTTCCTATCGGATAGGCTTGCGTCATCCAATCTTTTGCTGGCTGATTGTCGTAAAGTGTACTAACATTATTTTTTTGCTGCGCAAAAACAGGAAATTGAACAAAGAGTATTAGGGTGTATAAAATGGTTTTTTTTGAAAACATGCCTCGGTTTTATGGTTTGAACGAATACAAAATCGCTGAATAAATAATTCAGAAAAAAAATAGTACGATTGATAATTAAATATAGGAATTTTTAATTGTAAATTTAATTGAATTGCCAATTAATCAAAACGTGTCTCTTGTAGCGTAAGAAAAGTAGTAATCGTTTAACGTTATTGGAAGCAATCATTTATTAAATTATAAAATCAAAATAACATGAAATCAATTATTTATTTGTTGGGGATGTGTTTGTCATTATCATTTTTTTCTTGCAATAAATCTGATGAGTTAAATGACTTAAACCTTGAAGAATTAGATGGAACTTGGCAACTAGTTTATGCGGATTTTGGCAGTGAAATATATTTTGGAAAAGGTCCTTTGATAGAAGACGGCTACATTATATCTTTTGATGGCTCTGGAAATTTTACTTCAACCCAATTTGATGATTGTCAAAAAGGAACCTATGAAGTGGAAGAAGGCTACATCACGTTCACGTTTGATTGTCCTAATTCCGGAAATTTGCTTTCTTCAGGAATTCAAAAAGGGAATTATAGTTTTGACGACGGATTTTTGTATTTAACACCAACTTATATGGTTTGTATTGAGGGCTGTTACTCACAATTTAAAAAGATTTCTGATTAACTTCGTAAGGGTTTACTTCTTACGAAATGAAATTTAAAATTTATAATTGAGGAGCCTCAGTATTGGAGCTCCATTATTCAAGAAAGCAACTTCCTTTTGTATTAAATCCAAGTAGTAAATCCAGAAGGCGATTTAGTTATTTAAGGTATAATAATAAATTCTACTAAATTGACTCGCGTCTACTGTAAGAAATTTCGGCATACTCATCTTTGATAATGCTTCAATTATAGCTTTGCACTCCTTCAAATTTCCTCGATGAATAATTGGATTTTCTAATAATCCATCATTATTTATAAAAGAAACTATGTTCATGTCAATAGCAGATGAATTTAAATCAGCATGGATAAATATTTGCTTTTCAAGCGCAAATACATTCACTGCTTCATGAAAACGATGCTGAATAGTTTTATCTTTTTGAACATAAGTTGGTGTTTCCAAATCTACTTGAAAAGATACAGGTCTACCGCTATGAATAGATTGCCATCTTTTCTCTTTCTTTATAAAATCTGCAATCAAATCTTCATAGGGGCTAAGCTTCACGGGAATTAGTACGCCACCTTTTACGAAAAATCGAACAGTGGTATTACTAGGCACTAATTTCCAGTCGAAAAGCTGATTTTTATGCAAGCTATCTAAATAGTTAACCCATCTTCTTTTAAACTTATCCATACCTCCTCGAGGCTGAAAATGCATAGGAACGGACTCAAAAATTTGATCAGTTGAATATTCTTTGGTTTGAACATATATTCCATCTGTATAAGCATCAAAGCGAAAAACTCCCTTAAACTTCGTATGGCCGTTAATAGTTTTTAGATTATTGCTGATTTTATCAGAAATATCACTAGCAATTTGTTCAGAAATCCTCCCTTCGGAAACAAAAACATAGTTATTCTGGATTGTATCAAATAACACCGTAAATTCAGATGAAAAACCTCGATAGGGCAATTCCTTTAAAGAATGCTTCACTATTTTATTCAGCTCAAATTCAATATTTTGAGAAAATACAACTATAGGAAAAATTAAAAGGCATGAAAAAATAAACTTTCTCATAATCGAGATTTAACTTTCAAATAAACATAACTAAAAAAGCCCACTTTTCAGCGGGCTTTCTCATTTTATTTTTTTTAAAAAATTAAGCTTGAGGAGCCTCCGTATTTGGAGTCTCTGTAGCAGGCTTATTTTCTTGTTTTGGTTTATCTTCACGTGGAGGACGAGGCAATAGAGCTTTGCGAGAAAGTTTCATCTTACCTTGCTTGTCCACATCTAATAATTTAACAGTTACCATATCACCTTCTTTGAAAATCCCGTCCATCGTTTCGTAACGTTTCCAATCGATTTCGGAAATGTGCAACAAACCGTCTTTTCCTGGCATAATTTCAACGAATGCACCAAATGGCATAATTGATTTTACTTTACCTTCGTACGTTTCACCAACTTCTGGTCTAGCGACGATGTTCTTGATACGTGTAACCGCTGCGTCGATAGCATCTTTGTTATCCGCAAAAACCTGAACGATACCTTTGTTATCCACCTCTTCGATTGAGATTGTAGCTCCGGTCTCGCGTTGCATTTCTTGAATGATTTTACCACCGGGCCCGATAACAGCTCCGATAAATTCTTTATCAATTGTCAATGAAATAATACGTGGTGCATGAGGTTTGAAATCTTCACGAGGAGCAGAAATCGTTTTCTTCATTTCCTCCAAAATATGAAGACGAGCTTCTTTCGCTTGATCCAATGCTTGAGTCAACACTTCCCATTTCAGACCGTTGATTTTTAAGTCCATCTGACATGCTACTATCCCTTTTTCAGTTCCTGTAACTTTAAAGTCCATGTCACCTAAATGATCTTCATCACCTAAAATATCGGAAAGAATTGCATATTTTCCAGATTTTTCATCGGTGATCAATCCCATTGCAATACCTGAAACTGGCGCTTTTAATTTAACACCTGCATCCAATAAAGCCAATGTTCCTGCACAAACCGTTGCCATAGAAGAAGAACCGTTGGATTCTAAAATATCAGAAACAACACGGATTGTGTATGGATTTTCAGAATCAGCTGGCAATACTTGTTTCAACGAACGCAAAGCCAAGTTACCATGACCAATCTCACGACGACCCGCACCGCGGTTTGGTCTTACCTCGCCTGTAGAAAATCCTGGGAAATTGTAATGCAAAAGGAATTTGTTGTAGCCATTGATAAATGCTCCATCGATCATTTGCTCATCATCTTTTGCTCCTAATGTAACTGAAGTCAATGATTGTGTTTCACCGCGAGTGAACACAGCCGAACCGTGAGCTGCTGGCAAATAATCTACTTCTGACCAAATCGGACGTACCGTACGTACATCACGTCCGTCTAGGCGTTTTCCTTCGTCCAATACTAAATTACGAACCGCATCGTATTGTACGTCATGGAAATATTTCTTCAATAAGAATTTAGTTTCGTCATCAACCTCTTCACCAAAAGCTGTTTTGAATTCTTCGAAAATTTCTTTGAATTTCTCAGAACGATCGTGTTTCGCAGATGCTGAAGCAGCGATCGCATACACTTTATCGTAAGTAGAAGCAAAAATCGCTTCACGTAATTCAGGATTTGAAGGCTCGTGGTCGAATTCACGTTTTGTGTTCGAACCTACTAAGTTTGCTAATTCAACTTGCGCAGCAACTTGTTTCTTAATCGCCTCATGAGCAAAAGCAATCGCTTCTACCATTTCAGCTTCCGAAATCTCATGTGCTTCACCTTCTACCATCACGATGTCTTGTGCTGAACCAGCAACCATAAATTCTAAAGTCGCATTTGCTAATTCAGATAATTTAGGGTTAATCACCAATTGACCATCAATTTTCGCTACGCGAACTTCAGAAATCGGCCCATTGAAAGGAATATCAGAAACTGCAATCGCTGCAGAAGCCGCTAAACCTGCCAATGCATCTGGCATAATATCTTTATCAGCTGAAATCAAGGAAATCATCACTTGCACATCAGCATGGTATGTTTCAGGAAATAATGGGCGCAAAGCACGATCCACCAAACGGGAAATCAACACTTCATAGTCCGACAAACGTGCCTCACGACGTAAAAATCCGCCTGGGATTCTTCCTGTAGAAGCATATTTTTCTTGGTAATCAACAGAAAGCGGTAAGAAATCCACTCCTTCTTTTGCGTCTCTTGAAGAAACTACAGTTGCCAAAAGCATCGTAGCGCCTTGTTTTAACACAACAGAACCATCAGCTTGTTTCGCTAATTTTCCTGTAGACAATTCGATTGGAGCTAGGTTGCCTCCTAAATCGATTGTTACTTTTTTTTCGTTATAACTCATCTTGTTTACATTGTGGTGCATTTGCGTCATTGAAAGATGCACCGAATACTAAAAATTTTTAATTGCCACAAAGGTAACTAAAATCTTAGCTATAAAATACAATGCACAAAAAAACCTTTGGGATTATATTCAAAGTAAAAAGAAAAGGATAGTGTTGACGAGTTTAGGGAGCTGGTCGCCCATAAAAAAAGCCATTTGCTTGAGCAAATGGCTTTCCAATAAATTCTAAAAGTTTATTTGATGATATCACGTAAACCTAAGCCTTTGATAATGGCACGGTATCTTTCGATATCTTTTTTGTACAAATAAGCTAACAAAGAACGACGTTTACCTACAAGCATTTGTAGAGAACGTTGAGTGTTAAAATCTTTTCTGTTTTTTTTCAAATGCTCAGTTAAGTGAGCGATTCTTTTAGTAAATAAAGCTACTTGTCCTTCTGCAGAACCTGTGTTTGTTGCTCCTCCCGCAAATTCAGCGAAAATGTCAGCTTTGTACTCTTTACTTAAATACATTCTTGAATAATATTAAAGTGTTAAAATTTAATGAATTGGACGCAAAGGTAATAATTAAAAAGTAAAAAATCAAAAGTAAAAAACTGGAAATTCAAAAACCAGCATGCGGGAATGGATTGAATTATTTTTTAATTTTTGGATTAAGATTACGACTAAAATGTTTTTTGTGAAGGTTTTCTATGAAAGTTTTTCTGTTAAAATTAGTTACAAAACCTGATTCTTCACCTTTTTTTAAGTTTCTAATCAAATCTGATTTCGAGAACTTTTCAGCTTTCATTTCTTGTAAATTTATTTTCCATAAAACAACTGTTTTACACCTTAATATAAATCTTCTTTTTATCCAAATAATAACAAATCACCCACATAATTGCTAAAAAGCAAAGCGAATAGACAAAGGAGCCGAGTTCAGGAGGACCAGGGATTTGAGCACATATATTTTTATAGAACCAATTGATCGCATTGGTGTAAGTAGCTATGCCTTCTTCATTTATCCCGTCAGGAATTCTAAATAGGCTGACAAAACGAGGTAGAAGTCCGCTTAAAACGAAGATAAACAATGGGTTTTTGCCAAATACATCGAAGAATTTTGTTAATCCATTTTTGACCTGCAGAACTTCGATCAGCCAAATCATCGAACCTATAGTGAGAATGGCCAATGCAGTCGTGTAAACAACGAAGGAACTTGTCCAAATCTTTTTGTTCAATGGAAATCCCAATGACCAAAACTGTCCAATCACGAATAAGATAAATCCGATTACCAATAATCCTGAGATAAGCTTATACTGTTTTTCGATGGATTTAGGCGCTTTAGCCCAAAGCCAAGAAACCTCTCCTTGATTTTTGATAAATATTCCAGCAAGATAGCCAAACGTCACTTGGACGATAGCTGGCAATGTACTAACCAAACCTTCCGGATCAAAAGGAACACCTTCGCCTTTGTACATGTGCGCCACACCTAAAATTTGTTTGTCGATCGCTGTTCCAAACCAACCTTCCAAGCTGTATGGATCTGGCGTACCCAAGAAATAACACAATACCCAATAAGCAAAAAGAATAAGTGCTGAAACAACAATTATAGCCTTTGGCTTTAAATAGTATGCGATAATGGAAGCAAAGAAATAACATAAGGCAATGCGTTGCAATACACCTAAAATCCGGATTCCTTTCGTCGGATCTTCTGGATTCACCCAATATTTAAACTCTAAGACATCATCAACCCATTGCACAAAAGGCCACCAATTGATAAATAAGCCAATCGCAAAAATCAAGACTGTACGCTTAATTACTTTTTTCCAAAAAACCGCATCACCGGCTTCCTGTAATTTAGGAATGACAAAGGACATGGCATTGCCGACGGCAAATAAAAAAAATGGAAAAACCAGATCTGTCGGTGTACAACCATGCCAAGGCGCATGTTTTAATGGCGCAAACATACTTCCCCAACTTCCCGGATTGTTGACTAAAATCATCAAGGCCACGGTTGCACCCCGAAAAACATCCAAAGAATAATAGCGCTGCTGCATGTTAGGTTTAATTTTAGGCTAAGATAAGGAAGATAGACAGGAGAGGCGAAAAATTTTTTTAAATAATCATAACGAATTACAAATTAAACTTGAATCATCGGTTTCAACAGCATTATAGTGGTATGAAATAGGTGTAAAAAATTCAGTTAAAGATTGGTACAAAATCGGCTATTTTGCAAAAGTTAATCATTATCAAGCTATTTCAGATGAACTAATCTGGCACTGTAAATTATGATCATGTTAAAGCTCGGTTAGACGAGATGGCCTCGTTTCCAGAATTCATTTCAGTAGATAATGAATTCGGCAAATTGTGGTCTGAAAATTAAAGTATTTTTTACGCACATTGTCGCTATTGCTAGGATGATTTATTAAACTTTATAGAAAACAGGCAAAACACATTCAAGAAAATAATTTTTCAATAGGCTTTCATCAATCCCCTTTGGATTGTGTCCCAGAAGCCTTTTTTTTTAAGCAGTAAACAAATTATTTAAGCTAAATTTGGTTTAAACTTAAAGGTAAACAAATCTTTCAAAATTGAAAAAACTAGAAGCATCTATTGTAAAAAGCCTATATTTTTCAAGTCCGCAATCTACTGCTGACTTAAGTAAATCGCTTTCTAAAAGCGTCCCTAACGTCACGAATGTGATTTATAGATTGTTGGAGGAAGAGATGATTATGGAAAACGGCTTAGCACCATCTACTGGAGGACGAAGAGCAGCACAATTCTTATTAAAAAAAGAGAAATTACCATTACTAATTTGCCTTGCAATTGACCAGCACTTCACACAAATTTGCGTTTTTGACTTTCGAAACAACTTTATTATTCCTCCAAGAACAATAAAAAATGATTTATCTGAAGGAAAATTAGCATACGAACGAATTGTTAAAATTATTACTGAAGTTAACAACAAACTTGGTCAAGCTGCCTATTTAATCGGTATTACGATTCCAGGATTTGTAAATCATACAAACGGAATAAATGATTCCTATGCAACGACCAATCCTTTATATAATTTAAGACAAAATATTCAAAACCATTTTCAGGTACATACGTTTATCGAGAATGATTCAACAGCAATAGCCATAGCGGAGCATAAGTTTGGAAGAGCGCTAAACTCAAAACATGCGCTAGTGATAAATTTAAATTGGGGTGTGGGGCTCGGTATGATCATCAACAACCAATTATTCCGTGGTCACAGTGGATACGCTGGCGAATTCAGCCACATTCCCTTATCAGAGCAAAATGACTTATGTTCTTGTGGTAAAAGAGGCTGTATAGAAGTCGAAGCTTCTTTGCTATCCGCAATTAAATTTATCAAAAGGCAATTAGAGAATGGCGTTCAAAGCAGCATTAAAAAAAATATGCAAACAGGAGAGATTGAATTCCAAGATATCATATCATCAATCCAATCCGGAGATCAATTAGGTATTGAAGCCACTAAAAAAATCGCACATATTTTAGGCAAGGGTATAGCGACGCTCATCCACATTATGAATCCAGAAAAAATAGTAATAAGCGGCAGAGGAGCTCAAATCGGAGAATTGCTTATTCCATCCTTACAATCTTCTGTACTAGAATTTAGCATCCCGCGACTTTTGCAACACACAAAAATTCAAATTTCAAACATACAAAACCCCCAATTGCTCGGTACCGCCTGCGTGATAATCGAACAAGCGAGCTGGAATAATTTTCAAGCAACTGTAACTGCAAGGGAATTTATCTAGCTAGATAATAAAATAAACACTCGAAATACGAAAATAACACCTCTATTTTTTGACCAACTTAACTAATATTTTCTCGAGTATTTAAAATTTAAATTGAAATATACACTAAATTAAATTAACACAATAATAACGGCTACTTAATAATATTTTTAAAAAGTTTTGATTTTTTAAGTAAAATTTATTTACTTTGGATTAAGTAAAATAATAACTAGCCAAAACTTGGAAAATCTTAAGCTTCAAATTGTTAAAAGTTTATACTTTTTAAAACCGCAATCAATTGCGGAATTAGCTTCTTCAATTGGTAAGAGCGTTCCTAATATTACGAAGGCTGTAAATAATTTACTTCAAGAAGATTTAATAATTGACAGTGGATTAGCGCCATCTACAGGAGGTCGAAGAGCCGCTCAATTCGAGCTAAATAGAGAAGTACATCCTTATTTAATTGCTGTAGCGATAGACCAGTACAAGACTAGCATTACAGTTTTTGATGTACATAATAATCAGCTAGTAACTCCTAAAGAGATTGAAAACCCTTTACTGGATTCTGATCGAGCATTTAAAAACGTTATCGATTTAATAGAAGAAACAGTAAATCTATTTTTAGGGCACTCATTTTTAGGAATCGGAATTACGATGCCCGGATTTGTAGAACAAAAAACGGGTATTAACAATTCTTACACATCAAAGAATCCACTTTTTAAGTTAAAGGATCATATTCAGCAACATTTCAATCTTCCTACTTACATTGAGAATGATTCATCTGCAATAGCAATTGCAGAGAAAAAATTTGGAAAAGCGATTCAGAGCCAAAATGCACTTATCATCAATTTAAATTGGGGGGTAGGGCTCGGAATGATTGTTAACAACCAATTATTTAGAGGCCATAGCGGCTATGCTGGAGAATTCAGTCACATACCACTTTCTAATAACAACAAATTGTGCTCTTGTGGTAAAAAAGGATGCATAGAGGTAGACGCTTCCCTCCTTTCGGCGATAGAATTTGTAAATGAAAAAATCAAATCTGGTGAGGAATCTGTTTTAAAAACGCTATCGACCAGCGCTACTGATTCCGAAAGTTTGATAACCGCTGTTCAAAACGGTGACCAGCTTGCTATTTCCGCTGTACAGAACATAGCCTATATGCTTGGCAAGGGTATCTCAACACTCATTCACATCATGAATCCCGAGAAAATAATCATCAGCGGTCGAGGTGCCGACTTTGGAAACATCTTGCTATTGTCTATACAGTCTTCCGTTCAAGAATTCAGCATCCCTAGGCTATCAAAAAACACAACTATCGAATTATCAACGTTAGAACATATTCAACTGCTTGGCTCAGCCTGTGTCTTGGTGGAGCAAGCTAAATGGAAAACCAAACAATTACAATCAACAGAAGCATTAACTTAATCAACTAAAAAATGAGCAAACTTTACCTAAAAAGTTGTACTTTAATGTTCTTCATACTTCTGGGTATGCAGGCATTATTTGCGCAACAATCTGTCACCGGGAGAGTGTCAGATACGAATGGAGCAGTACCGGGAGCTACTGTTTCCGTTATCGGAACAACAAAGGCTACTTCAACAGACGCTACAGGTTCTTTTACCATTCAAGCCAGCAACGGTGAAAAATTAAGAATTTCAAACGTAGGCTATTTAACTCAAGAAATCACAGTTTCTGGCACTTCAATTAATATTACTTTGGTAATCGATGATTCCGCAGTGGAAGAAGTTGTAGTCACAGCGATGGGCGTAAAACGTGAGAAAAAATCATTGGGTTATTCATTCCAAGAGATTCAAGGGGCAGCGTTGACCGATGCGCGTGAAAACAACATCGCGAACGCTTTGGCAGGAAAAGTAGCCAATTTGCAGGTTGTCAAAAGTGGTGGCGGTCCAGCATCCTCGTCAAAAATTATCTTGCGTGGATTTAACTCTATAACTGGTGATAATCAACCTTTAATCGTTGTAGATGGTGTACCGATGGATAATTTTTCTGGAGCATCAAATAATGACTTTTGGAATCCTTCGGCTGATATGGGAAGTGGTCTTGGAGATTTAAACCCTGAAGATATTGAAAGCATGTCGGTTCTAAAAGGTGGAGCTGCATCTGCTTTATATGGTTCAAGAGCTTCAAACGGAGTAATCTTAATCACGACAAAAAGCGGCAAAGCTAAAGACGGCGTTGGTATATCTTATTCAACGATAACTGGAATCGAAAATATCTTTATGACACCTGAATTGCAAAGTGATTTTTCACAAGGTGCTGGTGGAGTTTACGGGCGATTAGCTACTAGTTCTTGGGGTGAAAAAATTACTGGTCAAGAGGTAGATACTTGGAATGATTCAAAAACAAATCTGAAAGCTTATGACAACATGGGCACATTCTTTAAGACTGGATTTAGCACGACACAAAACATCAACTTTCAGCAGGCCATTTCTGATAAAGTAAATCTGTATTCTTCTGCAACCTACTTACATGATGACAGTAAAACACCAGGTGTTAAGCTAAACCGATTAAATTTAATTAATCGAGTTACATCTAAATTTGGCGAAAGAAACCAATGGTCTACCGACATTAAGGTTCAGTATATGAAAAACATGGCGCAAAACAGAGCTGTAGGTGGACAAAATGATGGAAACTATTACGCACAACTTCTTTTATTACCGAGGTCTTTAGATATTTCACAATTTGAATCTGGAATGGACCAATTGGGAGCAACCCAAACTTGGTATTTAGAAGATTCTGGAATGAATCCTTACTGGGCAGTAAATAACAAATTAAGTAATGATTCAAGAGACCGCTATTTAATGAATGCCACAGTAAAATACGATTTCAATTCTTGGTTAAGTGCTGACGTACGTTTTGGTTCAGATAGTTATAATACTAAATACGAATCTAAAACATATACCGGTAGTCATATCAATAATTCATACTCAACTAGTATGGACAAATTTTACGAAAACAACTACATAGTTAGCTTACATGCAAGAAAAGATAATCTTTTTGGTAAATGGGGTGGAGCATTCTCTTTATATGGTCAAGTGATGGAACGCAACAGAAATTCATTAAGCATTTCTGCGGGTAATCTTCGAGTACCAAATCTATTTACTGTAAACAACAACATTGGTAATCCAGGAGTGACAGAGTCAATTAACAAAAAACAAATCAACTCGGTTTATTCAAGTTTAGATGTTAATTATGATAATTTCTTTTACCTTACGTTAACCGGACGCAATGACTGGTCATCAACTTTACATCCTGATAATAACAGCTATTTTTACCCATCGATTAGTACGTCCTTTGTTATTTCTGACTTAATCAGAAAAAATGGAGAGATGCCTTCTTGGTTTAATTTTGCGAAAATAAGAGGTTCTTATGCAGAAACTGGTAGAGACATGGATCCATATAATTTATACAACACCTATACAATTGGAAATGACCCAAATAATGTAACAACAGCGTCTAAGCGTCAGACAAAATATGATGTTGGTGTTGTCAATGAATTGCAAAAAAGTTTTGAAGTGGGTTTCGAAACTAAATTCGTAGATAATCGCATTGGGTTTGATTTCGCTTATTACAAAAACAATTCGACAAACCAACTATTGGAAATTCCGATGAACAGTCTTTCTGGTTATCAACGATTTAAAGCAAACGCAGGGGATATCCAAAATGAAGGTTTTGAAATTGTTTTCAACGCTGAGATTTTGAGAAACACGCAGTTAAAGTGGAATTTAACAGCTAATGTTTCTAGAAACATTAACCAAATCATTGAGCTACATCCAGAAGCGAAGCGCTTGAGTTTAGGTGGTATCGATTATGTAAATATTTTTGCCGAAGAAGGAAGAAACTACGGAGCAATATATGGAACGAAGTTTTTACGAGTTGAAGACCCTGAAAGTATACACAATGGCAAATTGATTTTGACTTCTGAAACAGGTTTGCCTTCGGCAGCAAGTGGAACACATTATATGGGCGACCAAACTGCGAGAGCGCTAGCTGGTATTACCAATTCATTCAATTACAAAAATTTCGGACTTAGTGTTCAAGTTGATGGTCGATTTGGAGGAAAGTTCTTCGCTGGAACTCACAGAGCCTTGCAATTAGCAGGTTCTGCGGAAGAAACGGTTGTCAATGGAGCTCGAGAAAACTTCATTGTTGAAGGTGTGAAATTAGTGAATGGAGAATATGTACAAAATGATAGAGAGGTAAGTCCTGAAAATTATTGGACAGCTGTAGCTGGAACAGGTAATCTAGGTATTACTGAACAAAATATATTTGATGCTACGAATATCCGTATTAGAACTTTGATGCTGAGCTACAGTATTCCAACGAGTGTGCTAAAATCATCAGTAGTAAAAAGCGCACGTTTCGGACTATCAGTAAACAACTTGGCAATGTTAAAAAGTAATAGCAAAGGGGTAGATCCTGAATCCACGTTTGCTACAAGCACGAATGCGTTAGGATTTGAATACCTTTCATTCCCTACGTCTAGATCTTATTTCTTAAATATTTCTGTTGGTTTTTAAATAAAATATAATGAAAAATATATTATCAAAAATATCCATAGCACTTCTGATCACAGGGCTATCTGCTTCTTGTACAAAACTAGAAGATATCAATTTTGATCCTACGGCTGCTAACGACCAACAAGTTAGGCCTGAATACTTTTTGAACAATTCAATAATCGGAGCTCAACAAGATCCACATATTGCGGAACGCATGTACGTTTATTATTGGAAAACTGCAGCACGCCACCATAGCATGAACTACATCAATCAGGGGGCTGACGATGATGGATTTAATGGCGATTACTGGCGATACATTTCCGAATGGTTGAACAATGCAAACTCTGCAATCGAAGTTGCTGACATTAAAGCTACTAATGGTACAGCAGAGTCCTACAATGAGAACCTTAAACACGTTGCCCGTATTTGGAGAGTTTATCTAATGAGCGAATTGACAGACAATTTTGGCCCTGCTCCTATAGAATCATTTAAAGGAGTTAATCCAACATTCGATTCGGTAAAAGATGTTTATTACTATATGTTAGCTGAGCTTGCGGATGCACCGACAAAGTTAGACATAACTATTAGTGGCGATGAAGTTAAAGCTTATGATGCTGCGTATGGATTTGAATGGGATAAGTGGATTCGTTTTGCGAACTCTATGAGAATGCGTTTAGCTATGCGTTTATCAGAAATTGATCCAGCAAAAGCAAAAACTGAATTTGAAGCGGCTCTTGTTGGCAATAAATTCATTGAATCATCGGCTCAGAATTTTTCCGTTCAAGAAAAAGATGGATGGGATCCATTAACAGGAGTAATGTCTAGAACTTGGAATACTCAAATTCTTTCTGCTACAATGAACAATATCTTTGTAGGGTTAGGCGGAATAAAATCAGCAGATCAATTTGAAAACCCCGATATCATAGCTAAAGTAAAAGAGGAAAATGATTTTGGAACACGTTATTTTAATAACTTTTCAATTAAATCAAATGATCCTTCACAAGGTTATTATTTAGATGGGTTGCCAAACAAAATGGATCCACGGGCTTACAAGGCATTTTTCTTGCCAGGAAACACATCAGACCCTAACTATTTCCCTTCTGCAACTAATCAAGCGGCGACAATCAAAGTTAGCGATACTAGAACAGATAACTTAGATACTAAGTATACTTGGAATGCATTTTCAGGTGGAACTTGGGGAGCCAAAGCATCTACGATTGTTTTAAGGGGTCAGAATGGTAGACAGCCAGGAATGGTAAATAAATTTAGAACAAGTACTCAAAGAAGAATTTTCTTCGCTTCTTGGGAAAGCTATTTCTTAATTGCAGAAGCATCTTTAAGAGGATGGGCTACGCCATTATCTGACAAAGCCGCTTATGAAAAAGGAATTGAAGAAAACTTCGCTTATTGGGACGTAACTAATCATTTAACGGCTTACAAATCGTCGACAGAATATAATCGTGTTGGAACTTCTGTAAGCTATGATCACGTAACTGAACCTGCAACATCTTTCACTATCAAATATAAAGATGCTTATACTGGGGTAGAAGGTACTTCGCAAGTTGCTTACCCTTCTAATACGATCTATAAAAATGGAGCGGTTAAAAACGATAAACTGACCAAAATTATCACCCAAAAATACATCGCTTCATTTCCATATTTGGCTTTGGAAGCATGGAGTGATCACAGAAGGTTGGGATTGCCGTTTTTTGAAAACCCTGCCATCGAACAACCTATAGCAACAATGCCTCAATTAACAGATGGGAATTACACTAAAAATCAAGTAAATTTCTTCCCACAACGATTGAGATACCCATCTTCTTTTAGAATAGCAGATCAGGCAAACTATGATTTAGCTGTTGGCCTATTAGGACAAAATGGAGATCAAATTTGGACGCCTTTATGGTGGGCAAAACAAAATTAATCGGTATTTATTTAAATTGATAAAAGCGCTCAAAATTTGAGCGCTTTTCTTATTTTTAGAAAAAGTATTTTCATGAAAAATCTGATCATTTTAGCACTTTGCATTATTAGTATTCAAGTTTCTGCTCAAACCCCATCCAAGTCCAAATGGTTTGAAGATGCCCGTTACGGAATGTTTATACATTGGGGATTGTATTCTGGAGCCGAAGGCTTGTGGAAAGGGGAAAACTTGCGTTACGAAAATAATTATGCCGAATGGATTCGCTATCGCAATCGCATTTCAAAAGAAGAGTATGGCGAATTAGCACAACGATTTGTTTGGGATAAGATTGATCCAGAACAATGGGTTCTTTTAGCAAAAGAAGCAGGCATGAAATACATCATTATGACTTCTAAACATCATGATGGTGTCGCGATTTGGGATACGAAAATCGGAGATTATTCCCTTTCAAAACTGAGCGGAACGAATAGAGATGTCATTAAAGAATTAGCTGATGCTTGCCGGAAGCATGGAATGAAATTAGGGTTTTATTATTCCCATTGGCTTGATTGGTCTGAACCTTACGCTTGGGATCATAATCAAGAAGTAACTGGAAGAGTAACTGATGCACAATACAACCAATATTGGCAAGAGAAAGTAATCCCGCAATTAACGGAACTATTGACCAACTATGGAGATATTGCTTTAATGTGGTTTGATATGTGGATTCCCTATCAAGAATCGATCATTAAAAAAGAACAGCTCGAACAAGTCGTCCAGCTCATCCGCAAATTACAGCCAAATTGTTTGATCAATTCCAGATTAGGTTTGCCCACAGACCAAGAGAACGTTGACTTTGAAACGTTAGGCGATAACACATTTAGTTCTAATTACATTGAACATCCATGGGAAACGCCTGGAACTATCGCACATTCTTGGGGATACAACGGACAAGAGAAAGAATGGAAATCCACGGGACAGCTCTTCGAATCCTTGCTTTCGAACGTGAGCCTTAACGGAGGATTTACGCTGAATATTGGTCCGCGTGCTGATGGATCGGTTCCTTACGAAAGCATCACCCGATTGCACGATGTTGGCAATTGGTTGAAGAAATATGGAGAAGCAGTGTATGGAAATACAGGTTTAGGATTACGGACCAAACAGCATGATTGGGGAACCTTAACGACCAAAACAGAAAATGGGAAACAAGTCGTGTATGCGGAAGTATTTAACTGGCCTTTGGATAGCGTTTTGAGGATAAGTGGCATTACGTCCAAACCATCTCGGATTTCGGTTTTGAACGCAAGTGGAAATATTCCAGTAAAATTTGAACAATTTGGGCCATTGATGCATATTAAAATTCCGTCTGACCAACCTGATCCTTACGTTTCAGTTGTGAAAATGGAATTTGAAAAACCTGTTGAAATCAATAAAGAAATTGTCGGAGAATCTACTTTTGGAGGATTTTCAGCAAATGCTTTGAACGTGTTGGATTCAGATTTTAAATTTGAAAAATACAATGGCCTAAAGCCAAATCACTTGATCATCAATTCAGATAAATCAATTTCTTGGAAAATATTTATCGCCGAAAAAGGAACGTATAAAATTGACTTATCCACGCACAATCCAAATACTGTAGCTGTGCCTGTGAACATTACTGTCAATAAGAAAACACTGAAGGGAAGTATTTTGCCAGATGGGAAGATTACTGTCGAACCAAACATGAATTATTACACCGATGAATTTGTAGATCATCGAATTGGCGAAATCACAGTTGATCAAATCGGTGAGTACATAGTGACTTTCAAGATAGATGGATCGAATCCTCTCCTATTTAATCGCATTTGGATAGCGAAATAAAAAATAAATGGTTCGGTTTCTCTACCCCATACGAAACCGAACTTTAACGTTAGCTTATTTTTTTCCCTACATCGTATTTAAGAAAAATCAACAGGCAAGATTGTAGAAATAAAATCCATTATTTATTATAAATAAAAATTTTTCGTTTTAAATTACTATAAAAAGTTTCAAGTATTATTTAATTTTTGTAGATTCATGTAACCAAATATTCATAAATCTATGGAACAAAGCAGTTTATTAACTATATTCCTGCCTATTGCACTTGGAATAATTATGCTGGGTTTAGGACTTAACCTAGTTGTTGCAGATTTCACTCGAATTGTCAAATATCCTAAAGCCGTTTTTATAGGCCTTTTTTGCCAAATGATATTATTGCCAATCATCTGTTTCGGAATATGTATTTTATTAAAATTACCACCCGAACTAGCCGTTGGACTGATGCTTTTATCCGCATCACCTGGAGGCCCAACCGCTAATTTATTCAGTCATTTAGCCAAAGGCGACGTTGCGTTGAACATTTCATTAACTGCATTAAATAGTATTTTGACTTTAGTCTCGCTTCCCTTTATCGTCAATTTTGCAATGGGCTATTTTATGGAAAGCGAACAAGTGATTCCCATGCAGTTCAAAAAATCCTAGAAGTCTTTGCAATAGTCCTAATCCCTGTGGCAATCGGCATGTTTATCAATTATTTAAACCCGAATATCTCCAAACGATTGGAAAAACCTGTGAAAATCCTTTCTGCTATTTTTTTGGTCGTCATTATTGTTGGCGCTATCGTGAAGGAACGCGCACAATTTATGGAATCTTTCCAACAAGTTGGCCTTGCTTGTTTGGTATTCAATGTATTGAGCATGGGCGTTGGTTATTATTTGCCTTCCGCATTTAATGTAAATCGCAAACAGTCCATCGCTATCGGAATGGAAATCGGAATTCACAACGGAACCTTAGCCATTTACATTGCACTAAGTGTTTTAGGAAATAGCGTCATGAGTATTCCACCAGCAGTCTATAGCATAATCATGTTCTTTATTGCAGCAATATTTGGCTATTTAGTCAATCGGAAAAAGGTGGATGAATAAGATGAAAGTTTCTTAATTTTTCTCTAAATTTGATAATACAATATTATATGGTATGAAAACTATAACTATTCATTTAGAAAATGAAGAAGCTATAAAAGCTGTAAAAGCTGCTTTAAAAGCACTTCAGGTTGACTATCATGAGACAAATCAGACTCTAAATTACCCAAATCATGTCGTTGCCGGTATTGAAAAATCTAAAAACGATTTAAGATTAGGAAAGGTAAAAAAATTTAAAGACCTCAATTCGATTCTTGGTAAATAAACATGAGCCTCTCAGTTCAATATACAGATACATTTGAATTTACGTTCAGGGTATTAGTTATGTTCATTGAAGAAAACTGGGGTGAAAAAGTTACCAATCAATTTATTCTTCAAACAGAAAATATCATTCGATTAATTGCAACATATCCTAAAATGTACAAATCTAGTACATTCGATAGAGATGTTAGGGTAGCTCCAATAAACAAATTAAGTTCACTTTTTTACGCTGTGTCTGACGACTATGTTACCTTACTTTACATAGTTGATAATCGACAAGAACCATTTTGGTAAGGCTAAAAGGCTTGACTCAGAGTTTTGAAATGTATTTACTCAAAATAGTAAAACAACTATTTTGAGTTTTTCTCTGCGTCTTTTGTGTCTTCTCTGCGTATCCTGCGGTCTTTTGAACTTTAGAAAGTCTTTCAGCATGTTTTCTGTTTATAAAGGTTAGACACAGAGAAGCACTGAGAAGTCGCAGAGTTTCGCAGAGCTAAATTCACGTAACCCAAAGCGGAATTATTGCGGAAGGTCTTTCTTATTATTTTGACGCTAAAAAGGCTTGACTCAGAGTTTAGAAAGTTATTTACTCAAAATAGTAAAACAACTATTTTGAATTTTTCTCTGTGTCTTTTGTGTCTTCTCTGCGTCTTCTGCGGTCTTTTGAACTTTAGAAAGGTTAGCCAAGGAGAAGCAATGAGAAGTTGCAGAATTTCGCAGAGCAAAATCCCCACATAACCCAAAGCGGAAAGTCTTTCCAAATTTTTGAATTTTTGCTTTTAAATTTTTACTTCAAATTCCGAAGTCAATTTCACATTATCTGAAGCAGGACCTACTAAAACCTTAAACTTGCCATTTTCTACCTTCCATTGTTTATCGATGCCCCATAACTTCAAATCCTCTAGATTGATCTCAAAAGAAAACCTTTGGCTCTCTCCTTTTTTAATAAACTTCCGTTCGAAGCGTTTCAGCTGTTTTACAGGCGTAACGACACTGCTTACCTCATCAACAAGATACAGCTGGGCAACTTCGTCCCCACCGTAATCACCTGTATTTTTGACTTGGAAAGAAATAGTAGCTGTCAAATCAGTTGCTGATTCGTTCAAATCTATTTGAAGGTCGCTATAGTCAAATGTGGTATAGCTTAAGCCGTAGCCAAAAGCATACAAAGGTTTTGCTCTCAATTCAATGTAATCGTGATGATTTGGCTTGTTGTGGTTATAATAAACAGGCAACTGACCGATCGAACGAGGAAATGAAATCGGCAATCTTCCGGCAGGATTGTAAGCTCCAAAAAGCACATCTGCGATCGCTAATCCCCCTTCTTGTCCTGGATACCAAGCATCTAAAATTGCAGAAACATGTTCGTCAGCCCAGTTCAAATTAAGCGGACGGCCTTTAATAGTCACCAAAACAATGGGCTTTCCTGTTGCTTTTAATGCTTTCAGCAACGCCAATTGGTCACCCATTAAATCCAATGTCGAGCGATCAAAACCTTCTCCGCTTTCCATATCACTGATTGCTTGTGATGCCGCATCCACATTTGCGGCGCCCGTCGCCTGATAGGAAGTTTTAAAATCACGGGCACTTGAACCTCCCAAGACAACAACTACAACCTCCGCTTGATTAGCTGCCCGAACTGCTGCCGCAATATCCGTTGCAGTTGTATCACGAATCGCACAACCTTTCACATAATCAACCACGGTCTGTTTAGAAACCGCAGCTTTTATGCCTTCCAACACCGTTTTTACTTTTCCATCTTCTTGTGGTGCCGTGTAATCTCCTAATTGATTATACACATTGTCGGCATTTGGCCCGATAACTGCGATACGTTTTAACGACTTACTTAACGGCAACACATTATTTTCATTTTTCAACAAGACGATGGATTCAAGCGCAACTTGTCTTGCTAATTGACTATGTTCGGCAGTCGCTACTTTCTTCACAACCGCTTGTTCATCTACATAAGGCTTATCAAACAATCCCAATGAAAATTTCATGTGCAGCACACGAACAACAGCACGATCCAATACCGCTTGATCGACTAAACCCGTTTTAACTGCTTCCAATAAATTGGTATTAAAACCGCTTCCGCTCAAATCTACATCTAGACCTGCATGAATACTCTGCGAAGCTGCATCAGCTGCGTTTTCTGCTGTAGCATGGCTTCCATTCAATCCTGAAATACTCAACAAATCGGACACCACAAATCCTTTGAATCCCCATTGATTTCGCAAAACCTGTGTCAATAACCATTCATTGGCAGAACATGGAATCCCATCAATCGAATTATAAGCAGTCATAACAGAACCCGCACCCGCTTTAACAGCCTTTTCAAATGGTGGTAAATAGTGTTGCATCAAAGCACGTTCACCGACCGAAACTGCTCCGCCATTATGTCCTCCTTCGGGCACGCCATAAGCAACGAAATGTTTTAAGGTTGAAATGATTTTATTTTCTTCACCTATTGTTTTTCCTTGAAAACCTTTTACCATCGCCTCGCCCATTCGACCGATTAAATAAGGGTCTTCTCCATAAGATTCTTCTGTCCGAGACCAGCGTGGATCCCTAGCTAAATCCAACACCGGACCGTAGCCATTTTTTCCGCCTACGGCGAATGTTTCCTTAGCGATTGCGCTTGCCATCTTTTCAATTAAAAAAGGATTCCATGTGCTCGCTTGCCCTATAGCTGTAGGAAATACTGTCGCTCCAATAGCCATGTGTCCGTGAGGTGCTTCTTCTGACAACAGCAATGGAATTCCCAACCTCGTGCTATCAATCATATAGCGCTGTATCGCATTTGTGGCTTTGGCAGCTTCTTGAGGACTTAAGCCATTCAATAAGGTTTTTTGAGTCCAAGGATCCGCACGCAAAGTTGCCCACAGCATACCGATATGCTGTGTTTTTACAGCATCTTTTAGTTTTGGACTAGCCGAAATATTTTTTCCGTTTTTTTCATACATTTCCCAACCCAACAATTTGGATAGCTGTCCGACCTTCTCTTCGACAGTCATTCTGCCAAGCAGATCCGCGACACGCTCGTCAATAGAAAGTTTGCTGTTTTTATAAGGTAAAGTTTGCGCGCTTACTTGCTTTGTTCCAAAACAAATTAAAGCAAGAAGAAAAATATACGTTAGTTTCATTAGTTTGTTTTACTGATCAGAAAATACAATCGTTCTGATCTTTAATTTTATTTGTTGAATTTGAATACGCTTTCTTGATACTTACAAGCTAAATTGCTTCAAATGCTAAAGATACTTCAATCTCCTATTATAAATAGATAGAAATTTAAAGAAGTAAAGAATTTAATAAGTTTTATTTACCAATCCTATAACCTAGTTTTAGAATTTAAACCTTCTGTTTTAATTTCTATTCTGATCATTCCGAAAAGCAAAAAAGGCATCTCCTTTGCGGAAATGCCCTTTTTCTTATTTTAAGACTGATTTCTAAATTTCTTTTGTTTTAATTTCCAGCCAAGTGCTTTCTTCATCTGTTAAGAACGGAACCAATTGCTCATACACCCATTGATTGTACTGATTTAACCAGTCAATATGTTTCTGATCTAAGTAAGTTTTATCCACTAAGGAAGTTTCAATATAACATACCGTCAATGTTTCAAATTCAAGAAAATCTGCAAAGTAATTGGTTTCTTTTGGCTTCGCCAATAATAGATTTTCAATTCGGATTCCATATTGCCCTTCGCGATACAAACCTGGTTCCATCGAGGTAATCATTCCTTCTTCCACAGCAACATCTACTGCGGATGGATTAAACACCTGAGGACCTTCGTGTACATTCAGGAAATAACCTACGCCATGCCCTGTTCCGTGTCCATAATTTCTTAGGGTTTGCCACATCGGCTGGCGAGTGATGGCATCAATTTGATATCCTTTTGTTCCTTTAGGAAAAACAGCCAATGAACCTTCAATCATGGATTTCAAAACCAGCGTATAATCCGCTTGCTCCTCTTTTGTGATTTTTCCTAACGAAATAACACGCGTGATATCGGTAGTTCCGTCTTGATATTGACCTCCTGAATCAACCAATAGCAAGCCTTCGGCTTTCAGCGTTGAATTGCTTTCCTGCGTAGCTTTGTAATGTGGCAATGCGCCATGCGCTTGATAGCCAGCAATGGTATCGAAGGAAATATCCACAAAACCCGGCTGTTCTGCACGAAGTTGATGCGCCTTTTCTGCAATACTGATTTCTGTCAATGTATTTTCAGACACATTTTCTTCTACCCATTTGAAGAATTTTGTCAACGCCACACCGTCTTTGACCATGGCCTTGCGCGTATTTTCAACTTCAACTGCATTTTTAACTGCCTTTAGGCTGGTCGATGGATTAATCGCATCAAGGATTTGTATTCCTGCCGGAATGCTATCATACACAGCAAAGCAGGTTCTTTTTGGATCCAATAAAATGCGAATGGCTTCCAGCGATTTCAAATGTTCAAAAAGCAGTTCGTAGGATTGAACTTCAACTGAAGCATCTGCCAAAGTAGTAATATCCGCAGCCGTCAATTTCGATTGGTCAATGAACAATGTATTTCCAGCTCTGGAGATCAACAAAAATCCCAAAACAACCGGATTGCACTGCACATCATTTCCGCGTATATTCAATGCCCAAGCCAAATCATCCAGCGATGAAATTAAATGAGCATCTGCATGCTTCTCTCTCAACGTATCTTTTATCGCATTGATTTTATCCGAAGTGGATTGACCTGTTACTTTTTCATCGAGTAGATACGCTTTTTCGGTAGGCAATTTAGGCCTTTCGTTCCAAATGGCGTCCAACAAATCTATATGTCCATAAACTTCAATGCCTAGCGGCAATAGCGTAGTTTGGACAGTTTGAGCAATTGCAACAGAAGCTAGATTGCCGTCAAAGGCAACCTTCTGCCCAGCAGCAAGCTGATGGGACAACCAGGTTACATATTCGGCTACGCCTTGAATTTTTAATTTGACCAATTCAAAACCTGTATCCTTTAATTGTTCATTGGCCTGCACAAAATATCGGGAGTCCGTCCATAATCCGGCGAAATCTGCCGTAATGACTAATGTTCCAGCAGAACCTGTAAACCCAGAAGTCCAGGCAATGCATTTATAACGTTCGGGTAAATATTCACTGATATGCGGATCTGATGAAGGGATAATATAAGCATCGATGCCCTTGTCCTTCATTTCTGATCGTAAAGCTGCTAATTTTTCAAGTTGTGTCATTATCTTTTAAATTTAATGCAAGTTATAAAATTCTAATTTGTTCCTCGACGCAAATAAAGAAGGATATACTTTTTTTACATCAGCAGAACGTCAATCTTTGCGCATAGTCCTTACCTTTGCGTAACAAAAATCAAGATGCTATGAGGATCTATACTTTAATAACAAGCTGTCTGTTTTCGGTTTTTATTGCGTCTAGCGCAATGGCTCAAACAGCTACTCAAAAAATTGCCACAGCATTCCAAACATTTGAAAAGCAATCCAATATTAAAAATGGCGTTGCTTCATTAACGGTTCTGGATTCGAAGACAGGACAAGTTGTTTTTGAAAAAAACAGCCAGATAGGTCTGCCTACGGCATCAACCATGAAAGTCATCACCTCTATCACCGCTTTAGATCTTTTAGGCCCAGAATTTAAATTTCAGACAAAGCTTTACTACACAGGGGACATTGACTCTGTCGGTAATTTAGTGGGAGATATTGTGATTGAAGGCAGTGGAGATCCTACATTGGCTTCCGATCGATTTGAAGGAAATTCAGAAGAAGTCTTACTAAGTACTTGGGTGAAGGCCATTCAATACGCCGGAATTAAATCTGTGTCCGGACGGATTATCGGCGATGACCGCTATTTAAACGGTTATGATATTCCGGGAACATGGATGTGGCAGGATATGGGCAATTATTATGGTGCTGGAGTTTCAGGTTTGAATTGGAGAGAAAATAAAACGGGAATTGTCTTTGCCGCATCATCGGTCAACAACCCCACAAGAATAAGCAAAACAACTTCAGACATCTCTTATTTGTCTGTAGTAAATGAGGTTAAAACAGGCTCTTCGGGTTCTGGAGATAATGTATATGGGTATTCAGCCCCTTATTCAGGAACAATTTATTTGCGCGGAACGTATGGGCAAGATTTAAAGAAGACCATCGAAATCTCAGTTCCAGACCCTGCCTATGATGCAGCCTTCCAATTGCGCCAAGCTTTACTGGCGAACGATATTCTGATCGAGCAGTTACCCACGACGGGAAAATTATTGGCAGATAGCAACAAAACATTCCCGACAGGAAAAAAAGAATTGCATGTGCATTCTTCACCAAAACTATCGGAAATCGTTTATTGGTTCAACCAAAAAAGCATCAACCTGTATGGCGAATCCTTATTAAAGGTAATCGGCGAACGCAGCCCAACAGCATCGACCCGAAACAACGCGACGCAATTGGTGAATAAATACTGGCAACAAAAATTAGGAATCAGCGATTCCGAATTAGTGCTATACGATGGATCAGGACTTTCTCCTCAAAATAGAGTGACTACCTCGGCCATGAGCAAAATCATGCGCTATGCCAAACAGCGCAATTGGTTTGACACATTTGAGAAAAGTCTGCCAACACCGAATAACATGAAAATGAAAAGTGGCACCATCGGAGGTGTATTAGGCTATACGGGATATCAAACTTCTGGCGCAAATCAAGATTATGTGTTTTCTTTCCTAATCAATAATTATCAGGGAAGTGCCTCTTCTATGCGTCAAGCAATGTTTAAGGTTTTGGATACATTAAAGTAATAATTAAAACATTATTAGCAGAACTGTAAATAGAATTATACATTTGTCCTACGGTATAAGAAATTAAACGTAATTATAATGAGCAATATCAATAAAAAGAAAGACGCATTAAACTATCACTCAATGGGAAGGCCTGGAAAAATTCAGGTAGTACCTACAAAACCACATAGCTCGCAAAGAGATTTATCCTTAGCATATTCACCTGGTGTTGCAGAACCTTGTCTAGCAATCGCAGAAAATGCGGACGATGCTTACAAATACACCGCAAAAGGAAATTTGGTTGCTGTAATCAGTAACGGAACTGCCGTTTTAGGATTAGGTGACATCGGTGCTCAAGCCGGAAAACCTGTGATGGAGGGAAAAGGTTTATTGTTCAAGATATTTGCGGATATTGACGTATTTGACATTGAATTAGACATCACCAATGTAGACGAATTTGTTCGCACCGTTAAAGCATTGGAACCAACTTTTGGAGGTGTTAACTTAGAAGATATTAAAGCTCCTGAATGTTTCGAAATCGAGCGTCGTCTAAAAGCAGAAATGAATATTCCTGTAATGCATGATGATCAGCACGGAACAGCGATTATTTCAGGCGCGGCATTGATCAATGCCTGTGAATTGATCGGCAAAGAAATTAGCCAGGTTAAGATTGTTGTAAATGGCGCGGGTGCTGCCGCAATTTCTTGCACAAGCATGTACCAATCCGTTGGTGCATTAAAAGAGAATATTGTGATGCTGGATTCTAAAGGTGTGATCCGTAAAGATCGTACAGAATTAGACCCATCAAAAGCAGAATTTGCAACGGATCAGGACATTTACACACTGGAAGACGCAATGAAAGGTGCAGATGTATTTATCGGATTATCTAAAGCCGATGTGCTGACGCCAGAAATGTTGCTGACCATGGCAGAGAATCCAATCGTTTTGGCTATGGCAAATCCAAATCCTGAAATTGCTTATGATTTGGCAATCGCAACTCGTTCGGATGTGATTATGGGAACTGGACGTTCAGATTATCCGAATCAGGTCAATAATGTATTGGGATTCCCATACATTTTTAGAGGTGCGCTAGATGTTCGCGCATCAGCCATCAATGAGGAGATGAAAATCGCAGCTGTGAAAGCACTTGCTGAATTGGCAAAAAAATCAGTTCCAGAGGAAGTAAACATTGCTTACAACACAAATAATTTGCGTTTCTGCAGAGATTACATCATTCCGAAACCGACAGATCCACGTTTGATCACAGAAGTTTCTGTTGCTGTCGCAAAAGCAGCAATCGATTCAGGCGTAGCAAGACATATTATTACGGATTGGGATGCGTACATCGAAAATTTGCATAAACGTTTAGGAAACGACGACCGTATCATTCGTACGCTGGTAGAAAAAGCGAAAAGCGATCCAAAACGTGTTGTTTTTGCTGAGGCAGATAACTACAAAACATTGCGTGCGATACAGATTGTTAAAGACGAAGGTATCGCGATTCCAATTTTATTGGGTAACAGACAGAAAATTGAGGATTTAATTCAAGAATTTACGTTCGATTTGGGCGATGTTGAAATTATTGATCCAGTTTTGGAAACCAAAACAGAACGTTTTGAAAAATTTGTCAATCATTTTTACACCAAACGTCAGCGTCGCGGCATCTCGAAGTATGATGCTCAAAAGCTGATGACCAATCGTAATTATTTCGCAGCGAGCATGGTTGAATTTGGGGAAGCAGATACGCTAATCTCCGGTTTGACAAAAAATTATGGAACGACCATCAAACCTGCTCTGCAAGTAATTGGCGCAAAACCAGGAAGCCGTGTTGCGGGTATGTACATGATGATGACACCGAAAGGACCTTTGTTCTTTGGCGATACAACAGTAAATGAAGACCCGACAGCTGAAGAATTGGTGGATATCGCGATTTTGATCGACGATGCTGTTAAGCGTTTTAACGTGAAGCCTAGATTGGCCATGTTATCATTTTCTAACTTTGGTTCTAGCACGGGTAAAATCCCTACTAAAGTAAGAGAAGCGGTTAAGATTTTGCATGCTAAAGCTCCTCATATTACTGTGGATGGCGATTTACAAGCTAATTTTGCATTAAATGCAGAAATGCTGGACGCGAATTTCCCTTTCAGCACATTAAATGGACAAGCAGCCAACACGTTGATTTTCCCTAATCTAGAATCAGGAAACATAGCATACAAACTTTTACAGACAGCAGGCAATGCGGAAGCGATCGGTCCAATTTTATTGGGTATGAACAAACCTGTACACGTATTGCAATTAGACAGTTCTGTTCGCGAAATCGTGAACATGGTGACTATCGCTGTTGTGGATGTTCAAGCATTTGAAAAGAATAACTAAAAATAGACGATGTACGAATATTTTAGTGGAAAACTTATTTTTAAATCCCCTACTCACGTTATTATTGACGTGAGTGGGATTGGATATTTTGTACACATTTCATTAACAACCTATGCTCAGTTAAAAGACCAAGAGCATTTAAAATTATTTATCTCTTTCCAAGTACGTGAAGATTCCCAAACCTTATATGGGTTCGCGACAGAAGGAGAACGCCAATTATTTAACCATTTAATCTCTGTTTCAGGAATAGGTCCGAACACCGGACGCATGATGCTTTCTTCGGCTACGCCGGAAGAAATCCAGCAGGCGATCGTTACAGGACATGTGCAAACCATTCAAAAAATAAAAGGGATAGGCCCAAAAACAGCGCAGCGTGTAATCCTAGAATTGCAGGACAAATTAAAAAAAGAAGGCCCGCATGCCTTAATCTCTCTTCCCGTACAAAAACAATCTTCATCTGAAGAAGCCTTGGCCGCATTGGTCATGTTAGGTTTCCAAAAAATAGCTGCAGAAAAAGTTTTGCTGACCATACAAAATACAGAAGGTGAGCTACCGGTCGAAGCGTTAATTAAACTAGCTTTGAAGAAACTTTAGTTTTTGTTCAATCGCTTTACTTATTTGATAATTCCTCAATTAATTTAACAATTTGTTTTTAATTTCATTCCTTATATTTGCCTGTCGCCTAAGATATAACGGGTTAACTTTGATTTTGAGTCTAGTTGAAAAATTTCTTTATTTTAACTTGTGCATGTATTTGCTTCATTGTTATTAGTTCAATAACTTATGCGCAAACTATTTCTTATGTTGACCAAAAAGCAGACTCATTAAAATTGCCTTATCGGTTTAAAGACCAGCCTTTTTTATTCTTACCAAACAGCTATGATCCGGTCAGTTTATCTGCTCCAAAAAACATCGAACGCGAGATTGTTTATGATCCCATCAGCAGACAATACATTATTCGAGAGAAAATAGGCACCAAGCTATTCCGTCCGCCATTGTATTTGACGCTTGACGAATACAAGACCTATGAATTCAACAGGCTCAAGAAAAATTATTGGGAAGAATTAGCTCAAAAAGAATTGGACAATCATCGGAAAAGCCGCCTTTTCCCAGTTATTGAAATCGAAAGCCCTGCATTTGAACAAATTTTTGGTGGAAATACCATCGATTTAGTACCGAGAGGAAGTGCCGAAGTGACGCTGATGGGGCAACACAACACCAACCAAAATCCGATGTTCAATGAAACTCAGCGAAATCAATGGGGATTCGATTTTGACCAGAACATCAATTTAAACTTAACCGGAAATATCGGTGAGAATCTGAAAATCAATGCCAATTTCAATTCGCGCGCACAATTTGATTTTGAAAATCAAATCCGGTTTGATTATGTCGCAAAAGATGATGCTATTCTAAGGCGATTGGAAATTGGAAATGTGAGCATGCCACTTAATACAACGCTGATTCAGGGTTCAGAAGCTTTGTTTGGCGTCAAGGCAGAACTTCAATTTGGAAAATTAACCTTCACTGGGCTTATTTCACAACAACGGTCGCGAACTAAAGAATTCACGATCTCCAATGGAAGCCGAGATAGTGAGGTGAAAATTACGCTGGATAACTATGAAGATAATCAACATTATTTTTTGGGCCAATACTTCCGAGACAACTACAACAATGCATTGGCAATGGCGCCAATTATTAACAGCAATGTGAATATCTTGCAGGTCGAAGTATGGACGAGCAATCGCGCAAATAGTTCAACGGATTCACGCGACATCATTGCTCTATTGGACCTTGCTGAGTACACGCCCTACAATTCGTTGATTACACAAGGTTCTTCTAGGCTTCCATCGACAGGTATTCCTGGCGAAGCAAGTACAGAAAAATCAAATAATTTGCTGGATTTATTAGGTGAGCAAGGCCGCTTGTCGAATGGAAATTTCACACAAAGTTTTTTTGCGGCTACAGGAACCAATGATAACTATGCAAAACTAACTTATGCAAGAAAATTGGTTGAAGGCAAAGATTATGTCGTCAATAAGCGATTGGGTTATATTTCCCTATTTTATCCATTGAACCAAGATCAGGCCTTATCCGTCGCCTATAAATATATGGTGAACGGAAAAGAATATCAGGTCGGTGAATTTAGCACGGATATTCCTGTCACACCGTCTGAACCGAAAGCGCTGTACACAAAATTATTGAAGAATGAAGTCATCAAAACTAACCTTCCCATATGGAACCTGATGATGAAAAACATTTACTCGCTGAATGCGACGAATGTATCAGAAAATAATTTCTCCATTCAGATCTATCGGACTGAAAATGAAACTGGAACTGAAAGACCCGCGATTTATGAAGGGGTAAACACACAAGAAAAAACGTATTTGCAATTAGCAAAAGTGGATCGCTTAACGCAACAGCAAGCGGCTGGTGCTGATGGGCTTTTCGATTTTATACCCGACGTAACGATCGATCCAGCACGTGGAAAATTAATTTTCCCTGTAATCGAACCTTTCGGAAAGGATTTGGCTGGTCAATTTCAAGCAACGGAAGTAGAGCTAATCGAAAAATATACATTCCCTGAATTGTACAGCAATACGAAAGTGGATGCACAGCAATTATTCCCCAATAAAAACAGGTATTTGCTTCGAGGAAATTACAGCTCGGCTTCTGGAACTGAATTTCAATTGGGCGTTTTTAACCTGACAACGAATGGTATCAAAGTGATGTCCGGCGGAATGGTTTTGGAACCTAATGTAGATTACACGGTAGATTTTCAATTAGGGACTTTGCGCATTTTGAATGAAGCATTAGTTTTATCCGGCCAACCGATTACAGTTTCGGTTGAAGATGATAGCATGTATGGTTTGCAACAGAAAACTTTACTTGGCGGACGATTTGATTATTTGGTAAACGACAAGCTAAAAATCGGCGCAACCGTTATGAACTTAACGGAAAAACCCTTAAGCGAAAAAGTCTACATTGGTGAAGAACCAATTTCAAACACCATGCTTGGAGCCGACCTAAGTTACAGCACAACATCCCGTTGGCTAACACGAATGGTTGACAAGATTCCATTTTTGAGCACAAAAGAGGAATCGCACATCTCCTTCTATGGGGAATACGCTCAATTAATTCCCGGCCATCCGAGCGGATTGGATACGGATTTGTCGTCTACAGGAACATCCTACATTGATGATTTTGAAAACGTAGTCAGTTACATTGACATCAAAGGACAGAGCAATTGGCAAATATCAGGAACGCCGAGGTTGTTTCCAGAATCAGAACTGGTGAATGATTTGAGCTATGGATTCAATCGTTCGCTACTGTCTTTTTATAACATTGACCCGATTTTTTACAAAAACTCATCGACCAACCCGAATCTAAGTGCAAACGAATTATCAAATCACCGCGTCCGTGAGGTTTCTGAACAAGAAATTTTTCCTTACAAGCAGTCACAAACAGGTATTGATGGCTACCTGCAAACATTAGATTTAGCATTTTATCCAACGATTCGCGGGCCTTACAATTACGCAACTTCCGGAATTAATTCAGATGGAACTTTAATCAATCCAAGGACAAGATGGGGAGGAATGTTCCGTAAAATGGACCAGACAGATTTTGAAGCTCAGAACATTGAGTTTCTTGAAATGTGGTTAATGGATCCCACGTTGACCAATCCAAATAAAGAGGGTGGCGATGTGTATTTTAATTTGGGGAATATTTCTGAAGACATTCTAAAAGATGGGCGGAAATCTCTTGAGAATGGCATTCCGCCATCAGGCGATTTGTCTCAGGTCGAATTAACGAATTGGGGATATGTGATTAAAAACCAGCCCGTAGTTCAAGCCTTCGATAACGACCCCGTCAGCCGCGTGTTGCAAGATGTTGGTTTGGACGGTTTGGGAGATCGCGAAGAGTCTGTTATTCACAGCAATTTTTTAAATCAACTTCGTGGCCTGCTGAATCCTGAAGCCTTGGAAGAACTGACGAATGACCCTTCTTCTGATAACTACGGGTATTTTATTGGAAATGATTATTCTCAAAGTGTAGGCATTCTCGATCGGTACAAAAAATACAGCGGACTCGAAGGGAATTCTAGAACCAACGAACAATCGCAGGCTGATTTTGGAGTGGAAACCTCAGCTCGTACGCTTCTTCCTGATGGAGAAGATGTCAACCGAGACAATACCATGAATGAGGTCGAGGAATATTATCAATATAAAATGTCTACCAGACCACAAGATATGGCTGTTGGAAAGAATTTTATTGTTGAGGAACAGGTTGCAAAGGTGACGTTAAAGAACGGAAATCAGGTTGATGCCAAATGGTATAAAGTCCGGATTCCGATTACATCTTACGAAAGCAAATACGGCAATATCAATGATTTTAAATCCATACGTTTTGTTCGTGTCTTTATGACCAATTATGCTGATACAGCTATTCTGCGTTTTGGTCGCATGCAATTTGTCCGTGGAGAATGGCGCAAATACAATGCGGAAAATGATGCAACAAAAGTGATTTCTGATCCAAGTTTAGGCATTATGCCATCCGATAATTCTACCTTCAACGTTGCTAATGTCAGCATTGAAGAAAATGGAAACCGGTCGCCGATTCCATACGTTGTTCCTCCCGGAATAAACCGACAAATTGATTTAGCCAACAACAATCTGGATGTGGAATTAAATGAGCAATCCTTAAGCATTGATGTTCAAAATCTACGGGATGGTTATGGCCGTGCAGCATACAAAACAACTTCACATGATTTCCGAGCCTATGGAAATCTGGAAATGTTTATCCATGCTGAAGGCGAAAATTTAAGAGATGGCGATTTTCGTGCATTTTTCCGCTTGGGAACGGATGACAAATACAACTACTACGAATACGATATGCCTTTGGCAATCACGCCCTACGGGACAACTTCTGCAGATTTGATATGGCCTGAGCAAAATCGGATGAACATTCAGCTGAGTTTGTTTCAAGATGCCAAATTAGCGCGCGACAAGGCGCAGTTATCAGGACAGCCTTGGCCTTTGGATGTTCCATTTGAATACAGCGATGGCAACAACCGAATTGTCGTTGTCGGAACGCCAGATTTATCGAAAATCCGCTATTACTTAATGGGTATTAAAAATCCACTTCGGGGTTCTACGTCAAGCACAGGATTAGATGATGGCCGTGATTTAAGCGGAGAGTTTTGGTTCAATGAATTGCGCTTAACAGATTTTGATGATCGTGGTGGCTGGGCCGCAACTGCTAGATTAAATTTGAAATTGGCGGACTTTGCCAATGTTTCATTTACAGGAACAAAATCAACAATTGGATTTGGTTCTTTATCACAGCGCTTGGCTGAACGAAGCCGTTCAGACGATTTATTCTTTGATATTACGACCAATGCAGAACTTGGAAAATTCTTCCATCCTCGACATGGCATCGTCATTCCATTCTATTTTAATTATTCGAAACAAACCTCAACACCAGAATATAATCCATTCAGTCCAGATATTGAATTGAATACGGCTTTGGCAACTTTGTCGAATAATCAGCAAGATTCCTTGTTCCGCTTGGTGCAAGATTACACGATGAGAAAAAGTTTTAGTTTTAGCAATGTGCGCAAAATCAAAACCAACAACCTCAGCTCATTGAAACCATGGAGCATCGAAAATTTTAGCGCCACTTATGCTTATTCGGAATACATCCATCGGGATTTCAACACAGCGTTATCTGTTCAAAAAACGTATCGCGGTGCTTTGGATTATACCTATTCAAATCCGAATATCAAGTTTTATGAACCATTCAAAAACATCAAGAACGAAAACCTAAAAATCATTAAAGACATCAATTTTAATTTAATGCCTTCGCTTATCAATTTTAGGCTGGATGTCAATCGGATTTATAATGAAAATACATTGCGGGATAATTCGACCAACAACGAACTTCCGACCTATTACAACAAGAACTTCAACATGAACCGCATTTACGGAATCAGCTGGGACTTAACAAAATCCTTGCGCTTGGATTTCAATGCGACTAATTATTCAATCATTGATGAACATGCGGGTGTAGTCGATGGCATCAAACAAGATACCATGTGGTCCAATTTCTGGAAAATGGGTCGGACAACCGATTACAACCACATGATGAACATCACCTATACTTTTCCAATCTATAAGGTTCCTTATCTGGAATGGGTGAATGTGATAGCGCGCTATGGCGCGCAATTTAATTGGCAAAGCGAGCCTTTGCTGACCTTAGAAAACCCAGAAGTGAATCTTGGAAATACAATCCAAAATAATCGGACAATACAATTGAATCCATCATTCAATATGCAGTCCCTTTACAATAAATTCTGGTTTATCCGAAAGAATTCTGGCAGGAATGCGAAAGGATCGACAGCCTTTTTCACTCAGCTATTGACAATGGTGAGAACCGTTAACGGAGCTTATACACGTATTGAAGGAACTTATGTGCCGGGATATTTACCTGTAACAACTATTTTAGGGTATGATTTTAATGCCAATGCGCCGGGTTGGGGGTTTTTGTTCGGAAGCCAAGGCGATATTATTTCCAAGGCTTTGCAGAATAACTGGCTAACGACAGATACCCTGCAAACTCAATTGTTTTCAAAAACATATTCGGAGAACTTTTCGTATTTGGCAAACCTAGAACCGATAAAGGGTTTGCGAATTGATTTCACGGGAACGCGAATCGATAATTACAACATCACGTCAAACGTGTCAATTAATACAACGACAGGACTCTTAGAAAATATCACCCCATACACAACTGGAAATTATAGCGTTTCGCAAATTGGAATTCAGGCTTCCTTTAGAAATCATGCGTATTTATTCAGGGAATTCGAATCAAATAAACAGTTGATTTCGCATATTCTCGCACAGTCCAATTTAAATTCCGTAGGTCAGACCGAAGATCAGTTTGCGGATGGCTATGGAAAAGAACAGCAGGATGTTGTGGTGAATGCATTTTTAGCGACTTATTTAGGCAAAGACATCAATTCGAGCGCAGTCAATAAAACGCCGAGAATTCCATTGCCAAACTGGAGAATATCCTACAATGGGCTTGCAAAAATTGCTGGTTTGGATGAAATTTTTACCTCCATAAACATTAACCACAGCTATCTCTCTCAATATAACATCAGTGGCTACAACTCGATGATTCGCTACGATGAAACTGGCGGCGCACCTTCCGAACGCGATGCGAATAATAATTTCTTGACTAAAAATGTGTACCAAGAAGTTTCGATTCTCGACCAGTTTGTTCCATTAATTGGTATCGACGCACGATTAAAGAACAATGTTTCGGCCAATTCAGAATTCCGATCAACTAAAAGTTTGAATTTTAGCTTACAAAATAGCCAGCTTGCGATGATGACTGAAGAATCATTCGTGCTAGGTTTAGGTTACCGCAAGAATAACTTTATCCTTCCATTTGGCTGGTTCTCTGATCGAAAGCTTAAAAATGATTTGAATTTCAGGATGGATCTGGCAATCAACGATCGCAAAACTTTGGTCTACCGTTCTGACATTGCTTATTCCGAAGTGTCTTCAGGCAACAAAAGTATTAGTTATAATCCTACGTTGGATCTAACGATTAATCAAACCTACAACATCCGCTTGTTTTATAATTCAAATGTCGTAAAACCATATACTTCGCAGAATTATGCTACATCATATACCTATTTTGGCGTAAATTTGAGGGTCATGTTCCAATAACTGACTTTACATCAATGGCAGAAGATCTACACATAATCCGCGGTACTAAAGAAGAGCAGTACATACAATTACTTCCACAAATTAAGGCATTAATCACTGGCGAAAATGATACCATCGCCAACTTGGCTAATATTTCGGCCGCGCTGAAAGAGCAGTTTAACTTTTTCTGGGTTGGTTTTTATTTGTTGAAGGAGAATGAATTGGTTTTAGGTCCGTTTCAAGGTCCCGTTGCTTGTACACGCATCGGATATGACAGAGGGGTTTGCGGAAAATCATGGGCAGAAAAGAAAACATTGATCGTTCCTGACGTTGAAGAATTTCCGGGTCATATTGCCTGCAGTTCGTTGTCCCGTTCTGAAATTGTTATTCCTATTTTAAGAGGTGGCAAATGTTTGGGCGTGCTGGATGTTGACAGTTCGGAATTAAATTCATTTGACGAGATCGATCAGCAATATTTGGAAGAAATTATTAGCTTTATTGAATTCTAAAAAATCTTTAATTTTGCGTATTAAGTTTTAGACTATGAATGAGACAAATGAAAAGAAAATTACTTCGCTTGATCTTGATGAAAAGTTATATACTTACTTAGAGAATCTTGCGAAGCAGCAAAACACAAGTATAGCTAGGTACATTGAGACTGTTTTGATTGATGCGACGAACTTTAAATTCCCGAATGAGGAGACAAAGTTTGCTATCGAAGAATTTAAAAAGGAAAAACCTGATTTAAAAGGTTATACTGATATTGATAAATTATTCGACGACTTATCTCTGAACTAGATTTTCTACAATCCAATCTCCCAAACCTTTACTGTTTTATCATCACTGACAGTATATAAATAGCTATTCCAAAGAATATTATTGATGGATAAGCTATGGCTTTCATAGCCTTTATCGCGGGAGATATTTTTTAACAATGCCAAGGAATCTTTATCCCAGATTTTAAACGTTTTATCACGGCTTGCTGTCGCGATAAATGGAAAATCTGGATGTTTCACAATGCCATATACCGTAAACATATGCGGGACAATGGATTTGCGAATTGAAAAATCTGCACGATTCAACTGATGCAATTTGGCATCCCTTCCACCGGAAAACAGGTATTCTTTATCAAACAGCAAACTCGTAACGGGCAATTCATGCAATTGGTTTTGGTAAATGGATTCATAATCACGTGCATCATAGATGTACACAAATCCATTTTTATCTCCAAAGGCAACTTGTTGCTCATCATCAGAAATAGCAATGGACCTCACGGTCGTAGGCGAAACTTTGAAGCGATATTTTAATTGAAAATCTTCTGAATTCAATACGTATGCATAACCCTCTTCGCCTATGGCAATCACCTCGGGTTTGGAGCTAAATGATTGGATCGCAAACAACGCGCCTTGATTGGTTTTAAATTTTGCAAGCAACTTTTGTTCATTGACATCGATAAACATCAATTCTCCTGAACGAAGACCTACCGCAAGAATATTGCTATTTGGCAAGCGGTGAATCACATATACCGATGAGTCAACAGCGCATAAAATCCGTTTGAACTTCAGTGTTTTCACATCCCATTCAACGATTCCTTTGTCGTTCCCTCCTGTAAAAATGCTTTGCTGGTCTTCAGACGATTCAATCGCAAAAATTGGATTCTGATGTCCTGTCAATGTGGCTTTTAAAACTATATCCATGCTATTAAAATAAAAAAATGCTGCAAAACTTACAGCATTTCCCATTGTATTTTTTGTGCTGACAAAAATTATTGATGCCTGCCTTCTAAATTTTTTGCTATCGTTTCCAAACTTAATCCTTTTTCTTTCAACAGAAGCAACAAGTGAAAAACTAAATCCGAGCTTTCATTAATCAAATCAGTTTCGGTCTCATTTAAAGCGGCGATAACTGTTTCAACAGCTTCCTCACCTACTTTTTGAGCAATTTTATTTAATCCTTTTGTGCGCAAAGAGTTAACATAAGACCCTTCTTGCGGATTATCGATTCGCTGCTGAATCACGCGCTCCAATTGCAAAATAAAATTTTGGTTGTATTCGGTATTGAAGCAACTTCTTGAGCCTGTATGGCAAGTTGGCCCTTTGGGTTCAACAAATAAAAGCAACGTATCTTGGTCGCAATCGATATGGTAAGAACGCAATTCCAAAAAATTTCCGCTCTCCTCGCCTTTCGTCCACAACCTGTTTTTACTTCTTGAATAAAACGTAACTCTCTTTTCGGCAAGTGTCTTTTCCCAAGCCTCTTCATTCATATAGCCTAACATCAGCACTTCCAATGTTTGAAAATCCTGAATGATAACGGGAACTAAACCTGCACTTTTATCAAAATCAATCATAGTATATTCTTAAATTATCGTGCGATAATTTTATTTCTTCTTAACGTTTCTTTGAGCTCCGGAATCAATATTTCGCCATAATGAAATACTGACGCAGCCAAAGCAGCATCCACTTCTGCTTGCTGAAATACATCAACAAAATCTTGCTGACTGCCAGCGCCACCAGAAGCAATAATCGGAATGGTCAACGTATCATTGATTTTTTTCAGCAATGAGCAATCGAAGCCATTCTTTGTGCCATCATGGTCCATAGATGTCAGCAGGATTTCTCCAGCGCCTCGGCTTTCGGCTTCTTTAATCCAATCTTCTGTTTGGATTTCAGTCTTATCTCTACCGCCTCGCAGATACACCCAATTTTTACCCTCCGAAAAACGAGTATCGACCGCGATAACAACGAACTGTCGGCCAAATGTATTTGCTAATTCGTCAATTAATTTTGGATTGCGAACCGCAGCAGAATTGATTGAAATTTTATCCGCTCCCGAATTCAATAGGATTTCAGCATCAGCCAATTCATTGATTCCTCCACCGATGGTAAATGGAATATTGACTTGACGAGCAACAGATTTCACTAAATCAATGGTTGTTTTGCGCCCTTCATGAGTCGCGGTGATGTCCAAAAAGACCAATTCATCAGCTCCTTGCTGGGAATATTGCCAAGCTAGCTCCACAGGGTCGCCCGCATCGCGCAAATCGACAAAGTTCACACCTTTTACCGTGCGACCATCTTTGACATCCAGACAAGGAATTATTCTCTTCGCTAACATTTAAAAATTAATCAGCGATTTCAGATTCCAATCCTTGATTTCTTCAATCGTAATGTGGTTTTCATAGATCGCTTTACCCACGACGCATGATTCCATATTTCCTAACTGATGAAGCGCTTCGATATCTTTCATCGATGAAATTCCACCAGAACCAATCAGCTTAATAATTGGAGAATGGTCTAACAGCTTTTTATAAAGCTCAATACCTGCGCCTCCAAGTTTTCCATCTTTACTGATGTCTGTACATAAGAAACGGAAAAAGCCCAAGCTTAAACATTTGTCAATGTATTCAATCAATTTAATGGGTGAGCTTTCTAACCAACCTGAATATTTGATGACTTCATCCAAAACATCAATAGCAATCACAATGTGGTCCGCATATTTCACACGACCTTCATTCAATGTGCTCAGTTCTTGTAAGAAATCTGGATTTGTAATCGCCTGTGTGCCGACAATTACTCGGTATACGCCAGCATCGATTAATTCTTTGACTTTTTCAATGCTACGGACACCTCCGCCATACTGAATTTTCATTGGGCTTTTTTTCAAAATATCGAACAGATATTCTCTATTTGAAAAGTCCCCTTTTGCACCGTTTAAATCAATGATGTGAACGATTTCTGTGCCATTCGCATAATATTTTTCGATTTGCTCTTCTAAAGAAATCTCATATTTGGTGACATCATCGTAATTTCCTTCTCTTAGACGGACAACATTGCGGTCCAAAACATCAATTGCGGGTATAATATACATAATACTAAGGTTGTTCTAATCTGATTAAATTTTTGAAAAATTAAGTAATAACTGCTCTCCGTCACGGCCTGATTTTTCCGGATGAAATTGAACAGCATAAAAATTATTTTTCCATATAGCTGCCGAAAATTTTACTCCATAATCGCAGCTTGCACTTGTAAAGCTATTATCGAATTCAATAAAATATGAATGTACAAAGTAAAAATAAGCATTATTGGATATTTCTTTAAAAATCGGACAATCATTTTCCAATTCTACGCTATTCCATCCAACATGAGGAATTTTTAAATCGATGCGATTTGCAAAATGTAACGTCTTCAACGGGAAATGGTTAAGCATAGGTGCATTGCCTTCTTCTGAAAACGAAGTCAACAGTTGCATGCCCACACAAATCCCCAAAACAGGTTTCGTCAATGTTTTAATTGCATCGGCTAATCCTGAATCTTCTAATTTCTTCATTGCGACAGCCGCATGACCCACTCCCGGAATAATAATCCGTTCGTATTTATCGAAATCTGCCTCCTGATTAATCATTCCAAAGGGAATATTCAATCGCTCAAGAGTTGCAGTTAACGAAAATATATTTCCTGCTCCGTAATTAACAATGCCAATCATTTATTTCTCTATGTTAAATTACAATACACCTTTTGTGCTTGGCAATTGCATATTGTCAGCATCTCTTCTAACTGCCTTTTTTATTGATTTGGCAAAAGCCTTGAAAATAGCTTCAATTTTATGATGCTCATTTTCACCTTCTGCTTTGATATTCAAATTTGATTTTGATGCATCTGAAAAAGATTTGAAGAAATGGAAAAACATTTCCGTTGGCATATCTCCAATCTTCTCACGCTTAAATTCAGCATCCCAAACAATCCAGTTTCGTCCGCCAAAATCTAGAGCAACCTGTGCCAAACAATCATCCATCGGCAAGGTGTACGAATAGCGTTCGATTCCGCGCTTATCTCCCAGAACTTGTAAGAATATTTCGCCTAAAGCAATTCCTGTATCTTCGATGGTATGGTGCTCATCGATATGAAGGTCTCCTTTTGCTTTTATTGTCAAGTCCAAATTTCCATGACGTGCCAATTGGTCCAGCATGTGGTCGAAAAACGGAAGCCCTGTTTCAATCGACGATTTTCCAGAACCGTCCAAATTCAATTCGATAAAAATATCGGTTTCGTTTGTTTTGCGATGATGCGTGCCCGTACGAGTTCCTAATTTCAAGAACTCATAGATTGCTTTCCAATCTGATGATTCAAGAGCAACAGTCTGCGCTTCAATTTCAAGTTTTTCAGCCTGACCTAAGGTATCGTTGTTGCGCAACCAGATGGCTTTAGCGCCTAAATTCTGGGCTAAGCGAACATCATTGATGCGGTCGCCGATAACAAATGAATTTGCCAAGTCGTATTTAGCTCCATCGAAATACTCTCCAAGCAAACCAATTCCTGGCTTACGAGTCGGTGCATTTTCATGTGGAAAAGTACGGTCTATATGCTCATTTGCAAAGACTACACCTTCGCCAGCAAATGTATTTTTAATAAATTCATGAACTGGCCAAAAATTTTCTTCAGGATGAGAATCAGTTCCTAAACCATCTTGATTGGTCACTAAAACCAATTCGAAATCGAGTTCTTTGGCGATTCTCGGTAAATATTGCAACGCACCAGGGTAAAATTGCAACTTGGCGAAAGAGTCAATCTGTTCGTCTTCCGGTTCGGTAATCATTGTTCCATCGCGGTCGATAAATAAAACTCTTTTTGCTTTATCTGACATGTTTTATTCTTACTATAAATTATAAAATTCTTTTATTTCTGAAACCACTTGCTGGTTTTCTTCCGTCTTTCCTACAGTGATGCGAAGACAGCCTTCACATAGCTCTACTTTGGAACGGTCGCGAACAATGATTCCTTTAGCGACCAATGCATCATAAACTGCGCGCGGACTTTGCATACGCACAAGGATAAAATTAGCATCGGAATCAAAAACATGTTCAATTTGCTCAATTTCCGCAAGCTCTTTCACTAACCATTCCCGCTCATTCACAGTTTCGCGAATCCAATTATTTACTTGGTCTACTTTTTCTAAAGCTTCCAACACTAGATTCTGAGTCGCCTGATTAATGTTATAAGGCGGTTTGATTTTGTTAAAAATGGCAATAATCTCTTTGCTCGAAAAAGCCATTCCTAATCGTAAGGCGGCCAAACCCCAAGCTTTCGATAGGGTTTGCAAAATAACCAAGTTCTGAAACTCGGCTAGCTCCTGAGTGAATGATTTTTGTCTGGAGAAATTGATATAGGCTTCATCAATAACGACAATTCCATCGAAATTCGTCAAGATGGTTTCGATATCCTGGCGATTAATGCTATTTCCAGTCGGGTTATTTGGTGAACAGATAAAGATTAATTTGGTATTGCCATCAATCTGGTCTGCGATTTTATCCAAGTCCAATTGAAAATTTGCGGTCAGGTTTACTTTACGGATTTCAACATCGTTAATATTCGCCGAAACCTCATACATCCCATAAGTTGGCGGAACTAAAATCACATTGTCCACACCCGGTTTGCAAAAAGCACGATACAGAATATCAATGGCTTCATCACTTCCATTTCCAAGAAAAATATTTTCCGCAGGAATTCCTTTTATTTCCGTTAATTTCTTTTTTACTTTTAACTGTAAAGGGTCTGGATAGCGATTGAAGTCATTTGGCAATGGAGAGCCAAAAGCATTTTCATTTGCATCCAATAACACAGATGCTTCTCCTTTAAATTCATCTCTTGCAGATGAATAAGGAACTAATTTTTTTATATTTTCTCTTGTAAGTCTATTTAAGTCAAAAGACATGTCTATGTACTGAATTTATTTTCGAGATGTAAATATGAACAAAAATCTACTAAATTACTAAACTAAAAACCAATTCCCTTCAATTGATAGTTCAGTATGTTCAAAAACTGACTTTGCTTCGTCCAATAAAGGTGTCAAATCTTTGTAGCGAGCAGAATAATGCCCTAAGAGAAGTTTTTTAACTTGAGCAGTTTTAGCGACAGTTGCGGCCTCCAAAGCTGTGGAGTGAAATGTCTGCTGAGCACGCTCTGAGAGTTCATGCAAAAATGTCGATTCATGGTACAATAAGTCTGCACCTTTTATGACTTCCAAATAATCATCTACAGGTTTCGTGTCCGAACAGTAGACGTAGCTCCTAGATGATGGAGCTTTGTAAGTCAATTCTTCCGAACGATAAATCGTTCCTTCTGGACTTGTGTAATCAGCACCCTTTTTGATTCCTGATAGAAAGACTGACGGAATTTTCAATTTCTCAACGGCTTCAATGTTCAACGTCGCGGCACGTTTTCCTTCATCAAATCGAAATCCTGTGCAAGGAATCCGATGGGTCAATGGAAAGGACCTAACCGTGAGCATGGCTGTCTTCAGAATGACCTCTTCCTTTTCGGGATTGGTTGGATGAAAAATCAACTTATAATTGAGATTCGTATCCGAATAATGGAATTGCAAAAGCAAGATTTCCTCCAAAGGAGCCGGTCCATACAAATGCAAATCGGATTTCCGCCCTACTAAATGCATAGAGGACAGCAATCCGACTAATCCCAGATAATGGTCACCATGCAGGTGACTTATAAAAATATGTGTGATTTTATTGCTCTTAATTCCATAGCGAAAAAGTTGCATCTGCGTAGCTTCCCCACAATCAATCAAAAACAATTGTTCGTTAAAGTTTAGTACCTGAGCGCTGGGATGGCGCTCGTATATAGGTGTTGCAGAACTATTTCCTAGAATTAAAACCTCAAATTTCATTCATTATTTCCCCCGCAAATCCAAGCGTATCTCATTTCCGAAAATCAAATCTTCCGCATTTTCTAAAGATTTAACGATGGTAAAAAACTGTTGTAAATTCGATAGCTCAAGCAAGCCAAGCACTTTGTCATTTAAACCTGTTAAGATAAAAAGGCCTCCATGTGCTTCACACAATCTGTTTGCTAAAATCCCCATGCGTATTCCATTCTCATCCGCATCTTCCACATTGGACAAATCCAACACAATATTGCGCTGTCCGCTTGTGTTTCGCATCATAAATTCTGCTTTTAATTTATTAGCGACATCGCCATCCAAAACTGGAGATAGAGGTTGTATCACTACGTATCTATCATGTTTATCCACTGTGAATTTCATAGGTTGTTTTCTAAATAGGTTGTTAAGATAGTAATTTTAAAGCATTAGTAATATTCGTCTGCAAGCGAACTTGCACATCTTCGTCTGTAGGATACTGAAATTTTTCGCCCGTTATGTGTTCGTAAAGTTCAATGTAACGTTCTGAAATCGATTGAACAATTTCATCTGTCATTTCTGGAACCTGTTGTCCATCTTTGCCCTGAAATCCATTTTCAATCAACCATTGACGTACAAATTCTTTGGAAAGCTGTTTTTGCTCCTCGTCTTTTTCTTGGCGTTCCGCATAACCATCGGCATAAAAATACCGCGAAGAATCCGGTGTGTGGATTTCATCTATCAAATAGATTTTTCCATCTTTTTTACCAAATTCGTATTTCGTATCCACCAAAATTAAACCTCTTTCTTTTGCGATTTCTGTTCCGCGCTGGAAAAGTTGTTTCGTGTAATTCTCTAGCTGCACGTAATCTGCTTCCGAGACAATACCTTGCGCCAGAATTTCTGTGCGAGAAATATCTTCGTCGTGACCAACAGCTGCTTTCGTTGTTGGGGTAATAATAGGCTCAGGTAATTTGTCGTTCTCTTTCAATCCTTCTGCTAAAACTTCTCCGCACAAAATCCTTCCGCCGTCGCGGTAGGTTCTCCAAGCGTGTCCCGAAAGGTAGCCACGGATGACCATTTCTACTTTAAAAGGTTCGCAAGTATGACCGATAGTTACGCTGGGGTCAGGAACAGCAACCACCCAATTCGGAATAATGTCTGCCGTTGCTTTCAAGAATTTAGATGCGATTTGGTTCAGCACCTGTCCTTTGTATGGAATCGGTTTCGGAAGAACAACATCAAATGCCGAAATCCTATCCGAAGCTACCATAACTAAATATTCATTCGCTATCGTATACACGTCACGAACTTTACCGCGATAAAAAGCGGTCTGATTCTCAAAATTAAAATTTGTTTCTTTTATTGCATTCATTGCACTAGGTGCTTTATTTGTATAAATTAAATATCTCCGTAAGCTTCTAAAATCCGCTTCACTAATTTGTGGCGTACCACATCCGCACCGCTTAGGTAAATCATTTCGATACCTTCGATGTTGTCCAACAATTTAACCGCAGTAACTAATCCAGACTGGATTTTCTTTGGTAAATCGACCTGGGTCATATCACCGGTAACGATGAATTTGGCCGAAGGCCCCATGCGTGTCAGGAACATTTTCAATTGCAGTTCTGTCGCATTTTGTGCTTCATCCAGAATCACAAAACAGTTATCCAACGTACGCCCGCGCATAAACGCCAAAGGTGCAACTTCAATCGTTCGGTTTTCTAAATATCCTTTCAGCTTTTCTGCTGGAATCATATCATCCAATGCATCGTATAATGGACGCAAATAAGGGTCGACTTTTTCTTTTAAATCTCCGGGCAGAAAACCCAAATTTTCACCCGCTTCAACTGCAGGACGTGTAAGAATAATGCGTTTGATTTCCTTATTCCTTAATGCACGAACAGCTAAAGCAACGGCAGTATAGGTTTTACCTGTTCCCGCAGGACCAATCGCAAAAAGGATGTCGTTTTTCTCAATGCTATCGACCATTCTGCGCTGGTTCGGTGTGCGCGCGCGGACAATGATTCCATTCGGTCCGTACACGATAGGCTCTCCCTTAAACGTTGCCGGAGCACCCTCCTTTCCCGCATCAGCCACAGGCTTTTCGGCTTTCGGATGCGCAGGCACTACGCCTAGCAAATCCTCTAGTTCTAATGAAGAAAGCGATTGGAATTTTTGAATGTGTTCTAAAATCTTCTCAAAAATTTCATCAAACAGCTTTTGCTCCTGTTCCTCCCCTAAGACTTTTAGTTCGTTCCCTCGAGCTACTAAACGGATTTTCGGAAATCTCCTTTTGATAAATTCGAAATTCTCGTTTTGAGCACCCCATAATGTCACTAAGTTGACATCATCTAAGTTGATTAATATTTCGTTCAAATTATATATTTATTAGTACAAAATTTGCTAAAAGTTCTCTTCTGTATTTTGCAATAAATATATCAAAATAAGATGGAACTATCGGGTAAAATTCTAATGATTTAAAATTTTTGTAAATAAAATAAATAGATTGTCGTCAAAAGTACAAACTATATTTTACGGATTAAATAGCGGTCTTACATAATTAATCAAGAAATAGAAGTATACGACAATAGATTTTATTATTTTTGCACTCGTAGGAATAGGATTTAGCATCGAATTTCCATAAGCTGAAGCACTAACAACTTCATTCTTTATGGAATAGCATTATGGGATTAATAACGTTAACAACAGACTTAGGTCATCGTGACTTTTATCAGGCTGCTTTAAAAGGCAGCATCATATCGCAATTGCCCGATGTGAGGTTGATAGATATTACCCATGAGATTCCCTCATTCGATATTCAGTACGCCGCATTTGTCCTCAAAAACGCATACCAATATTTCCCAAAAAACACGGTCCATCTTATCGGTATCGACACTGTCTTTCAAGAAGAAGCGCGCTACATCGCGATGAATTACAATGGACATTACTTTGTGGGAGCGGATAATGGGATTTTCAGCATAATTTTAGGTGAAGAAAAACCATCGGCATTGATTGAAATCGATATTATGCAGGATTTGCGCTATCTACATTTTCCTTTAGCAGATATTTTAACAAAAGCTGCGTGCCACATTGCAAATGGCGGGAAGTTAGAAAAAATCGGCGCTCCGATTGACAATCCATTGGAAAAAGCGACTTTCCAACCTATTTATACCTCAGACTACATCAAAGGACATGTCACTTACATCGATTCTTTTGGTAATGTAATCAGCAACATCAGTAAGGATTTATTCAACCAAGTCCAAAATGGCAGGAAATTTGAATTGGAATTCAAGCGAAATGAAACCATCGATAAAATGAGCTGGCACTACAATGAAGTTTCTGAAGGAGAAAAACTATGTTTGTTCGGCATAAGCAACTTCTTGGAAATCGCGATTAATAAAGGTAATGCGAGTCAATTATTGGGGCTTTATCAAGATGAAACGATTACCGTAAAGTTTAAAGACTAGTCTTTCTATGAGATTTTTTTTCCTATTCTATTTTTCTCTTTTTTTGGCTGTTTTAGCCAATGGACAAACATCCAATCCTGTTGCTTCAGATTCCACATCGTATGAGGCGCAACGTGTTCAAGTGAACAAATTACTAGAAGATAGAAGCCGCAAGTTTGGTGAATACGACGTGTCTTTAGCGAAGAAAACGGGTGTTTTCGGTATTTTCAAAACCAAGGGCGATATGCAAAAGTCGATTGACATCCTTCGGCAGATTGTTATCACCGACAACAACATCTTTTTAGAAACCAAAAAATTGCTGGACTATAAAGATTTTGAAAGAGAAAAATTTCAGCGCATGGCAGCCGACTATGACAATCAAGTCACCCAATACATGAAGACAGTTAGCAAACTGCAAGAAGAAAATGAGAAATTAACGACTCAAGTCGCTGAATTAGAGAATCAAGACCATAGTGACTCTGTGTACATTTACGTCGGTATATTCTTTATTCTTATTCTGTCAGCGATAATTTTTATGCTCTACAAGAAATTGCATGCTCAAAAAGTGACGCAACTTTGATTTGCCAAACATTTTATATCCTTATTTTTGAAAAATATCTGGATTTTAATTTAAAATGGCAAGACCAAGATTGAACAGTGGAGATTCGCATTCGGAAGATTTACCCAAACCGAAGTTAAACAAAGAGTTGCTTAATAAAGCCCTTAAAATCTTTTCGTACATCAAACCCTACCGCACGCAGTTTATCGTGGGTATGTTTTTTTTGATTCTTTCGAGTTTAACCATGCTGACTTTTCCTGCCCTATTGGGTGCGATGATTGATGCTGCGCAAAACCGACAAACCTATCCTTGGTTGCCTGCAAGCGTCGCTTACATTGGCGGAATTGCGTTCATCATTTTGACGATCCAATCTTTTATCTCTTTTTTCAGAATCAAAATTTTTGTGGAAATTGCTGAAAAAGCATTGGCGAATATTCGGATGGATAGTTACCGAAAGCTGATAACTTTGCCCATTGAATTCTTTGCAAATCGCCGTGTTGGAGAATTAAATAGCCGTCTTTCAGCAGATTTATCGCAAATACAAGATACGATGACCACAACATTGGCAGAATTGCTAAGGCAGTCCATCAGTCTTATTGTAGGTGTGGCCCTGCTCGTATTTGTCTCGCCAAAACTGGCTTTAATGAATTTATGCATTCTCCCTTTGTTGGTCGTTTGCGGCTTGGTATTCGGACGATTTATCCGAAACCTTTCCCGCCAGGCTCAAGATCAATTAGCCGATTCCAATTCCATCGTTCAAGAAACGTTATTAGGTATAAGTAACGTAAAAGCATTTGTCAATGAATTTTTTGAAGCAAATCGCTACAGAAACAAATTGGATGCTGTTGTTAAATTAGCGGTCAAAGGCGCAATTTTTCGAGGCTTTTTTGCTTCGTTTATTATATTCTGCATTTTCGGAGCTGTGATTGCCGTTATTTGGTATGGAGCGACATTAGTTTCTGCCGGTGAAATCACGGTTGGGGATTTAACGACTTATATTTTGTATTCCATGTTCGTCGCTGGTTCTATGGGAAGTTTCCCAGAATTATACGCGAGCATTCAACGTGCATTAGGCGCTTCAGATAGAGTGATTGAGATTTTGAATGAACCTCAAGAAGATATTCTAGTGACCGAAGAAGACAAAGAAATACAGACTAAAATTTATGGCGGTCTGCGTTTTAACCATGTTGCATTTTCTTATCCAACGCGGCCAGACATTTTAACGATAAAAGATATTTCATTTGACATCAAAGCTGGACAGAAATTAGCGATTGTTGGCCCGAGCGGAACCGGAAAATCTACATTAGCTTCGCTTATCCTTCAATTTTATCAACCCAACAGCGGAGAGATTTATTACGATGATAAGCTTGCACAGGATTATAAATTAACCGATATACGAAATCAAGTGGCCATCGTTCCACAAGATGTTTTGTTATTCGGAGGGACGATCAGAGAAAATATACAGTACGGACGTTTGGATGCTGAAGCAGAAGAAATTATTCATGCCGCACAACGCGCAAATGCGCATAATTTTATTATGGATTTTCCGGAAGGATACGATACTGTCGTTGGTGAGCGTGGCGTAAAATTGTCGGGCGGACAGCGACAACGCATTGCGATAGCAAGAGCTTTGCTTAAAGATCCTTCCATCCTCATATTGGATGAAGCAACCTCATCATTAGATTCAGAATCAGAGCGACTAGTACAAGAAGCTTTGGAAGAATTGATGAAAGACCGCACGAGTATTATTATCGCACATCGACTTTCTACAGTACGCAATGCGGATAATATTTTGGTGATGGAAAATGGATTGGTTTCGGATTTTGGCAATCACCATGAGCTTATGTCCAAACAAAGCGGATTATACCACCATCTATTTTCTTTACAATCTGCGCAAACGGTTTAAAGTTAATTACTGTTAATTTGAAAAAATTAAAAACCTTTTGGAATAGCGATTGTTTAAAACTTACAAATAGCAATATATAAACAATAAAAAAATTGATGTCATGGAAAATAAAAATGGTTTAATCACATTTGCGTTATTAGGATTAGCAGTTGGTACTGCGGCTTATTATTTATTAGGTACTGAAGACGGCAAAAAGCAGTTAGATCGCGCAAATGAAGGCGTAAAAAGTTTAACAAAATCGATCAAAGATATTTCTAAAAAAGAGGCAAAACGTGCTGAAAAATATGCTAAAAAAGCGAAAAATGAATTTGATCATTTTGCAACAAAAGCAAAAAAAGCTGGTGAAGATTTTGTAGATACTGCGTCCGAAAAAGCTGGTCAATGGGCAAACAAAGCTTCCGATGCGGTGAACAAAGCACATAAAGAAGCAGATGATATTGCTGCAAAAGCTAAATCTGAGATTAAAAACGCCTAAGTTTTAGGATTTTCAATCCAGTCATAATTAGCTATTGTATTTGTATCTTTGCAGCACATGAATGTGTTTCAGCAAGTCAAAACATTAGTATATAAAGAAATAATCTTAGAATGGCGTTCTAAATACGCGCTTAACAGCATTCTATTATATGTAGTATCCACAGTTTTTGTCTGTTTTCAAGCATTCAAATCTGTGGATTCTGTCATTTGGAATGTTCTATTTTGGATTATTCTTTTGTTTACTGCAATTAATGCCATGAGCCGAAGTTTTCTTCAAGAATCTTCTAACAGGCAAATGTATTACTACACGATCGTAAGCCCACAAGCGGTCATTCTATCTAAAATAATCTATAACACGTTGATCATGCTAATCATTTCTTTGATTGCATTTGTCGTTTATAGCGTTATTTTCAAAAACCCAATCGGCGACCTTCCTTTCTATTTTTTAGCTGTGGTTTTAGGAAGTATAAGCTTCGCTAATGTTTTCACCATGATTTCCGGAATTAGTGCAAAAGCCGGCAACAGCAGCAGCATCATGGCGATATTAAGTTTCCCAGTAATCATTCCATTGCTTATTGTTTTGATTAAATTTTCGAAGAATGCGATGGCTGGTTTAGAACGAAGCGAAAGTTTTGCAGAAATCGGCGTTTTATTAGCCATAAATATCGTGACAATAGCGATATCTTTATTGTTATTTCCTTACCTTTGGAGAGATTAATTTCGACAATTAAGTATATAATATGAGAAAAAATTGGTGGAAGATTTTAGCCATTGTTATGATCTCCATAAGCATAATTGCTGGTCTTTTAGGTCCAGTGCCTGAACTCCCGATCCTTAATGAAACAATCCGAAATGTATATTTCCATGTACCGATGTGGTTTGCAATGCTTTTGTTGTACCTTATTTCGGTCATCTACAGCATCAAATACCTAAATACAGGTAATACGCGTTATGATTTTATCGCCGTTGAAGCGGTGAATACAGGGATTTTGTTTTGCGGATTAGGTCTTTTGACCGGAATGCTGTGGGGAAATATTACATGGGGCGACCCTTGGCCAAATGACCCAAAACTAAACAGTTCAGCGATTTCCACGCTCATGTATTTAGCATATTTGGTGCTTCGCAATGCAATTGATGAAGAACAAAAAAGAGGAAAGATTTCTGCGATCTACAATATTTTCGCTTTTCCAATTATGATTGTCTTGTTGTACATTCTGCCAAGAATGACTGATTCATTGCATCCTGGAAATGGCGGAAACTCTAATTTTGGGGATTTAGATATGGACAATTACATGCGCCCAGTATTTTACACGGCTGTTATTGGCTGGATGTTGTTCGGAACTTGGATTGGAACGATCCGCTATAGAATCCGCCTTTTAGAAAATAATATGTCATTAAATAAATAAGATTTACAATTCAATAATGAAAAAGTTTAGTTTGTTTTTAGCGTTTTTATTCGCCTCTTTTTCTTCCGTTTTTGCACAAGGAGAAATCGAAATGGCCACAGGATTAAGATCTTCTGGAAAAATATATGTTGTGGTATTGGTGATGCTTACGATTTTTTTTGGCGTAGGTTTATACCTGTTTTCTTTGGATAGAAAAATTAAAAAACTAGAGGATAAAAAGCAATCTTAATACATTCTCTCCACTATGATCATTGCCCAGCATCGAAAATTTACACCGGTAAATATCCTCTATGTCGTCTTGTTGGGAACATTTATGTGCTTGGGTGTATTTTTCCATTTACCTGATCAGCTTACTCCCATATTATTTGAACCAGCAATCAGCAATCTGATTGGGTTTTCGATTGGGTCAACCTTAAGCCCTCAGGAAAATGTATTGATTACGCTTGTCTTGACCTTATTGCAAGCATTTTTCTTAAACAGCATCATCAATTATTTCAACTTTTTAGGGAAGCCTAATTTCCTAACGGCGTTGATGTTCATGACCTTGGTGAGCTTGTTTATTCCATTTTTGGTGCTGTCACCGACATTAATCTGTAATTTCATAACAATCTGGATGCTAAGTAAGTTATTCAATATTTACAAACAGCCGGATGTCAAAGGATTGATGTTCGATTTGGGAATGATTGTCGCTTTCGGAAGCTTGATTTATTTCCCTTTTATGGTGATGTTGCTGTTGCTATGGATTAGTTTGATCATTTTCAGACCTTTCAATTGGCGCGAATGGGTCGCTCCTCTTTTGGGTTTTGCAAATATCTATTTCATTCTTGCTGTTATTTATTATTGGCTAGATCGGATGCCCGAATTTTTTCAGATTTTCGTGCCTTTGACCTATCCATTTCCAACGGTTTTAGAAATGGACTTATATGATTTCTTGGTCGTCATTCCGATTATTCTGATCTTATTGTTTTTCATTTACATTTTAAAAGATCAGTTTTACAAGAGCGTTGTCCATATCCGGAAATCATTTCAGCTCTTATTTTTCATGATTGTCCTGGTCGGAGCATCTTTTTATCTAAATGAGCACATCACTGTGAATCATTTTTTACTCTGCGCTCCAGCATTAGCCATTTACATGGCTTACTATTTTATGTATGCTAAAAACAAATGGGTTTATGAATCCTTGTATTTGCTTACAGTTGCCACAATAATCTACTTTCAGTTTATGTAAAAAACTGAACTTCAACTGTTTAACCTTTTTTAACAAATAGGAGTAACGGAATAGTTAAAATTTAAATAGTTTTGTATCACAATTTATAAGATTTAGTCGTATTAAGAAGGAAAACCTAGGTATTTGAATCTAGCTGGTTTTGATGAAAATATTAATGATTACTTCTGAAGCGAAATAACGATTAACATGCAGAAAAAGTTAAAAATTGCCCTTTGTAAAACATCATACTTTGTGTTGTTTGGCATCTTGACATTAACCATGAGCAAGAATGCGTCAGCACAAACGACCACATCCCACTCGCCTTATTCACAATTTGGATTAGGTCAAATGAGAGAAGATCTACTTCCTCAGACCCGCGCGATGGGCGGTATTGCTGCTGGTGTTCGTTATCAATCAGGTTTATCCGTTTTAAATGTTAGCAACCCGGCATCGTATTCAGCGATGACACGGACAATTTTGGAAGCTGGTTTGTACGCCAACGGTACACAATTAAGCAAAGGATCTGCTTCAGATTATACAGCCGATTTCGCATTTAGCCATTTTGCATTAGGAATCCCACTTTCTAAAGCGGGCGGTTTGGCATTCGGTTTACTTCCTTATTCAGATGTAGGTTATTCTTCTTCAGGGTTAAGAACAATTGAACCTTACACTTACAGAACAAGTGTTTCTGGAGAAGGAGGTTTAAATAAAGCTTTTGCAGGATACGGAATCAGCCCAATTAAAGGATTAAGCGTTGGTGCCAATGTTGGATTTATCTTCGGTAACTTAAAAGATATCGACGCAACTGAATTTGCTTACAGCATGAATGCGTACAATACATTCCAAACCGACAATCGATTAATCCGTGGAATCACATTTGATTACGGTGTTCAGTATTTCAAAGCTTTAGGGAATAAAATGAATTTTACGGTCGGATATTCCGGTTCATTGAATAACACCATAAATGACTACACAACACGTGTAGTAACCCGCTCGAGAACGGACCCTTCATCGGAAGTTGAAGAACAAGTGGCAATTGACACGACATTTAGCGGAGACATTTCAACCCGTAAAATTAACTTGCCGATGAAACATAATGTAGGTTTTACATTATCTAAAGGATATAATTGGATGGTCGGTGCAGATTTTAAATATGCGGATTGGTCAGGATTCCAAACGCGTACAGATGAACCGAAATTGGGTAAAAATTATGGCGTAGCGATTGGTGGACAAATCAAACCAGATCCAACTTCTATCCGCTACATGAATCAGGTAGATTACCGTTTAGGTGTTCGTTATAACAAAACGCATTTAACAGTCAACAACCATCGGATTGACGATATGGCCATTACGGTCGGAATGGGTTTTCCTTTGCCAGAAACAAATTTCGGAAGGACATTCTCCACAATCAATGTTTCTGCTGAATTTGGACAACAAGGAACGATGACGAACAATTTAGTTCGAGAACGATACATTAACATAAACTTAGGTTTCACAATCAACGACACCTGGTTTATGAGAAGAAGTTATGATTAGAAATATGTTAGTCTATTCACATATAAAAAAAATTATACAATACACGATCATCATGCTTTTCGGCATGGTGATTTTTGTTAGCTGTGAAAATGACATGAAAGACATCGATCGGCTTGCGAACATCAAGCAGGAAGAAGAAGTCAACATTTCTAAGCACGTAACCGTCATTTACAGTGATTCATCGCTTGTGAAAGCACAGATGACGAGTCCCGAAATGCGCGAGTATACAGATTCAGTTCGCATGGGAAATATTGAATTTCCAAAAGGGATTCTTATTATTTTTTATGGACCGGACAAAAAAGAGACACAACGTATCAAATCGGATTATGCAATCCAGAAGCCGGCTCAAGGATTAACCGAATTCCGGAAAAATGTGGTTGTCAATATGCAGGATGGCTCTGTCATTAAGACCGAACAATTGTTCTATGACGAAAAGAATGCGAAATACTACAATACCGTTCCAATTGTTTTCGATTTCAAAGATTCAAGAGGAAGTCTATATGCAACTTCTTTTGAATCAGACCTTAATTTCAATGCTATCGATGGGGAAAGCATGACCGGCTACATTATCCCTACAGAAAATTCGGCATTCCCATCTTTTGGAAATTAGGAATTTAGTTTAGTGCGCCAATTATTAAATAAAATACATTTTTTTTTATTAAAAATTGTATCTTGCGCCTTGTTTTCAGTAGAGGTCAATTAAACTACTTAAATAAAGCTTTTTACAAATAAATACAGTATATAGAATATGGGATTAATGAGCTATTTGCGTAACCGAGCAGGGTTGGTAATATTCATCATCGGTTTAGCAATTGTTGCGTTTTTACTTGGGGATTTGATTAATTATGGAACTCCATTTTGGATGAAAAACCAAAACCAAGTCGGTAGTGTCAATGGAGAATCAATTGATTATCAAACATTCAATGCACAAGTAGACCAAACTACAGCAAACTTTCAACAACAAATGGGTGGCGGTGCTGCTACTCCAGAAATCAGAAATTATGCAGTTCAACAGGTATGGAATCAATTTCTTTCTCAAGAATTATTGAAACAAGAAATTGAGAAAATTGGTCTTACATTAGGTGCTGATGAATTAAATTCTTTAGTTACAGGTCCAAATCCTTCCCCTCAAATCCTTCAAACATTCACTAACCCTCAAAATGGGCAATTTGACAGAGCTACATTAAACAATGTAATCGCTCAATCAAAATCAAATCCAGAAGTTAGACAACAATGGGAAGCATTATTAGAGAATGTGAGAAATGACCGTTTGAACCAAAAATATTCAAGCTTGCTTAACAACAGCGTATTTGTAACTAAACTTGAAGCTCAAGAAGAATACAACCAACGCAATAAATTGGCAAACTTCAAATACGTAATGCTAGATTATTCATCTGTTAAAGATTCTGAAATCAAATTAACAGATGCTGATTACAAAGAATATTACGACAAACATAAAAACGGTTTTAACAATCAAGAAGAAACTCGTTCTTTAGAGTACGTTTTGTTTGATGCTTCACCGACTAAAGCGGATACAACAGCAGCGCTTACTGCAATTAATACGCTTAAAACTGAATTGCAAACTTCAACAAACGACTCATTATTTGTTTCTGTAAACTCCGACACTAAATTTCCTGTTAAATACTACAGCAAAGGACAATTGAATCCAGCATTGGATTCTGTTGTTTTCAATGTCGCTTCGGGAACAACTGTTGGTCCTTACTTATCAAACGGAAGTTATGAAATTGCAAAAGTTTTAGAATCTAAATTCAGCCCTGATTCAGTAAAAGCTAGTCACATCTTATTGAATGCAACTGCTGAAGGTGGTATTGACAAAGCAAAATTAAAAGCTGACTCGATTAAAGGATTACTTGAAAAAGGCGAAAGCTTCGCTCCATTAGCTATTCAATTTAGCGTAGATGAAGCAAGTAAAGTTAACGGCGGTGATTTAGGAACTTTCGCAAGAGGAAGAATGGTTCCTGAATTTGAAAATGCTATATTTTCTGGAAAAGCAGGCGAAGTTAAAGTTGTTGAAACTCAATTTGGCGTGCATGTTATCAAAATTGAACGTTTAATCGGTAATTCAAAAATCGCTAAAGTAGCGGTGATTGACAAAGCAATCATTTCTGGTAAAACAACGACAGACGATGCTTATGCAAAAGCAAATTCATTCTTTTCATCTGTTGACAGCAAAAACTTCGTAGACCAAGCAAACAAACAAGGTTTGAAAGTAGAAAAATCTGCTCGTACCTTACCAATGGATAATTCATTGAACAGCACAGCTATTCCAAGAGAATTATTGCGTTGGGCTTTTGAAGCTGAAAAAGGAGATATTTCTGATAAAGTATATGAAACTGACAATCATTTCATCGTAGCTCGCGTGGTTGATATCCAAGAAAAAGGTCTTCAGCCATTAGCATCTGTAAAATCAGAAATCGAGCCAGCGGTTAGAAATCAGGTGAAAGCGAGAATGCTAAAAGAGAAAATGGACAATGCGTTAGCTGGTGCAACGTCAATTGACCAAGCTGCGCAAAAGCTAGGCAAAGCAGCAATACAAGTTGACAATGTTGTTTTAGCAAATCCAGTTATCCCTGGAATCGCTTTAGAAGGGTCGGTTATTGGAACTGTTTTCGGATTGCAACCAAACAAACCTTCTAAATCTATCGAAGGATATCAAGGTGTGTATGCAGTTCAAGTCGCTTCTTTTGTTAATCCAAAAGAATTAGCTGGAGACGACCTTAAAGCACAACAGAAACAAGCTTTATCAGTACAATCACAACGTGCATGGAGCGGTATCTATAAAGCGCTTACAGACAAGGCAGACATTGATGACAATCGAATTAGATTCTATTAAGATAGAATAAGTAACTTTACAACCGGACAACTATTTTGTCCGGTTTTTTTTTGATAAGAAAATGGAAATTCAAGAGACAATTGTCAATAAAGTTGCTCAGAGTGGCTTATTAACGATAGACTTAGCTCATTATGCGCCCAAAGAGGAAATTTATATTTATGATATAAAAGAAAACCTTTTTCATGGGCTGATTTTGAAAGAAAAAGATTTCAGAGAATTCGTTAAAACACATAACTGGGAGCAGTACGAAGGGAAACATGTAGGTATCATCTGTTCGACGGATGCGATTGTTCCCACATGGGCATATATGCTATTGGCTAATAAATTAGAGCCGTTTGCATTAAGCGTGAATTTTGGTGATGAACAAGTGATTTACCAATTCCTTTTTCAAGATGAGCTGAATCGCATCGACATGGAAGCCTTCAAAGACCAACGTGTAGTTATTAAAGGATGTGGCGATATTGCCATTCCAGAATCTGCATTTGTGAAATTTACAGCCAACCTATCCAAAGTGGCAAAAAGTATTATGTATGGTGAACCTTGTTCCACGGTTCCAATTTTTAAGCGAAAAACTTAAACTATTTTAAGTAAAATCTGTCCTTAGTATATGAATAAATTATTTTTACTCTTGGGAGTTTGTATGATGATGATTTCAGCGACTTATTCTCAATCTCTTCCGTATTTGCCAAATCCAACATTCAAAGAGGGCGAAAAACTATCCTACAAACTGCGTTACGGGATTCTTTCAGGCGCTGTAGGAAATTTAAGCGTGAATAAATCGAAATATAAATTCAGCAGTACCAACACCTATCATCTTTCCGCCTTCGGCGAAACAGCCGGTGCGGTATCGGCTTTTTATACGGTAAAAAATCAATACGATTCGTACATTGACGGAAAGACATATTTGCCTTATTTATATACTGAAAATATCCGTGAAGGGAATTACAGAAGGATAGAATACGCTTCTTTTGACCATCCGAAAAAGACGGTAAACGGAAAAAAAGGAAAATTCACTAGTCCAGTCAATCAGACTTTTGATTTGTTATCCGCATATTATTTCGCCAGAAATTTAGACTTGTCGAGGTTAAAAGTGGGTGACGTATTTACGATTACCTATTTCTTAAATGATGAAGTCGCTCAATTGGGTGTAAAGTATGTCGGCACGGAGAAAATAAAAACCAGTCTGGGCACTTTGGATTGCATTAAACTTAGTCCAGAAATAAAGCCCGGCCGAATCTTTAAAAAAGACAGCCGTTTGTATCTTTGGGTAACGAATGATGGCAATCGCATTCCAGTGAAAGCAGAAGCTGAGATTCGAATCGGCGGTTCAGTTGTCATGGAATTGGTCAGTGCTGATGGATTAAAATATCCGCTTGGCGAACGGGTTAGTTATTCAAAATAAGTTTTAAAAATGATTGAAGTAGGAAATGTTCTCGTACACGAAGATTTGATTAAAAATGAATTCGTGTGCAACTTAACAAAATGTAAAGGCATTTGCTGTGTGGAAGGTGATTCTGGAGCTCCATTATTGGCTTCAGAAAAAGCTATCCTAGAAGAAATATATCCGAAAGTAAAACCTTACTTAACGGAAAAAGGAATCAAGGCAATTGAAGAACAAGGCACAAGTGTTGTTGATATGGATGGAGATTTGACGACCACTTGCGTGGATGTCAATCAAGAATGTGCCTACGTCATTTGGGAAAATGGCATTACGAAATGTGGTATTGAAAAAGCGTATGAAGAAGGTGCTGTTGATTGGAAAAAACCTATTTCCTGCCACCTCTACCCTATTCGTACCACACATTATCCGGAGTTTGATGTACTAAATTATGACCGCTGGCATATTTGCAGCGATGCTTGTACGTTCGGCAAAGAATTGGGAATTCCAGTGTACAAATTTCTAAAAGACCCATTAATTCGTACGTATGGAGAAAAATGGTTTGAAGACTTAGAAAATACTATCGCCGCAGAACATTAATTTTGTTATTTTTATACCAAATTATTATTCTCTATTCTTTGTAATAGACCATGTACATGCTGAAATTAAAAGAAATACAAAAACCCATACAAGAAGAACTAAAAAGTTTTGAAAAGCGATTCAAAGCTTCTATGAAAAGTTCGGTTCCTCTTTTAGACCGCATCACACAATACATTATAAAAACTAAAGGCAAACAAATGAGACCCATGTTTGTCTTTTTTTCAGCAGGTCTTTGTGGCAAAATCAATGATTCAACATACAACGGAGCTTCTTTAGTCGAGCTATTGCATACTGCATCTTTGGTGCATGACGATGTGGTAGACGATGCCTACGAACGTAGAAGTTTTTTCTCAGTAAATGCATTATGGAAAAATAAAATTTCCGTTCTGGTTGGGGATTACTTGTTGTCAAAAGGTCTTTTGCTTTCGGTAAAACACAATGAATTGGATTTGTTGCGCATCGTTTCTGAAGCTGTCGAGCAAATGAGCGAAGGCGAACTGCTTCAAATTGAAAAAGCAAGAAAATTGGATATTCAGGAGTCTGTCTATTTCGAAATTATTCGTAAAAAAACAGCTTCCTTAATTGCTTCTTGCTGTGCTTCCGGAGCATCATCATCCGGAGCATCTGCCGAAATGGTACAAAAGCTCCACCTTTTCGGAGAAAAAGTCGGCATTGCATTTCAAATCAAAGATGACTTATTTGACTTCGGATTAGACGACGTCGGAAAACCGATTGGCAATGACATCAAAGAAAAGAAAATGACCTTGCCTTTGATTTATGCGTTACAAAACGTATCGAAATCAGAAAAAAGACGGATTATCAATCTGGTCAAAAATCATAATGAAGACCGCAATAAAATAGCCGAGGTGATTGAATTTGTCAGAGCTAGTGGAGGAATGGACTACGCAACACAAAAAATGTATGCGTATCAAGACGAAGCATTTGCTATTTTAGAGGAATTTCCAAACAATGAATATAAAACTGGTTTACAACAATTAGTGCGTTTTACAACTGAAAGAAAAAAATAAATTATGAGTCACGAATTAATGTTTTTTATAGGATTTATTATTTTTATAGTCCTAATGCTTGCTATCGATTTAGGAATGTTTTCTAAAAGCGATAAACCCGTTTCATTCAAAGCGGCTGCTATTATGAGCGCAATCTGGGTATTATTTGCCTTGGGATTTGCTGCCATTCTTTATTTCTGGGGTAATGAACTCCATAACATTCATGATTTCGCGCGTTTAAATGAGATTATCGAGAAAAATTTCCACAACATTAAAATCATACCTGATGATTTAGCGGCAAGTATCCACATTTACAACAAAAACTTAAGCTTAGAATATCTGACAGGCTATGTTGTTGAATATGCGTTATCTGTCGACAATATTTTCGTGATGGTCTTGCTGTTTACCTCATTCGGTATTCCTGAGAAATATTACCACAAAGTATTGGTTTGGGGAATTATAGGTGCTGTTGTGTTGCGTTGTATCTTTATTTTCGTAGGTGCAGCTTTAATCGCAAAATTCGGTTGGATTCTATATGTTTTCGGTGGATTCCTTGTGATTACAGGTATTAAAATGTATTTGGACAGAAACAAAAACGAAGAGGTCGACCCTCAGAATCATCCAGTTGTCAAGTTCATGTCCAAACATTTCAGAGTCACTCCGAAGTTAGATGGCGGTAAATTCTTCCATGTGGAAAATGGTGTCAAATACATGACTCCTCTTTTCTTGGTTTTAATAGTTATCGAGTTTACGGATTTAGTTTTCGCAGTGGATTCCATTCCTGCAATTTTCTCAATCACAAAAGACCCTTATATCGTATTCTTTTCAAATATCTTCGCCATTTTAGGATTGCGTTCGATGTTCTTTTTATTAGTTAACATCATTGATAAATTCCATTACTTAAAAGTTGGATTAGCTTTCTTATTGATATTTATCGGTTTGAAAATGTTATTGCATAGTTATCTGGAACAATTAGGATTTACAACGGTGCATTCATTAATTGTGATTGTAGGTATTTTAGCGTTGAGTATCATCGCTTCGCTGGTCTTTCCGAAGAAAGAGAACTATTCAGAAAATTAAGCTTTTCGTATCCGTCAAGCTATTTAAACAAAAAAATCATTCAACAGTGTTGAATGATTTTTTTGTTTAATGTATTCTAAAATATACTCATGTAAGCTTCAAATACATATCGCTGGCCTCTTCTGCCTCCTGTCATTTCTTTCAAAATTCCATATCCGACTAGTTCATCAATAATTTTATAGGAAGTAGGCAATGATACTGAAGTGATTTCCTGAATGCGCTGTACATTGATAATAGGTTTCTGAAAAAGCTGATCCAGCACTTTTAATAAATGCATAGGTCTTTTGCTATTTTTTTGGATGTATTCTTCCTTTTCCTTTTTCAACTTCAATGTTGAATCAAAAGAAGCAATTCCGTTTTTAGCGGTTTGTGTGATTCCTACCAAAAAAAACTTAAACCATTGTTTAATATCATTATTTGTTCTTGCTCTTGATAAATTATCATAATAAAGCATTCGATTTCGCTCAAAAAAATCGGAAAGAAATAGGATTGGCATTTTTAAAATACCCTTATCTACCAAATAAAGCGGAATCAATAATCTTCCTGTTCGTCCATTGCCGTCCAAAAATGGATGTATGGTTTCAAATTGATAATGAATCAATGCAATTTTTAATAAATCTGGGAAAAATTTTGTCTCATCATGAGCAAACTTTTCGATATCGGTCATCAATTCATGAATACTCGTATGAACTGGTGGAATAAATACAGCGTCATTTATAGTTGCTCCACCTATCCAATTTTGGCTTGTCCGAAAATCTCCTGGAAGTTTATGTTCCCCCCGTACGCTTTCCAGCAATATCTGATGGATATTTCTAATTAATCTTGAAGAAAATGGCAACGTTTTTATTTGTTCGATTGCAAAATGCATTGCAGAGATGTAATTGTTGACTTCATTCCAATCATTTCTCTTCTCGTATTCGACTTCTTCTCGTAATAAGAACGAATCTTCAATGCTTGTTTGTGTTCCCTCGATTTTGCTGCTTTGCGTAGCTTCTTTAGCAACATGCATGTTAATGAATAAATCAATGTTAGGAATGTATTCTGAATACATATCCAATCGACCGAGTTGAAGATATGCGTCAGAAAGAAGATATTGAATTTCCATATCCTCTAGATACCATTGCCGCATTATCGGTGTTGGCTGGAAACTTGAATAGTATCCTTGGTTTATATAGGTGCCTGAAATAAATTTTTTCAATTTTAATCAATATTATTCAATCAAATTTAAATAATATTTTCCTTATTTAAAATTTGTCAAATATTTTTAATTAAGCAAACACCTTATTTAAAATTTTGAGTATATTTTTAATTAAGGAGTACCACTATTTAAATTTTAACCCATAATTTTAATTAACAAATCCTTCAACTAAAAAGAACATTTCAAAATTCCAGTCTGGTATTATTAAACAATCAAGCGATCCTTAAATTGATGAAGCTCTTCAACCGACAATTGTTGCATCACCTGTTGCAATTGGGCTTTAAAGAGATTAATGGTGTGTTCTCCGCCTTGATTTCCTAAAGCTCCAACTCCATACATAAATGGACGGCCCATAAAATTGAATTCAGAACCAACAGCAGACGCTCTTCCCAAATCCACGCCCGAGCGGATACCGCCATCCAGCATAATCGTCAGCTTTTGCGAATAACTAGCATTCCGAGTCAATTTTTGCAAAGAAACGATGGAAGATTCTCCAGCATCCACTTGCCTTCCTCCATGGTTCGAAACGATAACGCCATCGACGCCTATAGCAATCGCAGCTTCCATGTCTTCTTCCGTCACGATGCCTTTTAGAACCAGCGGACCTTTCCACATATCACGGATTGCCTGGATTTTCTGTACATCAACCCTGCCAGTGAATGTGCGATTCATGAATTGCCCAAGCTGCGTCATGTCCAAGCCCTTTTCCATATACGGCTTTAGCGTCGCGAAAGAAGGTATGCCATGCTTTAAGGTCTTGATTCCCCAAGTCGGGCGAATCGCTGCTTGGAAAATATTCTGAATATTCATTTTTGGAGGCATTGACAATCCAGACTTGATTTCACGATAGCGCAAGCCAAATGAAGGAACGTCAACAAGAACAACTAAAACCGGACATTCAACGACTTGAAGACGCCGAATAATATCGTCACGAAGTGAATTTTCTGTTGGATGATACAACTGAAACCATGCTTTTCCTCCAGACACTTCCGCAATGCGCTCAATGCTGCTGGTAGAAACAGTACTCAAAATATACGGTACATTTTCTTTCGCCGCTGCTTTCGCTAAAATTTCTGGAGCATTCGGCCACATCAATCCCTGAAGACCGATCGGAGAAATTCCAAAAGGAGCTGAATAGGTATGACCAAATAAGGTTTTGGACATATCTATTCCTTTATAAGGTTTTAAATATTGTGGCTTAAGGTAAATGTCATCAAAATCCGATTCGTTCCGCGCAAGGTTCAGCTCTTCGTTACAACCGCCTTCAAGATAATCAAAAGCAAATTTGGGGATTCTAGATTTTGCCTTTTTCTTTAGGTCGGCGATTGATGGATAATTGGAATTATACGGGTATGTTATTTTCTTTTGCATTTTTTAATCCAGTAAACTATGCAAAGATACTAGAATTACAAAAACAACCTTCATGCACTATGATGCTTCACAAGGGTTAATGAATTTTATCAAATTTTGCAATCAATTTCCAGAATCTTGTAATTTCCCCTTCTTCAAAAACAGCCTTTTTCCATTCATTCAGCTGAATTTCAATGTGTTTTCCTTCAGCATGATAATTTCCAAAAAAGAAATCATCGCCATGAATATAAAATCCGAAATGATGATCCAATGTATGCAAGATTTCGACATGAAGCTGCTCGAAGAACAAAATCGAATGTTCTTCAAACGGAAAGTCGATGGGCTTAGGAATTAATCCTTCGTCTTGAATGGCTAGCAAAGGCTTTGAGCTAAAAATTGGAAAGCTGATTTTAGGAAGTTTTGTCCAGTCTGAATCGAATTGCTGTATATTTTGAGCTTGTTCTTTCCCTAAGAATGGAATCTGGGCAAATGAATTTTTAGCTGTCTGCGAGCCCTCCTCTTTGAAGTGGTCTTCGAAGTGAACAATTTCGTTGACTGTCAATTTTTTTTGCAAAAGCAAATCAACAGGTATGCTAAAATAATTTGCAATATGTAAAATAACTTCAATTTTAGGCTCGGCTCTTAACTCCTCGTAAGACGAAATATTTCCGCGAGAAAGACTAAAAATATCCGCAAAAGCCTGTTGACTCAATCCTTTTACCTTTCTTAGCTTTTTTATATTGCCACCAATCTGACTCATGTATGAAATTATTTTAAAATTTATTTTGCAAAATATTTTTGCATTTACTATCTTTATGCAAATATTATAAGCAAATATATAAATTTATTAGCCATGAACTTCCAAAAAGTGGAAAATTTTATCACCGACTTAGATTTTTTGATTGTTTCAAAAGATGAAAACGAAGGGGTGTTTGTAATCGAAAATGAATCGGATGGCATACGCAATTTAATTATAGGCGTTGCTGATCCCATCATCATCTTCGAACAATACCTTTTTACCTTATCTACCGATTCGCAAGAAATTTTTAAATCCCTGTTGATTAAAAATCGGGACATCGTTCATGGTGCTTTCGCACTGACAGAAGATGGCAAAAAAGTAATTTTTAGGTACACGCTCCAAATACACAATTTGGACAAGAATGAATTTGAAGCAGCAATCAATTCGCTCTCCTTATTAATGAGCGAATACTATGAACAGTTAATTGATTTTTCAAAAAAATAATACGATGAATATATTTAAACGACTTTTAAAAATCGGACAGGCCGAAATTCATGCGCTTGTCGAGAAAATGGAAGATCCAATCGCGTTAACAGAACAAGGAATTCGTGATATGAAACAAGATTTAGCGGAATCAACAGAATCTTACGCTAAAGTCAGAGCCTTAATCATCCGTTCAGAAAACAGGGTGGTTGATAAAACAAATGAGGCAGACAGCTATGAAGAGAAAGCGAAAAAGATCTTAGGAATTGCGCAGGCAGGTGAAATCGACAAAAACAAAGCTGAACAACTTGTCATCGAAGCACTACAGATTAAAAAAGATCTTTTAAGTGAAATTGCGAATCTGCAACATGAAATCAGCAATCACAAAATATCGGCCGAAGAAATTAACAATAGCTTGTCAGTGTTGAAATTTAATATTGCTAAATGGGAAAAAGAATTATCAACTTTAAGAGCCAAACAGAAAGTGAGCGCAACTAACAAAACGGCTAATCAGCAAATGGCACAGATTGAAGCAAATAGCACAATCCAAATGCTTGAACGCATGAAGGCCAAAGCCGAAGAAGACCAAGCATTAGCAAAGGCGTATAACGAGCTGGCAGAGCAACAAATCAATGAAAAGATTGATCATTCGCTAGAACGTGACAAAACGATAATGGCCGAATTAGAAACTTTAAAAAAGAAGATTGGTTTATGAGAAAATATGAATTTAAAGTAGTTGAACTATTTGGCAAAGCCAATTGGACGGAATATAAATTTGATTTAAAAGAATTAGACCATAAAATTCAGGAGTTAGGGAATGAAGGATTTCAATTAGTCAACTCATTGAGTATTTGCGGGACAGGAGGTATTACAACTCAACTTGTTTGTACTTTCCAACGAGAAATTACTCAATAACTTAATCAAAATAAATTATGAACGAAGTATTTGATATATTATTCCATCCCCTACCCAATGCCATTATGACTCTTTTGATGGGTTTGAGTTTGGTCTATTGGCTGTTCACTATGCTGTTGGGCGACGGGTTTGAGTTTGGCGAAGCCAATGTTGATTTTGAAGGCGCAGATATGCAAGACATTGATGCTCCTGATGATCTGGATGGCGATACAGATGCAGACGGAGAACCTTCTTTCTGGAGCAAGGCGATGGATTATATCAATATTGGAAAAGCACCAATGATGGTCATTGTTACCTTATTTAAATTTATCGGATGGATTATCACCATTGCATCGTCCATCGCATTGAGCCTATCGCAATATGGCTGGAAATCAGTCTTAATATTGATTCCAATATTTTTGCTGACTTATTTTTTAATGCATTACGTGACGATCCCTGTTGTCAAACTTTACCAAAAAGTGGGTTATCAAGGTGAAGAAGCACATGATTATTTAGGCAGAGTCGGCAAAATGAAATCCACGATTCAAGGCGATAACATTGGTTCGGCTGAAATCGTCATCAATCAGGATGTGATCCGCCTTCCGGTAAAAAGCAGAAACGGAGAACGGATTGCCTATGGCGACACGGTAGTCGTGACCAATGAAACAGGAGACGGCAAAATCTATTTCGTAGAAAAAGAAATTACATTAAACACTATATAAACACTATAAATTTATTAACCAATGACAAGTAGCACATTATTATTTTTAGACGGTATCACTGGCATTGTCCTAATTGCAGTGGGCGTGGTCGTATTTGGCATTTTCGCCTTCTTCGTCATCCTCAGCATGTTTTACAAGAAGATTCCGCAAGGAAAAGCGATTGTTAGAACAGGTGTTGGTGGCTCTAAAGTTGCATTCAATAAGGGAATGTATGTTATTCCGGTTTTCCATAAAATGGAAATCATGGATATTTCTGTCAAGAAAATTGATATTGCCAGAATGCAGGGCGATGGATTGATCTGTAAAGACAATATCCGCGCAGATATTAAAGTTGCATTTTTTGTTCGTGTGAACAAAAATGTAGATGATGTCATCAATGTTGCGCAAAATTTAGGCTGTGACCGTGCGTCAGACCCTGAAACATTAAAAAGTATTTTCGAAGCGAAGTTTTCTGAAGCGCTTAAAACGGTAGGTAAGAAGTTTGAATTTATTGAACTCTATGAAGCCCGCCGCGAATTTAGGGATGAAATTTTGAATATTATCGGAACAGATTTGAACGGATATATCTTAGACGACTGTGCGATCGATTATTTGGAACAAACAGAATTGCAATTCTTGAGCCCAGACAATATTTTGGATTCTGAAGGTATTAAGAAAATTACCGAATTGACGGCTAAACAAAACATGAATGCCAATCTAATCCGTCGTGAAGAAGAAAAAGTCATTAAGAAACAGAACGTAGAAGCGCGTGAAGCGATTTTGGAATTGGATCGACAATTAGCTGAAAAAGAAGAGAAGCAGAAACGCGAAATCGACAACATCAAAGCCCGCGAAGAAGCAGAAATCACCAAAGTGCGTGAAGAAGAGCGTTTGAAATCGGAAACGGTTCGCATTTCGACAGAAGAGCAATTAGCTGTTCAGGAAGAAAATAAACTGCGCCAAATTATTATTGCAGAAAAAAATAAGTTGCGTACCAATGCAATTGAAACGGAACGTGTAGAAAAAGATCGCGCATTGGAAGAAACAGAGCGCATTCGCATTGTTACTTTAGCGCAGATTGATAAAGAACGTTCGATTGAAACGGAGAAAAAGAGCATTCAGAATGTGATCAAAGAACGTGTTCAATTAGAAAAAGGCGTTATCGAAGAACAACAAGGTGTCAAAGACCTGGAGTTATTCCGCGAAGTGGAGCGTAAGAAACAAGCTGGAGTAATTGCTGCTTCTCAAGAAGCAGAAGAACGGTTGATTTCTACGGTGAAAGCGGCTGAGGCTGCAAAAATTGCATCCGAGCAAGAAGCGGCTAAGAAAATTATTGACGCGGATGCAGCATTAAAGATCGCTGAGAAAAAAGCACAAGAAATGCTGATTGATGCAGATGCTAAAAAAGAAGCTTCTGCGAAAGAAGCAGAAGCGCGTAAAATCATTGCGGAAGCACAAGCAAAAGAAGAAGCTGCAATCGGATTATCGGAAGCAGAGGTTATGGTTGCGAAAGCAGATGCAGAAGAAAAACAAGGAACTGCGCAAGCAAATATCATTGAGCGAAAAGCTGAAGCAATGCGTAAAGAAGGATTGATGGAAGCCGAAATCGTACGTGAAAAAGCTTTAGCGGAAGCGAAAGGAATACACGAAAAAGCAACAGCTATGAAGGAATTGGATGGCGTCGGAAGAGATCACGAAGAATTCAAGTTGCAATTGCAAAAAGAGCGCGATATTGAGCTCGCTCATATCAATATCCAGAAAGACATTGCGACAGCACAAGCAAGCGTTTTATCAGAAGCATTGAAATCTGCTAAAATTGATATCGTGGGTGGCGAAACGATGTTCTTCGAGAATATTGTTAAACAGGTTTCCAACTCTAAAGGATTTGATCATTTGATCGATAATTCGAAACATGCAACAGATATTAAAAATGCATTGATTGGCCCTGACGGAAAAGGTGATTTGGGAGAGAAAATAAAAAGTCTCGCTGATAAGTATGGGATTTCATCAAATGACATCAAAAACCTAACGGTATCTGCAGCATTGATTAAATTACAGCAAGCTGCGACAAGCGAGGAGAATGCGGAAGACAGCAGTTTTATTAATTCATTGTTTGGAATGGCCAAGAATTTAGGGATTTCAAATAAGAAGCTGGGGTAAATCATATAATAAAAAGCAAATTAAAAGGTTAATTGCGCACCTACGGCGCGCCAAAAAAACGAATTTAACTTTCGCTACAAACATTTAGCACCTACGGTGCTTTAAATAAAAAATATTTGATATATATAATGTAATTTTTAAAATAAATTGTTTTTTTCAAATTATAAGATAACACATTAAAGTTTGCTCCGTAGGAGCAAGATATTTGTAGAACGTTTAAAATATATGCATTGTGCGCCGTAGGTGCACAACCAAAATTGATTTATCAAATGGCTAATACCTATTCTCAATTATATGTTCATTTTGTGTTTGCAGTCAAATACAGAGAGGCAACAATTGGTTTAGATTGGGAAGAAAAATTACATAAATATATAACAGGAATTATTCAAAATCAGGGACATAAATTATTGGCAATTAATTCAGCAAGCAACCATATTCATTTATTAATTGTATTAAATCCAACACAGGCTATTTCGGATCTAATGAGGATAGTAAAAAGTGATAGTTCAGAATTTGTAAACAAAGAAAGATTTACGAAACATCGCTTTCAATGGCAAGAAGGATATGGCGCATTTAGTTATAGCCGTTCTCAAATTGACAATGTTGTGAAATACATTCTTAATCAAAAAGAGCACCATAAAAAAGTTTCCTTTCAAGAAGAATATAGAAAAATGTTAAAGGATTACAGCATTGATTATGATGACAAATATGTGTTCAAGGATTTGGAAGGTTAGTTGCGCACCTACGGAGCGCGTTTTGAACTTGTTGACATCGGGCTACAAATATTTAGCACCTACGGTGCTTTAAAGGAAACAGAACAGAATGATTTTAGAAAGATTGTGTATTTAATTATGCTTTGCAGAAGCAAGATATTTCCAATAGCAAAAGACTCGCAATTAATTGCTCCGTAGGAGCAAAAAGTTTGTAGCAAAATTGGAACCATTAAAATTGTGCTCCGTAGGTGCACAACAAAAACTCAATAAAACAATTTTAAATTGTTTATATGGCAGAAACAACAGAACAAAAAGAAACCCTGGAATCAGGAGCTTACGATATCATCCGGAGACGCCTTCAAACGCAAAAAGAAGATTTGTCGTCCAAATTGCAACAATTAAACGAAGCTCGGAAAGAAGTTTTTAATTCGACGAACTTTGTGCTAAAGGCAAATCAGCGCATCACCACAGAAAATAATTGTGTCGCTCGTGGGATTTTGGCTTTAGAGAACTTGTGCATTTTTGGATACAACGTGCATTTCGGATTGCGGACAGAAATAAAATTAGATGATGTTTTCAGCATCTATTTATTTGAGAACAATCAGTTTGTTCCTCAATCACTGGATTTGATTCAGGATACCAACTTCATCACGGATTATCAAAATCTCTATAAATATTACCGCGACTCCATCTTCTCAAAATTCCGAAGGACGGAAAATTATTTGTACATGATTTTCCAGACCAGCAAAAATGCAGAAGACTTAAAAGCATTCAAGTGGCTGATCAAAAATGGAAAGCTGATTTATCAGGATGACCGCAGCATCCACGAAGTAAAAATTGCACCGCAATTTGAATTTGATTGGATCAAAACCACCTTGGAAGACCGCCGGCTTGGAAAATTTCCACATATTTCAATTTTAGACAAGTTGTTTATCGAGGCCCTGCACGGCGATATCACATTTAAAATCGAAGACAATACGGATTCTGGAAAAGGAATTTATTCGGAAAAAGTAACGAATATCGACCAGCAATTGGATGATGCTGAATATTATTATGCAGATTTAGGCAACCTGATTGCCATTCGCATCAAACCTTATCAAGAGGAATTCCGCGCCTACGTTTTTAATCAGCGCACAAAGGAAGTTGTTAACCTAAAATCGCTCAACCAATCGGCGATACTGTTGCCGGATAACCAAGGGATTATTTTCTCCAATGGGTATTATTTGCAGAACGGAACGCATAAAGTCTTTGATGGACAGCATGAGAACTTTTCATTCCTGCGCAAAATTGCTTCGCCAAACGGGGAAGATTACTTATATATTTTTACGCAATCAGAAACCAATACCTACATCCTGATGTCGTACAACATCATTCAGCAATCTGTCGAAACACCGATTGTATGCAATGGATTTACGATTTTCAAAGATGGAAGTTTGATATACTTCCGTACAGAAGCAGAAGCTACACGTCATCATCAAGTTCAGATTTGGGAAACGCCTTACATGGCCGAACTGAAAGAAAACCAGGAACGCAAAGATGATCCTTTATATAAAGTTGGGAACAAACAGATTGTGCAAGCGATGGCCGAGGTGCAGGAAGTTGTCCAATTGATCAACAAGGAAGATTCTTACGAAGGTTTGTATGAGGATATTTTAAAGAAATCGAATGCTTTGCTCGACTCCTATTTTTGGATAAACGATCCGGCACTGCATAATCTGGGCGAACCTTTAACTCAGATTAAAGGGGTTGCCAATACAGCCATTGACGAGTTTGTCAAAGTTCAGGCGCAACGAAAGCATGCGCTTGAAATCCTTCAAGCGACCGATAAAAAACTCGAAGAACTGAATTTCAAAATCAACAGCACTGTTGTTGAGAAACTGGATCAGCTGGTTCATCAATTGGCGGATGCGCGTAGGCTTCAGGGCGAAGTTATTGATCTGAAAAATGTCAAATACATTGATCTAGATCGTGTAGAAAAACTATTGGAACAGCTCAATGGCATTACGGAGGATCTTTCTGCCAAGACCATCGAATTCTTATTGCGAGATGAAGCATTGGCGCCTTATGAATTGAAAGTAGCTGAACAAAAACAAAACGTAGAAAACATTACGAAAGTTTTTGACGCCAGAGCCGTCGAAGAAGCAAATACGCAGATTTCGAGTGAGCTGGAGTTACTGATCGATATTCTGAATAGCCTGAAAATCGAGGACGCCACACAAACAACCAAGATCATCGAAAAAATATCAGTTATTTTTTCTTTGTTGAATGAAGTGCGTGCGCAATTAACCAGAAAATTAAATTCGCTGAAAAGCAAGGAAGCAATTGCAGAATTTTCTGCACAGCTGACTTTGATTGAGCAATCTGTCGTTAACTATTTAGAGCTTTCGACAACGGCCGAAAAAGCGGAAGAATACTACACGAAGATTGTCGTTCAACTCGAAGAGATCGAGAGCAAATTCTCAGAATTTGATGATTTCTCACTGAAAATTGCAGATAAGCGAGACGAAATTATCAAAGCGTTTAACAGCAAGCGCGAACAGCTGATTGAGCAGATCAATAAGCGCACAAATTCGCTGGAACAAATCGGAATTCGTGTACTAAAAAATATCGAGAACAAATCCAAATCATTCGCTTCGCGAGAAGAAATTTTGAGCTTCTATTCTTCTGATTTAATGATTGACAAAATCCGCCAATTGATTGCGGAACTCAAAACATTAAATGATGTTTCGAAAGCTGAAAACTTAGAAAACCAGTTAAAAAAATCTCAAGAGGATGCGCTTCGTATTCTGCGTGATAAAACCGAATTGTATGTTGACGGCGAGAATATCATTGCCCTTGGCAAACATAAATTCTCTGTCAACAATCAATCTTTAAGCTTGACTCTGCTCCGAAGAAATGATGAACTGTATTACCATCTGACCGGAACAAGCTTCTACCAACTGGTCAAAAACAGCGAAATCACGGCTTTCCAAGATATATGGGAACAAGAATTGGTTTCGGAAAATGCCGCGGTTTATCGGGGATCCTATTTGGCTTATAAAACATTTCTAGCAGGAAAAGATTCACCGGAAAATTTCAATGCCGAAGAATTCATAAACCGTCAGGTAGAACAATCGTATACCGAATCCTACATTAAAGGTGTTCACAATTTCGATGCGCTGAAAATTTACAGCGCCTTGCTTGAACTGGACATGAAGCTGGATTTGCTTCGGTACGATGCCGCTACGCGCGCGACTGCTCAGCTTTTCTGGCATTCTTTGGCTGAAGAAAACAGAAAGAAACTATTGGGATTGATCCATTCTACGCATGCTGTTTTGAAAACATTTCCTAATTCAAAACGCTATGAATCCGTTATAGAAAATATAGAGGAACAATATAAAAAATGGGATTCGCTGACGGCATTCACGAACATAAATGCGCATTCGATTTCACATTATTTGTTTCAAACATTTACGAAATTCGGAAAATTCTCTTTGAGCGAGGCCGCCGATCATTTAAAGCAAGAATTCGTGCGTTATTTGGAGAGCAAAAAAGCATTCAAGGATTTTGAGCATGATATTCTTAACGAAGAATTTGCATTGGTGGACCGCTACTATCTGGCATTGAATTGGCTGAACTCGTTTATTGATGATCAAGAAAACTACGAACAGTATAGAAAACATATCGAAGAAACGGCGACCGAGTTGTTATTCCCGAATGATGAAAACGAATTGATATTCGGCAAAGATGCCTTAATGATCGATGGACTGAAAGGAAACCATCCAACACTAAACAATGGATCTATCCAAATCAATTATCATCAATTTGTATCGCAGTTAGATACATTCACGCAAGTAAATGTACCTCGTTTCCAAGCCTTCACGCAACTTAAAGAACAGCTAAGCAAGTCTTACGAAAAGGAATTAAAAATATCGGAATTCGAACCAAAAGTATTGACTTCTTTTGTCCGCAATAAATTGATAAACGATGTGTATTTCCCTTTGATTGGAAATAACTTAGCAAAACAATTGGGGGCAGCAGGCGACAATAAGCGTACCGCAAGAATGGGAATGTTGTTGTTGATTTCTCCTCCAGGTTATGGTAAAACTACCCTGATGGAATATTTAGCCAAAACAATGGGTCTTCATTTTATCAAGATAAACGGGCCGACCATCGGTCATTCGATAACTTCCATTGATCCAGTTGAGGCAAAAACTTCAGGAGAACGGGAAGAATTGAAAAAGATAAATCTTTCATTCGAAATGGCAGACAATGTGATGCTATATCTTGATGATATTCAGCATTTGAATCCAGAATTTCTTCAGAAATTTATTTCTTTGGCCGATGGCCAAAGAAAAATTGATGGCATTTTCGAAGGAGAAAGTAAAACCTATGACCTGCGTGGCAAACGTTTTTGCATTGTGATGGCTGGGAATCCGTATACCGAAAGCGGAAGTAAATTCCAGATTCCGGACATGTTGGCCAATCGCGCGGATGTGTACAATCTGGGTGATGTTATTGGCGATACGGAAGCTGTTTTCAATTTAAGCTTAATCGAAAATGCTGCTATAGAAAATGTATATTTAGAAAAAATTGCAAGCAAATCGTTCAAAGATTTCTATGCTTTAGTAGATTTTGTTCAGAATAGAGGCGAACAATTGCCTGATTTGGAAGGAAATTATTTGAAGCAAGAAGTAGATGATTTTATTGCTGTTTTAAAGCACATTTTGAAAATTCGCGATGTCGTGATCAAAGTAAATCAAAATTACATTCAAAGCGCCGCGATGCAAGATAGTTACCGAACCGAGCCTCCTTTTAAAATGCAGGGATCTTATCGTAACATGAGTAAGCTTGTCGCGCAGGTCATTCCGATGATGAATGATAAAGAGGTTGACCAAGTACTTTTAGCGCATTATGAAAGTGAGTCGCAGACTTTAACTGCCGATACGGAATCAAATTTATTGAAGTTAAAAGAACTAGCAAAGCAAATGACGCCTGAAGAAAAAACCCGCTGGGAAGAAATCAAAGAGATCTTCCGGAAGAATAATAAGCATGGCGGATTAGCGAAGGATGACAAACTATTTGCTCAAATGCTTGATTTCAATGAAAATCTAGAAGGAATTATTAAGGCAATTAAAGGAAAATAAATTCGTACACCCTAAAACCTATACTATGAGGAGCCATCTTTATATGATGCTAATTGCACTTTCTATGTCGTCCATTGCGAAGGCACAGGACACCATATACTTCGACCAGGATTGGAATGAAACTTCAAAAGCCAACCATTCTTTTTATAGGCCGATGCCTTTGGCAAAAGTCGGAGAATTGGAATTGCTAAAAGATTATTACAAAAATGGGAATCTCCAATTTCAAGCTTATATCAAGGACAGCAAAGAAGATCACTTTGTAGGCGATGTGTATTATTATGAAGAAAATGGATTTGATAGCAATTCAAGACAATATTACAATGAAAGCTCAATAAAGGAGCTTAGCTATTACAATCAGGATGGAAGCGTTTGGAAAAAAATCAGCTACGACGAAAATGGCAAAAAATCGAAGATTAGCATTTTTCTGAAAGGAAAGGAATTGTTTTCGGGAGAAATAATCGATGCCAACACTTTTTCAGGAACATTTAATCCACCAAAACCTGAATCCTATTATGATCGATTTGAAGAAATGACGGAACCTTCGGTAATTACTTACGAAGGACCCGTAGCAACAGCAGAAGTAACGCTAGAAGACGAATCACCAAAAACTTCTTATTTAGAAGTTACCTATTGGAAAAACGGTCAAAAAGCAGCTGAATCCAAATTTGAAAACACAGACTATTCAAATGGTAAAATTGTTTCAAAAAAACATTGGGACGAAAATGGGAAACTGATTAGTTCGGTGACGTTTGAAGATGATGGCATTGCTAAGAAATATGTTGATATTGACTATTACACCAATAACCAAGTCGCAATTTCCGTTCAAGAGATGAAAGAAATGCGGTCGCAAAATGAATACGAAAAACGCACACTCTATTCGGAAAAGGGTGAAATCCTATCCGAACAAAAATACCAAGATGGAGAATTAGCTGAAGTCATCAATTACAATTTAGCTGATAGAACGCAAAGCACTCAATTGTATCGAGAAGGAATGCCCTACGATGGAGAATTCACTACAGTTATCGGATATAATCAATTGTTCTACACGTTTAAAAACGGTAAAAAAGAAGGAAAAATAACAGTAAAAGATCGCGAAACAAACACGATTACGCTTTACGAGGGATACTATAAAGACGATTTACCTTTCGATGGCTATTTTATTATCGATGGCGCTGAAACATATCAATTGCATCACTATACAAACGGGAAACAAGAGGGCGTTCAAAAAGTATTCGCTAATTTCTTTGACGATGAAGTCAAAGAAGAATTTGAAATGAAGAATGGCGTATTAGATGGATATTACAACTATTATACTGATGGTAAATTAGTTTTTGAAAGCCGCTATAAGGATGGAAAAATAATGGATGGAACGCAAATCAGCAAAGAAGAGAAATGGGTATATCGCAATGGCGAATTAGTCGAAAAGACGGTATTCACTGACAGCTATAATTCGGAACCAAAATTGATCGAGCGATATGAAAATAACCAAATCGCTTCCGTTGAATATTTTAACTTTACGATTGCAGAAAAAGAGCAAGAAAGTTATTTAGGAACTTACAAAAATGGTGAACCTTACGATGGTTATTTTACCCTTCATAACCTGATTGATGACATATACCTTGTGGATTATTACGAAAAAGGAACTTTCCGATTCCAATATTCGTTTGATATCCTAGAACAACTAGAAAATTACAGGCACTACACTTATTTCGAAAAATCAGAAATTGAAAATGGAAAAATCATAAATGGTTCAGAATTTTTGCCACAAACGAAAAATGGTTTGGTCAAACTGGTTCATCAAAACAAAAACATCACAGCAGCGGAAATCAACATTTTCGCGATGCATTACTTTAACCGGATCAATCTGAAGATCGTAAATGATGAAATTGAGATTTCAGACATGAGCTCGCCCTTAAGAATAAAGATTTTCAAAGAAAAGGACTACATAACGGGGAGTCTTTTTGAAGGAGATGAACTGTTAAGAACACAAAAATTTCCGACGGAAGTGAAAGACGGTAGTCCAAACTCGATCAGCTTTTACTATGTAAAAAATAATAAAATAGAAACTTTTTCGATAGATCATTTTCCAGAAAATTACGAAGTAAGTAGTGAAAACAGAGCATTTGAAATCATTCTCACAAAATTTCCGATGACGACAAATAAGTCTATGAATGAAATTTTGCAATCTCTTCTTGAAATATTTCAATCAGAAGATAGCGGTGAGTTTGAAGAACTTGTTGAAAATACATTGTTTCCGTTCCCTACATCTGATTTTCTAAGCAAAATGGAATACGATGAAAATGGGCAGCCGCTTTTTGGAATCAAAATCAACATGGAGACTAGTGGCAAAATTTTAGTAGAAGCCATGGAGAATGGTAAAGTCCGAAAAACAAAACGGCTGGAATCATTGTCCGCTTTGCTAGCAAATGATAAAGAAGTTTTGCAGAAATTTTGGCAACAATTTATTAATGAAATGTAGCAAGATAAAGCAAAAAAAATCCCGGATCCATTTAATTGGATCCGGGATTTTTTCTTTTTTAGAAATAACTTATCGAACTAATTCGTCGATTGCCTGATCGACTTTTTCAAAATTAAAACCAGCAACAACTTCATTAAATTGACGTTCGATTTGATCGTTTTGCAAGTTGCCTATGCTTCCCTCGTGGGTATGATTTACGGTTTTGCTCGGCTTAAATGTTCCTGATTCGATGGCTGCGCCAATGTTTTTGTAGGCATCGCGGAATGGAATACCACTTAGCACTTCATTATTGACAACTTCGACTGAAAACAGATAATCATATTTTGGGTCTTCCAAGATGGCATCTTTTAATGAAATATGGTCAAGCATAAAGGTGCAGATTTCCAAACAATCGTTCAAAGATTTGAACGAAGGGAATAAACTTTCCTTTAACAATTGCAATTCACGATGGTAACCGGAAGGCAGATTGGTGGTCATCAATGCAATTTCATTCGGCAAAGCCTGAATCTTATTGCATCGTCCGCGCATAATCTCAAATACATCTGGATTCTTTTTGTGAGGCATAATGCTCGATCCAGTCGTTAAATGATCTGGAAAAGAGATAAAACCAAAGTTTTGATTGATAAACAAGGTAACGTCCATAGCAAACTTGCCTAGCGTCGCTGCGACAGAACTCATGGCTTGCGCCAATACACGTTCCGTCTTCCCCCTACCCATTTGTGCATAAACCACATTGTAGTTCAAATCCTGAAAACCCAATAGGTCGGTTGTCATTCTTCGGTTTAAAGGAAATGAAGAACCATAACCCGCGGCCGAACCTAAAGGATTTTTATTGCTGATGTTCCAAGCTGCTTTCAGCAGTTCCAAATCATCGACTAAACTTTCGGCATAAGCCGCAAACCACAATCCAAAAGATGAAGGCATTGCGATCTGCAAATGCGTGTATCCTGGAATCAGTATGTCTTTATTTTCATTGCTTAATCGAATCAATTGCTGGAACAATGCTGTGACCTGATCAACAAGTTGTTTGATTTCAAATCTGAAATACAGCTTCAGGTCCACTAAAACCTGATCATTGCGCGAACGGCCTGAGTGAATTTTCTTTCCTGCTTCGCCTACGCGTTGCGTCAGCATCATTTCAATCTGCGAATGAACATCTTCCACCGTATCTTCAATAGTGAAATTTCCCGATTGAATTTCTTGATAAATGGTTTTGAGTTCTTTTTGTACTAAAGCCAAATCTTCATCGCTCAATAAGTTAATGCTGTTAAGCATTTTTGTGTGCGCTAAAGAGCCCAAAACATCCGCAGTAGCCAATTGTAAATCCATCGCTCGATCATTGCCAACGGTAAATGATTCCACAAAAGAATCTACATCAATATTTTTTTGCCAAATTTTCATGCTAAAAATTTAAGAACACAAAAATACCATTTGACATTGGATATCACAACGCTCATTAAATCATATCTATAAGAAAACCAAAAATTGATTTTAAATTTTTGTTAATTTTTTAAAATTATATTTTTTCAAAAAACCGCCTTTAACGCTATTTAACATAAATTAACGTCTCTAAAAATAAGTAAGCACTCACTTTTTTGTAAAAAAAATTTTGCAGGTCTAAGTTAAACCCTTATGTTTGTTGAAGTAAAGGGGAAATGAAAGAAAAAAATTAGTGAGTATTGACTCACGCTTTTATTACCGAATAATAAACAACTAAATGATGATAGACCAAAATGTCTTAAAACTTTTAAAAGAAATATATTCTATCCAGTTTTAAACTAATATTAGATCAAAGACTTGTCAATGCCCACGACAAGTCTTTTTTTGTTTTAGTCCCATCCATTTCTTATTAAACGTAAGATTCTCTTGATTATTATTATCTTTGTTAAGCTTAAGATTTGTAGTTTAAAAAGATATAAGAAATGGGAACAGAAAGCAAGAGACAACAACGGTTTGCGGGAGTAATCCAGCAAGATTTAGCAGAACTTTTTCAGAGAGATGGCGGTAGTTGGGCACCAAATGCTTTTATAACCGTGACTCGCGTACGTGTCACGCCAGATTTAGCGATTGCTCGCGTCTATTTAAGCTTTTTGAATACGTCTACATCAAAATCTGATTTGGGACTTATCCGTTCCAAAGCTTCTGAGATTCGCTATAAATTAGGCACACGAATCAAAAATCAAGCACGCATTGTCCCTCACTTAGAATTCTTCTTGGATGATACCAGTGAATATGTAGAGCACATGGATAAGTTGTTTGACGAAATAAGCAAAGAACCTAGACAGGAAGATTAGCCAGAGCGATTGGATGGCATGATATCTTTATTAGACCCTCAAAAATTAGTTTTCCCGAATCAAAACCATGCGGATGAAGATGGTTTACTGGCTGTGGGTGGCGACCTGCAAGCGGAAAGATTGCTGTTGGCTTATCAGAATGGTATATTCCCATGGTACAATCCCGGAGACCCAATTTTATGGTTTTCGCCTGATCCACGCTGTGTGATATTCCCTGCGGACTTAAAGATCAGCAAAAGCATGAAAAAGGTATTTGCTCAACAGCACTTCTCATTTACTTACAATAAGAATTTTAGCGAAGTCATTCGCGAATGCGCCCTCGCAACTCGAAAAGACCAAGATGGAACTTGGATTACGGATGAGATGCAGGAAGCCTACATTAACTTGCACGCATTGGGCTACGCCCAAAGTGTAGAAGTTTGGGACTCTGAAAACAAGTTAGTCGGTGGTCTTTATGGCATCCTTGTCGACCGCATTTTTGTTGGAGAAAGCATGTTTTCGACAGTTTCTAACGCTTCAAAAGCCGGTTTAATTTACCTTATTACAAACTTCGAGCTGGAATTAATTGATTGTCAAGTTCACAATGATCATTTAGAAAGCTTAGGCGCGACACTGATTCCTCGCGATGCGTACTTAAGCCAGATACAAAAACAAAATATTCACCCTTATGGACTTCAAAAGCTACTTCGACATTCCTAAAGACCTGCTTTATTTCAACACGCCTGGAAACGGGCTGATGCCTAAAACAAATTATGCTTGGCGCGAACAAAGGGATAGGGATTTCTTTAACCCACAAGATCCTTTACGAGAACAGCAAGGTGATTTTATTGAACAAGTCAGGTCGAAGATCGCTTCATTTTTCTTCACCGACGTCCATAGTGTTTTCTGTGTACCCAATTTTTCGTTTGGCTTCAACACATTGTTAAGCGGAATTCCTTCCTCGATTCCAATGATTATTGTCGAGGGTGATTATCCTTCAGTAAACTATCCAGTTTTCAGCAGAGGATTTTCTGCGAAAACAGTTGCATTGGATGAAAATCTTGAAGCAAATATTGAGAAAAGCATCCTGCCAAATACCGAACAGATTCTGTTTTTGAGCATCGTCCAATACATCTCAGGTGTGAAAATTGATTTAAGTTTTATTCAGGAATTGAAACATAAATACCCGAAATTATTAATTATCGGGGATGCTACGCAATTTTTGGGCACTGAAAAGTTTGATTTTCAGCATGCTGGCTTTGATGGAATTGGCGCAAGCGGATACAAGTGGCTATTATCAGGATTCGGAAATGGATTTATGTTGCTCAACGAACGATTGAGGGCATTGATTTATCAAGAAGCGCAACAGAAGAGTTTGCCTCAAGAGACCATGTGGGCAGGAAGAAGCATTTTGAAAACTTATTTTGAACCAGGCCATATCGATACGCTCGCTCATGGAACTTTGTTGCAATCCTTAAATTTTCTGGAAACAGCAAATTTAGATTTGATACAGAAGCATATTCAGGGCTTAACAGAAATTGCCTATTCCGAATTGAATAAGCGAGACTTGCTATTGCCCATAGCAAAAAAGAGAAAAATACAATCTTCTCTAGTAAATATTCAGCTAAATCCAAATCTATATCCTAAATTAGTCGAATCGGGAATCCGATGCTTCCCCCGGGGGTCAGGAATACGAATTGGCATTCACCTGTACAATACGGAAGAAGATTTAAATAGATTGTTAAAAATTATAGATCAAATCTAATCATGTTTAAAATTGGAGATTTAGTTCGTTTTGTGGATGAGCCTATTGAGGGTCACATCACCTCTATTCAGCAAAACGACATTGTGGGCGTAACAGATGAAACAGGATTTGAAATTCCAGTTCTGAAAACAAAGATTACGCTGGTACATGGAAATATGCGAAGGGATGACGATGATTTCGAGACGGACAAACCGGTTCAATCAGGTCCTTTTGTTGAGAAAGGCATTTATTTGGCTATCCGTGGCGATCAGAATGAAGGATTGGCTAAGTTTTACATCATCAATGAAACTTCGTTTGATGTGCTGTTCAATTTTGGAGAGCTACATGGAACGAAAGTGACAGGCATTCGCGCGGAGCGCATAGGCCAAAAAGATTTCTTGCAAGTGTATTCTGCTAATTTTTCTGCAATTGGAAAATGGCCGACTTTTCAAATTCAGCTATTGCGTTTTCACCATGAAAGCCAAAACCTGCAACCAGCGATTACCAAAGAAATCAAGGTCAAGCCAATGGATTTGATGCAAAACAAAGTGAAAAGTGAATTGCTGGAGGACAAAGTCTGGCAATATGAATTGGATAAAATCGAAGAAAATATCAATTTAGATAAACTGAAAAGCCATTTCATCTCGCATCGTCCAAACAAATAAAACTTGAAATTTTAGGCTAGCATGCCATCTGTTTCTTGAACAGGCTCTTTAAGCTGTACCTTTTTTGTGCTTACCATCAAGGTAATGATGCCGATAAAAAACACAAACCAGCCCCACTTAAAGTGAATTGTTTTGGAAAGGATTCCGTCAATGAATTTGAATCCGAAATAATTATTAATCGTAAAATAAACAGCGACCATTGCCAGTATTGCCCACAAAGCAAGCACAAAAGTCATGATCCTAAACGCTTGTATTTTGCGTATAAAAAACAAGAAGGTGCAGATTCCCAACAAGCCGTAAGTGATTAAAAACAAACGCATATCGGTCTGGTAAAGGTTCCAATTTCCGATTAAAGGCACTCGCAAAAAGGGACAGAAAACTGCCGAAAGTGCAACAATTGAAGTTCCGATAATTGCCAAAGGCTTATATAAAATGTACATAGAAAAGCAATCTAATTTGCTGTAAAATTAGTTTTATAGTTTGATATTCTAAAAATAATTGAAAATCAGGCAATAACTCATAATAAAGCCAGAGCTTATAGTTAAAAAATTTGGTTTTCAATGATTTAACATAATTTTAACGTTATTTATAATCTTTCTAAATTCATGTGTTTGACAGATTTTTGACATTATAGCTGTGACTTTACTCTACATTTGCAGTACAAATTATTGAGCTAGGAATTTAAGCTTTGAAGAATTTAAAAGTAATAGCGTTTACGCACAAACATGTTGAACTGAAAGATCTAGGAAATCTAGTAATCTGCAATGAAGAATTGGATTACCGATTGATCAGTCTTAAGAACAGTTTAGATATTCCGGAAATATTTTACATTGGAACTTGTAACCGAGTAGAATTCGTGTTCTACGGAGCGCACGAGCTGACCGATGAATTTGTTGCCGAATTTATGCACAAGATGAATTTCTGTGTTCCTGCGGAGCGTTTGCAATGTTTTTTAGGGCAGGTTACAAAATATTCAGGCATGGATGCGCTACAGCATCTGTTCAGAATGTCTTGCTCGCTTGATAGTTTGGTAGTTGGCGAAAAAGAAATTTTATCTCAAGTAAGAAGAGCTTACGACCGTTGTCGTGAAGCTGGTTTTACAGGAGATTTTCTTCGTTTGATGATGGATCAATTGGTCAAAACAGCAAAAGAAGTTTACACCTACACCAACATTGCCAGAAATCCTATTTCAGTTGTTTCTTTGGCTTATCGCAAATTGAGAGAAGTTAAGTTATTGGAGAATCCACGAATTCTGATCGTTGGCTCTGGCGAAACCAATCAAAATTTAGCAAAGTATCTAAAGAAACACAAATACAATAACTTCGTGATCTTCAACAGAACAGTTGCAAATGCAAGTGCTTTGGTTGAAGAATTAAATGCAGAAGTCTATCCTTTGAGTGAATTGAAAAATTACAAAAAAGGATTTGATGTCATGATTACCTGTACTGGAGCTCCAGAAGCTATCATCGATAACGAATTATACACTTCGCTATTGAACGGCGAGACAGACCGCAAAGTAATCGTTGATTTAGCTATTCCAAACGATATTGATGCTGACGTAATTGCAAAAAATCCGATTCATTACATCGAAGTCAGCAGTCTGCAAGCTATTGCGGAGCATAATATTCAAGAACGTTACGACGAATTAGTTCATGCCGAACGCATTATCAATGAGAACATTAAAGAGTTTTTACCGATTATCAAACAGCGTCGTGTAGAAGTTGCCATGCGCAATGTTCCAGAGAAAATCAAAGAAATTCGTTCTACAGCTTGCAATGAAGTTTTTGCTCAGGATTTGAATAAATTAGATCCTCAAGCAAGAGAGGTTTTGGAAAAAGTAATTAACTATATGGAAAAGAAATACATCAAAGTTCCTATGGTTATGGCCAAAGAAATTCTTGTTAAAAGTTCAGAAGCAGAACAAAATTAATCTTCCTTTTTCTAAAAAAATAGCTATTAACTGACAGAAAATGGCTTTTATAAAAATCCTTTTGGTTAAATTTGACCATATTTTCCTGTAAAACAAATTATTGTGAATAGAACATTAATCATTGGTACGAGAGGTAGTCAATTGGCGTTATGGCAAGCGAATTACGTTAAAGATCGATTAGCAGAAATTGGCATTCAGGCCAATTTAAAAATCATAAAAACTCAAGGCGACATTATTCAGCATCTTCGTTTAGATAAGCTAGAAGGCAAAGGCTTTTTTACTAAAGAATTAGAAGAAGAATTGCTAAGTGGAGGCATTGATTTAGCTGTGCATTCCCATAAAGACTTACCGACTACAAACCCTCCAGGATTAATTATTGCGAGCGTTTCTGAAAGGGAAGATCCTTCAGAATTGATGATCATTCACAAAGATTGTGTGGATTTGAAAAAGCGATTCTCCATTAAGCACAATGCAACGATAGGAACTTCTTCTAACCGAAGAAAAGCACAATTGCTCTCTTTGCGCCCAGATTTAGAGTTTTCTGATTTACGCGGAAACTTGCAAACCCGAGTTAAAAAATTACAAGACGAAAACTACGATGCAATTGTGTTGGCAAAAGCCGGAATTGCTCGTTTGAATATGGATCTTTCCGAATTTCATATCGAAGAAATTGCACCCATAGAAATTATTCCTGCACCGGCGCAAGGTGTTTTGGCTGTGCAGATTCGAGAGAAAGACCAAGAATTATTTGACATTCTTCAACAGATTAATGATGTAGAAGTCGCTAAAACTATTGCTGTTGAACGCAAGGTTTTGAATCTTTTTGATGCTGGATGCCATGCTCCAGTCGGCTGTTATTGCCGAAAAACAGATACTGGATTTGAATCCTGGACATCGATTGCTGAAGACAACGAGGACTTTCCGGACCGTGTGTATCTACGTTCAGAAACAACTGAAGGAATGGCAGAAACGATTTTTTCAAAATTCAGCAAAGACAGAAAACTTCCTTCATCGGTATTCATCACTAGAGATTTAGATGAAAATTCCTACTTATCAAAAGCATTAAGCAAGCATGCAATATCCATCGAAGCTCGTTCTTTAATCAGGATTTATCCAGTCATCAACAAGTTGGATTCATTTATTTTGAAGCGCGCGGATTGGATTTTCTTTAACAGCAAAAATGCCATCGAGCATTTCTTCAAGTTAGAGCCTTTGATTTTAAAGAAAACAAAAATTGCCGTTTTGGGCCGTGGTTCAGAAGAAGCTTTGCGCGCATTTAACCGCACAGCGGATTTTTCTGGCGATAGTTTCGGAATCAATACGGACAATATCGCAAAAGAATTTGCGCAATTGGTGGATGGACAAACGGTACTTATCCCGCGTGCGAAAGGCTCTTTGCAAACCATTCAAAATGCTTTATTGCCTAGCACCACCGTGATTGACATTCCGATTTATGAAACCGTATTAGAAGAGCAAGTTGACAAATCGAATGCTGAAGTATTGATTTTCACGAGCCCAAGCAACGTAGAGGCTTATTTTCAAGAAAACCTTGTCGAGCCCGACCAAAAAATAATCTGTATCGGACATTCAACAGGAAAGGCAATTGAGGATTTTGGATTGAAATATACCAAACCATATACGCCAGACGAAATTGGTTTAGCCGAAGCTGTTTTCAGCTTATAATAGAATAAAAAATATGTTGACGCCTTAGCGTCAAAACTAATAAAATAAACATGTTACACCGTCCAAGAAGAAATAGAAAATCGCAGGTTATTCGCGATATGGTACAAGAAAATCACCTGTTCGCTTCGAATTTAATTTTCCCATTATTTATAATCGAAGGAAATAATCTGAAGACGGAGGTTTCTTCTATGCCTGGGATTTTCAGATATTCTATAGATAATCTGTTGCGTGAAGTTGAATCGTGCATGAATTTGGGATTGAATTCTTTTGACCTTTTCCCAAACATTGAAGAGTCATTGAAAGACAAACATGCTACCGTAAGCTACAAAAAAGGAAATCTTTATTTACGTGCAATTGAAGAAGTGAAGAAAAACTTCCCTGAAGCTTGCGTGGTTACTGATGTAGCGATGGATCCTTACAGCAGTGATGGCCATGATGGAATCGTCGAAGATGGAAAAATTTTAAATGACGAAACCTTAGAAGTTTTAGGTAAAATGGCTTTGGCACATGCTGAGGCTGGCGCAGATATTATCGCTCCTTCTGACATGATGGATGGACGTATTGGATACATTCGCCAAGCTTTGGATGCGAATGGTTTCAAAGACGTTTCGCTGATGTCTTATACTGCCAAATACGCTTCTGCTTTTTATGGACCTTTCCGAGATGCGTTAAATTCCGCTCCAAAAATGGGCGACAAAAAATCGTACCAAATGAATCCTGCGAATTCCAGAGAAGCTTTAATCGAAGCACAATTGGATGCAGACGAAGGTGCTGATTTCTTAATGGTCAAACCGGGATTGCCTTATTTGGATATTATAAAATTATTGAGTGACAATTTTGATTTACCGATTGCCGCATATAATGTAAGCGGTGAATATGCGATGTTAAAAGCTGCTAGTCAAAATGGCTGGTTAAATGAAGAGCGCTCGATTATGGAAACATTGCTGAGCTTCAAACGTGCTGGCGCAACGTCCATTTTGACCTACCATGCAAAAGAGGTTTTGGAAAAAGGATGGTTGAAGTAATTTTTTGAATAAATGGCTCGGTTAAATCGAGCCATTTATTGTTAAATTCAACATTTTTACTTGTCAATGAATGTTGAATAAGTATAAATAAATATCTTCGTGCTTTTAAATACTGAAACATGAGCAACCCAATTGAAGATATATCCAGAGTAAAATCAACTGAACTTTTCGAACAAGCAAAAAACTATTTTCCGGGAGGAGTCAATTCTCCGGTAAGGGCTTTTAAGTCTGTCTATGGTTCTCCCCTATTTATTGAGCGTGGCGACAAAGCACATGTTTGGGATGCCGATGGCAATGAATTTATCGATTTCTGCTGTTCATGGGGACCACTGATTTTGGGTCATAACAACGATCAAGTCCGTGAAGCAGTTATCAAACAATTGCCAAATGGTTTGAGTTTTGGTGCGCCAACGCAATTGGAAAACAAACTTGCGGATTTGATATTATCCAACAATCGCTTTATTGAAAAAATACGCTTTGTTAGTTCAGGAACAGAAGCGGTGATGTCGGCAATTCGCTTGGCGCGTGGCGTTACTAAAAGAGACAAAATCATCAAGTTTGAAGGATGCTATCACGGACATTCCGACTCTTTATTGGTGAAGGCGGGTTCGGGTTTGGTTACATTCGGTGAGACTTCTTCAGCCGGAGTTCCAAAAGCTTTTGCTGATGAAACAATCGTAATCGCATTGGACGACGAAACCGCATTGACAAAAGCTTTCGAGGATTTCCAAGGACAAGTGGCAGCCGTTATTATCGAAGGCGTTCCAGCGAACAATGGATTACTGCTTCAAGACAAATCTTACATTCAGTTTCTTAGAAAAATCACGAAAGAAAATGGCACCTTATTAATCTTTGACGAAGTCATTACGGGCTTCCGTTTAGGATTCGAAGGCGCTGCTAACTACTACGACGTGCAGCCGGACATCATCACCTACGGAAAGATTATCGGAGGTGGCATGCCAGTTGGAGCTTATGGGGCTTCAAATGAAATTATGTCCAATATTTCTCCAGACGGAGCCGTTTATCAAGCCGGAACTTTATCCGGAAATCCAATTGCCATGGCCGCTGGAATTGCTGCATTGACGCAATTGGCTCAACCTGGTTTTTATGAAAAGCAAGAAGAAAAAACTGATGCATTTGTAACAGAAATTCGCAACTTCATCGCTGAGAATAATTTTGAAGTGAAAATCTTCAGCATTTCATCTATTTTCTGGTTTGCCTTCACAGAACTTGATGCAATCAAAAAAGCGGATGATATCATTCCCGCATCAATGGAAAATTACAAAATCATGCATCGCGAACTGTTAAACCGCGGAATCTATTTTGGCCCTTCTGGTTACGAAGTTGGTTTTATCTCCGCAGCGCATACCAAAGAAGATTTAACGAAAGCGATTGCATCAATCAAAGAAGCTTTGGTTGAAGTATTTAAAAACAAATAATAATATAATTTGTTAAGCATAAAAAACGTTATATTTTTACATCTATAAACAAACAACTTAATCATGAAAATACAAAATTGGAAATCCGCTTTAGCTATTCTTGCTGTAACCGCAAGTTTGACGGCTTGTAATAACACAAAAAAATCAGATACATCTTCAGATTCAACTGCTACGACTGTTGATTCAACACAAAATACAGTTGCTGTAAATCCTTTGGCGCATTCAAAAGAATTTCCAGGAGCAACGTTGAAAATTGCATCCATTACTTCAGAAAAAGTTGGTGCAGATTCAGCTAAAATCACTGTGAAATATGATGTTCAAAACTTCAAATTGACAGAACAGACTGAGCATACACATGAAATGGCTAATTCTCACGAAGGTCAGCACATTCACTTTATTTTGGACAATACGCCTTACGCTGCATTGTACAAACCAGAACACAGTGTAACGGTTCCTGTGAATTCTGAGCATTATTTGATGTCATTCTTGTCTAGATCTTACCACGAATCGATTAAAACTGCTGACGCTTCGAAATTGGTTAAATTCAAAGTTGATGCGAATGGTAAAGTTGTTCAAGAGGCAGCACCTACAGCACCTGCAATTTTTTATAGCCGTCCAAAAGGCGATTACAAAGGAGCTGATGTGAAAAATGTCTTGTTAGATTTCTTTGTTTCAAATACAACATTAGCAGCTGACGGAAACAAAGTGATTGCAAACATTAACGGTCAAGATTTCACTTTAGATCAATGGATTCCTTACGAAATTACAGGATTGCCATTAGGAGAAAATGTAATCAAACTTTCTTTAGTCGATAAAGATGGTAATGCAGTTACTGGCGACAACGTAACAGTTGAACGCAAAATTAATCTTATTGCAGAATAAGTAAATTTTTGAAATACAAAAGAAAAGCCAGCAGAATCTGCTGGCTTTTTTCGTTACACGTATAGTCTTTAAAAACCTACGCTTTTCAAATTCAATCCGGTACGTTCATCCAATCCGAAAAGCAGGTTCATATTTTGAACAGCTTGACCTGAAGCACCTTTCAGTAAATTATCAATTGCGGTCAGGATGAGCAATTGATTTCCGTGTTTTTCCAAATGGATAATGGCTTTGTTGGTATTGACCACTTGTTTTAAATCAATATTTGATTTGCTGACCCAAGTAAAGGGTGCTGTTGCATAAAACGATTCGTAAAGCTCGTAGGCTTCACCTTCGGATAAATCTGATTCCACATAAATAGCAGAAAAAATTCCTCTCGCGAAATCACCTCTCTGGGGCACGAAATGTATTTTCTCAGCCGCTCTTTCCAGCAATGATTTTTCGGATGAAGTCAAAAATCCGGTTTGCAATTGCTCTAGAGATTCAGAAATCTCCTGCAAATGCTGGTGTTCAAACGATTTGTATGCCGACAAATTGTTATTCCGCCAAGAAAAATGAGTAGTAGCACCTGGCTTTTGCCCTGCTCCTGTCGAACCTGTTGTGGCATTGACATGAATTTCATTTGGCAATACTCCTTTAGATGCCAATGGCAATAAAGCCAATTGGATATTTGTCGCAAAGCATCCTGGATTAGCAATGTATTGTGCTTTTTCTATCGAGGATTTGTTCAATTCTGGCAAGCCATACACGAAATCTTTTCCTTGATAAGAAACATTCGCTTTCAATCGATAATCTTGTGACAAGTCAATAATCTTCACAGAAGAACCGATCGGGTTTGCTTCCAAAAATTTTCGAGCATCGCCATGGCCTACGCATAAAAACAGCACATCGATATCCGAATGGAAATCAGAAGAAAATTCCAATTCAGTATCTCCAAATAAATCATTGTGCACATCATAAACCTTCTTTCCGGCGTTGGATGCTGAATTTGCGAACACAATATCTACGGCTGGATGATAAATTAAAATGCGTAATAATTCACCTCCTGTGTAACCTGCTGAACCGATAATTGCTACTTTAATTTTTTCCATTCTTCTTTAATGATACTAACCGAAATGCGATCGGTTAGCTTATTTGTTGAACTGCTTTTCTGTACAGTAAAAATTCGCTGTCTGGCGATTGTATTTCAAATCCCATTTTTTTATACAATTTTTGTGCATTGTAATTATCCACGGCAGTTTCCAATTGAACAAAGCTAGCATTCGTACTTTCCACAAATTCCATCGCCTGCTGAATCAATTGCGAAGCAATACCCAACTTCCGATAATTTTCGTCCACATACAAATCGTTGAGGATCCAATTTTTTACCGCTCTTGCGGAAGAATATTTTGGATACAACTGAGTAAATGCAACCGCCTTGTTTTCGAAATAAGCAATGAATACTATGGATTCACTATTGGCTAACCGTTCGGTGAGAAAAGATTTGGCCAAAGCCAAATCAGAATCCTTTTGATAAAAAACACGGTAAGCATCGAACAAAAGAGCAAGCTCGTCAATATTTTCGAGCCTTGCCTTTTTTACTTCCAGCTTATTCGCCGCTGCCATTTACTTTATGCCAGATACTCACTTGATTCCCAAAAATTTTAGAAAATCCTTTCACATCATCACCTGTGTAGCCTTCGTTCATCTCGCCATACGAACCGAATTTTGAAGACATTAGATCGTGATCAGATTCAATTCCTAAAATCACAAAACGGTAAGGATGCAATTCCACAAATACGCGTCCTGAAACAGTTGCTTGAGAACTTTGTAAAAATGCCTCGATATCGCGCATCACAGGATCATGCATCTGACCTTCGTGCATATAATTTCCATAGAAAGCGGCCAATTGGTCTTTCCACGACAATTGCCATTTCGTCAACGTATGTTTTTCTAACGTATGGTGTGCTTTGATCGTAATCAATGAAGCCGCAGCTTCAAAGCCCACACGGCCTTTGATACCGATAATCGTATCTCCAACGTGAATATCACGTCCAATACCATAAGGTTGCGCCAAAGCTTGCAATTCTTGAATCACGCGTACAGAATCCAGCACATTTCCATTTAATGCAACAGGCTCACCTTTCACAAAATCAATCGTGATTTTCTGAGGCTCTGTCGAAGTAATCCGCGTAGGCCAAGCAGATTCTGGAAGATATTGATTAGAAGTCAATGTTTCTGCACCGCCAACAGATGTTCCCCATAAACCTTTATTGATAGAATACTTAGCTTTCTCTGCCGAATATTCAACCCCATGTTTGTTTAAGTATTCAATTTCATCCTCACGTGATAATTTCAAATCGCGGATTGGTGTAATAATTTCAACCCCAGGAATCAGCGTTTGGAAAATCATGTCAAAACGTACTTGGTCGTTTCCTGCGCCTGTCGATCCGTGAGCTACAGAAGTAGCGCCGATCTTCTTCGCATAGTTTGCGATTGCTGTTGCTTGGCAAACACGTTCAGCAGAAACAGATAATGGATACGTTGCGTTCTTCAACACGTTTCCAAAAATTAAATATTTGATCGTATCGTGATAATAGTCTTCGGTTTCGTCGATCGTTGTATGGGATTTAACCCCTAAATCATAAGCGCGTTTTTCAATTTGAGCGATTTCCTCATCTGAAAAACCACCTGTATTCACTACAACAGAATGAACTTCTAAACCTAAATCTTTGGTCAAATAGATGCAGCAAAATGATGTATCCAAACCGCCGCTAAATGCCAATACTACTTTTTTCATATTTTATTTTTTTATCGATTGAACGATGATTTTATTTTTAAAGTTAATCAAATTATGCCTTTTAACGGCTAGCTAAACCAAAAGGAAATATAGACGCGACCATTTTCTTGGTCGATCCCCATAATTTTGCTTCAATTCTTTTCAGCAAAGATTGCTTTTTAGAAATTCGCTGCAAGCGTTCTTTTGCTTCTGCCTTGCGTTGCAATTTCTCTTTCAACTCGCGTTCCTTCTCTACAGGATCCCAAAGCATAGCTGTGCACATGCAATTCTTACGCTCTTTGCTCATCAAAATATCGTAATTGATACAGGATTGGCAACCTTTCCAAAATTCTTCATCTTGGGTTAGTTCAGAATAGGTCACAGGTTCATATCCTAAATCCGAATTGATTTTCATAACCGCCAATCCGGTAGTCAAGCCAAATATTTTGGAATTGGGATATTTCTCTCGCGAAAGGTCAAAAACTCGCTTTTTGATGGCTTTTGCCAAACCAACTTTTCTAAATTCTGGATTGACGATTAAGCCTGAGTTCGCTACATAATCGCCGTGGCTCCAAGTTTCAATGTAACAGAAACCAGCCCAGGTGCCATCTTTATGCAAAGCAATAACAGCTTTGCCCTCATTTATTTTTTTAGAAATGTATTCGGGTTTTCGCCGTGCAATACCAGTACCGCGAGCTTTTGCAGATTCGAACATCTCATTGCAAATGGTTTCTGCGTAAGCGACATGCTCGGGTTTTGCTGGGATAATTAAGAAATCGGAAATTGTCATTTATTAATTCGACCTAAAATTTTTTAACAATGCTTGTTATAAAATAAACTAATTTCGAATGTAGCTATCGAGCTGAAAAGTACATTCTGCGCATGAAATTGCCTGCCTCCGAATCAAGCTCGAGGCAGAATTGGTCGTCGCAACCTTAATATAGGACAAGTAAGTGTGGAATTTTGCAAAAAATAGCCATTAACAAGCTTTGCGTAAGCTTGTGATAATGAACCCGTCTGATTTTTTTTACAGTACACTTTTTTATCTATGAAATGTGAAGCGCAAAAATAAAAAATATTCTTACCATTAATGCAATAAATATCTTGTTTTTTTAACAATTAATTATTTATGTCATTTGTTAGAGGCAAAATCTGGAAGGAGGTTTAACATAAAATAAAAAGATGGAAAATTTGGATGTCATCTTCGGTTCAGGATTTCAATCAGATTCTTCGATTCAGTATATTTTGAATAATTTTGCAAAACAATAATCTTTAAACAACATGGTTGGCCCAAGTATTATATTTTATTTATTTTTCGGAATCCCTTATATCTTGGTGATGTATTGGCTGGTTAAACAAGATAAAAAGAAGCGCGTTCTTGGAATGGTTGTCGTGACGTTAATTGCCGTCTTGGGCTTTATGGTTTCTCGTATTGCCAGCAAAAATGCTGAACAAAATTACAAACAGCACCAAATCGATTCTAGAGCAATTGAACAAGAAGAAACTTCAAAATAAATTTTCAATCAAGCAATCAACAGAAATCGTTCCTTTAGGCTAGATTGGAATCCTCTTAATGGCCACTCTATTTTTTTAACTCCCAAACGCTTAGTTCGTTGTTATAACTGACCTCCATCTCATTTTGGAAAAGTTTGACAATATTATATTCTTCACAAGGCAATCTCGTGTCGTCAAGTATTCCTTCAAATCTGATTTCATCAATCACATTGGGCTCAAGCTCAATAAAAAATATTTCTTCAGGAGCTTGATTCAAATGAATGGAAATTGATTTTGTTTCTTCATTTATGCCATAATTGATTTCTTGCTTTTGGCCTCCCGATTCTTTATAAATGGAAATATTTTCAACATCAAATTCTGGATTATTGCTAAATAAAAGGTCATTCCCGTTTTCATCAAAATAATTAACAGCCAATTTCTGTAAAACAAGGATTTCTTGGCAATAGATTATTTGTTCGTCATTTTCACATGAATTAAAAGTCATTAACAAAATGCCAAACAAGATAAAAATTAGTTTCTTTTTCATAATGGTTCTATTGATGTTTTTAATAACGCACGAACAAGTCATTTTGCTACATCCTATCATTCTGAAATTCAAAATCTTCAATTCCATTTTTAAAATAAAAATCCTGTCGATAGTTAAATCAACAGGATTTTCCATTACAAAAATAGCTGTACTCTATTTAGTGATATTTTCCAATTTCAGTAAGAAGGCATAGCTTAACGCTACATCTTTCAAATAATCAAATCTTCCAGAAGCACCGCCATGTCCATAATCCATATCTGTTTTTAATAAAATCACGTTATCTCCTTTTTTAATGGTTCTTAATTTGGCAACCCATTTCGCAGGTTCAAAATATTGAACTTGGCTATCATGAAGACCTGTTGTAACCAATAAATTCGGATATTCAACGGCTTTTACATTTTCGTATGGAGAATACAATTTCATGTACTCATAAGCGTCTTTATGATTTGGATTTCCCCATTCGTCATATTCATTTGTTGTTAAAGGAATAGATTCGTCCAGCATGGTATTGATTACATCAACAAAAGGAACTTGTGCAATCACGCCATTCCAAAGACTTGGCGCCATATTGATTACCGCACCCATTAACAAACCTCCAGCACTTCCTCCCTGAGCATACAAATGTGCTTCGCTTGTGTATTTTTGTTCAATCAAGAATTTACCGCAATCGATAAAATCCGTAAACGTATTGATTTTCTTTAGCATTTTTCCGTCTTCATACCATTGTCTTCCCATCTCTTCACCTCCGCGGATATGCGCAATTGCAAAACCAAATCCTCGATTCAGCAAACTCAAGCGAGTTGAGCTAAATGTTGGGTCCATTGAAGAACCGTATGAACCGTAAGCGTACAACAGCAGCGGCGCTTTACCATCTTTCTTAAATCCCTTTTTATAGACTATGGAAATCGGAACTTTCGTACCATCAGTTGCTGTCGCCATGACGCGTTCAGTTTCATATTCTTCGGAATTATAACCTCCCAAAACTTCTTGCTGTTTTAACAAGGTTTTTTCTTTGCTTTTCATGTTATAATCGTAGGTCGACGATGGCGTCACCATTGAGGTATAACCGTAACGAACAACGTCTGTATTGTATTCCACATTCGTGCTCGAATACACCGTATAAGCGGCTTCCCCGAAATTTAAATAATGCTGTTGACCGTCAGACAGATTTCTAACCGCTAACTGCGTTAATCCGTTTTTACGTTCAGAAATCACCAAATAATCTTTGAATTCATCCAAACCTTCAATCAATACATCTTCGCGATGAGGAATAAATTCTTTCCAGTTTTCTTTTCCTGTTTTATCCAATGGGCATTCCATCACTTTGAAGTTCTTTGCTCCGTCATTTGTCAGAATTAAAAAACGGTCAGCCAATGGAGTTACAGAATACAGTACATCTTTCATTCTTGGCTGGAAAACTTTGAATTTACCATTCGGGTCATCAGCGCTCAACAAGAACAATTCAGAAGACAAAGTACCGCCCGAATAGATGAACAAGTGTTTTCCATCTTTCGATTTTCCGACTCCGATGTAATTGGTGTTATCTTTTTCGTCGTAAACAACAACATCAGACGCACTGTTCGTGCCTAATGTATGTCTTTTAATTTTTTCGCTTAATAAAGTAACCGGATTCTTAGACGTGTAAAAAAGCGTTTTATTGTCGTTTGCCCAAGTTGCGCCTCCAGAAGTACGGTCGATTTTATCCGTTAAAATTTTTCCTGTTTCGAGATTTTTGACGTAAACCGTATATTCTCTTCGAGAAACCGTATCCACTCCGTAGGCCAACAATTTATTGTCTGGACTGACCGAAAATCCGCTAGCCGCATAATATGGGTATCCTTCAGCCATCGCGTCGATATCCAGTAAAATTTCTTCTTTTGCTTCTAAATTCCCTTTCTTTCTGCAGAATTTGTAATATTGTTTCCCCTCTTCTGTACGAGTATAGTAATAATAGCCATTTCTTAAATAAGGAACAGACTCATCCGTTTCTTTTATACGAGCTTTCATTTCATCGAATAGATTCGTCTGCAACCCTTCAGTGTCCTTCATCATCGCGGCAGTGTAGGTATTTTCTGCTTCTAGATAACTAATCACCTTCGCGCTATCAGGACCCTTTTTGAAATAGTCATTCAGCCAATAGTAATTATCGACAACGGTATCACCATGAATAATTCGTTCATAGGCTTTCGCTTCAGCAACAGGCGACGCTGCGTCAGGCCAAGAAATAGTTTTTTTAGTCATTTTTTGTTCGGAACATCCAATAATAAGTAAAGCTAGGGCCGAAACCGCAGCATATCGTTTTGTAGTCATTTTAAGAAGTATTAGATTAAGTATTTACCACATTAAAGTTACTCTAAAATATTAATAATTGATACTAATTAACAAATCTACAACTACAATTGCATTATATTTGCTATAGTACGTATAAAATTATTTAACGATATGATTAAATTTAATAAAGCACTTCTATATACCGCATTAGGCATACTTCCGCTGGCTGCACTATCGCAGACCAAAAAGGAAAGCGCTCCTGCGAACTGGTTTAATTTAGATTATAAGACAGATGGGGTGATGGGAATCAGTACAGAAAAGGCTTATGAGTTGCTTAAAGGCAGGAAATCAAGTCCTGTAATCGTTGCTGTATTGGATGGTGGCGTTGATATTAAACATGAAGATTTAAAAGACGTACTCTGGACAAACAAGGAAGAAATTCCTGGAGATGGAATTGATAATGACGGCAATGGGTATATCGATGATGTTCATGGCTGGAATTTTATTGGCAACGCCAATGGTGAAAACGTTAATCAGGATAATTTAGAAGTTACGCGATTAATCAAGATTTACGAACCAAAATACCAATCTGTTTTACCAAGCACGCCCTTATCGGCTGCCGAAAGACGCGAATTTGTTGCTTATCAGAAAATGGTAAGCGATTACACAAGTAAATTGGACGAAGCTCAATTTGGACAGATAAATTATTCCCGCTTGAAAGAGGAATTGGATGTCATTGTGAAAGCAATCGGCAAAGATTTAAAAGACGTCACTAAATCTGATTTGGATTCTTTTAAAACGACCAATGATAGACAGAAGATGGCGGTCCGCATCGCGAAGAAAGAATTGGATAATGGGAATTTCGAAAAATTCTACAAAGACATTCTGGATGCTGACGAATATTTTACGGGACAGACGGAATATCACCTGAACAAAGAGTTTGACCCTCGTCCTATCGTCGGTGATAATTATGAAGATGCTTCTCAACGGAATTATGGGAATAATGACGTAAAAGGACCGGATGCTGACCATGGAACGCACGTAGCTGGAATTATCGCTGCGAAAAGAAACAATGACTTAGGAATCAACGGTGTTGCGGATAATGTGCAAATCATGACTGTACGCTTAGTGCCAAATGGTGACGAGCGCGACAAAGATGTAGCGAATGGCATTCGCTATGCTGTTGAAAATGGTGCTAAAATCATCAACATGAGTTTTGGTAAAGGCTACGCCTACAATAAAAAGGCTGTTGACGAAGCGGTTAAATTTGCTGAAGAGCATGATGTATTATTAATTCATGCGGCAGGAAATGATGCTGAGGACAATGATGTTGTCAAAAATTATCCAATGAAATATTACACCGACAGTTTGGATGCAATTATTGGCGAAGCCAAAAATTGGATTACAGTTGGTGCTACGGGCTGGAAACAGGATGCGGACCTTTTAGCTGAATTTTCAAATTATGGATATAAAAGCGTCGACGTATTTGCTCCCGGTGTCAAAATCAATTCTACTCTGCCGGAATCAACTTATAAAGAACAAGACGGAACAAGTATGGCTTCGCCTGTAGTCGCTGGTTTGGCCGCAGTTTTAAAAAGCTATTATCCTAAATTAACCGCTTCAGAAATTAAAGAGATTATTTTAAAATCTGTGGTTAAAGTAGACCAAAAAGTGAAAGTTAAAGGAGATGCGAGCAATAGAAAGGTGTACTTGGATGAGATTAGTGTAAGTGGCGGTGTAGTTAATTTATACAACGCAATTGTAGAGGCAGATAAAATGATTTCTAAAAAGTAAAAAAATCGCTACAAAAAAGTAAAAAAATGTTAAAACTATCATAATATATATAAGTATATTGCGTTAACTAATTAAAACACAAACTTAACGCGTATGGTTGAAAACTCTACTAAAATTGAAGAAGTAACTTGCACTACTGACATTAACGTTTATCAAGAAATTGATGAGGAACAGTTTGAAGAAAATTTAAAAGTTCACATCAAGTATTTGGCGAAAGACCCAAGTGATAAAACGATAAAAAGTATACTCGATTATTCAAAATCGCTGAGCAAGTGAAAGCAAAGTCTCTAAAAATTTAGAGACTTTGTCTTTTACGGCCTTTTTAGAATATGTTTATCTTTGTGCATGTTATTAAAAGAACGTTACCGTCTGTTTGTAGATTATTTTTCAACACATAACCCAGATGCACAAACCGAGTTAAATTATGGAAATGCATTTGAGTTGTTAGTCGCCGTCATTCTCTCGGCTCAATGCACAGACAAACGAATCAATCTCGTAACTCCCGCACTGTTCGAACGGTTTCCCGAAGTCCATGAATTAGCGGCCGCTAGTGTGGAAGAAGTTTATTCCTATATTAAATCCGTCAGTTATCCAAACAATAAAGCAAAACATTTAGTCGGCATGGCCAATGTTTTATTGAATGAATTCAATGGAGATATTCCAGAAAAAATCGAAGACTTAATTAAATTGCCTGGCGTTGGTCGGAAAACGGCAAATGTTATTTCTTCGGTGGTATTTAATAACGCATCGATGGCTGTCGATACACACGTTTTTCGTGTAAGCAATCGATTAGGTTTAACTTCCAATGCGAAGACTCCGTTAGCGGTAGAAAAACAATTGGTGAAACACCTGCCCAAAGAAACGATTGCTGTGGCACATCATTGGTTGATTTTGCATGGACGCTATATCTGTGTAGCAAGAAGTCCAAAATGCGAAATCTGTCCAATTACCTACATGTGTAAATATTACGAGAAACAATTGAAAACTAAAAAGAAAATAGATTAAATAAAAACTAATTTTTTTAGCAAAATAATTTTTGTATTTCCAAAATTAAGTGTATTTTTGAATCAATAATACTAAAAATATGAGTAATCCAGATAAATTAAAAGCCTTACAGCTTACATTAGATAAACTAGAAAAATCATACGGTAAAGGTGCTGTAATGAAATTAGGCGATGCGGCAATCGAACAAATCGAATCGATTTCGACAGGTTCTTTAGGATTGGATATTGCCTTAGGCATCGGCGGTGTTCCGAAAGGCCGCGTTATCGAAATCTATGGGCCAGAATCTTCAGGTAAAACAACTTTAGCTACGCACATCGTTGCGGAAGCACAGAAAAAAGGCGGTATCGCAGCAATCATTGATGCGGAACATGCTTTTGATAAATATTACGCCCAAAAATTAGGCGTTGATGTGGAAAATCTATTGATTGCACAGCCTGACAATGGTGAGCAAGCATTAGAAATTGCGGATAACTTAATCCGTTCCGGAGCGATTGATGTAATTGTTATTGACTCAGTTGCTGCTTTAGTTCCTAAAGGAGAGATTGAAGGCGAAATGGGTGACTCGAAAATGGGTTTACAAGCGCGTTTGATGTCCCAAGCATTGCGTAAATTAACAGGTACGATTTCTAAAACTAACTGTTGCTGTATTTTCATCAACCAATTACGTGAAAAAATTGGGGTGATGTTCGGAAATCCAGAAACAACGACCGGTGGTAATGCTTTGAAATTTTACGCATCAGTTCGTTTAGATATTCGCCGTACTTCGCAGATTAAAGATTCTGATGAAGTTTCAGGTAATCGCGTAAAAGTAAAAATCGTTAAGAACAAAGTTGCTCCTCCATTCCGAATTGCAGAATTTGACATTATGTTTGGTCAAGGAATTTCGAAGGTAGGTGAAATCATCGATTTAGGTGTGGAATACAACATCGTCAAAAAAGCGGGCTCATGGTTTAGCTACGGAGATACTAAATTAGGTCAGGGACGTGATGCGGTAAAAGCTTTACTGTTAGATAATCCAGATTTAATGGACGAATTGGAAGCTAAAATCAGAGCAGAAGTTACTGGCGAAGATTTAGACCAAGCAGTATTAAAAGAAGATTAATACCAAGATTTATAAAACAAATAGAAAACGGCGATAAAATTTATCACCGTTTTCTGTGTATTGATATTTTTTATGAAAGTCCCCATCCTCGAACGATAGCAAAAACTTCCATAAAGAGATTATTCTTCTGATAAGAATGGATAACGATAATTGGTATCCGGACTAAATGTTTCTTTAATTGTTCTAGGAGAAACCCAACGCAATAAGTTAATCATCGAACCCGCTTTATCATTCGTTCCAGAACCTCTAGCTCCTCCGAAAGGCTGTTGGCCTACGACAGCTCCTGTACATTTATCATTGATGTAAAAGTTACCTGCAGCGTTTTTTAATTTTTCAGAAGCCTCAGCAATCGCGTAACGGTCTTGCGAAATAATTGAACCTGTCAATGCGTAAATGGACGTTTGGTCAACAATATCCAAAACCTCTGAGAATTTCTTGTCTTCGTACACATAAACTGTTAACACAGGGCCAAACAATTCTTCAGAAAGTGTTTCGTAATCTGGCTTTTTAGCAACGATAACCGTTGGGTTGATGTAATACCCTTTGGATTTATCATACTCACCACCGATTATAATATCAGCATCTTTGGCATTTTTCGCACGGTCGATGTATTTGGTGATTTTGTCAAATGATTTCTCATCAATTACAGCGTTGATGAAATTCGAAAAATCATCAACTGGACCGATTTTAAATGACTTAATATCTCTTTCCATCAGCTTCTTCAATTCCTTCCACATGGATTTAGGAATGTAAGCACGAGAAGCAGCAGAACATTTTTGACCTTGGTATTCGAATGCACCGCGTACTAAGGCTGTATTGACAACTTGAATATCTGCAGAAGGATGGACAACGATAAAATCTTTACCGCCTGTTTCTCCAACGATGCGAGGATATGTTTTGTAGCGATGAATATTCTCTCCGATTGTTTTCCATATATCTTGAAAAACTCCCGTTGAGCCTGTAAAGTGAATTCCCGCGAAATCAGGATGCTTAAAGATTACATCACCTGCATCTGGACCATCCACATAAACTAAATTGATAACACCATCCGGCAAACCTGCTTCTTTAAAAATTTCCATCAGCACATTTGCCGAATACACCTGCGCATTGGATGGCTTCCAAACAACAACATTACCCATCATCGCCACACAAGTCGGAAGATTTCCAGCAATCGCTGTAAAATTGAAAGGTGTCAAAGCAAATACAAATCCCTCTAATGGACGTTGCTCAACACGATTCCAAATGCCTTTAGGTGATACTGGAGGCTGTTGCTGATAGATTTCAGTCATGTATTTCACATTGAAACGCAAGAAATCGATTAACTCGCATGCCGCATCAATCTCTGCCTGATAAGGGCTTTTTGATTGCCCGAGCATAGTCGCAGCATTTAATTTATAGCGGTATTTTGTAGAAATCAATTCTGCGGCTTTTAAAAAGATTGCCGCACGTTGTTCCCATGCTAAATTTTGCCAATCTTCTTTTGCCGCTAACGCAGCATCGATAGCATCTTTAACATGTTTTTTTGTTCCGTAATGATAATGACCTAAAACTAACTTATGGTCATGAGGAGCAGTAATTTTTACTTTTTTGTTTGTGCGGATTTCCTCAGAGCCGATATACATTGGAATATCCAATTGTACGGATTTTGCTTCCGCTAATGCTTCTTTTAATAAACTTCTTTCTTTGGTTCCAGGTGCGTAAGAATTAACGACTTCATTTGTTGGGGTTGGAACATTAAAAAATCCTTTTAACATAGTTTAATTTTTAAGTTTGTTGGAGAAGACCTTTTTAAACTTCTCTAGTTTGGGCTGGATTACATATTGACAATATGCTTCGCCCCCATTATTTAAATAATATTCTTGATGATAATCTTCTGCTTTATAAAATGTGCCATAAGGCTCCACCTGCGTAACCAGCGGCTTATCGTATACCTTTTCTTCGTTTAGCTTTTTGATGTAGTAATTGACTTTATCCAATTGCGCTTTGGAATGAACAAAAATCGCAGAACGATATTGCGTCCCAACATCATTTCCCTGCCTGTTCAATTGCGTTGGGTCATGCGCCAAAAAGAACATTTCCAAAAGCTCATCAAAAGTAATAATTTTTGGGTCAAATACGATATTGATTGCTTCCGCATGTCCTGTATTTCCGCTTGAAACTTGTTTGTAGGTTGGGTTCTTCACTTTACCTCCAATATATCCCGAAGTAACCGATTGAACGCCATCGACTACCTGGAATTGCGCTTCCACGCACCAGAAACAACCAGCTGCGAAGGTAGCAGTATCGATAGCAGCTGAAGAATTTGGGGGTAGTTTCGAGAAATCAGCAGTCGATGTTTCCTTTTGCTTTTTTGCTTGTTGAGAACAAGCGATAATAGGGATAAATAGAATTAACCACAATCCCACCTGATAAAAACGAATCCTATTCATATGCATTTTGATTAAATAAGAAAAGGCGATATTCAGAATTCTTCGTATCGCCTTTTTGAAAATCACACTAAAATTATTTAGCGTCTTGGTATCTTTTTGCTACAGCATCCCAATTAATTACATTGAAGATTGCATCAAGGTATGCCGGGCGTTTGTTTTGATATTTTAAGTAGTATGCATGTTCCCAAACATCAATTCCTAAAATTGGCGTACCTTTTTTCTCGGCTACATCCATAAATGGATTATCTTGGTTTGGAGTTGAGGTCACTGCTAATTTGCCACTTTCGTCAACAATTAACCAAGACCATCCTGACCCAAAGCGAGTTGCACCCGCATTTTGCAATTCTTTCTTCAAATCTTCAAAAGACCCGAAAGTTTCATTGATTGCTGTCAATAAATCACCTGTTGGCTCACCGCCAGCATTTGGACCTAAAACCGTCCAAAATAATTGGTGGTTAAAATGACCACCGCCATTGTTGCGAACAGCCGCTGGATATTTACTGATATTTTTTACGATTTCTTCGATAGAAAGATTTTCCGCATCTGTACCAGCAATTGCTTTGTTTAAGTTGTCAACATAAGCTTGGTGATGACGGTCATGGTGAATTTCCATGGTATCTTTATCAATATGTGGTTCCAATGCGTCTGATGCGTATGGTAACGCTTCTAATTCAAATGCCATAATATTTTTATTTTTATGAGTTGATTAATTATACTACGAATATAACAAATTAATGCCTGTTCTGTTTGTTAACTTATCTTGAAACGCATTATTTGTCTCTTTTATTACGGAAAAATGATTTTATTAATTCCGAACATTCCTCTTCCAATACGCCGTTTTTTATTTCCGTTTTAGGATGGAACAATTGTCCAAATTTTGATGAGCCGCGCTTATCATCATACACGCCAAAAACAATCTTTGAGATTTGAGTCCAATAGGCTGCGCCAGCACACATCACACAAGGCTCAACCGTCACGTAGAGCGTGCAGTCTTTTAAATATTTTCCACCCAAATAATTTGCGGCAGCCGTGAATGCTTGCATTTCGGCATGTGCAGTCACGTCATTCAAACGCTGTGTCAAATTATAGCCTTTGCCGATAATTTTACCTTGGCTGACAATGATTGCGCCAATAGGAACTTCATCCTCATCAAAAGCTCGCTTTGCCAGTTTCAGCGCTTCGCGCATGTAAATTTCATCCGTTTGTTCGGTGGTGGGGTTTTCTTCGAAAGAGTAAATCATTGTTACATTAATCGGCTTCCGTTAGGCAAAAGTTTGTCAACAGATGTTAAAATTATGTTATTGTTTTCGTCAGGAAAGCCTGTGACAAGGCATTGGGAGAAAAAATTTGCAATCTGTTTTTCCGGAAAATTAACTACCGCAACAATTTGCTTTCCAATTAATTCTTCTATGCTATAGTGATGCGTGATTTGTGCACTAGAATTTAATATCCCGATTTCTTCACCAAAATCGATTTGCAGTTTATAAGCTGGTTTTCGCGCCTTAGGAAATATTTCTGCGCTTTTAATAGTTCCTACGCGCAAGTCAACTTTCTCAAAATCCTCCCAAGAAATTTCTTCCATAGTGCTTATAAGCGGTTACTCGTTAAATCCGTCAATTCCTTAGATAACGTGAAAAGAATATAATCTGTACTCCTGCGCAATCTTTTTGACAGACGGTTAAGTAATTCATGTTCTTCTCCTTCGGAATAGCGTAAATCCTCATCGGTCAACGAATTATATTTTCGTTGAAGCTTAAGCTTTAATACTTTCCAATCCTCATTCGAAATTTTAAATGTTATCATATTTTGCTTAATATTGTCGTGAAAAACATAAATAGTGTATAAAATTAATATTTAAAATATGAAAAAACTAATTCTACTCTTTTTTATTGCATTAGGAACTGTTGCATCCACAGAAGCCCAAATTCTGCCTACGTTTAAGTTGGGGGTTAAGGCTGGTTTAAATTTTACGAAACTTACATCTGAAGACAAGGTTTTCAATTCAGACAATGCTGCAGGATTTTTAGCTGGTATCTGGGGACGCGTTGGCATCGCTGGATTCCATGTACAGCCCGAGTTGTACTACACCACAAAGAATGCTCACTTGACAACTTCAGGTGCTGAATCAGATGAAGCGGATGTAAAATTTTCGAACATAGACTTACCTATTTTACTTGGTACTAAATTTGGCTTAGGGCCAATCGGTGCGCGCGTACAAGTTGGTCCGGTATTCTCATTTGTTGTGGATAAGAATGAATCGAATCTCCCAGTTGCGGTGGATGACTTTAAAGACAGCATGACGGGTTTAGTTGGCGGTTTAGGTGTCGACATCAAAAAAATATCTGTTGACTTGCGTTACGAATACGGTTTGACCAACATGAGCACAAGCAACACTGATAAGCAGCGATTAAATCTGTGGACAATCGGAATCGGATACAGTTTCTTCTAAGAAAGAAATCAAATTTTTCAAAAAAACCTTTCCAAAAAATGGAAAGGTTTTTTTGTGTCACTTAGAATAATTCTAAATTACTAGTTTTCCTTTGTACATCACCTAAAATAGTTTTCAATTAGATAAATTTGTCACATTATTATAAAAAAATAAAAGTATAATGAGTAAATCGAAGCCAATTTTGACTTCTTCATTAGGAAGAAAACTAGTCATGAGCTTGACGGGGCTATTTCTATGTAGCTTTTTAGTAATACATCTAATTGGAAATTTTCAGCTTTTCGCGAATGATGAGGGATATGCGTTCAACAACTATGCGTATTTCATGACCCATTTCGCTCCGATAAAGGTTGTTTCTTATCTATTGTATGCGTCCATCGTCATTCATGCGGTATACGCATTAATTTTGACCATTCAGAATAAAAAAGCTAGACCAGTCCAGTACAACCAGTACGATGGCAAATCGAACAGTGCATGGAATTCCAGAAACATGGGAATTTTAGGAACTGTTTTATTGGTTTTCATTGCAACGCACATGCAAAACTTCTGGTGGAAATACCACAATGACCAAGTGCCTTACATCGAATACACGAAAGATTTAAATACAGGAACAATCACTAGCCGTGAATTAAGCGCAAGCGAATTCACTGATTATTTAGTAACAACGGATAACGGGCAAGAGGTGACAAAAGCAAGAGATTTATACAAACAAGTTGATTTCACTTTTCAAAATGTAGGTTTAGTGATTTTGTATGTTGTTGCGATGTTTGCGTTGGCATTCCACTTAATCCATGGATTCCAATCCGCTTTTCAAACTGTAGGCTTTAATCATCGCCGCTACATCGGAATCATTCGATTTATCGGAGTTTGGGTATTTGGCGTATTGATTCCAATAGGATTTGCTGCCATGCCGTTGTATTTTTATTTCATTAAATAGTCGATTAGGACCAGTCATTGGTCTGTTAAGATAAAAAAATAAACTATGTTAGATTCAAGAGTACCTGTAGGCCCATTGGCTGAAAAATGGTCAAAACATAAATTTAATATGAAACTGGTTAACCCAGCTAACAAACGTAAATTCACAATTATCGTTGTTGGTACAGGACTAGCCGGAGCATCTGCTGCTGCTTCATTAGCAGAATTAGGTTATAATGTAAAAACATTTTGTTACCAAGATTCCCCTCGCCGCGCGCACTCGATTGCCGCTCAAGGAGGTATCAATGCAGCGAAAAATTATCAAAATGATGGTGACTCTGTTTACCGTTTGTTTTATGATACGATAAAAGGTGGAGATTATAGAGCACGCGAAGCGAACGTATATCGTTTAGCGGAAGTTTCTGTTGACATCATCGACCAATGTGTGGCACAAGGAGTTCCTTTTGCTCGCGAATACGGTGGTTTGTTAGACAATCGTTCGTTTGGTGGCGCGCAAGTATCGCGTACATTCTATGCACGTGGTCAAACTGGACAACAATTATTATTGGGCGCTTATTCTGCATTAAATCGTCAGATTAAAAAAGGAAAAGTAGAATCCTATACACGTCATGAAATGTTAGATTTAGTAAAAATCGACGGTCATGCACGCGGTATTGTTACTCGTGATATGGTTACGGGTAAAATAGAAACTCATGCGGGTCATGCAGTATTGCTTTGTACAGGTGGATACGGAAACGTATTTTTCCTTTCAACAAATGCAATGGGATGTAATGTGACTGCAGCTTGGAGAGCACATAAACGTGGTGCGTATTTTGCAAATCCTTGCTACACACAAATTCACCCAACTTGTATCCCAGTTACAGGAGACCATCAATCTAAACTGACGTTGATGTCAGAATCATTGCGTAACGATGGTCGCGTTTGGGTTCCTAAAACAGTAGAATTATCTCAAAAACTACAAAAAGGCGAATTGAAGCCTTCAGATATCAAAGAGGATGACAGAGATTATTTCTTGGAGAGAAAATATCCTTCATTCGGTAACTTAGTTCCTCGTGACGTTGCATCTAGAAATGCAAAAGAAGTAGTGGATGAAGGACGCGGAGTTGGTAAAACTGGTGTTGCTGTATTCTTGGATTTTAAAGATGCTATCGCAAGATTAGGTGAAGATTTGGTACGTGCGAAATATGGAAACTTATTTGACATGTATTATCAGATTACCGATGAAAATCCATACAAGCAACCAATGCGTATCTATCCTGCAGTTCACTATACCATGGGTGGTGTTTGGGTGGATTACAACTTGATGACTACCGTTCCAGGTTTATATGCTTTGGGAGAATGTAATTTCTCTGACCACGGAGCGAACCGTTTGGGAGCTTCTGCTTTGATGCAAGGTTTATCTGACGGATACTTTGTGATTCCTTACACTGTCGGTGATTATTTAGCAAACTTAGGTTCATTTGCACCAGTTGATGCAAGTAATCCAGCTTTTGAAGAAACGCGTTTACAAGTTGAGCAAAATGTCAACAAATTATTGTCAATGCGCGGTTCGAAAACTGTCGATGATATTCACAAGAAATTAGGTCACATCATGTGGGAATACTGTGGAATGGCTCGTACAGCTGAAGGATTAACTAAAGCGAAAGGTTTGATTCAAGATTTGAAAAAAGAATTCTGGTCAGATGTATGTGTTTTAGGAGAGAATGAAGAATTGAACATGTCATTGGAAAAAGCCGGCCGTGTTGCTGATTTTATCGAATTAGGTGAGCTAATGGTGGATGATGCGTTAAATCGCAATGAATCATGCGGTGGTCACTTCCGTTTAGAATCTCAAACCGAAGAAGGTGAAGCGAAACGTAATGACGAAGAATATGCCTATGTTTCAGCTTGGGAATTTAAAGGTGAAAATCACGCAGAACAATTACATAAAGAAGAGTTAGTTTTCGAAAACGTTAAATTAACACAAAGAAGTTATAAATAATCCCAACAACTTGGCAACAAGTTTAGGCTTATACTCAACATACTATTATGAGTGGACAAATGAATTTAACGCTAAAAGTTTGGCGTCAAAAAAAAGAAAATCAAAAAGGTCAGTTCGTAACTTACAAAGCGAATAATATTTCTGATGACATGTCATTTTTAGAAATGCTTGATGTTGTTAATGAAGAAATCACCCGAAAAGGCGAAGACCCAATTTACTTTGACCATGATTGCCGCGAAGGAATTTGTGGAATGTGTTCTTTAGTAATCAACGGACGTCCACACGGACCGAAATACGGAACAACAACTTGTCAGTTGCACATGCGTTCATTCCATGATGGGCAAACCATCGTGATTGAACCTTGGAGAGCAGCTGCATTCCCAGTTTTGAAAGATTTAGCAGTAGACCGTACAGCTTTTGACCGCATTCAGCAAGCAGGTGGATACGTTAATGTAAACACTGGAGGAGTTCCAGATGCAAATACAATTCCTATTCCGAAACGCATTGCTGATGAAGCATTCGAATCGGCGACTTGTATTGGTTGTGGTGCTTGTGTTGCTGCGTGTAAAAATGCATCAGCAATGTTATTTGTTTCTGCAAAAGTTTCTCAATTTGCATTGTTGCCACAAGGACAAACAGAGCGTTATGAGCGTGCTCAAGCGATGGTTGACCAAATGGACGCTGAAGGTTTCGGAAACTGTACCAACACAGGTGCATGTGAAGCTGAATGTCCAGTTGGAATTAAATTGACAAATATTGCTCGATTAAACAGAGAATATTTCACGGCTAAGTTATTTAGACAAGAAGATATTCACAATTAATCATTGAGTTATCGATACGGAAGTCCTCGCAAATCCTCATTTGCGAGGACTTTTTTATATCTTTACTTCTTATAATACCTCAAACTTGATGGGAAATAAAATCAGAATTTTATTACTAATTCTTACCGCATCGTTTTTAGTCACCGCGTTAACCATTCACAATATCATTAACTATGATGATATGCTAACTTTGGATACGCAGACACTAACTGAAAATCTTCACGCTAAAGAAACTACAATCAATGATATTTTCAATGATAGTATTTTGATGAAGACTTTTGAAAATGTGGACCGTTACCCTACTCAGGTATTGGACTATACACAAGAATTAGTCAAAGAATATGGTATTTATCTGTACATCTATAAGAACCACACGCCCGTATTCTGGAGCAGTAACTTAATGGTTCCGCGAACCGATTTGGGATTAAAATTCCAGACAAGCTACCTCGACATGGATAACCGCTCTTTCGTTGCGAAGAAGAAAGAAATATCACCTGAAGTAACTGTATTGGCGCTTATTCATATCAAACGAAATTTCACTGCGACAAACGAATACTTAAACAATAAATTCTCGACAAAATTAATTGACAACGATAACCTTGCGCTAGCGAATTATGCCGATACGGATAACATCCGAAACATTTATTCTACAGATGGAACCTATTTGTTTTCTGTAAAACTAAAAGACGGAAAGCACAATAACATTTATTTGAACATTCAGTTTGCCTGTATCATACTCGCGATGTTTACGTTTTTGATTCTGGCAAATAACGTCTGCATGATGCTGGCAAGAAAAGGAAAACCCATTCTTTCCATTGTTATTTTCGGACTTATTCTGTTGCTCTTAAGGTATATCGACTTAAAGATAAATTGGCTATCCATCAATTCAAGTTTGGGAATTTTTGACCCAAAATATTATGCGTACAATTTTTGGCTACCCAATTTATGGGCTTTTTTGATGGCATCAATTAGCTTATTTTGGTTCGTTTGCTATATTACATCTATACAAAGTTACATTCAAGTTCCAAAAAAGCTATCCGACAGAAAAGTTTTTATCCCGATTGCCGTTCTGGTGCTGTTCAGTATTTATGGCTTCTCTTACCTGCTTTTCAAATACCTGTCTACGTTAGCCATATATACTAGCAATTACAACCAAGATTTTACCAAAATCCTTGACCTGAACCTCTATAGTTGGATTAACGTATTTATCCTTTGTCTCAATGTACTGCTGTTAATTCTGTTCATTGACAATGCCGTCAATTTTCTCAAAAAACTAATCAATAATTTAACCCTATCGTTAAATCTGCAATTGATTGTACTGATATTGGTGATTACTTTAGTCATTTCACTTGACCTTAATCCACTGAGTTATTTCTTATTGGGCGTATTGATTATGCTGATTTCGTTTAGCTTTTATAAATCCAAAGCTTATAAATTATCGCGTTTTATTTTTACGATTCTTTTGATTTCAATTATTGCTTCGCTGAATTATTTTGACAGCATGCGCCTCAAAAAAATCGAAAACATGAAGTTGGTGTTATCGAATTTAGAGGCTGAAGATGATTTGAATGCATTATCTCTTTTTGGCGAGATTGAAACGGATATTGAAGATGACAAACAGCTCTCTCAGTTGTTTGAAATCAGCCTGCCGAATACAGACACAGAATACATCAGCAACTATTTAAAAAACATCTATTTCAGCGGGTATCTATCAAAATTTGAGTTTCAAGCATATTATTTATACGATGGGAAACCATTGGATAATTCCAGCACCAATAAAATTGAAGAGTATCGAGAAAAAGTCATCAATAAATCCGTTAAAGTTGCGAATCTAAATAGCTTCTATAGAATCCAAAGCGAATTGGGTACGCATGAATATTTTACGCAACTAGAACTTCCAATCCGAGATTCGACACATACCGTTCAGATTTTCATTAATCTCAAAAACAAAACGTATAGTCCTACCCTGCCATATCCGGCAATTCTAACCGACCAAAAGTTAGAATTTCTGCATAGCCAATCGACATTTCAAAACTCGTTTGCGATGTACAAAGATGGAAATTTGATTATGCAGAACGGAGATTACACCTATCCCAATTCGGATAAGAATTTTCCAAAGGAAGTAAACACCTACGAAAGCATCAATAACATGGATGGTTACATGCATATTATGCTCCGTCCGAATGTGCATACTACTTTACTGATGAGCAAACCTGTTCCTTCTCTTTGGGATTTTATCGCGACAGTTTCGTTTATTTTTATTGTGCTGTACGCATTTTTTTCGCTATTTCAAGGGGCAAAATATATTTTCAACACTGTTGAACAAAAATCGTTCAAAATAAACAGCATTAAATATCATTTCTTAGCGCTTAAGAACCAGATTCAATACAGTACACGTATTCAAACCTTGGTGGTCGGAACGGTTTTATTTGCCATTATGTTGACTGGTATCATTGCGTTTGTCAGCATTAACACGCAACTTGAAAAAACAAGAGAAACGACGCGTCTGAAATACATTTCAGAGATTGGCAAAAAGATTGAAAATTACATTGTCGAAAATGAAACTGAAGTGAGCGCATCCAGCGTTGAACGGATTTTGAATTCTATCTCGGGTGTGAACACGACAGATTTCAATTTATTTAACAAGGAAGGCAGGCTGATTTATACATCACAGCCCAGAATCTATGAACTGGAATTAATCTCTAATTTCATCAACCCAGTTGCCTTCACATCGTTGAATGTATTGAAGAAATCAGATTTGATTATCAACGAAAAAGTCGGCACTTTTGAATATGACGCATCTTATTCTGCTATTAAAAATAGTGATTATAACATCGTTGCATTTTTGAATGTCCCTTATTTTTCTTCGAGAGGAGAAGAAAATGCGAGCAAGAATTTGTTGCTAAACACCTTGCTAAACATCTATACGATTGTGATGATTAGCTTCGGTTTCTTCGCTGTTATTGTGTCAAACAAAATCACTCGCCCGCTAAACATTATCGGAAAGAAACTTTCGCAAACGAATATTGGAAAGAATTCGAATGACCCGCTGTTTTGGGAACGAGATGATGAAATCGGCGCACTGATTAAAGAATACAATTACATGTTGGTCAAATTGGAGAAAAATGCCGAACAGCTCATGAATGCCGAGCGGGAATCGGCTTGGCGAGAAATGGCTAAGCAGGTTGCGCATGAAATAAAAAATCCGCTGACGCCAATGAAATTGGGCATTCAACAGCTGGAAAGGTCTTTTGATGAAAATGACCCTCGTTTCAAAGAACGTTTCAAAAAAGTTGCGAATTCATTTATCGAACAAATCAACAGCCTAACATTGATTGCGAATGAGTTCTCGAATTTCGCTAAAATGCCGGAGACGGAATTGATGGAAATTAACTTGCTTGAAAAAATCAATAAAGCTACAATCCTCTATAGCAATTCAAATGTGGACATCAAAATATACAATGAAACCAACAAAAATGGGGTTATTGTTATCGGTGATAGAGACCAATTATTGAGAACATTCAATAATTTGATTAAAAATTCGATTGAAGCCGAGGTTGGAAAACGTAAAAAGAGAGTCCGAATCTATGTTTCTATTATTGACGAGCATAATGTTCAAGTCTTGCTTGAGGATAATGGAATGGGAATTTCTGACGAATTACTTCCAAAAATATTTCAGCCCAATTTTACAACGAAAAGTTCTGGAACAGGTTTGGGATTAGCCTTTGTCAAAAAGACAATTGAATCGATGGATGGCACAATCACATTCGAGACGAAACCGAATATCGGAACTACATTTATTATGGTATTGCCTTACGAACGATTAGTTTAAAGCTGAAGAAAGGATAGCTAAGAAGTTTGAATGGCTTAATAATGTAGAAAACCTTTTAGTGGACATTATTTTCTAGCAAAAGAAAATGTATTGTTATTCAGAAGAGCGAATAAATAAATTGATGAAATACCTTCAAGACGACTTCTCGCATTGCTAAGTTTGAAACCTATCAAAAAGCAAAGTCAACTCTTAAAGAAACTAAGGACTTAGAAAGAAATGGTGTTTGTAACTTGTAGAAAAGACTATTTTAAAACAATGCTGGAGCGTCCCATAATCGTATTATCGGTATAAAGCAAGACCGTATAAGCTCCTTTAGAAAAATCATTCGATGCTGTGTCATTCCACATAAACTGATATTCCTCGCCGTTGTTTGTGAAATTGATGGTTTGTTTAAAGGTGTATTGAAGCTTTTCACCATGAACAAAGAACAAGTTATTTGGATCTGCAATCAAATTTCCTTTCGGATTGATTATGCGGACATACACTTCCTTTTTACCCATATTGGCTAACGAATTTTCTGCAATCGAAAAATTGATTTGCAATTTGTCTGTTCTTCTAGCACGCGATTGCGTCTCAACATCACCGTCCTTTTTAAGCTGCACGGCATTGATATGAATATTAGACACTTTTAAAGCTGAAACTTTCGTTGACTTAGGAGCCGATAATGTACCTTTTGAACTATTTTGAGGAGATTGACCGGAAATTTTATTTTCCATATCGACATTTTCATTGCTCAGAATAGCATTTCTGATTTTGAGGCTATTCATTTCCTCCTTTAATTGGCTAACAGTTCCTTTTAATCCTGAAATTTCTTCTTTAGCCAATAAATATTCTTCTTCTGTAAAATCGCCGTCTTCTAGTTTAGCACGAAGGTCATTTATCAAAACTCTTGCACTCTGTTCTGTCTTTGCACTCTGTTCTGTTGCAGGAAGTTCCTGATTTTTTAAATTATCTAATTCCGCCTCAATTCTATCGATTTCAATTTGAAGATTTTCTTTTTGTAGAGTAACTGTGTAAAGTTTTTCACCAGAATATTTAAATTTTATGTAAAAATAAATATTCGTAAATATTAATGCAGCAATAGCTACAGCGAAGAAATAAACTTTTGAATTATCTTTTTTAGTGGGTTTATTTGCTACGGTAGACTGTTGCTTATTTTCTTTTATTTCCATTATTTTTTAAAACTCATAGAGGAAATACTACAACAAAAACTGTTCCAACAACTATTTTTATTATTCAAAATAGTTTAACGTATCAAAACCGCCCTTTTTCAAGTACTCATCTTTTCGCATTAAATGCAAATCCGACTGAACCATTTCTTGCACAAGTGCTTCCAATGTGTACTTCGGTTCCCATCCTAATTTTTGCTTTGCTTTATTTGGATCACCGATAAGCAGGTCAACTTCAGTAGGCCTAAAGTAAGCTGGATCAACTTTCACCACAGTCTGTCCTAATTTCACATGTTCCTTGTCAATTCCCAATGAAGCCAGTAATTCTTCGTCACGATCGATAACGACACCTTTTTCGCGTTCGCCTTTTCCGCTGAACTCGATTTCAATACCGACTTGCTGAAAGCTCAATCGAACAAATTCCCGCACAGTCGTCGTGATGCCCGTCGCAATTACAAAATCTTCAGCGACTTCTTGTTGCAACATCAGCCACATCGCTTCAACATAATCTTTTGCATGTCCCCAATCGCGCTGAGCCGATAAATTCCCTAAGTAAACCTTCTGCTGTAATCCCAAAACAATTTTTGCGACTGCACGGGTGATTTTTCTGGTCACAAAAGTTTCCCCTCTAACTGGGCTTTCATGATTGAATAAAATGCCATTACACGCATACATGTTGTATGCTTCGCGATAATTGACTACGATCCAATACGCATATAGCTTCGCTACCGCATAAGGGCTTCGTGGATAAAATGGCGTCTGTTCCGACTGAGGGACTTCTTGGACCAAGCCGTATAATTCGGAGGTAGAAGCTTGATATATCTTTGTTTTTTGGGTTATTCCTAACAAACGGACAGCTTCTAAAATGCGTAATGTTCCAATTCCATCCGCATTTGCGGTATACTCAGGTGTATCAAAACTTACTTTAACATGCGACTGAGCCGCCAGATTATAGATTTCATCCGGCTGTGTTTCCTGAATAATCCGAATCAGATTCGTCGAATCAGTCAAATCACCATAATGCAATATAAAATTACGGTTATCCACATGCGGATCTTGGTACAAATGGTCTATGCGGTCCGTATTGAACAAAGAAGTTCTTCGTTTAAGTCCGTGGACAATGTATCCTTTTTTAAGTAAGAATTCAGCTAAATAAGCTCCGTCTTGACCTGTAATACCCGTAATTAAAGCTACTTTATGTTGATTCATACCTGTAAAATATTCAATGGACTGCTAAAATAAGGATAAATTAAAACTTCTGAAAAGACTTGCGTGTAGAATTAGCACCCGTCATCGCAAACTGCTAGCTAACAACACATTACAAAAATAGAAATAAACAAAAAAAGCTGCAAAAATTTGCAGCTCTAATACGATTTGATGACAAGATTTATTCAGCTAATTTACTGAAATTTAAGACTAAAAATCCTGTTCCATTATCTAAAGGAATCGGTAAACGCATAACCAACTCTTGTCCGTCCGTGTACGACAAATCTAAACGATAACCTGTAGTCACGTTAGCTGCTTTATCGCCAGAATAAATTTTCTTGAATTGAAATTGAGGTTGCTCGCCTGTATTTTTTGGATTGTAGATAGACCATACAATCGTGCGAACTGCACCGTTTGCACATAATGTGCCGTCAGTGTTAAATGTAATGTTACCGCGGTAATTCCCGCCAGGCAATGTCCATACACTTCCTATAAAACAGTCAACTGGAGCTTCATCAAAAATATTTTTGATGGTGTATGCCGCAGGTATATCTTCTCTTGTCACAGAATTCAACACCCATTTGCCTTTGACTCCGCTGCGCCAATCTGACGCCGATGGTCCTGAAGCTGCGCTGTTACCTGATGAGGAAGCTGAACTCGTTTTTTTCTGAGCACCACAAGCACCCAATAATAGTACGATAGAAAATAATGTAACTAGAGATAAAATATGTTTTCGCATGATATAAATTTAATATTTCAATAAAATGTATATTCGCAAATATACTGTTTAATAATCATGGATACTTCCAAAAATCATACCATTAGTAAAATTGTAGCGAAGACAATGCTTCGGCTTTTTATCCTGTTGCTGGGTTTCGCCGCCTATTTGTATTTTAGCATTGACACAATCGTTCTAGACAACATGAAGGTATCTTTTCCTCATCAATGGGCATTTTTGTTTCCGATGCTGTTGTTGATTATCGAAATCGGATTGCTATTCTTTATGCTAAAACATAAATACAGCAAATCCGATATCAATTGGTTATTTTCGTTAAACAGTTTGCTGTTAAACATTTACTTGATTTTATTGTACACGCGGATTTATCCCCTACTAAATTTCGGCAGTTAAAATTCAATCCTTTCGCTTAAAAAATTTATGAAGCAGACCTATTGGAAAATACTTAAGAATATATTTAAAGTACTAGTGACTTTAGGCGCAATTTATTGGGTTTCGGGAAAAATATCGTTCTCCGAGTTGAAAGAGACCTTGATGGATTGCAACCCAATTTTTCTTGTCGTTGCTTTGTGTACCTATGCGCTTTCTCAAGTCGTAGCTTCCTCTCGGTTAAATAGTTTTTTTAAATGTATAGGTCTTCAGCTTACAGAACGCTATAATTTGCGTCTATATCAGTTGGGACTGTTATATAATTTCTTTCTCCCTGGCGGCATAGGAGGCGACGGTTATAAAATTTATTTCCTAAAGAAAAACTTTGATGTTTCAGGAAGAAAAGTTTTAAGTGCTGTTTTCTTTGACAGGTTAAGCGGCTTATGGGCTTTGGGGATTGTCATCGGTTGCCTAGTTATTTTTATGCCTCGCTTAGCGATTCCAAATACATTGACGATAGCGGCGATGTTGATCGGGACTGCGACTTATTATTATTTCTTAAGGTCGTTCTTCAGTCCATTCTCAAAGAAATTTTTGGTTACACATGGAAAAGCTATTTTAGTTCAAGGCCTGCAATCATTAACTGCTGTTTGGATTTTATATGCGATGAATTTCGACGGCAAATTTTCTCCTTATTTATTGATTTTTATGCTGTCCTCTTTGGTTGCGATTATTCCATCCATCGGCGGCGGACTTGGATTGAGGGAATCGCTAATCGCTTTTGGTGCGGTTTATTTCAAATTAGACGAACATTTAGCTGTTTTAGTCAGCTTATTATTTTATTTTATTTCTTTACTGGTCGCATCTTCGGGACTGTATTATTTTTTCCGCCCTCAGCGTTTGGGCGTTGACAAAATGCCTAAACCGACTGATATTGAGCAGGAATTAGAAAAAACAACTTTAGAAGAAAATTAACATGGCAAATATTATCATTACGGGAGCAAGCAGCGGCATTGGTTTTGAAACGGTCTTGGAACTTACCAAATTCAAAGAAAACAAAGTCATTGCGTTAGCCCGTTCGGCGGACAAACTTCGAAAACTTCATGAGATTTCAAGCTCGCTGAATCAAGATGGCGGTGAATTATTTGTTGCTCAATTTGACCTTGTCAAAGACGATTATCAACATGCTTTGTTGCCTTTTATACAATCCAAATTTGAAACAGTCGATATTTTGATAAATAATGCCGGTGCGCTGATTAATAAGCCATTTATGCAAACAAGTCTTGTTGATTTTGCATCGCAGTTGCAGACGAATCTTTTAGCATCCGTGCAGATGACTCATTTAGTTGTTCCTCTCATGACGAATGGTGGACATATTGTTAATATCGGAAGCATGGGCGGTTATCAAGGTTCTAGCAAATTCCCTGGCTTATCGGCTTATTCATCAAGCAAAGGCGCTTTGTCGATTTTATCAGAATGTCTTGCAGAAGAATTGAAAGAACAAAACATCAAAGTGAATTGCTTGGCATTGGGCTCGTCACAGACGGAAATGTTCGAAGAAGCATTCCCAGGATTTGAAGCAGGAACCTTAGCTTTCGAAATGGGGAAATATGTAGCTAATTTTGCGCTTACGGCGAATAAATTCTTTAACGGAAAAATTATCCCAGTTTCAAATACAACACCTTAGTTCTTTAGTTGCTGAATCCAATTCGCAATATCTTTCATCACTTGCGCATTGAAGGTTTCTTCTATCGTTGCATATTCATTTACTGAACCCGTAGATGCCGTTTGGAACAAATGATTCAGCTTGGGATACTCAATGATTTTGTTTTTGCTGTTTTTTCTTAAGTTCGTCTGCAGACCATATATATTTTGATTTGCATCGACCTGGACATCCAAGGATCCGAAAGCCGCGAAAACAGGAATCGAAATCTTGCGTATAAAAATCTCAGGCTCAATTTTCATAAAATAACGGAATGACGGTGCCAGTAATTGATTCAATTCATTGCTGGATTCTGCGGTATAACCCGGAATGTTTTTCATGTTTTCCTTCAATGCTTCATAAGCTTCGGCATCGGACAGGTTGCTTTTAAGAATAGAGAAATTCTTTGCATTGATAACACGGTTTGCTGCCAACTGTTCCTCACTCAGTCCCGAAACCTTGCCGACTTTATACAACTGTTCGACCATCAATTCATCGATGGACACCGAAGGTCCAGCCAACGAAACAATAAATGACAATTGCGGATATTTTTGTCCCGCCAACAGCTCAGCAATCAAGCCGCCTTCGCTATGGCCAATGATTCCGATTCGTTTGGCATCAACTTGAGGCTGTTTTTTCAAGTAATCCAATGCGGCCACGGCATCTCTGCTAAAATCAGCTATGGTGCTTTTATTGAAATTCCCTTCCGACTGGCCTATTCCGCGATCATCATAACGCAATACAACAATCTTGTTTTTCGTTAAATAGTCAGCCAAAACTTTAAACGTCTCGTGCCCGAATATGGTGGAATTTCTATCCTGAGGCCCCGAACCAGAAACTAATATCACTGCTGGATAAATTCCTTTCTCTTTAGGAAAAGTCAGTGTTCCGCTTAACGAAAGCGCATCATGTTCATTCCTGAATTTCACGTTTGCCGTATCATATGCATAAGGCGGATTCACCTTTTGAGTTCGCTTTAAGACTGTTTTGTAAGATTTTGAAAGAACCAATTCTGTTTTATAACCTGATTGCTGAAATTCTCCAACCAATGTGGCTTTATCCTTCAACTTTCCATTGTAGGTAATTCCACCTTGAATTTCTACATGAATAGCACTGTCCGCATCGACAGAAATTTTGCCAGGAATATTAAAAACACCTTGCTGTGGACTGTCGGCTTTCGCTGTCCAGCTGCTATTTTCTTGAGCAATATGAATAATGAATTTTAGTTTTCCTCCCGGAATGATTAAGTCCCCTTCCCAAGCACCAACAAGTGAGTTAGCGAAGCTGGATGAAGTAGAAAACACAATTACTAAAAATGTAAAAAATCTTATCATATGCAATTAAATAGCTTGAATTATTAATTTACTTATTGTGTCAGCAAGAATAATTAATCCGAAGATGATAAATCCTTGATAGACTTTCTTCCCATTCATAGCTAATTTGATACCAACTATAATTAAGTAAAAGAAATAGACGAGGAGCACCAAAGAAATTATGCCAAAAAAAGTAATCATTGTAAGGTCAAATGGCATCAAAGTATCTAATTTCATATCGCCGCTTTCGATTGCTAACATGATTCTTTTCAAAATCTCATCAATTGGGGATATCAAAGTCAAAGCCGCTACAAAATACATGACAACACTGGATAGCAAAACGACATTCAGGCAATCGATAAATCGCGTCTTTTTATTTTCCAGATACGCATATGCAAATAGAAAGAGCGCAAGTACGAAAATATCAATTAGCAACGTATAAATCGCTTCGGAAAATTGAATGTTGGCATTAGGAATGATTTTTAAGATTCCGAAAAATTCTATTCCTCCCAAGTAGGATATTAAAACAGCTAGTATAAAGAATATTAGACCAAACGCAGATTGCATTTGTACAGACAAATCTTCAAAAGGATTAATAAAAATTTTGCTAATCTTCTTCATGGGTTTTAAGCTTATTCAGTTTTTCTAAGACCGTTTGAACTTCGATTGGTTTGTGTGTTCCAATCAAAACCCGACGGCCATTTTTTAAAATTAATTGTATTCCAGTATAGCCGGCTGTATTATAAGCAACGCCACTCGGCCCGATTCTCCAGCCCCAGCCTCCGTATTCTGCCAATGAATATTTTCGAACATACACTTCTCCTATCTCATCCCATCGAAAGGATTTTTTGCCAAAAAGAAATGGGAAAAAGCGGATATGAATTCCAGTTTTGTCAATCTCCGTTTTTAATTTGACGAATGCAAAGAACAGCAATAGAGTCAATCCTAACCAAATACCAGTTGGAAGAATCAATGTGGCATTCACTAAATAATAGTCATGCAATTCGTAAATCCCATAGCCAAGTATGAGGGCAATAATCGCAAACAGCCACCATGTAGAAAAAGATTGTTTTTCTTGATATAGTTCTTTATTCTCCATTTTGCAGTTTTTTTATCTTTTCGATTAAATCATCCAGTTTATTCCGAACCGTTGGGTAACTCTTTCCCAATTGATTTGCCATTTCTTTTAAACTGCCAGAGTTCAATAAAAATTGCAATAAAAATTCTTGCTCTTCAACTTCTAAGCGCATCAACAATGGCAAACTATATTTGCCAATCACCTGCGTTTCGCAGGAAGAACAAACTAACTTTGCGACTTCCAATTGCTGTTCACAACTCGGACAATGGACTGGGAACTTTACCATGTTGATATAAATATTAATATAATTTAAAACAAAATAAATATTATTAACAAATATATAAATAATATTTAAAAAATGAACTCGCCGTTAGATTAATCATATTTGTATATTTGTACAGTTTTTTAATAATTATGAGAAAATTTCTAGGGTATATCCTAACTCCAATATTTTTTATTTGTTTTTCAATCGCACTTATCTTATTTCATCCGATACAGTGGCTGTGCTTGAAATTTGGGGGATATGCAGCACACAAGAAAAGCGTGGACATGTTAAATGCATGTCTCGTTGCTTGTAACTATACATTGTTTAACCGGACAAAATTTATCGATAATAAAAATCTTCCTTTAGGACAGCCTATTATTTTTGTCGCAAATCATCAAAGCACATTCGATATACCCCCGCTGATTTATTTTTTAAGAAGATTTCACGGAAAATTTATTTCTAAAATAGAATTAATGAATGCGAATATCCCGAGCATTTCCTTTAATTTAAAGTATGGTGGAGCCGCGAATATAGACCGCAAAGATTCAAAGCAAGCAATATCGCAAATCTTGAAGTTAGCCAATAACATGAAAGAAAACAATTGGTCGGCGTTTATCTTTCCTGAAGGAACGCGGACAAAAACCGGCAAGATGAAACCTTTTTCAGTAGGTGGCATTGCAACGCTTTTAAAGAAAAATCCAAATGCTTTAGTTGTTCCGATAGCAATAAATGGTTCTTATAAAATGGTTCAGTGGGGAATGTTCCCTTTGCGTCCATTTACGCCGATGTCTTGGGAAGTTTTAAATCCTTTAGACATTGAAGGGAAAAGTCCAGAAGATATTGTTAAAATGGCTGAGGATATCATCCGCGAAAAAGTAGAAGGAATTAATTAATTCACTTTTCGGTCTTTCCAATCGTATTTTCCAATATTCCCGGCGATTCCTATGTACACGAGATAAAAACTATGTGCGATGGATAACGCAGGCAAATAAAGCAGCAATTCTTTCCGATTGGCGAAGTTACATAAAGGTTTGATGAATAGAAACTCAACCGCTATTTTCAGTACAATAGCAAAAATAATCGGCCAATAAATCCCTGGTAACAAAGAGAAGAATAAAACCAAACCGATTAATAGCGCCAGATTAAATCCCCAAATGCAAATTCCCAAGGCTACGACTTTTTTGTCTTTGTACTTTGTACTTTTCGAAGCCCAGCGTTTCCGTTGATTGATAAATGATTTCAAATTTGGTTTTGCATCCGTGTATACAACTGCTTCTTTTGATTTACAGAATCCAATTTTAGAAGCGTATTGCGCAGCAACTTTATGCAAAAACAATTCGTCATCGCCTGATGCCAGATTATCAATGTTCTTGAAGCCACCCATTTCGTAAAAAATATCCCGCCGATAAGCTAGATTTGCACCATTGCAGGTTGTCGGATTTCCGTTTCCAATTCCGGCAGCGCCTAGACCAATTAAGTACAAAAATTCAAGCGTCTGTAAGCGTTCGAAAAAATTGATTTCTTCATCATAAATTACGGGCGATGAAACTAAATAATTATCATTTTTCTCAAAGTAAGAAACCACAGTTTTCAGCCAATTTTTGCCCATTCGGCAATCAGCATCTGTCGTTACAATAATCTCACCCTGAGCAAGTTCAATGGCTCGGCTAATGGCTAATTTTTTATAGGAATTTAATTTGTCTCCTTCATTTAATTTGATAAGCTTGACTCCTTGCGGAGCATAAGAAGCAATAATGGATGCGGTGGAATCTGTAGAATGGTCGTCCACAACGATGATTTCCAACAGTTCCTTTGGAAAATCTTGGTTCAAAACACAATCTAAAGTCCGAGCAATATTTTCTTCCTCATTTCGTGCAGCGATAAGTACAGAAACCTTTGTCCTCACTGTTGCTGATGAAGAAAAACTAGGAATGGAACTCCATCCTTTCCGCATGTAAAGAACCAAAATGACATAAACCAATGTCATCAAAATCAGGAAAAAGCTAAGACTTGTTACCACCAATTAGATTTACATTCATAACAAAAAAAGACCCGATGATGGCCGGCAGAATTAAATTGACAAACCATATACACGAGACAATCGCCATAACAGCAATTTCCTGAGTCGTGATGTAGCTATACAGGTTACTCGCCACCAAACTTCGGACACTAAAATCAAAAATATCTAGCGAAGGTAAGGCAGATTGAACAAAAAACAAGATAAAAATCATTAATACCATCGAAACGAAAGGTAATTCTGGCAGAATAACCAGCATCAGAATGACATATTGCGAAGTAAAAATAAAAAATCGCGCGGCGGACAAAAACAATACATATCCAAGTTCTTTTGTGGAATACTCTTCTAAGACAGAAAAAAATGGCTTTATTTTTTTCAGAAACTTGATTTTGCCAACCAAATAGTCTACCCAATGCACATTGAAATACAAAATCACAAAAGCCAAAGCATAAATAATTGCCAAAATCCAAATACCGAATTTAACGGATGTCGGTGTCGGCAAATAGGTACTGACGAACCAAGCGATGCTTAATGCGCCAAAAACGCTGGTTAAAACCAATTGAGCAAATTGCCCTACGCCCATTGCGACGGCGCCTGATGCGCGATGTCCGGGCTTTAAAACCAATATCCGTCCTCCGTATTCCCCTATCCTATTCGGTGTAAAAATTGCCCAAGTCAATCCGCAGAAAACAGATTTTGTGGCTTTCATCCAACTGATTTCTTCGATGCGTTTGCTTAAATATTTCCATTTAACAACTTCTAGAGACCAATTGACCAGCATCAAAAATACCACAGCGCCCAACAGCAAATACATTGACGTAGCGTCAAATCCTTGCATCAACAGCTTAAATTCCCGAAGATTCTGTGAGTTAATTTTTGTTACGACGAACCACATTGCTAAGCCAACGATAGCAAGCTTGAAGAGTAAGTTGATGTAATTTTTCTGGACTTTGGATAGCATCTAAAAACAAAAGCACAATTTTACTAAAAATAATGCAGTTCGGGCAGTCTTTTGAAAATCAATTCGCATTTAAAATCGTAATTTTGGCTTATGCTAAACGAAAAGGCGAAAGAGCGGATTATATTGGGAATTGACCCTGGAACTGTTGTATTAGGTTATGGGCTGATTAAAGAAACCGGAAAGAAAATTTCGCTGATTAGCATGGGCGTTATCAAATTGGGTCATTTGGACGACCACGGCCTGAAGCTTCAGCGAATCTTTAAAAAAACCAGTGCATTGATTGAAGAGTACAATCCAGATTGTGTCGCATTAGAAGCTCCTTTTTACGGCAAAAACATTCAGGTGATGCTCAAACTAGGTCGTGCTCAAGGGGTAGCGATGGCTGCGGCATTGCATAAAGACATTCCCATTTTTGAATATTCACCTCGAAAAATAAAACAATCCGTTACCGGAAATGGAAATTCAAGCAAGGAACAAGTGGCGGCCATGCTGAAAACTTTATTGAATTTTCAGGAATCTCCTCAATTTCTAGATGCTACCGACGGTCTTGCCGTGGCAGTCTGCCATTCATTTCAGCAAAATACCAGCTCCGGAAACAGCAAAAGCTACAGTGGTTGGGAATCTTTTGTCAAGGACAATGAGAAACGGGTGCGCTAAATCTGCACGGAACGAATTACATTCTTCACATTCAGCTCCACAATATCTGTCATTGTTTTGCATTTCAGATAGGCTGCATTATCGTAAAATTTGGCATATCCTTCGCGAAGCGTCTTAATATTTTCTTCTGTGGAAAGTTGCTGAACTTGCGAAGCATCTCTCAAATCTTTGATGCGGTGGCGCTCGCTGCGTACCCGATGCACAATGGAGGACCTCTCTTCTTGCTGGTATTGCAATACGGTTTTTTCCGTCAAATATTCCATCGATAATTTCACGTAAGGAAAATTCTCTTTAAAAAACTGAGGCATGTAGACCTTTGGATTTCCTTCATAAAACTGCTGGTCGAAATCAATCGCCCGAATCCTAAATTGAAAATCATCAAAATCCGGCGTAATTTGCATCACAAAATTATAAGCACGCATATCGCCCAACAACGAAATAATGCATCGTTCATTAAATTTTACAAATTCCTTTGCGATACGTGTTTGATTATAATCCGGTGTGTACATCCGCGCTTGGCTAAAAACGTCTCCAGGAATTCCTGCAATATGCTCTTCGATTAATGTATCGCGATCGACCAAATAATTGACTTGGTTCGGAGAAAGAATTTCTTCCAATTCCAAACCATAAATCCTTGACGCGTCAGCTTGTTTGATGTAGAAATAATCGTAAACATCATTTAATCGATTAATGATTCGGATGCGAAATGGGCGTGTATTCCCAAAAGCACAAAATTCAATCCTGTCAATGATTTTATGCTGCACGATGCGTGTATTTCCGGAAGCTTTTAATTTGGCATAAATTATTTTTAGCCCATCATAAAGCTGGTCCTGGACGTATGGCGGATATAGAGGCGTTTCCCAAAGTGTATCATTGCCAAATTTATCCATTACCGGCACAGTCTCTTGGAAATTGAGCAAGTCTTTGTAAGAAAGCGGCAATTTCCCATCTCGCTGGTAAAATTTCAAATACTTTTGCAAGCCAGGGCCAACGGGATAAATCGGCTTTTTTCTGGATATTTTTACATCTTCAATTTCCATAACAACTAACTAGAAAACTAATTTACTGATTATTATTTTCACTTATCCGAATTCCATCAGTTTATCGCTTAAATTGTAATTATTTAAAAAAAATTGACATAAATATTCCAAAAAAATACCAATAATTCCATTTTTACTTATTATTTTTGATAAATTTATAATTCAGAAACATACTAAACGGAATAAAATTTGAAACAGATAAAGGCATTTTATTCGAATAAAAATTTTATTTTCTCTTAAAAAAATCAAATCAGATAATTATTAATCATCAATTTTTATGGACAAAACATACTCAAACTACGATTTAGATAATTTAGACATCCAAATATTATCCATCTTGATGGAAGATGCGTCTATTCCATACACAGAAATTGCAAAAAAATTAATTGTATCTGGCGGAACCATCCATGTTCGCATGAAGAAAATGGAAGAATTGGGAATTATCCATGGTTCGAATTTGATTATTAACCCTCAAAAAGTCGGATTTGATATCACTGCTTTTTTAGGTATTTACTTAGAAAAAGGCTCGCAATATTCAGATGCAGTAAAACAGTTGCAACAAATCAAAGAAGTTGTAGAGTTGCATTACTGCACCGGACAATACAGTATGTTTGCTAAAATTGTCTGCCGTGACACCGCTCACCTGCGTAAGGTTTTGAATGAAGATATTCAAGCTTTGACAGGAATCCAGCGGACGGAAACAATTATTTCATTAGAAGAAAGTATTAAAAGACAGATTACGCTTTAATCGGGAATTCTGTTATCCAAAGAACAAATCTTGATTCGAAAGTTTCAAGATTTGTTTATCACGAAATCTCAAATATCTTTCAAGAATACCTACACGATTTTATAGAATCTTTCCTAGCAGGTTGTAGTAAAATCGGACTCCTTCAAACAGTTCTTCCACATAAATAAATTCATCTGCCGAATGAGAACGCGCAGAATCGCCAGGCCCTACCTTAACAGAAGGGACAGAAAGCAAAGCTTGGTCGCTCATGGTTGGGCTTCCGTAGACTTCGGCGCCTAAAGAAATTCCTGCTTGGACTATGGGATGATAGATAGGGATAGTCGATGGATTTAAGCGAGTCGAACGTGCGCTTACAGATGATTTCACATGCTGTTTAATAATCTCCAACACGTCCAGATTGGTGTAAACGTCGGTTGTACGAACATCGACAACAAAACTGCAGTTCGCTGGAACAACATTATGCTGAGAACCCGCTTGAATCATGGTTACAGACATTTTTACCGGGCCTAAAAATTCAGATTCTTTGGGAAATTGATACGATTTGAACCAGCTGATATCCTCCAACGCATTATAAATCGCATTTTCTCCCTCTTCTCGAGCAGCATGTCCCGAAATCCCTTTGGCTTCGCAATCTAATACCATCAAACCTTTTTCTGCTACCGCTAAATTGAGCAAAGTCGGCTCACCAATTATTGCAAAATCAATAGGAACTAGGTGTTTAACCGCTTCTTCAATGCCATTCTTTCCAGAAATCTCTTCTTCTGCGGAAGCTAGAAAACAGATGTTGTAGGCTAAGTTTTCTTGTTCGTAATACGAAATAAATGTTGCCAGAAGTGAAACTAGACATCCTCCTGCATCATTGCTCCCTAAACCGTACAATTTGCCATTTTCAATAGCCGGCGTAAATGGATCTCGCGTATAGTCCTTATTCGGTTTTACCGTATCATGGTGAGAATTCAGTAAAATTGTAGGTTTATTGGCATCAAAATGAAGGTTGTAAGACCAGACATTATTTTGATTTCTTTGGTATGGAATACCGTGCTGTCCTAAAAATTCAGCAAGCAAATCGGCAGTTTTGTCTTCTTCCCTACTGAACGATGGAATTGCAATTAATCGTTGCAATAACGAAATGCTATGTTCTGTTATTGAATCGAGCTTATTCATTGTATAATCCGCCAGCTTTTAAGGCTGACAATTTTATTCCTTTGATAAAAGCGGAACTAAAACCATTATGTTCCATTTCATTCAATCCCGCTATGGTACATCCTTTTGGTGATGTCACCTTATCGATTTCGCTTTCAGGATGATTTTGCGTCAGCAATAATAAATCAGCCGCACCTTTGGCTGTTTGAATTGCCATTTTTAATGCGTCGTGCGCATGAAAGCCAATTTCAACTCCGCCTTGCGATGCTGCTCGTATGCTGCGCAAGAAAAATGCGATTCCACAGGCACATAAAGCAGTTGCGGAAGTCATCAAATCTTCGGCAATTACAACAACAGCTCCAACAGTCTCGAACAATTGCTCAACTTGCTGTATAGCATGTTGCGAAGCATTGTCTGTAGAAATACAGGTCATGGATTCGCCGATGGCGATTGCCGTATTTGGCATCGCACGGACAACCTGCGTTTGTTGTCCTAACACTTCTTTTATCTGTGCACAAGTAACGCCAGAAACCACTGAAATTACCAATTGATTTTCAGTAATTGAACTTTTCAATTCCTCCATCACCGCTTTTAACTGCTGCGGCAAGATGGCCAAAACAATGATGTCTGCACCGATAACCGCATTTGCATTATCGGCATTCGCTAGAAAGCCTTGTTCAACTTCTTTTGACAAATGTTGAATTGTTCGTCTTGTCAGCATAATATCGCCAGGAGCATATTGCCCTGATTTCACTAAACCTTTAGCCAAAGAAAGCCCAATATTACCTGAACCGATGATCGTTATCTTATGCATACATTCTATTTTTTAGGAAAGGCAGGTTCCGAATTGACTTTGCTGATACAAATGTAAATTCGCTGCATTGCCAATATAAACATTTTTAACACCTTTTTCAATTGCAGAAAACGCATTGTGTAATTTAGGAATCATTCCTTCATAAATAACGCCCGATGATTTCAACTGTTCAAACTCGGAAGCTTGAATCGACGGAATCACAGAATGTTCGTCATTTACATCTGCCAATACTCCATTTTTTTCAAAGCAATAAATTAATGTTGTTTCATACAATTTGCTTAATGCGATAGCTAATGACGCCGCAATTGTATCGGCATTCGTATTTAACAACTGGCCATTTCCATTGTGGGTAATAGCCGAAAAAATCGGGGTAAAACCCGCTTGCAAAAACTTCTTAATCGACAATGTATTGATGGAATCAGCTAGAATATCTCCCACAAAACCATAATCAATGTCTTTGACAGGTCTTTTAACCGCCTTGATGACATTGCCATCGGCACCACTCAAACCCAACGCATCGCAATTGTATTTCTGTAGCGTTGCCACAATTTTTTTATTGGTCAATCCCGCGTAGACCATTGTCACGACATCCAACATGGCTTCGTCCGTAATTCTACGGCCTTCCACCAATTTGGCTTCGATGCCTATTTCGGAGGCGATGCGAGTTGCAATTTTTCCTCCGCCATGCACCAATATTTTCTTACCGGGCATAGCGGCAAATTTTTCCAAAAAATCCTGTAAATGACCATCATTATCAATCACATTTCCACCAATCTTGATGATATTTAACGTACTATTTGAAGACATTCTATTTTTCTAATTTTTCTAATATATTTTTCAAGACAACTTGAGCAGCCAAAACGCGGTTGCTCGCTTCCTTGATGACTAATGAATTTGGTCCATCTAAAATTTGAGACGAAAGTTCCAAATCTCTGCGAACTGGCAAACAATGCATCACTTTTGCATCGTTTGTTAACGCTAACTTTTGATTATCCATCATCCAGTTTTCTTCAACCGGATAAACTTTTCCATAATCATTGAACGAAGACCAGTTCTTCACGTAGACAAAATCTGCATCAGCAAGACTTCCTTCTAAATCATGGCTTATCGTTGCACCATCGGTGAATTCTGTACTTAATTCATAGCCTTCCGGATGCGCGATTGTAAAATCAACCATTCCATCCTTTTGCGCAGCACACATCCATTCCGAAAATGAATTTGGAACAGCCTGCGGCAATGCCTTAACATGAGGTGCCCAAGCCAGAACGACTTTTGGTTTAGCCACTTTTTTGTACTCCGTAATCGTAATCAAATCCGTCAAACTTTGCAAAGGATGGCGCGTAGCACTTTCTAATGAAACGACAGGAACGCCGCAATACTTCACAAATTTTTTGAACAAATCTTCTGTATAATCGGCTTCTTTATCTTTCAAACTTGGGAAAGAACGTAGGCCTAAAATATCGCAATATTCGCCCATAACTGCAGCTGCCTCACGAATATGTTCGACTGTAGTTCCATTCATCACCACGCCGTCTTGCGTTTCCAGAGCCCAGCCATCCTTATCCATGTTCATGACCATAACCGTCATACCTAAGTTTGTTGCCGCTTTTTGTGTACTCAAGCGCGTACGCAAACTCGGATTCAGGAATACCAATCCAAGGGTTCTATGCTTACCCAATGTTTCATGAGCATATGGATTTGCTTTTAAAGCTAACGCATCCTGAACAAGCGTTTCTAGATTTTCAGCATCAGCTACCGAGAAAAAATTTTTCATTTGAATAAATTATGCTTTAAGAGTTTGCTCAAAAGCCGTCAAAAAACGGTCTGCAATTTCTTGGTTAATATTTAGTGCAGGAAGAATACGGATAACATTTGGCTTTGCCTCGCCTGTAAATATTGCATGCTTGCTAAGCAGGTCTTTCTTCACATGGGCTAATTCCTCAGGCAATTCAATTCCAATCATCAAACCTCTTCCGCGAACTTCTAAAACTTGGTTAAACTGCTTCAGTTCGCTTATTAAGTAATCTCCAATTCTCTTGGCATTCTCCAACAAGTTTTCTTCTTGAATCACATCCAACACAGCAACAGCAGCAACACATGCCAAATGATTGCCACCGAAAGTCGTACCCAGAAGGCCGAAAGAAGCTTTGAACTTTGGAGAAATGGAAATTGCTCCGATTGGAAATCCATTGCCCATTCCTTTTGCCATGCTATAAATATCCGCTTCTACGCCAGAATAATCATGAGAATAGAAAATCCCTGTTCTTCCGTAACCGCACTGAACAGAATCGGCAATAAACACACTGTTATAGGTATCACAAAGCGAACGAATCAACTTCAAAAATGGAATGCTTGCTTCTCTGATGCCGCCGACTCCTTGAATTCCTTCAATAATAACAGCTGCAATTTCGTCCCCAAAAGATTGAAATGCATTGGTCAATGCTTCTTCATCGTTAAATGGGAGAAATACCACATTGTCAGTTTCATTCACTGGAGCGACAATAGAAGGATTATCCGTCGCAGCTACAGCAAGCGAAGTACGTCCATGAAATGCTTTGGAAAATGAAATAATCTTTTTTCTTCCCGTATGGAAAGAAGCTAATTTCAATGCATTTTCATTTGCCTCAGCTCCAGAATTACATAGAAATAAGTTAAAATCAGCTTTTCCAGAAACCTCTCCCAATTGTTTGGCCAACTGTGTCTGAATAGGAATTTCTATCGAATTGGAATAAAACCCAATGTTGTGTAGCTGTTCTGTTATTTTGGCAACATAATGCGGATGCGTATGACCAATCGAGATCACGGCATGGCCGCCATATAAATCTAAATATTCTTTTCCAGTCTGGTCCCAAAGAGTACTTCCCTGGGCTTTTACAATATTCACTGGATTCAAAGGATAAACCTTAAATAATTCCATAATACTTTGTATAAAATAGCAATTTAATGCGCAGTGCAAATATAATTAAGCCGAAGCTTAATTGATGAATAAACATAAAAAACCTTTTCTGTTTTGAACTTCCAAAGAGCAGAAATAGCTTATCGAAAAAACAGGACAGAAAAAAAGCCTATCATCACTGATGATAGGCTTAATATTTTAAAAAATCGGACTGAATTAGTCTTTCTTTTCTTCTTTTGCAGGAGCTTCTTCAGCTGGAGCCTCTTCAGTTTTTTCAACTTCAGGTGCTGCAGTTTCTTCAACAACTTCTACAGTTTCAGCATTCTCAACAGTAGCTTTTTTCTTAGAAGCACCGCGTCGTCGAGTAGCTTTTTTCTCAGTTTTAGCTGTTACACCGTAAACTTCGTTGTAGTCAACCAATTCAACTAATGCCATTTCAGCATTATCTCCTAAACGGTTTTCCATTTTGATGATACGTGTGTAACCACCTGGACGAGTAGCCACTTTCTCAGAAATCTCTCTGAAAAGGATTGTTACTGCATCTTTATCTTTCAAATAAGCGAATACAGTACGACGTGAATGTGTTGTGTCGTTTTTAGATTTAGTAATTAAAGGCTCAACATATTTACGCAACGCTTTAGCTTTAGCTAAAGTTGTGATGATACGTTTGTGCTTTACTAATGAAGTCGCCATGTTAGCTAACATCGCCTTACGGTGACTGTCAGTGCGGCCTAAGTGATTTACTTTTTTTCCGTGTCTCATTTTAGTTTTTGTGTTTGTGCATACCGTTCTTTTAATTCAAAATTCAAAAGTTATAATTCAAAATCTGGAAGCGTGTAAACTTTTTTAATTTTGAATTTTGAATTTTGAATTTTTACTTTGTCAAAGAGGAATTATGCAACAGGTCGCTTTAAATTATTTACTTATTATTCTTCGTCTAATTTGTATTTAGACAAGTTCATACCAAAAGATAAACCTTTTGATTTAACTAATTCTTGAATTTCGCTCAATGATTTTTTACCGAAGTTACGGAACTTCAACATGTCAGCTACGTCATACGTTACTAACTCGGATAAAGTACGGATATCAGCAGCTTTCAAACAGTTCAATGCGCGCACTGAAAGGTCTAAGTCTACTAATTCTGTTTTCAAAATTTTACGCATGTGTAAAATTTCTTCGTCTACAACTTTCGTTTCTTCTTTAGTTTGAGACTCTAACAACATATTTTCGTCAGAGAACAACATGAAGTGTTGAATCAAAATACGAGCAGCTTCTTTCAAGGCATCTTCAGGATGGATAGAACCATCTGTAGAAATGTCCAATAACAATTTCTCATAATCGGTTTTTTGTTCAACACGATAATTTTCGATTGTGTATTTAACATTCTTGATTGGCGTATAGATTGAATCGATTGCGATTACACCTACAGGACCATCAGAAACTTTATTTTCTTCAGCATTAACATATCCACGGCCTTTTCCAACAGCTAATTCAAGTTCAATCGTAACTGAACTATCCATGTTGCAAATAACCAAATCAGGATTTAAAACTGTAAAATTATTAGAGAATTTTGTGATGTCACCAGCTTTAAATTGATCTTGACCTTTGATAACCACGAATATTTTTTCGCTATCACCTTGCTCACCTGATTTTTGGAAACGAACTTGTTTCAAATTCAAGATGATCTCGGTAACGTCTTCTACAATACCTTTAATTGTAGAAAATTCATGCGAAACGCCTGAAAACCTTATCGACGTAATTGCATATCCTTCTAACGAGGACAATAAAATACGGCGTAAAGCATTACCAATAGTTACACCAAATCCTGGTTCTAATGGACGAAATTCGAAGGAACCATCAAAATCTGTTGATTTTTGCATGATTACTTTATCTGGTCTTTGAAATGCTAAAATTGCCATTTAATTTCTTTTAAAAGTTTTTGTAACAATAATTTATATACAACAGAAGAAAGCATAATCAAATATGCATTCTTCTGTTATTTATTATTTAGAGTATAACTCTACGATTAAGTTCTCTTTGATATTCTCAGGAATGTCTGTTCTTTCAGGGTAACTTAAGAAAGTACCAGAAAGTTCGTTTGCGTTCCACTCTAACCAAGAGAATTTGTTGATTTTTCTACCTTCAACTGAAGTTGTGATAGCTTCTAATGATTGAGAACGCTCACGTACAGTAATTACATCACCTGGACGTAAACTATATGATGGGATGTTAACGACACTGCCGTTAACAGTAATGTGTTTGTGAGATACCAACTGACGTGCCGCAGAACGAGTTGGAGCGATACCTAAACGGTAAACTGTATTATCCAAACGAGCTTCTAATAATTTCAAGAAGATCTCACCTGTAATACCATGTTTAGAGGAAGCCTTTGCAAATAAGTTAGCAAATTGACGCTCTAATACACCGTAAGTATATTTTGCTTTTTGTTTTTCTAACAACTGAACAGCATATTCAGATTGTTTTCCTCTTCTTTTAGATGGTCCATGTTGACCAGGAGGATAATTCTTTTTTTCTAACGCTTTATCTGGACCAAAAATTGGTTCTCTGAATTTACGAGCGATTTTGGACTTAGGTCCTGTATATCTTGCCATTTTTTTTCTTCTGTTTAAAGTATCTTTCAGCCTGTAGCTGAAGAATCTTATCTATTAAACACTAATTAATTAAACTCTTCTGCGTTTTGGAGGACGACAACCATTGTGTGGAAGTGGAGTGATGTCTTTAATAGTAGTTACATCAATACCAACTGTTTGCAATGTACGAATCGCAGATTCACGTCCAGCACCTGGACCTTTTACGAAAACTTCAACTTTACGCAATCCTAAATCGTAAGCTACTTTACCACAATCATTCGCTGCTTGACCTGCTGCATACGGAGTATTCTTTTTAGAACCTCTGAAGCCCATTTTACCAGCACTTGACCATGAAATAGTTTGACCTTGGTTGTTTGTCAAAGTTACAATGATGTTGTTAAAAGTAGCATTGATGTGCGCTTGGCCAATTGGCTCGATAACGACAATACGCTTTTTAGCAACTTTTTTACTTTTAGCCATTTTTCTTAATTATTATTTAGTAGCCTTTTTCTTGTTTGCAACTGTTTTACGTTTACCTTTACGAGTACGCGTATTGTTCTTAGTACGTTGACCACGAACAGGTAAGTGTTTACGGTGACGTAAGCCACGGTAACATCCAATGTCCATCAAACGTTTGATGTTCAATTGAACTTCTGAGCGCAATGCACCTTCTACTTTGATTTCGTCATTAATGATTGTACGAATTGCCGCCAATTGATCATCGTTCCACTCTTGAACTTTGACGTCATGGCTAATTTCTGCTTTATCTAAGATATAAGCAGCAGTAGCACGTCCGACACCGAAAATGTAAGTAAGGCCTATTACACCTCTTTTGTTTTTAGGTAAATCTATACCTGATATCCTTGCCATATAATACTTTAAGCGATTATGTTAATAAACTACCCTTGACGTTGCTTGTACTTAGGGTTCTTTTTGTTAATTACAAAAACTTTTCCTTTGCGGCGAATAATCTTGCAATCCGCGCTACGTTTTTTGATTGATGCTCTTACTTTCATTTTATACTATTTTTAAAAGCTGATCTTCGCAGATCTGTTACTATTTGTAACGGTATGTAATTCTTCCTTTTGTTAAATCGTAAGGAGACATTTCCAATTTCACTTTATCACCAGGTAGAATTTTAATGTAATGCATGCGCATTTTACCTGAGATATGAGCGATAATCTCATGTCCGTTCTCTAACTCTACTCTAAACATTGCGTTAGAAAGTGCTTCTCTAATAATCCCGTCTTGTTCTATTGAGGCTTGTTTAGCCATAAATTATTGCTGATTAACGTTTAAATAGCCTGTATAAACAGGAGTGCAAAGATAAATAAATTAATTGAATATCAATTACTTTTTATCTAAAACTTTCTCGATTGCTTCAAAATTTAATAAAACATCTGGTTTGCCTTTTTGAATAGAAACCATTTGTTCGAAATGTGCAGATAGCTTTCCATCGATTGTACTGACTGTCCATCCATCCTCCCAAAACTTAACGCCCGCTTTACCGGCATTGATCATTGGTTCTATACAAATGACAAGACCTTGTTCTAATTTTGGCCCTACTCCGCGCTTTCCGTAGTTTGGAACTTCTGGTTTTTCATGCAAATGAAAACCGACTCCATGTCCTACCAACTCGCGAACAACGCCATAATTATAAGGTGCCACATGTTCTTGTACTGCATATGAGATATCGCCTACTCGCTTCCCTACCACAGCCTGTTCAATTCCTTTATACAATGAAGCCTTCGTTACATCAAGTAATTGTTGTGCTTCAGCAGAAATCTCACCGACTCCAAAGGTATAAGCTGAATCAGAAATAAATCCGTTTAACGTCACACCGCCATCAACAGAAACAATATCGCCATCTTTAAGCACATAGTCGCTCGGAAAGCCATGTACGATCTGATCATTTACAGAGATACAAAGCGAATACGGGAAACCATGATAATTCAAAAATGCGGGCGTGCCTCCGTGATCTTGAATGAAGTCGAAAGCAAGCTTATCCAAAGATAAAGTTGTGATTCCGGGTTTTACTTCCTTGGCAATTTCAACAAGCAATTGCGAGAGTACATTTGCTGACTCTCGCACTTGTTCAATTTCTTCTTCAGTTTTATAATAAACTTTAGACATGCAGAATATTAAATTGCGGATTGATCAATACCTTCTACCGTAGCAGAAGATCTACCTTTCACGCGTCCAGTCTTCATCAATCCATCGTAATGACGCATCAATAAATGACTTTCGATTTGTTGCAACGTGTCTAATACAACACCAACTAAAATTAGCAATGATGTACCTCCAAAGAAGTGTGCAAATTGGTTATTGACACCAAACAAACTTGCGATCGCAGGCATGATTGCAATAATTGCAATAAAGATCGCGCCTGGGAAAGTAATGTGAGAAATCACATTATCAATGTACAAGTTGGTTTCATATCCTGGTTTAACACCTGGGATAAATCCACCATTTTTCTTCATATCCTCAGACATTTGTTGAGGATTCACCATGATGGCTGTGTAGAAAAATGTAAATGCAATAATTAATAAAGCAAACACTACGTTGTAGGTAACCGAAGTATAATTACTTAAAGATGTAAGAAACTCCGACTGTACGTTTGGAAAGAACTGTGATAATGACATCGGCAAGAACATGATTGCTTGCGCGAAAATGATCGGCATTACACCGGCAGCATTGACCTTTAAAGGGATATACTGACGAACGCCACCAACTTGTTTGTTACCAACAATTTTCTTCGCATACTGTACAGGGATTTTACGAACACCTTGCACTACCATAATTGTGAATATAACTACGAAGAATAAAGCAACGAATTCTAATAACAATGGAATTGGACCACCGCCACTAGGACTCATTCTAGACGCCCATTCTGCAGAAATACCAGCAGGTAATTGTGCAATAATACCAGACATAATGATTAAAGAAATACCATTTCCAATTCCTTTATCCGTAATACGCTCACCTAACCACATAACAAATAATGTACCTGCAGTAAGGACAATTGCTGTAAGAATCGTGAACATTGGGTCAGCAAGCGTTTTCGCCTCTGGGCCAATTTGAGTTCTTACGTAAGCAAATGCTTGAACTAACGTAATTGCTAAAGTCAGGTAACGAGTAATCTGGTTCATTTTCTTACGACCAGACTCGCCTTCCTTTTGCATTTTTTGGAATGAAGGAACAGCAATTCCTAATAACTGCACCACAATCGATGCAGAGATATACGGCATCACACCCAAAGCAAAAATAGCAGCTCGTGAAAACGATCCACCAGCAAACATATTTATCAAATCCATGATGTCGTTTCCGCCATCACCTCTGTTGACTACCAGTGCCTCTGGATTAACACCTGGCAATACCACGTGACATCCGACACGGTAAATTAGAAGAAACAATAACGTATTTAAAATACGGTTACGTAGATCTTCTATCTTCCATATATTGGTTAAGGTTGTGATTAGTTTCTTCATGTATACTAAAGTTTTACAATAGAACCACCTGCAGCTTCTATTGCTTTTTGAGCAGTAGCTGAAAATGCGTGTGCTTTAATTTCAATTTTAGAAGTGAATTCTCCACGTCCTAAAACTTTCACTAAATCGTTTTTAGATACTAAACCATGTTCTTTTAATGTATCAAAGTCTAAAGTTGTTAAAGAAAACTTCTCAACTAAAGCTTGCAATACGTCTAAGTTTACGCCAACGTATTCTACACGGTTGATGTTTTTGAAACCGAATTTAGGCACACGACGTTGCAAAGGCATTTGACCACCTTCGAAACCGATTTTCGTTTTGTTACCAGAACGAGATCCAGCACCTTTATGACCGCGAGTGGAAGTACCACCACGACCAGAACCTGTACCACGACCAATACGCTTGCTACTTTTGATAGAACCTTTTGCAGGTTTTAAATTACTTAAGTTCATTTTTAAATGAATTGTGTTACGCCTTCGCTCTCACTAAACAGGACGCAACGATTAAAAAATTGATGAATAATAGGAAATGGAAAATGTTATAAAACACTTTCCATTTTCAATTAAATTGCTTCGATAGCTACTAAGTGATTCACTTTTCTTACCATCCCGATGATGGCAGGTGTAGCTTCTACTTCTACCGATTGATTGATTTTTTTCAAACCTAATGCTTCGATAGTTTTCTTTTGGCGCTCGCTTCTGTCGATAACGCTCTTTATCTGGGTGATTTTGATTTTTGCCATGATATTAACCGTTAAATACTTTGTTTAAATCGACACCGCGGTGTTGAGCTACTGTGTATGCATCGCGCATATTTGCTAAAGCATCAACAGTTGCTTTTACCACGTTGTGTGGGTTAGAAGAACCTAATGATTTCGCCAATACGTCGGTAATTCCAGCAGACTCTAATACTGCACGCATCGCACCACCTGCAAGTACACCTGTACCGTGAACAGCTGGTTTGATCAATACTGAACCGCCTGAATATTTACCGTATTGCTCATGAGGAACTGTTCCTTTGATAATAGGAACTTTAACTAAGTTCTTTTTCGCATCATCGATACCTTTAGTAATCGCTTCAGTTACCTCTTTAGCTTTACCTAAACCGTAACCTACGATACCATTTTCGTCACCGACAACAACGATTGCTGAGAAGCTAAAAGTACGACCACCTTTGGTTACTTTCGCAACGCGTTGGATGCTTACTAAGCGATCTTTTAATTCAATTTCGCTTGATTTTACTCTTTTTATATTGCTTAATGCCATTTTCTTATTAAATTAAAAGTCTAAACCGCCTTCGCGAGCACCTTCAGCCAATGATTTAATACGGCCATGGTATAAGTACCCATTACGGTCAAAAACTACTTTGCTAATACCTGCTGCAACTGCTTTCTCTGCTACTGATTTTCCAACAGCTTTGGATTGATCTACTTTATTTCCGCTTGCTACAAAATCTTTCGATGTTGAAGAAGATGAAACTAATGTCTTTCCAGTTGTGTCATCAATAATTTGAGCATAGATTGCTTTGTTACTTCTAAACACAGATAAACGCGGACGTTCAACTGTTCCTGTCAGGTTTTTTCTGATTCCTTTTTTTATTCGCTCTCTGCGAGATGATTTATGTCCTGCCATGGTTATTATTTTTTAGCTGATTTACCTGCTTTTCTTCTCAATACTTCACCTTCAAACTTGATACCTTTTCCTTTGTAAGGCTCTGGTTTACGGAAGCCACGGATTTTCGCCGCGATTTGTCCTAACAATTGTTTGTCAGTAGATTCTAAAGTGATGGTTGGGTTTTTACCCTTATCAGCAGTTGTTGTAACTTTAATTTCCTTTGGCAATACAAAAACGATCTGGTGAGAGAAACCTAAAGTAAGTTCCAATGTATTCCCGTTGTTAGAAGCACGGTAACCCACACCCACTAATTCCTGAGTAGATTTGTAGCCTTCCGTTACACCGATCACCATGTTGTGCAATAAAGAACGGTATAGTCCGTGTAGCGCTTTGTGTTTCTTTTGTTCTGTAGGACGAGAAACAAGAATGTTTCCGTCTTCTTCTTTAACCGTAATATCGCGGTCAACTTGTTGCGTTAATTCGCCTTTTGGCCCTTTAACAGTAATCAGATTCTTATCCGATACTGCGATTGTCACTCCCGAAGGAATGGCAATAGGCGCTTTTCCAATTCTTGACATTTTTCGTGTTTTTTCCTAGATTAATAAATGTAACATAAAACCTCGCCACCGACGTTTTGTACAACTGCTTCTTTATCTGTCATTACTCCTTTAGAAGTAGATAAAATGGCAATACCCAAACCGTTTAAAACACGTGGCATGTTGTCTACACCTGCATACTTTCTTAAACCAGGTTTACTCACACGAGTTAATGTGCGAATAGCCGGAATTTTGCTAATCGGATTGTATTTCAAAGCGATTTTGATTTGGCCTTGAGGACCATTGTCTTCGAATTTGTAATTAGCAATGTAACCTTTGTCAAATAAAACTTTGGTAATTTCTTTCTTAAGGTTCGATGCAGGAATTTCAACAACCCTATGGTTGGCCTTGATGGCATTCCTTACTCGTGTAAGGTAATCCGCTATTGGATCTATATTCATTAGTATATATAAAATTGTGATACCGGTTTCTTCCAGCTAACCGAAGCGGAAGACCTACTATCTGTTCATAAATTTGCAAAGCAAAAAACCCTGATAAATCTTTGACAGATTTATCGAGGGCAAAAGTAACTTTTTTTTCTAAATTACCAAGAAGCTTTTTTCACTCCCGGGATTTTTCCGTCTAAAGCCATCTCACGGAATGTTACACGAGAGATACCAAATTGACGCATATATCCTTTAGGACGACCAGTTAATTTACAACGATTGTGCAAACGTACCGGCGAAGCATTTTTTGGCAATTTGTCCAAAGCAGCGTAATCGCCAGCAGCTTTAAGAGCTGCACGCTTGTCAGCATACTTTGCGACCAATTTTTGACGCTTTACTTCGCGTGCTTTTAATCCTTCTTTAGCCATTGTTTTGAGTATTTTGATTTTTGAATGGTAAACCGAATTGTTTCAACAATTCTAACGCTTCGATGTCATTATGCGCTGAAGTTACAAAAGTAATATCCATACCTTGGATCTTATTGATTTTGTCAATGTTGATCTCTGGGAAGATGATTTGCTCTGTAATACCTAAGTTATAATTTCCTCTACCATCGAAACCTTTATCGTTGATACCGCGGAAATCGCGAATACGAGGCAAAGATACAGCGATCAAACGATCTAAAAATTCATACATATTGTTGTCACGCAATGTCACGCGAGCACCAATAGGCATTCCTTTACGCAATTTGAAATTGGAGATATCTTTTTTGGATTTTGTTGCAACAGCTTGTTGACCAGTAATCAATGTTAATTCACCGATTGCATTGTCAATTAATTTTTTGTCAGATGATGCAGCGCCAATCCCTTGAGATACGACAATTTTTTCCAGTTTTGGAACTTGCATAACGCTTTTGTACTGAAACTTATCTTTAAGTGCTGTACGGATTTCCTCCGCATATTTCACTTTTAATCTTGGAACGTAAGTCATTATTTAATTTCCTCCCCTGATTTTTTAGCGTAACGAACAATTTTTCCATCCGCATTAAGCTTACGACCTACGCGAGTAGTTTCTCCTGATTTAGGATCGATTAATGCTAAGTTAGAAATATGAATAGCCGCTTCTTTCTCAATGATACCACCATTAGGATTAGCTGCGCTAGGTTTTGTGTGTTTTTTAACGATGTTAGCGCCTTCCACGAATGCTCTATTAGTATCAATTACTACCTTTAATACTTTACCTTGAGCACCTTTAGAGTTACCAGCGATAACTTTCACTAAATCGCCACTTTTGATTTTGATTTTGTGCGTAGTTGTTTGTTGTTTCTTGTATGCCATGATTATAAAACCTCCGGTGCTAGTGATACAATTTTCATGAACTGCTTCTCACGCAACTCTCTAGCCACAGGGCCAAAGATACGTGTTCCACGTGGCTCATCATTATTATTTAATAATACTGCAGCGTTGTCATCGAAACGAATGTAAGAACCATCTTTACGACGGATTTCTTTTTTCGTACGAACTACTACAGCTTTTGAAACGGAACCTTTTTTCACGTTTCCTGAAGGCAAAGCGCTTTTCACCGACACAACAATCTTATCACCGATCGATGCATAACGCTTGCGCGTGCCACCCAATACACGGATTACTAAAACTTCTTTAGCACCGCTATTGTCAGCTACATTAAGTCTTGATTCTTGTTGTACCATGTTATTTAGCTCTTTCTAAAATTTCTACTAATCTCCAGTTCTTTGTTTTACTCAGCGGACGAGTTTCCATAATTAATACCGTATCGCCGATACCGCAGGTATTTGTTTCGTCATGAGCTTTAAATTTAGTAGTTTTTTTAACGAACTTACCATAGATAGGGTGCTTTACTTTACGTTCTACAGCCACTACAATGGATTTGTCCATTTTGTTGCTAACTACTAAGCCGATTCTTGTTTTTCTTAATTTTCTTTCCATTTCGACTTTTAATTATTCTGCCTCAGCGGCTGTTTCTAGTTTTGCTGCATTTTTACGTTTCGTAACTTCTGTAGCGATACGAGCGATATTCTTGCGAGCAGCTTTAAGAACATTTGGGTTCTCGATAGCTGAAACAGCATGTGCAAATTTCAATTTGTTCAAGGCAACTTTCTCTTCTTTAAGACGAGCTGTAAGATCCTCTGTTGATAATTCGATAATTTCTGAATTTTTCATTTTATTTCAGTTGTTATGCTGGGTTATCACAAGCTTGGTGAAGCAGAAGGGTAACGGCCTCCTAGTTCCGCATGGACATTACCAGCGATTATTATGCTTCTACGTAATCTCTACGTATAACAAACTTAGTTTGAACCGGAAGTTTTTGTGCAGCAAGGCGCAATGCTTCTTTAGCAATTTCTAAAGGCACACCTTCTGCTTCAAATAACATACGGCCTGGGCGCACCACCGCTACCCAGTATTCTGGAGCTCCCTTACCTTTACCCATACGAACCTCTGCAGGTTTTTTGGTAACTGGTTTGTCAGGGAAAATACGGATCCACACTTGGCCTTCACGTTTCATGAAACGTGTAACGGCGATACGTGCTGCCTCGATTTGACGGCTAGTGATCCATGCTGGCTCCATTGATTTGATTCCGAAAGAACCGAAAGATAATTCCGCTCCGCGAGAAGCATTACCTTTCATGCGGCCTTTCTGCATCTTTCTGAACTTCGTTCTTTTTGGCTGTAACATGTTCGTATTCTATTAATTTCTGCTCACGCAGATAAATTTAAATCTTATTATTAATTATCCTCTTTTTGGTGCACCTGCGCCACCGCCACGATTTCCACCACGGTTGTTGTTGTCTCTACGACCACCAGCACCGCCACGGTTTCCACCACGGTTGTCACGACGATCTGCTCCACCTTCATTTCCACCACGAGTTTTCACTCCTGAAGTTTGTCCGATGTTTGGAGATAAGTCACGTTTACCGTAAACTTCACCTTTACAGATCCATACTTTAACACCAATTTTACCGTATGTAGTCAATGCTTCTGCTAAAGCGTAATCGATATCTGCACGTAGTGTATGCAAAGGAGTTCTTCCTTCTTTGTACTGCTCCGTACGAGCCATCTCTGCTCCGCCTAAACGGCCAGAACACATGATTTTGATACCTTCAGCTCCCATGCGCATAGTTGATGCGATGGCAGTTTTCATTGCGCGACGGAAAGAGATACGTGCTTCTAATTGCTTAGCTACACCTTCTGCTACCAATTTCGCATCTAGCTCAGGGCGTTTGATCTCGAAAATGTTGATTTGAACATCCTTTTTAGTCAGTTTTTTCAACTCTTCTTTGATCTTGTCCACTTCTTGACCACCTTTACCGATAACGATACCTGGACGAGCTGTGTGAATTGTTACAGTGATGCGTTTTAAAGTTCTTTCGATAACAACTTTAGCTACACCGCCTTTTGAAATACGTACAGAAAGATATTTTCTAATTTTTTCGTCTTCAACTAATTTGTCGGAATAGTTGTTGCCTCCGAACCAATTAGAATCCCATCCTTTGATGATACCTAATCTGCTACCTATTGGATTTGCTTTTTGTCCCATTCTTATTATTAATTAGTTTTAACGTTATTTAAACTATCTACTACCAAAGTTACATGATTAGAACGCTTACGAATTCTATATCCACGACCTTGTGGAGCTGGGCGCAATCTTTTCAATTGACGACCACCGCCTACAGATACTTCTTTTACATATAAAGCACCGTCTTCAAGACTAGCACCTTCGTTTTTCGACTCCCAATTCTTGATCGCTGATAATAATAATTTCTCAACGCGAATGGCAGCTTCTTTACTTGTATGTTTCAAGATGTATAGAGCGTTTTCCACTTTTTCGCCACGGATAAGATCCACTACAAGACGCATTTTGCGCGGAGATGTAGGGCAATTCAATAATTTGGCAGTAGAAGCTCCTCCTACTTGAGCCTTTTCCTGCTCTTTGCGCTGTCTAATGATGACAGATTTTTTGAGTTTTTGTGTTGCTTCCATTACCTATTATTTTTTCTTTTCTGCGTGGCCTCTAAATGTACGCGTTGGCGCAAATTCTCCAAGCTTGTGACCTACCATGTTCTCTGTTACATAAACTGGAATAAATTTATTCCCGTTGTGTACTGCGAAGGTATGGCCAACAAAATCAGGAGAAATCATAGATCTGCGAGACCATGTTTTGATAACTGACTTCTTGTTAGTTTCATTCATAGAAAGAACTTTTCTCTCTAAGTTGTGATCGATGTAAGGACCTTTTTTAATTGAACGAGCCATTATTTTTTCCTTCTCTCAATGATGTAACGATTCGATGTTTTCTTCTTATCACGTGTTTTGAAGCCTTTGGCTAAAACACCTGTGCGTGAACGAGGTTGACCTCCTGAGGTACGGCCTTCACCACCACCCATAGGGTGATCTACTGGGTTCATGGCAACACCACGAACTCTTGGACGACGACCTAACCAACGTTTACGACCTGCTTTACCTAATACTTGGTTTGCTTTTTCTGAGTTAGAAACAGAACCAATAGTAGCTACACATGTTAATAAAATCATGCGCACCTCGCTTGAAGGCAATTTGATAACGGCATATTTACCGTCACGAGCAGATAATTGAGCGTAAGTTCCTGCAGAACGAGCAATACTTGCTCCCTGACCTGGGTTCAATTCAATGTTATGAATGATAGAACCTAAAGGAATTTTTGAAAGTGGCAATGTATTGCCAATTTCTGGGGCTACTGATTCACCTGCGATTACAGTTTGTCCTACGGCTAAACCTGAAGGAGCAATGATGTAACGTTTTTCACCATCAGCATAATGCAATAAAGCAATACGTGCTGTACGATTTGGATCGTATTCTATGGTTGCAACTTTTGCAGGGATATCTTTTTTATCGCGTTTGAAATCTATCAATCGGTATGATTTTTTATGTCCCCCACCGAGATAACGCATAGTCATTTTACCGGACTGATTACGACCACCTGATTTCTTGATCTTAACTACTAATGATTTTTCAGGAACATTTGTAGTAACATCTGAGTAGTTTGCGCCTACTCTGAAACGTGTGCCAGGGGTAACCGGTTTGAATCTTTTAACTGCCATTTCTTATTATAAAGTACTGTAAAAGTCAATAGTTTCGCCATCTTTCACCGTGATGATGGCTTTTTTATATTTAGGGCTTCTTCCAGAAACATTTCCTGCTTTTGTAAAACGGCTTTTCGCTTTACCCGCAACAACTGCTGTGTTTACTGCAACTACTGTTACTCCAAACATAGCTTCAACAGCTGATTTGATTTGAATCTTGTTAGCTCTATGATCTACTTTGAAAGCATAACGGTTTAATTTTTCCGTCAATAATGAAGCTTTCTCAGTCAAAATAGGTTTTTTAATAATTTCCATATTATTTAGCGAATGCTTCCTCCAAAGATTTAACAGCATCTGTTGTTAATACTAATTTCGTTGCATTTAACAAATCATAAGTATTGATTTGTGAAGCAGCAACAACCTTAGATTTTTTCAGATTTCTGCTTGATAAATAAACATTGTTATCATAAGCTGGTAACACTAACAACGTTTTTTCGTCAGCGATGTTCAATGCTTGAACTAGGTTGACGTAGTTTTTAGTTTTGATTGAATCGAAAGTCAATGAATCTAAAACGACGATGTTGTTTTGTTGTGCTTTGTAGCTTAATGCTGATTTACGCGCTAATTGCTTTAATTTTTTGTTTAATTTAAAGCTGTAGTCACGAGGTTGAGGACCGAATACACGACCACCACCATTGAACAAAGGAGATTTGATAGAACCCGCACGAGCACCACCAGTACCTTTTTGTTTGTGTAATTTACGAGTAGATCCCGCGATTTCATTACGTTGTTTTGATTTGTGAGTTCCTTGGCGTTGGTTCGCTAAGTATTGTTTCACATCCAAATAAATCGCATGGTCGCTAGGTTTTACTCCGAATACGGACTCAGGCAGTTGCACCTTGGCACCTGTTTCTTTACCTGATAAATTGAATACGTTAACTTCCATTTTCTTATTTGTCTACGATTACATAAGAACCCTTAGCTCCTGGAATGGAACCACTAACAACAATAAGGTTTTGATCAGCATAAATTTTCAAAACTTGTAGATTTTGAATTTTTACTCGATCACCACCCATACGACCAGCCATGCGCATTCCTTTGAATACACGTGAAGGCCATGATGAAGCTCCCAATGAACCTGGTGCACGCAGTCTGTTGTGCTGACCGTGAGTCGCACCACCTACACCACCAAATCCGTGACGCTTCATTACCCCTTGGAAACCTTTACCTTTTGATGTTCCTACGACGTCAACGAATTCGCCAACTTCGAAAATAGTTACATCAACTGTGTCACCAAGACTTTTTTGATCTGGAAAAGTTTTAAACTCTACCAATTTACGCTTAGGCGTTGTTCCTGCTTTCGCAAAATGCCCTTTTAGAGGAGCCGTCGTGTTCTTTTCTTTGGCTTCACCGTAGCCTAATTGAACAGCGGAATAGCCATCCTTCTCTTCCGTACGTATCTGCGTTACCACGCACGGCCCAGCCTCAATTACTGTACAAGGAATGTTCTTTCCTTCTTCGTTGAACAGGCTGGTCATTCCTACTTTTTTACCAATGATTCCTGACATGTTATAAATTAATTAATTAAAAGTCCATCGAAGCAGTAGGGCTTCGCTCAAGACATACTATCCCCATAAAGGGATTGCAAAAGTACAAACATTTCTTTAACTATCAAACAATTAGTACATTATTTTTTATTAAAAAAACGAGAACACAAAATTTGCCGGAATAAAATAGATTTAGGTTTTGCTATCGCACGGTTTTTTTACCAACTATTCATCCGATTTTAGCCTCTAATCTCGCAGAGAAATCAAATTCCTTCGAGGTATAATTGGATGCATAGATAAGATAGGCAGATAAATTGGCTTACTTTTGATAAACTCGAACATAGTCCACGAGCATTTTCGAAGGAATATTTTCATCTGGAATAAGCTCACCGCCTTGACCCAACGCGACGTTCAACAGCAAGTAAAATGGTTTTTTAAAAGGATTGTCTCCCTGTTTTTTATTTACTGTTTTTGTTAAGCTTATTTCATTCACCAGATTTCCATCGACAGAAATCACGATTTGATTTTCGTCCCAGACCATTTCCCAGACATGAAAGTCCGCAGCCCATTCTTTTCCTCCTAAAGTCGCTAAGGGAAATTTTGACTCATCCCAATCTGTTCCTTGTTCTCCTTCCCAAGCTGCATTCGCCAGCAAATAATCCCTGTAATACTCCATGATGTCTACCTCTCCGCATGCCGGCCAATTGACTTCAGAACGATTGGTTCCCAACATCCAAAATGCCGGCCAAAGACCTTGCTTAACATCAATTTTTGCGCGCATAGTCACTTTGCCATAAGTAAAATCAAACTTTCCTAATGTGATTAAGCAAGCGGACGTGTATTCAGCAAATTCTCTATTCAGCCTGTAATCTTTATGCTGAGAATCGTAATACGGATTTTTCTTCTTTTCCTTCCTTGTTTCGATAATCAGAAAACCATCTTTGCAAAATGCATTTTCGGGCTGATACCATTGCGGTTCATTGTTGCGAACAAATCCATGTTCATAATCCCACTTTTGCTCATCGGGTTTTCCGTCAACGTTAAATTCATCCTGCCAAATCAACTTATAATTTGAATCATCAGCTTTTTGTTGAGCCGAAAGGTGAGGTGAAATCATCAGCAAGAAAATCAGCAACATTGCAGGTGTCGTGGAGTTTACTAAGTTCATGTCGAAAGGTTGCAAGATGAATAAACTATTGATTAATCTATAATGCTTTTAATTACCTTCTCTCCATCCAATAATCTTTTGTAGCGAACTAAAGCTTCCACATAATAGTAATCTGCATACGTCAGTGGAACATCGATTTCCGTATTGTGGGGAATTGAACCTACGCTATGTTGTAAAATATATCCGCCGTTCTCTTTGCTAGCCGCTTTATATTCGTTTGAGGAAAGTGTCTGAATCATTTTTTCGGCCTTCGCCAAATAGCTCTTACCTTCTTTCCCTTTACTATACTGAGCCAGTTCCAATAATGCCGAAGCAGCAATAGCCGCCGCAGAAGCATCTCTCAAATCTTTCTTCGAATAATACTTATTATCTGAAGCCAATTTGTTTTGGTCAAAATCCCAATATGGAACCAAATCTTCTGGCAAGTTGGGATGGTTCAAATAGAACGATGCGATATTCTTCGCCTGCTCCAAATATTTTTTATCTTTCGTTTCGCGATACATAACCGTATAGCCATAAAGGCCCCAAGCTTGTCCCCTTGCCCAAGCTGATTCGTCAAAAGCACCTTGTGCGGTCTTCTTCGCAATAACAGTCCCGTCTTCGGCGTTGTAGTCTACAACATGGTAAGAGCTAAAGTCTGGGCGGAATGCATTTTTGGTTGTCGTATTCGCGTGCGTTACCGCAATGTGTTTGTATTTAGGATTTCCAGTAATTTTTGAAACCTGAAATAAAAATTCCAAGTTCATCATGTTATCAATAATAACCGGGTAATTCCAAGGCTTTCCATCCCAAGAACGTATCGTTGCTGGAATCGGCTTGAATCGGGAAGCCAATGACTCCGCGCCTGTCGTCAACACTTCTTTGTATGCGGAAGAATCGTCAGTCAATCGCCAAGCATTTCCAAAACTGCAAAAGAGCATAAAGCCTAAATCATGCGTCCCTTTATTGTACTTTTCTTTTTCCAGATACTTCAGCTTTACTTTCGCCATATCCAACAAAGCCTTGTCATTTGAAGCTTCATATAAATACAAAAGTGTTCCTGGATAAAAACCTGAACACCACCAGCTCGATTCCCAGTTGACATGCTTGCCGTCTTTATACGTTGTCGGAATATCTTCAGGCTTTAATTGAGAGTCCAAATATTTTATCTGCAACGTGGCGTCTGCTAGATTTTGATTGATAAATGTTTTAGACAGGGTTAGGTCATTTTTCTTTGTTTGAGCATGCATATTGAATGATGCAGATAAAAAGATAAAAATAAAGCCAAAGATTAGGTTGTACTTTTTCATAAAACTACAGTTGGTCATAACACGAATCTATGAAAATAAAAAAACATTCAATCTGTTATAGAAAGAATGTTTTTCAAATCTCTTAAAATAAAACTTTAATATTGTCCAGTATTCAGCATCACTAGTGTACACGCTTCGACGGTTTCGATTCCTTTTGATTTCGCTAATTTGAGCAATTCTGCATTTTCAGCCCCTGGATTAAAAATCAGGCGTTTTGGATTCGTAGCTATAATATAATCATAATATACAGACTGATTATGCGGGCCGACATATAAAGTAATTGTATCAATATCCGTATGAATAGTTTCTGCTGGTTCAATTGTTACACCTGCAACGTCGCCTTTTTTGCGCCCAACGTTGACGATAGCATGCCCCTTACGAACCAATTTGTTAGCTACTAAATACGAATAACGTGCTGGATTTGTACTTGCTCCTAATATTAATGTCTTTTTCATATTGCTGTTTTATAATTAATTAATTCACCAAATCACCATTGGAATCATATGCATTTTGTCTCAAAATAGGCATTTCTAAGATTTTATACAAATCATCTAGATTACTTAGACTTGCATTTGCCATATTTGTCAATAAAACAATGGTAATATCATCGGTTAAATCGCGAATATACAAAGTTTTAAAACCATGCCACCAACCTGTATGGTACACAATCTGATGGTCTTTTGGATAAAAAGTTCGCCATCCGTAACCATAGCTAAAGTTACCTCTTTTTGGATCATTTCTCGGCACATATGCAGAATCTAATAATTCTTTTTTCACGACACGCCCTTCTTTCAAGGCGATGTCCAATAAATATAAATCCTGAACCGTGCTATAAATCCCTTTATCCCCAACCGGGCCATCTAAAAAGTTCTGAACGACCGACCTTCTCCAAATCTTATCATGGCCAATCACATCCGTTGGAATTTTCTCATACACCGCTTTAGATAAGACCGCCGTATTTTTCATTCCGGCAGGTTTGAAAATATTGTCCATCATGTAGACCGCAAAATCCTGACCTGTTACTTTTTCGATGATCGAACCAAGCACCATGAAATTGGAATTGTTGTAGTGAAAGCGTCCATTCGGAGAACCGTAGCGATTTGGTTTATGTTCTATCAACAAATTCATCGCATCCTGATTGGTCATCCCGACCTTCTTATCTTTCCATATCCCATCAGAAAAATACACGTAGTTAGGCAGGCCCGAACGATGCGTGAGCAACTGTTCTATCGTGATTCCGGGGTACGGAAAATCAGGGTAAAAGTCATTGACAGTTTGCGATAGTTTTAATTTGTCCTCTTGAACTAATTTTAGGATGCCAAGCGCTGTAAGTGGTTTTGAAACGGATGCTAATTCAAACTTAGAGTTAATGTTTAGGCTGTCTTTCAATAAATAATCAGCCCAACCAAACGAGTTTTGGTAAAGTATCTTCCCTTTTTTCGCAACTAGAACATTCCCGTTAAAACCCGAACGAGCATGCAATCGCTTCATAAATTCATCAATTCTTGGATCTGCTTCTGCTGGATTATAAAGCAATGAAACGCTATCCTTTTCAGACTGCTTTTCCTCTATTTTTAATTGTTTGGCTTCGGGTGATGAACAGGAAATAAATCCTGCAATGATTAGGGCTAAACTTACTTTTGATAAAATCTCGTACACAAATTCGCTTTAAAAAATGTTTGTTCTCTATTAACTATTTCTTTTGACAAAATAGTATAATTATTAAAGAATAGCAATAAAAAAGCCAATCATTTCGTGATTGGCTATGTAACTATTCTGCTATTCCGCCGTTGTAATCGTCATATACCGAGACGAGCTCAATCCGGTTATCGCTTCGGAGCATATCCGCCTCCGAGACCGTTAGAATTGCAGTGAAAGCCGATCCTTCTCCCTGAAAATAAAACGCATCAGTTAAACTCGACGAGCTTATTCCATAGCCATTTAATACGTCAACTGATACGTCCACAATTTTTCTTTTTCCAGCTTCAACAGAAAGCTCCTTATCTACATTTTTGTCTAAAAAATCTTGTGAATAAACAGCGATGAATTCTTTATCCAGCTCATCTTTCTGGCAAGAAATCGTAAATAAAGCAAGACATAGTATTGCGCAGCAGATAAAATATTTTTTCATAAAATTAAAGGTTAAAAAAAATCACCTTAGCGACGCTAAAGTGATTTTTGTATAAGTGAATGTAGTGTTATGCCAATAAACGAATTGGCGCTTCTAATAATCCTTTTAACGTTTGTAAAAACGCCGCACCTGTTGCTCCATCAACCACACGGTGGTCACAACCTAATGTTAATTTCATTACGTTTCCTGGTACAACTGCTCCATTTTTAACAACTGGAACTTGTTGGATAGCACCTACTGATAAAATTGCTCCATCAGGCGAATTGATGATAGATGTAAATTCGTCAATTCCAAACATACCTAAGTTCGAAACTGTGAATGTAGAACCTTCCCAATCTGCTGGTTGCAATTTCTTACCTTTTGCTTTTTGAGCAAAATCTTTCACTTCCGCCGAAATATGAGACAATGATTTTCCATCTGCAAAACGAACAACTGGGACTAACAACCCATCTTCTACAGCGATAGCAACACCGATGTTGGTATGCTCATTGAAACGTATAACATCCCCTTGCCAAGAAGAATTCACGGCAGGGTGTTGTTTCAATGCAATCGCACAAGCTTTAATCACGATATCGTTAAATGAAACCTTCACTGGAGCCACATCGTTGATTTGCGCGCGAGCAGCCATAGCATTATCCATGTCGATGCTGATTGTCAAATAGAAGTGCGGTGCAGTAAATAAAGATTCACCTAAGCGGCGAGCGATTGTTTTGCGCATTTGCGAAACTTTCTGCTCAGTATATTTTTCTTCGCCAATGTATTGAGGAAGGCTGATTGATTTTGTTTCTGTTTTTGGAGCACTTGCATCAGCTTGAGCTACAGGTTTAGCCGAAGGCACGAAGCTTTCGACATCCTTTTTCACAATTCTTCCGCCATCAGCAGAACCTTTCACGTCGGAAAGTTTAATGCCTTTATCTTTCGCAATTTTTCTTGCTAAAGGCGATGCTTTAACACGTGAATCATCATCAGAAGAAGATGTTTCAGCGGCAGCTTCAGGAGCTTGTTTAGCCTCTGAGCTAGATGAAGCTTCTTTGTTATCAGCTGCTTTTTCTGCAGGTTTCGCAGGAGCAGATTTTTGGTTCAACAAAGGAGTAACGTCTGTTCCTTCAGGACCAACGATTGCGATAATATCATTTACTTTGGCCGCTTCGCCAGCTTCAAGACCTACATAAAGCAATGTTCCTTCTGCATAAGCAGTAACTTCCATTGTTGCCTTATCTGTTTCTACATCAGCGATTGCGTCATCCGATTTGATTGCGTCCCCAACTTTGAAATTCCACTGAGCAATCACACCTTCAGTCATCGTATCACTCAACAAAGGCATCGTGATTACCGTTACGCCTAAGTCTTCAGCAGTTACTGAAGAAGAAGCATCAGCTGCTGGTTCTTCTGAAGAATTTCCAGAATCCTTTTTTTTAGAATCTTTCTCTTCTTTTTTATCGTTCGATTTCTGGTCATCAGCTTTGGAATCACCTGCTCCTTCAGCTAATAACGCTTGATAATCTTCACCTTCTTCACCCAAAACTGCGATTACTGCATCAATTGCTACAGCTTCGCCTTCTTTTGGGCCAATATATAATAAAGTTCCTTCTTGGTAAGATTCAAAATCCATGGTTGCTTTATCTGTTTCGATTTCTGCAACTAGGTCACCCGAATTTACTTTGTCACCTACTTTTTTGTGCCATTTTGCAATAACACCTTCTGTCATGGTGTCACTCATTTTGGGCATTTTTACTACTTCAGCCATTGTGTAAAATTTATCTTATTTAGTTAAAGTAATTAAACATTAGTCTTTGACAAACGGATAATCCGCTTGAACATAAACATCTTTGTAAATTTCGTCTGCATCAGGATATGGAGATTCTTCCGCAAATTTAACTGCATTATCTACAGTTTTCTTCACTTCTGCATCTACTTCTGCAAACCAAGCGTCATCCGCATATTTATTTTCTACAATCGCATGTTTTGTAGCCAATAATGGGTCACGACCTTTAAACTCTTCTAATTCTTCTTTCGTACGGTATTTAGCCGGGTCAGACATCGAGTGTCCTTTGTAACGGTAAGTACGGATTTCTAAAAACGTTGGACCTTCACCTGCACGAGCACGTTGAACAGCTTCGTCCATTGCGTTATGCACAGCAACAACATCCATTCCATCTACAGGAGCAGAAGGCATATCGAAACCTAATCCCATTTTGTAAATATCCTGCATGTTAGTCGTACGTTTTACAGAAGTTCCCATCGCGTAACCATTGTTCTCACAAACAAAAATTACTGGAAGTTTCCATAACATCGCCATATTTAGGGTTTCGTTAAAAGCTCCTTGACGAACAGCACCATCACCCATGTAACAGATGTTCACATTGTTTGTGCCTAAATATTTTTCAGCAAAAGCAATACCAGCACCTAAAGGAATTTGACCTCCAACGATACCGTGTCCACCCATCATCTTGTGTTCTTTAGAGAAAAAGTGCATTGAACCACCTTTACCTTTTGAACATCCAGTGATTTTTCCAAACATCTCAGCCATACATGCGTCCGCAGAAACACCTTTTGCTAAGGCATGCGCGTGGTCACGATAAGCTGTAATCAATGAATCTTCAGGTTTGATGACCGACATTGTTCCAGCAACTACTGCTTCTTGACCAATGTATAAGTGACAAAAACCACGAATTTTTTGTTGGCCATAAAGCTGACCTGTTTTTTCTTCAAACTTACGCATGAGTAGCATTGATTTATACCACTCTAAATATGTTTCTTTTGTTATAGGTGTTGAACTCATTTCTAAGTGTTGATTTTCTGTCTAAAATGACTACAAATCTACTAATTAATAACGACAATTTTCAGAAAACGAAGCGAGTATTTAACTCGATTGTGTAACAAAAACGAAAATTTTCTGATTCTTTAATGTTAAAATTTACAGATTTATTTAAAATATATTTTGTGCTAGGAATTATTTTTTACCAAAAAGCTAAGCAATTCAGACTTTGTCAGTTTATGCTGTTCTCCAGATTTCATGTCTTTCAATGAAAGCAATCCTGTATTCATCTCTTCCTCGCCCACTAGCAATACATAAGGGATTTTTTTATTGTCTGCATAAGTCATTTGCTTCTTTAGCTTGACTGAAGATGGATACAGTTCGCTGGCGATTCCCTGCTCCCGCAATTCCTGAACGATCGGCAAACTATAAAGCTCAGACTGCTCATCAAAATTGCAAATCAACACTAGTGTCGATGAAGATGTAGATTCCGGGAAAAGATTTAATTCTTCCAGCACATCATAAATCCGATCCGCCCCAAATGAAACGCCGACTCCAGTTAAATCTTTAAGGCCAAACATTCCCGTCAGGTCATCATAACGGCCTCCACCGCCAATGCTGCCCATAGCTACTTCATTTGTTTTTACTTCGAAAATACATCCCGTATAGTAATTCAATCCGCGAGCTAAGGTAATATCCAATTCAACGATTGACGTAAATAGATCTTCATTGGGAACCAAATGACGAATGATATCAAAAACTTTTTCAATCTCAGCAATTCCAGCTAATCCAGTTTGCGAGGAAGCCAACGTTTGCTTCAGGCTTTCCAATTTTTGTGCTGAAGTTCCTTCGAGCAGAATAATCGGTTGTAGGATGGCTAAATCTTGTTCGGTAAACCCACGTTCCAACAATTCTTTGTTCACTCCTTCCAAACCGATTTTATCCAGCTTATCGATAGCGACCGTCATATCCACGATCAGCTCCGGTTTTCCAATCAGCTCGGCAATACCTGTTAAGATTTTGCGATTATTTAATTTGATGGTAAAATCCTTTAACCCTAAAGCTTGTAACGACTCTTTGTAAATCAGGATAAATTCTGCTTCGTTCAACATTGACGCTGAGCCTACGACATCCACATCGCATTGATAAAACTCTCTATACCGTCCGCGTTGCGGTCTATCCGCGCGCCAAACAGGCTGAATCTGAAAACGCTTGAACGGCAAAGTAATGTCGTTCTGATGCATGACCACGTAACGTGCAAAAGGCACTGTTAGGTCATAACGCAATGCTTTTTCAGAAATATAAGGAATTAACTTTGTTGAATCTTTGCTCGCAAGCAAATCTGGGGACGCTTTAGACAGGTAATCTCCAGAATTTAAAATCTTGAAAATTAATTTATCACCTTCGTCACCATATTTCCCGGTCAATGTAGATAAATTTTCAAACGAGGGCGTTTGAATTTCATTGTACCCGTATTTTTTAAAAACTTTCTTTAACGTATTGAAAATAAAATTTCTCTTCTCCATTTCATCAGAAGAAAAATCACGGGTTCCTTTTGCTAAAGAGGGCTTTACTTGCGCCATGTTATACTAGTCAATTAAGAATTTTTGAACGAATAAAAATACAAAAGCTTGGATGAAAATCAGATTTCCAACACTTTTAAATATTCACAGGCTTTTTCAGCAGCCAATTTTTCTGCACTTTTTTTATTGAAATCACGACCAATCCCACATTCTTCACCGTCGACATACACTTTGATGCTGAACATTTTGGCAGATTCGCCATCTGGATTTTCAGTCTGCATAAATGAAACTTCTTTTCCAGCATGCTGACACCATTCGATCAATCGGCTTTTGAAGTTTGTTTCTGTCATTTCCAACGTATGAATATCTACATGAGGCTTGATAATTCTCGTCTGTAAAAATTCCTTGGTGAACTCGTAGCCTTTGTCTAAATAAACCGCTCCAATCAAAGCTTCAAAAGCATCTCCCAATAACGACCCCTGTTTGTTTTGGTAACCAATCATTCGGGCATCGTATTCGATCAAATCATTGAAACCCAATTTGCGGGACAACTGATTTAAATTAGCACGGGAAACAATTTTGGAACGCATTTCGGTTAAGAAGCCTTCGTCTTTGTAAGGATACAATTTGAATAACAACTCGGCAACAACAGAACCTAAGACCGCATCGCCTAAAAACTCAAGGCGTTCGTTGCTATTTTTGACACCGCTTTTGATTTGAGTGGCAACTGATTTATGCCTGAATGCCATTTTGTAAATCTTGACATTACTTGGAATAAAGCCTAGTAGGTTGTTGAGCTTACGAATGTAAACTCTATCGGGTGATAAATATAGACTATAAAACCGTGTAATTGGCATTAACCTAAAAATAACGAATAGGTAACTGCAGAACAATTACCTATTATTTCATTAAGTAAAAACAAAATGTTAATTACTATATTTTTTTACAATGATGGATGCATTATGACCTCCGAAACCAAACGTGTTACTTAAAGCGACATCCACTGTGCGTTTTTGAGGCGTATTAAAAGTAAAGTTTAGATTATTATCCAACTCCGGATCATCCGTAAAGTGATTAATCGTTGGAGGAACAATGTCATTTTGCACAGATAAAATTGAAGCGATTGCTTCGACAGCTCCCGCAGCTCCCAATAAATGACCTGTCATTGATTTTGTCGAACTGATGTTCAAATCGTACGCATGATCTCCAAAAAGTTCTTTGATGGCTTTTGTCTCACTGATATCTCCTACAGGAGTAGAAGTTCCGTGAACATTGATATAATCAATATCCCCAAATTGCAATTTAGCATCTGCGATTGCCTTGCTCATCGCAAGTTTCGCTCCCAAACCTTCTGGATGAGAAGCAGTAATATGATATGCATCCGCACTCATACCCCCACCACCGATTTCGGCATATATTTTTGCTCCACGAGCTAAAGCATGTTCTAAGCTTTCCACGATAATCGTTCCCGATCCCTCGCCAGCTACGAATCCATCACGATCTTTGTCGAATGGACGAGAGGCTGTTTTAGGGTCATCATTTCTCGTAGATAAAGCATGCATGGCATTAAAGCCACCGATACCTGCTTCATTAATGATCGCTTCAGAACCACCTGCAATGATAATATCAGCAATGCCCAATCGGATGTAATTAAATGCATCGATTATAGCATTTGTTGCAGAAGCACATGCAGAAACTGCGGAAAAATTTGGACCGTGCAGACCATATTTCATTGAAATATGACCCGGCGCGATGTCGACGATCATTTTCGGAATAAAAAACGGATTGAAGCGAGGAGTTCCATCGCCATTAGCGAATGCTGCAACTTCCTCATAAAATGTTTTTAAACCGCCGATACCCGACCCCCAAATTACACCTATGCGATTTCTATCTAATTTCTCGAAATTCAGATTAGCATCTTTAACTGCTTCATCTGTTGATGCGAGCGCGTACTGAACAAAAGGATCCACTTTTCTAGCTTCTTTTCGATCCATGAAATCATGAGGATCAAAACCTTTTACTTCACACGCAAACTGAGTTTTGAACTTTGATGCGTCAAATCTAGTAATAGGAGCAGCACCGCTTACACCATTCAATAAACCTTCCCAGTAAGCTGGGACCGTGTTACCTAATGGTGTAAGAGCGCCTAATCCTGTTACAACTACTCTTTTAAGCTCCATTTATAAATTTTGGCCTAATAAAATAAGTTAGTTAACGTTTTTTTCTAAATAAGCGATTGCTTGACCTACAGTACTGATGTTTTCAGCTTGGTCATCAGGAATTGCAACATTGAATTCTTTTTCGAATTCCATGATCAACTCAACTGTATCAAGTGAGTCTGCACCTAAATCATTCGTGAAAGATGCTTCAGGCGTTACTTCATTTTCATCAACACCTAATTTTTCTACGATAATTGCTTTTACTCTTGATGCGATATCTGACATGATTTTATAGTTTAATAGTTTAATAAATCTGTGCAAAGAAAAATAAATTTAACCAAAAAACCAATCTTTTTGATTTTTAGGTTGAATTAATAACACATTATTTTTAAAATTGTTCTTTTAAAAAGCCGTATGTCCTTAATCTTCATCCAATAATAGCAAAACAAAAACGCATTTACAAATTATTATTTCTTTAATAACAATTTAATATTGAGATTAGTGAATTCTATCATTTATTTGTAAATTCGTACTCAATCAATAAACGCAGACTTGAATAAAGTTACTTTCAAATTAGAGACAGACTTCGACCTAGAACTGGATTTTACCCTCATTGGCATCAGCACTATTTTACGCGATTATAGGTTGTGTCATTTCATAAATAAGCATACCGGATTAAAGTTTATTTATGGAAAAGAGGACCATGTTGACCATAAAGGACAACAAAAAACTAAACTTAGAGAAGAGCTTGATTTCCATATTATTTTTGAAAGAAAGAAAAATAAACCAACCGTAAAACATCATTTTACCATGTATAGGTTTTGCAGTCAGACTTTTGAATACGAGTTTTATTTATTGAACAACCGAAGCCTAGAAGGAGGAGTATTAATTCCCGAAGCTGCAAACTTTGATTACTTTTTGATGATCAAACATTATATGGATGAAGAAGACATCCAAAAATTAGTGGATGACATCCGAAAAGTGAATGATATTTTATTGATTAAGGAAATCGATCCAATCATTTTGAAGTCGAAAGAAAATCTAATATTTTAAGTTATAATTAACTTAGTGTATATTTGACACATGAAGTTATTATGACTCTGTGTTAACAAACTAAAATTTGTTACAAAATAATCAGGTTATAAGAACATAAATTAAATATAATTACATGAAGAAAATTCAAAAGCGGACAAAAATTGTTGCAACATTAGGTCCTGCTTCCTCCAACAAAGATGTATTAACGCGCATGATTGCGAAAGGTGTTGATGTTTGTCGTTTAAACTTTTCCCATGGAAGCCAAGAGGATCATCTTAAAGTTATTGAGACTATAAAAGAAATTAATGCCGAAAACCCTTTCAACGTTGGTATTCTTGCCGATTTACAAGGTCCTAAAATCCGGATTGGTAAAATGATCGAAGGTGGCGCTATTTTAATCAATGGCACTACAGTCAACATCACGACAAAAGAGTTGATCGGGGACGATAAAAATATTTACATCACTTACCCTAATTTTCCAAACGATGTCAAAGAAGATGAGATTATCCTTTTAGATGACGGAAAATTACAATTGCGCGTAATCAATACCAATCATTTGGACACTGTAACATGTGAAGTTGTTCACGGTGGTATTTTGACTTCTCGTAAAGGTGTTAACCTTCCAAACACAAAAGTTTCTATCCCTTCATTAACAGAAGAAGATTTAGACAATTTGCATTTTGCTTTGGATCATGGAGCTGATTGGATCGCGATGTCTTTCGTTCGTTCAGCAGAAGACATTGTTCAATGTAAACAAATTTTAGCCGAAAGAGGTTCTGATGCCAAAATCATTGCTAAAATTGAAAAACCTGAAGCGATTGAAAACATCGATGCGATTATCGAAGCTACGGATGCAATTATGGTTGCTCGTGGTGATTTAGGTGTTGAGATGCCAATGGAAGAAGTTCCGGGATTACAGAAAATCATTGTTCAAAAATGCCGTAACCTTTCTAAGCCAGTAATTATTGCTACGCAAATGCTTGAAAGCATGATCACAACTCCTCGCCCGACTCGCGCAGAGGTTAATGATGTTGCGAATTCGGTAATTGATGGTGCTGATGCAGTGATGTTGAGCGGTGAAACTTCAGTAGGGAGTTTTCCTGAAATCGTTATTGAGACAATGGCGAAAGTAATTACTAAAGTTGAATCATCTTCTTATCCTTATTATAGCGACAAACAAGATGTGTACACAGACTTAACTCGTATTCCGGATGCAATCTGTGGTTCGTCGATTTACTTGGCTGAGAAAACAAAAGCTGCAGCAATTGCTGTCATGACTTCTTCAGGTTACACAGCTTTTGAAACATCAAGTTATAGACCAGATGCTGACATCTATGTTTTCACTGGAAACAAACGTTTATTGACTTCATTGAGTTTAGTATGGGGTGTAACAACATTTGTTTACGAAAAATTTGAGAGTACAGATGGAACAATCCAAGATGTAAATGATTTATTGAAAGAACATGCGTCATTAGCGCCTGGACAAATCGTTATCAACACATCTTCTACTCCATTGCATGAAAAAGGTAGAACAAATACAATTCGCGTTTCTGAAGTAAAATAATTTCAGCAATTGCACAAAATAAAAAACGCTGTCCTTGGAAACAAAGACAGCGTTTTTGCTTAGTATAGCCTACTTGTCTTTCAAAGAATCTTGAAGATTTTTGGGTTCAATAAATTGAATACGTTCTTGATTTTCTAGCTTATTTAACGCCTCTGTCCCTGGCATAGGAGCCAAGTTTGCACCTGATAATTTTTTAATCGGCATAGTATAATGGTAAGAATTGAGTTCGCTCAAGCGTTGAAATGCATTCGGAATTTCTACAGATGTGTCATCAATCCTATTCAAAGTATCAAACTTTAACACCGGTGGCTGAACCTTTCTTGATGAAATGCTATCGGAACTGCTCGCGTACAATTTTGATGTAGCTAATAAAACTGAAACATTTAGTTGCTGGGCAGAGGAAGCCGAAGAAAGACCTAAGATAAATAAGGCTAAACTAAAAAGAAGCTTGATCATAGATTCTGATATTTATACCCAAATATAATAATTTGATGAAATTTAAGAAAATTTCGCTGTTAAATTCTGTTAAACTAAACAGTTAAGCTAATTACAATAGTATTTTTGTAAAAATGAAAAAACGAAGTATTACCCTTATCATCTGGTTAATGTCCATCGCGCTTATTGGTGTAATGGCGATGCAGTACTACTTCATCCGTGAATCTTACAAGCAAAAATCACAGCTTTTTGACGAAGCGGTCGGTGCATCCTTGGCAAAAGTAGCAGGGAAAATCGAAACCCAAGAAGTCGTTGATTTCGTGCGCATTCAGCAGAAATCGAATCAAGAACAATCTAGAAAAGATTTAGAAAAGCAAGCTGCTTTGGCTAAACAAGTCGCTCTGCAACAGCGAATTCAGAAATTAAGAAACGAGCAGTATGATTTCGAAGAAAATTACAGAGCCGCAGAGCAACAGTTAAGAACAGGATATCCTGACGCTGTGGAAATTGAAAATTCATTTTACGAAACATACATTCGCAGACATCAATTTATTCACTTGGTTAGGGTTTATTGGAACCAGGAAATCGACCCAAACTTACAAAGAGTGGGAACTTATGTACAAGTTGATGCTACGCAACCCGTAAAAATGGTTAGCTCCAAAGATGACAGCACACGATTTATTATTGGAAGTTTTTACATTGGAGAAAAATATGCTTACGAATTTAGAACAGCAACCTTACCTCCAAAATCAAGATCTGATATCGCCTTTTCAATTTACGAATTAGAAAAACAGCTTTCGCTTTTGCAAAGCCAAAACTTGGCCAAAGCAACAAACTTAATGGATACCATTGTTGCGATCGGAGGTAAAACATCTGGCTTAGTTGAAGACGTTGCTATCGGCATGGAACTTTCGAAAAAACCATTAGGCGATCGATTGAAGAATCAAAGAGCTTATCTAGTTCCCTTAATCGCTAGCGAACTAGCTTCACGAGATATCTATTCTCCTTTTATTGTCGAGATTATCGACAATACATCACGTAGTGTGATTTTAGATATGCAGTCCGTTCCTAATCTTAAAAAAGATGATAAACTGACAAAGTATTCTACCTCATTATTCCAAAGCGATGTTGGCCGCCCGCCTGGACAATTAGCTATTTTATTTCCCAACAAATCCGAAATTATCCGCGACACGATGGGCTACATGCTTTTCCCAATGGCCGCTTTGCTGATCTTATTGATTGGAGCATTTACTTACACGCTAAAGATTATTTTCCGCCAGAAAAAAGTTTCTGAGATGAAAACAGATTTCATCAATAACATGACGCATGAATTTAAAACACCGGTAGCGACGATCATGATCGCGAGCGAGTCGCTTAAAGATCCAGAAATATCCGCGGATGAAAACAGGGTGAATCGTCTGGCGAATATTATTTATGACGAAAATGTTCGTTTAGGAAGCCATATCGAACGGGTTTTGAATATTGCAAAATTAGAAAAGGAAACCATTAAGATTGAGCGCGTAAACGTTCATATCAACGATACGGTTTCGGATGTTTTGGAAAGCATGCATCTGCAGCTCGAAAAAGCCAACGGTCAATTGATCATTGACCTGTCAGCAAAAGAGGACTTGGTCACTGGCGATGAATTGCATCTATCAAATGTATTCTTTAATTTAGTTGATAATGCCATAAAATATAGTAAAGAAAATCCAATCATTACGGTAAAGACAACCAATCTAAAAGGAAAAATCATTGTAAGTGTGTCCGACAATGGGATGGGGATGACAAAAGATCAGCAAGAGAAGATTTTTGACCAATTCTACCGCATTCCAACAGGAAATATCCATAATGTAAAGGGGTTTGGTTTGGGGCTAAGTTATGTTAGCGATATAATTAAACGATTGAACGGAAAAATTCAGGTGAAAAGCGAAAAGGATAAAGGAACGCAATTTGATGTTACCTTCCCTTTGAAGGGCAACAAGCTTGATTAATTTAAATATAAACAACATGCAGAAAATATTATTAGCTGAAGATGATCCTAACTTGGGAGAACTTCTAAGAGATTATTTAGAACTAAAAGGAAAATTCGAAGTTACGCTTGCCCAAAATGGTGATGAAGCTTTGGAACAATTCAGAAAAGGTCAGTATGATTTATGTATTTTGGATGTGATGATGCCGAAAAAAGATGGATTTACCTTAGGTAGAGACATCCGTAAAACGGACAAGACAGTGCCCATTATTTTTGCAACTGCAAAAGGAATGATGGAAGATAAAACGCAAGCGTTTGAACTAGGTGGCGACGATTACATTACAAAACCTTTCCGCGTAGAGGAATTGTTATTGCGTATCCACGCTTTATTAAAACGCTCTTCAAAAGACAAAGAGGAAGAACTGGCTGATAAATTCGAAATCGGCGATTACTTTTTTGACTATACCTCCCAAGTTATTTCGTATAAAGGACAACAGCAGAAATTATCTACGAAAGAAGCCGAATTATTGCGTTTGTTATGTTTGAAGAAAAATGATGTATTGACTCGCGAAGAAGCTTTGGTAAAAATCTGGCATGATGACAATTACTTCACAGGACGAAGCATGGATGTTTTCTTGAGCAAATTAAGAAAATATTTGCGTGAGGATTCTTCAGTAGAAATAGTCAATGTTCATGGAAAAGGCTATAAGCTGTTGGTAAGCTAGTTTTTTTGAGCAAAGAATAAAGAGTAAGGAATAAGGATTGGTTTCGATAATTAGTATCTCCTAATTTTAATGAATTAGGAGATTTTTTTGTTGTAACTTTAGTAGACTTATATGAAGGTTTTTCTAAGAAAACACTGCATTTTTTTGATTCTTCCATTTGCACTTGGATGTACGGGAGCGCATACAGACCAAAAGGGCAACGACAGAAACCGAGAAGCTCGTATCGACACGGCTGAAGCGCTTATGGCTCTAGTGGATTCAATCACAAAATTACCTTTCGATAAATTTAATGAAAACGGACTGTTGCATATCCAGAAATTATTTGAGGATCAGTTTCCAATTGAAATTTTTAATAAAAATGACAATAGCATTTCCGATCCATTTGTGATATCATCTTCAAAAGCGGATGACCAAATGCTGGCAGATATTTCAATTTATTTAAACGAGCCGTATTCGAATGCTACGCGAATAGCAGATTTTTCTAACTACTTTGGGCCGATCGAAGAAAAACATCGGCTTTCTCGCGCCATGAAAGTGCCTCTTCCAGAAACGATAGAAATAGACAATCGCACAAGCTTACAAATAAGACATTTAGATCGATTGGGCGAAGACGAAAAATTAGTATTTCAAATAGTCATATCAAAAGAAAAATAAAATAAATTGCATTTTTAGACATTTTTCTATAAATTTGCCATCGCTTATAGAGAAAGGCAGAGGGATTAGACCCGAAGAAGCCTTAGCAACCTGTCACTAGACAAGGTGCTACATTCTACTCCAGCATTAATGAACTGGGGAAAGATAAGCTGAAATCACTTAATCAAGTGTCCTTCTCTTAGCAACAAGTTTCAAGTAAATTTTATAATTATCATAGTATTATGTTATTAACAAACAATTTAGGGTACCCTCGCGTAGGCGCTTTCCGTGAATTAAAAAAAGCTAACGAGTCGTATTGGGCAAAGAAAATTTCTGCAGAAGAACTATTAAATGTTGCTGCTGAGATCCGCAAAGGAAATTGGAAAACTCAAAAAGATGCAGGAATTGATTTGATTCCTTCGAATGATTTTTCTTTTTATGATCAAGTATTAGACTTCACATTAACGGTTGGAGCGATTCCTGCCCGTTACAATTCTTTGTTGAACAAAATCGACCGCAAGTACAACTTGGATCTTTACTTTGCTTTGGCACGTGGATTCCAAGAAGACGGTGTAGATGTGACAGCACAAGAAATGACTAAATGGTTTGATACCAACTACCACTATTTAGTTCCTGAATTCACTAAAAATCAAGAATTCAAATTAACATCTGAAAAATTCTTAAACGAATATAACGAGGCTAAAGGATTAGGAATCGAAACGAAACCTGTTGTTTTAGGCCCAATCACTTACCTATTATTAGGTAAAGAAAAAGAAGAAGGTTTTAACCGCATCGATTTAATCGACAAGTTGATTCCTGTTTATGAAGAAATTTTAGGAAAATTAGCTGCTGCTGGCGCGAAATACATTCAAATCGATGAGCCTTTCTTGGCTTTGGATATTGATGAGAAAACGAAAAGCTTGTATGCTTCAGTTTTTGAAAAATTAAAAGCTGCTGCAAATGGCACTAAATTGATCGTTGCGACTTATTTTGAAGCATTGCGCGACAACGAAGATACTGCCCTTAATTTGCCAGTTGATGTTTTGCATTTAGATTTAGTTCGTGGCGAAAACCACTTGGATACCGTTCTTGCTAAAGTTCCTGCTTCATTGACACTTTCTTTAGGTGTTGTTGAAGGCCGTAACATTTGGAAAAACGATTACGAAAAATCATTGGGATTAATCAAAAAAGCTGTGGATGCATTAGGAAAAGACCGCGTTTGGGTTGCTCCTTCTTCATCTTTATTGCATGTTCCTTTTGATTTAGATAATGAGGACAACGAAGAATCATTGCCTGCGGAAGTTAAAAATTGGTTGGCATTCGCGAAGCAAAAATTAGCGGAAGTAAAAGATTTAGCGATCTTAGCTGAAGGCGAAGTAGATGCTAAAACTGCTGAGCGTTTTGAAGCAAACAAACAAGCTGCAGAAAGCCGCCGCACATCTCCATTGATCCACAAACCAGAAGTGAAAGAACGTACTGCAAACATCACAGATGATGATGCTACGCGTACTTCTAAATTTGCTTCTCGTAAAGAAGCTCAAAAAGCTAAATTTGGTTTACCCGATTTTGCTACAACGACTATCGGATCATTCCCTCAAACAAAAGATGTACGTAAATGGCGTGCTGATTTGAAAAAAGGAGCAATTACGCAAGAGCAATACGATAAAGAAATTGCTGAAGAAACAGAACGTACTATTCGTTTGCAAGAGCAATTGGATATCGACGTTTTGGTTCACGGTGAATTCGAGCGTAATGACATGGTTGAATACTTCGGTGAGCAATTGGCAGGATACGCATTCACTAAAAATGGATGGGTTCAGTCTTATGGATCTCGTTGTGTAAAACCTCCGATTATTTTCGGTGATGTTTACCGTCCATCAGATATGACTGTGCGTTGGTCAGCTTATGCGCAATCATTAACTGGACGCCCTGTAAAAGGAATGTTAACTGGTCCAGTTACGATTTTACAATGGTCATTCGTTCGTAACGATCAGCCTCGTTCGACAACAACATACCAAATCGCATTAGCTATTTTGGATGAAGTTCAAGCTTTAGAAAAAGCTGGAATTAAAATTATCCAAATTGATGAGCCTGCAATTCGCGAAGGTCTTCCATTGCGCAAAGCAGATCAAAAAGACTACTTGAATTGGGCAGTTCGTTCATTCCGTGTTTCTTCTTCAAACGTAGATGACGATACGCAGATCCACACGCACATGTGTTATTCTGAGTTCAATGATATTATCGAAGATATCGCTGCGATGGACGCTGATGTGATCACGATTGAAACTTCTCGTTCTCAAATGGAATTGTTAGATGCATTTGCCGCAGATTTCAAATATCCAAATGATATCGGACCTGGAGTTTATGACATCCACTCGCCTCGCGTACCAAGTACAGAGGAAATGGTTGACTTATTGCGCAAAGCAAAAGCGGTAGTTCCAGCTGAACAATTATGGGTAAATCCTGACTGTGGATTAAAAACTCGTGCTTGGCCAGAAACAAAAGCTGCACTAGAATCTATGGTAGAAGCTGCAAAAATCTTGCGTGCTGAAGCATAAGGATTAATAAATCATTATACTAAAAACCCCCTTCGATGAAAATCGAAGGGGGTTTTGTTTTGTACTATTTTTACAAAAGATTATTAATATCATCTATATCTTTTGGTCTATTGCTGTGTCTTTTAGCCTCTAAAAGTTGGTTTTTATGAAGTGTTCTAATTTTTAAACCGTCATCTTCAAATTCGACAGCTGAAGAAAAATTCTCATCAAAAACAAGCCCTTTAACTTGAACCATGATATCAATAGCTACTGGTGGAACTCCAAATGTAAAAACATCCCATTCTATATGATTTAGAAAATTTTCTTCAGTCATATCAAATGTAGGCATCCCAAATTCTTGAAAGGCCTTAACTAAATTTAAATAATTTTCTTTTGTTCGATCCACCCAAATATCCATATCACCAGTAGTACGCGAGTATCCATGCATGATTACTGCAAAACCACCAACTAAAATATAACGTACCTTATTATTATTTAAAGCTTGTATGAATTCTCTAAAATCTTCTTGAAAAATATTTCCCATGCCTACTATCCTTACCTTGCTCGAACACTAAATTTTGTCTTATCCATTCTAGGAGGATTATCTAAAGGAAAATTAAAAGCAATGCTATTTAAGTAGTTTGCTATAACCAATCTTTCTTGCCAAGTTAATTTTGAATAATAAAATTTATGATCTGCTGCCTGCTCTGCAGTTTGTGCTTTAAAAGCTGTCCTATCCAAACGAAATGATTTCATTACTTGAAATTACAAAAACAACATCAATTTACCCAAACCTTTCCTCAAACATCTTCTCCATAGCGAACATTTCATCGCGCAACTTAGCAGCTTCTAAGAAATCCATCTCTTTGGCGGCTTTTTCCATGCGTTTGCGAACCGTTTCTATCGCTTTGCGCATATCCTTTTCCCCTATGTATTCCAATACCGGATCCGCAGCGATAATTGATTTCGCATCGGGTTCGATATACGCTTTCGCCTCCCCTGGTTTAAAGTCAGCAACTGAAGTTTGTTCGATAATTTCTTCACGTGTTTTTCCTACAGTTCTCGGCGTAATGCCATGCAAGGTATTATACTCAATCTGTTTGTCGCGGCGGCGATCGGTTTCTTCAATGGTAACCCGCATGCTGTCAGTCATTTTATCCGCGTACATAATCACTTTCCCTTTATCATTCCTCGCCGCGCGGCCGATTGTTTGAATTAAGGAGCGTTCCGAACGAAGAAATCCTTCCTTATCTGCATCCAAAATAGCCACCAACGTCACTTCTGGTAAATCCAGACCCTCTCTCAACAAATTCACACCAACTAGCACATCAAATTCGCCTAAACGCAATCCGCGAAGGATTTCTACACGTTCCAATGTTTTTATTTCCGAATGGATATAATTGACCTTGATATTTAATCGACTCATGTATTTCGTCAATTCCTCAGCCATACGCTTCGTCAATGTCGTAGCTAGAATACGTCCACCTTCTTTAATCGTTTTATCTACTTCTTCCAAGAAATCATCGACTTGGTTAATTGCCGGACGCACTTCGATGATCGGATCCAACAAACCTGTCGGCCGAATAACTTGTTCGACAACGACTCCTTCCGTCTGCTGCAATTCATAATCTCCTGGCGTTGCCGAAACATACACCGTTTGATTGGTCAATGATTCAAATTCCGGAAAATTCAATGGACGGTTGTCCAAAGCAGCTGGTAAACGAAAACCATATTCGACTAACGAAATTTTTCTTGAACGGTCACCTCCATACATTGCTCTAATCTGAGGGATAGTTACGTGGCTTTCATCAATTACCATCAGATAATCTTCTGGGAAATAATCCAACAAACAGAAGGGCCGCATTCCCGGTGTCCGTCCATCAAAGAATCTAGAATAATTTTCAATACCAGAACAGTATCCCAACTCGCGCATCATTTCCAGATCGTAATTCACACGCTCCTCCAGACGTTTCGCCTCCAGCATCTTTCCTTCTTCCTCCAGCTGTGTTTTGCGTTGCATCAGTTCATCTTGTATCTGAAAAATAGAAGAAGTAAATTTCTCTTTTGGAGTCACAAAAAGATTGGCCGGAAACAAAGCCATTGACTCCGTCTTATTCAATGTTTTTCCAGAAACAGGATCGATTTCACTCAGCTCATCGATTTCATCTCCGAAAAATGAAATTCGGTAAGCATGATCCAAATAGGCTGGGTAAATATCAACTGTATCTCCTTTTACACGGAAAGTTCCTCGCTTAAAATCAGCTGTTGTCCTAGAGTAAAGAATTTCAACCAGGCGATGTAAAAATGCATTTCGACTGATGGTGTTGCCTACGGCAAAGCGAAAGATCGATCGAGAAAAATCTTCTGGATTTCCCATACCATAAATACAGGAAACTGACGAAACGACAATAACGTCCCTTCGACCTGACATTAAGGACGAAGTCGTCGCTAACCGCAGCTTTTCGATTTCTTCATTAATCGCCAAATCCTTTTCTATATAGGTATTCGATGAAGCAATAAAAGCCTCGGGCTGATAATAATCGTAATAAGACACAAAATAATTGACCGCATTTTCAGGAAAGAACTGCTTAAATTCCCCATAGAGTTGAGCCGCCAATGTTTTATTGTGGCTCAAAATCAAGGTAGGACGCTGTGTTTCTTGAATTAAATTTGCTACGGTAAAGGTTTTTCCCGATCCGGTCACACCCAATAGCGTTTGGTACATTTCTCCAGCTTCTACACCGGTTACTAATTCTTTTATCGCTTGTGGTTGATCTCCAGTGGGCTTATATTCTGAGGTTAAATTAAATTTCATCTACTGTCTTTCTCCAAACTATAAATCTACCAAAAATTATGCTAGGTCTTCATATCCGATCCGATTATTACTATTCTTAAACTTTTATAGGTTTTTATTGTTAAATTGTAAACAAATATTGTCTTGCCATGATCACTATTCTCACCAAAGAAAATTCAATAGTCAATCATTTTGTAGCAGAATTGCGCGATGTGAATATTCAAAAAGACAGATTAAGATTTCGGAGAAATCTCGAACGCTTAGGGGAAATTACGGCTTATGAAATCAGCAAAACTCTTTCTTACGATGCGCTGGATGTAGAAACACCGTTAGGCATAGCGCCTTCCCAAGTTTTGGTCGAACAGCCGATTTTACTAACAATTATTCGCGCTGGCTTGCCTTATCATCAAGGTATGCTCAATATTTTCGACCAAGCGGATAGCGGCTTTATCGCTGCATATCGACACACGAAGAAAAGCGGTGAATTTGAAGTCCATAAGAAATATGCAAGCACGCCCAATCTCGACGACAAAATAGTTATCCTTTCAGATCCGATGTTAGCAACAGGAAAAAGCTTGGTCTTGGTCTGCAAAGATTTATTGAGCAATTATTCCATTAAAGAGTTGCATATCGCCGTGGTTATTGCTTCTGAAGAAGGGATTCAGCATGTACAGGCTTTTGTCCCTCAAGCTAATCTTTGGATTGGAGCAGTGGATAATGAATTGACAAGTAAAGCGTATATTGTTCCTGGATTAGGGGATGCAGGCGATTTGGCCTTCGGAAATAAAGAGTAAGGAATAAAGAACAGGGAAATGGCTATTCGCCTAAAGCCTACTGCCTAAGGCCTACCGGTTAAAGTAATAAAAACTTAATAGTAAAGAAATACAACATGTTAAAAAGTAAAGTAAATTTAAATAAAAATCAACAAGATGAATCAATGGCAAAAGTACAATGGCGAAATCATTCATGCCTCCATCAGTGAAGAAGTTGAATGCATTTTAAAAAAAGAGTCTGAATTAGGGAACAAACTCAAGGTGTATATCGGAACCGATTCCCAAGTCAAACGAAGGGTTGTGGAATTTGCGACCGTAATCGTTTTCTTACGGGAGCATAAAGGCGGTTTTATGTATATCCATAAAGACCGGATTTTCCACCAAATGAGCATCAAAGAAAGAATGCTCACCGAGGTACAAAAGTCAATCGACATCGCTTACCTCCTCTGCCCCCTCCTCGAACAAAACCAAATAGACCTAGAAATTCACGCCGACATCAACACCAATCCCAACTTCCAATCCAACGTAGCACTTAAAGAAGCCATGGGCTACATCATGGGTATGGGATTTATTTTTAAAGCAAAACCAGAATCATTTGCAAGCACAAACTGTGCAAATAAAATGGTTCAGTAATAGGTCTTAAAACCGCTTTCATTTTTTTGTATCTTTAAATCCATTAAAGATGCAAGAATTCTTCACCTCTTTTTTTCAGCAGTTGCTACACACTTCCCTCTTGGAATGGATCGCATCCATTAGCGGATTTTTGTGCGTTTATCTTGCTGCAAAGCAGAATATCCTGAATTGGCCGATTAGCATAATCAGCGTTGGAATCTACGCCTATCTTTTCTACCAAAGCAAATTATTCGGCGACGCCGTGCTACAGATCTATTTTCTGGGAACTGCCATATACGGCTGGTACTATTGGATCAATCGGAAAGAAGAAAAACCAAGAGCCATCGTTTCTTTTTCGGCAAAGCAAATGGGCTTGACGGTAGCAATTATTGCTTCATTAACTTTTGCACTTGGGTATTACCTGGACAACTTCACGCCTTCTGACGTTCCCTATATCGACGGATTTTGTACAGCAATCAGTTTTGTCGCACAATTTTTAATGACGCGCAAAGTCGTCCAGAATTGGTTGCTTTGGGTTTTTGTCGACATCTGTTACATTCCCTTGTACATTCATAAAGACTTAGCATTAACTTCGCTATTGTATCTAGCTTTTGCTATTATTGCATGGAGAGGATACGTGGATTGGAAAAATGAATATCAAAAGAAACAGCATGCCATTGGATAGATTAGCAAAAATTGCCATCGTTGGTCCTGAATCGACTGGAAAATCGACTTTAGCTCAATTTTTAGGAGAAGAATTTGACAGCATCTGCGTGCCCGAATACGCTCGCTATTATTGCCAAAATTTAAATAACCAATACACACTTCAAGATGAAGTGAACATGTTCTATGGCCAAATGGCGTTAGAAGAAGCGTTGATTCCGCTTGCGAAGCACAACCTCCTTTTCTGCGACGTTACCATCTTAACCATAAAAATCTGGTGCGACCATCTTTTCGGTGATACGCCTAATGAGGTGAAAGAAGAAATCAAAAACAGAAAATACGATTTATACCTATTAATGGATATTGATTTACCTTGGCAGGATGATCCTTTGCGAGATTTTCCAAAAGATCGGGAATATTTCTTGGAGGTTTGGAAAAAAGAATTGGCCGACTTGAATGCGAATTACAAAATTATCTCAGGATTGGGTGAAGAAAGAATTGAAAATGGCAAAATGGCTGTCAGCGAATTTTTAAATCTTCATAAGTAAAAACTTACTTTTCGAATTCATTCAATCGGGCAATCATGTCACTCCACGTTTCCTCGGAGATAATGGATTCATAATGGCTTTTATCCGGATTTATTTTTTCTGATAAATATTCAGAGCGATCTATTCCGTCAGGATGTGTACTTAGCCAAGAATACAAAGACAATCCTTCTTCCTTTTGAATAGAATCCAATTTGACCATAAAATTCACAAAAGCTGCAGGATTTACCTTTGCCTTTTCCAAATAAGCAAGGCCAATCAAATCTGCTTCCTTTTCCATATCTCGGCTAAACGCATTCGTTGACAAAAATTGGGTAACGGAAGAAAATGCTTCGGCAGCATTTCCGCTCACTGCTGAAAACAGAAACTGCAATCCGAATTGCTGAACAAGTGATTTCATCACATGATTTTGTTTGATATGCGCAAGCTCGTGCGCCATAACGCCCGCAACTTCATCTGCATTCTCAGCTTCAGTGATTAACGCGCTATAAAAAACCATTTTATTCCCCGGCAAAGCGAAGGCATTGACTTCATCCGAGTGCAATACATGCAATTCGATAGTATTCTCCAAATTATTTGCTTCGCAAAGTTTGTGCAGCATACTATCTAATGCGGCATTAGCGCCATGGATTTCATCCGCATCTAGCCTCAGGCTATTAAAGACTCGGTCGCCGAGAGACTCCTCTAGCTTTTGCAAAGAACTTTCCACATGGAGCATCTTCATCCAGTTGATCTGCGTTAAGCAAAAAATAGCAATCGCAAATGTTGCGAGCACAATAAATCCTTGAACGATTGCCTTACTCATGACTTATTCTTTACTAGTTGTTGGGTTAATGTCCCGAAGAAATACCATTGCACATGCACACCTTTCCGAACTTGAATAGCGGAGTAGACGGTTAGAATAAATTCGGAAATATTGACGACGATTAAAAAGATCAGGTAGCCGATATATGCATTTGACAACTCGTTTTTTTGAAGAAAAATCGATAAAGACCACCAGAATCCAAATGAATTGAAAAAGAACAAAAACAATTGCGAAAGCAAAAATTGGGTGGTATGCCAGCGCACAAAATAAGTCGATTTCCTTGTTCCGAAGTAAAAGATTATCGAGGCTAATAAATTAAAAATCGGAATCGGCAAACCCGCAACTACCGCTAATAAAGAGATAACATACGCATTCGAAGCGCCCTCTAGTTCTGATTCGTAAGGTGTATAAGCAAATGCTTCTTTAGTTTTCATAATCCCTTTTCGATGTTCCAAATCCAATTTGCCATAATCAGCAAGATGAATGGAAGATAAATGATCGGTTTCCGAAAAAGGCTTTCCATTTTTCGGAATGCAAAAAAAGCTGATTTCTTATTTGAAACCCAATCATAGATTATCCAAAATGGAATAACCAACATAGCAACTGCCAACACTATCCCTAACGGATTGGTCTGTATGGATTCGTTGATATTTCCATCAATCAAACAATGCATCGACCGCGTGGATCCGCAAGAAGGACAGGGCAATCCAGTCACTAATTTAAACGGGCAAAGTGTGACCGATTCGCCAATTACAGAATTTCCATATTTGGTAGAAAAAAGCCAAACATAAGCAACTGCACATGCACTAAACAGAAATAGATATAATTTTCTAGCTTGATGCATGACAGCCCATTTAGTACATTAATACTTGCTGGATCTTTTCTAGATTTTTTTGACGGGTTGCTTCTTGAATTAAGAACCAATCCACTATTGCCCAAATCCCTAACCCTCCACATGTAATTAGCTTTCCAATTCCCATACCTACATCGCCGATCAAAAACCGATCTATCCCTAGACTTCCGCCGACAACAGAAACAATGAGAATAGTGGAAGGGTCTTTGAATTGCAAAGAACTTAGCAACGGCCACATTGAATCGTCTGCAGCCATTAATTGATCCCTGATCGTCATCAAATAAGAACCTTCAAAATATTTTCCATTGCTCATGATGAACATATCAACCTTTTGTGCCTCCATTTACTTAAGTAATTTATTAATAACTGATTAAAATAGTATATTCCAATTTTACAAATAAAAGTTAATAATACCTTCTATTTTCGAAATTAATTTGAAAATTAATTAAAAAAGCCCTGCAGTTTTAACTGCAAGGCTAATCAATTATAAAACAACATTTCCTTTTAACCGTTGATTCTACAAAGCTGGATTACTGGCATATTTTGCCCACAAATCATCTACATTTTTACCTGTGTTTGCTTGCCAGAATGCTTCTGTATACGTTTTATTCCGAATTGCCTGATCTACATCTTTTACAAATCCAGGCTTCACATGCTTTTCAATCCATGCTAAAAAACGAGCTGTGACACGGTACGCGTCGGTATAAGACTGATTGGATTGAAAATTAGGCAATGACCATCCGGCTCCAGCATTGTCCAATCCATAGGCGTAACGGACGTAATCAGCTATCCCTTCGGAAAGCCAGCCTGGCGCACCCCCCGAATAGGCTTGGATATGATGCATGATTTCATGTGTGACTACGTCAATGTCTTTCGGATTCGACTGCATGTAATTGTAACTGTAGACCACGACCTTTCCTATCGCATAGGCAACGCCATCATAGGTTGGATCCACAATAAAATAAAGGCTTTTTTGTGCATTCGGATTGAAATCATTCAATAGCTTCGGGTAATTAGTGAAAAATGTTTCAATCATTTTCTCCTGATAAGCAAGCTGCTGACTTCCAGTTTTATTGATGAAATGCAGGGTTAATCCGTCTTTGCTGATGCTATCTACATAGGTGATAGGCTTAAGCTCTTGTTGTTCCCGAGGAACTTCCAAAAGCCTGAATTCCGATGCTTGGAATACATCCCCATAGTAAACGGATGTAATGTTCCATCGGTAATATTTGAATTTTTTGCTGTTCTTAAAATCAAAACGCTTCGTCAGTTTTCTTGAGCGCAATTGCTCTCCAATCTGCCGATCAACGACTTCCCAGTTTGTTCCATCGTTCGAACCCGTAATTGTCCAATCCATTGGATCTCTTCCATCCGCATCATTCCCTGTCGTGAATTCATAAGCTCCGATTAATCGAGCGGAATCCAATTCCAATTGAATATAAAAATCTGGCTTAAAATCGAAAATTAGAAATTTTGTATCCTTATTATTGTCAATCAATTTTGATGAACCTTCATTTCCTTGAGCACCGGAAGGATTTTCCTGACTAACAGTCAATATTCCTTTACTAGTTACATCGTTAACCGAAATGGGGTCTTTAGCAGCATTTTCTGGCTCTTCTATCTCTTCTTCTGGAATAATAGGTTTTTCATTTTTTACACAGCTAGATGTGCTAAAAACTAAAAATAGGACAACCAAGGCGTTGGCAATTGGCGCAAGTAAAATTCTCATTCTTTAGAATTGTTTAAGTTTATAGAGTGGTCAATAAAGCTATTGACATGGATTACTATCTACTAAAATAGAACAATAATCTTACTTTAACAAATTTTAAATCGGTTTAGCAATTTTTAAAAAATTTAAGTAAGAAGTTCGCTCTATTGCTAGTCCTTCGTCTTTTGTGAACATCTCCTTATGTTCTGCGGCCTTCTTTCCAAAATTTATTCCGCAAAGAAAAAGGCTAGATTTTACACCTAGCTCTGTGTCTTCTGTGAACTTCTCTGCGTCTTCTGCGATCTCCTCCCAAAAAATTAATCCGCAGAGTTTCACGGAGAAGACCCGGAGTATCGCAGAGAAAAAGCCTAGATTTTACACCTAGCTCTGTGTCTTCTGTGAACTTCTCTGCGTCTTCTGCGGTCTCCTCCCAAAAAATTATTCCGCAGAGTTTCACAAAGAAGACACGGAGTTTCGCAGAGAAAAGTCTAGGTTTTACACCTAGCTCTGTGTATTCTGTGGCCTTCTTTCCAAGAATTTATTCCGCAGAGTTTCACAAAGAAGACACGGAGTTTCGCAGAGAAAAGTCTAAATTTTACACCTAGCTCTGTGTCTTCTGCGATTTTCTCTGCGTCTTCTGCGATCCTTAACTCAAAAAATCTTTCACTACTTTCAAATTTTTAATTAAAAAAGCCCTGCAATTTATACACTGCAAGGCTTTTGAATTTTTACTTTTGAATTTTGAATTTAATACCGGTACGCCTCAGCTTTGTAAGGACCGTCTACAGTAACTCCGATATAAGCTGCTTGATCTTCTGTTAACACATCCAATTCAACGCCAATCTTCGCCAAATGCAAGCGAGCAACTTTCTCATCTAAATGCTTAGGCAATGTGTATACTTGATTTTCGTATTGATCAGTATTCAACCACAGTTCCAATTGTGCTAATGTTTGATTTGTAAACGAGTTAGACATCACAAATGAAGGGTGTCCTGTTGCACAGCCTAAATTCACTAAACGTCCTTCTGCAAGCAAAATAACATCTTTGCCATCAATTGTATATTTATCAACCTGAGGTTTAATTTCTACTTTAGTTGATCCATAGTTGCTATTTAACCAAGCAACATCAATTTCGTTATCAAAGTGACCAATGTTACAAACTACCGCTTTGTCTTTCATTGTTTTGAAATGCTCACCGCGAACGATGTCTTTATTTCCCGTTGTAGTCACAATGATATCCGCTTCCTGAACAGCTGTTGCAAATTTCTTCACTTCAAAACCTTCCATCGCCGCTTGTAAAGCACAGATTGGATCGATTTCAGTTACAATTACACGAACACCTGCTGAGCGCAAAGATTCTGCAGAACCTTTACCGACATCTCCGTAACCAGCAACTACACCAACTTTACCCGCCAACATTAAATCTGTTGCGCGACGGATCGCATCAACCAATGATTCACGGCATCCGTATTTGTTATCAAATTTTGATTTCGTAACCGAATCATTCACGTTGATTGCTGGCAAATGCAATGTACCGTTTTTCATACGGTCATATAAGCGATGAACACCCGTAGTTGTTTCTTCTGAAAGACCTTTAATTCCTGCAATTAATTCAGGATATTGATCAAAGACCATGTTCGTTAAATCACCTCCATCATCTAAAATCATATTTAAAGGCTGACGGTCTTCTCCGAAATACAAAGTCTGTTCGATACACCAGTTAAATTCTTCTTCTGTCAATCCTTTCCATGCGTAAACAGGAATTCCAGCCGCCGCAATAGCTGCTGCTGCGTGGTCTTGCGTTGAGAAAATATTACATGACGACCAAGTTACATCTGCACCCAATTCTACCAAAGTCTCAATTAAAACGGCCGTTTGGATTGTCATATGCAGACATCCTGCAATGCGAGCGCCCTTTAATGGTTTCGAGGCACCAAACTCCTCGCGTAAACTCATTAAGCCAGGCATTTCAGCTTCCGCCAATTCAATTTCTTTGCGACCCCATTCTGCCAAGCTAATATCTTTTACCTTGTACGGAATGTATGATGTTTGTGTTGATGACATAGTTTTAAATATTAAAATTTCCACAAAAATACTTGAAACCCAACTCATATCAAAACTTAGCTAAAAATTAAACAGTAATTCTGACATTCAATTAAGAGAATGCGCTTGACAAGCGTAAAAAGTTGAGGTATATTTGTATAAATAAAATTGAAGAACGTATGTATCCAGAATATTTAGTAGCACCGATGCGTCAAGAGTTAGTTGACGCGGGTTTTCAAGAATTAAAATCATCAGAAGAAGTAGACACTGCAATTCCTTCTGAAGGAACTGTTTTTGTTGTCGTTAATTCGGTATGTGGTTGCGCTGCCGCGAATGCTAGACCAGCAGCAAAAGCAGCAGTTAAAAATGAAAAACATCCTGATAAATTAGTAACTGTTTTTGCAGGGATGGAAACGGATGCCGTAAACAAAGCACGTCAGTACATGTTGCCTTATCCTCCATCTTCACCAGCGATGGCATTATTCAAAGATGGCAAATTGGTCCACATGATTGAAAGACACAATATCGAAGGACGTCCAGCACAAATGATTGCCGACAACCTTGTTGCAGCTTTTGACGAATATTGTTAATTGTTTTTTAATATTTTTTTTAAAGGCTTTCCAAATCATGGAAAGCCTTTTTTGTTAGTATGCGTATCCCAAAATCATTTTAATAATCGTATTTTTGATAGTATCAAATGATACTATCAAATCATGAAACCTCCATACGACATTACTGCAAAAATTGTAAAACAGATTAGTGAGATTTCTCAAAAAATCGGAGAGGTTAATTCCAAAAACCTAAGCAAGCAAAATCCTAAGCTCAGAAAACAGAATAAAATCCGAACCATTCAATCCTCTTTGGCAATTGAAGGGAATACATTATCCGAAGAGCAGATTACGGCAATCATAGAAAACAAGAAAGTTATCGGTCCTCAAAAAGATATTCAAGAAGTTTTAAATGCTTTGGATGTATATCAAAAAATCAATGAGTTTAACTATACATCCGAAAAGGATTTTTTTAAAGCCCATAAGCTTTTGATGAAAAACCTGATTGAATCATCGGGAAAGTATAGAACAAGTGGAGTCGGCATAATTCAAGGCTCCAAAGTAAAACATTTGGCTCCGCCAGCTTCGAATGTATCGTTTTTGATGAAAGATTTATTTAACTATCTCAAAGACAAGTCAGAATTGGTATTCATCAAAAGCTGTGTGTTTCACTATGAGATGGAATTCATTCATCCGTTTTTGGATGGGAACGGCAGGATGGGCAGATTATGGCAGACTTTAATTTTAATGAACGAATTTCCCTTATTCGAATTCTTGCCTTTCGAATCGTTGATTTCAAAAAATCAAAAGAAATATTACAGCGCTCTATCGGAAGCTGATAAAGAAGGAAAGTCAACGAAATTCATCGAATATATGCTCGACATTATTAATAGGTCTTTAGACGAACTTCTTGATAACAGACCTATAAAATTAAAAGCATCGGATAGATTGACGCTGTTTTTAGAATCGCACACAGGTAAATTCACCAGAAAGGACTACTTAAAGAATTACGTTGACATTTCAACTGCGACAGCAAGCAGAGACCTGAAGAGCGCTGTGGAAAATGGATTGATTGAAAAAATCGGAGATAAGAAAACTACCGTTTACCAAAAGAAACCCGCTCGCTAAAGCTAACGGAAAATCTGTCTTGAAGGTCATAAGAACTGCGATTCTAAAACTATTATTTTAATCTCCTAAAAATCATTCGTAAATTAGAATCATTAAACCAACAGCATGCGAATCAGTATACTATTTCTTTCAGTCATTTTATTTTTTAGTTGCACCACAAATAAAGAGGTTGATTTAATCGTGTACAATGCAAAAGTATATACGGTGGATTCGGCTTTTTCGACGGTCGATGCATTCGCAATAAACAATGGCGTATTTATAGAACTTGGCGAGTCGGAAGATTTGCTTCAGAAATATAACGCGAAAGAAAAAATAGATGCACAACAGAAAGCCGTTTATCCAGGATTTTATGATTCCCATGTGCATTTCTTCGGATTGGCAAACTTAATTGACGAGGTTGATTTAAAAGGCTCAGCTTCTTTCGAAGAAGTGATTGAAAGACTGCAGGACTATCATAAAGCCTATCCAGATAAAAAATGGTTAGTCGCCGGTGGTTGGGACCAAAACCTTTGGGCAGACAAAAATTACCCCACAAAAGATTCATTGGACAAATATTTTCCCGAAGTACCTGTATTTCTTTCACGCGTGGATTATCATGCTGCTGTGGTCAACACAAAAGCATTGCATCTCGCTACTTTAGATAGTGCGTATGTTGTGGAAGGCGGTTTTATTGCTGTCGATAGTTTAGGCAAGCCCAATGGACTACTGATTGATAATGCCGTCGAATTGGTTGCACAATACATTCCAATTCCTGAAGAGAAAGCCTTGTACCACATGCTTAGAAAAGCACAGGATTCGTTAGTGTCAGTCGGATTGACAAGTATTGTCGATGCTGGATTGTCCGATGAAGAAATTGATATTTTGAAAAAATTCTATAATCAAGATTCGCTACAAATCCGGAATTACGCGATGTTGGCTGCCAATCCTGAAAACATTAATCGCGTACTTCGCTTTACGCCGTTCGAGTCCGAAAAATTGACGATTAAGTCTGTGAAATTAATGGCTGATGGGGCATTGGGTTCTCGGGGAGCTTGTTTGTTGAGCGACTATTCGGATGAGCCTACGAAAGGATTTCTGCTGTATTCTCCACAGGAATTGGATAACATTATACGCTTGCTGGCGAATAGTTCGTTTCAGGTAAGCACACACGCTATTGGAGATTCTGCAAATCGCGTTATTCTAGATTTATACGGCAAATACATAAAAGACAAGCCCGAAAGAAGATGGCGCATAGAACATGCGCAGGTTGTCGATTCAGCCGATTTCAGCAAATTCAAGCTGTTTTCCATCATTCCTTCCGTGCAACCTGTACACGCAACTTCAGATATGTATTGGGCAGAAGAACGTTTGGGCGAGAAGCGGATTAAATACGCATATGCCTACAAAGAACTGCTTAATCAATATGGTAAGCTTGCATTGGGCAGCGATTTCCCAGTAGAACATTTTAATCCTTTATATGGATTTCATGCGGCTGTTGCGCGAGTAGACGATGCTGGATTTCCAAAAGGTGGATTTCAACCAGAAAATGCGATTTCAAGAGAAGATGCGCTTCGCGGAATGACAATCTGGGCGGCCTACTCTTGCTTTCAAGAGAAAAAACGAGGAAGCATTGAAAAAGGCAAAGATGCTGATTTTGTAATTTTGGACGATGATATTATGCAGGTAGCTGCAGAAAAATTAAGGTCGGTTAAAACATTGCGAACAGTCATCGCCGGAGAAACTGTTTTTCTAAGAAATTAATTTCTGTGCATTAAACTTGTGGAAGCTCGTGACAATAAAGAATTGGAAATAAAAAGCAATTAATTTTCTTTTAAAGCCTAGTTAGAAGCTGAACGTTTGTAGAAATAGCTAAGAGAATCAATGCGCGCCGTAGGTCGCAGTTCAATCACAAGAATTTTAGATAATGTTAAAGTAAATTGTTGCGTACCTACGGCACGCTGCTATTATTTCAGATTGTTTGGCTACAACTATTTTCGCTACAAATATTTTGCTCCTACGGATCAATCTTATTTTCTAAATCTCAAATCTATGCTCAAATAATCAATTTCCTATGCTTAGGCAAAACACATTTCTAAAAGGAGCGTACCTACGGCACGCAATTGTTAATACAATAAATAGGACTACAAAGCGGTAGCTCCTACGGAGCAATTTTATTCTCAAATCTCAAATCTAGACTCTCACATCTAGACTCTAATAATCCTGGATTCCAATCCATTAAAATCAGGGAACAATTCCGATTTAGAGGAAATCCCTAAATGCTCTTGAGCAACATTTGAAAATACCGAACGAAAATCAGTAGTCACTGGCAAATCACGACCATCTTCTAAGTTCTCTTTGGCTAAAACTGGAACATCTCCATGCACCTTTCCTCCATCCACAGCATTTCCTAAAATAAAATTGCAAGATGCACGTCCGTGGTCAGTTCCTTTTGTACCATTCTGATGGACAGTGCGTCCAAATTCAGTCATCGTCATGACAACAACGTGGTCTTGATAAGCTTCTAAATCTTCCCAGAAAGAAATCATTGATTTCGACAGGTCTTCAACATTTCGGGCAAAAATCCCAGTTGATGCGCCTTGATTGTAATGCGTATCCCAACCTGTAGATTCCGTAAAGGCAACTTCTAATCCGATATCCAATTTGATTAATTGCGCAATTTGTTTGAGCGATTTACCTAAATTCGAATTCGGATATTCGACCTGATTAGCTGGTTTATAATTTTTAATCAAATCACTTTGAAGCAATTTCATCGCTTCGAAACTATCTTTCCCTGTTTCCTTTAATAAATCATTCGACGTCTGGTCATACAGTTCTTCAAAACTTTTGCCTGTTTGATTCAATGCTATTCCAGAGTTTTGTAATTTAAAATTCTTTAAATCCTGAATAGCTAAAGCTTCATGTTCGCCATACAATGAACGAGGCAATGCAGAAGTCATACTGACCGCTGAAAATGGTGTGATGGCATCATGTCCGGACAATCCTACTGCCCTGTTTAACCAGCCACTGCTTGTGTTTTTTGAAAATGGCGTTCCAGATTCCATGTAATCTTGCGCATCAAAATGCGAACGCGTAGTATTCGGAGACCCAATTCCATGCACAATGGCTAATCGGTTATCTCTAAAATACCGCTCAAAGCTTTTCATGCTTGGATGAAGGCCAAATCGTCCATCCAAATCGATTGAAGAAACTGAATTCGCATTTTTTACTGGCGAAATAAACAGGTCTGGTCGTGCGGTTTGCAAAAAAGTATCTTCAAAAGGTGTGACCGCCATTAAACCATCCATAGCGCCGCGCTGAAAAATGCATACCAAAACTTTCTTTTTGCTATATAAAGCACGCAACTTTTCTTGTGCTACGGCTTCCGCCAAAAAAGATGGAATTCCTCCGATTAAGTTTATACCAAATAAACCGATGCAAGATGATTTTAAAAATGCTCTGCGTGATACCATAACCTTCTATTTTATCTTCTTTGAAACTCTGGTGAACCAATTAATAACCCGACGACTTGAGCCAGCACTTTATTATTTACAGAATTTTTCACAGCTGTTCGTCTAACCTCTTCGCTGTTTTCATCCGTTTTCTTATCGACTTTTTGATTAATTTTTGCCTGTAGATTTTGTTCCGTCAGCAAAGGACTCAATCGCTTATCCAACAATTCATAATTAGCCTCAGGTAACAAATATTCGCTGTAAGCCTCTAACGCATCTTGAGGACTTTCAGGCTCCTTGAAATCCAACACTTCTAACAAATCAATCGCAACGCCTGAAGAATTTTGATTGGCAAAGGATAAACCAAAATTCATCCGGTTTAACAATGACCCTGTATTAATCCAATAAGATGAGTAATCTGGAAATCCAGTAGGCGCAATGTAATAATATTTCTTTTCGCCCATGCGCGTAATCCAATTATTCAATTTCACAGGATTTTCTATTGTCGCATCCAAAGCCCTTACCGAACTAATTGCCAATTCGAAAGGCGTTTTTATTTTCGTGTATAGCACATCTTTCGACCAAAAATCTCTTGAGTTGACCATGGCAACCAACACGTTTTTTATCTCGCCGTTCGACTTGATAAAAGCCTGTTGCATGCGCTCCATAATCGCTGCTGAAGGTGTATCGGCAACAAATCGAACCGCTAGTTTCTTTGAAATGAACAGCGCTGTTTTAGGGTTAGTCGATAACAGCTTCATAAGCTTGAGTCCCTCGTTGTATCCTTCATTTTTAAATGATACGCCCAACACTTCCTTATCTCCCGAATCATGATTATTTGCCTGAAACAGAAAATCACCCTGATGTATATTTTTCCTATTCTTGCTTAACGCGGCAATTCGTTCTTCAGAAATTTTGCCCATCGGGTAATAAGTCCAACCCGTCAGCACACGAGCGGCCTCGGTCACATCTTGTTGGGTATATCCGGCGTCCACACCCAGCGTATGCAATTCCAATAACTCACGTGCATAATTTTCATTTAGCCCACGATTTCCATTCTTCTTTGTTCCGACACTGGTTGCATTATCCAAATACAGCAACATCGCTGGTGATTGAGCGGTAGCAACTAACAATTCTTCAAAATTGCCCAGCGCATTCGGACGAATAACAGCAGCTTCATAATTTGGAATGAACGTAGAACTTTGTCCCTTTGAAAAAGATACATTAAAATGGTTGAACCAAAAATCAGTCATCACTTCGCGTAACTGATTTTCGGAATACGCTGCTCGGATTAATTTCGACGACAGAAATTGTCGAATCAATTCATTTTCGTACTTGTAACCCTTAGAAGACATGTACTCTTTCAACAACTCTTGGTGAGCTCGACTTGTCCCGAGCGAATCTTTATTGACGACGCCTGCTTGTACTGCTTCTCTTCGAACCCTAAAATTTTTGGGGTAAATTTCAAAAAGTTCTTGATTGCTTTTTGAGATATCATCAAACTGCTTTAAACGAGCTTGTTCTTCGCTGCTTTCCGAAATACCTTCAAGTTGTGCGGCGAACCAATTCTCAAGACCGATGCTTTCGATATAATCGATATCCTGCTGGTTAAAACCATAAGTAAAGCGGTTCAATAAATGAATGATGGCTTGTCTTTCTGTTAATCCTTCTTTCTTGTAAGGAAATTTCAACTTCTCTTTCTGCTGCGCGTAAAGGTTAGGTAAAAATAACAGTTGAGCAAAAGCAAAAAATAAGATGAAACAAGCAACTTTTTTCATGATAGCGTTTCGATTAACTCCTTAAAATTAGCTATTTACTGTTAAAATAACGTGAAATTAAATTATTTATTTTAAAAGCTAAGCTTGGTAAGGATTGCCGTGGCTGTCGGAATGATTTGTTCTAACAAACAAACTGCTCACGATTAATAGCGGAATAATAACAAAGATAAAATAGTAGAGAAATTGCCGAACATAATATTGAGCCCATAAATCGCGGTCGGTATCCATCCCCTGATAAATATTTATGTAGCCACTTTGAAAATAGGAATGTGTTCGAGCCAATTCCGTATACACTCGTTTGAGCGTATTTTCCGGATACGATTCAAAATACCGAAATGCCCTAACATTGATTTTCTTAAAATGGCTCAAAAATTCATCGTATTGCTTTTTGCCATTCGTTTCCACAAATTCTTCGAAGGGCATGCTGCTGCTGTAGTCAAACGCCAGCCAAGCTTTTGCACCTGATTCGTAGGCCTTTTCTTTCGAGAATACAGGAAGCAAGAATAAGGTCTTGACATATACCTTATCTGAATTAAACAACGAACCCCGTTCAAAAGTATGAAGTGGAATTGCTCGTTGCCTATCGGCATACCAATCTCCCAACTCCAAAAATGGTGGTTGCGTATACTTTGGCAATTCATCTATCGTATTTAGGTATAAAACATTCGCCAGATTAAAATAAAGACTTTTAGAAAGCTGTGAAAAACCGATTAGTAAACAAAAAATAAACACCGCTATAAACTGTATATCTACAACTCTGAATCGAAAAATATATCTTCCATTCTCCACATTTTTTAAAACTTTTCCTCTAGCGAAAAAAGCAATTGCAGCTCCTATAATTAATGGAATGAATATCGTAAATAATTTCGTCGGAAGAATGTTCTCAGTTTTTAGGAGAAATAAAATGTAAATAGATGCACAGAGCAGATAGGCTAAAAATAACCATCCTAAAAAAGGCAAAATATATGTTTTAAGTTTCTTCAAATTTACAACCGTTGCCTAAAAATACAAAAACCTGATAGCAAACTACCAGGTTTCAATATTTTATCGAATAAAAGATTAGCAATAAGCACTCTTTTGGAATCTTTACTTCTTATTGCATATCGAACAAATGTTTTTCAGCATGGTACGAAGAGCGAACCAATGGTCCAGATTCTACGTATTTGAAACCCATTTTCAATCCAATTTCTTTATATTTTTCAAATTGCTGAGGCGTTACCCATTCAACAACCGGATGATGCGCTTTTGTTGGTTGCAGATATTGACCAATAGTCAAAATATGAACACCCACGTTATACAAATCTTGCATGGCTTCAATCACATCTTCTTCAGTTTCTCCAAAACCAAGCATAATCCCAGATTTTGTACGAATTCCAGCTTCAGAAATACGGCGAAGACATTCCAAAGAGCGGTCATATTTCGCTTGGATACGAACCTCTCTTGTCAGACGGCGAACAGTTTCTAAATTATGAGAAACGACTTCAGGACGCACAGCCAAAACGCGGTCTAAATTATCCCATTGACCTTTGAAATCCGGAATAAGAGTTTCCAGCGTGGTTTCAGGACTTTCCCGGCGAATTGCATTGATTGTTTCAGCCCAAATAATAGAACCACCATCTTTTAAATCATCACGGTCAACCGAAGTAATAACACAATGTTTGACCTGCATTAATTTGACTGAATTTGCCACACGATTTGGCTCGTCTAAATCTACAGACAAAGGACGGCCTGTCGCGACAGCACAGAATGAGCATGAACGCGTACAGATATTTCCCAAAATCATAAACGTAGCCGTACCTGCTCCCCAACATTCACCCATGTTCGGACAGTTACCACTTTCACAAATCGTATGTAATTTATGTTCATCAACCAAACCGCGCACATGGCGATATTCTTTTCCGACAGGCAGTTTTACACGTAACCAATCGGGTTTACGCTGCGTTTGATTGGCAGAAATAACAGGAAGTTCAATCATAAGACAAAGTTACACATTATTCATAAATTTATAAGGCTGGAATGTTTTCGGATTATCATAAAATACCGCATTTTATCACATTCGTATGAAAAGCTTTAAGAATATTGTGATATTTGTAAAAAAATTAACCTCTTAAAAATGAAGTTATTTCGTTCATTACTTTCACTCGTCTTGATTTTCTTGATTGGAAATCAATCCATAGCGCAAGATTTGGAGATAAATCTAATTCCAAGACCCAATAAATTTTCTCAGCAAATCGGACAATATACACTCCCTTCCAATGTGGAGGTATTTGTTTCTGAAGAATTTTCTTCTCTTGCGGAATTGCTCTATGAATACCCTTCCATCAATTCATTGAAAGTCGAAGTGGTGAAGAAGTTAAAGAAATCCCAACATTATGGCATCCGCATATTGAAAGCGGAAGAATCAGATAAAGTTGCCAAAAATGGCTATAAGCTTTCGGTTGATGACAAAGGAATTGTATTGATAGCACATGAAGACAAAGTCATGATTAACGCTTTATATACATTCATTCAGTTGGGCTATTTATCAGAAAACCCGAATGTAATCCCAGGAATTTTGATTGAAGACGCACCCCGCTTCGGCTATCGCGGACTTCATCTTGATGTTTCTCGCCACTTTATGCCATTCCCATTTTTGAAGAAATACATCGACTTGATGGCAATCTATAAACTCAATACCTTCCATTGGCATTTGACAGATGGAGCTGGATGGCGTTTAGAAATAAAAAAATATCCTGAACTAACGAATAAAGCAGCTTGGCGTTCACATACAAATTGGCTAGACTGGAAAAACAATGGAGAGCAGTATGTTGAGCCCGGTTCGCCAAATGCAAGCGGCGGGTTTTACACGCAAGAACAAGCTAGAGAATTAGTTAGTTATGCTGTGAGAAAAGGAATCACGATTATTCCTGAAATCGAAATGCCCGGACATTCTGAAGAGGTTTTAGCTGTATATCCCGAATTATCTTGTACTGGAGTTCCATATACTCAAGATGAATTTTGTATCGGAAATGAAAAGACGTTTGAATTTTTAAAGAACGTATTGGATGAGGTCCTAGAAATTTTTCCATCGACTTACATTCACATAGGTGGCGATGAAGCGGATAAATCGCATTGGAAAAGCTGTCCAAAATGTCAGGCACTTAAAGAAAAAGAAGGTTTTAAAACAGAAGACGAATTGCAGAGCTATGCAATTAAACAAATGGATGAATATTTGCAATCCAAAGGTCGCAAGCTGATTGGCTGGGACGAAATATTGCAAGGTGGCCTGACTAAAGGGGCGACGGTGATGAGCTGGCAAGGAGAAGATGGAGGAATCAAAGCAGCAAACATGGGACACGATGTGATTATGACGCCGGGTTCTCACCTTTATTTTGATTATTACCAAACCGACCCTCGTACACAACCCCAAGCGATGAGCGGATTTGTGACGCTGGATAAGGTCTATTCTTACAATCCGATTCCTAAAGAAATTAATGCTGAGAAAGCAAAGCATGTTTTAGGCGCACAAGCAAATGTGTGGACTGAATATATGCCGACCTATCAACACGTCGAATACATGGTTTTTCCAAGGGCATTGGCACTTGCAGAAGTGGTATGGACAAACCAAGAATTAAGAAATTGGCGGGATTTTCAAACACGTCTGCAACAACACTATAAGATTTTACAAAAATTAGATGTCAATTATTACCGTCCTTCATTTCATGTAAAATCCAAAGTAGATTTTAATCCTGCTAAAAAAACGAACAGCATCAACCTGACTTCAGAGCAATTAAATCCAGTAATTCGGTACAGCACGGACGGAACTAATCCTACTAAAAATTCAACGCTATACACGTTGCCGATAGAATTGTCATCAAGCAAAATCGTGAAAGCGGCATCTTTTTTAGATTCAGCGAGAGTGAGTCCAGTTGAAGAAATTGAAATTGATATTCATAAAGGAATTGGAAAAACAGTTCATTACTCTTCAAAATGGGAAAAATATCCTGCTAAAGAAGAACTGACCTTGACCAATGGAGTAAAAGGTACGTTGAGCTATCAAGATGGCGAATGGCAAGGTTTCACAAGCACTTTCGATGTGATGCTTGATTTTGAACGAAGAGAAGAAATCAAATCGATTTCCATGAATTTCATGCAGGTTCCTGGGCCAGGGGTATTCTTTCCCGGCGAATTCACTGTATATCTATCAGACAATGGAAAGAATTTCCGAGAAATTCAAACGATTAAAAACTACGACAACACAACCGACCCGCAATTAAAATTCAAGAAATTTGAAGTGGTTTTAGAAAAACCACAAATGGCGCGTTACGTCAAAGTGGTCGCGACGAATCCGATGAAAGGATTTATGTTTACGGATGAATTAGTAATTTATTAGTTCTATATCGTTCCAAAAAAAAATGGGTTTGCAAAAAATTGCAAACCCCATTTTTTAATTATGCTGTTGTCTTAGAATGTAAAACGTGCACTGATACCGCCGTTAGCATAAAATCCATTGTAACGGTCGAATCCTTCTACTACGTGAATAGTTGGGCGAACATCCGCTGAAAATACAATAGGCGCAGCTTTAAGTTTGTACTCAACACCACCTGTAGGGAAAATACCAGCATTAAAACCTCTGTAATCGTCGTAGTCAGAAAATGTATTTGACAATACTAATCCACCACCTACAAACCATTTAAATCCTTGGATATTTCCAATTGGGAAATGGTGTTGGTAACTACCTGAAAAAGAAACATTGTTTACTCTATTTCCGCTAAATTTATCTGGGTTAAAACCTAAATCAAATTCTAAAGCTCCAGGAGCAGTGATAAATGTTTTGAACGCTACACCGATTACATCATAATGTCCGTTTCCTAAACGCAAACCGATTGAGTTTTTGTAATCTTGAGCAAATGAAGCCGCAACGAAAAATAATGCGACTAGGGTTAAGGTAAGTTTTTTCATGTGAATGATATTTAATAAAATTTTTAAGTGTTATGCTATTGAAAGCAAAAAACATACCATTTCACTAATGCGCATCCACAAAATCACTTTCTGCCTAGAGAAATGATTCGTTTTGCTGATAATTTTTTCTAGTTTTAATTTTTCTCAGCAAAACAATTATTTTCTGATTAATCATGTTTAGTTAGAAACAAGCAAGTTATATTACTAGATAGAAAAAATGTGTGGCGAATTATCTGATAAATATCATGATTTTATCAATCTAAAACTTTTATAATTTTCAATTGTCTATCAGTACAAATTGTATATATTATCAATAAAAAATGGCTAGAATACTCCCAATAATAATCCTCCTTTGGTTTTTTACCGACCTCTATTTTTTTCAAGCTGTATTGACTCTCTCCCCTCCTCCAATTTATTTATGGGCGTATTGGATGTTGGATGGTATCGTAATGGCATTTTTAGCTGGAATCGCATTTTTAAAAATTGGTTCCGAAGCACAGCAACGATTAATTCCATGGCTAATGGGATGCATGCTTTTATTATTTATTCCGCGCTTATTTTCTCTTCCGATATTATTGGTTGAAGACATCACACGTTTATTTCGTGGATTTCCAAGTCGGAATGTCTACGTCAGTGAATTCGTTTTGTTCTTTGCATCCATCTTATTTCTGATTATCCTGTTCGGAATTACCCGGGGAAGGCATTTTTATCGAGTTCGGCGAGAAACCATTTATTTCCCGGATTTGCCAGAAGCATTCGATGGCTTTACAATTACGCAGATTACCGATGTACATTCTGGAAGTTTTACCAATGCAGCCGGTGTGCAAAAAGGATTGGATTTGGTAAATGCACAGAAAAGTGATATTATTCTATTCACGGGAGATTTGGTTAATAACCGCGCCTCAGAAATGGACAGATGGATTCCCGCTTTTTCTAAATTGGCAGCACCGTTAGGAAAATTTTCTATTCTAGGAAATCATGATTATGGCGATTATGTTCAATGGGAAAGTCCAGAAATTAAGCGGGAAAATTTGGCGAGATTAAAGCTGATTCATTCGGAGATTGGTTTTCGCTTGTTATTGGATGAGTCCGTTACCATCACGAAAGATGGACAATCTATTGTTTTGCTTGGCGTGGAGAATTGGGGCGCACGTGGCGGATTTCAGCAATATGGCGACCTCAAGAAGGCGACTTTGGGTGTTCCAGATGATGCGTTCAAAATACTCATGTCACACGACCCATCGCATTGGGAAGGTGTCACATTGCATCATCAGCAAGCCATCCAGCTAACGCTTTCGGGGCATACGCATGGCATGCAGTTTGGCATTGATTTTTTAGGGTTCAAATGGAGCCCTATCCAATACTTTTACAAACAATGGGCTGGTCTTTATGAGAATGCAGGAAAGTATTTATACGTCAATCGCGGTTTCGGATTTTTAGGTTTGAAAGGAAGAATAGGCATGTGGCCTGAAGTCGCGGTGATTACTTTAAAACGCAAACAAAGAAACTAGATTAGTAAACAATTAAATTTAGTACCTCTATTGGTTTTTTAATTATGAATTTTTCCTTTTTAATTAAATCTAATTGCATAATTTACCATATAAAATGCTGATTAGTTAAAATATTTCTATAACTTTGCACTCCGACAAAGCAGTCGGAATTCCACCTCCTTCAAAGGCAATTTCCTTTGCTCTGATCACAAAAAAATGATAATTTAATTTTGAAAGCAAAATAGAATGCCTAGAAACTCTTCCATCAATTCTGTCTTAATTATTGGTTCTGGCCCGATTGTAATTGGTCAAGCCTGCGAATTTGATTATTCCGGTTCTCAAGCGTCTCTTTCCTTAAAAGAAGAAGGCATAAAAGTTTCGATAATCAATTCTAATCCAGCAACCATCATGACTGATAAGGTTGTTGCCGACCATGTCTATTTATTACCCTTAACCTGCGAGAGTATTGAGCAGATTTTGCAAGAGCAAAATATTGATGCCGTGTTGCCAACTATGGGTGGTCAAACAGCATTAAATTTATGTATTGAAGCTTCGGAAAGAGGTTTGTGGGAAAAATACAATGTACAAGTAATTGGAGTAGATGTTGCTGCAATTGAAAAAACGGAAAATCGTGAGGCATTTCGCCAGTTGATGGTGGATATCGGTGTGGGTGTTGCCCCATCAAAAATTGCCAACTCGTTTCTAGAAGGTAAAGAAGCTGCTCAGCAAATCGGATTTCCTCTGGTAATCCGCCCTTCATATACACTTGCTGGTACAGGCGGTGGATTCGTTCACAAAAAAGAAGATTTTGATGTTGCGCTAAACCGTGGCCTTCATGCTTCACCAACCCATGAGGTTTTGGTAGAAAAAGCAGTATTAGGTTGGAAAGAATTTGAGTTAGAATTATTACGTGATACGAATGATAATGTAATCATCATCTGTACAATTGAGAATTTTGACCCAATGGGAATTCATACCGGAGATTCAATAACTGTGGCTCCGGGAATGACTTTAAGTGACAAATGTTTCCAAGACATGCGTAATCAAGCCATCAAAATGATGCGCTCTATTGGTAATTTTGCTGGAGGCTGTAATGTGCAGTTCTCTGTAAATCCTGAAAACGAAGATATCATCGCGATTGAAATCAATCCGCGCGTATCTCGCTCTTCAGCTTTGGCTTCGAAAGCAACTGGTTATCCAATTGCAAAAATCGCTGCTAAATTAGCTATTGGTTATAACCTGGACGAACTTCAAAACCAAATCACGAAAACAACGTCTGCTTATTTTGAGCCGACATTGGATTATGTGATTGTTAAAGTTCCTCGTTTCAATTTCGATAAATTTAAGGGAGCAAATAAGGAACTTGGTTTGCAAATGAAAGCAGTAGGTGAGGTAATGGCTATCGGCCGTACATTTATCGAAGCATTGCAAAAAGCTTGTCAGTCATTAGAAACTAGCCGTTGGGGTTTAGGTGCTGATGGCCGTCAGCTAAGAAACTTAGAAGAAATTATGGATAGCTTGGAGCACCCTAGTGCTGATCGCTTATTCCACATAAAAGATGCTTTCGAATTAGGTGTTCCTTTGGAATCAGTTCGTAAAGTAACGCATATCGACAAATGGTTTTTGGTACAGATTCAAGAGCTTGTTCATTTAGAAACAGAGCTACGCAGATATCAGTTGAATAATATCCCAAGAGACTTCTTTATGACCCTGAAACAAAAAGGGTATTCAGATGCTCAAATATCTTGGTTATTAGGAAATGTGACTGAAGATCAAGTGTACGATCGCCGTAAAGAATTAGGAATCAATCGCGTCTACAAAATGGTGGACACTTGTGCAGCAGAATTCCCGGCTCAAACTCCATACTATTATTCTACATTTGAAGATGAAAATGAATCCATTCCTTCTGACAAGAAAAAAATCGTTGTTTTAGGTTCAGGACCTAATCGCATCGGTCAGGGAATTGAATTTGATTATTCATGTGTACACGGATTATTAGCCGCGAAAGAATGTGGTTACGAATCCATCATGATCAACTGTAATCCAGAAACTGTTTCCACAGATTTCAACATGGCCGACAAATTATATTTCGAGCCGGTATTCTGGGAGCATGTCCGTGAGATCATTGAGCTAGAAAAGCCAGTTGGTGTAATTGTTCAGTTAGGTGGACAGACAGCTTTGAAAATGGCTGAGAAATTAGAACAAATCGGTGTTAAAATTATCGGGACAAGTTTCGAAAACATGGATTTAGCGGAAGACCGCGGCCGTTTCTCTGATTTGTTAAAATCTTTAGATATTCCTTATCCAAAATACGGCGTAGCTGAATCAGCAGAAGAGGCTATCAAAGTTGCTAATGAAGTCGGTTACCCAGTTTTGGTTCGTCCTTCGTATGTGTTGGGTGGACAAGGAATGAGCATTGTGATCAATGATGAAGACTTGGAAAAAGCAGTTGTGAATCTATTGAAAAACCTTCCTGGAAACCGCGTTTTAATTGACCATTTCTTAGACCGTGCCGAAGAAGCAGAATCCGATTCCATCTGTGATGGAGAAGATGTCCATATTATTGGGATGATGGAGCACATTGAACCTGCCGGAATACACTCAGGCGATTCATATGCTGTATTGCCTCCATTTACGCTATCTGAGACCGTTCAAAATAAAATGGAAGAATATTCCATCAAATTAGCAAAGGCATTAAATGTAAGTGGCCTATTGAATATTCAATTCGCAGTTAAGGATGAGAATGTATATGTCATTGAAGCGAATCCAAGAGCTTCTCGTACAGTTCCGTTTATCGCGAAGGCTTACGATGTTCCTTACATCAATATTGCGACTAAGGTGATGTTAGGAGAGAATAAATTAAAAGACTTTAGCATTGAACGCAAGCTGCAAGGATGGGCGATTAAAGAACCTGTATTCTCGTTCTCTAAATTCCCAGAAGTTGATAAGCAATTAGGTCCTGAAATGAAATCTACAGGTGAAGCGATCCGCTTTATCAAAGACTTAAATGATTCATACTTTAGAGATTTAGTCGCTAAGAAATCGATGTTCTTGTCGAAATAATAAAGTTTCAGCTAATAAAGAAAAAGCTCAACCAATAATTTGGTTGAGCTTTTTCTTTGGAATATAAATTGAGCTGCTTAAAATAATAAAGGGAGCCGAGAAGCTCCCTCTAAATCACCTATTTTAAAACAAACTAAACAGTCAAATTGAAATCTAAAAACTTACTTCTTATAGCTTATTTGGTTACGATAAAATCTATTGCGACTTTATAGTGATACAAGTATAAAATATAAAATCAGTATAAAAAAACGAAAACAAAACGCAAACGTTTGTTCAATTTTCAAAAAGTTGCTTTTGGGGTAAAACCTAATCATTAGGAAAGAATTGCGCATGGTTTTGAGCGTACACACATCTTAAATTTCAAATCTTCAAGAAATGGAAGCTTTCTAATTATCGATACGTTAGAAGTCTTTATTTATTGCTTATACGCAAGATACTATTCAGTTGGTAGTTGGCTAATCAAGCATCTTTTGGAACAGCTTGCTTAACAAGATAAGAAATAAAACAAGGCCATCTTTAAATGGAACAATAAACTTTATAAAGTATCCCAAGGATTCCTTGCTCCTTATTCTTTATTCCTTGCTCCCTCCAAAAAACTCTGTTACAGCAAAAAGCCCTTGTCTGT